>NZ_CP034444.1:0-1200000 GCF_003952385.1 Mesorhizobium sp. M1D.F.Ca.ET.043.01.1.1
CTTCCAGGCCTCGAATTGCGAGGCGCTGATATAGACCGGCGTGTCGCCGATCTGGCCCAGCCTGACGTCATTGTCGCCCACGATGAAATCGCCGCGCGGATAGCACATCGGCGAGGATCCGTCGCAGCAGCCGCCGGACTGATGAACAGCACCGGGCCATGATCGGCGATGATCTCTGCAAGCAGCGCCTCGGCTTCCGGCGTGGCAGATACTTTGCCCAAGGATGTCTCGTCCATCGGATCTTCCTCCAGGAGCGGGAGGGCGCGACAGGCGCGCCCTCCCCCTACGGCCCTAGGAGGATCAGAGAAGCCGAGCTTCTCGGGCTGTAGCTGACCAGCATGTTCTTGGTCTGCTGATAATGGTCGAGCATCATCTTGTGCGTCTCGCGGCCTATGCCGGACTGCTTGTAGCCGCCGAAGGCGGCATGCGCCGGATAGGCGTGATAGCAGTTGGTCCAGACGCGGCCCGCCTGGATGGCGCGGCCGAAGCGATAGCAGCGGTTCGCGTCGCGGCTCCAGATGCCGGCGCCGAGGCCATAGAGCGTGTCGTTGGCGATCGACACGCCTCGTCATCGTCCTTGAAAGTCGTCACCGACACCACCGGGCCGAAGATCTCTTCCTGGAAGATGCGCATCTGTTGTGACCCTTGAAGACGGTCGGCTTGACGTAATAGCCGCCGGCGAGATCGCCCGGCAGATGGTTCTGCTCGCCGCCCGTCAGCACCTCGGCCCCTTCCTGACGGCCGATGTCAAAGTAGGACAGGATCTTCGCCAGCTGTTCGCTGGACGCCTGAGCGCCGATCATGGTGGCCGGATCGAGCGGATCGCCCTGGACGATCGCCTCGACCCGCTTCAGCGCGCGCTCGATGAACTTGTCGTAGATCTTCTCATGCACCAGCGCGCGGCTCGGGCAAGTGCAGACCTCGCCCTGGTTGAGCGCGAACATGACGAAGCCTTCGATCGCCTTGTCGAAGAAATCGTCGTCTTCCGCCGTCACGTCCTGGAAAAAGATGTTGGGCGACTTGCCGCCGAGTTCCAGCGTCACCGGAATGAGGTTCTGCGAGGCATATTGCATGATCAGCCGGCCGGTCGTCGTCTCGCCGGTGAAAGCGATCTTGGCGATGCGATTGGAGGACGCCAGCGGCTTGCCGGCCTCGAGCCCGAAACCGTTGACGATGTTGAGCACGCCCTCCGGCAGAAGATCGCCGATAAGGTCGGCCCACAGCATGATCGTCGCGGGCGTCTGCTCGGCCGGCTTCAGCACGACGCAGTTTCCGGCGGCAAGCGCAGGCGCCAGCTTCCAGCAAGCCATCAGCAGCGGGAAGTTCCAAGGAATGATCTGGCCGACGACGCCGAGCGGCTCATGGAAATGATAGGCGACGGTGTCGTGGTCGATCTCGGAAATCGAGCCTTCCTGGCTGCGCAGCACGCCGGCGAAATAGCGGAAATGGTCGATAGCCAACGGAAGGTCCGCCGCCGTCGTTTCGCGGATCGGCTTGCCATTGTCCCACGTCTCGGCAAGCGCCAGCAGATCGAGGTTCTCTTCCATGCGGTCGGCGATGCGGTTGAGGATCAGCGCGCGGGCCGCCGGGCTGGTCCTGCCCCAGGCGTCCTTGGCCTTGTGCGCGGCATCGAGCGCCGCCTCGACGTCCTTCGCATCCGAGCGGGCGATCTCGCCCAGCGGACGGCCCGTGACCGGCGAGATGTTCTCGAAATATTTGCCCGAGTGCGGCGCTGTCCACTTGCCGCCGATGAAGTTGTCGTAGCGCTTGGCGAAAGGAACCTTGGCCGTGCGCGAGAATTCCACCTTGTTCATCACTTCCTCCCGAAGAAGCGCGCCGCGGGATGCGGCGCGTCAGGAGGAAAGGGTTGCGGATGGGTCGCGGTTTGTCAGCCGGGGGTCCATCGATCATGGGCGCGGACTGTCGCAGATCTGCGACAGGTCAGATCGTGAAATCAGTGCGGACGGCGAATTTCGAGGCGGGCGAGCTTGCGATGCAGCGTCGCGCGCGAAATGCCGAGGTTTTGGGCCGCCGCCGAGACATTGCCGCCGGCGCGCGCCAGCGCCCGCTGCAGCGCGCCGCGCTCGGCATCGTCGAGAACTTGCGCGCCCTTTGCGGGATCGCCGAGGACGTCGGCAGCCAGCAAGCCCTTGGCCAACGTTTCGCGGGTTATGCCCAGAGCGAGGCGCGCGGAGCGCGTCGCGCCGATCACCAGATCGTCCGCGTCGACCGCGATGAGCGCGCCGGCGCTGCGCTCAGTGACCGGAGCGAGCAGGATGCGGGCGCCGGAAAATACCATGCGGAAATTCTCGGCCTCGATGCGGCGCGCGGCATCGCCCACGGCAACGGCGATGAGCTGGACGAAGCCTTCGGTCAGGTCCGAACGGCATGACGACACGTCGAGCGCGGCGGCCAGATTGCCTTCGTGGTCGTAGACCGGCGCCGTTGTGCAACTAAGCAGCGTGTTGCGGGTAAAAAAGTGCTGGTCGCGGTGGATGGTCAGCGCCCGCTGGTCGGCAATGCAGGTGCCGATGCCGTTCGTGCCTTCGCTGTCCTCGCTCCAGACCGTACCGGTCCACAGGCCCCAGTCGTCGAACGTCTCGTCGTCGGCGACTGCACCCCTGCGCTCCACCGGAATGCCGTTGCGATCGGCAAGCATCACGCAGCAACCCACGCCGCCGACCGCAAGATAGAGGCGGTTGAGGCTCGCCTCGGCGGCGCGGACCAACTGCTCCATGCGCTGCCGCGCCTCTCTCAGCTCGCCTTCGGTCAGCCGCCTGGGCGCCTTGCGCTCGGCGGGATCGAGATGATGCAGTTGCAGGGACCGCCGCCACGAGGCGACCAGCGCCGAATGGGCCGCGTCGCTTTTCGCGATCGAGGCCTGAACCAGATCCGCATGCACGGCGGCTTGCCGTCCGATCAACCTAGTCCTCCCGGTGAGCGGAACCTCCTCGCGCTCCGTCGCCATGCTCGCTAGAACATGTCCGACACCCAGAGCGGTCACCTTCCATAAAATCGCTGACCGCGCAGGTATTTGATTTTGCGCAAATCCGGACGAAAAGCCGCTCCGAATTTTTCGCAGAAACGCTACGCGTTCTAAAGGACGCCGCTTGTCTGTGCCATTGGACGTTGGTTTTAGACGGGCAGCGCGAGCCGGAACTTCGGCAGGATCAGTTGGCGGCGGCCTTCTTGGCCTTGGACGAGCCGATCATCTTCCAGTTCTTGTAGAACATGGAATTGATGCGCTCGACGCTCACCGAGACGATGGCGAGAAGGCCGGCGATGAGGCCGGGGAATGGCGATGGACGGATGATGTCCATGAACACGCAATAGCGGCGTCCGTCATACTCGTTGACCGAACGGTGCAGCAGCGTGTCGTCGAAAATGTAGAGCGGATTGTCGTGCCAGTAATTCCTGGCGTTGTTGCACTCGACGAAAATCTCGGCCTTCACCGGCAACAGGTTGTAGAGGATGCGCAGGCTGAGCCGCAGCGGCCCGAAATGCCAGGACGTCGATTCCTTGCCCCTGAAGACCGAGACCGCGATGGTTTTGATGTATTTGAAGTCCTTGTTGAATTCCGCGACGTTGTCGATCTTGTGCTTGCCGTACCACTGATAGACGTACATGCCGCGCCGGCCGGTGCCGAAATTGGCGTCGATATCGGCGATGATCTCCTCCTTGCGAGCCTTGAAGACGTCAAGGACCTCGTTGACCTCGCGCTGATAGTCGGCGGGAAACTGCTCCAGCTTCCACACGCCCGGGTTCCGGTAGCAAAGCAGATCGACCAAAAGATTGAAGGGCGACAACAGCCAGGTGAAGATGCCGTTGCCGAGGAAATAGCCGCGGAACAAGGACAGATCCTTGTTCGTGTTGCGCAGCACGTCGATCAGACCGCAGACGATCCAGATCGTCGTCAGAATCGGGATGAAATAGAAGCCGAGCGCGAGAAGCGGGACTGCGATCGCAGTCTGACGAAGGGTCTTACGGGTTTGCTTTGTCATAGTCTTTCGCGCGGGAGCGCGATCCTGTTCGCATGAGCCAAATCACGGCGACCCCCGTCAGCCGTGCGCCTTCATAGGATTTTTCCTACTGCTGCACAATCTGGGTCACAGTAGGTATGCTCACGAGTGCACAAGCATTGAGCGTGCCGCGCCGTCATTCGCGCTCTTTGCGCAGCTTCGCCCAGTATTCCAGCCGCTTGCGGATATCGCGCTCGAAGCCGCGCTCCGGCGGATCGTAAAAGGTGTGGCGGCCCATCTTTTCGGGGAAATAGTCCTGGCCGGAAAAGGCGTCCGGCTCGTCATGGTCGTAGCGGTAGCCGGCTCCGTAGTCCTCCTCTTTCATCAGCTTGGTCGGCGCATTGAGGATGTGCTTGGGCGGCAGCAGCGAGCCATACTCCTTGGCGGCTGAAGTCGCTGCCTTGAAGGCCGTGTAGACGGCGTTCGACTTGGGCGCGGTGGCGAGATAGACGGCGGCCTCGGCGAAGGCGAGCTCGCCCTCGGGCGAGCCCAGATAGTCATAGGCGTCCTTGGCCGCATTGGCGATGACCAGCGCCTGCGGATCGGCAAGACCGATGTCTTCCATCGCCATGCGCACCAGCCGGCGGCCGAGATAGAGCGGATCCTCGCCGGCGTCGAACATCCGCGCGAGATAGTAGAGCGCGGCGTCCGGGTCCGAGCCGCGCACCGATTTGTGCAGCGCCGAAATCAGATTGTAATGGCCGTCCTGGCCCTTGTCGTAGATCGGCGCGCGGCGCTGGATGACGCGCTGCAGGCCCTCCGGCCCGAACACCTCGCCCGGCTTGGCGGCGCGCCAGACTTCCTCGGCCAGCGTCAGCGAAGCGCGGCCGTCGCCATCGCTCATGCGGATCAGCATGCCACGCGCCTCGTCGTCGAGCGGCAGCGCCCTGCCCTCGGTTTCTTCCGCGCGCGCCAGAAGCTTGGCGATGCTCTCCTCGCCAAGCGAGCGGAACACCAGCACGCGCGCACGGGACAAGAGCGCGGCGTTCAGCTCGAAGGACGGGTTCTCGGTGGTGGCGCCGACCAGCACAACCGTTCCATCTTCCATCACCGGCAGAAAACCATCCTGCTGGGCGCGGTTGAAGCGATGGATCTCGTCGACGAAGAGCAGCGTCTGGCGGCCGTTGGAGCGCCTGAGCTTCGCCGTCTCGAACACCTTCTTCAGGTCGGCGACGCCGGAAAACACCGCCGATATCTGTTCGAAGGCAAGATGGGTCTCGCCGGCGAGCAGCCGCGCCACCGTCGTCTTGCCGGTGCCGGGCGGGCCCCAGAAGATCATCGAGCCGAGCGTGCCGGAATCGATCAGCCGTGTCAGCGCGCCGTCAGGCCCGGTCAGGTGCTCCTGGCCCACGACCTCGCCAAGGTTCTTCGGGCGCAAGCGATCGGCCAGCGGCCGGCCGGGCGGCGCTTTCTCCGGTTCATCAGAACTGAACAGATCGGCCATGCTTGTCTTTTGGTTGGAGCGCGATCTTCAGAGATGGGAAGATCGCCTCAATAACGCAACACCTGGCGCAGTGTCTGCCCGCCGCGCTCCACGGTAAAGCGCCACCAGCGCGTATCCTGCTGGGCAATCTGTGCCAGCGTCGCCGGCGTGTCGATGCTGGTGCCGTTCACCTCGCGCACGATATCGCCCGGCTGGAAGCCGAAATCGGCGGCGGGCGAATCGCGGTTGATGTCGACCACGGTGACGCCCTTCAAATCGGTGCGCAGGCCAAGCCGCTGTGCAAGGCGCGGCGACAGTTCCGCCACCTTGGCGCCGGCGAATGGGCTGCGGCCATGCAGCGTCACCTCGGTCGGCTTGGCGCCTTCCGGCGCGCGCTCCAGCGCAATCTCCAGCGTCGCCTGCTGGCCCTTGCTCAGCACGGCGAAGGTCGCCTTGGAGCCGATCGACAACGTCGCCATGCGGTAGTCCAGCGCCTCGATGCTTTCGACCGGCGTGTTGTTGAGCGACAGCACGACATCGCCGGGCTTGAGGCCGGCCTTGCCGGCCGGTCCCGCCGCGTCGACCGACGAGACCAGCGCGCCGGTCGGCTTTTCCATGCCGAGCGATTCCGCGATCTGCGGCGTCACCGCTTCGAACTCGGCGCCGATATAGGGCCGCTCGAAGAAGTCGAGCCCGGCCTTGGCGGCGTCGGCGAAGGCGCGAACCATGTTCGCGGGAATGGCGAAGCCGATGCCGATCGAGCCGCCGCTGCGGCTGTAGATCGCCGTGTTAATGCCG
Organism: Mesorhizobium sp. M1D.F.Ca.ET.043.01.1.1; assembly: GCF_003952385.1. NCBI lineage: Bacteria > Pseudomonadati > Pseudomonadota > Alphaproteobacteria > Hyphomicrobiales > Phyllobacteriaceae > Mesorhizobium > Mesorhizobium sp. M1D.F.Ca.ET.043.01.1.1. Next base: position 6,241 of record NZ_CP034444.1, read on the forward strand.
ACCAGCTGGCCGCCCATGTTGATCAGCGCGCCGCCGGAATTGCCGGGATTGATGGCGGCGTCGGTTTGGATGAAGTAGCCCGAATCCGATACGCCGATATGGCTGCGGGCAAGTGCCGAAACAATGCCGCTGGTGGTGGTTTGGCCGACGCCGAACGGATTGCCGATGGCGAGCACCAGGTCGCCGACCTCGAGCGCGTCGGAATCGCCGATGGCGATCACCGGGAACGGCTTGTCGGCCGCGATCTTGAGCACGGCGAGATCGAGAGTCTCGTCCTTGAGCATGACCTTCGAAGTGAACTCGCGCCCGTCGGCGGTCGCGACCTTCACCTCGTCGGCATCCTTGATCACATGGTAGTTGGTAACGATGACGCCGCTCGGATCGACCAGAACGCCCGAGCCCAGCGAGGACTGCGCGCGCGGCCGCGCGCGGCCGAAGAACTCCTCGAAGAAGGGATCGCCCTCGAAGGGAGAGGTCACCTTCGCCGTCTGCGAGGCATAGACATTGACCACGGCGGGCGCCGTCTGCTTGACCAGCGGCGCGAAGGAAAGCTGCACCTCCTCGCGGCCGAAGGGCACCCGCTTGTCCGGACCGGAGGTGGCGTTCTCGCCTTCGACGCCATGCAGGAGATCGGTCAGCACATCGGAGAGGCCGGGGTCGGCCGGCTTGGCGGCGTCCTCAGCCAATGCCTGTCTGACGCCAGGTGCCGCGGCAAAGGCGGCGAGCGTGCAAACTGCAATGAGAAACAGCCGTTTGAGGTGCATTCCGAATCCTCCAGATCAGGCGCCATTGTCCCGACGATTGTGCAGAATGAAAGGCTAATGCACGGAAATGCGACGATTGTCGCGCAAAACCATGAGCTTGGCGGCAAAAAGGTCTTGCCCAAGCACCACCTCTCCAAATGCAAAAAGGGGCCCGAAGGCCCCTTGAAGTCATTGATGAAAACGCAGGCCTCAGGCAGCCGCGGCTTCCTCGTTGGCGCCCTCCGCCTCGAGGCGGGCGCGGTCGCCGGCGCCTTTGGCCGAGGTGTCGCGGTCGACGAATTCGATGACCGCCATGGCGGCATTGTCGCCCTTGCGGAAGCCCGCCTTCATGATGCGCAGGTAGCCGCCGTTACGGGTGGCGTAGCGCGGGGCGAGGGTCTCGAACAGGCGCTTGACGACGCCTTCATTGCCGATCTGGGCGATGACCTGGCGGCGGGCGTGCAGGTCGCCGCGCTTGCCGAGCGTCACCAGCTTCTCGACGATCGGACGCAGGTCCTTCGCCTTCGGCAGGGTGGTGACGATCTGCTCGTGCTCGATCAGAGACACCGCGAGGTTGGCGAACATCGACTTGCGGTGGCTTACGCTGCGGGCGAAGCGACGGCCTTTGAAACCGTGGCGCATGGCTCTTTTCCTTCTTCAGTTGTTCAAGAGGCCACGGCCTCTGATGGTTTTCCGCATGACCGTCGGATCGAGCGGCTCGCGCCGCCGATCCTTGGAATTCATGCTCAATATTGGTCTTCGTAACGTTTTGCGAGGTCTTCGATGTTTTCCGGCGGCCAGTCCGGCACTTCCATGCCGAGGTGGAGGCCCATCGCCGCCAGCACTTCCTTGATCTCGTTCAGCGACTTGCGGCCGAAGTTCGGGGTGCGCAGCATCTCGGCTTCGGTCTTCTGGATCAGGTCGCCGATATAGACGATGTTGTCGTTCTTCAGGCAGTTGGCCGAACGCACCGAGAGCTCCAGCTCGTCGACCTTCTTGAGCAGCGCCGGGTTGAAGGCGAGTTCGGTGACGGCCTCGGTGGCGACTTCCTTCTGCGGCTCATCGAAGTTGACGAACAGGCCGAGCTGGTCCTGCAGGATGCGGGCGGCGAAAGCCACCGCGTCCTCGCCCGAGATCGAACCGTCGGTCTCGATGGTCATGGTCAGCTTGTCGTAGTCGAGAACCTGGCCCTCGCGGGTGTTCTCGACCTTGTAGGAGACCTTCTTGACCGGCGAGTAGAGGCTGTCGACCGGGATCAGGCCGATCGGCGCGTCCTCGGCGCGGTTGCGCTCGGCCGGCACGTAACCCTTGCCGGTGTCGACGGTGAACTCCATGCGGATCTCCGCACCCTCGTCCAGCGTGCAGATGACGTGGTCGGGGTTGAGGATCTCGACGTCGCCGACGGTCTGGATGTCGCCGGCGAGCACGGCGCCCGGGCCCTGCTTGCGCACGACCATGCGCTTAGGACCATCGCCTTCCATGCGGATGGCGATTTCCTTGATGTTCAAGACGATGTCGGTCACGTCCTCGCGCACGCCGGCGATGGACGAGAATTCATGCAGCACGCCGTCGATCTGCACGGCGGTGACGGCCGCGCCGCGCAGCGAAGACAGAAGCACGCGCCGCAGCGCGTTGCCGAGCGTGAGGCCGAAGCCGCGCTCGAGCGGCTCGGCCACCAGCGTGGTCAGCGTCTTCTTCTTCGACGAGAACTCGATCTTGTTCGGCTTGATCAGTTCCTGCCAGTTTTTCTGGATCATGGTGTCTTCCTTCCTTTGACCCGCCACCATCCAATCGTGGCGGGCAGCCTGGAATTGCCGCGCAGCAGCGCCTCGGCGCTCACGCGGCGTTCAAAATTTTAGACGCGGCGCTTCTTGCGCGGGCGGCAGCCATTGTGCGGGATCGGCGTCACATCGCGAATCGAAGTGATGGTGAAGCCGGCGGCCTGCAGGGCGCGCAACGCCGATTCGCGGCCGGAGCCGGGTCCGCAGACCTCGACCTCGAGCATGCGCATGCCGTGTTCCTGCGCCTTCTTGGCAACGTCCTCGGCAGCCATCTGGGCGGCGAACGGGGTCGACTTGCGCGAACCCTTGAAGCCCTGGGCTCCAGCCGACGACCAGGCGATCGAATTGCCCTGCGCGTCGGTGATGGTGATCATCGTGTTGTTGAAGGTCGAATTGACGTGGGCAACGCCCGACGAGATATTCTTGCGTTCGCGACGGCGAACACGAGCGGCTTCCTTGGCCATGGTAGTCCTTTCAGTTGATCTCTACACCGCCGTAGTGCCAGCGGCTCCACCTTTGAGAGCGAGTAGTGAGTAGGGAATAGCGAATAGGGATCCCTACTCGCTAATGGCTACTCGCTATTCGCTCAATTACTTCTTCTTGCCGGCGATCGCCTTGGCCGGGCCCTTGCGGGTGCGCGCATTGGTGTGCGTGCGCTGGCCGCGGACCGGCAGCGAGCGGCGGTGACGCAGGCCGCGGTAGCAGCCGAGGTCCATGAGCCGCTTGATGTTCATCGAGACTTCGCGGCGCAGGTCGCCTTCGACCTGATAGTCGCGGTCGATCGTCTCGCGGATCTGCAGCACTTCGGCGTCGGTCAGCTGGTTGACGCGGCGGTCTGCCGGGATGCCGACCTTGTCGACGATTTCCTGGGCAAACTTCTTGCCGATGCCGTGAATGTACTGAAGCGCGATGACGACGCGCTTGTTGGTCGGAATGTTGACGCCGGCTATACGAGCCATTTCTTCTCATCTCCATGTGGGCCGGACGAGCCGGCGCTATCTAAGTTGCCCCGCGTCCGGTGGAGGCCGGCCCTTGCGGGAGTTTCCTGGTTCAAAACGACTGCCCTGCCCTTGCGGGCAAGCAAAGTCCATGCCTGACAGGAAGACGGGCCGCCATACCCCAACGGCTCCTTCCAGTCAAGCGCAATCTCTACTTGTCGGAACGGCCTACTCCACCGTCGCCGCGAGCACGCCCTCGATCTCCGCGGTCACGGCATCGATGCTAGCCATGCCGTCGACGGTCTTCAGCTTGCCCTTGGCGTAGTAGTAGCCGGTCAGCGGCGCCGTCTTCTTGTAGTATTCGCGCAGGCGCTCCTCGAACACAGCCGGATTGTCGTCCTTGCGCACCGGCTGGCCGGCGGCCTTGGCGTCCTCGGCCCGCTTGACGATGCGCCCGACCAGCGCCTTGTCGTCCACGACGAGCTCGATGACGCTGTCCAACGCGATGTCGCGCTCGGCAAGCATGTCTTCGACGGCGTCGGCTTGCACCAGGGTGCGCGGGTACCCGTCGAGGATGAAGCCCCTGGCGCAATCGGGCTGGTCTATCCGCTCGGCGACGATCGCGTTCACGATCGCGTCCGACACCAGTTCGCCGGCATCCATCACCGCCTTGGCCCGCTTGCCGACTTCGGTTCCGGCCTGGACGGCGGCACGCAGCATGTCACCCGTCGAAAGCTGGGGTATGCCGTGTCTTTCTACCAGTCTCTGTGCTTGCGTCCCCTTGCCCGCTCCTGGCGGCCCAAGCAATATCAGCCTCATCTGCCCCTCTTCCCCCCGCGCAACTTCGACTTCTTGATCAGGCCCTCATACTGGTGCGCGATCAGGTGACCCTGAATCTGCGCCACCGTGTCGAGCGTGACACTGACCACGATCAGAAGCGATGTGCCACCGAGGTAGAAAGGTACGCCAGTCGCTGAAATCAGGAACTCAGGCAACAGACACACCAGCACCAGGTAGACGGCGCCGATGACGGTGATACGCGTCAGAACATAGTCGATATATTCGGCCGTGCGCTCGCCCGGCCGATAGCCGGGGATGAAGCCGGAATGCTTCTTGAGCTGGTCCGCCGTGTCCTTCGGGTTGAAGACGATCGCCGTGTAGAAGAAGGCGAAGAAGATGATCATCGCCGCGTAGAAGGCCATGTAGAGCGGCTGGCCGTGGCCGAGGGAGGCCAGAACCGTGCTTGCCCAGGCCGGCAGGTTGGTCGTCTGCGAGAAGCCCGCGACGGTTGCCGGCAGCAGCAGCAGCGAGGAGGCAAAGATCGGCGGGATGACGCCCGAGGTGTTGAGCTTCAGCGGCAGATGCGAGGTATCGCCCTGGAACATGCGGTTGCCGACCTGCCGCTTCGGATACTGGATAAGCAGACGGCGCTGCGCGCGCTCGAAGAACACGATGACGCCGATGACGACGACGGCGAGCACGATGATTGCGAGAATCAGGCCGGTGGACAGCGCGCCCGTGCGGCCGAGTTCCAGCGTGCCGGAGATCGCACGCGGCAGGCCGGCGACGATGCCGGAGAAGATGATCAGCGAAATGCCGTTGCCGATGCCGCGCGCGGTGATCTGTTCGCCGAGCCACATCAGGAACATGGTGCCGCCGACCAGCGTGACGACGGTCGAGATGCGGAAGAACATGCCGGGATCGTTGACGATGCCGTTGCCGCCCTCAAGGCCGATCGAAATGCCGTAGGCCTGCACCAGGGCAAGCAGCACCGTGCCGTAGCGCGTGTACTGATTGATGATCTTGCGGCCCTGCTCGCCTTCCTTCTTCAGCGATTCCAGCGACGGGATGACCGAAGTCATGAGCTGCATGATGATGGAGGCCGAAATGTAGGGCATGATGCCGAGCGCGAAGATCGCCATGCGCTGCACGGCGCCGCCGGCAAACATGTTGAACATGCCGAGCACGCCCTTGCTCTGCGAGGAGAAGGCCTGGGCGAAAGCGTCGGGATTGATGCCGGGAAGCGGGATATAGGTGCCGAGGCGGTAGACGAGCAGCGCGCCGATGGTGAACCAGATGCGCTTCTTCAGATCCTCGGCCTTGGCGAAGGCCGCAAAATTCAGATTGGAGGCTAGTTGTTCAGCAGCCGAAGCCATGCCTGATTCTCCGCTAGGTCACGCTCGATGCCCGCAGCTCAGGCGGCGCGTGTCACCGAAGCTCACGAGATAAGCTCCGGACCGTCAACATGCAAGCGGCCGCGTTGACGCGGCCGCCCAATTGATCAGATCGAAACGCGGATTGCTGGCAAAAACGAAATCATTCCCGCCGGTCTGCGCTTCAAATCGCCGTTACTCGGCGGCGGCCGCTTCCGGCAGCTTCACCGAACCGCCGGCCTTCTCGATCTTCTCGATCGCCGCCTTGGAGGCGCCGGCGACGTCAAAGGAGAGCTTGGCCTTGAGCTCGCCGTCGGAGAGCACGCGCACGCCGTCCTTGGCGCGGCGGATGACGCCGGCGGCAATCAGGGCCTCGGCGTTGACGGTCGCCTTGGCGTCGAGCTTCTTGGCATCGATCGCAGCCTGGATGCGGGCGAGCGACACGACGGTGAAGCTCTTGCCGAACAAGTTGTTGAAGCCACGCTTCGGCAGGCGCCGGTAGAGCGGCATCTGGCCGCCCTCGAAGCCGTTGATGGCGACGCCGGAGCGTGCCTTCTGGCCCTTGACGCCGCGACCGGCGGTCTTGCCTGAGCCGGAGCCGATGCCGCGACCGAGGCGCTTCCTGGAATGCGTGGCGCCGTCCTTGTCACGCAGATCGTTGAGTTTCATCGTTCTTCTCCTGCGCTTTCAGTTCAGCCCTCGTCCACGACGCGGACGAGATGCTGGACGGCAGCGATCATGCCGCGCACCGAAGGGGTATCTTCCAGCGTGCGCTGCTTGTGCATCTTGTTCAGGCCGAGGCCGACCAGCGTCGCGCGCTGCTCCTTCGGCCGGCGGATCGGCGAACCGATCTGCTCGACGGTGATGGTCTTGGTAGCTTTCTTGGCCATGGTCGAAATCCCTGGTCAGAGCCGACTATTCTTCAGTCGCAACGGCGGTGCCGCGGCGAGCCTGAAGGGTCGAATACTTGATGCCACGCGCGGCAGCCACATCCTTCGGATGCATCTGGCTTTTCAGCGCGTCGAAGGTGGCGCGGACCATGTTGTAGGGGTTCGACGATCCCATCGACTTGGCGACCACGTCATGCATGCCGAGCGTCTCGAAGACAGCGCGCATCGGGCCGCCCGCGATGATGCCGGTACCCTGCTTGGCGGCGCGCAGCAGAACACGTCCGGCGCCCCAGCGACCCTCGACGTCGTGATGCAGCGTGCGGCCCGAACGCAGCGGCACGAAGATCATGTCGCGCTTGGCCGATTCGGTCGCCTTGCGGATCGCCTCAGGCACTTCGCGCGCCTTGCCGTGGCCGAAGCCGACGCGGCCCTTCTGGTCGCCGACGACGACGAGCGCGGCAAAGCCGAAGCGACGGCCGCCCTTCACCACCTTGGCGACGCGGTTGATGTGGACGAGCTTGTCCACCATGCCGTCGTCACGCTCTTCGCGTTCACGCTCGCGGCCGCGGCCGCCTTCCCTACGTTCCTGTGCCATATCCTAGTCCTTGTTCTTTTCCGGAAGCACGGGTTGCTGAAATGCCGGCGCCTCTTAAGGTCGCCGGCGGTGAATGGTTTTCTCCTTTGCATGATCTTGTCCGAAAAGTCTGCAACTTTTCGCTGCGCTGACCTCTCGGTTCGGGATCATGCTTAGAAGCTGAGACCGCCTTCGCGAGCGGCCTCGGCCAGCGCCTTGACGCGGCCGTGATAGATATACGGGCCGCGGTCGAAGACGACTTCCTTGACGCCGGCCTTCGAAGCGCGCTCGGCGATCAGCTTGCCGACGGCGGCGGCGGCAGCGGTGTCGGCTCCGGTCTTGAGCGAACCCTTGAGGTCCTTCTCCAGGGTCGAGGCGGCGGCCAGCGTGTGGCCGTTCGCGTCGTCGATGACCTGGACGTAGATGTGCTTCGAGGTGCGGTGCACCGAAAGCCGCGGACGCTCGCCGGCGACCTTCTTGAGCTGGCGGCGCACGCGCTGCGCACGGCGCTGGGTGGTTTCTTTGGGGCTAGCCATAGTGTCTGTTCCTTGCCTTCAGAAAACGGGGGGCAACCCTGTGCGGTAGGCCAAGCCTCCCGCGGCCGCTCCCCGCGGCCTTTCACTACTCTGGCTTGGTCCCTTCCGAAAAGTCTGCAACTTTTTGCTGCGCTGACCTTCGGTTCGGGGCCAAGCCTATTACTTCTTCTTGCCTTCCTTGCGGACAATCCGCTCATCGGCATAGCGCACGCCCTTGCCTTTGTAGGGCTCCGGACCGCGATATTCGCGGATCTCGGCGGCGACCTGGCCGACCTGCTGCTTGTCGATGCCGGAGACCGTGATTTCGGTCGGCTTCGGTACCGAGATCGTGATGCCCTGCGGCGTCTCATAGACCACGTCGTGGCTGAAGCCGAGCGCCAGCTGCAGGTTCTTGCCCTGCATGGCGGCGCGATAGCCGACGCCGGTGATCTCGAGCTTCTTCTCGAAGCCGTCCTTGACACCCTGCAGGATGTTGACGATCTGCGTGCGCGACATACCCCACTTGGAGCGCGCGGTCTTCGACTGGTCGCGCGGCTCGACAGCGATCTCGCTGCCTTCCATCTTGACCAGCACTTCGTCGTTGACCACGAACTTCAGCTCGCCCTTGGGGCCCTTCGCCGTCACGGTCTGGCCGTTGACGGTCGCGGTCACGCCCTGCGGCAGCGAAACGGGTTTTTTTCCGATACGAGACATTTTGTTGTCCTCGTCACTTCTTTCGTTTCAGGTTCCAGTTCCGGGCGCGATCCCGAGAACCGAAGCCCATTCATCAATCTCGCGCCGGATCAGAAGATCTGGCAGAGGATCTCGCCGCCGACATTCTGCTCGCGAGCTTCGTGATCGGCCATGACGCCCTTCGGCGTCGAAAGGATGGCGATGCCGAGACCGTTGGCGACGTGCGGGATCGACTTGGCCGAGACATACACGCGGCGGCCAGGCTTCGAGACGCGCTCGATTTCACGCACGACCGGCGCGCCGTCGAAATACTTCAGCTCGATCTCGATTTCCGACTTGCCGTTGTCGAAGTCGGTCTGGCTGTAGTCGCGGATATAGCCTTCCGACTTCAGCACTTCGAGGACGCGGGCGCGCAGACGCGAGGCCGGGGTCGAGACGCTCGACTTCTTGCGGCCATAGGCGTTGCGGATGCGGGTCAGCATATCGCCGAGAGGATCGCTCAATGACATCTCAGTGTCTCCTTACCAGCTCGACTTGACCAGGCCCGGGATCTGGCCGTTGTTGCCCAGATCGCGAAGCGCGATACGCGAAAGCTTGAGCTTGCGATAGTAGGCGCGCGGACGGCCGGTGACTTCGCAGCGGTTGCGGATACGGATCTTGGCCGAGTTGCGCGGCAGCGCCGAAAGCTTCAACTGGGCGCGGAAACGCTCTTCCATCGGCTTGGACTGATCCATGACGATTTCCTTGAGCGCCTTGCGCTTGGCGCCGTACTGGCCGGCGAGCTTGCGGCGCCGGTTGTTCTTCTCGACTGAGCTGGTCTTTGCCATTTCAGATTTTCCTTTTTCGCTGCCGTTACTGGCGGAAGGGGAAGTTGAAGGCCTTGAGCAACGCCCTGGCCTCGTCGTCCGTCTTCGCCGTCGTACAAACGATGACGTCCATGCCCCAGACCTGATCAACCTTGTCGTAGTTGATCTCCGGGAACACGATGTGCTCCTTGATGCCCATGGCGTAGTTGCCACGGCCGTCAAAGCTCTTCGGGTTCAGTCCGCGGAAGTCGCGGACGCGCGGCAGCGCGATGTTCACGAGGCGGTCAAGGAACTCGTACATGCGTTCCTTGCGCAGCGTGACCTTGGCGCCGATCGGCATCTTCTCGCGCACCTTGAAGCCCGCGATCGAGTTGCGGGCGCGGGTGACGACGGCCTTCTGGCCGGCGATCAGCGCGAGATCCTCGGCGGCGACCGAGGGCTTCTTGGAATCGCCGGTCGCCTCTCCGACGCCCATGTTCAGCACGATCTTGTCGATGCGCGGAACCTGCATCTCGTTGTCGTAGCCGAACTGCTCCTGCAGCGCCTTGCGGATGGTCTCCTGGTAGACCTTCTTGAGGCGCGGCTCGTTCTTGGCAGTTGCCTGCTTGGTTTCAGCCTTAGCCATTGATGACTTCTCCCGAACGCTTGGCGACGCGCACCTTCTTGCCGTCCTTCTGGATGGCGAAGCCGACGCGGGTCGGCTTGCCGTCCTTGGGGTCGGCCAGCGCGATGTTCGACAGGTGGATCGGCGCTTCCTTGGTGATGATCCCGCCCTCTTGGGACTGGGTCTGCTTCTGGTGGCGGCGAATGAGGTTCACGCCGCGAACGAGCGCGGTGTCTTCCTTCGGCTGCACCGACAGGACTTCGCCCGAACGGCCCTTGTCCTTGCCGGCAAGCACGACAACCTTGTCGCCTTTTCTGATCTTTTGCATTGGTCCGGCTCCTTACAGCACTTCAGGCGCGAGCGAGATGATCTTCATGTGGTTCTTGGCGCGAAGCTCGCGCGGAACCGGCCCGAAGATACGCGTGCCGATCGGCTCTTTCTTGTTGTCGACGAGAACGGCCGCGTTCTTGTCGAAACGGATCACGCTGCCGTCCGGGCGGCGGATGTCCTTGGCTGTGCGAACCACGACCGCCTTCATCACATCGCCCTTCTTAACGCGGCCGCGCGGGATGGCCTCCTTGATCGACACCACGATGATGTCGCCAACGGAGGCGTACTTCCGCTTCGAGCCGCCCAGCACCTTGATGCACATGACACGACGGGCGCCGGAGTTGTCCGCGACGTCGAGGTTTGTTTGCATCTGAATCATGACTGGCCGCCTTCTTCTTTTCTAACGGGACGGGTTCTTCACCCCTCCCCGGTCTGTCCAAAATTCGTTTGTTTACGCCTGGTCCGACGTGACGACGATCCAGCGCTTGTCCTTGGAAATCGGCTTCGATTCCTGGATAAACACCTGGTCGCCGACCTTGTGGGCGTTGTTCTCGTCATGAGCCTTGTACTTCTTGGTCAGGCGCACGGTCTTCTTCATCACGGGATGCGTGAAGCGCCGCTCGACCTTGACGACGACCGTCTTCTCGTTCTTGTCGCTGACGACGGTGCCCTGCAGGATGCGCTTTGGCATGGTTCTCGTCCTTAAGCCTTCTTGGCCGCGGCTTTTTCCGCGGCGATGGTCTTGATGCGCGCGATGTCCTTGCGGACCTGCTTCACGCGTGCGGTCTTCTCGAGCTGGCCGGTGGCCTTCTGGAAGCGCAGGTTGAACTGCTCCTTCTTGAGGGCGGCCAGGTCGTCGGCCAGCTGATCCTGGGTCTTGGTCCGGATGTCTTCGGCTTTCATGATCGCCTGTCCTTATTCTGCGATGCGCTGCACGAAGCGCGTCTTGACCGAGAGCTTGGCGGCGCCGAGGCGCAGCGCTTCACGCGCGGTCTCCTCGCTGACGCCGTCGATCTCGAACATGATGCGGCCGGGCTTGACGCGCGCCGCCCAATAGTCGACGGCGCCCTTACCCTTACCCATGCGCACTTCGGTCGGCTTCGAGGTGACCGGCAGATCCGGGAACACCCGGATCCAGACGCGGCCGGCACGCTTCATCTCGCGGGTGATCGCGCGGCGGGCCGCCTCGATCTCGCGCGCGGTGACGCGGTTCGGCTCAAGCGCCTTCAGCCCGAAACCGCCGAAATCCAGATTGGTGCCGCCCTTGGCGGTACCGTGGATACGGCCCTTGAACTGCTTGCGGAACTTTGTGCGCTTTGGCTGCAGCATCGTTCTAACTCCAAATTCTCAAATGTCTCAGGCGTTCTCGCGACGGCGACCGCGCTCGCGCTCGCCGGCGGCACCTGCGTGATCGCCCTCGGTGGCGCGACGCTCGGAGGCCATCGGGTCATGCTCGAGGATCTCGCCCTTGAACACCCACACCTTGACGCCGCAGATGCCGTAGGCCGTGTTCGCCTCGGCAACGCCGTAGTCGACGTCGGCGCGCAGCGTGTGCAGCGGCACGCGGCCTTCGCGGTACCACTCCATGCGCGCGATTTCGGCGCCGCCGAGACGGCCGGAGCAGTTGATGCGGATGCCTTCGGCGCCGAGACGCATGGCCGACTGAACGGCACGCTTCATGGCGCGGCGGAACGCGATGCGGCGCTCGAGCTGCTGGGCGATCGACTGGGCGATCAGCGTGGCGTCGATTTCCGGCTTGCGCACTTCAACGATGTTGAGGTGCGTCTCGGACTTCGTCATCTCCATCAGCTTCTTGCGCAGCTTCTCGATGTCGGCGCCCTTCTTGCCGATGATCAGGCCCGGACGCGCGGCGTGGATGGTGACGCGGCACTTCTTGTGCGGACGCTCGATCACGACCTTGGAGATCGCGGCCTGCTTGAGTTCCTTCTCAAGATACTTGCGGATCTTGATGTCCTCATGCAGCAGCTGGCCGTACTCGCCGGTGTTCGCGAACCAGCGCGAATCCCAGGTGCGGTTGATGCCGAGACGCAGCCCGATCGGATTGACTTTCTGGCCCATTATGCGGCCTCCCCTTTTTCCTCGACTTCACGAACGACGATCGTGAGGTGCGAGAACGGCTTTTCGATACGGCTGGCGCGACCGCGGCCACGAGCGTGGAAACGCTTCATGACGATCGACTTGCCGACATAGGCTTCCGCCACGATCAGCGCGTCGACATCGAGGTCGTGATTGTTTTCCGCGTTGGCGATCGCCGACTCCAGCGTCTTCTTGACCGTGCCGGAAATCCGCTTGGCCGAGAATTCGAGGTCGGAGAGCGCGGTCGCGACCTTCTTGCCGCGGATCAGCGCGGCAACCAGGTTCAGCTTCTGCGGGCTGATACGGATCGTGCGCAGCACGGCGCGCGCCTCGTTGTCAGCAAGCCTGCGCGGAGCTTTGGCCTTGCCCATGATTATTTCCTCTTCGCCTTCTTATCCGCGCCGTGACCGTAATAGGTCCGGGTCGGAGCGAATTCACCGAACTTGTGGCCGACCATGTCCTCGTTCACCGAGACCGGGACGTGCTTCTGGCCGTTGTAGACACCGAAGGTGAAGCCGACGAACTGCGGCAGGATGGTGGAGCGACGGCTCCACATCTTGATCACCTCATTGCGACCGCCTTCACGAACCTTGTCCACCTTCTTGAGAAGGTAGCCGTCGATGAAGGGGCCTTTCCAAATCGAACGAGTCACTTGGCGTTACCTCTTCTTAGCTCTTGCGCTGATGGCGCGAGCGCAGGATGAACTTGTCGGTCGCCTTGTTGGACCGCGTCTTCTTGCCCTTGGTCGGCTTGCCCCAGGGCGAAACCGGATGACGGCCACCCGAAGTGCGGCCTTCACCACCACCGTGCGGATGATCGACCGGGTTCATGGCCACGCCGCGGTTGTGCGGGCGCTTGCCGCGCCACACCGTGCGGCCGGCCTTGCCGTCGTTGATGTTGCCGTGGTCGGGGTTCGACACGGCGCCGACGGTGGCCATGCAGGAGCCGTGCACGACACGCTGCTCGCCCGAGTTGAGGCGCAGGATCGCCATGCCCTGGTCGCGGCCGACGAGCTGGGCGTAACCGCCCGCCGAACGGGCGACCTGGCCGCCCTTGCCCGGCTTCAGCTCGATGTTGTGGACGATCGTGCCGACCGGCATCGAAGCCAGCGGCATCGCATTGCCCGGCTTCACGTCGACCGCTTCGCCGGCCACGATCTTGTCGCCGGCAGCCAGACGCTGCGGCGCCAGGATGTAGGACAGCTCGCCGTCGTCATACTTGATCAGCGCGATGAAGGCGGTGCGGTTCGGATCGTATTCGATACGCTCCACCGTGCCGACGACATCATACTTCTTACGCTTGAAGTCGATGATGCGGTACGAACGCTTGTGACCGCCGCCGATGAAGCGGGCCGTGATGCGACCGTAATTGTTGCGGCCGCCCGACTTGGTCAGGCCTTCGGTCAGACCCTTGACGGGCTTGCCCTTGTAAAGGCCCGAGCGGTCGACGATGACCAACTGGCGGGTGCTCGGCGTTACCGGGTTGAATTTCTTGAGTGCCATTGTCCTGTCCTCGCGGCCTTGCTCAGAGACCCGTCGCGACGTCGATCGACTGGCCGTCGGCCAGCGTCACAACCGCCTTCTTGACGTCGCCCTGGCGGCCAACCGTGCCGCGGAAGCGCTTGATCTTGCCCTTGCGGACGAGTGTGTTCACGGCCGTCACCTTGACGCCGAAGAGCGCTTCGACGGCGGCCTTGATTTCCGGCTTCGACGCCTTCTTGGCGACGTTGAAGACGACCTGGTTCTGCTCGGAAGCCATGGTCGACTTTTCAGTGATCGCCGGCGAGACGATCACGTCGTAGTGACGAAGGTCGGTCATTTGAAGCGCTCCTCGAGAGCCTCGACGGCGGCCTTCGAAAGGACCAGCGTGCCGCGGCGCAGAATGTCGTAGACGTTGATGCCCTGGATGGGCAGCACGTCGATGTTCGGAATGTTGGTCGCCGCCAGCTTGAAGTTCTGGTCGAGCTCGGCGCCGCCGATCACCAGGGCGTTGGTGAGCCCGAGCGTCTCGAGGCTTGCCGCCAGCGCCTTGGTCTTGCCTTCGGCGAGCTTCAGCTCGTCGACGATGATCAGCGAAGCGCTCTTGGCCTTGGCCGAGAGAGCATGCTTGAGGCCCAGCGCGCGCACCTTCTTCGGCAGCTCGTGCTCGTGGCTGCGCACGACCGGGCCGTGTGCCTTGCCGCCGCCGCGGAACTGCGGAGCGCGAGCCGAATGGTGACGGGCGCGGCCCGTACCCTTCTGCTTGTACATCTTGGCGCCGGTGCGCGCGATCTCGGCGCGGCCCTTGGCCTTGTGCGTGCCCTGCTGCTTCTTGGCGAGCTGCCAGCGCACGACGCGCTGCAGGATGTCCTCGCGCGGATCAAGGCCGAAAATCTCCTCGGAGAGTTTCACCTTGCCGGCGTCCTTGCCGCCGAGCGTTGTGATCTTGAGGTCCATTATTCCGCTCCCTCGGTGGCCGGGGCTTCGTTCTTGGCGGTAGCAGCGCGGATCGCGGCAGGCTTCGGCGCGTTGGCCGGCAGCGCAACCTTGGCCGCGTCGCGGACCAGGATCCAGGCGCCCTTGACGCCGGGAACGGCGCCGCGGATCAGGATCAGGCCACGGTCGGCATCGGTCGAGACGACCTCGACATTCTGCGTGGTAACGCGGACGTCGCCCATGTGGCCGGCCATCTTCTTGCCCTTGAACACCTTGCCGGGGTCCTGGCGCTGGCCGGTCGAGCCGTGCGTGCGGTGCGAGACCGAGTTACCGTGCGTGGCGCGGCCACCACCCATGTTGTGCCGCTTGATCACGCCCTGGAACCCCTTGCCGGTCGAGGTGCCGGTGACGTCGACCTTCTGGCCGGCGACGAAGTGCTCGACGGTGAGCTCGGCGCCGACGTCGATCATGTTGTCGGCGGAGACGCGGAATTCGGCGAGCTTCGCCTTCGGCTCGACGGAGGCGGCGGCGAAATGGCCGCGCATCGCCTTCGACGTGTTCTTCACCTTGGCAAGGCCAACGCCGAGCTGGACGGCGGTGTAGCCGTTCTTCTCCTGCGTGCGCTGCGCCACGACCTGGCAGTTCTCCATCTGAAGAACGGTGACGGGAACGTGTTCCCCGGCATCGTTGTAGATGCGGGTCATTCCCACCTTCTTTGCAATCACACCTGAACGCATCGGTTCAATTCCTTTAGAGTTCCCTGTCGGGGCTGACGCCCCTCCACGCCTCTTGTTCCTTCAGAGTTCCGGGTCGCCCCGCCCTCTTGTTCCTTAGAGCTTGATCTCGACGTCGACACCGGCGGCCAGATCGAGCTTCATCAGAGCATCGACCGTCTGCGGGGTCGGGTCGACGATGTCGAGCAGCCGCTTGTGGGTGCGCATCTCGAACTGCTCGCGGCTCTTCTTGTCGACGTGAGGCGACCGGTTGACCGTGAACTTTTCGATCCGCGTCGGCAGCGGAATGGGGCCGCGGACGTTGGCGCCGGTGCGCTTGGCGGTCGACACGATTTCGCGCGTCGAGGCGTCGAGCACCCGGTGGTCAAACGCCTTAAGGCGGATGCGGATATTCTGTCCGTTCATGCGTCAATTCCTTGTTCTGGCGCGGCGCGGGCAGCCCGCGCCCGCGACAGATCCGTTTCGTCCAAATTACTCTTTGATGGTGACGACGATGCCGGCACCGACGGTGCGGCCGCCTTCACGGATGGCGAAGCGCAGCTTCTCTTCCATCGCGATCGGCACGATCAGCTCGACGTCGACGGTGATGTTGTCGCCGGGCATCACCATCTCGGTGCCGGCCGGCAGCGTCACGATGCCGGTCACGTCCGTCGTGCGGAAGTAGAACTGCGGACGGTAGTTGGTGAAGAACGGCGTGTGGCGGCCGCCCTCGTCCTTGGTCAGGATGTAGGCTTCGGCCACGAACTTCTTGTGCGGCTTGACCGAACCCGGCTTGGCCAGAACCTGGCCGCGCTCGACGCCTTCACGGTCGACGCCGCGCAGCAGCGCGCCGATGTTGTCGCCGGCCTGGCCCTGGTCGAGCAGCTTGCGGAACATCTCGACGCCCGTGCAGGTCGTCTTGGTCGTCGGACGGATGCCGACGATCTCCAGTTCCTCGCCGACCTTGACCACGCCGCGCTCGACGCGGCCGGTCACCACCGTGCCGCGGCCCGAGATCGAGAACACGTCCTCGATCGGCATCAGGAACGGCTTGTCCAGCGGACGCACCGGCGTCGGGATGTAGGCGTCGACCTGCGCCATCAGCTCGCGGATGGCGTCCTCGCCGATGGTCTTGTTGGAGTCCTCAAGCGCTGCCAGCGCCGAGCCCTTGACGATCGGAATGTCGTCGCCGGGGAACTCGTTCTTGGTCAACAGCTCGCGAACCTCGAGCTCGACCAGCTCGAGCAGCTCGGCGTCGTCGACCTGGTCGACCTTGTTCAAAAACACCACGATCGAGGGCACGCCGACCTGGCGGGCCAGCAGGATGTGCTCGCGGGTCTGCGGCATCGGGCCGTCGGCGGCCGAAACCACCAGGATCGCGCCGTCCATCTGGGCGGCGCCGGTGATCATGTTCTTCACATAGTCGGCGTGGCCGGGGCAGTCGACGTGGGCATAGTGACGGTTGGCCGTCTCGTACTCGACATGCGCCGTCGAGATCGTGATGCCGCGCGCCTTCTCTTCAGGCGCCGCGTCGATCTGGTCATAGCGCTTGTATTCGCCAAAATACTTCGTGATCGCCGCCGTCAGCGACGTCTTGCCATGATCGACGTGCCCGATCGTGCCAATGTTCACATGCGGCTTGGTGCGCTCGAATTTACCTTTTGCCATGTGATGTCTCCATTCCTTGCCCGTGCGGGGCTCAAATTAAGGTCTCGTGCAACCCGCTCGAGTTACGCGTATTTCTTCTGGACTTCCTGGGCGACCGCGGTCGGAACCGGTTCGTAGTGGTCGAACTGCATCGTGTACTGGGCGCGGCCCTGCGACATCGAACGCAGATTGTCGACGTACTTGAACATGTTGGCCAAAGGCACCATGGCGTTGATGACGACAGCCACGCCACGCGCTTCCTGGCCCTGGATCTGGCCGCGGCGGCCGTTGAGGTCGCCGATGACGCCGCCGACATAGTCTTCCGGCGTCACGACCTCGACCTTCATGATCGGCTCGAGCAGCTGCACGCCAAGCCGGGGCGCCGCTTCCTTGAAGCAGGCGCGGGAGGCGATTTCGAACGCCAGCACCGAGGAGTCGACGTCGTGGAAGGCGCCGTCGATCAGCGTCGCCTTGACGCCGATCATCGGGAAGCCGGCAAACGGGCCGGAGCCCATGACGCTGTTGATACCCTTCTCGACGCCCGGGATGTATTCCTTCGGCACCGCACCGCCGACGATCTTGGACTCGAACACGAACTCTTCGCTCTCGGTGTTCGGCTCGAACACGATCTTGACGCGAGCGAACTGGCCGGTACCGCCGGTCTGCTTCTTGTGCGTGTAGTCCTGCTCGTGCGTGCGGGTGATCGTCTCGCGATAGGCCACCTGCGGAGCGCCGACATTGGCCTCGACCTTGAACTCGCGGCGCATGCGGTCGACGATGATGTCGAGATGCAACTCGCCCATGCCGGCGATGATGGTCTGGCCGCTTTCCTCGTCGGTCTTGACGCGGAAGGACGGATCCTCGGCCGCCAGACGATGCAGCGCGAGGCCCATCTTCTCCTGATCGTTCTTGGTCTTCGGCTCGATGGCGATCTGGATGACCGGATCGGGGAACTCCATGCGCTCGAGGATGACCGGGTGCAGCGGATCGCACAGCGTGTCGCCGGTGGTCGTGTCCTTGAGGCCGGCCAGAGCGACGATGTCGCCGGCATAGGCTTCCTCGATGTCGGCGCGCGAGTTCGCATGCATCTGCAGCATGCGGCCGATGCGCTCCTTCTTGCCCTTCACGGTGTTGTCGAGCGACGCGCCCTTCGAGAGCTTGCCCGAGTAGATGCGGGCGAAGGTCAGCGAACCGACGAACGGGTCGTTCATGATCTTGAACGCCAGCATCGACAGCGGCTCGTTGTCGTCGGCGTGACGCTCGATCTCGGCATCGGTCTTGGCGTCGACGCCCTTGATGGCCGGCACGTCGATCGGCGACGGCAGGTATTCGACAACGGCGTCGAGCAGCGGCTGCACGCCCTTGTTCTTGAAAGCCGAACCGCAGAACATCGGGAAGAACTTGACCGCGATGGTGCCCTTGCGGATCAGCGCGCGGATCTCGTCGTTCGACGGCATCTTGCCTTCGAGGTAGTTCTCGAGCGCCGTCTCGTCCATCTCGACGGCGGCCTCGATCATCTTCTCGCGGTACTGCTCGGCCTTGTCCTTGAGGTCAGCCGGGATCTCGACGACGTCCCAGGCAGCGCCCAGCGTCTCGTCGCGCCACACAAGCGCGTTCATCTCGACGAGGTCGACGACGCCCTTGAACTCGGTCTCGGCGCCGATCGGCAGCTGCATGACGACGGCCTGCGCGCCGAGGCGCGAGCCGATCATTTCTTCCGAGCGGTAAAAGTCGGCGCCGATCTTGTCCATCTTGTTGCAGAAGATCATGCGCGGCACGTGGTACTTGTCGGCCTGGCGCCACACGGTCTCGGTCTGCGGCTCGACGCCGGCGTTGGCATCGAGCAGCGCAATCGCGCCGTCGAGCACGCGCAGCGAACGCTCGACCTCGATGGTGAAGTCGACGTGTCCGGGGGTGTCGATGATGTTGAAGCGCCGCATCTTGCCGTCACGACCCTTCCAGAAGGTCGTGGTGGCGGCGGACGTGATGGTGATGCCGCGCTCCTGCTCCTGCTCCATCCAGTCCATGGTGGCAGCGCCGTCATGGACTTCGCCGATCTTGTGCGACTTGCCCGTGTAGTACAGGACGCGCTCGGTCGTCGTCGTCTTGCCGGCGTCGATATGCGCCATGATACCGAAATTGCGGTAGTCTTCGATTTTGTATTCGCGGGCCATGGGAGGTGCCTCTCAGTCTCGTTCGCGCTTTACCAGCGGTAGTGCGCGAAGGCGCGGTTGGCTTCTGCCATCTTGTGGGTGTCTTCACGCTTCTTGACGGCCGTGCCGCGGTTGTTGGCCGCGTCCATCAGCTCGCCCGAGAGGCGGTCGACCATGGTGGTCTCGTTGCGGTTGCGCGCGGCGGCGATCAGCCAGCGGATGGCCAACGCCTGACGGCGCTCGGGGCGCACGTCGACCGGAACCTGGTAGGTGGCGCCGCCGACGCGACGCGAGCGCACTTCCACATGCGGCGCGACATTGTCGAGCGCCTGGTGGAAGACGGCGACCGGCTCCTGCTTGGTCTTGGCCTGGACCTGGTCCAGCGCGCCGTAGACGATCGTCTCGGCAACCGACTTCTTGCCATCATACATGACGGCGTTCATGAACTTGGTGACGACCAGGTCGCCGAACTTGGGGTCCGGGTTGATCTCACGCTTTTCTGCACTGTGACGACGGGACATGGCTTTTGTCTCTCAATCTCGTGGCACGGCGCAGTCAAAAAAAGCGCCGAAGCCGGAAACCCTTACTTCGGACGCTTGGCACCGTATTTCGAACGGCGCTGCTTGCGGTTCTTCACACCCTGCGTGTCGAGCACGCCGCGGATGATGTGATAGCGGACGCCCGGCAGATCCTTGACGCGGCCGCCGCGGATCATGACCACCGAGTGCTCCTGAAGGTTATGGCCTTCGCCCGGGATGTAGCCGATCACTTCGAAACCATTGGTCAGGCGGATCTTGGCCACCTTGCGCAGCGCCGAGTTCGGCTTCTTCGGCGTCGTGGTGTAGACGCGCGTGCAGACGCCCCGCTTCTGCGGGTTCTGCTGCATGGCCGGGACCTTGTTGCGCTTCACCGGCGCCAGGCGCGGCTTGCGGATCAGCTGGTTGACGGTAGGCATTAAACCCTCTTGTCTCTCAATTCCGTGTCTCGCCCTGTCAGGGCCGCTCAAAGCGTCATTTCCATACGCAAATTCGGGCAACACACCGCGCCTCGCGGTCCTGCCCGAACAAATTGCAGAGGAAGCGGAAGCCGCTTCATGCGCGCCGGAGATGTCTTTTCGCTCGTAAAACGAACCCTGTTTGAGGCAAACTCCAAGGCGCGTCGCCTCGGAAAGGAAAGTCTCACATCGGTTCTGACGTGGCGGCTTCTACCCGCAAGGCCCCTGTCCGTCAACCCCGGAACGGGAAATATTGCGCGCCTTCCGAAGCTTGGCAGCCATGCGGAAAACGCATGTAATTTTCTTGCGTCTTTTTTCAAGGACGAGGAAGAAAGTGACCGGCTTTCACCTGTCATCCCGGCCGGCTTCGTGCAAAAAGCGGGCATGAATGGCAAAAAGCCGCTCTTCCGGAGGAATCAGCCCGTGAACGACAACGAAGAGCGCCCGGTCACAATCATCACTGGCCGGGTGTGGCGGCGAAAAGGCGGCAAGCCGGAGGGCGTGCATGTGATGCTGGTCGCGCCCGACGATGATTCCGCCGTGCGCCGCGCGCTCGAATCGCTGGCGGCGGAAGGATTCGCCGAAGCCGAGCTCGACCAGATCGGCGACATGGAAGGCGCGCCCGACGAAGAGCCGCATCTGTCGGCCTATCAGGGAGCGCTGGAAGGCGAGGTTTCGATCGTCACGTTCGACGAACCGATCTGATTCGAGACGCCGATCCCCGCGGCACGATGTCATCGCGGCTTGCCGGGCAGCTCTGTCCTGCCTAGAAACACCTGTCTCTTCCAATCCCTCGGAGCTCCCATGACCAGCAACCCCATCAGGCTCGGCATCGTCGGCGTGGGAAAGATCGTCCGCGATCAGCATCTCCCCGCCCTGGCGAAGGACGCCAGCTACCAGCTTGCGGCCGCGGCGAGCCGCCACGGCAAGGTCGACGGCATTCCGAATTATCCGACCATTGAGGCGATGCTCGCGGCCGAGCCCAGCCTGGAAGCCGTCTCGCTCTGCATGCCGCCGCAGTTCCGCTACGACGCGGCGCGCACGGCGCTCGAAGCCGGGAAGCAAGTCTTCCTGGAGAAGCCGCCGGGCGCCACCGTCAGCGAAGTCGAGGATCTGAAGGCGCTTGCCGCGAAGAGAGGCGTTTCGCTCTTTGCCAGCTGGCATTCGCGCTATGCGCCGGCGGTCGAGGCCGCGCGGGCTTTCCTGGCCTCGGCGAAAATCAGCTCGGCCGCCATCAACTGGAAAGAGGACGTGCGCCGCTGGCACCCGAACCAGGAGTGGATCTGGGCGCCGGGCGGCTTCGGGGTGTTCGATCCGGGCATCAACGCGCTGTCGATCGCCACCCATATCCTGCCGCCGATGTTCATCACCTCGGCCGTGCTCGACTTTCCGGAGAACCGCGCTTCGCCGGTCGCGGCGCATGTCGCTTTCCGGACCTCGAACGGCCTGCCGGTGACGATGGAGCTCGACTGGCTGCAGACCGGTCCACAGAGCTGGGACATCCTGGCCGAGACCGACAAGGGCAAGATGGTGCTCTCGGGCGGCGGCGCAAAACTCGCCGTCGACGGCAAGATCATCCATGACGAGCCGGAGGCCGAGTATCCGATGCTCTACAAGCGCTTTGCGGAGATCGTGCGGGCCGGCGTCTCCGACGTCGACCTGGCACCGCTGCAACATGTCGCCGATGCCTTCATGCTCGGCAAACGAAACGTGGTCGAGGCGTTCTTCGACTGAGGTGACGGGACTGGCGGGCCGTCAATCCACGATCGCGATCGCGAAGCCGTCATAGCCCTTGGCGCCGACGGTCTGGATGGCGGTGCCGTCAAGCCGCTTCTCGCCGCCGATGAATGAGAAGGCGGCGCGAGCCCCTTCGACATTCACGTCGCCGCTCCTTTCGTCCACCACGGCGCCGTCGCGGATGACGTTGTCGCAGACGATGACCGTGCCTGAGCGCGCCAGCTTCATTGCCCAATCGAGATAGTTCGGGTTGTTCGGCTTGTCGGCGTCGATGAAGATCAAGTCGAACGGACCGGCATTTTCATTCGCCAGCGCGGCAAGGGATTGAAGCGCGGGACCGATCCGCAGGTCGACCTTGTCGGAAACCCCTGCCCGCTCGAAATTCGAGCGCGCAATCTTGGCGTGGTGTGGGTCAAGCTCAAGCGTCACGACCTTGCCGTCGGCAGGCAGGGCCCTTGCCATCCAGACGGTCGAGTAGCCGCCGAGCGTGCCGATCTCGAGCACTTTTTTCGCGCTGCCAATCCGCACCAGCAGCGAAAGCAATTTGCCTTGCGCGGCGGAAACATCGATCGCCGGCAGGCCCTGCTCGCGGTTGGCTGCAAGCACCGCGTCAAGTGCCGGATCCGCATCGAAAAGAGAGGAAACGATATAGTCGTCGACGGCCGTCCAAGTCCTGGCGCTCATGGTTCTCCTCGTCCTTAGCGGGAATGCAAAGAGGCGTAACCGGAATGCAAAAAGGGGCCACGCGGGCCCCTTTTTCTTTCTCTCATCCCATCCGCGCCTACTGCGCGGCGTTGACCATGTTGGTCAGCATCGGCTCGGCGACCTCGACACCGGAGGCCTTGCGGCGCTCGTCGATGATCAGCTCGTCACGCGAGGTGGCGATGCGCCGGATCTGGCTCATCGTGCCGCCGGTTCCGGCCGGGATCAGACGGCCGACGATGACGTTCTCCTTCAGGCCCTGCAGCATGTCGGTCTTGCCGGCAACCGCGGCTTCCGTCAGCACCCTGGTCGTCTCCTGGAAGGAGGCGGCCGAGATGAAGGACGGCGTCTGCAGCGAGGCCTTGGTGATGCCGAGCAGCACAGGCTGGCCTTCGGCCGGCTTCTTGCCGTCCTCGATCAGCCGCTCGTTGACCTCTTCCAGCTCGATCACGTCGACATGATCGCCCGGAATGTAGGTCGAGTCGCCCTGCGTGGTGATCTCGACCTTCTGCAGCATCTGGCGAACAATCACCTCGATGTGCTTGTCGTTGATCGACACGCCCTGCAGGCGGTAGACCTCCTGGATCTCATTGACAAGGTAGGACGCAAGCGCCTCCACGCCCTTGATCGCCAGGATGTCGTGCGGCGCGGGGTTGCCGTCGAGGATGTAGTCGCCCTTCTCGATGACGTCGCCGTCCTGCAGATGGAACGGCTTGCCCTTCGGGATCAGGTACTCGACCGGCTCCAGCGTCGAGTCATGCGGCTCGATGATGATGCGGCGCTTGTTCTTGTAGTCGCGGCCGAAGCGGACCGTGCCATCGATCTCGGCGATGATGGCGTGATCCTTCGGACGGCGAGCCTCGAACAGTTCGGCAACACGCGGCAGACCGCCGGTGATGTCCTTGGTCTTGGCGCTTTCCATCGGGATACGCGCCAGCACGTCGCCCGGACGGACATGCGCGCCCGGCTCGACCGAGAGGATGGCCTCGACCGAGAGCAGGAAGCGTGCATCGCCGCCCTTCGACAGCTTGCCGACCTTGCCCTTGGCGTCCTGAACGACGATCGCCGGCTTCAGGTCGCTGCCGCGCGGCGTCGAACGCCAATCGATGACCTCGCGCTTGGTGATGCCGGTCGATTCGTCGGCCGTCTCCTGAACGGAGATGCCGTCGACCAGATCCTCGAACGCCACCTTGCCCTCGATTTCGGTGAGGATCGGGCGAGTGTACGGATCCCACTCGGCGATGCGCTGGCCGCGCTTCACCTTGTCGCCATCGTCCACGAAGATGCGCGAGCCGTAGGCGACGCGGTGCGTGGCGCGCTCCTTGCCAGTCTCGTCGAGGATCAGGACCGCCATGTTGCGGCCCATGACCATCTGCTGGCCTTCGGAGTTCCGCACCACGTTGCGGTTGCGGATCTCGACCTTGCCCTCATAGGAGGCTTCGAGGAACGAGGAGTCCACCACCTGCGCTGTGCCGCCCATGTGGAAGGTGCGCATGGTGAGCTGGGTGCCCGGCTCGCCGATCGACTGCGCCGCGATGACGCCGACGGCCTCGCCCTGGTTGACGGGCGTGCCGCGGGCAAGATCGCGACCGTAGCAGACTGCGCAGACGCCGGTCCTGACCTCGCAGGTCAGCGCCGAGCGGATGCGCACCGACTGCACGCCGGCCTTCTCGATCTGCTCCACATCGCGCTCGTCCATCAGCTTGCCGGCCTTGACCAGCAGTTCGCCGGAGACCGGGTGGTTGATGTCGTCGAGCGCCGTGCGGCCCAGCACGCGCTGACCGACCGAGGCGACGATCTGACCGGCATCGACGATCGGCTGCATGGTGAGGCCCTTGTCGGTGCCGCAATCCAGCGAATTGACGATGCAGTCCTGCGCCACGTCGACCAGACGGCGGGTGAGGTAGCCCGAGTTCGCAGTCTTCAACGCGGTGTCGGCCAGACCCTTGCGGGCGCCGTGGGTCGAGTTGAAGTACTCGAGCACGGTGAGGCCTTCCTTGAAGTTCGAGATGATCGGCGTCTCGATGATCTCGCCCGAAGGCTTGGCCATCAGGCCGCGCATGCCGGCGAGCTGGCGCATCTGGGTGGGCGAACCGCGCGCACCCGAATGCGACATCATGTAGATCGAGTTCATCGGCTTCTGACGGCCATTGTCCTCGAATTCCACCGCCTTGATGCGGGCCATCATCTCGTCGGCGACCTTTTCCGAGCACTTGGCCCAGGCGTCGACCACCTTGTTGTACTTCTCGCCCTGGGTGATCAGGCCGTCATTGTACTGCTGCTCGTACTCCTTGGCCAAAGCCTCGGTGTCGGAGACCAGCTTCAGCTTGGTGTCCGGGATCACCATGTCGTCCTTGCCGAACGAAATGCCGGCGCGGCAGGCATGGGCGAAGCCGAGAGCCATGATGCGGTCGCAGAAGATGACCGTCTCCTTCTGACCGCAGTGGCGGTAGACGGTGTCGATCATCTTGGAGATGTTCTTCTTGGTCATCTCCTGGTTGGCGGTCTCATAAGGCACGTTGACGTTCTTCGGCAGAAGCTCGCCGATGATCATGCGGCCAGGCGTGGTGTCGTAGATCTTCGACACGACCTTGCCTTCTGCATCGACCGTGCGGAAGCGGCCCTTGATCTTGGCGTGCAGCGTCACGGCCTTGGTCTCCAGCGCGTGCTGGAGCTCGCCCATGTCGGCGAACACCATGCCTTCGCCCGGCTCGTTCTGGTTGACGATCGACAGATAGTAGAGACCGAGAACCATGTCCTGCGACGGCACGATGATCGGCGCGCCGGAAGCCGGGTGCAGGATGTTGTTGGTCGACATCATCAGCACGCGGGCTTCGAGCTGCGCTTCCAGGGACAGCGGCACGTGGACCGCCATCTGGTCGCCGTCGAAGTCGGCGTTGAAGGCCGTGCAGACCAGCGGGTGAAGCTGGATCGCCTTGCCTTCGATCAGGATCGGCTCGAACGCCTGGATGCCGAGGCGGTGCAGCGTCGGCGCGCGGTTCAGAAGCACCGGATGCTCGCGGATGACCTCGTCGAGGATATCCCAGACCTCCGGACGCTCCTTCTCGACCAGCTTCTTCGCCTGCTTGACGGTCGAGGAGAAGCCCTTGGCGTCGAGGCGGGCGTAGATGAAGGGCTTGAACAGTTCGAGCGCCATCTTCTTCGGCAGGCCGCACTGATGCAGCTTGAGCTCCGGACCGGTCACGATGACCGAGCGGCCGGAATAGTCGACGCGCTTGCCGAGCAGGTTCTGGCGGAACCGGCCCTGCTTGCCCTTCAGCATGTCGGACAGCGACTTCAGCGGACGCTTGTTGGCGCCGGTGATGACGCGGCCGCGGCGGCCGTTGTCGAACAGCGCGTCGACGGCCTCCTGCAGCATGCGCTTTTCGTTGCGCACGATGATGCCCGGCGCGCGCAGCTCGATCAGCCGCTTCAGGCGGTTGTTACGGTTGATGACGCGGCGATAGAGGTCGTTGAGGTCGGACGTGGCGAAACGGCCGCCATCCAGCGGAACCAGCGGCCGCAGGTCCGGCGGGATCACCGGAACCACCTTCATGATCATCCATTCCGGACGGTTGCCGGATTCCATGAAGTTCTCGACGACCTTGAGCCGCTTCAAGAGCTTCTTCTGCTTGAGCTCGGACGTGGTCGAAGCCAGCTCCGAGCGCAGATCGCCGGCGATCTTCTCCAGGTCCATGCCGGCCAGGAGGTCATGGATGGCCTCGGCGCCGATCATGGCGGTGAAGGAATCCTCGCCATACTCGTCGACGGCCAGCATGTATTCTTCCTCGCTGAGCAGCTGGTGCTCCTTCAGCGCGGTGAGGCCGGGCTCGGTGACGATGTAGTTCTCGAAGTAGAGGACGCGCTCGATGTCCTTCAGCGTCATGTCGAGCAGCGTGCCGATGCGCGAGGGCAGCGACTTCAGGAACCAGATGTGGGCGACGGGCGCGGCGAGCTCGATATGGCCCATGCGCTCGCGGCGGACGCGCGACAGCGTGACTTCGACGCCGCACTTCTCGCAGATGACGCCCTTGTACTTCATGCGCTTGTACTTGCCGCACAGACACTCGTAGTCCTTGATCGGGCCAAAAATGCGCGCGCAGAACAGACCGTCACGCTCCGGCTTGAAGGTGCGGTAGTTGATGGTCTCCGGCTTTTTGATCTCGCCGAACGACCAGGACAGAATCTTCTCAGGGCTGGCGAGCGAAATCCGGATGGAATCGAACACCTGCGCCGGCGCCTGGGGATTGAAGAGATTCATGACCTCTTGGTTCATGCCGTTCTCCTTTTCGGGGTCCTCGAAAACCCCTTGCATCGTTCGCGGGCCGAATGCCCGCAGACTGGCCGGCCTGACCGGCCGAAGAATTTGAGGGGCGCGCCGCGTCTTGGGTTGCGGCGCGCCATTGCCTTACTCGGCCGCGCCCCTATTCGGCAGCATCTGGCAGCCGGACGGGGGCTTCGTCGAGCTTGGTGTTCTCCAGCTCGACATTGAGGCCGAGCGAGCGCATTTCCTTGACGAGAACGTTGAAGCTCTCGGGAATGCCGGCCTCGAACGTGTCGTCGCCACGGACGATAGCTTCGTAGACCTTGGTGCGGCCGGCGACGTCGTCCGACTTCACCGTCAGCATCTCCTGCAGCGTGTAGGCGGCGCCGTACGCTTCGAGCGCCCAGACCTCCATTTCGCCGAAGCGCTGGCCGCCGAACTGCGCCTTGCCGCCCAGCGGCTGCTGGGTGACCAGCGAGTACGGGCCGATCGAACGCGCGTGGATCTTGTCGTCCACCAGGTGGTGAAGCTTGAGCATATAGATATAGCCCATCGTCACCTTGCGATCGAACGGCTCGCCGGTGCGTCCGTCATAGAGCTGCGACTGACCGCTGGTGTGCAGGCCCGCCTGCTCCAGCATGATGTTGATGTCGCCCTCATGCGCGCCGTCGAACACCGGGGTCGCGATGGAGACGCCGCGGCGCATCTGCTCGCCGAGGCGAATGATGCTTTCGTCGTCGTACTCGCGGACCGGCTCGTTGCGGTCATTGGCCGGCATGAAGCTCTCGATCGTTTTGCGCAGCGGCTTGATGTCGCCGCCCGCCTTGTACGCCTCGATCAGCTCGCCGATCTTCCTGCCCATGCCGGCGCAAGCCCAGCCCAGATGCGTTTCCAGGATCTGGCCGACATTCATGCGGCTCGGCACACCCAGCGGGTTGAGCACGATATCGGCATGCGTGCCGTCCTCGAGGAAAGGCATGTCCTCGACCGGAACGATGCGCGACACGACACCCTTGTTGCCGTGCCGGCCGGCCATCTTGTCGCCCGGCTGCATCTTGCGCTTCACGGCCACGAAGACCTTGACCATCTTCATGACGCCCGGAGGCATTTCGTCGCCGCGCTGCACCTTCTCGACCTTGTCCATGAAGCGCTGTTCCAGCGCCTTCTTGGAATCGTCGTACTGGCCGCGCAGGGCTTCCAGTTCGCTCTGGAGCTTTTCGTTCTCCACCGCGAACTGCCACCACTGCGAGCGCGGATAGTCGTCGAGCGTATCCTTCGACAGCTTCGAGCCCTTCTTGAAGCCCTTCGGTCCGGCGATCGCATCCTTGCCGACCAGCATGTCGGAAAGGCGCGAGTAGACGTTGCGGTCGAGGATCGCCTGCTCGTCGTCGCGGTCCTTGGCCAGGCGCTCGATCTCCTCGCGCTCTATCGCCATGGCGCGCTCGTCCTTCTCCACGCCGTGGCGGTTGAAGACGCGCACTTCGACGACCGTGCCGAAGGTGCCAGGAGGCATGCGCATAGACGTGTCGCGAACATCCGAGGCCTTTTCGCCGAAGATGGCGCGCAGCAGCTTTTCTTCCGGCGTCATCGGGCTTTCGCCCTTCGGCGTGATCTTGCCGACCAGGATGTCGCCCGGCTGCACTTCCGCGCCGATATAGACGATGCCGGCCTCGTCGAGGTTCTTCAGCGCTTCTTCCGAGACGTTCGGAATGTCGCGCGTGATTTCCTCCGGTCCGAGCTTGGTGTCGCGCGCCATGACCTCGAACTCCTCGATATGGATCGAGGTGAAGACGTCGTCGGCGACGATGCGCTCCGACAAGAGGATCGAGTCCTCGTAGTTGTAGCCGTTCCACGGCATGAACGCGACCAGCACGTTGCGGCCGAGCGCCAGATCGCCGAGCTCCGTCGACGGACCGTCGGCGATGATGTCGCCCTTGTTGACGCGGTCACCCATGCGCACCAGCGGACGCTGGTTGATGCAGGTGTTCTGGTTCGAACGCTGGAACTTCATCAGCCGGTAGATGTCGACGCCCGACTTGCCGGGATCGAGATCTTCCGTGGCGCGGATGACGATACGCGTCGCGTCCACCTGGTCGACGATGCCGCCGCGGCGGGCGCCGATGGCGGCGCCGGAGTCACGGGCGACGATCGGCTCCATGCCGGTGCCGACGAACGGCGCCTCGGCGCGCACCAGCGGCACGGCCTGACGCTGCATGTTCGAGCCCATCAGCGCGCGGTTAGCGTCGTCGTTCTCGAGGAACGGAATGAGGGCCGCGGCCACCGAAACCATCTGCTTCGGCGACACGTCCATCAGGTCGACGTTCTCGCGCGGCGCCATCATCACTTCGCCGGCGTTTCGGCAGATGACGAACTCATCGACGAAGCCGCCGTTCTTGTCGAGCTCGGCGTTGGCCTGCGCGACATGGTGCTTGGCCTCTTCCATCGCCGACAGATAGACGACTTCATTGGTCAGCTTGCCGTTGACGATCTTGCGGTACGGGCTCTCGATGAAGCCGTACTTGTTGACGCGCGCGAAGGTGGCCAGCGAGTTGATCAGGCCGATATTCGGGCCTTCCGGCGTCTCGATCGGGCAGATGCGGCCGTAATGCGTCGGGTGCACGTCGCGCACCTCGAAGCCGGCGCGCTCGCGGGTCAGACCGCCCGGTCCGAGCGCCGAGAGGCGGCGCTTGTGGGTGATCTCCGACAGCGGGTTGGTCTGGTCCATGAACTGCGACAGCTGCGAGGAGCCGAAGAACTCGCGCACCGCGGCGGCGGCCGGCTTGGCGTTGATCAGGTCCTGCGGCATGACCGTGTCGATCTCGATCGAGGACATGCGCTCCTTGATCGCGCGCTCCATGCGCAGCAGACCGACGCGGTACTGGTTCTCCATCAGCTCGCCGACCGAGCGCACGCGGCGGTTGCCGAGATTGTCGATGTCGTCGATCTCGCCCTTGCCGTCGCGCAGTTCCACCAGCGTCTTGACCACGGCCAGGATGTCCTCCTTGCGCAGCACGCGCACGGTGTCCTCGGCCTTGAGCTCGAGGCGCATGTTCATCTTGACGCGGCCGACGGCCGACAGGTCATAGCGCTCGCTGTCGAAGAACAGCGAGTTGAACATGGCTTCGGCGGTCTCGAGCGTCGGCGGCTCGCCCGGACGCATGACACGGTAGATGTCGAACAGCGCGTCCTGGCGGCTCTCGTTCTTGTCGACGGCTAAAGTGTTGCGGATATAGGCGCCGACATTGACGTGGTCGATGTCGAGGATCTGGATCTCGTCCTCGCCGGTGCCGAGCAGCACCTTCAGCGTCTTCTCGTCGATCTCGTCGCCGGCCTCGAGGAAGATCTCGCCGGTGGCGTAGTTGACGATGTCCTCGGCCAGGTAGTTGCCGAGCAGGTCCTCGTCGGTCGCCTTGATCGCCTTGAGACCCTTCTCGCCGAGCTGGCGAGCCTGGCGGGCGGTGATCTTCTTGCCGGCCTCGACGACGATCTCGCCGGTGTCCGCGTCGACCAGATCGCCGACGGCCTTGAGGCCGCGGAAACGCTCGACGTTGAACGGAATGCGCCAGTGGTCGCCGGCGCGCTTGTAGGTGATCTTGTTGTAGAAGGTCGACAGGATCTCCTCGCCGTCCATGCCAAGCGCCATCAGCAGCGACGTCACCGGGATCTTGCGGCGGCGGTCGATGCGGGCGTGCACGACGTCCTTGGAATCGAACTCGATGTCGAGCCACGAGCCGCGGTAGGGGATGACGCGCGCGGCAAACAGAAGCTTGCCCGACGAGTGCGACTTGCCCTTGTCATGGTCGAAGAAGACGCCCGGCGAGCGGTGCATCTGGGAGACGATGACGCGCTCGGTGCCGTTGACGATGAAGGTGCCGTTCGACGTCATGAGCGGCATGTCGCCCATGTAGACGTCCTGCTCCTTGATGTCCTTGATCGACTTCGCGCCGGTGTCCTCGTCGATATCGAACACGATGAGGCGCAGCGTCACCTTCAGCGGGGCGGCATAGGTAAGGTCGCGCTGACGGCACTCGTCAACGTCGAATTTCGGTCCTTCGAACTCATACTTCACGAATTCCAGCATTGAGGAGCCGGAAAAATCGGAGATCGGGAAGACCGACTTGAAAACGGCCTGCAGTCCTTCGTCCGGACGCCCGCCCTTGGGCTCGTCCACCATCAGGAACTGGTCATAGGATGCCTTCTGAACCTCGATCAGGTTCGGCATCTCCGCAACTTCCGGGATCTTTCCGAAGAACTTGCGTACGCGTCTGCGGCCATTGAAAGTCTGGGTCTGGGCCATCGTCGCTCCTTAGCTCGATTCTCGGGGCAAACCTCGCCGCGGTTCGCCTTGCACTGCGGGCCGCTTCGGCAGCCCCTGTCTGTTTCTCCGGACCGCCCTTGCTTGGCGGCAGCCGGTTAAAACGGGAGAAAAACCCGTTTCCTGAAGGCCGTTTCCGGCCCTCAGGAAAGAGGTTTTCAAACGTCTCGCGCAACGTGAAGCCTCCCTTCGTCAAGGGAGGGGGCGGACGGCGCGAGACCGTCCGCCCTCGCCTGTTACTTCAGCTCGACTTTGGCGCCAGCTGCTTCCAGCTGAGCCTTGAACTTGTCGGCGTCGGCCTTGGAAACGCCTTCCTTGACCGGCTTCGGAGCCGCCTCGACCAGGTCCTTGGCTTCCTTGAGGCCAAGACCGGTGATGGCGCGGACTTCCTTGATGACGTTGATCTTCTGGGCGCCGGCGTCGGCGAGAACGACGTCGAATTCCGTCTTCTCTTCAGCCGGAGCAGCAGCAGCGGCAGCGCCACCGCCAGCAGCGGCAACCGCCACCGGAGCAGCGGCCGAAACGCCCCACTTCTCTTCCAGGAGCTTCGACAGCTCGGCCGCCTCGAGGACGGTCAGCTTCGAAAGGTCGTCTACGATCTTTGCGAGATCAGCCATTTGCATATTCCTTCGTAAGGTTCGAACGTGTGTTTGTGATAGCGAGGAACGGCCTCATGCCGCCTCGTCCTTCCGGGCGTAAGCGCCGATGACGCGCGCGACCGAAGCCGCGGGTGCATTGACGATCTGGGCGATCCGGGTTGCCGGCGTGGCGATCATGCCAACCAGCTTGGCGCGCAGCTCGTCGAGCGACGGCAGTGTGGCGAGTGCCTTCACACCGTCGGCGTTGAGCGAGGTGGTGCCCATTGCGCCGCCGAGAATGATCAACTTGTCATTCCCCTTGGCGAAATCGGACGCGACCTTCGGCGCCGCAACCGGATCCTCCGAATAGGCGATCAGCGTCTGTCCCTTGAACAGGTCGACGATCGATGCGGAGTCCGTGCCCTGAAGAGCGATTTTGGCGAGACGGTTCTTCGCGACTTTGACGGTGCCACCGGCGGCGCGCATTTTCGACCGAAGGTCGTTCATTTGCGCGACGGTGATACCGGCGTAGTGGGCCACGACGACTGAACCCGCGCTCGTGAACGCTTCGTTCAGGCCCGTGACGAGTTCGCGTTTTTCCGCTCTGTCCACTGCCTATCTCCAGTTGACCCCTGCCCCATCGATGGGAACATTCCCATTTAGAGGTCAGGCGTCGGGTTGCCTTTTGCCGGCCGGGCCATCCAAAACGGATCTCCCGAACGGCGCTCGAGGATCCTGCCCCCTTTCGCCACACCTACGGCAAAGCCGGCGATGCGCTGACAAAAGGCAAACACGGTTCGAACCTTTCATTGGAGCTTGTCGCTCCTTTGTCGGGTCTTCACCCGTCTCATGCAGGCCCATTCGAATTAAGGCTTTGGGCCGCCTGCAATCTCGGACAGGATATCCGGAAACCCTTCGGCTTCCGGGATACCGGGCCGCCGACGGATCGGCGGTCCGGAATTCTTGATGCGACCGGCCTGAAGCCGGTCAAGCGACACTTACGACGCGGCGAGCGTCGCGATGTCGAGCTTGAGGCCGGGGCCCATCGTCGAGGTGACCGACACCTTCTTGACGTAGTTGCCCTTGGCGCCGGCGGGCTTTGCCTTGTTCACCGCATCGGCGAAGGCTCGCACATTCTCTTCCAGCGCCTTGACGTCGAACGAGACCTTGCCGACGCCGGCCTGGACGATGCCGGCCTTCTCGACGCGGAACTCGACGGCGCCGCCCTTCGACGCCTTGACGGCCGCGGCGACATCGGGGGTCACGGTGCCGACCTTCGGGTTCGGCATCATGCCGCGCGGGCCGAGCACCTTACCCAGACGGCCGACCAGCGGCATCATGTCCGGCGTCGCGATGCAGCGATCGAAATCGATCGTGCCCTTCTGGACGATGTCGACCAGATCCTCGGCGCCGACGATGTCGGCACCGGCGGCCTTGGCTTCCTCGGCCTTGTCGCCGCGCGCGAACACGGCAACGCGCACCGAGCGGCCGGTGCCGTTCGGCAGGTTGACCACGCCGCGGACCATCTGGTCGGCATGGCGCGGATCGACGCCGAGATTCATCGCGACCTCGACGGTCTCGTCGAACTTCACCGTGGACCGGTCCTTGAGCAGCTGCAGCGCCTCGGAGAGCGCATAGGCCTTGTTCGGATCGATGCCATCGCGGCTCTTGGCAACACGCTTTGCAATCTTTGCCATGATCTTAGCCCACCACTTCCAGGCCCATCGAGCGGGCGGAGCCCTCGACCATGCGCATGGCCGCCTCGACGTCGTTTGCGTTCAGGTCCTTCATCTTCTGCTCGGCGATCTGGCGCACCTTGTCGCGCGAGATCGTGCCGGCCTTGACCTTGCCCGGCTCCTTCGAGCCCGACTTCAGGTTGGCGGCCTTCTTCAGGAAGTAGCTCACCGGCGGCGTCTTCATGACGAAAGTGAACGACTTGTCCTGGTAGTAGGTGATGACGACCGGGATGGGCGAGCCCTTCTCCAGCTCCTGAGTCTGCGCGTTGAACGCCTTGCAGAACTCCATGATGTTGATGCCGCGCTGACCAAGCGCCGGGCCGATCGGGGGCGACGGCGTGGCCGAGCCCGCGGCAACCTGGAGCTTGAGCTGGCCTGCAACTTTCTTAGCCATCTCTATTCCTGCCTTTTCTCATGCCGGGAAAAACCGGCGGTTGCAGTCTGGTGGTGCGGTTCCAGCGGCCGGCTAAACCGCTTTCGCCTCCCACCCGTTCATGACAGCGCGCTTCTTCGCGCCGCCGATCCCTCTCGCCCGCGGCTCAAGGGATCTCCGGATCAGCCCTTTTCGACCTGTCCGAATTCAAGATCGACGGGCACCGCGCGCCCGAAGATCGAAACTTCCACCTTGAGGCGCGCCCGCTCCTCGTCCACTTCCTGGACGAAGCCGTTGAAGGATGCGAACGGACCGTCCGAGACGCGGATCGCCTCGCCGATCTCGAAGGTGACCGAGGGCTTCGGCCGCTCGACGCCTTCCTGCACCTGGTTCAGGATGCGCTGCGCCTCGGTTTCGGTGATCGGCACCGGCTTGGAATCGCCCAGGAAGCCGGTGACCTTCGGCGTGTTTTTGACCAGCGAGAACACGGCGTCCGTCAGGTTGGCCTTCAGAAGCACATAGCCCGGGAAGAACTTGCGCTCGGCATCGACCTTGCGGCCACGGCGGATCTCGACGACCTTCTCGGTCGGCACCACGATCTGCTCGATCTCACCGGACAGGCCCTTCTGCTTGGCCTTGTTCTCGATGTCCTCGGCGACCTTCTTCTCGAAGTTCGAATAAGCGTGGACGATGTACCAGCGCGCAGTCATTTCACGACCTCTCCGTAATCGCCGAACTTAATGTCCGAGGCCCAAAACCAACTCGATCGCATAGCCCATGGCTATGTCGGCGGCGAAGAAGAAAATCATGGCGATGACCGCGAACACCAGAACCATCACCGTCGAGATCATGGTCTCGCGGCGCGAGGGCCATGTCACCTTGGCCGTCTCCGCACGAACCTGCTGGAGAAAGGTGAAAGGGTTTGTGGTTTTCGAAGCCATGTGCCGCCTGTCTTCAAGACCCGTTGGCCGGGTCTCCTGGATGATCCCGCTGGCCGGGACGTGCCGCCTGGGTTCCGTGTCGGCGCCGAATCAGCGCCACCATTTCGCCCACGCAAATCAGACGCGTAAAGCCGGCTTCCCAGCTCCACGCGTCGCGTGTCTGTTCAGTCTACATAAAACCGATTCTTGGTCCACGCAAGTGGCAAGTGTTCCGCTTTATGTTCGAGCGCCGCCTCGGAACCATCCAGTCGTTCCGTCCCGGCTATGCGGGGCCTTATGCCCCAGATTTCCCAATATGGCAAGCCACCCGCCTGTTTTCAACGGCTGAGCGCCCGTGATCTTCGTTTTGCCACTTGGGAAATGGCACGGGCAGCAGGGCTCGAACCTACGACCTGCGGTTTTGGAGACCGCCGCTCTACCAACTGAGCTATGCCCGTATACGGGCGCTGCTATTTCACAAAGCCGATGAGAACTCAAGTGCCCATTTGAGGCGTGTCGGCCGGAAGTGGCGGTCGCAGCCATCCAAGCCACAAGGCCCAGGCGCATATCACGAGTTCAAGCCCGAAGGTCCAGTGCAGCATGAAGCTGAGCACCCAGTTCCCATACCTGGCGGGGACGGCCACGAGCTCAACGGGATGATGACTGAACGGCGCCAGCCACATGATCGGCGATGCCACCGTGTCGAGCGCCATATGCAACACGGCTCCGGCAAAGAAGGCGGCGATCGAAGGCTGATGCGGCAAACCGAGCAACCGACTGACCAGCAGGCTTACCGCTCCGATCGCCGCCCAGAACAACGGCCAATGCGTGACGTAGGCGTGATGGTGGGTGCGACCGCCATCGATCAGGTGAAAATAGAGCATGTCGATGTCCGGGATGACGCTGCCGAGCATCGCGGCAGCCACGATGCCGGACGCTTTGCGCCAGCGTTTTCGCGCGAATCTTCCCAGAATATAGCCCGACGGGAGATGGGCGATCAGCATGCAAGGTCGCCTC
The DNA here is from genome assembly GCF_003952385.1 of Mesorhizobium sp. M1D.F.Ca.ET.043.01.1.1. Taxonomy (NCBI): domain Bacteria; kingdom Pseudomonadati; phylum Pseudomonadota; class Alphaproteobacteria; order Hyphomicrobiales; family Phyllobacteriaceae; genus Mesorhizobium; species Mesorhizobium sp. M1D.F.Ca.ET.043.01.1.1. The sequence continues at coordinate 41,928 of NZ_CP034444.1, forward strand.
ACGTTGATGCAACGACCCTGCCGTTTCTTTGCGGCGTCATCTTTTCGGAATTTTGCAGAAACCCAGCATCTTCCGCTACGACTTCCCGGCCGGCGGCCTGTAAGGCCCGCCCGGCACACCCCAGCCCCAGGCGGGCATCGGTTCGGTCTCCGGGTCGCAGGTCTCGCCTAGATTGGAATTCAGCTTGGCCAGCCGCGATCCCCATTCGACATAGCCCATGAAGGCGGAACGGAATTCGGGATCGTCGGGCAGGCCGACCTCGTCCGCCGCATCGGCGAGAAGATTGATCCAGCGCCGGCGCTGCTCCTCGGTCAGGTGCTTGCCGAGATGGTGCATGACCATCTCGCGGTGGCCGCCATGCTTTTCGCTGTAGGTCTTTGGTCCGCCGAAGACCTCAGCGATGAAGGCGGCGACATGCGCCGGATGATCCGGCGACATGTGCCTGAACACCGGGCCGACGATCGGATCCACAGCCACCTTGTCGTAGAAAGTCCGCGTCAGGCGGTTGAGCGCCTCTGCACCACCGGCCCATTCGAACAAAGTCGGGATATCCTCGCTCATTGTTGATCCTTCCGGTACGATCCTGCTCGGGCAGGCTGCGGAGGATAACGCAAGCCCTACCCGGCTCAACCTGCCTCGATGGCCAGTCGGCGCTTCCGCGCTACAGCTTCGCCGGAGCCTCCGCCTCGGCATTGGCCGACGGCAGAAGCCGGCAGTTGTCGGGCTTGGGCGACGATTTGCAGACAGTGGCGCCGGTCAGCGCGTCCACCGATTGCGGCCCGGTCGTCAGCCCGAATTTCTGCAATTCGTCCCGGCTGAGTTCCCGGTGGCTCGCATACTGGGCTGACTGCATCGCGGCGAACAGGCCCGGGCCGATGGCCATCTCGTCGAGATACGCCCTGACCTTTTCCTCCATGCCCATCGAGTGCACCCGGAAATGCGCGTCGGCACCAACCAAGCGCCTGGCGCCGCCGGCGACCATCACCGCGCAGGCGGCGTCGCATTCGGCGCCTGCATCGACGGTGAGGCCGTCATGGGGTCCGTCCTTAACGATGCATCCCGCCGCGCCGGGATCGCAGTCGAGAAAGTCCGTGCGGGCCACCGCGACATCCAGCCTGCGCTCGCGGATCAGCCGGCCGGCGGCGAGCGCGCCTTGTATGTCGCCGCCCGGTGAATTGACGACGATGGGCAGCCTGCGCCCGCCGACCGTGTCCAGCAATTCGCGCAGCCTGTCGGGCGTAGCCGCAACAATCGTCCCCTCTGCCGCAATCCATTCCGGGCAGTCGGGGTTGCAGAGCGGATTGGTGCCGCGAACCAGCACGAAGCGCATCTCCTGTTCCGACCTGGAGGGCAATGCGGCCCCTGTCGGTTGAGCAGAGGCCGGCTTGACCTCGACCGATGCGACCTCGGCCGGTCTGGCATTGCCGTTCGTCGGTATCTCGCGACAGTTCGCCGGCACGGGACCGTGCCGGCAGATGGTCTTTCCGGTCATCAGGTCCAGCGAATCGAGGCTGGTGACAAGCTTCATCTCCAGCATGTCGTCGGGCCCGATCTGCCTGATGTCGCTCGCGGGCGTCGCCTTCATCACGTCCAGCACGTCCTGGTCGACACCCATTTCCTTCAAATAGCCGGACAGCCGCTTCTCGACCGCCTTGCTCATCTCATAGGTCTTGTAGCTGCCGGCGTTCCGGCGGCTGACGATCCTGGTGCTGAGGACTTTCTTCTTGCCGTTCACGACCTTGTAGGTGGTGCGGTAGAGCAGCTTTTCCCTGTGGTACGTGGTGGTGATCTGGTGGACGCCGAGAAAGGCCCACTCGCCGACCACGCGGCGGAGGCCGCCGGCAAACATCAGCGGACAGGCCGAGTTGCACATGGCGCCGCTGTCATAGGCGACGCCGGCATAGGGCGTGTTTTTGCTTTCATTGTCCCGGCAGTTCTTCATCTCGGGCGAGCAACCGGAAAACTCCGTCGTGCCGACGGCGATGTCGAGCTTGTTCTTGCGGATCATGCGGCCGAGCTGGAGCGCGGCGTCGACATTGCCGCCCGGGGAATTGACGACGATCGGCAGCTGCCGGCCGCCTAGCGTCTTCAGCAGGCGCCTGAGGAGCGCCGGCGTTCCGGCTTCGATAGTGCCTTCCGCCGAAATCCATTCCGGGCAATTGGGCTCGCAGCCCGGCGCGCTATTGCGCACAACGGCAAAGCGCATGGTCGGGCCGAGATCGGGCGCCTCTTCCTTGGCGCTCGCGGCGAAGCCGGCCAGGCCGACCGCAGCGGCCAGCGCCAGCCTGATCAGCCCGCGCCACCATTGAATGCTGTCTGAACCGCGTTCCGGAACCACGCTTTGCAAACCCCTCGGATACAACTCATACTAGTTGCGGCGTCGGTGCTTGCAACAGCTTTGAACGACGTGGTCCAAACGAACAAGGGGCGGCCTGGCGAAGCGCATTTCTCTTCGATCGCGATCGGCGATCAGCTCGACCTTGGGCCAGTCCGATCGCTTTAGAGCTCCGGTGGCGCGTTCGCCTCCGCACTGGCGGCCGGCGGCAGCCGGCAGTTGTCCGGCTTGGGCGCTGATTTGCAGATGGTGGGGCCCGTCAGCGCATCCGCCGACTCCGGCCCGGTCGCCAGTCCGACTTTGAGCATCATGTCTGGTTCGAGCCGGCGCTCGACCGAGCTCTGCTCCATCGCGGCGAACAGGCCTGGGTTGATCGCCATCTCGTCCAGATAGGCTTTAACGACCCTCTTCTGACCCATCGAGGACACGCTGAGCCGCGCCTTGGGATTGACCAGTCGCTTGGCGCCGGCGGCGAGCACGAGCGCGCAGGCTGAATCGCACTCCACTCCAAACTGGCTTATCAGTCCGACATAGGCACCGTTGTCGTCCAGGCAACCTGCTCCGGGCGGGTTGCAGCCCAAAACATTGGTCCGGCCGACGACGACGTCGAGCTTCCGCTCATGGACAAGCCGCCCCGCTGCCAAAGCGCCGAACAAGTCGCCGCCTCGCGAACTGATGACAATGGGAAGCCGCGGATTGCCGAGCGCTGCGAGCAGCCGGCGAAGCCTTTGCGGAGTTTGAGGCGTGATCGCGCCTTCCGCCGAGATCCATTCCGGGCAGTCGGGATCGCAGAGCGGATCGCTGCCGCGAACGACCACGAAGCGCATCTCAGGCGCCGCGTTTCCTGCCGCTCCCTGGAATGGTTCGACGGCCGGAGCCTTGGCCGACTGAGAAATTGGGACTTCAGCCTGTTGGCGAGGTGCCGGCTTTGCCGTTGTTAGGGGGGCCAGCCGGGTATCCTTCGATATTTCACGGCAATTTGGAGCCGCTTTGTCCCCCATGCACAGGGTTACTGCGGTAAACAGGTCCACGGTGTCCGTGCTGGTTGCCAGTTTGATCGTCAGCATATCGTGGAGGGTGATCTGCTGAATGTCGCTCGCCGGCGTGGCCTTCATTTTGTCGAGTACACCCTGCCCCACGCCCATCTCCCTGAGATAGGCCGAGATTTTCCGCGCGAACCGCTTGCTCATCTCATAGGTCTTGTAGCTCTCGCCTTCGGTGACGGTCTCCGTCGTGACGCGATATCTTTTGCCTCGGATCGTTTGATAGGTGGTTCGAAAATGCCTTGTAGAGGGGAAATAAGTGGTGGTGATCTGATGAACGCCCAGATAGGCCAAGCCACCGGCGACGCGGCGAACGCCACCCGCGAACATCAGCGGACAAGCGGAATTGCACATTGCGCCGCCATCCGACGCGACGCCGACATAGGCGGCACCTTCGCCATCGTTGGCCCGGCAATCGTCCATTCCTGGCTGGCAATCGGAAAACTTTGGTGACGCCAACGGCAACATCGAGCTTATTGTTGCGAATTATCCGACCAAGCTGGAGCGCCGCGTCGACATTGCCGCCAGGAGAGTTGACGATGATCGGCAGTTGGCGCCGACCCAGCGTCTTCAATATACGCTTGAGTTTGGCCGGCGTGCCGGGCTCGATGGCACCTTCGGCCGAAATCCATTCCGGACAATCGGGTCGGAGATGTCGCCAGCCCTCGCGGCGAAAGCAGCCATCGTCATCGCAAGCACCGGCAGCAGGCGAACCAGCCCACGCCACAACGCTGCTGTATTGTTTAAACGCACTCCGAAATCACGCTGGCGAAGCCCCCCCTCGACGCAACCTATAATAGTTGCGGCAATGGTACATGCAATAGCTTCGAAACAAGCGCGCAAGACTTGTTCTGCAAGACGCAAGTAAACGAAAAAGGGCGGCCCGAAGACCGCCCTTTCCGTATCGAGCCGGCAAAAAGCCGGATCGATTATTCCTTGATGGTGACGACGATGCCGGCACCGACGGTGCGGCCGCCTTCACGGATGGCGAAGCGCAGCTTCTCTTCCATCGCGATCGGCACGATCAGCTCGACGTCGACGGTGATGTTGTCGCCAGGCATCACCATCTCGGTGCCGGCCGGCAGCGTCACGATGCCGGTCACGTCCGTCGTGCGGAAGTAGAACTGCGGACGGTAGTTGGTGAAGAACGGCGTGTGGCGGCCGCCCTCGTCCTTGGTCAGGATGTAGGCTTCGGCCACGAACTTCTTGTGCGGCTTGACCGAGCCCGGCTTGGCCAGAACCTGGCCGCGCTCGACGCCCTCACGGTCGACGCCGCGCAGCAGCGCGCCGATGTTGTCGCCGGCCTGGCCCTGGTCGAGCAGCTTGCGGAACATCTCGACGCCCGTGCAGGTCGTCTTGGTCGTCGGACGGATGCCGACGATCTCCAGTTCCTCGCCGACCTTGACCACACCGCGCTCGACGCGGCCGGTCACAACGGTGCCGCGGCCCGAGATCGAGAACACGTCCTCGATCGGCATCAGGAACGGCTTGTCCAGCGGACGCACCGGCGTCGGGATGTAGGCGTCGACCTGAGCCATCAGCTCGCGGATGGCGTCCTCGCCGATGGTCTTGTTGGAGTCCTCAAGCGCTGCCAGCGCCGAGCCCTTGACGATCGGAATGTCGTCGCCGGGGAACTCGTTCTTGGTCAACAGCTCGCGAACCTCGAGCTCGACCAGTTCGAGAAGCTCGGCATCGTCGACCTGGTCGACCTTGTTCAAAAACACCACGATCGAGGGCACGCCGACCTGGCGAGCGAGCAGGATGTGCTCGCGCGTCTGCGGCATCGGGCCGTCGGCGGCCGAGACCACCAGGATCGCGCCGTCCATCTGGGCGGCGCCGGTGATCATGTTCTTCACATAGTCGGCGTGGCCGGGGCAGTCGACGTGGGCATAGTGACGGTTGGCCGTCTCGTACTCGACATGCGCCGTCGAGATCGTGATGCCGCGCGCCTTCTCTTCAGGCGCCGCGTCGATCTGGTCATAGCGCTTGTATTCGCCAAAATACTTCGTGATCGCCGCCGTCAGCGACGTCTTGCCATGATCGACGTGGCCGATCGTGCCAATGTTCACATGCGGCTTGGTGCGCTCGAATTTACCTTTTGCCATAGTCTCTTTCCTTGGGCGGCCTTGACCTTCAGTTCAGTCGAATGCGGGGCGATTAGCGACAACGGCCGAAAAAAACAAGTGCCTTGTGGCTGAGCCTTCTTTTGCTCGACCCGAACCAACGATCCGATTTCAGGGATATAGCGCGGATATAGGATCGCGACAGGCGAATTCAAATGGTCGCGGCTTGACCGCCCGGCAACCTCATCGACAGCTTCGCGCGGATAGACGCCCGATCGGCCGGAACTGGCCCATTGCCGCCGCGACACGCCTCTGATTTCTTCGGCGAATGCAGTTCATTCCAGCAAATATCCGCGGCCCGCTGTTCATGATCGTCTCGACGGGATCCTACCTCGTCAACGACACGATGATGAAGCTCGCGACCGCGGGGCTGCCGCCTTATGAGGTGCTGCTGTTGCGCGGCGCGGCCGCCACGCTCTGGGGCATGCCGCTGCTTTTCATGCTGGGCTATGGCAGGAAGCTGCCGCTGCTTTTCGAGCGCAAGGTGCTGCGCCGGAACCTTTGCGAGCTGGCCGCTATCCTTTGCTACGTCGTGGCCTTGGCCAACATGCAGATCGCCGATTCGACGGCGCTCGGGCAGATCACGCCGCTTATCGTGCTGGTCGGATCCTCGATCCTGTTCGGCGAAAAGATCGGCGCCGCGCGCATGGCGCTGATAGGCCTCGGCTTTGCCGGCGCCGTCATGGTCGCGCAGCCGACGATGGAAGGCATTTCCGTCTATGCCTTGCTGGCGCTTGGCAACGCGGCCCTGGCCGCGGCGCGTGATCTCGCCGGGCGCAAGGTGGACGCCGAGGTGCCCGGGATGATCGTGGCCATCTCCGCCGTCGTGGTCGTGCTGGCCGGCTCAGGCGTCGCGCATCTCGTTTCCGAGCAGTGGGTGGTGCCGGAAGGCCGCCATCTGTTGCTGATTGGCGGCGCAGGCCTGTTCCTGATCTTCGGCCATTTCTTCATCTTCATGGCCTATCGCGTCGGACCGACGAGCGCGGTGGCGCCGTTCTACTACTGCTTCACCGTCTGGGCGGTGATCTCCGGCCTGCTGGTGTTCGGCCAATTCCCGAACGCGCTCGCCGTCTGCGGCATCCTGCTGGTCATCGGCAGCGGCCTGGCGATCGTGTCGCTCGACGAAAGGCGGCGGCGCCTGGCGGTCGTCGCCTGAGGCTGCCGGATCGCGCCGATCCGATGCCGATATCGCCATCGCGATCGCACGCCGCGACCGGCCCCAACTGGCGCCTGCGCGGCGGAAGCGGCTGCGGGTTTCGTCTGTGCTGCTACAGCGTGCGCTTGCCGGAGAACTGGTGGTAGGCCCAGAGCACGACGACCGAGCCGACGACGGCGACGATCAGGCTCCAGATGTTGAGGCCGGTGACGCCCGATGCGCCGAAGGCGCTGAAGATCACTCCGCCAACGATGGCGCCGACAATGCCGAGCACGATATCCATGATCATGCCCTGGCCGGACTTATTGACGATCTTGCTGCCGATGAAGCCGGCGACGACGCCGAGAATGATCCAGCTGATGATGCCCATTTTTTCCCTCCAAATCCCCGCCGTGCCAATCATTTTCATATGATTGTCAAAAGCTCAAGACAGCTTGAAATTCCCCCCGGTTGGGCCATTCTGGCGCCGGGCGGACTTGGTTGATAGGAGATCCACGATGGGCCTTTTTGACAACGCCGTTCCCGGCGGCAACATCACCAAACCCCTGATGATCGCGCTCGGCGCGCTGCTCGTCGGCAAGATGCTGAGCGGCAGGAGCGAGGAACAGCCGGCCGAACCGCAAGCTCCGGTCCCCACGCCCGCCGGAACCTCCGCCGATGGCGGCCTGCTCGGAGGGCTGGGCGGCCTGCTCGACAAGTTGAAGGACGCCGGGCACGGCAACGTCGCCGATTCCTGGGTCGGCACCGGTCAGAACCAGCCAATCAACGCCAACGATCTCGGCGCCGCGATCGGGCCGCAGGTCATCCGCGAAATCGCGCAGCGCACGGGTTTGAACGAACAGGAGCTGCTGCAGCAACTGTCGGCGGCACTGCCCGGCATCGTCGACAAGCTGACGCCGAACGGCCAGATCCCGCAGAACCATCAGGTCGCCTCGGCCTTCAACAGCTAGGCGGCAGGACCAAACGGAATGCGCTGCGCGCCGCGGCGCGCGGCGTTTTCGTGCGACTGGCGATGCGGATGGAAATCTGGAGCGGGTAGCGGGAATCGAACCCGCATATTCAGCTTGGAAGGCTGCTGCTCTACCACTGAGCTATACCCGCCTGCTACAGCATCGGAAAACAGCGGCACACTTCCGGTGCTTTTTCGTTTCAGGCTTCCGGGCCGGCAGTGGTGGAGAGGGTTGGATTCGAACCAACGTAGGCTAAGCCAACGGATTTACAGTCCGTCCCCTTTAACCACTCGGGCACCTCTCCAGTCTGCCGCCGGAGCCATGCAACGAGGCATTCACGCTGATCCGGAGCCCGAGTAAGGATCTTCTCCGAAATCAGCGAAGCGCCTTATGGCGGCAAGGCCGGTGGGTGTCAACCGGCGCGGCCAGGGTTTTTCGAGGATGGTCGGCATTCATTTTCGCAGCCGGTATCCTTAGCCGGACGGGACAGCTATAGAAGCCGCATGAGCGACACAAAAAGCAACAAGCCGGGCACGCCCAAGGATACCCACTACGCCAAGCTTCGGCGCGCGCATCGCGACCAGAAGGCGGGCGGCGCGCCCACTTTCCGGCCGCGGCAGCCGGTGCCGCCGGGCGAGGCTGCGGCCGACGGTCTGGTGCGGCTTTACGGACTGCACACGGTGCGGGCGGCGCTCGACAATCCCCGGCGCAAGATCCGAAAAATGCTGGTGACGCGCAATGCCGCGGAGCGGCTTTCGATCGGCGACCTCGCCGTCCTGCCTTTCAAGGCCGAGCTGGTCGAACCGAAGGACATCGACAGGATCACCGGCTCGGACGCGGTGCACCAGGGCGTGCTGATCGAAGCAGAACCGCTCAAGCCGAAGCGGCTCGACGCGCTCGGCGACACCAGGCTGGTGCTGGTGCTCGACCAGGTGACCGATCCGCACAATGTCGGCGCGATCCTGCGCTCGGCGGTCGCCTTCGGCGCCGGCGCGCTGATCACCACGGCCCGCCACAGCCCGCAGGAATCCGGCGTGCTGGCGAAATCGGCATCGGGGGCGCTGGAGCATATCGACCAGATCGAGGTGAAGAACCTGGCTGACGCGCTGGGACAGTTGCACGAGGCCGGCTTCCAGACAATCGGGCTCGATTCGGACGGGCCAGCCGAGCTTGAGAACACATTCGCTGGCGACAAGATCGCCCTGGTGCTTGGGGCCGAGGGCAAAGGGCTGCGCCAGAAGACGCGCGAGACGGTGACAACGCTTGCCCGGCTCGACATGCCCGGCGCAATCCGCTCGCTCAACGTGTCGAATGCGGCGGCGGTAAGCCTTTATGCGGCGCGCGCATTCCTGAAGCGCGGCTGAGACCGAAGCGGCAGTCCGCGTTAGCCGGGAAAATCAAGGACGAGAAACGGATTCCAGCAACAACGCTGGAACCCGTTCTCCGACAGGAAAAGAACAGGCGGCTTGGTAACGTTGCGCCGCCGTCTCCTGACCTATGCTGCCTTGCCCTTGGCCTCGGTTGCTCCTTTGCCGACCTCGAAATTGGCCATCCGCTCCAGCGCGCGAACCAATGCCGAGTGATCCTCCTTGGCGCCGCCATTGGCCGCGCAGGAATTAAACAGCTGCTGCGTCGTCGAGGTGTTGGGGAGCGAGACACCGAGCGCCTTGGCGCCCTCCAGCGCCAGGTTGAGGTCCTTCTGGTGCAACTCGATGCGGAAACCAGGCGCGAAGGTGCGCTTGATCATGCGCTCGCCATGCACTTCGAGGATGCGCGAGGCGGCGAGCCCGCCCATCAGCGCCTGCCTGACCTTGGCCGGATCGGCGCCGGCCTTCGAGGCAAAGACAAGGGCTTCGCCGACCGCCTCGATGGTGAGCGCCACGACGATCTGGTTGGCGACCTTGGTCGTCTGGCCGACGCCATTCGGCCCGACAAGCGTGATGTTCTTGCCCATCTTCTCGAACGCCGGCCTTGCGCGCTCGAAGGCTTCTTCCTCGCCGCCGACCATGATCGTCAGCGAGGCCGCCTTGGCGCCGACCTCGCCGCCCGACACCGGGGCGTCGAGATAGTCGCAGCCAATATCGTTGATCTTCTTCGCAAATTCCTTGGTGGCGATCGGCGAGATCGAGCTCATGTCGATGACGAGCTTGCCCTTGGTCAGGCCCGAACCAACGCCGCTCTCGCCGAACAGCACGTCGGCAACCTGCGGCGTATCGGGCACCATAGTGATGATGATATCGGCGGCCCTGGCCACCGCGTCATGGCCGGTGACGGTCTTCAGTCCTTTGGCGACAAGATCGGCCGGCGGCTTCGAGCGATGGTCGCTGGCGACGACCGGGTAGCCGGCGTCGAGCAGATGCCCCGCCATCGGCGCGCCCATGATGCCGAGTCCGATGAAGCCGATGGTTTCCATTTGTTGTTCTCCGTAGTTTGTTAGGTCGCGATCCTTCGCGCCCCCCTCTGCCTTGCCAGGCATCTCCCCCACGTGGGGGGAGATTGGCAGCTTCAGCACCGGCTCTAAGCCGCAGCACTCCCCTGCCCGGCGAATTGCCCGAACCAACCGAGCCCCGCCTCCGTGCCGGCCTTCGGCTTGTATTCGGCGCCGATCCAGCCGGAATAGCCAAGGCGGTCGATGTGCTCGTAGAGGAAGGGGTAGTTGATCTCGCCCGTCCCCGGCTCGTGACGGCCGGGATTGTCCGCAAGCTGGATATGGGCGATGCGGCCGAGGTTGGCCTCGATGGTACGGGCGAGATCCCCCTCCATGATCTGCATGTGATAGATGTCGTATTGCAGGAACAGGTTCTTCGAACCGATGCGGTCCATCAGCGCCAGCGCCTGGTCGCTGTGGTTCAGGAAGAAGCCCGGAATGTCGCGGGTGTTGATCGGCTCGATCAGCAGCCTGATGCCGGCCTGCTCCAGCTTCTCGGCCGCGAAGGCAAGGTTTTCGGCAAAGACGTTCTCCAGCACGGCGCGATCGGCGCCTTGCGGCGTGATGCCGGCAAGGCAGTTGATCTGCTCGCAGCCCAGCGCATGCGCATAGGTGATCGCCTTGGCGACGCCCTGGCGGAATTCCGGCACCCGGTCAGGCAGCGCGGCAATGCCGCGCTCGCCCTTTGCCCAGTCGCCCGCCGGCAGGTTGAAAAGAACCTGGGTCAGGCCGTTTTTCTTCAGGCGCGCGGCAACGACGTCCGGCGCATGGTCGTAGGGCCCGATATATTCGACGCCCTTGAAGCCGGCGCGGGCGGCGGCATCGAAGCGGTCAAGGAAATCATGCTCGCCGAAGAGCATCGAAAGATTGGCTGAAAAGCGCGGCATTCTTTTTCTCCTTCTTTCCGCAGAATCTAATCCAACATCATGATGGCCGTCGGAGCATCCTCGTTGCGTTCTGCAAGCTCCTCGAATTCGGTGATCTTGTCGATTTCCGTGCCCATGGAAATGTTCGTGACGCGCTCGAGGATGAATTCGAGAACCACCGGAACCTGATGCTCCTTCATCAGCCGCTGCGCCTCCTTGAAGGCGCCGGCGAACTCTTCCGGCTTACGCACCCTAACCGCCTTGCAGCCCATCGCCTCGGCGACCGCGACGTGGTCGACGCCGTAGCCGGCGTCGGGATCGTCTGCACGGTTGACGTTCTCGAAGGCGAGGCTCACCTCGTAATCCATCGAAAAGCCGCGCTGCGCCTGACGGATCAGGCCGAGATAGGCGTTGTTCACGACGACATGGATGTAGGGCAGCTTGTGCTGCGCCCCGACGGCCAGTTCCTCGATCATGAACTGGAAGTCGTAATCGCCGGAGAGCGCGACGATGTCCCGGTCCGGATCAGCGGCCCGCACGCCAAGCGCGGCCGGCAGCGTCCAGCCGAGCGGGCCGGCCTGGCCGCAATTGATCCAGTTGCGCGGCTTGTAGACGTGCAGGAACTGCGCGCCGGCGATCTGCGACAGGCCGATCGTGGTGACATAGGTGGTGTCGCGGGCGAAAGCCTTGTTCATCTCCTCATAGACGCGCTGCGGCTTCAGCGGCACCTGTTCGAAATGCGTCTTGCGCTTCATCGTCTTCTTGCGGCCCTGGCATTCCTTGGCCCAGCCCGACCAGTCGCGCAGCTTGCCGGCCGTCCGCCACTCGGTGGCGACATCGAGCAAAATCTTCAGCGCAGCACCGGCATCCGAGACGATGCCGAGATCCGGCGCGAAGACGCGCCCGATCTGCGTGGGCTCGATGTCGACGTGGATGAATTTCTTTCCCTTGGTATAGACGTCGACGGAACCGGTGTGGCGGTTGGCCCAGCGGTTGCCGATGCCGAAGACGAAGTCGGCTTCAAGCATCGTCGCATTGCCATAGCGATGCGAGGTCTGCAGCCCGCACATGCCGGCCATCAGCCGGTGGTCGTCGGGGATCGCGCCCCAGCCCATCAGCGTCGGGATGACCGGCACGCCGGTGACCTCGGCGAGCTCGATCAGAAGGTCCGCCGCATCGGCGTTGATGATGCCGCCGCCGGCGACGATCAGCGGCTTTTCCGCCTCGTTGAGCATCGCCAGCGCCTTTTCGGCCTGGGCGCGCGTCATCGCCGGCTTGAACGGGATGAGCGGCTCGTAGGCGTCGATGTCGAATTCGATCTCGGCGAGCTGCACGTCGACCGGCAGGTCGATGAGAACCGGACCCGGCCGCGACGAGCGCATCAGGTGGAACGCCTTCTGCAGCGCCATCGGCACCAGGTAGGGCTCCATGACGGTGACGGCCCATTTGGCGACAGGCGCTGCGATAGCGGCGATGTCGACGGCCTGGAAATCCTCCTTGTTGAGGCGCGCGCGGGGAGCTTGGCCCGTTATGCACAAGATCGGAATGGAATCGGCCGACGCCGAATAGAGGCCAGTGATCATGTCGGTGCCGGCGGGACCGGAGGTGCCGATGCAGAGCCCGATATTGCCGGCCTTGGCCCGCGTGTAGCCTTCGGCCATGTGCGAGGCGCCCTCGACATGGCGCGCAAGCACGTGGCGGATGCAGCCGCGCGCCTTCAGCGCCGAATAAAGCGGGTTGATCGCCGCGCCCGGCACGCCGAAGGCATTGGTGATGCCTTCCTTTTCGAGAACGAGAACCGCAGCGTCGACAGCGCGCATCTTGGCCATGTCCAGCCTCCAATTCGTTGGTTGGCTTGAGAATGCCAGCGAGCTTCCGATTTTTCAACTTTTTCAGAATATTTTTTCATTTCTAGGAAATGGCACTTATTCATTGATTTTGCGGCGCTTTCCGTTTTCCAGAAAAGCGTCACAGGAAAGCAGTGAAAAACTTTTTCATTGCGTCACGCGGGAAATCGGCCAGAATATGCGCATGGAAACCACGGAAAAGCGCCAGCGCGGGCGGCCGCGCGCCTTCAACGGCCCGTCGGAGGCGGCCTCGGTGCAGTCGCTCGACCGGGCGCTGCGCATCCTGGCGATCGTGGCGGAAGCCAGCGGCCTGTCGCTAAGCGAGATCGCGGCCCGCAGCGGCATCGCCGCCTCCACCGCCTATCGCATGCTGACGACGCTGGAGAACCACGGCATGGCCGAATTCGATACGACCGACCAGCTTTGGTCGATCGGCGTCGAGACCTACCGCATGGGCGCTGCCTTCCTGCGTCGCAGAAAACTGGTCGACCGCGCCCGCATCGTCATGCAGGAACTGATGGAGAAGACCGGCGAGACCGCGAATCTGGGCGTCGCCGAGGACGATTGCGTGGTCTTCGTCAGCCAGGTCGAGACGCATCAGGCGATCCGCGCCTTCTTCCGGCCGGGCACGCGCAGTTCTTTTCATGCTTCGGGCATCGGCAAGGCGGTGCTGGCGCATCTCGAGCCGGAACGCGTCGCCGCCATCCTGCGCAAGGCCGGCCTGCAGCGCTACACCGACAGGACGCTGTCCGACATTTCGGCGCTAGCCCATGATCTCGCGACCATCAAGCATCGCGGATGGTCGGTCGACGACGAGGAACGCCATCCCGGCATGCGCTGCGTGGCCGCAGCCATCTTCAACGAGTTCGGCGAGCCGATCGGCGGCGTTTCGGTCTCCGGCCCGACGGTGCGGGTGACGCCGGAGCGTTTGGCCGAGATCGGCCCGCTGGTGCGCGAGGCGGCGGCCGAGGTGACCAAGATGATTGGCGGCGTGGTGGCAGGCTGATCAGGAGGCGCCCGGCAGGGCGCTTTTGGTCGCAATGTCGAAGAAATCGAGCAGGATCGCCAGCCCGACACCGCTGGCCGTGAAAACGAGCCCGCTGATGAAGATGCGGTTGGCACGCGCATAGACCGGGCGCTGCAGCGATTTCGTGTCGAGCAGCATGGCCAGCGCCCGCATCTGCAGGGCGATGCCGGCCAGGATCGGGAGAACCGCGATCAGGTGATAGGTCTGCCAGGGGATCGGGTTGGCGGCCCAATGGGTGATGAAGCCCAGCGAGAAAGCCAGCAGGATGCCGACAGTGGTGACCGTGCCGTTGCGAAAAACCGGCTCGATCAGGTCGTCCTTCGGATCGTGATTGTCCAAGGCTCCCTCCCCTGATTGCCCATCGGGCACCAGACTAAACGTTCCCAAAATCACTGTACACCAGAGGCTGCATGGGGCCTGAGCGTCTTGCCGCGGCGTTCGAATGCATGCGAAAGGGCCTGGATGCGGAAAACGGTTCTACTCTTGCTGGCCGCTTCACTTTGCGGATGCGTGGCGGCAACACCCAAACCGGATGCCGGCAGCCAGCGTGTCGATCCCGTACCGATCTCGCTCGCGCTCGAGGAGATCATCACCGCCGGGGTCCGCCAGCACTTGAAGGATCCTGTCTCCGCCAAGTTCGGGATGATGCTTGCCGGTGAGCGGACGCTGAACGGCCGCCGGGAGATCGTGGCGTGCGGCCATGTCGACGCCAGCCGTTCGTCTGGCGGCTCCGGCGAACCGTTCATTGCCAAGATCTACCCGGATGCCGGAAACAGCTTCGAGTTCGTCGCGATGGGCGATGAAGCGCCGAATGCCGGGCTTGCCGTTGCCGCCGCCTGCCGCGCCGCCGGATTGGCGATCGAGACATGATCCAACTCTTCGTTGAAGCACGATCTTCTCCGAAAACCGGTTCCCGCCTTTGCTTTTGCTGACCTTCGGGCCAGGATCATGCTCCACCGCTGAACGAAAAAGGGGGCCGCTAAGGCCCCTCTTCCGATTGCTGGGACGGTCGCCGTGTTGATCAGGATGGCGTCGTTGAATCGCCATCCTGATCTAACTCTTTGTTGGAGCATGATCTTCTCCGAAAACCGGTTCCCACTTTTCGGGATCATGCTCTAGAGGCGGCAGTAGTGCGGATAACCGTCGTAGCCGATATAGGTGTCCGAGCCCGGATCGTAGCTGTCGTAGCGGGCGAGGCAGCGGCGGACATGCCAGGAACCGCCATCTTCCTCGAGATAGACGGTGCGCGGCTGCTGCTGGGCGAGCAGGCTGCCCAAGACGAACCCGCCGACGCCGGCGGCGATGCCGATGCCGAGTTCGCGGCGGTGATGATGGCCGTGGGCGGCCGAGGGCTGGACGGTACCGGCCAGAGTGCCGGCGGCGACGGTAGTGGCGATAAGGGTCGAAACGAGCGTGCGCTTGAACATGATGATCTCCTTGGTTTCGCGACCGAGGCGATCCATCCGCCTCTTGACCGTGTGTCGTCGCGGCCAAGAAAAAGGTTCGAGGATTTTTCGTTTTTTGAGCGACCGGGAAAGTCGCGTGAATAGTCAGTAGTGAGCAGTCAGTAGTCAGTAGGGCCTGGTCAGCGCAGGGGGCATGCCATCCTACTCACTACTGACTATTCCCTACTCACTCACCTCACCCCATCCCCGTGATGTGCCTCAGCCAGAAAGCCAGCGCGATGAAGCCGATGATGGCGGTGACGCCGGTCCAGTCGATGTTGGCCTTCTTTAGGTCGCTGACGGCCTTGACCAGGAGAAGCCAGGTCACGACGATGATCGGCAGGATGATGACGAATCTGATCATGCGGCACCCCGTATGGTGCAATTGCCCTGACAGAGATGTAGGAAGCGTCGCGCGGCTTTTCAGCATGTACAGACTGGTGCCCCCGGCAGGGATCGAACCCGCGACCTTCGGTTTACAAAACCGCTGCTCTACCAGCTGAGCTACAAGGGCACGGCGCTCCGGTAGCACATCTGATGCGCCAGTAAAGACAAAACTAATGTTTTGGGTTGCTAATGGACCCCGCGGCTTGGCCGGCAGAGTTGCGAACCTCGGGGCGTCATCCCGATCGCTCGTTCGACGCTAATGTCCCGCGCGACAAACCGTTCAGCCGTAGATTGTGCGACGCCTCGAATATGCGGCATCGGCGGCCGCTCATGAAGGAAGTTCATCCCGCCATTTGATAGCCTCCATCTCGACGCGGACCGCGTCCTGAATGTCGATGACTTGATGGACGTCGAATTGGAGCGCCGGGAAGGTCGAACACGTTTTGTGGACTACGAGCGGGTCATCTGCCTCGCAGAGCATGCTACCACCCCATTCGCCCACGCGCACCACGAAGGCATGCACCTTGACTTCGCTCGGTATCTCCCAGTGCTGGAAGATTTTCAGGATGCGCTTTTGGACGTTCTCGTATTCGATCGCCGATCCCTGTGGCCGCTCGTGCCAATTTACCAGGTATTTCATAATCTCCTCCCTCTCGGGTGACCGCGAATGCCGGAGCGGCATTGTAGCTCCCGAGGCGAGCTTCCGATCGTCTCCTCGTCTGCTCCAATAGAGGTAGGCATCACGCCACGAAGGTGGGAGCGCTGCCTGCAAGGCGCGTTGCCACTATATTTCGGGCAGATGCCATTTTCCGGCAGGATGCTGCCATGTCGCGAACGCTGATCGTCGTTGGTCTCAGCATAGTTGCCGTAGGGCTGCTGTGGCCCTGGGTGGCCCGGATCGGCCTTGGCAGGCTGCCAGGCGATATCGTGATCGAGCGTGAGAACTTCAGACTCTACGTTCCCGTCACCACCGGAATACTGATCAGCGTCGCGCTCTCGGCGATCCTATGGCTGATCAACCGTTAGGGGATGCTCCGACTCCGGCCTCGTTCGCCTCACACCCCGATCGCCGCCACCAGCACCCGGTTCTGCCGCCTAATCGCCGCGCGCAGTTCCGGTATCCTCGCCTCCTCGCGCTTCACGAACTCGATGAACATCATGTTCATGTTGTTGAAGACGAGCTCACCCACGGCCGGGCCGTCGATGTCGGCGCGCACCAGGCCGATCTCCTGCAGGCGGGCAATCAGCGCGCGGATCTGTTCGGTCAGCGCGCGATCGAGGGCCGTATAGGCCTGGCCGAACGGGCTGTCGGGCAGTTGCGTCGATATCGCCATCGCCTGGCGCCACATCTCCTTGCTGAGATAATTCAGCGAATGCTCGATATAGATGCCGATCAGCGTGTCCAGCGCATCGCCGACATTGACGGGTGGGCTGGCGAGCACCCCTCGCCCGGCGTTCAGCACCTCGTTGACCTCCATCGAGACGATGGCGCCGAGG
The DNA here is from genome assembly GCF_003952385.1 of Mesorhizobium sp. M1D.F.Ca.ET.043.01.1.1. Lineage (NCBI taxonomy): Bacteria > Pseudomonadati > Pseudomonadota > Alphaproteobacteria > Hyphomicrobiales > Phyllobacteriaceae > Mesorhizobium > Mesorhizobium sp. M1D.F.Ca.ET.043.01.1.1. The sequence goes on from NZ_CP034444.1 coordinate 59,032, forward strand.
ATGTCGCCCTTGTTCTGGTAGTAGTTGTAGATGGTGCCGATCGAAACCTCGGCTTGGGCTGCGATCGCCTCGATCTTGGCGCCCTCATAGCCGGCCTCGCGGAACAGCGCCGTCGCCGCATCGATGATGCGGCGGTGCCGGTCCGCCTTCTGTCGTTCGCGCAATCCGCTCATGTCGGCCTCTCTGCCATAAAATCATAATTGACTCAATTTTAGAATTGGTTCAACTTTTCTTCCAACAAGCCAGCAAGGCAGGGAGAACACTCGATGACCGTCAATGCCCGCAATCCGCTTTCCGCCCTGAAATCTCACCTCGCCGCCGCCTGCGCGGCCGCAGCGCTGCTCATCGCGGCGAGCGGCGCTCAGTCCGCCGATCTCAACGCGCTGATCTGGTGCGATCACTCCGATCCGGCGCTGCTGCAGCCCTTCGAGGAGGCCAACAACGTCCAGGTCAACGTCAAGGAATTCGAGGGCACCGGCGCCGGTCTCGCCATCGTCGACCAGTCGCAGCCGGGCGACTGGGACGTGATGGTGATCGATAGCATCGACGTGCCGCGCGGCGTCGAGAAAGGCCTGTTCGAGCCGCTGCCCGAGGACAAGCTGCCCTTCGCCGACCTCTTCGCGGAAGTGAAGATGGACAAGTCCACCATCGTCGACGGCAAGCGCTACGGCATCACCGAAAAGTTCGGCTACAACACGATCGGCTTCAACAAGACCAAGGTCGATCCGGCCGACATGCAGTCGCTGGCCTCGCTCACCAGCGACAAATACAAGGGCAAGATCGCGATCTACGACTACTACCTGCCGGTGATCGGCATGGCCGCGCTTGCCATCGGCAAGAAGACGGCCGACCTCACCGAGGCCGACCTTCCCGCCCTCAAGGCGGAGCTCCTCAAGATGAAGGCCAATGCCAAGCTGGTCGGCGAAGTCACCGCCAGCCAGACTGCCTTGGCCACCGGCGAGGTGGATGTGCTGGTCGGCGGCGGCGAGTGGGTGACGGCCGGCCTCGCCAAGGAGAACCCGGCGCTCGACTTCTCGATCCCGAAAGAGGGTGCTGTGCTCTGGTCGCAGTCGCTCGCCATGTTCAAGGATTCCAAGAACAAGGACATGGCGCTGAAGTTCATCCAGTACGTTCTGAGCCCTGAAGGCCAGGCTCGGCTCGCCACCTCGGCCTGCTATTGGGGCATGCCGGCGAACAAGAAGGCGGCGCTCTCCGACGAGCAGAAGAAGATCCTGCGCTTCGACGAGCAGCCGGGCTTCCTCGCCCGTGCCCAGGCCTATCCGGCGCCGAATGCCGATCTCGACAAGAAGATGCAGGACATGTGGACCGAAATGCTGCAGGCGCAGTAAATCGGCCGATGACTTTCACCGGACACAACGGGCGCGCCCTGCCCTGGGCGCTGGTCACGCCGGCGCTGGCATGGACATTGCTCTTCTTCGTGCTGCCCTTCGTCGCCATGGGGCTGTCGAGCCTGACGGCGCATGAAGGCGATGGCTTCACCTTAGCCAACTACAGCCAGTTCTTCACCGATTCGTCCTACTGGCGGGCGATGGTGAATTCGCTGGAGGTGACGGCGATCGTCACCGTGATCTCGATCCTGCTCGCCTACCCGTTCGCCTGGATCCTGGCCGAGATGGTCCCGGAGCGCTGGCAGCGGCTGGCGCTGATGCTGGCCGTGCTGCCGTTCTGGACGTCCTACGTCGTGCGCTCCTATTCATGGCTGCTGGTGCTGGCGCAGAACGGCGTCATCAACCGGGCGCTCACCGGCATCGGCCTGACCGCCGAACCGCTGCAACTCGCCAACACGCGGTTCGCCACCGTCACCGGCTTCGTGCATTTCTTCGTCATGCTGCTGACGCTGACGATCTTCGCCAATCTCAAGCAGCTCAGCCCGAGCTATCGCAAGGCCGCCGCCGACCTTGGCGCCGGGCCGGTGCGCACCTTCCTGCACGTCGTGCTGCCGCTCACCTTGCCCGGCATCATGGTCGGCGCCTTCCTCACTTTCGTGCTCTGCATCGGCGACTACATCACGCCGCAGATCCTCGGCGGCAACAACGAGCTGGTCATGCCGCAGCTGGTGATGATGCAGATCGGCCGCCGCGGCGATTTCCCGCTGGCTTCGGCACTGTCGATCATCCTGATGGCGGTCGTCACCGTTGCCTATCTCGCCTGTGCCCGCTGGCTGAAGATCGAGCGGGCCTGACCATGCGCGCCGTCATCCGCATCGCCGCCTGGCTCTATGCCATCGCCGTCTACGGCTTCATCTTCCTGCCGGTGGTCGTGCTGGTGCTTTTTTCGCTGCAGGCGACGTCCTTCCCAATCCCGCCCTTCACCGGCCCGTCGCTGCGCTGGTACCAAGCGGTGCTGTCCGATGCGCGGCTCACCTCGGCGCTGGTCAACTCGCTGCTGGTGGCGGTGCTGTCCTCGCTCGCCTCCGTCACGCTCGGCTTCCTCTCCGCCTGGGGTTTCGCACGCTTTGTCCTGCCGGGCTCGGCCGTGCTGCGCGGGCTGATCACGCTGCCTCTCACCGTCAGCTACCTGATCATCGGCATGGGCCTTCTGGTGCTGTTCAACTGGGCCGGCGTGCCGAAATCGCTTTTAGCCGCCGGCATCGGCCATGTGGTGATCAACCTGCCGCTCTGCTTCGCCATCATCTACAGCCAGATGGGCGACCACCAGATCAACATCGAGCGGGCCGCGCGCGACCTCGGCGCGCCGGAATGGAAGGTGCTTTTGATGATCACCGTGCCGGTGATGGCGCCGGCGATCTTCGCCGGCTTCTTCCTGTCGATGACCTTCTCGTGGGACGAGTTCGTCATCTCCTTCCTGCTCACGCGTTTCGAGACGACGCTGCCCGTCGAAATCTGGAACCTGTTGCGCTCCGGCCTGAACCCCAAGACCAACGCCGTCGGGTCGCTGGTCTTTGCGGTCTCTATCGTGCTGGTGGTGTTTTTCGAACTGACGCTGCTGCGGAGAAAGCCGGCATGAGCTCGCCTTTGGTCGACATCCGCAACGTCTCGCATCGCTTCGGCCAGCTCCCGGTGCTGAAGAACGTCTCGCTCGCCATCGAGCCCGGCAGCTACACGATCCTGCTCGGGCCGTCCGGCTCCGGCAAGACAACGCTGCTTTCGATCCTTGGCGGTTTCGTCACGCCCAGCGAAGGCAATGTGTTCATCCGCGGCCAGGACTGCACATTCGTGCCGCCGGCGAAGCGCCCGACAACGACGGTGTTCCAGGACTATGCGCTGTTTCCGCATATGAGCGTCGGCGCCAATGTCGGCTTCGGGCTCAGGATGCAGGGCGTCGACGGTGTGACGCGGGCAGCCAAGGCGCGCGAGGCGCTGGCTCTCGTCGGGCTGGCGGCGGCCTTCGACAAGAAGCCGCATCAGCTCTCCGGCGGCCAGCGGCAGCGCGTGGCGCTGGCCCGCGCCCTGGTTATAGAACCGGCTGTGCTGCTGCTCGACGAGCCGCTCGGCGCGCTGGACCTCAAGCTACGCCGGCAGATGCAGGACGAGCTGAAGGCGATCCAGAAGCGCGTCGGCACCGCCTTCGTCCATGTCACCCACGACCAGGAAGAAGCGATGGCGCTGGCCGACCATTGCGTGGTGATGAATGACGGGCGCATCGAGGACGAAGGCCCGCCCGAGCGCGTCTATGCGCGGCCGAAGACACGCTTCTCGGCCACTTTCATGGGCGAGAGCACGATCCTTGCCGGCAAGGCCGGCGATTCCGGGGATGGGCGCGCCACGGTCACGACTGAGATCGGCCCGATATCCCTGGCCTGCACGTCGCCGGCCGGCGCGGCTCTGGCGCTCGCCATCCGGCCCGAGCACCTTGTCCTTGGCGATGCCGAAGGCGATGTCTCGCTTGGCACCGCCAGGATCAGCGACGTAGTCTTCCAGGGAAGCTTCAAGCGCGTGCTGGCCGTCTCGGTCCAGGACCCGGCGCTGCAGTTCATCGCCAAGGCGCCGGCATCGGCCGCCGTCCAGGCAGGCGACACAACAGCGGTTTCATGCAACGCTCAAGACATCATCCTGCTGGCGGACTGAGCAAATGGGCATGCTTCCGGTTATCGAGGCTCCGGACTGGTACGAGACCATCCGCATGGGCGAGGACGTCACGCTCATCCACGAGCCGTGGATAAAACCGTTCTTCCGCTGCAACATCTGGCATGTGCGTGGCCGCGACCGCGATCTTCTGTTCGACAGCGGCCTCGGCCATTTCAGCCTGCGCCGTCACGTGCCGCTGGTCACCGGGCGAAAGCTCGTCTGCGTCGCCAGCCATACGCATTTCGATCACATCGGCTGCCACCACGAATTTGCGGACCGCTGCGTGCATAAAGCCGAGGCGGAAATCCTCGCCGATCCGCGCAATGAATGGACGGTCGCCGACCGCTATGCCAACGAGGAGATGTTCGACGGGATTCCCGAGGGCTGGGACTCGGCGCGCTACCACATCCTGCCCGCGCCTGCCGACCGGCTGCTCGGGCATGGAGACGTGGTCGATCTTGGCGATCGTGCCTTCGAGGTCATCCATACGCCTGGCCACTCACCGGGCGGCATCGCGCTCTACGAGAAGAAGACCGGCATCCTGCTGTCCGGCGACATCGTCTATGACGGGCCGCTGATCGACGACGTCTACCACTCCGATATCGACGATTATGTGGAGACGCTGCTTGCCATGCGCGACATCGACGTGTCGGTCGTGCATGGCGGCCATTTTCCGAGCTTCGGCAAGGTGCGCTACCGCCAGCTCATCGACGAGTATCTGGCGCAGAAGCGCGAGGCCGGCTGCCACCTGCAGCCGAGCCGCTGAGGCGACGGGGTCGGCTTAAAGCGCCCTTTGCGGACAAGGCGTTCCGGCGGCATCGCCGCAGCGGGAGACCGTGGGCTGCGGCCGCTGGCTCATCTCTTCCGAATGACGCACCAATTCGGCGAACATGAGAGCGAAACTTCCCATCATCAGGAAGACTATGATCAGACGCGTCACAGGCAATAGACAGGTCTCTCGACTGGCTAGCCCCCGCCACCCATCCACTGCCGGCTAACATGATCGATCCGGCTTTACGAGTGCTTAAGCTTCGTCTTAACCATTGCGGTCATCACATTCGTTGCATAGCTGTCACGAAGCGCGAGCGCCGTTCCTTGGCCGCTTGGTACGGCACGCCGCCCTTTGCAGATGCGGGCGGCGCATGCTACGCCGTCGCCGGCGCGACCCGACAGGCGGTAGCGGTCGCCGTTCGGGACCCATGAGCAAAGAAGCCAGCCGTTTCGCCTTCGTCTCTTCCGACACCGACGACGCCCGCGCGGCGCGGGAGACCCTGTCGGCGCGCTACGGGCAAATACCTGTTGCCGAGGCGGAGATCGTCATTGCGCTCGGCGGCGACGGATTCCTGCTGCAGACGCTGCGCGACACGATGAGCACGGGCAAGAAGGTCTACGGGATGAACCGTGGCACCATCGGCTTCCTGATGAACGAATATCGCGCCGGCGGCCTCGAGGAGCGCATCTCGAGAGCGGTATCCGAGACGATCCGCCCGCTGGAGATGCAGGCGGTGACCCATGAGGGCGAAACGGTCTCGGCGCTCGCGATCAATGAAGTGGCGCTTTGGCGCCAGTCCTATCAGACGGCCAAAATCCGCATCACCGTCGACGAGCAGGTGCGGCTGGAGGAGCTGAACTGCGACGGCGTGATGATCGCGACGCCGGCCGGTTCGACCGCCTACAATCTGTCGGCGCACGGGCCGATCCTGCCGCTCGACGCGCCGCTTCTGGCGCTGACGCCGGTGAGCCCCTTCCGGCCCCGGCGCTGGCGTGGCGCGCTGCTGTCCAACAAAGCGACCGTGCGCTTCGACATATTGGAGTCGGAAAAGCGCCCGGTCAACGCCGCCGCCGACCATACCGAGGTCAAGGCGATTGCCTCGGTCACGGTGCGGGAATCGCCGACGGCGACGGCGACGCTGCTGTTCGACCCCAATCATTCATGGAACGAGCGTATTCTTGCCGAGCAATTCCGCTATTGAGCCGTCGCAAGGAGAATGACACCGATTAAGCGTCCCGATTAAGGTTAGTCTTCACAATTGCCGGATTTCCGGCCGTTTGTGTTGACAAATCGCGGACTTGCGCCTAACTGCAACCGCGATCTCGCAGGCGCCCGGCGCTTGCCGCAACGTGTGTTGCGATTTTTTCCCGAACCAGCCAAAGACAGCCATCACTTGTCCGCAGACACCCAGACCGCTCAAGAAGCGTTGACGTTCACAGACCTCGGCCTCTCGCCGAAGGTCCTCTCCGCAGTCACCGATGCCGGTTATGCCAAGCCGACTCCGATCCAGGCCGGCGCCATCCCGCATGCGCTGCTCGGCAAGGATGTGCTGGGCATTGCCCAGACAGGCACCGGCAAGACCGCCTCCTTCGTGCTGCCGATGCTGACCCGGCTGGAAAAGGGGCGTGCGCGTGCCCGCATGCCGCGCACGCTGATCCTCGAGCCGACGCGCGAATTGGCGGCGCAGGTCGAGGAGAACTTCATCAAATACGGCAAGAACCACAAGCTCAACATCGCGCTGCTGATCGGCGGCGTCTCCTTCGAGGAGCAGGACAAGAAGCTGGAGCGCGGCGCCGATGTGCTGATCGCCACGCCCGGCCGACTGCTCGACCACCGCGAGCGCGGCAAGCTCTTGCTCAACGGCGTCGAGATCCTCGTCATCGACGAGGCCGACCGCATGCTCGACATGGGTTTCATCCCCGATATCGAGCGCATCTGCGAGATGATCCCGTTCACGCGCCAGACGCTGTTCTTCTCGGCGACCATGCCGCCGGAAATCACCAAGCTCACCGAAAAGTTCCTGCACGCGCCGGTGCGTGTCGAGGTGTCGAAGGCCGCCTCCACCGCAACCAGCATCACGCAGCGCCTGGTGAAATCAGGCTCCAAGCCATGGGAGAAGCGCGAGACGCTGCGCAACCTGATGAAGGCCGAGAGCGATGGGCTGAAGAACGCCATCATCTTCTGCAACCGTAAGGTCGAAGTGTCCGAGCTTTTCCGCTCGTTGCTGAAGCATGATTTCGATGCCGGCGCCCTGCATGGCGACATGGACCAGCGCGCCCGCATGCAGATGCTCGCCAATTTCCGCGACGGCAAGCTGCGCTACCTCGTCGCCTCGGACGTTGCCGCGCGCGGCCTCGACATTCCGGACGTCAGCCATGTCTTCAACTACGACGTGCCGATCCATGCAGAGGACTATGTCCACCGTATCGGCCGCACCGGCCGGGCCGGCCGCTCTGGCAAATCCTTCACCATCGCGACGCGCTCCGACACCAAATATGTCGACGCCATCGAGAAGCTGATCGGCGCCAAGATCGAATGGCATGACGGTGACCTGTCGACCGTCACCGAGAGCGAAGGCGAGGATGCGCCCCGCCGCGGCCGCGGCGCGCCGCGCCGCGCCGGCCGCAAGGACGAGGACCGCAAGGGCCGGGGCGAGCGCAGGAGAGGCGCGGACCGCCACGCCAGGCATGGCGAGGACGAGACGCCGGAGACGCCACGCGAGGAGCAGCCGGTCGCCGAGGTCGCCGACATCGCCGAGCGCCGCGCCCGCAAGGACGCGATCCACTCCGAGAACGACCGCAAGGGTTCCGCCAACCGCAACGAGCAGCGCGGCGATGCCCGTCCTCAGCGCGACCACAACCGCCCTGCCCGCCATCGCCGCGAAGAGGACGATGCCACGGTCGGCTTCGGCGACGACGTGCCGGCCTTCATGCGGATCGTCGCCAAGGTCTGACCTTCATACAACGTCGGCAGAAACGAAGACGGCCCCAAATGGGGCCGTTTCTTTGCTATCGCTTCGCTTGAAGGATTCAGCCAAGCACTTTTCCCGGATTGTGCCGCTGCCGCTTACATCGGTCCCGGCATCATCTTGGTCGGTTTCTCCAGCATCGGGAACTCGGCCTTGTTGCATTTCACCTTCGGGTTCGTCGGACTGAACATGCCGTTCGGATTGTCGCTGAACAGCCAGGCGTGAAGGTCGTAGTGCACGAATTCCTTCGGGATCAGCGGATAGTGCCCCTCCATCGGCCCCATGAATTTCTGGCCAAATAGCGTAGGGACTTCCTTGACGTCCGGCGTCAGCGGCACCAGCCATTCCACCCCGACCAGCTTCAGGCCTTTCTTGGTCGGCTCGTAGATAAGGACGTTGGGTTTCATCGGGTCGAGCTTCTTGCCGATACTTGGGACGTTGACGAAATGGACGCCCATTGCGCCCTTCGGATAGTCCATCGTGCCCGGTATCTTCTCGCCGCTGTAATAGACGCAGCCTTCGGTCGACAGATAGAGGTCCCGCAAAGCGGCCGTGTAATCCTCATATTTGGCAAGCGATTTCTTCAGAGCCTCGATGTCGGCCTTGTTGGCGTCCTCGGCCTGAGCGGTGGCGCCGCCAAGCCACGCACCCAAAAGACCGGTCAAAACGAGGGCGCCGCAGCGCCTAAGGCGAGCCATTCTTGTCATGCATTCCTCCCAGATTTCTAATCTGGCCGTGCAAGACCGAGGCGGAAAAAATGTTGATTGCGCGGCCGGTTACCGCCTCATCCCCTCTGGAACAGCTTCGATGCTAGTCCTTTCCAGGACTCCGGGAAAGTATCAATTAGAGCAAGCTAATGGCCTAAGACTTTTGACCTAAATTGGGATCGCGCAAACAAAAACGGCCCCGCACGGGGCCGTTTTGCTTAGCTGCGAGTGGTTTTCTCTCAGGTGAGCGGCGAAAGCTGGATCTCGACGCGCCGGTTCTGGGCGCGGCCCTGAGTAGTCGCGTTGGACGCGATCGGGCGCGTCTTGCCGAAGCCGGTGACGGCGAAGCGGCGCGAATCGACGCCCTGGCCGGACAGGTAGTTGGCGACGGCCAGCGCGCGGCGCTGCGAAAGGTCGAAATTGTGCTCGTCGCCGCCGGTCGAGTCGGTGTGGCCGAAGACGTCGACCGTGGTCTGGCGGAACTTGTTCAACACCAGCGCCACCGAGTTCAGCACCGGGTAGAAGCCCGGCTTCACCGCGTCCTGGTCGACGTTGAAGGTGATGTCGGACGGCATGTTGAGAATGATCTGGTCGCCGCTGCGGGTGACGCTGACGCCGGTGCCCTGCAGCTGACGGCGCAGCTCGGCCTCGTTCTGGTCCATCGTCGCGCCGATCGCGCCGCCGGCAAGCGCGCCGATGCCTGCGCCGATCAGCGCGTTGCGGCGGTCATTGCCGCCGGCCAGCAGACCAAGGCTGGCACCCGCCAGAGCACCAAGGCCGGCGCCGGCCGCAGTGTTGGAGATCTTCTGGTCGCCGGTATACGGATCGGTGGTGGTGCAGGCGCTCACGAGCACAGCCGTCGCCACGACGACGAGCACGGTTTTCTTCATAAGGTGGTCCCTCTCCAATTCACGGCCTGTGCCGTGCCAAATCAGCCCTTCCGGACGCCTTGTAGCATGAAATGCGGCGAAAAGCGGAACAGGAAAGCGGCCGAGAATGCTTTACCGGCGATCCATCAACGCGCCTTTGCGCCAAGCAATCGTTCCGCCTACCAAAGGTTCTTGCCGTCGATGACCACGACCTCAACCTTGTCGAGATCGAAATCGTCGAACAGGCGGGAGTTGACGCTGATCTTCGGGTTATCGAAGTCGGGCTTGCCGGTCGACCAATCCGGCGTTTCGGTGAAGGTGCCGCAGCCGCATGTGGCGCAGAACCCGTGTTTGACGGTTTTTGAGCCCCATTGGTAGAACGAGATGTTCTCAGGTGGGCTGGTGAGCTTGAATTGCGAGGGAACGTAGTATGCCCAAAGCGAGCCACGCTTCGAGCAGAAGGAGCATGTGCAACGCGTCACCGTCTGTGGCGCTTCGGCGACCTCGAATGTGGTCGCATTGCAGTGGCAGCTTCCCTTGATCGCCATGACTGTCCTCCATTGCCCGCCGCCCCTCCCCGAATATGCTGGCGGCAAGGCAACATAAAGATGCAGTCCTGACAACTGCCGTCAGTGGCTCTTCATCCATTGCTGACTCTGCTAGAGACTTTTCACGTCGTCCTAGTCTAGTAGGAGCGCGGCGGCACGAACAAGCAGATCGTCTTGCCTGCGTCGAGACCAGCCTGGTGCGCGCACCAATGGAATTCACCGTCGGGGCTGTCCTTCACACGCTTGTCTGTCATGGGAACAACCTCCCCGGTTCCGGCAATCACATACCCTTCCGGTTTCTCAAGGACTTCACCGGTATGGGCCGTACGGCAATCATAGTTGGCGCAGCAGGCAAACGGGTAGCTCCAGCCTTGCGGCAAGGCCGCCGTGGGTTTGGCGTCGTGTGCGAAGGCGGGCGCGGCCAGCACCATCACCGCTCCAGCAGCGAACAGGGAAAACAGGAGTCGGCCGGCCGGGCGAACGGCTCGGGCCGATCTTGACTTGGCAGCAGACATCGAAGCGTTCCTTTCGAGCATCAAGCGTTTTTTCGCTTGCCCGTTCCCGGAACGTGTCTTCCCAGTTGGCCGGATCGTCAGTCGCAGATACGCCGCGTCCGGCCATAAATGCTTCTATCCCCCAACCCGAATGCTGGGCTGATTCCTTGGCTGGCGCAAGAAATCCGACGCTTCGGCGATGCCTCGCCTCGCGCCAGCCTTTGCCATCCAGAATCGTGCGCCGGCTCGCTTAACGCGCGGTTAGCGGCACGAGCCCGGTGCCGGACAACGGGATTCGGCTCAAGCTGGTTCCAGCCGTTCAGCCGGAAACATGCCCATCATACTGCGGCAGGTCGTCGGTGATTGTGAACCATTTCGCCTTCGAGCCCACGAAGATGTGGGCGGTCGGGCGGATGCTCGGCGCGTCGACCAGCGTGCCCATCGCGACATGGACATAGGCGCCCTCGCGCACCAGCGAATAGAGCAGCGAGCCGCACTGCCCGCAATGCGCGTCGTGAGCGTTGGCGTCGCCGTAGATCAGCAATCCGTCGTCACCGGCGGTGAGACGAAACTTGTCGCGCTCGATGCCGGCGAAAGGCTTGAAGGCGGAGCCGGTAGTGCGCCGGCAGTTTGAGCAATGGCAATTGGCCGCGTAGACGAATTCATCGGCCACCTCGTAGCGGACCTGGCCGCAGAAGCATTTTCCGGCGAGCTTATGAGGGCCTGCCCGTTCTGGATTTGCCAAGGTCTCTCTCCCAGTCAGCCGCCACCCGCAAGAAGGTCTTAGTCGAGGTCCGCCACCGCCTCGCCGGCGCCGCCCTCGATGCGATGCGACAGCGAAGCCTCCATGAACTCGTCGAGGTCGCCGTCCAGCACGCTTGACGGGCTGGTGTTTTCGACGCCGGTGCGCAGATCCTTCACCAACTGATAGGGCTGCAGCACGTAAGAACGGATCTGGTGGCCCCAGCCGATGTCGCTCTTCGACGCCTCGGTGGCGTTTGCAACCGCCTCGCGCTTCTTCAACTCTTCCTCGTAGAGCCGGGAGCGCAGCATCTCCCAGGCCTTGGCCCGGTTCTTGTGCTGCGAGCGTTCGGCCTGACAGGCAACCGCGATACCGGTCGCGAGATGGGTGATGCGGACCGCCGAGTCTGTCGTGTTGACGTGCTGGCCGCCCGAGCCGGACGAACGATAGGTGTCGATGCGCACGTCGGATTCGGAAACGTTGATCTCGATCGTGTCGTCGATGACGGGATAGACCCAGACGCTGGCGAAGGAGGTGTGGCGGCGCGCATTGCTGTCATAGGGCGAGATGCGCACCAGGCGGTGGACGCCGGATTCCGTCTTCAGCCAGCCATAAGCGTTGTGGCCCTTGATGAGCACGGTGGCCGACTTGATGCCGGCCTCTTCGCCTTCGTGGACTTCCAGCACCTCGACCTTGAAGCGGCGCCGCTCGGCCCAGCGCGTGTACATGCGCAGAAGCATCGAGGCCCAGTCCTGGCTCTCGGTACCGCCGGCGCCGGCATGGATTTCGAGATAGGTGTCGTTGGCGTCGGCTTCGCCTGAGAGCAGGGTCTCGACCTGGCGGGCCTTGGCCTCGCCTTGCATCGAACGCAGCGCCGCTTCGGCTTCGGCGATGACACCGTCGTCGCCCTCTTCCTCGCCAAGCTCGATCAGGCCGATATTGTCCTCGAGCGCCTGGGTCAGCCCTTTGACCGCCGCGATGCCCTCATCGAGGCTCTGGCGCTCCCGCATCAGCTTCTGCGCTTCCGCGGGGTCGTTCCAGAGGCTGGAGTCCTCGGCGCGCGAGTTCAGGTATTCAAGCCGCTTGATGGCCTGATCCCAGTCAAAGATGCCTCCTCAGCAGGGTTATCGCCTGCCTGATCTCGTCGACAATGTTGAGCGTTTCCGCGCGCATGGGTCTTCGTTCTGTCCTGTTCTTCTCGGTCTTTTCGGAATAGGCGCGATACATAGGCACGGCACCGCCGCCTGTAAAGCGAAATGGCCGGCGCTGCCTGCCGGCCCATTTCCGAAATCCTGGGAAACGTCAGTAGAGGCCGCCGCCGCCGTCCTGGATGGCCTGATTGGCCTGCGGCGACAGCGTGCCGCCGGCACCGTTGGAGCCGTCCGCGCCCATGCCGATGACCCAATAGCTGTCGGCCGGGCCGGTGCCGGGCTTGAACGCCTCGATGATGGTGTTGGGATCGCCCTCGGCCGCGCGCATACCGGTCTTGCGGTTGATGGCGATCAACTTCATGCCTTCCGGAACCTGGAAGTCGACATTGGGCGTGCCGTCAAGCGCGACGCGCATGAAGTCCTTGAAGATCGGCGCCGCGAGGCCGCCGCCCGTGGCGCCCTTGCCGAGGCCGCGTGGCGTGTCGTAGCCCATGTAGAGACCGACGACGAGGTTCGGCGTGAAGCCGATGAACCAGGCGTCCTTCTCGTCATTGGTCGTGCCGGTCTTGCCGGCGATGTGGCGGCCGAGCTCGGCGATGGTGGCGCCGGTGCCGCGCTGCACCACGCCCTCCATCATCGAGGTGATCTGGTAGGCGGTCATCGGATCGAGCACCTGCTCGGAATTGTCAACCAGTTCCGGCTCGGCCTGGTTCTTCCATTCGCTGGCGTTGCAGCCCTCGCAGCCGCGCTCGTCCTGCTTGAACACGGTCTTGCCGTAGCGATCCTGGATGCGGTCGATCAGCGACGGTTTGATCGATTTGCCGCCATTGGCCATGATCGAATAGGCCGACACCATGCGCATCACCGTCGTCTCGCCCGAGCCCAGGGCCATCGGCAGGTACGGCGCAAGATGATCGTAGACGCCGAAGCGTTCGGCATATTCCACGACAAGCTTCATGCCCATGTCGTTGGCGAGCCGCACCGTCATCAGATTGCGCGACTTCTCGATGCCCGAGCGCAACGTAGCCGGGCCGGCGACCGTGCCGTCATAGTTCTTCGGCGTCCAGGTGGTGTTGCCGCTCTGGATGGTGATCGGGCCGTCCATGATCACGGACGCCGGCGTGTAGCCGTTGTCGAGCGCCGCCGAATAGACGATCGGCTTGAAGGAGGAGCCGGGCTGGCGCATCGCCTGCGTGGCGCGGTTGAACTCCGATTGGGCGTAGGAGAAGCCGCCGACCATGGCCAGCACGCGGCCGGTATGCGGGTCCATGGCAACGAGGCCGCCTTCGACCTCGGGCACCTGGCGCAGGCTGTAAGCATTATCGGAGCGATCGTTCTTCTGCACGAAGATGACGTCGCCGGGCTCAAGCACTTCAGCCGGAGATTTCGCCCGCACGGACTTGCCGTTGACGAAATGGCGCATGGCGAAGCCCATGTCGTCCTTGCTGACGGTTCCTTCGACGCGGTCCTTGACGAGGTCGCCGGAGACCTGGCGCGACGGCTGAATGCCGATCGTAAGGCCATCGGCGGTACTGTCGAGCACGACGGCCAGCGTCCACTCCGGCACGTCCTCGAGCCCCTTGACGGCACCGAGAGGCACGCCCCAGTCCCCGGAAATGTCGATATGGGTCGCCGGTCCGCGATAGCCACGCAGCATGTCGTATTTCAGCAGCCCGTTCTGCATCGCCTTGCGGGCGATCAGCTGGATCTGCGGATCGAGCGTCGTGCGCACCGACAGGCCGCCCTCATAGAGCGCGTTCTCGCCGTAACGGGCAATGATTTGGCGGCGCACCTCCTCGGTGAAAAACTCGCCCGCGAACAGATAGGAGCCGTTGCGGCGCGGTTTCACGCCGAGCGGCTCGGCCTTGGCCTTGTCGCCTTCCTCGCGCGTGACGTAGCCGTTCTCGACCATCTGGTCGATGACCCAGTTGCGGCGCTCGAGCGCCCGGTCGGCGTGCTTGAACGGATGATAATTGTTGGGGCCCTTGGGCAGCGAAGCGAGGTAAGCGGCTTCGGCGACGGTGAGTTCGTTGACCGATTTGTCGAAGTAGGTGAGCGCGGCGCCGGCGACGCCGTAGGCGCCGAAGCCGAAGAAGATCTCGTTGAGATAGAGCTCGAGGATGCGGTCCTTCGAATAGGCCTGCTCGATGCGGAAGGCCAGGATCATCTCCTTGATCTTGCGCTCATAGGTCTGGTCGGAGGTGAGCAGGAAGTTCTTCGCAACCTGCTGCGTGATCGTCGAGGCGCCGACCTGGCGCCTGCCGGAGCCGAAATTCTGCAGATTGACGATGATGGCGCGGCCAAGGCCAGTGATATCGATGCCGGGGTGGTTGTAGAAGTTCTTGTCCTCGGCCGACATGAAGGCGGCCTTGACGCGGTCCGGGATTGCCTGGATCGGCAGATAGAGGCGCCGCTCGCGGGCGTACTCGGCCATCAGCGACCCATCCGAGGCATGGATGCGCGTCGTCACCGGCGGCTCATATTTGGCCAGAACTTCGTAGTCGGGCAGGTCCTTCGTCAGGTGGCTGATGTAGATGGCAAGGCCTGCAGCGACCAGCAGCGCCAGCGTGGTGCCGATGCCGAAGAAATAGCCGATGAGACGAATCATACCCGCTCCAGTCCGAGGTTCGGGATTTTCCTAAACGAAGCCGACAGTCGCGCAAGCTTCACGGGGCGGTCCCAATCCGCAATGGAAAACCCATGTCGCGACCATGTGGACAAAATACGGCAGCGCGAAATTTCAGGACTCGGTCGGTTAAATAATAACGCCACGTGTTGTCGTCGTGCAACGCCGCTTGTGGTTGCAGGATGGCTCATTGGTTGTGGGCGGGTGCAGTCCCTTCAGCCGCCAGCCCTGGCTCCGGCTTTCGCCGCGGCGAACAAGGCGACGGCATTGGTGATGCTCTGGGCCGCCTTGCCGCGCCAGTCGGCGCTGAGCAGCTGCGCCTCGTCCTTGTTGTTGGAGAGGTAGCCAAGCTCGACCAGCACGGAAGGAACGTCAGGCGCCTTCAGCACCTTGAAGCCCGCCGAGCGCTGCGGGTTGTTGATCAGGCCGACGCTGGTCGACAGCTCGCCGACCAGCGTGTGGGCAAAGCTCATTGAAAAGCCGTGGGTCTCGCGGCGGATCAGGTCGATCAGGATGTCGGTGACCTCCTTGTTGTCGTCCTCGAACTTCATGCCGGCGAACTGGTCGGACAGGTTTTCGCGATCGGCGAGCGCCTGGGCCTCGGGATCGGAGGCCTTGTCCGAGAGCGTGTAGACGGTGGCGCCGCGGAGGCCCTTGACGGCGATCGTATCGGCATGGATGGAGATCAAAAGATCGGCTTCGTGCTGGCGGGCGATACGCACGCGCTCGTCGAGCGGCAGGTACACATCGCTCTCCCGCGTCATAAACACATCATATTTGCCGACCGCGGCCAGCTTGTCGCGCAATTCGGAGGCAAAGGCGAGCGTGACGTTCTTCTCGACCGTGCCGCCGGCGCTCTCCGCGCCGCCGTCGACACCGCCATGGCCGGGGTCGACGACGACTGTGAAGCGGTGTCCAGGCGCCGAGACCGGCCCGGTGCCGACGCGGCCGCCCTTGTCGGTGGAAACGGTCGAGCCGGTCGTCAGCGACTGGTTGGCAAGCGCCTCGTCGAATTCCCGTTCGGACGCGGCCGACATGTCGATGGCGATGCGATACCCGCTTCCGTCTTCATTCTTCAGCACGTCGAGCTTGTCGACGGCAAAGGGCCCCTTGCCGGTGAGGATCAGCCGCGAGCCCTTGCCCTGATCGCCGTAGCGGACGGCCCGCACCAGCCCGCGCGGCTTCGCATCCTTGGCGCTGAGGGCGAATCGCGTGCGCGGCAGGTCGACCACAAGGCGGTTGGGACCGCGCAGCAGGAACCACTTCACGTCCGGCTCGCGGTCGAAGGTCACGACAATCCGCATCTTGGTGGCGTCGCCGGCCATCTTGTAGCCGGTTGCGCCAAGCAGTCCGTCGGCCCGCGAGGCCGCGGTCGCGCCAAGCAGGACCGCCAGCAGCAAAAGGGCCGTTGCCATCAACTGGAGATGCCCGGCGGCGCCACGCCACTTGTCTGCGGTGCCTGCCAGTCCCATCTCTACCCCAGTCGCTCCCGGTTTGGCGCCTTGCGCCGACCTTGTTTCGTAGAAGGGCCTGTCTGGCAGCCAACTCGATTAACGATTGGTATCCAGAGAAGGTTAACCAAGCCTTTTCATACGGTGAGTGGAGCGCAATCTTCCCCAACGGAAGCGCTTTTTGCCGGCATCCGAAATCGGGGTTGCCTTCCACCCCGCCAAATCATAAAAGCGACATTGGATCACTGCAATCCTGGAACCGCCCGCCCCTGCAGTTTCCCGCCAGGGGTAAGATGTGAAGGCGCTTCCGGGTTTCAGGTGATCGCGACGATTTTCGCAGGCGTGCTCCCGTGGCGGGGGAATCGCTTGCGCGATGAAAACGGCCGGGATGTCCCGCGCCGGCTCTGTGTGAGCAAACAAGCTGGTCCGGCCAAGCCCGGGCTTTGGTTCAAAAGGTTCTGCTGGGTGCCGATGGCTTCAAGCGCAATCATGGAAAGGTCCGCATCGAACCGCGCCATTGTGGCTGCGGGCGGCACCGCCATCGCGTTGAAGCAGCGGCCGGCGGACATTCAATTATCCGGCATCCACGCAAATCCAGGCACACAGCGGCGGGGTCTGCCCTGCCAGCTGCGGCTGATGGCTGCCGGGAGGAAACGAAATAATGCCCAACAAGATGCTGATAGACGCCTCCCACCCGGAGGAAACACGCGTTGTCGTCGTTCGCGGTAACCGCATCGAAGAATTCGACTTTGAATCCCAGGACAAGAAGCAGCTCAAAGGAAACATCTATCTCGCCCGCGTAACCCGCGTCGAACCTTCCCTCCAGGCAGCCTTTGTCGAATATGGCGGCAACCGTCACGGGTTTCTCGCCTTCAGTGAAATTCATCCCGACTACTACCAGATCCCGGTCGCCGACCGTCAGGCCCTGCTGCGCGCCGAGGCGCAGGAGGCCGAGGACGAAGACGACGAGGAGGCTGAGGCCGGCGAGGAGCAGCAGGCGCGCGATCGCGGCCGCCGCAGCCGCCGCCGTGGCGGCAAGAATCGCGACCGCGCCGAGCAGAAGCGCGGCGCCGATGCTGCCGGCACCGATGAAAGTAGCGAAAACGCCGAAGACATCGCGGCTGCCAGTGCCTCCGTCAACGAGCTCGGCGAAGCAGCCGATGCCACAACGGAGGCCGCCGAAACAGTCTCCGAGACGGTCGAGGCCGTAGCAGAGACAACCGGCGAAGACGAGAACGAGGCACCCGAGGCCGGCAGCGACACCGACAACAGTGACGCCGCCGAAAGCGAGAAGCCTTCCGAGGGCGGCCCCACCTCGATGGCCGCCAGCATCGAAGCGGATGTGATTTCGGAAGCGGTGCCGCAGGCTGAATCCGCCAGCGAGGCCGCTCCGTCCGACGAAGCCGCTCCCAGCGAAAGCGATCGCGGCATGCTCGAGGAGGTGCAGTCCGCGCATTCGGACGAGCACGAGATCGAGTCGGTCGGCGCCGAGGATGCGCTGGAAGAGGTCCGCAACCGCCGCAAGCCGGTTCGCCGCCAGTACAAGATCCAGGAAGTCATCAAGCGCCGCCAGATCCTTCTGGTCCAGGTCGTCAAGGAAGAGCGCGGCAACAAGGGCGCGGCGCTCACCACCTATCTGTCGCTCGCCGGCCGTTACTCGGTGCTGATGCCCAACACCGCGCGCGGCGGCGGCATCTCGCGCAAGATCACCAATGCCCAGGACCGCAAGCGGCTGAAGGAGGTCGTCGCCGATCTCGAGGTGCCGCAGGGCATGGGCGTCATCCTGCGCACCGCCGGCGAAAGCCGCACCAAGGCCGAAATCAAGCGTGACTACGAATATCTGATGCGGCTTTGGGAGAACGTCCGAAGCCTGACGCTGCAGTCCACGGCCCCGGCCCTGGTCTATGAGGAAGGCAGCCTGATCAAGCGCTCGGTGCGCGACCTCTACAACAAGGATATCGACGAGATCCTGGTCTCCGGCGACGACGGCTATCGCGAGGCCAAGGACTTCATGCGCATGCTCATGCCGAGCCATGCCAAGGTGGTGCAGCCTTACCGCGACACCACCCCGATCTTCGTGCGCAACGGCATCGAAGCGCAGCTCGACCGCATGCTGCAGCCGCAGGTGACGCTGAAGAGCGGCGGCTACATCATCATCAACCAGACCGAGGCGCTGGTCTCGATCGACGTCAACTCAGGCCGCTCCACCAAGGAGCATTCGATCGAGGATACCGCACTCCACACCAACCTGGAGGCCGCCGAGGAAGTCGCCCGGCAGCTGAGGCTGCGCGACCTTGCCGGCCTGATCGTCATCGACTTCATCGACATGGAGGAGAACCGTAACAACCGCTCCGTCGAGAAGCGGCTGAAGGACCACCTCAAGAACGACCGTGCCCGCATCCAGGTCGGCCGTATCTCGCATTTCGGCCTGATGGAGATGTCGCGCCAGCGCATCCGCGCCAGCGTGCTGGAATCGACGATGAAGCCCTGCCCACATTGCGGCGGCACCGGCCATGTGCGCTCCGACTCTTCGGTGGCGCTGATGGTGGTACGGGCGATCGAGGAATTCCTGCTCAAGGATTCGCGCAGCCACATCATCGTGCGCACGCCAGCGGCGACCGCGCTCTATGTGCTCAACCACAAGCGCGCCAATCTGGTCGAGCTCGAGGCCCGGTTCGGCCTGACCATCACGCTCGAAGCCGACGAGACGCTGGGCTCGCAGCACTACGCGATCTTCCGCGGCGCCGTGGCGGAGAAGCCGGAAGGCTTTGTCGAGGTGCGCAGCCTGCCGACCTATGTCGAGCCGGAAGAGCCCGAGGACGAGATCGTCGTCGAGGAGGAGGAAGAGGTTTCGGTCGAAGCGGAACAGCCGCGCCATCCGCAGCAGGGACAGCAGCAGCAAAGGTCCGAGGACGGCGAAGGCCGCAAGCGCCGCAAGCGCCGCCGGCGGCGCGGCGGCAAGGATCGCGACCGCGAGCACCAGCCCCATGGCGATGCCGTTTCGGTCCCCGCGTCGGCGGATGCCGCAGTGACATCGGACGAAGCAACAGCCGAGGTCACGGCTGAAGCACCGGCCGAGGCGGAAGCGGCCGAGGACGGTCAGGGCAAGAAGCGCCGGCGCGGCAAGCGCGGCGGCAAGCGCAATCGCCGCGAGGACGGCGAAACCGCTGCGGATGCCGTCGCCGGCGATGACCTCGCAGGCGATGAAGCGGACGTCAAAGCTCCCGAAGGCGCGCCGCCGGTCGCGGCAGCCGAAGAGCAAGCAGCGCCCTCGCCCGCCAATGACGATGCTCCGGAGGCGGAGAAGCCGAAGAAGCCGCGCCGTGCATCGCGATCAAAGAAGGCCGCCGAGGAAACGGTCTCCGAGAAAGCGCCCGAACCGGCGGCGGAAACTCCCGCCGAACCTGCGGCCGCCGAACCGGAACCGGCAGTCGCTGCTTCGGCTCCGACCGAGGCCGAAGCGCCCGTCAGTGCGCACCCGACGCGGCGCAAGCCCCAGTCGACCGACGCGCCGGTCGTCCCGGTCGTTTCGTCCAGCGTCACCGACGAGGCCAAGGCCGAGGAAAAGCCGAAGCGCGCCGGCTGGTGGCAGCGAAAAGGCTTTTTCTAGGATTTTCAGCCGATTAAGCTGATCTTTTAACACAAAAATCCCGCGCCATTCGGCGCGGGATTTTTGCCAGTTACCGCAGAAGTTGATCTATCGGCGCGAGCGCAAAATTGTTCGCAGGGCGACGGCGCAAACAACAGAGCTGGCTAAGACGATAGTTGCGCCGAACCAGATCGTGGTGCGGGCATCACTGCATTGATTGCCATATGGGCATACGTGCTGAGCGTCCGCCCAGGCGACGAGTCCCGCCAATCCATAAATTATTGCTAGAGCCGCTCCGATAATAAGAACGGTCCACGCAATGGCTTCCTGATCATTGCCGTCCTCCTGCATCGGGAGAGAAGATCGACCAGTTCATCACCCTGGCGAGCTTTTCCAGCGCGATCGAGCCGAGCTTGGAGTTGCCGTTCTCGTTGAGACCCGGCGACCAGACGGCGAGCGAGGCGACGCCGGGTACGATGCCAAGAATGCCGCCGCCGACGCCGCTTTTTCCCGGAATGCCGACACGGAAGGCGAAGTCGCCGGAGCCGTCATAGTGGCCGCAGGTCAGCATCAGCGCGCCGATGCGGCGCGCCCGCTCGGCCGACACCACGGAGTGCCCGGTCGCCGGATTCCTGCCGCCATTGGCGAGGAAGCGGCCGGCCATGGCGAGCTGCCGGCAGCTCATCGCAATGGCGCAATGGTGGAAGTAGACGCCCAAGGCCAGCTCCGGCTCGTGGTGGAGATTGCCGAAGGATTTCATGTAATTGGCCAGGGCGAAATTGCGGTAGCCGGTGGCGCGCTCGGAGGCAGCGACGTCGCGGTCGATGATGATCGTTTCGTCGTCGGCGAGGAACTGGACGAAGCGCAGGATCTCGCCGATCGCCTCGCGCGGCTGATGGCCGGCAAGCAGGATGTCGGAGATGACGATGGCGCCGGCGTTGATGAACGGATTGCGCGGGATGCCGTTCTCATGCTCGAGCTGGACGATCGAATTGAACGGATTGCCGGAGGGCTCCCGGCCGACGCGATGCCAGAGCGCATCGCCGACCTTGCCCAGCGCCAGCGTCAGCGTGAACACTTTCGAGACGCTCTGAATCGAAAACGACTGGTCGGCATCGCCGGCAAGGAGGACGCGGCCGTCATTGGTGACGGCGGCAATGCCGAATTTCCTCGGATCGACCTTGCCGAGCTGCGGGATATAGGTGGCGACATTGCCGCGATCGGTGCGTTCCGCCATTTCGGCGGCCACATCGGCCAGCGCTTGCTCGAGTTCCGGCATGGGCGTCTATTTCAGCCAGCGTTCGATGCGCGCCAGCGCCTCGACCATGTCGTCATGGCTGCCTGCATAGGAGAAGCGCATGGTGCGGTGGCCCTGCAGCGGATCGAAGTCGCGCCCGGGGGTGGCCGCCACATGCGCCTCGGCCAGCATCTTGCGCGCGAAGGCCATGCTGTCATTGGTGTGCCGGGTAACGTCGCAGAAGGCATAAAAGGCGCCGTCCATCGGCGCCGCGAGCGCGAAACCGAGTTCCGGGAGACGCTTCATCAGAAGGTCGCGGTTCCAAGCATAGCGGGCCTTCACCGCTTCCAGCTCTTCCGTGGCCTTGAAAGCTTCGATCGCCGCGATCTGCGACAGTTCCGGCGGCGAGATGTAGAGGCTCTGGGCGATGCGCTCGACCGGCCGCACCAGCTCTTCCGGCAGCACCATCCAGCCGATGCGCCAGCCGGTCATGCAGTAGTATTTCGAGAACGAGTTGATCACCGTCACGCCGGCGCCATAGGCCAATGCGCTGACATCGGGCGCGGCGTAGGCCAACCGGTGGTAGATCTCGTCCGACAGCACGGCGATGCCGAGCTCTTCGGCTGTCTTCACAAGCGCCGCGAGCTCGTCCGCGGGGATCACCGCGCCGGTCGGATTGGCGGGGCTGGCGAACAGCACGCCCTTCAGCGGCTTTTCGCGATGTGCGGCCTTCAGGTGTTCGGCGTGCAGATAGGCGTCCGAGCCGAGCTCGATCTCGACGATCTCGATGCCGAGCGCGGCCATGATGTTGCGGTAGGCCGGATAGCCGGGCGCCGCAATGGCGACACGGTCGCCCGGATCGAACATCGCCAGGAAAGCCAGGTTGAAGGCGGCCGACGAGCCGGTGGTGACGGCGATGCGGGCCGGGGCGACATCGATTCCGTAGTGCTCGCCATAGTGCGTGGCGATCGCCTTGCGCAGTTCTGCCAGCCCCAAAGCATCGGTGTAACCGATGCGACCGTGCTTAAGGGCAAGAGCCGCGGCTTCTCGGACGCCGGCCGGCGCTGGGTCCGACGGCTGGCCGACCGCCATCGACACCACGGGAACGCCGGTGGCCTTCAGCCGGTTGGCTTCGGCCAGGATATCCATGGCGTGGAACGGCTCGACCTCGCCGCGGCGTGAAAGCGAAACGACCATCTGACCTCTCGTTCAGCCTGCCTTTGTTTTCTGGAGCAATTCCGGGCCGAAACCGCCGCGCGGTTCCTTGGAATTGCCTGGGTTCGGCGGCAGCGCCGCACAAATGCCCGATTGATGTGGGGATCACAAGCGCGCAGGAAGTTATCGGCGCCGACTTTTCATCCTTCGCCCGCTCGTCTACCAGTGGACCTGCCATGTTGAGCCGACCCCGAACGATAATTGACAGATCGACCGCGATAGGGCGAACCGCGCGCGGATTCGCGACACTCCTGCTTGCCGCCGCCGTTGCGGTATCCGCTTCCGTGAACGCCTTCGCACAGGGCGTCCCGGTGGTGCGCGACGCCGAGATCGAGGCGCTGGTGCGCGACTATGCCCGGCCGATCTTCAGGGCGGCGGGCCTCGCCAATGACGGCATCGACATCGTTCTCGTCAACGACCAGAGCTTCAACGCCTTCGTGACGGGCCGCCGCCTGTTCATCAACACCGGCGCGCTGGGGACGGCCGAAACGCCGAACGAGATCATCGGCGTCATCGCGCACGAGGCCGGCCATATTGCCGGCGGCCACCAGCAGAAGCTGCGCGACCAGCTCGACCGCGCCAAGACGATGGCCATCATCGCCACTTTGCTCGGCGCGGGCGCTATGGTCGCCGGCGCCACGACCAACAGCCGCGGCCTTGCCGGCGCCGGCATGGGCGTCGCCGCCGGTGGCGGTGAGATGGCACAGCGCAGCATCCTTGCCTATCAGCGAGGCGAAGAAATCACCGCCGACCGCTCGGCGATCACCTATCTCAATGCCACCGGTCAGTCCGGCATGGGCATGCTGAAGACCTTCGCCCGCTTCCAGAGCGCGCTTTCGCTGTCGGGCACCCAGCTCGATCCCTACCGGATCAGCCATCCGATGCCGCAAGAACGCATCGCCAACCTCGAAGTGCTGGTCAAGGCGAGCCCGTACGTCAACCAGGTCGACCCGCCGGCGCTGCAGCAGCGCCACGACATGATGCGCATCAAGATCGCCGCCTATATGCAGGGCCAGGCGGCCGTGGCGCGGCTGATGCGCAAGAACCCGACCAGCCTCGCCGCGCGCTATGGCGACGCGCAGCAGACCTATCTCTACGGCAATCCGGGCGCCGCACTGACAAAGACCGCGGCGCTGATCAAGGAACAGCCGAAGAACCCCTATTTCCAGGAGCTGCGCGGCGACATCCTGATGAAGGTCAACAAGCCCAAGGATGCCGCGGATGCCTATGCCAAGGCCGTCAGCCTCGACCCGGCGCGGTCCGGGCTGCTCCTGGTCTCGCTCGGGCAGGCGCTTATGGCGGTCGGCACGCCGGAATCGATCAAGAAGGCGGTGACGCAGCTCAACAACGGCGTCGGGCGCGACAAGGAGAATGCGGAAGCCTATCGCTATCTGGCGCAGGCCTATGGCGAATTGGGGCAAATCCCGGCCGCCGACCTTGCGACCGCCGAGGGCCATTTCTATTCGGCCGACTACAAGAATGCGAAAATCTTCGCCATGCGCGCTCAACAGAAATTGAAGCGCGGCGAGCCAGGCTGGCTTCGCGCGCAGGATATCATAAACTACACGCCATCGAACAAACTCAAATGAACGTCCCGGCCGCGCGCGGCGACTAAGGCGGACCGGTACAGGCAGAAGGAACTGGTCATGAACAAGGCAATCCTGCTCGGCAGCGCCGGCGTGGCGGTAGCGCTCGGCATGCTGGCATTCGGCTTCGTGGCAGGAAGCCCGCAGGCCGCCAAGGCCGATACGACGCAAGCCATCCAGGTGGCCTCCACGGACAGCAAGATCGACCGCAAGGAGGTCGAAGGCATCATCCGCGACTATCTGTTGAAGAACCCGGAAGTCCTGCTCGAGGTTCAGGACGCGCTCGAGGCCAAGCAGAAGGAGGAGCAGCGGCTCGCCGCGCTCGGCGTCATCAAGGACGCGAAGGACGAGATCTTCAATTCCACCTTCGACGGCGTCGTCGGCAACCCGAAGGGCAAGGTGACCATCGTCGAGTTCTACGACTACAATTGCGGCTTCTGCAAACGCGCCATCGAGGACATGAAGGCGCTGACCAAGGCCGATCCGGACCTGCGCTTCGTGCTGAAGGAATTCCCGATCCTCAGCCCCGATTCGCAAAAAGCCAGCGTGGTGTCGATGGCCTTCCACCTGATGATGCCGGAGAAGTACGGCGAGTTCCACACCGCGCTGCTCGGCGGCCAGGGCCGCGCAACCGAATCCACCGCCATGAAGGTCGCGCTTTCGCTCGGCGCCGACGAGGCCAAGCTGCGCGAGAAGATGAAGGATCCGAGCATCAACGAAGCGCTGTCTCGAACCTACGACCTCGCCACCAAGCTGTCGATCACCGGCACGCCGTCCTATGTGGTCGGCAACGAGGTGGTGTTCGGCGCGCTCGGACAGCAGGTCCTGGCGGAAAAGATCGAGCAGGCCAAGAGCGCGCTCTAGTTCGTCTCGGGTCGCGACAACGGACGAATTTCCGCCTGTTGTGGACAGCGAAAGAACGCACTTGCGCTCTTTTCGCCGGCGGCTATGCCCATTATAGAGGTCCGGCGCGCCGGCTTGAGGCCGGCGCCGAAGAGGTCGGCATATTTGAAAACGATTTTCGTCCTGAACGGTCCCAATCTCAATGCACTCGGCAAGCGCGAGCCGGGGATCTATGGCGGCAAGACGCTTGACGCCATAGCCGAGGATTGCAAGGCCGCCGGCGCGGCGCTCGGGCTGGAGATCGATTTTCGCCAGTCCAATCATGAGGGCGACCTGGTCGACTGGATCCAGGAGGCCGGCGACAAGGCCGCTGGCATCGTGATCAATCCCGGCGCCTACGGGCACACCTCGATTGCCATCCACGACGCCATCCGCGCCGTCGCGCCGCTGCCCGTCGCTGAAGTCCATCTTTCCAATATCCACGCGCGGGAGCCTTTCCGCCATGTCTCCATGGTCGCGCCGGTCGCTGTCGGCATGATCTGCGGGTTCGGGCCACTCGGCTACACGCTTGCGCTGCAGGCACTGGCGGCACGCCTGTGACCGGCTCCCAAACAGAAGGCTCGAAAATGTCGATAAAGAAGAACGGTGTTGACCAGCAGCTGATCCGCGATCTGGCGGGCATACTGAACGACACCAACCTGACCGAGATCGAGGTCGAGTTTGGCGACCTGAAGGTGCGCGTGTCGCGTCAGTCGCAGGCCGTCCACGCGGTCGCGGCTCCGCTTCCTGTTCCAGCCGCCGCGATTGCCGCGCCGGCCCAGGCGGCAGCGGCGGCACCTGCGACGATAGCTGACCCCTCCAAGAACGCCGTGCCCTCGCCGATGGTCGGCACCGCCTATCTGGCGCCCTCGCCCGACGCCAAGCCGTTCGTCGAGATCGGCCAGAAGGTGAAGGAAGGCCAGACGCTGCTCATCATCGAAGCGATGAAGACGATGAACCAGATACCCTCGCCGCGCGCCGGCACGGTGACGGCGATCCTGATCGAGGACGCCCAGCCGGTCGAATACGGCATGCCGCTCGTGGTCATCGAGTAGAGCCGGGAACAGCGGGCAGATGTTCCAAAAAATCCTCATCGCCAATCGCGGCGAAATCGCACTCCGGGTGCTGCGCGCCTGCAAGGAGCTCGGCATCCAGACGGTGGTGGTCCATTCGACGGCCGATTCCGACGCTATGCATGTGCGGCTAGCCGACGAAAGCGTCTGCATCGGCCCGCCACCGTCGCGCGAAAGCTATCTCAACATCCACCAGATCGTCGCCGCCTGCGAGATCACCGGCGCGGACGCCGTGCATCCGGGCTACGGTTTCCTGTCGGAAAACGCCAAGTTCGCCGACATCCTCGCCGCTCACAACATCACCTTCATCGGCCCGTCGGGCGACCATATCCGCATCATGGGCGACAAGATCGAGGCCAAGCGCACAGCAAAGCGCCTCGGTATCCCGGTGGTGCCCGGTTCCGACGGCGCGATCACCGACGAGAAGGAAGCGAAACGCGTCGCGGCCGAGATCGGTTATCCGGTGATCATCAAGGCTTCGGCCGGCGGCGGCGGCCGCGGCATGAAGGTGGCCCGCACCGAGGCCGATCTCGAAGTGGCACTGCAGACGGCCAAATCGGAAGCCGGCGCCGCCTTCGGCGACGATGCCGTCTACATCGAGAAATATCTGGAGAAGCCGCGCCATATCGAATTGCAGGTTTTCGGCGACGGCGCCGGCCACGGCGTGCATTTCGGCGAGCGCGACTGCTCGCTGCAGCGCCGCCACCAGAAGGTGTGGGAGGAGGCTAACTCGCCCGCGCTCAACGCCGAGGAGCGCTCGCGCATCGGCGGCATCTGCGCCAAGGCGATCGCCGATCTCGGCTATTCCGGCGCCGGCACCATCGAATTCCTCTACGAGAACGGCGAGTTCTATTTCATTGAGATGAACACCCGCCTGCAGGTCGAGCATCCGGTGACGGAAGCCATCACCGGCATCGACCTCGTGCATGAGCAGATCCGCGTCGCCTCCGGCGGCGGACTGTCGGTCAGGCAGGAAGACATCAAGTTCAACGGCCACGCCATCGAGTGCCGCATCAATGCCGAGGATCCGCGCACCTTCACGCCGTCGCCCGGCACGATCACGCATTTCCACACACCCGGCGGCCTCGGCATCCGCGTCGATTCCGGCGTCTATTCCGGCTACAGGATCCCGCCCTATTACGACAGCCTGATCGGCAAGCTGATCGTGCACGGTCGCAACCGCGTCGAATGCATGATGCGGCTGCGCCGGGCGCTGGACGAGTTCGTCGTCGACGGCATCAAGACGACGCTGCCGCTGTTCCGCGACCTCGTCGGCAATCCGGATATCGCCAATGGCGACTACGACATCCACTGGCTGGAAAAATACCTGGCCAAGGAGAACTAGGCTCAACTTGCAGCTATAATGCCGCGATGACCCGCCCCTATGCGCCCGGCTATCGCATTCCGACCGACCTGCTGCTGAAAGCCTATGCCTCGGGCGTCTTCCCGATGGCCGAGAGCGCGACCGACCCGGAAGTGTTCTGGGTGCGGCCGGAAACGCGCGGCATCATCCCGCTCGACGGATTTCACACGCCGCGCAGCCTGAAGAAGACGATCCGCAGGCACCCTTTCGACATCCGCTTCGATTTCGATTTCGAGGCGACGATCGACGGCTGCGCCGAAAGGCGCGACGAGCGCCGCTCGACCTGGATCAACGCGCCGATTCGCGAAGCCTATGTCGAGCTCTACCGGCTGGGCCACTGTCATTCTGTCGAGGCGTGGCGCAGGGGCCGGCTGGTCGGCGGCCTCTATGGCGTTTCGCTCGGGCGCGTGTTCTTCGGCGAAAGCATGTTCGCCCGGGAAACCGACGCCTCGAAGACGTGCCTCTACTATCTGGTCGAGCGGTTGAACGAGCGTCGCTTCGCGCTCCTTGACACGCAGTTCACCACCGAGCACCTCAAGCGCTTCGGCGCGATCGACGTGCCGCGCAGCCGCTATGAGAAGATGCTGGCCGAGGCCTTGAAGGGCGACGCGATCTTCTATCCTTGAGGGCAGCCGTCAGTGGTCGGTCGATGTTTCAATCGGCGTCTGGGCGTGGAACATCATCTTCCATCCATCGGCGCGATGGACATAGCCTGTGCTGACCAGAGCGGCATAGGGCTCGCCGCTTTCACTCGTCGCATGAGCCTCGTAGGTCAGCATGACGATATCGCTGCCCGGCTCGACCATGCCTTTCAGCCGGATGTCTAGATCGCGCCAGCGGTTGGGCTTCGTGGCGGTCTTGGCCAGATCGGCGTTGGCCATCGCTTTCGCCATCTCCGGAAAAGCGACGAGGCACTCCACATCGGCATGAGCCGCAAAATATGTGGAATCACCGGTCCAGAACCCTTTCTCGAGATCGAGAAGCTCTTTCTTGCTGGCCGCGATCGGCCTGATCTTTGCCATGGTGGAATCCTCCCGTCGCTGTTGCCGTCTACCAACGGATTGCGAAAACGAGAGTTCCGAAGTCAGTTCTGGTCGGTGGTGTCGGTGCCGTCCGGTGCGGGTGCTGCGTCCGTCGGCTCGGGCGCTGGGTCCGCCGGCTGCTCCTGCGTGGCCGCCTTCGGCTTGGCGGCATTCGGCTTCTGCTTGGCCGTATCGGCCTTGACTGCGGTCGGCGGCGGCACGTCAGACTTCTGCTTGCAGCCTTTCAGCCAGACGTCATAGACCGCATGCTCGACGGCGTTGAGGCCGGGGCTTTCGGCGAACATCCAGCCGGTGAAGATGCGGCGGATCTTGCGGTCGAGCGTGATCTCGTCCACCTCGACGAAGGAATCGGTCTTCGGCTGTTCGGTCTCGGGCCGCGAATAGCAGACGCGCGGCGTCACCTGCAGGGCGCCGAACTGCACCGTCTCATCGATATAGACGTCGAAGGTGATGATGCGGCCGGTGATCTTGTCGATGCCGGCGAATTCGGCGACCGGGTTGGTGATGCGGTCGGAGACTGCCGGCGCCGCCGGTTCCTGCGCAGCGGCGAACACCGCCGTCGATGCTGCCAGAACAGACGCTGCCGCGAACAGTCCCGTCGAAAGTCGGCCGAAAGAGTTCATGCAAGGATACCGGTGGTTGCGCCCGGGTGATTCTTTCAATCGCCCAAGGCTAGTCATGGCTGCGATATCAGCAAGCAGCTAAACGCCAATTGTGGCGACAAAGGACCGAAAACCGCAGTTACGAACCGGGCGTCCAGGCGTCATAGTCGCCGGTCACCTGCGGGCGATGCTGGTTGGTCAGGATGGAGCCCTGCGGACGATAGGCGCCGGGCGTTCCGGTCAGGTTCGGCCGATGCGGCTTCTGCCAGTCGCGAGCCTTGTAGCTCTCGCTCGGTGGAGGCGTGTCGACGCGGTGATGGATCCAGCCGTGCCAGCCCGGCGGGATCTTCGAGGCTTCGGAGTAATCGCGATAAATGACCCAGCGGCGGGTGCGGCCTTCCGAATCGATGCCGCCTTCGTAGTAGACGTTGCCGGCCTCGTCCTCGCCCACCTTCTTGCCGAATCGCCAGGTGTGGAAGCGCGTGCCCAGCGTCTGGCTGTTCCACCAGGTGAAAAACTGCAGCAGGAAAGTCTTCATCCGGATCCTCGTAGCGGCAGCGGCCGCGCCGTTTCCTGCTTATGGCGTCAGGTCATCGCGAAGGCAAGGGCTTTGCCGCGCCGGCCGATGGTAAATGCTTCTGCGCTAAATCGATACAGGCGCGCAAGGCGCGGCAACCCTGCTTGCCAAGCGTTGCCTGTGTTTCTAAAGCTCGCACGCCCGGCAAGCGGCTAGTTGGCCCAAGCCGGTTGAGGGAGGTGACGATTGGCCCCAGAACGATCCACCGGCAACAGGATCGGCGCCGAAGACATTCGCCGCCGCAAGGGTGGCGTGCCGATTGTCTGTCTTACCGCTTATACCTATCCGATCGCCCGCATGCTCGATCCGCATGTTGACCTGCTTTTGGTCGGCGACAGCGTCGCCATGGTTCTGCATGGCCATGCCACGACACTCGGCGCCTCGCTGGAGATGATGATCGCCCATGGACAGGCGGTGATGCGCGGCTCGACAAAAGCCTGCGTCGTCGTCGACATGCCTGCCGGCAGCTACGAGGCCTCCCGGGGGGACGCAGTTGCCTCGGCAAGGCGCATCGTCGGCGAGACCGGGTGCCAGGCGGTCAAGCTCGAAGGCGGCGTCGACATGGCTGCGCAGATCGCCGCGATCGTCGCCGAAGGCATTCCGGTGATGGGCCATATCGGCCTGCAGCCGCAGTCCGTGGAAAAGGACGGCGGCTACAAGATTAAGGGCCGGACCGAGGAAAACATTGCCGCGCTGTTTCGTGACGCCGAAGCGGTCGAAAGGGCTGGCGCTTTCTCGGTTGTCATCGAGGGCACGGTGGAAGCCGTGGCGTCGGACCTCACCCGTCATATCTCGATCCCGACGATCGGCATCGGCGCCAGCGGCGACTGCGACGGCCAGATCCTGGTCATCGACGACATGATCGGCATGACCGTCGACAGGGTGCCGAAATTCGTCAAGGAATACGCAAGCTTGCGTGACACCATTGCGGATGCGGCGGCGCGCTACGCCGCCGAGGTGCGCAGCCGCGAATTTCCGGGACAAGACCACGTCTTTTCGGCGACATCGGGCAAGGACGAGGCATGAGCGGGCCAATCGTCGTCGACAGCGTCGCAGCACTTCGCGCGCAAATCCGGGACTGGCGCCGGGAGGGCCTCAAGGTCGCCATGGTGCCGACCATGGGCGCCCTGCATGACGGGCACATCTCGCTGGTCAGGATCGCGCTCGAAAAGGCCGATCGCTGCGTCGTCTCGATCTTCGTCAATCCGACCCAGTTCGCGCCGACCGAGGACCTGGACAAATATCCGCGCCAACTGGCTCGCGATCTCGACCGGCTGCGGGAGGTGGGGGCGCATCTCGCCTTCACGCCGGTCGTCGCGGAAATGTACCCGGCGGGCTTCGCCACCAAGATCTCCATCGGCGGCCCCGCTTCCGGCCTCGAAACGAATTTCAGGCCGAGCTTCTTCGACGGTGTCGCGACGGTGGTGGCCAAGCTCTTCCTGCAGGCGGCGCCCGATTGCGCGATCTTCGGCGAGAAGGACTACCAGCAGCTTTGCGTCGTGAGACAACTGTGCCGCGATCTCGACCTGCCGGTCGAGATCGTCGGCGCGCCGACAGTGCGCGACGACCACGGTCTCGCCATGTCGTCGCGCAACGCCTATCTCGGCGAGACCGAACTTGCTGTTGCGCGCAAGCTCAACGTCGTTCTGCGCCAGACAGCGGCGGCGCTCGCCGCCGGCGCCGACGAGTCGAGCGCTACCCGCGACGCGGCGGAAGCGCTCGTCAGGGCGGGCTTTCGAAAAGTCGACTACGTCGCTGCGCGCGAGGCGGCAACGCTCGCCCCCTGGCGGCGCGACCGCGATGGCCGTCTGCTTGCGGCGGCCTGGCTCGGCACGACAAGGCTGATCGACAATGTCGAGATTTCTCGCGGCTGATCGAGCGTTCGCGCACGGCGGTCTACCCCAGCCGCTTCTCCAGGATGAGTGCGGGTGTTCCTGAACCGCCGCCGCAATCGGCGGTTCTGCCCGTGGGCCGGAATCCGTTCGCTTCGTAGAAGGCGATCGCCGGGGCATTCGCCGCTTCCACCTCCAGGCGCAGTGTCTGCGCTTCCGGAAAGCTCAACTCGACCTCGTCGAGCAGCGCCTGGCCGATCCCTTGCCGCTGACAATCCGGATGCACGTAGAGCTGGTTCAAGAGGACGATCTTCGGGTCCGTGGTCGCGGAAGCGTAAGCCATGCCGCCGATGCGCTTGCCATCGTCGGCGATCAGGAATTCCGAATTGGGGCGAGTCAGCCGCGCCCTGAGCGACGCGATCGAGTGCCATTCGTCCGTGATTTCAGCAACCCGCCTTGCACCATAGATGGCGTCATAAGTGGCATGCCAGGTCTCGACAAGCAGCGCACGGACGGCAGCGAGATCGCGTTCGCTCGCCGTTCGTACGAACACGCTAGCCCTCGATGCCGAGCTTGGCCTTGACCAGCTCGTTGACCGCCTGCGGGTTCGCCTTGCCGCCGGTCGCCTTCATCACCTGGCCGACGAACCAGCCGGCCATGGTCGGCTTGGCACGCGCCTGCTCGACTTTGTCCGGATTGGCGGCGATGACCTCGTCGACCGCTTTCTCGATGGCGCCGGTATCGGTCACCTGCTTCATGCCGCGGCTTTCGACGAGCCGGCGCGGATCGCCGCCCTCGTTCCAGACGATCTCGAACAGATCCTTGCCGATCTTGCCGGAGATGGTGCCTTCCTTGATGAGATCAATGACGGCGCCGAGCTGATCGGGCGAAACCGGAGCATTTTCAATATCTTTTCCGGCCTTGTTGAGAGCGCCCAACAGGTCATTGATGACCCAGTTGGCGGCGAGCTTACCGTCGCGTCCCGCCGCCACCTTCTCGAAATAGTCGGCGATCGGCTTTTCCGATACCAACACCGAGGCGTCATAGGTCGACAGCCCCAGCGAGCCGATCAGCCGAGCCTTCTTGTCGTCGGGCAGTTCCGGCAGATGCTGCGCCAAATCATCGACATAGGCCTGGTCGAATTCCAGCGGCAGAAGGTCGGGGTCCGGGAAGTAGCGGTAGTCATGCGCCTCTTCCTTGGAGCGCATCGAGCGCGTCTCGCCCTTGTTGGGATCGAAAAGACGGGTCTCCTGCTCGATCGCGCCACCGTCTTCCAGGATGGCGATCTGCCGGCGCGCCTCGGATTCGATAGCCTGTCCAATGAAGCGGATCGAGTTGACGTTCTTGATCTCGCAGCGGGTGCCGAAGGCCCCTCCGGGGCGGCGCACCGAGACGTTGACGTCGGCGCGCAGCGAGCCTTCGTCCATGTTGCCGTCGCAGGTGCCGAGATAGCGCATGATGGTTCGCAGCTTGCTGACATAGGCCTTGGCCTCATCGGCGGAGCGCATGTCGGGCTTGGAGACGATCTCCATCAGCGCCACGCCGGAGCGGTTGAGGTCGACATAGGACATGGTCGGGTGCTGGTCGTGCATCGACTTGCCGGCATCCTGCTCCAGATGCAGCCGCTCGATGCCGACCTCGATATCCTCGAACTCGCCCTGCCGGTCCGGCCCTACCGAAACGATCACTTTGCCCTCGCCGACGATCGGCTGCTTGTACTGCGAGATCTGGTAGCCCTGCGGCAGGTCCGGATAAAAGTAGTTCTTCCGGTCGAAGACGGACTTATGGTTGATCGTGGCCTTCAGCCCGAGCCCGGTGCGGATCGCCTGCTTGACGCATTCCTCGTTGATCACCGGCAGCATGCCGGGCATCGCCGCGTCGACCAGGCTGACATTCGCGTTGGGCGCGGCGCCGAACGAGGTCGAGGCGCCGGAGAAGAGCTTGGCCTCGGACGTCACTTGCGCATGCACTTCGAGCCCGATGATGATTTCCCAATCGCCGGTGGCGCCGGAGATCAGGCGTTTCGGATCGGGCGTGCGGGTATCGATGATGCTCATGGTAGTCCAGATGATTGTTGTCCGGGTTCCCACGCTCTGACGGCGCAGGCTGTCAACCGTTCGCTAGATCAATCGGCTCGGGCTGGCAAGGGAGTCGTCGGTTTGACCGAGATCAATGCGTGCGCCTGCTGTCTTGGCCGAGATTGCCACAAAAGCAGGAGTGGCGACGATATGAGCTTACTGGATTATCTGCTCTCAATCGACCTCAGGACCACGCTGATGGGCCGCATGATGCAGACGATGGGGGTCGATCGGCAACTGAAGACTGTTCCGGACCACATTGCCGTTATCAATCGAGCTGCCGACCGCTGCCGTTCATGCGGCCATCAGGCCGAATGCTCGACCTGGCTCGACAGCCACGAACAAGCCGACGTCCCGCCGGATTATTGTCGGAACGCCGACCTGATCGCACGCCTGCGGCATGCAGCCGGCCTGCGCTAGCCCGGCTGCGACCAGCGGAGGACCAGCTACGCAGTGGCGATGTAAGCCCTGATCTCCTCGGCCTCCCGCTCGACATCCTCGATGCGGCGCTTGACCACGTCGCCGATCGACACGATGCCGTCGAGCATGCCGTCCTTTTCCACCGGCAGATGGCGGAAGCGACCCTTCGTCATGATCTCCATCACTTCGTTGACCGTGTGGCTTTCATTGCAGATCTTGACCTTGGGCGTCATGGCCGAACGCACGGGAATATCGAGCGCGGCCGCCCCTTCCCTGGCAAGCACCCGCACGATGTCGCGCTCCGAGAGAATGCCAACGATCTTGCGGTCGCCGTTGGTGATGACGAGAGCGCCGATCCGGTGATCCGTCAGTATCCGGATCGCTTCGCTCAGCTTTTCATTAGGCCCGAGCGTGAACACGTCATGGCCCTTGCTTTCAAGAATTGCCTTAACCGTCATGGCGTCCTCCTCAGCCTTGCCTGCCGGCTCGTGCCAAACCGGCTAGCCCAGCGCCCACGGGAAGACGCCGGGTGACTTAAAGCGCGCAGCGGCGCGCTTTAAGTCCTTGTTTTGATGCATCTCGCTCTCCCAAAACCGCTTCGCAGTTTTGGGCGACATGCATGGCAACATCGTGCGCCGTGATTGGTTGCATTTCAAGTGCGCCGCAGCGTTACTCGGACCGCTGTGGGCGATCGAAAAAACGCAGGCCGAAGAAGCCGGCGACGAAGCCGCCGATATGGGCTTCCCAGGCGATCTGTCCGTCGATGCCCGGCGCAAGGCCGAGCAGGCCCGTGGCGAGGTTGATCACCATCCAGACGCCGAGGAACGTCATTACGCCGCGCAGGCGCAGCACAATTGCGATCGGCAGCGGCTCGCCGGCGAAGGCCGCGCTGCCGGATGAGCGGTCGATGCGGAAACCGTAACGCGC
Source organism: Mesorhizobium sp. M1D.F.Ca.ET.043.01.1.1 (assembly GCF_003952385.1). Taxonomy (NCBI): domain Bacteria; kingdom Pseudomonadati; phylum Pseudomonadota; class Alphaproteobacteria; order Hyphomicrobiales; family Phyllobacteriaceae; genus Mesorhizobium; species Mesorhizobium sp. M1D.F.Ca.ET.043.01.1.1. Next base: position 93,833 of record NZ_CP034444.1, read on the forward strand.
CGCAGCCCCCATCATGCCCGAGATCGCGCCCGAAGCGCCGACCAGCGGCATCTCGCCATAGGGGTGCATTGCCCAGAATAGCGCGACCGATGCCAGCCCGGTCGCGGCATAGAACACCCCGAATCGGGTCGCGCCAAGACGATTGGCAAGCGGTGAGCCGAAAGCGGCAAGCCAGACCATGTTGATGGCAATATGGGCGACACTCCCATGCATGAAGGCATAGGTGAAGGGGCGCGTGAACAGGAACCAGTCGAAGCCATACTGGCCGGTATAGAGCACCGGAATGAAGGCGCCGTCATAGAGCAGCGTCATTTGCTGGTCGTCGTTCAGCACATATTGCTGCAGCAGGAAGACGACCGCGCAGATCCCGATCACCGCCAGCACCACCGGCGGCAGGTTGAATACCGGCTCGCGGCGCGGCCCCGGCGCCTCTTCGCCTGGCTGCGGTTGGGGTTCACTCGGGCTAACCGGTTCGCTCATGCGCCCCTTGCTGCTGGCTGGGAGACTCAATTTTCGGCCGAGCATGTAGTTCACGCGCGATCGAATCACAAACCGCGAATCGCCACAGCCCGAATCGGATAGGTGCGAATCAAAAAGAAAGCCGTCCAAGGTTCCCCTTGGACGGCCGGTCGGGTCCCCTGCCCCCCGTAAACCTGACTGAAAGTGCTGCCGATCGTTGCGAAACGACCGTTTTGGAGTGGTTTTCGATGTGCCACAGGCCCTGCCGGCGCGCAATGTAAACCACTTGTTAACCTTAACGACCCCGACCCGTGAACAAACGTTAACGATGCTGGCACGCATCCTGCTCCGCACCGCATGAAGGTCATCGGAGGGCGCCCTGTCTGTCCGCCGATGGGACAGCAAAAAGACAGATTGCCGGAGCGGAATGGAAATGAATCAGATCGGATCAATCACGCTGTTCCAATATTGGAACCAGCTGCGTGATGGCCGCCCTGCCCCGAAGCGCTCGGAAGTCGAGCCGGCGGACATCAAATCTCTCTTGGCGGACACGTTCATCCTGGAGCGCGACACACGCGGAGAAGCCGTTTTCCGCCTGGCGGGCACCAGGCTCTGCGCCTATTACGGCCGCGAGCTCAAGGGGTTCTCCTTCCCCTCGCTCTGGCGCGAGAAGGACCAGCGGCTGATGTCGCGGCTCATCCACGGCGTCTTCGACCAGAAATCGGTGTTGCTTCTGACCTATGAAGGCTTCAGCCGTAGCGGCCGTTCCAACAAGTTCGAGCTGCTCGCGCTGCCGCTCGATGGCGGCGTCGAGAACCCTCGCTGCCTCGGCATCGTCAGTGCAGTGGATAAACCGTTCTGGCTCGGTGCCGACGCGCTCGCCGATGCGCTGATCGACGCGATCCGGGTCATCGATCCCGAGAAGGAACCAATGTTCTTGAAAAACCGGCCCGCGATCGATGTTCCGTCGCTCGTGCCGACGGAGTTCGACGCGCCTGATACCATCTCGGCGCTCGGCCGCGCGCGGCGTATCCGGCATCTCGTCGTCTTCGACGGCGGGCGCAACGAGTAGGACGGATCGCGAGGCCTATCTACCCCTGATCGGCCGCGCTTTTTGCGGTGTTCGAGCGTCCGGTCTCCCAGCCATTTGAGGCCGGCTTTTTCCCCTTTTTTAACCTCCTTTGCTGTAGCTTTTCCGGTGAAATTCCTCGCATCGTCGCGAGGAATGCCAACGGGGTGTAGGCAAGTCATGAGGTCAGCGGCGGCAGACTACGCGCCGTCCCGCGTGGAGCGGCGCAATTTTCAGCGTGTCCGGGTGAAAATCTACGGACGCTTTATGCTGGAGGACCGCACAGAGCATTCGTGCCAGGTGATCGACATGTCGCCCGGCAACGTCGCCTTGCGCACCGAACGCATCGGCATGCCGGGCGAGAAGGTCATTGCCTATATCGACCATATCGGTCGCATCGAAGGCATCGTGACGCGGACCTCGCAGGACGGTTTTGCTATGACCGTCATCGCTTCGGACCGCAAGAAGGACAAGCTCGCCGCGCAGCTCACCTGGCTCGCCAACAAGCATGAGTTGGATCTGCCGGAAGACCGGCGCCATGAGCGCGTCGCGCCGCGCAATCCGATGAGCGTGCTGCAGCTCACCGACGGGCGCCAGTACCAATGCCGCATCATCGACCTGTCGCTCTCAGGCGCAGCGATCGAGATCGACGTCAAGCCGGCAATCGGCGTGCAGGTGATGCTTGGAACAATGCGCGGCCAGGTAGTGCGTCACTTCGAGGACGGCGTCGCCATCGAATTCGCCGTCATCCAGCGGCCGGAGACACTGGACTCGGAATTCAACGCGCCGAGATCCTGATCGCTGCTGAACTCAAGCATGCATCAAACCGGCCGCCAGCGGCCGGTTTTTTGTTGGGCGCTCCGGTGCCCTTCCGCGGCCACACGGCCGAGCAAAATCTCAACGATCCGAAATCGAGATAGTTCAAATTTTATATTTATTCTACGGGCGTTTTACTCAATATCTACTTCGGGTTTTTGCGTCAAATAAATCCCAACGTGGCACAGTCTCTCGCAAACGGGGAGACTACCATAATGAAAATGACGAGGGGCAAGCTGTTGCTATTGGCAATGGCGATGCAGCTTTTCGCCTGGGGCACGGCAAGCGCTGGACCGGTGTTCATGCATACGGGTGGCCGCACCACCCAGCCGGTCGGTCACTATGAATTCTGTCAGCGTATTCCGGTCGAATGCAACGAGAAGACCCCGAAGGGAACGCCGGTCGACCTGACCCGCAAGCTGTGGGCGACGATCATCAACGTCAACAATTCGGTGAACACCCGCGTCAAGCCGCGCACCGACATGGAGATCTACGGGGTCGAGGAACACTGGGCCTATCCCGGCAACGGCTATGGCGACTGCGAGGACTATGCGCTGGAGAAGCGCCGCCAACTGATGGCCGTGGGCGTCCCCGCCGGCGACCTCTTGATGACGGTCGTGCGGCAGCCGAACGGCGACGGCCACGCGGTGCTGACAGTGCGCACCAGCCTCGGCGAATTCATCCTCGACAACCTCGAGCCGAAAGTGCTCGCCTGGAACGACACGGTCTACACCTACCTCAAACGTCAATCGACCGAGAATTCAGGCGTTTGGGTTTCGATCAGCGACGGCCGCGAGGACGCCGTCGCCAGCGTCCGCTAGGACGCCGATGCATGTCGCCCAAAAGTGCGCAGCGGTTTTGGGGCAACGACATGCACAAAGAGATTAAGCACGTCGCATTCATGCGAGGTGCTTAGGGAAAAGCCCGGTCGAGTCCCCACCCTCCCCGTCCCCAACGACCGGGTTTTAGGAGCCGGCCCTGTCCCCGGGCCGGCTCCGCCATTTTCGCCTTCGCTCTGTCAGGCCTTTCCGGTCGTGGCGGAATGGGCGCAATATGGCTGTCCATTTCCGATGGAAGGCGATGCTGGAAATCGCTGACGACCGCTGCGAGCGCGCCAAGCTCTTCAAGGCCATCGACGATGCCTTCAAGGCGGGCGACCTCGAGGCTCTTGGCAAGGCGCTCGGCGGCTCGGCGCGCTGTTTCGACGAGAGGATGCCCTTCGAGCTCGGCCTCGGCCATCCGCTGGAATACGCCATCTATTGGAGCCCGTTGGCCTTTATCTCGACGCTGCTCGATGCCGGCTCGAACCCGAACTACGAGGACCACGCCGGATTTCCTTCCTTGATCGCGGCGCTGTCGGCCGAGCGGCCGGACAGGCTGGAGATCGTCAGGATCCTGATCGAGCATGGCGCAGATCCGAACATGCGCGGCGTCAATGACTGGACGCCTCTCCACTATGCCGTGGCGCAGCGCGACGCGCAGGCGATCCGCCTGCTGCTGGCATCCGGCGCGGATCCGACGCTCAGAACGCGCATCGATGATTACGGGACCGCGCTCGAAGGTGCGGACCAGGCCGGCTTCGAAGCGGGAGTGTTGCTGTTGCGCGAGGCGATGTCCCGGAGCGGATAAGCCGATGGCAAGCCGTCGCGGGGAACGCAAGCTCTCAGGCGTTCTTCAATCCGGCCTTGAAACGTCTGCCGTTGGCGACATAGTGCGCGGCCGAGACGCGCAGCCTCTCGATCGCCGCATCGTCCAGCACCCTTATCACCTTGGCGGGCGAGCCGACGATCAGGGAATTGTCCGGAAAGACCTTGTTTTCCGTCACCAGGGCGCCGGCGCCGACCAGGGAATTCTTGCCGATCTTCGCTCCGTTGAGCACGACGGCGCCCATTCCGATCAGGCTGTTGTCGTCGACGGTGCAGCCATGCAGCAACGCGCGATGACCGATCGTGCAGCCTTCGCCGATCGTCAACGGAAAGCCCGGATCGGTGTGCATGACCGTATGTTCCTGCACGTTGGTATCGGCACCGATCGTGATCGGCTCGCCGTCGCCGCGGATGACGACGCCGAACCAGAAACCGGCGTTGCGGCCTATCCTGATATCGCCGATCAGTGTTGCGTCGGGCGCCACCCAGTTGGTTTCCGCATCCTCGAACCGAGGCGCTTTCCCATCGATCGTGTAGATCGGCATTCTTGTCTCCGATTCGTCTCAAGCCGAGAACTCGGCAGAGCCTAAAGCATGTCTCCCGAAAGTGTGCAGCGGTTTCGGGACAAAGACATGCTTAAAATCAGACATAAAGACCGGCCACCCAGGAGGCAATGGTGATCAGCACGACGCCGAGCGCCAACGCCCAGGCCACGGCAGTGCAGCCGCACGAAAGCAGCGCCAGCGTGCCAATGCGCCCCTCGCGCCGGGCAGCCAGCGCATCATTGGCGAGCATGAACGGGCCGGCGCAGGCGGTCGCCGCGAGCGAGCGCACGATATGGGCAGGCGACACATAGGGCTCGGCGAAGGCCAGCCGGCGGCCGCAGAGGATTTCCATCGCCGAACCAGCGAGGCCGCAAGCCGTCAGGCCGACCGCAAAAGCGTAGAGAGGGAGCAACATCGGATCCATCTTTACCAACCGTTTACCATGAGACCGCACAGTCGTGCCATCGCGCTGCAAGAGCCATGCCGCGCGCGCTGTGCCACCTGAGGACAGGTGAACGGATCGGGGACCGCGATGAGAGAGGCAACTGCCGCCAGCCCGGAGTTCGAGGTCGTCGACTCGAGGTTAATGAAGCGGGTGTTCTACGCCTTCGCGGCGCTCGCCCTTCTCTCGGTGGCCATCAGCGTCGGCGGCAAATGGCTCGGCCGGTCGATCGCCATGGCCGGCTATACCGACGACACGACCGTCCGGCAGGTGGTGATAGGCAACAACGTGATCGGCGTGCCGGCCAACTTCATCCGCTTCGACCAGGCCAGGCGCGACGGCATAGCCTCGCGCCTCGACCTCTATCTGCGCTATCCCGAGATGGACGGCTACAGCGCCGCCGCGCGCGACGACTTCAACCATGCCCCGACCAAGAAGATCATCTTCCTGTCGTTCGAGCCGCGGATGATGTCGCGCGACATGAGCGGCCGCTTCGCGCCGATCTACAGCGCCCTGATCGTCAAGCCGGGCACGCCCGGCCCGGACGGAACGACGCTCTACGGCTTCACCGAGAAATCAGGCTATCTCAATGAGGTGCTGGCGGTTGCCGAGCGCCCGGGGAAAGACCCATTCGTCGCCCGCTGCCTGAGCGGCCCGAACGCCGAGGAGTCGCTGGCGCCGTGCGAACGCGACATCCAGGTGGGCGACGATCTCAGCCTCACCTACCGTTTTCCGCGCGAGCTCCTCGGAAACTGGCAGGCGCTCGACGCCGCGATCGCCGCCAAGGTGGCCGGCATATTGAAGACCGGACATTAAAGCGCGCCGCGCAGAAACGGGTTCGGGCGAAGCGCTTCAACTCTTTGTTTTGATGCATCTCGTTCTCCCAAAACCGCTGCGCACTTTTGGGCGACATGCAGCAAAGCGCAGCGCCGAAGCCCTTTGCACGCCGCCATTTTGTCTCTGCCTGGCTCAACGCATCGGCTCGACGGGCGCCAGAATACGGTCTGGCATCGGGTCGACAAGGCGCGCTATTGGTCGAGCATGACGCCAGACTATCTCACCTTCGACCCCGCCAGCCGCCGCCTGCGGCTCGATCCGCACCAGCCCGCCTTCGTGCAGAACCCCTATGAGACCTATGCCCTCCTGCACGGCATCTCGAATGCCTTCTTCTGGGAAGACTATGGCTTCTGGTGTTTTGGCGGCTTCGACGACGTCAATCGGCTGCTGCGCGACCGCCGCTTCGGCCGCCAGAACCCGGCCGGCATTCCCGACAGCCGCGGCGTCGGTGACGACCGCTCGCACCTCACCGCCTTCGACGCGATCGAGGTGAATTCGATGCTGGAGCTCGAGCCGCCGGTGCACACCAGGCTGCGGACGCTGGTGAACCGGGCCTTCGTCTCGCGCCAGGTAGAGCGGCTGCGGCCACGCATCGAGGCTTTGGCCAACGAGCTGATCGACCGCTTTGAGCCGGGCGGCGTCGACCTTTTGCCCTCCTATGCCTCGCCTTTGCCGATCACCATCATCGCCGAAATGCTCGGCGTCCCAGCCGAGATGGGGCCGCAACTGCTCGACTGGTCGCATCGGATGGTCGCCATGTATATGCATGGCCGCACGCGCGAGACCGAAGATGTCGCGAACCGCGCCGCTCGCGACTTTTCCGACTTCCTGCGCGGTTACGTGGCCGAGCGGCGCAGGAAGCCTGGCGATGATCTGCTTTCGCTGCTGATCCAGGCGCAGGACAACGGCCAAAAACTTTCCGAGGACGAGCTGGTTTCCTCGGCGATCCTCTTGCTCAACGCCGGCCACGAGGCGACCGTGCACCAGACCGGCAATGCGGTGCGCTCGATCCTGGCGCAAGGCGGCGACGCGCGCCGCTTCTTCGAAACACCTGAGGCGAATGTCGCGACGGTCGAGGAATGCCTGCGCTACGATGCGCCGCTGCACATGTTCCTGCGTTACGCCTATGAAGAGATCGAAGTTGCGCCGGGCATTCCGGTCAAGCCCGGCGAGATGGTCGCGCTGCTGCTCGGCATGGCCAATCGCGATCCGCTGGCGTTCGCCGGACCTGACATTTTCAACCCGGCGCGCACGGACCAGAAGAACGTCTCCTTCGGCGCCGGCATCCATTTCTGCATCGGCGCGCCGCTGGCCAGACTTGAATTGCAGGTGTCGTTGAAAGCGCTGTGCGAGCGCCTGCCAAAGTTGCGTTTGGCCGAGGAGCCGCGCTTCCGCGACAGCTATCACTTTCATGGGCTGGAGCGGCTCGCCGTAACTTTCTGAGACGACACGAAATGCGGTTTGCCTTCTTGCAGGAACCTCCCTTCTGCTTCACCGATGCATCCGGCAAGCTCGGCGGCTGCGACGTGAAACTCGCCGAGAAGATTTGCCGGATGCTCGCGCTGGCGGATTTCGCGCCAATCGAGACGGAGTTCGCCGACCTGCTGCCCGGAGTGGCCAACGGCCGCTGGGACATGACCACCGGTCTGTTCATCTCGGACGAGCGCAGAAAACTCGTCGACTTTACACGGCCTATCTGGTCGCTGCCGGACGGGCTGATGGTCACAAAGGACAATCCGCTAAGCGTGGAGGGCTACCGCTCCCTCGCTCGAAATCCTTCAGCGATACTAGCTGTGATATCGGACCAGATTCAGCATCGAACCGCGTTGCAGAACGGCGTTCCGCCGGAGCGGATCACGGTACTCGCCACGCAAGCAGAGGCGGCGGAAGCGGTGGCCACCGGCACGGTGCAGGCCTATGCCAGCGTCGCCATGGCGCATCGCGGCTACATCGCCCGGCGACCTGATGCACCGCTCGAAGTCATCGACGTGCCGGCTTCCGAAAAGCAGCCTGCCGCCGGCGCCTTCGCGCTGGCCAAGAGCAACGATGTGCTGCGCCAGAAAGTGGATCGGTGCCTGGATGAACTGCTCGGCAGCCCGTGGCACCGGACGATGATGAGCGAGTGCGGATTTTCCGGCGACGATATCGACCGGCTGTTGTGAACCGGCCGAAAGCCGTCAAAGCTTGATCACATATTCCTTGCGGGTGGTCTCCAGCACTTCCCAGCTCCCCTTGAAGCCGGGCCGCAGCACGAAACTGTCGCCGGCCCTGACCGTGCGCGCCTCGCCGCCGTCCTCGGTGATCACCGAGACGCCGGACAGGATGTGACAGAACTCCCATTCGTCATAGACGATGCGCCACTTGCCAGGCGTCGCTTCCCAGATGCCGGCATAGAGGCCGCCGTCCCGTTCCTCGACATTCCAGGTGCGGAATTTGGGATCGCCCGACACCACGCGGTCCGGAGCCGGCGCGCCGGGCTCCGGCTCGACGCGTTGGGTATCCACCGTGAGAAAGGCCGACATCGGATCAAACCTTGCTGAGCGCCTGCTCGAGATCGGCGACGATGTCGTTGACATCCTCGATGCCGATCGACAGCCGGACCGTGTCCGGCCCGGCGCCGGCCTTGACCTTCTGCTCGTCTGAAAGCTGACGGTGCGTGGTCGAGGCCGGATGGATGACCAGCGACTTGGTGTCGCCGACATTGGCGAGGTGCGAGAACAGTTCCAGCGCCTCGACGAACTTGACGCCGGCCTCGTAGCCGCCCTTGAGGCCGAAAGTGAAGACGGCGCCGGCGCCCTGCGGCGAATATTTCTTCTGGAGCGCGTTGTTCTTGTCGCTCGGCAGTCCGGGATAGTTCACCCAGGCGACTTTCGGATGGTTCGAAAGCCAGGCGGCGACGCTCACCGCGTTGTCGCAATGGCGCTGCATGCGCAGCGGTAAGGTTTCCAGGCCGGTCAGGATCAGGAAGGCATTGAAGGGCGAGATCGCCGGGCCGAGATCGCGCAGGCCGAGCACGCGGGCGGCGATGGCAAAGGCGAAGTTGCCGAAGGTCTCATGCAGCACGAGGCCGCCATATTCGGGGCGCGGCTCCGACAGCATCGGATATTTGCCCGACTTCGACCAGTCGAAGGTACCGCCATCGACGATGGCGCCGCCGATCGAATTGCCGTGGCCGCCGATGAACTTGGTCAGCGAATGCACGACGATGTCGGCGCCATGCTCGATCGGCCGCACCAGATAGGGCGAGGCCAGCGTGTTGTCGACGATCAGCGGCAGGCCGTGCTTGCGGGCGATGTCGCCGATCTTCTCGATGTCGACGAAAATGCCGCCGGGATTGGCCAGGCTCTCGATGAAGATCGCCTTGGTCCTGTCGTCGATCTGGCTCTCAAAGGTCGACGGGTCGTTGGTATCGGCCCAACGCACCTCCCAGCCATAGTTCTTGAAGGCGTGACCGAACTGGTTGATCGAACCGCCATAGAGCTTTGTGGCGGATACGAAATTATCGCCAGGCTGCATCAGATTGTGGAAGACCAGCACCTGCGCGGCATGGCCGGAGGCAACGGCAAGCGCCGCCGTGCCGCCTTCAAGCGCTGCAAGCCGCTCTTCGAGCACCGCCTGGGTCGGGTTCATGATGCGGGTGTAGATGTTGCCGAATGCCTTCAGCCCGAACAGCGAGGCGGCGTGGTCGGCGTCATCGAAGACGTAGGAGGTGGTCTGGTAGATCGGCGTGGCGCGGGCGCCGGTCGCCGGATCCGGCTTGGCGCCGGCGTGAACGGCGAGCGTGTTGAAACCGGGCGTACGGGTCATCGAAGCCTCCCTCTCTAAACCTTTCGAAATCGCCGGGCATTCTTGGCGAAGCGCGGTCGCGAATGCAAAGAAGAAAATACCTTTCGGCGTACGATCTGCGGCGAACGCCCGGGAAAATCCATTTCTTCCCAGAATAATTTTGCGCGCCTGGTTATCGGCCTATTTCTGCCTCACGCCAAAACTCTGGAAGCCCTGCCGCATCACAGGCTTCTTCGACGACAGCACGCCGGAATTGACGCCGGTCCAGCCGATCTCGCCCGACAGCTTGCCGTATTCGATCTTCGGGCAACGGTTCATCACCACCTTGATGCCGGCGGCCTCGGCGCGCGCGGCGGCCTCGTCATGGCGCACGCCGAGCTGCATCCAGACCACCTTCGGCAGCGGATCGAGCTTCAGCACCTGGTCGACGACGCCCGGCACCGCCGCCGAGCCGCGAAAAATGTCGATCATGTCGACCGGCTGCGGCAGGTCGGCCAGGCTGGCGTAGACGGGGCGGCCGAGGATTTCCTTGCCAGCATGACCCGGGTTGATTGGGAACACCGAAAAGCCCTTGGCCAGCAGGTACTTCAGCACGAAAAAACTCGGCCGAACGTCGTTGGGCGACGCGCCGACCATGGCGACGGTCTTCACCGAGTTGAGGATGCCGGCGATATAGGTGTTGTCGTAGGCGTCGTGATTCATGGCTCGTCCTCATACAGCGCTTCGGCGAGAAAGGCAGCCGGATCGCTGCAGAAGTCGCGCATCATGCGAAAATGGTCGGTGTCCTGAAAATCGATAGGGTCGAGGCCGAAGCGGCTGATGCGGAAGAGCTGCGCATTCGGACAGGCCGTCAGCAGCGGCGAGTGCGTGGCCATGATCACCTGCGCGGTGCCGGATTGATCCATCCGCTGGAGGAGCTTGAGCAGCTCGATCTGGCGCGTCGGCGACAGCGCGCTTTCGGGCTCGTCGAGGATGTAGATGCCCTGGCGGCTGCAGCGCTCCTCGAAGAAGCGGATGAAGCCTTCGCCATGCGACCATGACAGGAAATCAGGTGGCGCTCCGCCAGAAACGAGTGCCGCCTGATCGAGGTAGCGAGCTATGGAGTAGAACGATTCGGCGCGAAAGAACCAACCCGCGGTGACCTTCGGCAGCCAGTGGGCTCGCAGCGCGCCGGCAAGAGCCGCGCCGCTCCTGTCGATGGCACTGGAGTGGTCGACGGGCATATAACCTTTGCCGCCGCCGGCTTCGTCATAGCCGGCCAGGGCGCCGATGGCTTCGAGCAGCGTCGATTTGCCGGTGCCGTTCTCGCCGACGATGATGGTGATGGCACTCGTGAATTCAAGCTCGAATTCGCGGCCTTGGAAGATCGGCAGATCCCACGGATATTGGTCCCAATCCGCGACGCGCGACGGCTCAAGCAGGATGCGCTTGAGGTATGGCGCCTTCAGCCGCGTCAGTGGCCTGCGGGCAACCACGTCGAACCCTCAACGATGGAAAAGCGCGGCTGCATCCCGGGCCGACTATTCGTCGGTCCATTCGGGGTTGCGCTTGCCGATGAAGGCGCCGATGCCTTCCTCGGCGTCGCGCGCCAGCATGTTTTCGACCATCACCCGGCCAGTATAGGCATAGGCGTCGGCGAGCCCCATCTCGGCCTGCGCGTAGAATGCTTCCTTGCCGGTCTTGACGACCAAAGATGATTTGGAAGCAATGGCTTGAGCGTATTTGTTGACAACCTGATTCAGATATTCGCGCGGCACGATGCGGTTGACCAGGCCGAATTCCTTGGCCGTCGCCGCGTCAATCGTCTCGCCGGTCAAAAGCATCTCCATCGCCTGCTTGCGCGAGACGTTGCGCGACAGCGCCACCATCGGCGTCGAGCAGAACAGGCCGATGTTGACGCCAGGCGTGCAGAAGGTCGCCTCATGCGAGGCAATCGCAAGATCGCAGCTTGCAACGAGCTGCAGGCCGGCTGCGGTGGCCAGGCCATCGACCTCGGCGACCACCGGCTTTGGATGGCGCACGATCGTCTGCATCAGGTTGGCGCAGGCGGCGAAAGTCTTCTCGAAGAAGGCGCGGCCACGATCGGAATCGGCGCGGTGCGCGGTCATTTCCTTGAGGTCGTGGCCGGCGCAGAACACTTTTCCGGATGCCGCCAGGATGATGACGCGAACGGACTTGTCTTCCCTCGCCCGATCGAATTCGACCTGCAGCGCCGCCATCGTCGCCAGTGACAGCGCGTTGGCCGGCGGGCTGCCAAGCGTCAGGCGCAGCACGCCTTTGTCCTGGCTGGCGAGAACGGGGCCTTCCGTGACGGCGGGCTTGATGGCGACAACTTCAGCCATTTGCAAAACCTCTCGATCGGCGTCCGCGGCCCATGGAGCAACAGAACTAGCACGCTGCCGGTTGAAGAACAGCCGCGAGGCGTGTTTTCTGCGTCGCATCCTTTGGTCCAGACGCTCACCGCCTGGTGCCTCCCTTCCATATAGGAAATCGCGCATGCCTGCCCAAAGCAATCTGAAGCCGATGCTCACCGCGGCGGAAGTCAATGCGCTGATGGAGAGCGTATACCCGCAACTCAACGACCGGCTTACATCCTATCAGGCGCTGGACGTGTTTCCCGGCGGCTGCACGGTTCGCCTCAATGCCGACGAACGGCACCTGCGCCCGGGCGGCACGGTCTCCGGTCCGTCGCTGTTCACGCTGGCCGATATCGGCGGCTATGTCTGCGTGCTCTCCCATGCAGGCCCCGACGCGCTTTCGGTGACCACCAACCTCAACATCAATTTTGTCCGCAAGGCCGAGGCCGGGCCGATCGACGGCCATTGCCGCATACTGAAGCTCGGGAAGAGCCTGATGGTGTTCGATATCGACATCGTCGCCGGCCCGGACGGGCACACCGTGGCGCATGCCACAGGCACCTATTCGATCCCGCCAAAGCGACCCGCAATGGGGTAAAATAGTACCTCTTTCTCAAACTATTGTTTTTACTTTATTATTCGCGCCGACATAGTTTTCGGCGGCCTTGACCCGCCTGACGCCCTCGCCTATAAGCCCACCCGAAGCAGCGGCCCGCAACGGCCGCCGTTTTGTTATTGGCGGATGGCTTAGCCGCCCTGTCAATTCAAGCAACAAGAAACGCCTTTCCCTGTCCTTTGCGGATGAGGAAGGTCCAACTGAGAGCAAAACCATGGCTACCTTTTCGCAGAAGCCTGCGGATGTGGTGAAGAAGTGGGTGCTGATCGACGCCGAAGGTCTCGTCGTCGGACGCCTCGCCACTGTCATCGCCAACCATCTGCGCGGCAAGCACAAGCCCACCTTCACCCCGCATGTCGATGATGGCGACAACGTCATCGTCATCAATGCCGACAAGGTGGTGTTCACCGGCAAGAAATACACCGACAAGGTCTATTACTGGCACACCGGCCATCCCGGCGGCATCAAGGAGCGCACCGCGCGCCAGCTGCTCGAAGGCCGCTTCCCCGAGCGCGTCGTCGAGAAGGCCGTTGAGCGCATGATCCCGCGCGGCCCGCTTGGCCGCCGCCAGATGAAGAATCTCCGCGTCTACGCAGGCGCCGAGCATCCGCACGCCGCCCAGCAGCCCGTCACGCTCGACGTGGCCAAGCTGAACTCCAAGAACAAGAGGGCCTCGTAATGGCTGAGCTTTCCTCGCTCGCAGAACTCGGGACTGTCACTGCCGCCGCGCAGCCGGCCGCGCCCGTCCACGTCCAGAAGCTCGACAAGTCGGGCCGCGCCTATGCCACCGGCAAGCGCAAGAACGCCATCGCGCGCGTCTGGGTGAAGCCGGGCTCCGGCAAGATCACTGTCAACGACAAGGAATTCGCGACCTATTTCGCGCGTCCGGTGCTGCAGATGATCCTCAACCAGCCGATCGTCGCCGCCAACCGCGCCGGCCAGTACGACATCGTCGCCACCGTCATCGGCGGCGGCCTCTCCGGCCAGGCGGGCGCCGTGCGTCACGGCATCTCCAAGGCGCTGACCTACTACGAGCCGGCGCTGCGCTCGGTGCTCAAGAAGGGCGGCTTCCTCACCCGCGACAGCCGCGTCGTCGAGCGCAAGAAGTACGGCAAGGCAAAGGCCCGCCGCAGCTTCCAGTTCTCGAAGCGCTGATCGTACGCTCACATGTTTTCGAAAGGCCGCCTCCGGGCGGCCTTTTGCTTTTGTCACCACCGACCCGCCGGTGTCTTGATGTAGTCAATGAAGGCGCGCAGCGGCGCGGGCACCAGGCGGCGCCCGGGGTAATAGAGGAACGGCCCGGAAAACTCCTGCCACCATGGCTCCAGCACAGGCTCCAGCACGCCGCTCTCGAAATGCGGACGTACCCAGTCCTCGAACAGCCACAGAATGCCGACGCCGGCGATCGCCGCATCGATGCCGAGATCGACGCCCCCACCGATGCTGACGACCAATGGCCCGGTGGGATCGACCCGCACCACCTCGCCGTCGCGTTCGAATTCCCAGGGCGTCATGACCCCGCTGGGAAAGCGGCCACGCAGGCACGCATGACCAAGCAGGTCACGCGGGTGTTGCGGCCGACCGTGCTGGGCGAGGTAGGCCGGCGAGGCGGAAGTGGTGAAGCGCTGCGCGCGCGGCCCGATCGGCACCGCGATCATGTCCTGCTCCAGCCGCTCGTCGTAGCGGATGCCGGCATCGCAGCCTGCCACCAGCAGGTCGACGAAATTCTCCTCCGCGATCACTTCCAGGCGAATGGCGGGATAGGCGGCGAGAAATCCCGGAACGATTTTTGGCAGCACCAGCCGAGACGCGCTGATCGGGACGTTGAGGCGCAAGGTGCCGGCGGGCCGGTCGCGAAAGCCGTTGACGACATCAAGCGCTGCTTCGACCTCGCCCAGCGCCGGGGCGAGCCGGGCAAGCAAGCTGGCGCCCGCCTCGGTCAAAGCGACACTGCGCGTGGTGCGATTGAAGAGCCGCACGCCGAGCTGGCTCTCCAAACGGCGGATGGCTTCACTGAGCACAGACGCACTGCCCGCCGTCACCCGGGCCGCTTCGCGAAAGCCACCGGCGCGCGCCACCGCCAGAAATCCCTGGAGATCGTTGAGGTCAGCAGCCATTGTTCTCAATTCCGCACAAGTTGTGCCGGTTATACCCTGTTATCGGGACAGAGACCATGCCCTATCTCCGTCGCCGACAGCGAAGGAGAACCACGATGTCCAGTGACAAATCCGGCACCTACAAACTCGGCGACCGCATCGTCCGCCGGCTCGGCTACGGCGCCATGCAGCTAGCCGGCAAGGGCGTGTTCGGTCCACCGAAAGATCCTGCCGCGGCGATCGCCGTGCTGCGCGAGGCCGTGGCGCAAGGCGTGAACCACATCGACACCAGCGACTACTATGGGCCTCATGTCACCAACAGGCTGATCAGGGAGGCGCTGGCGCCCTATCCGGACGATCTGGTGATCGTGACCAAGATCGGCGCCCGTCGGGGCAGCGATGCCTCCTGGCTGCCGGCCTATTCGCCCGAAGAACTCACCCAGGCCGTGCACGACAACCTCGGCAATCTCGGGCTCGACGTCCTCGAGGTGGTCAATCTGCGCATCATGTTCGGCATTCACGGCCCGGCCGAAGGCTCGATCGAGGCGCAGTTGGCCGCTCTGGCCGAATTGCAGCGCAAGGGCTTGGTGCGCCATATCGGCTTGAGCAATGTGACCCGCAGGCAGATCGAGGAAGGCCGCAAGATCTGCAAGATCGCCTGCGTTCAGAACCAGTACAATCTGGCGCATCGGGACGACGACTCGCTGATCGATGAGCTTGCCCGCGACGGCATCGCCTATGTGCCGTTCTTCCCGCTCGGCGGCTTCAATCCGCTACAGTCCTCGACCTTGTCGGGTGTCGCTGAACGGCTCGGCGCGACGCCGATGCAGGTGGCGCTCGCCTGGCTGTTGCAGCGTTCGCCCAACATCCTGCTGATCCCGGGCACATCGTCCGCCGGGCATCTGCGCGAGAATCTCGCGGCGGCGGAGTTCGAGTTGCCGGCTGAGGTTCTCCGGGAACTGGACGAGGTCGCGAAGGCGGCGTGATTTAGCTGATCTCCCTTACTTGGGGGCCTCGAGAGGGAGATCAGCTACCTCCCATACGTATAGGTCACACTCGCCTCGGCCAGCGCCTGACTTTTCGCCGCGACCGACACCATCTCCGGCGACGGATTTTCCGGCGTGCGCAGCTTCGGCTCGCCGAGCGCATAGAGCGTGAAGAGATAGTGATGAGTGCCGCTGCCGGGCGGCGGACATGGGCCGAAATAGCCGGAGCGGCCGACACCGCCTTCGCCGGACACCGCGCCCTTGGGCATGCGCTTGCCGCTTTTCGAGCCGGCGCCCTCGGCCAGGCCCTTGGCGCTGGCCGGGATGTTCCAGACCAGCCAATGCCAGAAGCCCTTGCCGCCATTGGCATCGGGATCGAACATGGTGAGCGCGTAGCTCTTGGTGCCGGCCGGCGGGTCCTTCCAGGCAAGCGCGATCGAGACGCTCTTGCCGCCGCAGCCGGCCTTGTCGCCGAGATATTTTGCACCCCATTTGCCGTTGGAGACCGACGGGCTGGAGATTTCGAAGGCCGATGCCTGGGTGGCGAAGGCAGCGAGCGCAAGCAAGGTGAAGCCGAGGCGTAGGGTCATGCTTTCCTCCCCTTCTGGCCAAGGTGTGAGAGTTTAGCGGAGCGGCCCCAAAAAGGGCAGCGCCAGCGAACCCTCGCAAGCACGAAAAAAAGCCCCGCCGGTGGAGGCCGTCGGGGCTCTTTCGTTCGGCCGTGGAGGTGGGATCTCGCGGCCGGTCGATCCAGGGGGTGTTGGATCGGCCGCGACCCTAGCCGAACAACCGGCCTTGTCGGAAATCACGCCTGAGCACCACCAATCACGCCTGCGCGAGAAGAAGGTGATGGCCGGCTGTCGATCTCCCCAAGAGGGCCCAAGAGGGGGAGACTACGCTTGCAGCAGCTTCGCCAGCCTCGGCACACCCTCGTTCACCGCACGGTCATCGGCCAGCGTAAACGACATGCGCAGCGTGTTGCGGCCGGTGCCGTCGGCGTAGAAGGCGTTGCCCGGCACGAAGGCGACGCGCGCCTCCTTCACCGAACGCGCCAGGAGATCGGTGGCGTCGGCGTCTTCCGGCAGCGTCAGCCAGACGAACATGCCGCCATCCGGCCGGCTCCACGAGATGCCCTTCGGCATGCTGGCTTCGAGCGCGCCGAGCAGCGCGTCGCGGCGCCGGCGGTAGGCGCCGATCAGTTTTTCCACCTGGCCGTCGAAGATGGTCTCGGCGACGCGATGCATGACCATCTGGTTGATCGAAGGGCTGTGCAGGTCGGAGGCCTGCTTCATCAGCACCAGCTTCTCCACTACATGGCGCGGCGCGCAGACCCAGCCGACGCGCATGCCGGGCGACAGGATCTTGGAGAAGGAGCCGCAATAGATCGTGCGCGCCTTGTCGATGCCGCCAGAGCGCGCGCAGTCGAGGGCCAGGATCGGCGTCACGCCCTCCCCGCCATAGCGCAGCGCGCGGTAGGCGGCGTCCTCGATCACAGCGATGTCGAGCTCGCCGGCGAGGTCAAGCACCGCCTCGCGCTGCCTGGCATCTAGCGTGTTGCCGGTCGGGTTGGCGAAGTCCGGAACCAGATAAGCGAATTTCACCTTGCCGCCATTCGCCGCGGCTGCGGCGCGGTAGGCCTCCGGCGTCATGTTGCCGCCGGCCGTGTTGAGCCGGTCGTAGCGCGGCTCATAGGCGTTGAAGGCCTGCAGCGCTCCGAGATACGTCGGCCAGGTGACCAGCGCGGTGTCGCCGGGAGACAAGAAGAGCTTGCCGAGATAGTCGAGCGCCTGCTGCGAGCCGGAGGTGATGAAGATGTTGCCCTCGTCACAGGCGACGCCGAGCTGGCCCATATGGGCGGCCAGCCATTTGCGCAGCGGCAGAAAACCTTCGCTGACCTGGTATTGCAGGGCGGCGCCGGCCTCCGCGCCGCCAAGCACGGCCTGGTAGGCGTCGGCGATGGCCTCGGCCGGAAACAGCGAAGGGTCCGGAATGCCGCCGGCAAAGGAGATGATGTCAGGCTGGTCGAGCAGCTTCAAGAGCTCGCGGATTTCCGAGGCCTTCATGCGCGAGGAGCGCGAGGCCAGAAGGTTCAACAGGGTGGTCAAGGCGCACCTCCCGCGGGGCGAGTTTTTTATTTAGGTCAATGTAGCTGACCTATTACCAGTCTCTACCGCCCGCGTGAATAGCCAAAACGGTCATGGCGCATCGTTCAGGCGACATTTGGCCCAGATATTTTCGCGAATGCTAATAGAAAATGTTGCGAGCGGAGCGCGTTCAGCACAACATGAAATCCGGGGCCGGCCGTAACGACAAAAATCAATCCGGCCGAGGGGATGGCATGACGCTCGAGCTTATCGGGGCCGGATTCGGCCGCACCGGCACGTGGTCCACTTTCACCGCGCTGAACAGGCTCGGCTTTCCGAGCTACCACATGCAGGAAGTCATCATCAACAAGGCCAACAAGGGCCATCTCGACTTCTGGCGCAAGGTGGCGAACAGCCCGCCGGGCAGCCAGCACGACTGGAGCCGCGTCTTCGCCAACTACCGGGCGACCGTCGACAATCCGGGCTGCTGCGTGTGGCGGGAACTGATGGCCGCCTACCCCAACGCAAAGGTGCTGTTGACGCTGCATCCGCGCGGCGCCGAAGCCTGGTACGACAGCACCATCGACACGATCTACTTCACCGAGAATGTCTGGCAGTTCAGGGTGCTGGAATGGCTGACGCCGTTCGGCCGCAAGTTCGGCGACATGTCGCGAAAGCTGGTCTGGGGTCGCACGCTGAAAGGCGTCATGGACGACCGCGACAAGGCGGTGGCGCGCTACAACGCCTATATCGAGGAGGTGAAGGCGGCGGTGTCGCCGGAAAGGCTGCTGGTCTTCAAGGTCACCGACGGCTGGGGGCCGCTCTGCGATTTCCTCGGCGTCCCGCTGCCGAACGAGCCCTTCCCCAACCTCAACGACCGCGCCAGCATCAAGAAGATCATCAACGGCATGATCATAGGATCCTATGTGATGCTCGCCGGCGTGGCGGCGCTGATCGCGCTGGTGATCGGCGGGCTGTGGTGGTGGCTGGGGTAGAGAGTGGGAAAAGGTGTCCGCGCCCCGGCTTGCGGCGCATGACGGGATTGTCGCCATATTAGAATAAGCGCATATTATCCCGAGCCGAAGCGTTGCTCCGGTCGAACCGCCATTGGCCATGCTTGCCCAAGCGGTCCACAGACCAAGTCAGATGTCAGGGAAAGAAGGCAAGTCCGTGCTGCTCACGGGCAGCCCGAGACAATGATATTTGGAGGAGATTGCCATGAAGGTTACCATATTGGCCAACTACGAACCCCATGCCGCCAAAGGGCTGATGCAGGGATCGAACCGGGAAGTTGCGATCCAGGCGCTTTTTGAAAGCGTCGGCGGCAAGATGAGCAGCCTGATGTTCACGCGCGGCATGTACGACGTCGTCGTCAATGGCGAGGTGCCGGATCAGGTTGCGGGGATGGGCATGGCGCTTGCGGTGCGCGCCAGCGGTTCGGTGCGCGACATGGTCGTCCTCGAGGAACTCGACATGAAGGCGGTGCTCGCGGCCGCCAACAAGGCCGCCGGCGCCTACAAGCCCGCCGGCTGACCATCTGGCCAGACAGCACGGACGATTGAACCTGCTGCCTGGCGTCGCATCACACTGCAAAGCGCTAGAACGGCAGCCGAATCTCATTGTCATGAGCGGTCTGTGGCCAGCCGATATCGTTGCGGATCTCAGGCGGCAGCTCGTTCAGTTCGCGTGTCGTCCTGCGGCGCTTGCTCGCCTGCGCAAAGGCGGCGCGGATGCGGTTAAGGCTTTTAAACATCGGGACCTCCACAAAGCAGCGGCAGAAGAAGCGGCCGCTCACCCGGCGCCGCTTTTGCGGTGCGTCTGTAACCAGCCGATTGTGCGAAAACGGTGAAATGCTTCACGAAACCGGAGCTGCCTGAAACATATGCATGCAAATTAATTTATTGACGTGGAAGCGTCTCCGGCTTGTCCGAGATCACGATCGCCGCCGTCTCGACCGACCTTTGCCCGCAAGCATCTGGTCTACAACCTGTGTATGCATTGCATAGTAACATTAGCCATGCCTAATTTTACTGTTTGGCGTGGTATTGGAGGCCGTGCCTCGCTCCAAAGATGCGGTGCAATCGTGTCTGAGGAGATACGTCGTGCAACAACTGCATGACCACGACCACGACCGATGAGCCCGGCAAGAACAAGTAAGACGTCGGGTTCATGGGCGAGGAGGCGGGTTTGCTCGCCTCCTTCCTTTCACCTGCCTGCAGTGCTTGTGTGTGACACCCGCCGCGCCGCCTTACGAATGGTTGCCGGGCGCGCGAGGCATGATGGAACGCTGGAGGCGGCGAGCATCTCGCCGGTCGTGGGAGGCTCGTCAGTCCGAAGGAACCTGCTGCGCGGTCTGAGCCGAGAGCCGGCCTTTGCGGACGAATGTCGGCTTCGAATATTCTTTCTTCATAGCGAAGTCTCCCCTGCCTGACCGAAAAGTGCTGTAGGACAGGCCGTGCTGTCAAGCGGCGGCACGGTGGCCCGACATTCAGTCGTTCGGCCGCCGGTTTCAACGTGCCGCCCAATTGCCTTTCAACCCGGTCGACCCAGCCTCCCTCACGATGACCTCGCGGTGCGGATAGGGGATATCTATGCCGTTCTTTTTGAAAGTGTCCCACAGGGCCAGCAGCACCTTGCCGCGGACATTGGTCAGCCCCTGCTGCGGATCGTGAATCCAGAAACGCAGGACGAAGTTGAGCGAGGAGTCGCCGAACCCGGTCAGCCAGCAGACCGGCCGGCGGTCGGCTTCGACCCTGCCGACGCTGATCGCTGCCTCTATCGCCAGTTCGCTGACCTTATGGGGGTCGGCGTCGTAAGAGACGCCAAAATCCACGTCGAGCCGCACGAGATTATCGCTGAACGACCAGTTGATGACCCTTTGGGTTATGAAGTCCTCGTTCGGGATGAGATACTCGCGGCCGTCGCGCGTGACCACCGAGACGAAACGCGCCCGCAATTCGCGTATCCAGCCGAATGTGCCTTCGAGCGAGATGGTGTCGCCAGGTTTGATCGACTTGTCGAGCAGGATGATGATGCCGGAGACGAAGTTCGATACGACCTTCTGCAGCCCGAAGGCGAGGCCGACGCCGATCGCTCCGGAGAAGACCGTCAGTGCCGTCAGGTCGACGCCGACGGCCGAAAGGGCGAAGGCGCCGGCGAACAGAACAAGACCGATCTTCGCCACCTTGCCGACGAGGACGCGGATCGAGGGCGTCAGTTCCTCGGAGATGCGGACGCGCTCATCGACATAGTTGCCGACGACCACGGCAAACCAGACCGTGGCGGCCAGCAACAGCAGCGCCTTGAGCAGCAGGAGGGCCGACAATCGGATCGCACCCAACGAGATGGCGAGGCTGTCGAGGAAGCTTCCAGTCTCCTCGCTGATGCCCAAGATGACAAGCGCCGCATAGATCCAGATCAGCCAGCCGAGAAGCCGGGCGACGAGGCGGTTGTGGACGATGCGGGACAGCACCGACGCCACCAGCCATGCAAGCGACAGCGACAGCACGATGTGGAGGAGATGGGTACGGCTTGGCCAGGTGAAGGCACGCAAGACGCTGAGTGCTGCAAACAGGAAGAGCGCGAAGAGGATCCAATCGGTGCGCCGCAACAGGGCTATCACGACCCTCAGCAGTCCGGGATGGCCCTTGATCCGGCGCGCCTGATTCTCCGCGAGCGGCTCGACGCGCGTCGCCGCGAGTTTGGCCGCGAGGAACAGTGTGACGATGATGGCGGCCTGATAGAGAAACCACGGATTCGCGGCATAGTCTAACCATCCGCTGGCCCAGGCCAGTGCTCGACCGATGGTGTCGCGAACATCCATTGCCACACGACCATCATAGACGGGCTTGCAAACCGCAACCCGCCGTTGCGGGCCCTATTGCAGGGCCGCGTATTCACGGCGCTCCGGCGGCTATGCGCCAGTCCGGCCGACGCGCTTTCCCGACCTATCCTGCCTTTGATCCTCTTCGTCGATCTCGCTCATCGCCTGTTCCCAAAAGCGCAAGTCGGCGCCCTCGGGCTTTCCGTCCTTCTCCCAAAGCTCATAGGCACGCTGGCGGATGCGGTCTTCCCTGCTCTGGTCAGCCATGGAAACCTCCCGGCTCTCTTTTTTCACCAGAGGGAACGCAGGCGCCAGCGAAACGATCCATGCCAAGGCCCGGCGGCGGCCGATTTTCTCAGCGCCGTGCCGCCCAACTATTTCGCGACCAAATCGGCCTTGGCGCCGACGGCGATGCCGTAGCCTTCCAGCCCCAGCGCGCTGGCGCCGGCATGGCTTACCACATCGCAAGCCGCATTCGAGTTCCCGGTCCTCGTAAAAGCCGGAGCGGTAGCCGATCATGTTGGCGCGGTTCAGCATGTCGTGAGTTGGCGCCGCTCAGGTGAGCAAGGTCAATGCAGCGGAGATAGAAAGTCTTTCGCCTAAGCTGCCGGTCTGCCCCGATTGCGCTCTGTCGACCTGCAATTGTTAACCATAATCCCAAGCACCGGTGATCAAGTCTCTCGCACCCGCCTATTCCGCTATCGCGGAAGTTTTCGCGTGCAAAAAATATGCGATAGTACGATCTGCGGTACGAGGCCGCCGTGGTCGACGCGGACGCCCAAGCACATCCCCAACAATGTCGCCCCCAACGGCCGCGTCGACCATGTACTGAACGGCGATCTGACCCGGGTCGCCGTTTCTGTTTTGGACTGATCAGGCCTGCAACCCGGCGTATTCCGCGACCAGTCCCTCATATTCTTCGAAGGCCGGCAGAGCCGCATAGCTGTGCACGGCGGGCGTCGTCGCCCAGGGCAATTTCTCGCTGGTCCAGGTCTCGACAAAGGGCGTGAACCAGGCAGGGTCATCCAGCATGGTCGGGCGCAGGTTGACGAACCAGTCCAGCCCCTCCGGCCGGGTGAACATCCAGGTCATGCAGTAGCCGCAGAAATAGTGTTTCGAGGCGCCATGCAGGCCGCCGATCACCGGCTCGCCTTTGGTGATCTCGAAGCCGTCCGAGGGGATCGCCGCGCTCAGCGAATAGGCGCTGGACGACATCTTCTGGCAGCCGGTGCAGTGGCAGGCCATTGCGAGCAAGGGCTTTGCCGATACCCTCAGGCGCACGCGGCCGCAGCGGCAGCCGCCTTCGGCAGGCAGGGAAAAGTTGGGCAAGACGGGCCTCCTTGGTAGGTTCTTCCCTTCTCCCCCTTGTGAGCGAAGGGAAGCGCTCGGCTCTCCGTCAGCGCAGCCGTTGTCGCCAGCCGCACGCCTTGCTCGGCGAAAGCCTCGTTGAGCCGCGCGATGATGGCTGGCGCCTTCTCCTCCTGGGAATCCAGCGTCGAGTGCGCGTCCGAAACCACTGTGACCCCAAGCCCTTCGGCAAAGGCGCCCTTGACAGTAGCGGCGACGCAGAAATCGGTCTGGGCGCCGATGAGAACGACGTCCCGAGCGCCCTGCCCGGCCACCCATTCGGCAAGGGCTGCATTGGAAAAGGCGTTGCCGACGCTCTTGCCGAAGGTCGGCTCGTCTGCCGCCTGGCCGAGCCGCGGCCACACCGGCCAGCCCGATGCACCCGGCGCCAGCGGATCGCCTTCCGGCCCGTCATGGCGGATGAAGGCCACCTTGCGGCCGGTACGGCGCGCCCAGCCGATCAGTTTTCGAGCGCGCTCGGCAATGGTGTCGGCGTCATGGATCGGCGGGTCGAAGCGGCCATCGAACATGCCGGTCTGCAGGTCGATGACGATGAGCGGAGCGGTGGCGGAGGGGGTGTCTGGCATGGCGGCGAAGATAGCGGAGGTGCGGGACGGGTCAAGAACAAGGCAGCGCCGGAAAGCCGCAGGTCGAGTCGGATTTTAACAATCCAGAGTTGAAATATGAGGATACCGCAACTACTATCGGACGAACGTTTGGGGGAATGACGATGAATAAACTATACAAGGTGTTCCTGATCGGAGGAGACACCGGCGAGGACAAGCAGGCAACGTTTGAGCTATGCGATGCAGGCGCAAGATGCCGGCTCACCTGCAAATACCGGGACACGGTGATCGAGGCTGAAGAGGACGACTACTTCGAAGCCCTTTGCCAAATCCGCAAGCAGCTCGAAGTGGAAGGAATTCTGCCCTTTTGCTACGGCGCCAGCGCCTACGTCTTTCCCGAGGGGACCGTGATCAAGACGAGCCGCGGACTGATTGCCTGCAAGGTGAAGATGGGGCAGTTGCCGCAAGAGGCCGACCTGGTCAACATCTTCGCCGACGGCCACGATGTGGTGCCCGCCTTCGTTGGGCTGCAGCAAAAATGTTGGGACGCGTGGCTCGCTTCGTTGCCGTCATGAGAGCACCATCGCTGTGTGATCGCAGGAAATGACAATGGATTCCGATTGGCCGTTCGACGATCCGCCGAATGTCGCGGTCTTCACGACACGTCAGATCATCAGGGGCGAACACATCATCGACTATGTCGCCCATGATGACGACGATGGCGCGTGGCAGTTCCTGGATCGGGCTGTCGATTTCAAGATGGCCAATGCCATGCTTGTCGCTCTGTCAGCGATGGTAGAGCGCGACAACTCGCTTGGCGAGCTCCGGGATCTTCCCCATGGCTGGTGTGCCTGGCGCGAGGGTAAGGGCCAGCCTTGGCATAGGGCGAGGAAAGAGCCAGAGGCAGAATGATATCGGGAAGCGCCCCCTGACTTCGTCATCCGGGCGGAGCAAGGAGCGAAGCGACGGGCGCAGACCCGAGGATGACGAACGTAAGGTTGGCGCCGCTATCCCGCCGTCTACGACATCAGCGGCATCGGGCCTTTCAGCGCTTCCGCCAGCGCGCCGCGGAACACCGCGATCGGCTGCGCAAGCCGGCCCGCCGGAGGGCGATGGAGCAGCCAGCAGCGCACTTGCGGCTTGAAGCCGGGGCAATCCACTACCTCGACCGCGTCGCGCCACTGGCTGCCCGACAGCGCGCCGGGTGTCACGACGCCAATGCCATGGCCGCGCGCCACCAGCGACATGCGCAAGTCGGCGCCTTGCGCCTCGACGCCGACATGGAAAGGCAGCCGCGCAACCTCGAAGCGGTGGCGGATGAAGGCGCGGAAACCGCAGCCGGTTTCGTTCAGCACCCAAGGGTAGCGTGACAGCGCGTCGAGTTCGGCCGGTTTCGGCACGCCGAGGCTGGGCGACGCCACCAGCAAAACCTCCTGCACGCCGAGATCGTCGCCGACCAATTCTGTCGGCGGCGAGACGCCCTCGGCGAGGCAGACGGCGACCGCGTCGATCTCGCTGTGCAGCACCTGCTCCACCAGGCGCGGCGACAGGCTGGAGGTGATCTTCAGCGTCAGTTGCGGGAAGGCGGCGCGCAAGCTGTCGAGCGGCTCCGACAAAGCGCTGGTCGAGAGGTAGGGCATGATGCCGAGGCGGAACTCGCCCCTCACCTCGCCGGCCGGCGAGACGCCGGCCTTCAGATCCTCCAGCGAGCGCAGTACGCGGCGGCCGTGTTCGTAGGCCTCGCGGCCGGAAGCGGTCGGCCTCAGCGGCTTCGACTGGCGGTCGAGCAAGGGCGTCGCCAGCCGCTCCTCGAGGTTCTGGATACGGCGTGTCACGCCAGGCTGGGTGAGGTTGAGCCTGGCCGAGGCGCCGACGATGGAGCCGGTCTCGACGACGGCGACGAAGGCTTCAAGGTCGTGGATGTTCATGCGCAACTCGCATAATCATTATCAAGTCAATTCAATTGTAGCATTATGCCTGTGCCGAATAAAGTCCTCGCCGGATATGCGGAGACAGCGAGGACCATTCATCCACGGCAACGCACAACTGGCCGCGCGGCCAGGCGAAACCATCACCCGATCGCAGACGCTGCTGTTTGCCGCCTCGGTCGGCATCATCGTTACCAATCTGTTTGCGCCGCAGACGCTGGTCGGGCTGATCGGTCCGTCGCTGGGCGCCGCGGAATGGGAAAGCGGCTTCGTCTCGATGGCGACGCTGCTCGGCTATGCCGCCGGGCTGTTCTTCCTGGTGCCGCTGTCCGACCTTGTCGAGAACCGAGTGCTGGTGCTGCGCATGCTATGCGCGGCGGCGCTCGCTGCGGCGATCGCTTCGCTCGCGCCGTCCGAAGCCTCGCTCCTCGCCGTTCTGTTCGTGCTGGGGGCCGCGTGCTCCTGCATCCAGGTGCTGGTGCCGCTTGCTGCCTCGATGGCGCCGCCCGGACAGGACGGTCGCGTCATCGGCGACGTGATGAGCGGGCTGATGATCGGCATCCTCTTGTCGCGCCCGCTGGCGAGCCTCGTCGCCGACGCCGTCGGCTGGCGCGCCTTCTACGCATTGAACGCCACGGCACTCGCACTGCTCGCCATCCTGCTCGGCCTCACGCTGCCCAGGCGGCGGCCGCTCGCGCAGGCCAGCTACGCGGCGCTCATCGCCTCGCTGCTGGATCTGCTGCGCCAGGAGCCGGTGCTGCGCCGCCGCGCTTTCACGGCGAGCCTGGTGATGGCTGCCTTCAGCGTGTTTTGGACGGCCGTGGCACTCAGGCTTGCCGCGCCGCCTTTCGAGCTTAGCCAGAAGGGCATCGCGCTCTTCGCCCTGGTCGGCGCCGGCGGTGCCGCGGTGACACCGATCTTCGGCCGCGCCGGCGACCGCGGCTGGACACGGCCAGCGACGATTTTCTGCCATCTCGGGGTGGTCGCCGCGCTCGGCCTCGCCGCTTGGGCCGGTACCACCACCAGCGGCTCTTGGCTGCCGCTGATGCTGATGGGCGTCAGCGCGGTACTGCTCGACATCGGCGTCACCGGCGACCAGACGCTCGGCCGCCGCGCCGTCAACCTCTTGCAGCCGAAGGCGCGCGGGCGCCTCAATGGGCTCTTCGTCGGGATCTTCTTCATCGGCGGCGCGGTTGGGTCGCTCCTGGCGGGGATTGCCTGGGCGTGGGGCGGATGGAATGCGGTGTGCGCGGCGGGTGCGGTGTTCGGGGTGGCGGCGCTGGTGGTGGATTGGGTGGGGTAGTGGCGCCTCAGCCAATCCCGCCCGTGACCAAATACGCACCGGCAGTGCGCCCATCCGGTACGAGCACGATGGCGGTGACGATCGAGCCGTAGGAACCGCGCCAGACGCTGTGGAAACCCTGGTGGATGGATGCCGGCACGACGACCCGCGCGGTGTAGCGATTGCCGTCTGCCTGCATGATCACCGGCTCGCCATTGACATGGACCTTCACGATAGCCGCTTCCGGTCTCGTGCCACCCATATCGACTTCCAGCGCAATCGCGATCTCGTCATTGCCGCTGGCATGGATCGTCTCGGCGGTCAGCGCCAGCGTAAGCCGCGCATCGCCAGGACGACCCGGCGCGCCGCTGCCAGCCGCGAACACATCATCCGGCAGCGCCGGCGTCCGCGGCGGGACGGTGCGGCGCTGCGTGGCGCGCTCATAGTCGCCGGCCATCGTCAGCAACGCCGCATCGTCATAGGCCTTGCCGGCAAAGGTCAGGCCCACCGGCATGCCGATATCGGCCATGGTGCCCATCGGTACCGTCACCGTCGGGATGCCGAGATGGCGCCAGATGAGATTGCCGTTGGCGACCCAGGTGCCGTTGCGCCAGGCGAGCACGGCGGAGGCCTCGTTGACGTCGGCATCGGCCGGGCCGACATCGGCGGCGGCGGGCAGCACCACGGCATCGAGGGAGTTCGCCTGCAGCCACTCTTCGAAGTCGATCCGCCGCGCGGCCTCCAGCCCCCTCAGCCCATCCTCGATGGCAGGAATGTCTTCCAGCGGCGCCACGCCCTTCCTGGCGCGCTCGACATATTCGGCAAGATCGAAACCGTCGTCGCCATAGGGGTCGGGCAGCGCGCCCGGCGGCTGCGGAAAGATTTTCGGGCCATCGACAGAAGCGAGATCGGAGATTGCCGGGTCGGCATTGGCGCGCAGGAAATCGTCCCACGACCAGATCGAGAGATCCCAGATCTCGCGGGTGGCGAAATCCTCCGGCACCAGGCCGCGATCGACCATCGAGCGGGCGCCCGGGCGGTCGCGCTCATAGTTGGAGACGGCGGGAAAATCGACCTCGACGACCTCGGCGCCGAGCGCTTCGAGGTCGCGCGCCGCCTGCCGCCAGAGACCGAGCACCGAGGCGCGGGTCTCGATCGGCCGCTCGGCGCCGTCATCCTTGCCGATGTACATTTTCGGCACGCCGAGCCGCTTGCCTTTGAGCGCGCCTTGCAGCGGAAGCCCCGTGTAGCTTGCCGGCCTGAGCGCCGAAGCCTTCGGGATCGAAACCCAGGGCTGCACGCGCCAGAAGTCGCCACGCGTCTCGGTATCGTCGGCGACGATCACGTCGAGCAGCTCCAGCATGTCGGCGATGCTGCGCGTGTGCGGCACCACCACATCCATTGTCGGCACCAGCGGCCAGTTGCCGCGCACCGAGATCACGCCGCGCGAAGGCGTGTAGGCGACGAGCGCATTGTTGGAGGCCGGCGCGCGGCCGGACGACCAGGTCTCCTCGCCGAGCCCGAAGGCGGCGAAGTTCGCCGCGGTCGCCGTGCCTGAGCCGTTGGACGAGCCGGAGGCGAAGGCGGCGGTCAGATAGTCCGCGTTGTAAGGACTCTCGGCGCGGCCATAGACGCCGCGCTGCATGCCGCCATTGGCCATCGGCGGCATGTTGGTGAGGCCGAGCAACACAGCGCCCGCGGCGCGCAGCCTGGCGATGGTGAAGGCGTCCTCGTTTGCTGTGAGATGCTCGAAGGCCGGCGAGCCGGCGGCGACCGTCAGGCCTTTCGCCTTGTAGCTGTCCTTGGCCGTATAAGGTATGCCGTCGAGCGGCCCGAGGGTTTTGCCCTCGCGGCGCCGGCGGTCGGAAGCGGCAGCCTCCTCGAACATTTTCGGGTTGAGGATGGGTATGGCGTTGAGCGCAATGCCGTGGCGGTCGTAGTGAGCGATGCGCCTCAGGTAAGCGCCGACCAGCTCGACGCTGGTGACGACGCCCTCCTCCAGCGCATCGCGCAGGTCGGCGATAGAGGCTTCGACGAGATGGAGGTGGGGCATGGCGAGGTGGCTCGGTTGGCGTTCCCTCCCTCTGCCTGCCGGGCATCTCCCCCGCAAGGGAAAGATTGAATCACGCGGATGGTCGCCAATCTCCGGCGTC
Source organism: Mesorhizobium sp. M1D.F.Ca.ET.043.01.1.1 (assembly GCF_003952385.1). Lineage (NCBI taxonomy): Bacteria > Pseudomonadati > Pseudomonadota > Alphaproteobacteria > Hyphomicrobiales > Phyllobacteriaceae > Mesorhizobium > Mesorhizobium sp. M1D.F.Ca.ET.043.01.1.1. The sequence goes on from NZ_CP034444.1 coordinate 122,671, forward strand.
TGAAGGCTGGCGGCAAGGCCGAAGCTGCCGATCTCCCCTTAAATGGACCCTCAAAGGGGAGATTGGTCGCCTCGGCGCCGGCTCAATTGATGCTTGCCGTGTGTGCCGGCTCCACCGGCCTCGTCTCGTCCGTGTAGGGCACCCTAAAGCCGTTCGCCGTCAGCCACTCGATCGCCGCCTTCGGCTCGTCGGTCTGGATGATGGTGGCGCCGCGGTCGACCCAGAAACCCCAGGCTTCGCGCGGCAGGCTGGCGGCGACGGCCAGCTCGTCGCCGCGGCCGCCGGCAAGGAAGCCGCCCGGCTTGTTGGCGATGGCGTAGGTGTCGGCCCAGAGGTGCCAGCCACCTCGGATCGCCGTCGCCCGCATGCGGGTGCCGAACAGCGGCCCGCCGCTCGTCGTCAGCGTCTCGGCGCCAGCGCGCCAGTTGATCAACTCGATGGCGCGCGGCGCAAACGCCTTGTCGACTTGCTCCGCGAAGGCAGCGTCATGCACGGCGTCGTCGGCGAGTATCGGCATGAACTGGAAGCCGGCGCCGGCCTCGGCAAGTGCGATCTTCGCGGCCTCGATGCGCTGACGGTTCCACAGGTTCTCCTTGACGATCACTTGGTCTGCCATCCCGAGTTCGCGGGCGACCGCGATCATGGCCGGCAGGTCGGTCACCTCCAGCTTGTTGTCGAGGTTGATGATGATCCTGTCCTTGGTGGTCAGCAGCATCTCGCGCAGCGTCGACACAGCCTCATTGGTGACGGCGCCCGTGCCCTCGATCACCAGCCGGCATTTCTTCAGCTCGGCCAGCGTATATTTCACCACCTCGCCCCTGCAGGTGGTGGTGCGATCGAGCCAGCTGTCATGCATGATGACGAACTCGCCGTCCTTCGAGCGCCTGACGTCGACCTCGACGATCTCGGCGCCCATCGCGATCGAGCCCTCGACGGCGGCGAGCGAATTCTCGGCATAGAGCGTCTTGCCGGCCTGCATGCTGCCGGCGCGATGCGCGGCGATCATCACATGGTCGCGCCACTGGTTGGCGTGCTCGAAGCGATCGAGGATTTGCGCAGCGCGCGTCTCGCCGGCTAAGCTTTGGCCAGATAAGGCCGCAAGCGTGGCGGACAGAAGAAGGCTCAGCCAGAGTGTTCGCATCAGGGAATCGCTCCGTTCCGGGTCGGGACCCGGTTAGGCGATGCCCATGACAGGGCGGTGAACGAAGCCGGCTAGGTGTTTGATATCAAGGTCCGTCAAATCCGTTTCGAAAGGCGACGGAACCAGGCCAGCGCCGGCATTTCGATAAAGCGCCAGGAAACCCAGGAAGCGATAGTGACGGCGATCGTCATCGCCAGCAGAGCCGCTAAGCCGATCCATGGCGAGCCGACGCCGAAGCCGGTCACCTGATCGCCGCGCAGCGTCATGTCGCCGACAACGCCAAGCCCGAGCCTGCGCTCGATCAGGCCGCCGACATTGATCATGCGCGCCTGGACGAAGATGTGGACCATGTAGATCGAATAGGAGAGCGAGCCGAGCAGCAGCATCGGCCGGCTGCGCAGCAACAAGCTGATCAGGCCGCCCTCATGCGCGAAGAGGTAGAGCGCCAGCGCAAAGACAAGCGGCGCCGCGATGCCGGCGTCGTTCGTTCCGGCGACCGAAACGAACGTGGCGATCACCGCGATCATGGCGAGCTCGGCCAGCGTCCAGGCCACGCGCCCTTCCCCGCCGGCAAGTGCCTGTCGCGCGTCTGCAATGGAATCGTGCTGAAACCAGGCCAGCAACGCGCCGAGCGAGAAGCCGTAAAGGCAGCGGATGAAGCCGAAATCGAAGGACACGTCCATATGACGGGTCGAAAAGGCAAGCAGGAAGAAAGGCGCCGTTACGGCGGCGGCAACGAACCATATCCAGGCGCGCCGGCCGGTCGCGAACACCACGCCGGCAAACAGCAGATAGGTGAAGAACTCGGCCGAAATGCTCCAGCTCGGCGCGTTCCAGCTCAGATTGTCCTCGACACCCATGCCCTGCAGCAGCATGAGATTGGCGACCAGGCTCTTGAGATCGAAGCCGCCGGTGAAGGGGGCGGCACCGGTTCCGTGCAGGGCCGGCAGCGCCAGCCGCACAAACTCGAAAGCGACGAAAGCGACAAGCATCAAAAGATGCAGCGGGTAGATGCGGCCGAAGCGCACCAGCGCGAAGCGGGCAAGCCCATCCGGCCCACCCAGCCGGCCGCCGTAGGAGCTGGCGATGACGAAGCCGGAAAGCACGAAGAAGAAGTCGACGAACAGATAGGAGCCGCCGACAAAGGCGCTCTGCGAGATCATCGAGGTGGTCGGGAAATGGAACAGCGCCACCAAGAGCGCGCAAATGCCGCGCCAGGAATCGAGCACCAGGAAGCGCTCGCCGGCCACCGTTCCGGTTCGGGTCGCCGCAGGCGGGGGCGCGAGGTTGAGCAAGGCAGCCTCAGCCATAATGATACAAATCCTGTGTTGCCGTGGCACTCGCCGAGCGCCATTCCGTCTCCGCAAGCTGTGACTGGCATGTTGCGTGCCGGTTCTGTAGTTGTGGCTGCCCCGACGACAACCGAGGACCCATAATGGCGAATAAAGAGATCGACCACGCCTTCACGGCCCGTTCCAAGACGGGCGCGTCGTTCGAGCCGACCTATGCCGGCGCGCTGTCGTTCATGCGGCGTAAATACACGAAGGACGTGAAGGGCGCGGACGCCGTCGTGTGGGGCATTCCCTTCGATGCCGCGGTCACCAACCGTCCCGGCGCGCGCTTCGGGCCGCAGGCGATCCGTCGCGCCTCGGCGATCCTCGACAATGATCCCCAATATCCGTTCTCGCGCGACCTGTTCGAGCAGCTCGCGGTGGTCGACTATGGCGACTGCCTGCTCGACAGCGGCAACCATCAGAAGACCCCGGCCACGATCGAGCGCGAGGCGGCCAAGATCCTGAAATCGGGCGCCTTCCTCTTGACGCTCGGCGGCGATCATTTCGTCACCTGGCCGCTGCTCAAGGCGCATGCCGCCATCCACGGGCCGCTGGCGCTGGTGCAGTTCGACGCGCATCAGGACACCTGGCCGGACGACGGCAAGCGCATCGACCACGGCTCCTTCGTCGCCCGAGCCGTGCGTGAAGGCATCATCGATCCCGACCGCTCGATCCAGATCGGCATCCGCACCCATGCGCCAGACACCTTCGGCATCAGGATCCTCTACGGCCACGAGGTCGACGAAATGCGCGCCTCCGACATCGCCTACGCGATCGTCGAACGCACCGGCGGCAGGAAGACCTATCTCACCTTCGACATCGACTGCCTCGACCCGGCCTTCGCGCCCGGCACCGGCACGCCGGTGGCCGGCGGCCCGTCCTCGGCCAAGATGCTCTCGACGCTGCGGCAGCTCGGCCAGGTCGATATCGTCGGCGCCGACGTCGTCGAGGTTGCGCCGGCCTATGATCATGCCGATATTACGGCGATCGCCGGATCGATCATTGCCATGCATTATCTTGGCCTGGTGGCCGAGCGGAAGGCGCGGCTCGAGGACCTGAACAACGGCACTCATACCGTGACACATCATGCCAACGGCATATAATCTTGGAATCGCAGGGAATTTGGTAACCGATGAAACCGAAAATCTTCATTGACGGCGAACATGGCACGACGGGCCTGCAGATCAGGGCGCTGCTGGCCGACCGCGGTGACCTGGAGATCATCTCCATCCCCGGCGACCGCCGCAAGGAAGCCGCGGCCAGGGCCGAATTCCTCAATGCCGCCGACGTCGCGATCCTCTGCCTGCCGGATGCCGCGGCCAAGGAAAGCGTGTCGCTGATCGAGAACGGCAAGACAAAGGTCATCGACGCCTCGACCGCGCACCGCGTGGCCGAAGGCTGGGAATACGGCTTTGCCGAAATGGACAAGGACCAGGCGAGGAGGATCGCCAGCGCAAAACGCATCGCCAATCCCGGCTGCTGGCCGCAGGGCCCGATCGCGACGCTGCGGCCGCTGGTTTCCGCCGGCCTCTTGCCCGCCGATTTCCCGATCACCGTCAACGGCATTTCCGGCTATTCGGGCGGCGGCCGGCCGATGATTGAGGACTATGTCGGCAAGGGCGAGGATGCGCCGGAGTTCCTGCCCTATGGCCTGACGCTGCAGCACAAGCATGTGCCGGAACTCAGGACCTATGCGAAGCTGTCGCACGATCCGATCATGCAGCCGGCTGTCGGCAATTTCGCGCAAGGCATGATCACGGTGGTGCCGCTGCAGCTCGGCGGCCTCGACCGCGTGCCGACTGGCGCCGAACTCCATGCCGCGATCGCCGACCATTACGCGTCGATCGACGGCGGCGTCGTCGAGGTGGCGCCCTACACCCATATGGAGCGCGTGCCGGAGATCGACCCTGAGGTCTATAACGGCACCAATCGCATGAAGGTCTATGTGTTCGCCAATGACGAGCGGGCGCAGGCGCTGCTCGTGGCAGTCTACGACAATCTCGGCAAGGGCGCGTCAGGTGCGGCCGTGCAGAACCTGGACCTGATGCTCGGCATCAGTCACTGAGCGACGGCAGCCGCGCGCGGTCGCCTGTGGCTGCCTGTCCGCTTCCTTGGCACCGCGAAGACCGCGACGCCGCCGATGAGAGCCGCGAGCTTTCGGTGGTCGAGGCGATCCGGAAGGTAAGCTTCAGCTTCTGACAGCGATCTCGGTCGGCAGCGGATAGGCGCCCTTGGTGCCGCGCCAATGCGCCACCGCGAAGCCAAGCACGATCAGCGCGAAGCCCTGATGGGTGAGCGCCATATGCAGCGGCACCTGCATCAGCAACGTGCCGATGCCGATCGAGGCCTGCACCAGCACCAGCAGGAACAAAAGCGTGGCGCGGCGGGCATGGGTGGTGGCCGGCTGGCGCCGCCATGTTGCGATCATGTGCCAGAACGCGGCCAAAAAGAGCGTGTAGGCGCCGAGCCGGTGCACGAACTGCACTGTCTTCGGATTCTCGAAGAAATTCAGCCAGGCGGGTTTTAGAAGCAGGAGATCGACCGGGACCAGTTGCCCGTCCATCAGCGGCCAAGTGTTGTAGCTCAGGCCAGCATGGAGGCCGGCGACAAGCCCGCCGAGATAGATCTGGATCAACGCCAGAAGCACGATCATGCCGGCAAACCGCTGCGTCGAGCGGTCGGCGGCCGGCTCCGAATGCGGCGCAAGGCCCCGCGCGACCACCATTGTGGCGGTGAAGATCAGCGCGGCCAACGTCAGATGCGTGGCCAGCCGGTACTGGCTGACCGAGACACGCTCGACCAGGCCGGAGGCCACCATCCACCAGCCAATGGCGCCCTGAAGGCCGCCGAGCAGCAGGATGCCGGCCAGTTTCGGCCCGAGGCCGCGTTCGATGCGGCGTGTCGCCCAGAAGAACAAGAGCGGCAAGGCAAAGACCACGCCGACGCTGCGCGCAAGAATGCGGTGCACCCATTCCCACCAGAAGATCGACTTGAACGCCTCGATGCTCATGCCCTTGTTGAGCTCGGCGTATTGCGGGATCTGCTGGTAGCGCTGGAATTCTTCCTGCCACTCGGCATCATTGAGCGGCGGGATGACACCGTGGATCGGCCGCCACTCGGTGATCGACAGGCCGGAACCGGTAAGCCTGGTGGCGCCGCCGACCAGCACCAGCGCGGACAGCACGACCAGCACGACATACAACCAGCCGCGCACCAGCGTGCGGTTCTGCAGATCGCGGTCGCGGGCGGCAAACGGAACCGTGGCGGTGATGGCAGCCATGGACACCTCCCGGCAGTTGAACTCGCGGGATTGGTGGACCATGACCGCCGCGCTGGCAAGGCCGGACAGCGCGGCACGCCGTCGCGCTGGCTGGAGACGGTTGCACGAGCCTTCCGTTCGGCCTAAGCGAGACCGGTCAACGGGACCGCGACATGCCCATTCGCCTGAAAAAGCTGATCGGAACCATCCTGCTGGTGGCGCTGGTGATCATCTACGCGCTGATCGCTTCGGCGATCGCGGTCACCAGGCTGGCCGAATACGGCTCCCTGGCGCACTTCCTGTTCTTCCTGCTCAGTGGCCTGCTCTGGGTGCTGCCGGCAATGGGCATCATCAAATGGCTGATCATCGAGCCGCCTCAGAAAGGGTGAGGCGCTATCTCATTGTTCTCACGCAATTCCGAACGGATGAACGCTCCGCACTTTTCCTGGAATTTCTCTAGATCGTAACGACCATCCTGCCGGCATTGGCGAGCGGCGTGGTCACGCCCGACAGCATCGTGCGAATGTGGGCGAGGCTCTGATAGCGGCCGTTGACGGAGATGCGCGGCAGCGCATGCAGGAAGCCAGCGTGCTCGGCTCTCAGCACGCCGTGCCGGGTCGTCACCGCCGAGACATAGCCGGCGTCCCGGACAAAACCGACCTCGCGGCAGCCAACCGCGCTAGCATAGCCGTATGGGTAAGCGAAGTGGCGCGGCTCCAGCCCAAGCTTTTCCTCGAGGATGCGCCGGACGTCGCCGATTTCGTGGCGAGCATCTGCCTCGGAAAGCCGCTTGAGGTTACGGTGATTGATGGTATGCGCGCCGATCGTCACCAGCGGATGCGCGGCCATCCTGCGGATCTCGTCCCAGCTCATCAGAATGCCCGGACGGCCGGCGCCGACATCGATCCCGTTGGAGCGCGCCAGTTCGCGCAGCGCTATGCCCTGCTCTTCCTCGCGGACTTCGAGGGTCAGCCAGGCATTCAGCCGGGCAACAGCCTGGATCTTACGGCCGGGCGTAGAGCAATCGACCAGCGTGGATCCGCTCGCCGTCTTCAGCGTAAGCCGCGAGCTCGTGTCGACGATATCCTCGACCACGTCCCACCAGAGGTCGGCCGCGCCGTCGATCAAACCAGGCGCGACATAGATGGTGATGGGCGCGCCGTGTTTTTCCAGCACCGGAAGCGCTTCCGTCATGTTGTCGCGATAGGCATCGTCGGCGGTGATCGTGGCGAACTGTGCGCCCTTGCCGCCAAACTTGATGCGCTCGATCGCTTCATCAAGCGTAACAAAGGCATAGCCCCTTCCCTTCATGTCGGCGATCAGCCTGTCGAGGAAGGCAGGGGCGATGTTCAGATGGCGATTGACGCTGTTCGGCTTCTCCGGGGTCGCGGTCACGCGATGCAGCATCAGGATGGCGCCGATGCCGCCGACAAACGGCCTCGCCAGCGGAGCGAGGCCCGTGTAGCGGGCAACGTTCAAGGCCAGTTTGCGGATCGCCTCGCCCCCGTCGATCATTCCTTCACCTTTTGCGCCTAGGCTCATTCAAGCCGACTTGCGCCTATGCGAACCCCAGGTTGCAACCAATACGTCTTAAGGATTGAGGGATGGTTGACGCCGCCGCGTCATTTGACGGCAATCCGGTCGCTGCCAACGAGGCTACGGCGCGTGCCCCTGCCTCGAGCCAGGGCGGGTTGACGGCAGCGGTGATCGACAGCGCCGGTCTTGCCGGCTATGCGGAGTTCTGCGCTTCAGCGCTGTTTGCCCCGGCACAGAGCGCGTCCTGGCTGCACAACTGGAGGGCCGAGACCAAGGCCGACATGGTGATCGCCACGCTGAACCTCGAAAGCAGACCGGCGCTTTCGCTGGCGCTGGAGGTCGTGCGAAGCGGTCCTTTCCGTATCGCCCGTTTCGCCGGCGGGCGCCACGCCAACGGCAACTTCCCTGCAACCGATCCGCGGCTTCTGCCCGCCATCGACGGCTCGGCGATCCGCTCGTTGTTTTCGGCAATCTCCAGGGCGCGGCCGGACGTCGACCTCGTTTCGCTGGAGCGGCTGCTGACCGATCTCGACGGCGTCGCAAATCCGCTCACCACGCTGCCCAATTTCGCGAGCCCGAACCTTGCACTGGCGGTCGATCTCGAGGGCGGGTTCGATGCGCTGCTTACCCGCGCTAGCGGCAAGCGCAAGCGCAAGAAGCACCGCTCGCAGACACGCAAGTTCGAGGCCGTCGGCAGCTTCTGCCGCATCGAGGCGCGAAGCCGCAAGGAGGTCGACAGGCTGCTCGACGCCTTCTTCGAGATGAAAGAGTCGCGCTTCGCCAAGATGGGCATAGCCAACGTCTTCGGCGATGAAGACGTGCGCGCCTTCTTCAGGGCTTTGTTTGCCGACGCGCTTGCCGAGCAAAAGCCGTCCTTCCGGCTGCATGGGCTGGAGGTAGCAGGGAAACTTCGCGCCGTTACCGGCTCCAGCCGCTCTGGCAAGCGCCTGATCTGCGAGTTCGGCGCCATCGCCGAGGATGATCTCGCCTTCACCAGCCCCGGCGACTTCCTGTTCTTCGACAATATCCAGGAGGCTTGCGAGCAAGGCTTCGATGTCTACGACTTCTCTGTCGGCGACGAGCCTTACAAGCGGCTCTGGTGCGACATCGAGGTCCAGCATTTCGAGGTGCTCGCGCCGCTGACGCTGAAGGGCCGGGCGCTGGCCGCGGGACTGCGCCAAGGCGCCCGGGCAAAGGCCTTCATCAAGAACAATTCGACGGTCTGGAAACTGACCAAGATGCTGCGCCGGAAAGCGGCCGGCCAGACGGCAGCGCCTGCCGCCACCGAGGACGACAGTTAACCTTGGAAAGCGTTGCATTATCGCCGTCGAACTCCCCGGTTGATCCGGCAAGCGGCCTTGAGGCCCTTGGGCGGAACCTATCGCGTGCCGAGAGGTTTTCGCACTCAGAAGGAGAACGGCCATGGCTAAGTGCGACCAGTGCGGCAATGACTACGACAAGGCATTCCAAGTTAGCCTGGGCGAGCAGACCTACACGTTCGACAGCTTCGAGTGCGCGATCCAGAAGCTTGCGCCGACGTGCCCTCATTGCAGTGTGCGGATCGTTGGGCATGGCGTCGAGCAGGGCGACATCATCTATTGCTGCGCGCACTGCGCCGGGCAGGAAGGGGCCGGCGCTCTGACCGATAGAGCGCCCTGACATTCGCGACCTCTTGCCCTTCCTCCGGAGGGCCATGCGGGAGCGCTTTCCAAGGAGCGCTCCGAGCACGACCCTGAGCGGTCGTTCAAGTCATGCTACGCCGCTTGGACGATCTCGACCAGTTCAACGTCGAACACCAGATCCTTTCCGGCCAACGGATGATTGCCGTCGAGCTTCACGCTGGCGTCGTCCACACCGATGACCGTTACTTGCATGGGGCGCCCTTCGGCGGTGCGGGCCTGCAATTGGGTGCCGACGTCGACGTTGATGTTTTCCGGCACGCTGGCGCGGGCGATGGTTACGACCGCTTCGGGACGATGCGGTCCATAGGCGGCGTCGGCGGGAACGGTGACGGTGCTTTTCGCGCCGACCTCCATGCCCTCGACATGGCTTTCGAGGCCGGGAATGACCTGGCCCTCGCCCAGGGTGAACTGCAGCGGTTCGCCGCCGGAAGAATCGAATTGCGTGCCGTCGGTCAGACGTCCGGTATAGTTGATGCGTACAGTGTCGCCATTCTTGGCCTGTGTCATAGCAACCATCCTTTTTGGGGGTTTTTAGGGGACCGACCTGGAGTTCACGGCCCCGCTCTCGATCATCCACGCATGAAAATGCGCGGTGCGAAACTCTAAAACTAGGTGCGCTGCTGCCGATGTAAAGTGCTGGACCTGCCGGGAAATGCGCTGGTTCGGTCGTTGCACCTAACCGCTGTCAGGCCCGGCATCGACTGAACCGTGGTCTATTCGCGGCGGTCTCGGTGTCTTCCCTGATACCTCGGAGCAATCGTTGCAACGCAGCCCAGAGCAGCCTTGTCGGCGTTCAGGCCTATGCAGCCGAGCGACGACCTGGCAATGGATTTCCCGGCTCATGGCCGACCGGGGTCACCAGCGTGACATCAGAATAGCCGTTCTCGATCAGCTTCACCGCCGCCTGCGTCACCTCGTCATCGGCTTCGAGCATCGACAGGAAAACTTCCGTGCCATCGCCGGCAAGGCGGCTGATGCCCTGCGCATCGGCCGGACCGCATTCGACGACGACAAGGTCGTAAGCCGTGGTCAGCGACTGCATGATGATCGGCAGCCGGTCGGCCGCGCGCATGGCGCGAACCGGATCGGCGGTGCCGACCGGAATGACGTGGGCGTCCGAATAGAGATCGGGGTGGATGACGTCGCTGAACTGGGCTTCGGAGGCGAGCAGATTGGTGATGCCGGGGAACAGCCCGCTGTCCAGCATCGGCCGCGAGGCGGCGCCCGAGGCGGTGAGGTCGAGCAGCAGCACGCGCAGGCCCGCATCCGACACCTCGCGCGCCACCAGCACGGCGGTGGCGGCGGCCTCGTCGCCTTCCGGGGAGACGAAGATGGCACGCGCGGCGCCTGAGGCGATCAGCTTTTCGGCCGCCTTGTCGACATCGATCTCGCCCAGCCTGGACCGCCATGCCTCCACCTCTGCCGGCTCGGCCACCACTGCCGCCATGGCCGCGCCCTGCCCGATCCTATGGTCGGCGACCCAATCGTCGCTCTCTTCGTCCTCGGTTTCAGCGACCGCCGGCTCGGTGCGCGTCGCCGGCATCGCCACCTGCTCGATCGGCTCGAAGCGCGCGCCGGCGGCCGGCCGCATGGCACGGCCGGAAAACAGTTCCTTCAGAAGTGTGCCGATCGCCATCAGCAGCAGCGACGCGGCAGCCGCGGCTCCGGTGATCGGACCGATCTTCGGGAAATACGGTTCCGTGGGCACCTGCCCTTTCGAAAGCAGGCGGGCGTCCACCGGCAGATAGTTGCGGTCCGCGCGCGAGGCGGCCTCGCGATAACTCGCCATGTAGGATTCGAGCTGCTGGCGCTGAGCATTGGCATCACGCTGCAGCGCGTCGAGCTCCACCTGCTGTTCGCCGGCGCGGGCCGAGGCGGCCTTCAGCGTGTTGACCTCCGCGACGAGCTGGTCCTCGCGGGCGTTGGCCGTCTGCGCCTGGGTCGCCAATCCCTTCAGGATCTTTTGCGCCTCGTTGCGGATCTGGCCGTTGAGATCGGCAAGCTGCGACTTCAGCGCCCGGATGCGCGGATGGTTGTCCAGCAGAGTCGTCGACAGGTCGGCAATGTTGGTCCGCAATTCCACCTGCCGCTCGAGCAGGCGCTGGATCAGGTCGGAGGACAAGACTTCCGGGACACTGTCCAGCGTGCCGCCGTTCTGCAGCGACTTGCGCACGCTGTCGGCGGTCGCCTCGGCGGCGGCGCGATTGGCGCGCACCCGCGAAAGCTCGGTCGACAGTTCGGAGAGCTGCTGAGTCGCGAGCACCGAATTGTTGCCGCCCATCAGCAGGTCGGATTGCGCGCGGTAGGCGGCAACCTTGGCTTCGGCCTCCTTCACCCGATTCTGCAGGTCGGTGATTTCCGGACCGAGAAAGCCGGTGGCGGCGGTGTTCGATTCCTTCTTTGCGTTGCCCTTGGAGGCAAGGTAGGCCTGCGCGATGGCGTCCGCGACCTGGGCGGCAAGCTTTGGATCCTTCGAGGAGAACTCGACCGCGATAACACGAGATTTTTCAACGCCGTAGACGTTGAGCTTATCGTGCATTGCGTTGAGCACGCGCTCTTCCGGCGGAATGTCGAAGGGATCGCTCTTCAAGCCGACAAGAACCAGGGCACGACTGAGCGCCGACATCTTCAGCGCCTCGTCGAATTCGGGCAGTTTCTCCAGATTGAGATCCGCCGCCACCTTCTTGAGGATATCGGGGGACGATATGATCTGGACTTCGGTGGCCACCGCCTCCTCGTCGGTCGCCGGCTTGTCGTCGATGGTTGTGCCGGCCGGCCGCGTGAAGACCGATTCGCGCGGCCCGATCTCCAGCTTGGCCACCGCTTTATATTGCGGTGTGGCCAGCCAGGCGAAGGCAAACGCCAGCCCGGTGACCACGAGCGTGACGAGAACGATGCGCAGCCAGTTCCTCGCCAGGCTAGCGAAGAGCTGTCTCAGGTCGACATCGACATCTGCGGCCGCGGACTGAACGGACATGCATCCTGCTCCGGAACTTTGAGTCGAGGATGGACCATAAACAACTATGGTAACTCAGCCGTTAAGATCAGAATGCATAGTTATTAGTAGACACTCAAAGAACGCCCGCCGAAAACAATAGAACAATTGGGTTTTTTGCCGTCCGTCGCCTCCTCAGCACCCGGTCCTTTACCGGCCATTAACCCTAACAGGATGATAACGGACGCACTTCCTGGGGTTGGCCGCAACACTTGCGGCGAGAGCGACGAAGGTTCGTGTCCGATCATGAAAAGCACTGCTCATCTGTTTCGCGCCATGCTTGCCCTGTCGCTGCTTGCCGGCTGTTCCAGCTATCGCCCGACGCCCGCCGCCTTTCATGAAGTGCTCGACCAGCCATACAGACTCGGCGCCGGCGACCGCATCCGCGTTACCGTGTTCGAGCAGGACGGGCTGACCAACACCTACAGCGTCGACCCGTCCGGCTACATCTCCGTCCCGCTTGTCGGCGCCGTGCCGGCGCGCGGCCACACCGCCCAGCAGCTTGAAAAGGAAATCGCCGACAAGCTGCGCCAGGGATATCTGCGCGATCCCGACGTTTCGGTCGAGATCGACCGCTACCGGCCGATCTTCGTCATGGGCGAAGTCGGCGCCGCGGGGCAGTATTCCTATGTGCCGGGCCTGACCGTGCAGAAGGCGATCGCGATCGCCGGCGGGTTCACGCCGCGCGCCAACCAGGAGAGCGTCGACATCACCCGCGATATCAACGGCAAGGTCATGACCGGCAGGGTGCAGACGTCCGACCCGCTCCTGCCCGGCGACACCGTCTACGTCCGCGAACGCCTGTTCTGAAAAATCAACGTGGCGGCTCATCTCCGCATCGTCCACTGCTTCCGCTCACCTGTCGGGGGAATCTTCCGGCATGTGCGCGACCTGACCGAGGCGCAGGTCGCCGCCGGCCATTCCGTGGGCATCGTCTGCGACTCAACAACGGGCGGCGACTATGAGGAACGGCTGTTCGACGCGATGGAGGAGAGCCTGGCGCTCGGCATACATCGCACGCCGATGCAGCGTCATATCGGGCCGGGCGACATCGCGGCGGCCTGGCGCACATATGGAATCATCAAGGAATTGCGGCCGGACGTGCTGCACGGGCACGGCGCCAAGGGCGGCGCCTATGCTCGTCTGTTCGGCTCACTGTTGCGGGTTTCAAGGTCTCGCGTGGCCCGCCTTTATTCGCCGCATGGCGGCTCGCTCCACTATGACGAAACGACGGCCACCGGAAAGCTGTTCTTCGCGCTGGAGCGTTTTATGGCTCGCTTTACCGACTGCCTGCTGTTCGTTTCCGACTATGAGCGGAAAACCTATCGCCGGAAGGTCGGCGAGCCGCCCATCCCCAACAGGCTGGTCTATAACGGCCTGCGCGCCGTCGAGTTCGAGCCGGTGGCGACCGCGGCCAATGCCGCCGATATCTTATACATCGGCATGATGCGCGACCTCAAAGGTCCGGACATCTTCATCGATGCGCTGGCGCAGGCCGGCAGCGAGCTCGGCCGCCCGTTAAGCGCGGTGATGGTGGGCAACGGCGACGACCTGCCACGCTACCACGCCCGGGTGGAGCGACTCGGGCTGAAGGGCCATGTCCGTTTCCTGCCGCCGATGCCAGCCAGGGAAGCTTTCGCGCTGTCCGCGCTGATCGTCGTCCCCTCGCGCGCGGAAGCGATGCCTTACATCGTGCTGGAGGCGCTTGCCGCCGGCATGCCGATGATCGCGACCGCTGTCGGCGGCATTCCCGAGATCTTCGGCGAAGACTCCCCTGCCCTGATCCGGCCGGATGCGGACCAGCTCGCCGAGAGGTTGGGCACAGCTCTCAACAATCCCGACGCCTACCGGAAACTGATGCCACAGGGTGGTGAGCTCAGGGCGCGATTCGGCGCTGACGTCATGGCGGCGGAAATCGAGAAGGCTTATTTCGCGGCGCTTCGCGGTTAGTCAGGTCGGAAAAGCCGCAAATCATCGTTCGAAACCCGCAAGAACGTCCGCCTCGAACACGCTCAACGACCGGCCCCGTTCCCACAGCGCGGCGTAGGATTCCCGGTCGATCTGCGCCGACAGGATGGTCTCGATCCGCTCCCGCTGAGCAGCTTCGGTAGGCTGCCGGCCGTCGGGCCAGCCATCAAAGCAATGATCGATAAATCCAAGCATGAGCGCGGCATCGTTCTTCCGTCTCGGGCCGCGAGCTCGGTGGCATTTTGGATGATGCACCAGTGCCATGACGCATGGTCGCGCGGGAGATATTTCCACGCCTCGTCGATGGCTTCCCTTGCCGCCTCGGTATTGCCGAGCGCCATTGAATAGCAAGCGAGATTGCTAAGCTGAGCACCGAGTTCAAGCGAGCTGCCGCGTTCACGAAGGGTTGGCAAGATGCCTTTGGCGAGCGCGACCGCGCCTTGATGATCCTGTCTTCGGTGAACCATTTCAGCCAGATACATAGTCGACCGGAAGAGGCCACGCTCGTTTCCGCACGACCGATGCATCGCCAATCCCGCCTGGCACTTAGTCATTCCGGCGACCTCTTCTCCACCGGTCAACAGCCACAAACCAATCGAAACGAGCGCCCATGCCTTCAACTTTGATGACGGAAGTTTAGCCGACAGGGTCTCAAGCCGCGCGAAAATCGGGGCGGCCTCGGAACGACGGCCGGCGAAGTTGAGCGTGGTCCCAAGAAGAACGAGGGCATGCGACAGCAGCAGATCGTTTGCGTCGGCCTCGAATTGCCGCACCGCCTGCATCAGCGCCTCGATCGCGCGCAGGTCCTGGGAATTGATCCGCGCGAGCTCCCCAACCGCAAGGAAAAGGCGGCCGCGAAGCGACGGGTCGAGATCATCGGCGAAGGCGACAGTCGCCTCGGCAAACCGAAGGCCCTCGCCGGCGAGCTGAGCTTCTATCCAATAGCGATAGCTGGCGGCAGCCAAACCGACGAACAGGGCCCAGTCGGCGCTTGATCTGGCCCATTCAAGGGCCGAGCGCAGATTGTCGGTGTCCGGCCGATAGGCTGCTACCCAGGTTGCGTCCGGAACCAGCTCCCATCGTGCGAGGCTTTCCTCGAAGCGGCTCCGGACATGGTCCGCCAGGCGTGCCCGTGCATCTTGCTCTTCGTTCTGCCTGGTCAATTCATGCAAGGCGAAGTGGCGCGTCGTCTCCAGCAATCTATAGCGGGTCCGATCTCCACCGTCGCGCGTAACCATCGATCGCCTGATGAGCTCCGACAAGTGGTCGTCGGCATGCTCACCGACCACGGCGCGAACACCGTCCAGCGGAAAGCTGCCCTGGAACACACCAAGCGCCCGCAGAGCCCTTCGCTCGCCCTCGGCAAGCAGCCCGTAGCTCCACTCAAGCGACGCCGCCAACGATCGATGCCGCCCCGGCGTGTCACCCCAACCCGTCGAAAGCTCCGCGAAGCGCTCGGCAAGCTGGCGGTCCACTTCGCCGAGGCCAAGAGTCGCCGATCTTGCCGCCACCATCTTGAGGGCAAGGGCGACGCCGTCGAGGCGAACGCAAAGTTGCCGCACGATAGGCAATTCGTCGACAGCAACAGTCTCGCCCTGCGCTTCATAGCAGTGGATGAGGAACATTTCGGCTGCCGAAAGACCGCTTTCGAAAGCTGCTTCGAGGCCGAACGGCGCGAGCCTGAAGACGTGCTCCCCGCTCAGCCCCAGCGGCACCTGCGAGGTCGTGAGGATCCTCAGCTTCGCGGCTTCGGAAAGCAGGAAACGGACAATGCTGGCAACGGCGTGGGCAACGTGCTCGCAATTGTCGAGAACAAGCAGCCCGGCCAGTGGCCGCAGCATATCGACGATGGCGAGCAGTGGGGTGGTTTCGGTTCTGACCGGAATGCTGAGGACCTGCATGATCGCACTCTCGACGAAGCTGCCGTCGGGCACGGACGCCAGGTCGACAACCCAGACACCGTCTGGAAAGCCGCCGGCGAGTTCTTCGGCGGCTTTGAGGGCCAACGTCGTCTTGCCGACACCGCCCGGGCCCAGGGTCGTAACCAATGGATATTGGTTGACGAGTTCCACGAGGCTTCTGACTTCGTGGTCGCGCCCGATGCATTCCGGTCGGTAGCGAGACAGATTGCCACCGGAGCGAACGGCCGGCGCCATGCGCTCCTGGATGCGCGTGGGCGGTGGGCCAACATACCGGTAGCCACGGCCATGGACGGTCGCGACGAAGTTCGGGCCGAGGGCTTTCCTGAGCGCGGACATATGCACGTGAAGGGTGTTTTCTTCGACGACCGTGCCCGGCCAGAGAAGATCGAACAGTTCGCACTTCTCGACCAGCACATTGGGGCGCTCAAGAAACACGAACAGCAAGTCGATGCTGCGCGCGCTGAGTTCAATCGCACCCTCCGGACCGTTCAGCGAACGCTCCCGCTCGTCCAGCACGAAATCGCCGAAGGACAGCGCCATCGCCAATCCTGAATTGACCTCACAGAAACGCTACAGAAGATTTCAGCATTGCATCAAGGACTTTCCGTCTACGCAGCCGCATCGTCCCGCCATGGCCATTGGAGAACGACGATGCAAAGCCTGCAAGCCATCCTCAAGCTTATCCCGCGCATTCTCGCTGCGACCATGGCGGCCGCGAGAAGCACGCTCGCGGACGCAGCGGCAAAACATCGGGATCGCCGCATCCTCGAGAGACTAAGCGCCGCCGAACTGGAAGACATCGGCCTCTGCCGTGGCGCGGATGGTGCGATCGACTTCCAACCTCGCTGCCCAGATGAATCCGAGCCCAAAGGCGGCGGCATCGAGACACTTTACGGCAGCCCCGCCATGGCGACCGCGATAGAGAAGGCCTAATTCGCAGGCCTAAACTTGGCCGACGCTAATTCGGTCCAGACGAAAGACCGTCAGTCGCCGCGAGCGACATACAGCTTCAAAACCACCGGTTGTTTCAAGGCTTTCTTAGCTCTCTTTTGCTATCCACTTTTGCGTAGCTCGCGGACAATCCCATGAACGAGATCGATCCGGTGCATCGCTTTTCCATGGACGCGGTGCGCAAATTCGACGGCCCGGCGGAGGGCCAGGCCAGCGGCATCAATGATGTGGCGCGCCAGGTCGCTTCGCAGTATCGGCGCGATACGATGTCGCCGATCATGGTCAGCGGCGTGCTGCGCATGGTCGAATTCGCGCTGCTGTTCCTTTCGGGACTCGGCCTCTATCTCTACTTTGTCGGCTTCTTCACCTACCTCGCCTGGCAATATCCGCTGTCGATCGCGGCAGCCTCGTTCCTGGCGGTGGTGCTGCTCGACGTCAGCGACAGCTACCAGATCGCGGCGCTTATGCGCCCTGTCGCCAGTTTCGGCCGCGTGCTGGTCGTCTGGGCCGGCACCTTCGCGCTGATGGCGCTTACAGCCTTCGCCATGAAGGCGTCGGAAGACTATTCGCGCCTCCTTTTCGGCACCTGGTTCGTGGTCGGCTTCATGCTGATCTTCGGCCTGAGGCTCGTGATCTCCAGGCTGATCAGGC
Source organism: Mesorhizobium sp. M1D.F.Ca.ET.043.01.1.1 (assembly GCF_003952385.1). Taxonomy (NCBI): domain Bacteria; kingdom Pseudomonadati; phylum Pseudomonadota; class Alphaproteobacteria; order Hyphomicrobiales; family Phyllobacteriaceae; genus Mesorhizobium; species Mesorhizobium sp. M1D.F.Ca.ET.043.01.1.1. The sequence continues at coordinate 140,110 of NZ_CP034444.1, forward strand.
GCTGGGCGCGCGACGGCCGCATGGAGCGCCGCGCCGTCATTGTCGGCGGCGGCAAGTCGGCGGAGATGCTGATCCGTTCGGTCGAGAAGCAGCCCTACAACGACATCCGCATCTGCGGCATCTTCGACGACCGCGGCGACAAGCGCTCGCCGCCAATCGTCGCTGGCTATCCCAAGCTCGGCACCATCTCCGAGCTGATCGAGTTCGCCCGCATCGCCCGCATCGACATGCTGATCGTGTCGCTGCCGCTGACCGCCGAATCGCGCGTGCTGCAGCTTTTGAAGAAGCTCTGGGTGCTGCCGGTCGACATCCGTCTCTCGGCCCATTCCAACGCGCTGCAGTTCCGGCCGCGCGCCTATTCCTACATCGGCTCGGTGCCGATGCTCGACATCTTCGACAAGCCGATCAACGACTGGGACTCGGTCGCCAAGCGCAGCTTCGACATCATCTTCTCGCTTGTCGGCATCATCCTCTTCTCGCCGGTGATGCTGGCCACCGCCATCGCCATCAAGCTCGACAGCAAGGGGCCGGTGCTGTTCAAGCAGAAGCGGCACGGCTTCAACAACGAGATCATCGAGGTCTACAAGTTCCGCTCGATGTATGCCGACAGGTCGGACCCGACCGCCAGGCAGACGGTGACCAAGAACGATCCGCGCGTCACCCGCGTCGGCCGCTTCATCCGCAAGACCTCGATCGACGAGCTGCCGCAGTTCTTCAACTCGCTGCTCGGCTCGCTGTCGCTGGTCGGGCCGCGTCCGCACGCGATCGCCGCCCAGTCGCACAATCTGCTCTACAACGAGGTGGTCGACGGTTATTTCGCGCGTCACAAGGTGAAGCCCGGGGTCACCGGCTGGGCGCAGATCAACGGCTGGCGCGGCGAGATGGACACCAATGAAAAGATCCGCATGCGCACCGAATACGATCTCTACTACATCGAAAACTGGTCGATGCTGTTCGACCTGCGCATCCTGTTCCTGACGCCGGTCCGCCTGCTCAATACGGAAAACGCCTATTGAGCGCCATCACGCATGACCTGCCGGCGGCCGCGGTCAGCCAGTTGCCGCCTCAGGCGGTCAGCCAGTTGCCGGCTTCCGCGGTCAACGCCAAGCTGATCGCGCTGATCTCGTCGGCGGCGATCGTGGCCGGCATCCTGCTTTCCGGCTTCGTCATCAGCGAGCCAGCGCCCTACGAGCTCTACATGGCCGGGCTGATCGCCGTCTGGGCGCTGTTCGGGCTGAAAATATCACGGGCGATATTGCCGCTGCTTCTGTTCCTGGTGGCAATGAACATCGGCGGCATGATTGCGATGACGCAGATGGCGGACCTCGCCAAAACGCCGCTCTATCTCGCGGTCTCGCTGTTCCTCGCCTTCAGCGCGGTCTTCTTCGCCTCGGTGACGTCGACGCAGCCCAGGCTCTACCGGCTGATCTTCATCGCCTATGTTGTATCGGCGGTGGCGACGTCGCTGCTCGGCATCGCCGGCTATTTCCATGCCTTCCCGGGCGCCGAGATGTTCACCAAATACGATCGCGCCGCCGGCGCCTTCCAGGACCCGAACGTGTTCGGGCCGTTCCTGGTGCTGCCGGGTACCTATCTGCTCTACCTGCTGCTCACCGGTCCGGTCTCGCGCATGCCGCTGCTTGCGGTGCCGCTGCTGATCATAACTGCCGGCATCTTCTTCTCCTTCTCGCGCGGTGCCTGGGGCATGTTCGCGGTGTCGGCGGTGCTGCTCACCGCTTGCCTGTTCCTGCAGAGCGCCAGCGGCATGTTCCGGCTGAGGGTCGTGGTGATGACGATTGCCGCGGTCGCGCTCTTGGTGATCGCCGTCCTCGTCATCCTGCAACTGCCCGGCGTGTCGGACATGTTCACCCAGCGCGCGCAACTCGAGCAAAGCTACGACACCGCGCGCCTCGGCCGCTTCGCCCGCTACGCGATCGGCTTCCAGATGGCGCTGGAGCATCCGTTCGGCATCGGACCGCTGGTGTTCGGCACGATCTACGGCGAGGACACGCACGACATCTGGCTGAAGGCGCTGATGGACTATGGCTGGCTGGGCTTCGTCTCGTTCCTGACGCTGACCTTGTGGACGATTTGTGCCGGCTTCCGCATCCTTCTGCGCGACCGGCCGTGGCAGCGCTATCTGCTTTGCGCCTATGTCGCCTATCTCGGCAATATCGGGCTCGGCACCTTCATCGACATCGACCACTGGCGCCATCTCTATCTGCTGCTCGGGCTGATCTGGGGCGCGATCGCGCTGGAGTACCGGCATCAGAAGCAATTGCGGCTGGCGCGGCTGTTCTCGCGCCCGCGATATCATCGGCTAGTCTAGATAACCGCCGATCTGGTTGGCCCGCACCAGGTTGTCACGACTGGGCGCCGAGGCTCTTGCAGCGCCGGTGGGCAGCGCCGGTGGGCAGCACAGGTGGGCATTGCAGATGCGCTGGGTGATGCCCTTCACGGTGGCGCCGCCAGGGTCGGCCGGGTGGTGGCTGCAGGCGCCCTCGTTCACCAGCGCGCGGTCAGGCACTTCCTCTTCGCTAGAAAGCCGCCATGGTTCGTCCTTTCAATGATCCGCGGAAGTTGTGCTTTCTGTTCTGTTGAAGCATTGTCTGCCTCCGTGGGAGATTGCGCGGGGTGGGGGAATGACTGACAGCTTCCGTGCGACGCTTCATTCGATGGTCGAGGAGATGAAGGCGGCGCCCGAAGCGATGCAGCCTTCGAAATTCTGGCAGGACTTGAACCGGCGTCATGCTGAGCGCATCGCGTCGGCCGGGATCGCGAATTTCAAACGTACGTTGGCCAAGGACTATTTCACATGGATGCGGGTTCTGCCTTGGGATCCGCAAATCCGCTTCTTGGTCGGCCACCTTCCCCTCGGGGCTTCGATCCGGGCGGCGCTTGGGGTCATATCTCCCTTCAAGCATCGCCATATTCCGTTGCCCGAGGGCTTCGCCCTGAACTTTCTCACCCGACTCGTCTGGCAATATGCCCGGCAGGAATTTCCGAAAGAAATTGCGGCCCTGTCGGAACCATCCGTCGGCAATCCACCGGCAATCCGCATCGGCGGAGGACTCGTTTCTCAGGACCTTGCCAATTCAATCCTGGAATACAAATCGATCGAGTCGGTCGTGACCGGGACCGTTTGCGAGCTCGGCGGCGGCTACGGTCGAACAGCGTTCGTCATTGCTTCGCTGCACCCGACCGTCAGGTACATCATGGTTGATATCCCGCCTGCTCTCGGGGTCGCCCAGGAATATCTCTGCCAACTGTTTCCGGACAGGAAGCACTTCCGCTTTCGTCCGTTCGATAATTTTGAAACAGTTCAAGAGGAATTCGAGGCATCCGCACTTGCCTTCCTGCTGCCTCATCAACTTGCACTTCTGCCCGATTCCACCGTCGATCTGTTCATCAACATCTCATCCCTGCATGAAATGCGGCTCGACCAGATCGAATGTTATCTGTCGGAAATCTACCGGCTTGTTCGTCCGGAAGGACACTTTTACCTCAAAGCCTGGAAAGTCTCGAAGATACCATTCGAAGGAATCGTCATACGGGAGAGTGACTATCCGTTGGAACGCTGGGAGCGAGTTTATCGCCGGCCCCCAAAGATCCAGTCGAGCTTCTTTGAGACCTTGCTTCGGAAACCTAAAACTTGACGCGTCATAACTCCCGTCCGGAGAAGGAAGACCACCGAAGACGGCGACCGCCATCGACGGCGACATGGTGCGCGTGACCGGCATTCTGGATGGTTCGATAGATTACCCACAGAACGGTTCGCGAAACATCCGTGGAGATCTATGCGCCCATCACCGCGTTCGCGAAGCTTCGGCTCCCTTGTGTTCTCGGGCTTCGATTTAGCGCTTGCACTCCAACCTTTGAGAATATAGGGCTTTGCGCGGTCCGGAGTGTAGCGCAGCCCGGTAGCGCACTTGACTGGGGGTCAAGGGGTCGTCGGTTCGAATCCGGCCACTCCGACCATTTTTAGCCTGAGACTTGCCCCCAAAGTCGTTCTTCACCAACCCCCTACTGACACACGTCGACCCATACAGCGCCGACAAGATCGGCCATCCTTTGCGGCGCGATCCGCACGGCCGCGTTGGTAGCGCCCGCGGCGGGGACGACCTCGTCGAAGGCCCTTAGCGTCACGTCGCAAAAGACCGGCAGCGGCGCGGGCAGGCCGAACGGGCAGACACCGCCCGGCGGATGGCTGGTTGCCGCAAGCACCTGTTCGCCGTCGAGCATGCGCGGCTTGCCGCCAAGGATGTCCTTGCACTTGCGGTTATCGAGCCTGGCTGTGCCGCTGGTCACGACCAGCATGGTCTCGTCGCCGATGCGCAGGCAGATGGTCTTGGCGATCTGCGCCGGCATCACACCATGCGCCTCCGCCGCCAGCGCCACGGTCGCCGAGCTGGCCGCGGTGACCAGGACTCCGATGTCGGGCGCATGTTCGGCGAAGAAGGCGCGGACCGATTCCAGGCTCATGAGCGGACCCTCGTCATGCATGGTTGCCGACGCCCGAATCGCCGCGCCGGTCGGGATTGGCATATGACGGCTCGGCTGTTGCAAGAGCCAGGAATAATGCGTCGAAGCCGCAAAAAGCCCGCCATGGCGCTACCGTGGCGGGCTTTCAAGCGGACGCTTCTGCGTCTCTATTGCTGCGTGGGCCGATTCTCTTCGGTCGGCACTCTTATCAATTCCTCTTCCGGCACCTGCAGGGCGGAAGCGATTCGCCTCAACTTGGCGGGGTCGGCGTCCTTGCCGTCCTCGATGTCGACGATCTCGCCCACGGCGAGGCCGCAGGTCAAGGAGAGCTCCTCGATCGTATATCCCCTCGTTTCGCGCACGGCTTTCAGCGGATTGATGCCGGACGCGGCAATGATGTCGTTAGAAACAGCGTTTCTTGCGGTGTTGGGCATGGCAACTCCTTGGGATGAAACAAGACAGATGAAATGTGGCGTTGCCTGAGACGGGCGGGAGAATGGCCGTTAACGGATGATTTGCCAAGAGGGACCGTCGCGGCCGTCACGCCTTCGTGAACCGGTCCTGTCGACCGGAGGCCGAGGCCGCAGCCCACCGATATGTAAGGTCGCGCAACGCCCAATCAAGTTCTTTTGAAGCGCCGCAAGCCGGCACCGCCGGCATTTTGCCCGCCCCAATTCGTTAGGGTTCTGTCGCTGGTCGACGGCGGGCGGGCGTCAAAACCCCTTTGGACGGATCGGATGCCATGAAACTGAAGTTGTTCGCGATCGTGCTCGGCACGGTCTCAAGTCTCGTGGGCGCGGCGCATGCGCGGCACGGTGGTCGACATCGCCGGAACCGCGCTGACGGTGAAAGCCCGCGACGGCAGGACCGACACCGTCACGCTTTCTCCCGACTGGATGATCGCGGGCGTCGCCAAGGCGTCGGCCGCCGATATCAAGCAGGGCGATTTCCTCGGCATCGCGTCGGTCTCCAAGGCCGATGGCGGCAGCGGCGCTCTGGAAGTCGTGATCTTCCCCGCAGCGCTGAGAGGCACCGGAGAAGGCGACCGCGATTGGGATTTGCAGCCCAACAGCCGGATGACCAACGGCACGGTCGCCGACGTCACCGAAGTCAACGGAAGGACAGTGACGCTCACCTATAGCAATAGCCAGAAGAAGGAGATCGCCATTCCGCAATCGACGCCGATCGTGAAATTCGCGACCGCCAAGCCGGCGGATCTCAAGCCGGGCATGAGCGTGTTCGTCAGCGCCGAGCGGGGCAGCGACGGCAAGCTCGTTTCACGCCGGGTGGTGGTCGGCAATCATGGCGTCGCTCCGCCGATGTGAGGGGCGAGGCCGGCGCATCGGCCACGCGCGTTTCAAAAGATCATGATGCCGCCGCGTGCCTGCGCATCCGGCGGGCGCCCAAGGCCATCGTGATTTAGACGGAAACGATCCGGAAACAAGAATCTACAGTCCGGAAAAATTGTCGAAAAAATCCAGGAGGATAGTGCCGATCGCGAGGCTTGGGGTCACCGATTTGGTCCGGTGAATTCCGGAACGCCCGCGTAAAAAGGAAACGAAATCATGAAGAAGTCCCTCCTCTCCGCGCTCGGGCTGGCTCTGGCCCTGGCGTTCACGATGCCGATCCTCGGCGCGACCAGCGCCGACGCGGCTCCGATGAAGAAGCATCACCATCATCATCACTACCGCAAGCATCATCACCGGCACCATCACCACCATCATCATCACCACAGCAAGATGGTCGCGAAGAAGGCCTGATTTCTTCCCGCCCGCCGATGGGAAGACAGGTCTTCATTGTGATGACCGCACATGTCTTCCCATCGGAATTTTTGCTTCGCGAGGGCAAGGCTTTCCTTCTCTCACCCGCTACCTGATGGAACGCGCAGCAGCGTTCGATCCTTTTCCTGCGGCCCCGACCTCCTTGCCCACCGGGTGATGTCGCCACGAGCGCCGAGCGCCGGCCGGATGCGCGGCATGTGCGGCGGCCGATCCGAAGCCTGACGTCTTTACAACGCCGCATCCGCTACGCGAAAAAATCACACGGGATGTGAACCTTTCCATTGGACCCCGCACCAAGCGGTCATGGGCGCCGCGAAGGCGCTCCTCAACCCGACCGGGACGCCGGAAGCGCGATCCCGACAACCAATGGAAGGAAATGCTCAAATGACCAACTTCAAGCACATCTCGCTCGCCGCTGCCCTCGTCGTCTCGGCTTTCGGCTCGGTTTCGGCGCCGGCCTTTGCCGGCACGCATCCGACCGGCGACGGCGGCGCCGTCTGCAAGGGCTCGGGCTCCTGTCTGGTGCTGCAGCTCGACTGCAAGGGCACCTACACCGATGCCACCGACAAGAACGGCACCGTCTACGGCAAGTGCAGCCAGGTCATGAAGGTCGATCCGAAGACCCGGCTCAAGCTCGCGAACTGATCATTTGCAGCGTGCAAATGGCGGCCGCAACGAGCGGCCGCCATTTCTGTTCTGTAATCCATCGAAAGTCAGCGCCGGCTGATGAGAAGGCCGGCCAGCAGCCCGACCACGACCAGCCCTACCGCAGCCGCCGTGGCCGGATGGTCGCGCGCGGTGCGCTCGATCGCCCTGCCCCTGCGCGTGATTGCCGGCAATGCCTCGTGGAGGCGGTCGGCAAGCTGCGAATAATAGTCGGACGCCGCCTCGCGGCCGTCTTCGTAATGGGCGTCGCCGCGTCTGGCCAAGGCTTTCCTGAGATCCTCGAGTTGCCGCGAGAGCGTCGCAAACTGCCTGTCCAGATCATGATCGGTCGCGAACAAAGCCATGCCAAGCATCCTTCTCTTGGAGAGAAGGCCTAACGCATGGACGCAACGGCAGTTCCGGGTCTCAGAGACGCTGGCCGTTCAAGCCGCGGGAGCGGCAGCCGAAGTTCAACGCACTTGGTCCAGCAGGCGCTTGCACTCCAAGAGGTCGAAGAGCGCCTCCTGCAGCAAGGCGCGGTTGTCGCGCGACAATTTCGAGGAGTCCGGCTGCACGGGACCTTCGTCGTCGCCCTTGCCGAGGCCGAAGAAACGGCGGCTGGGCTTCACCTTGGGCTGACCGACCAGCGCATCCTCGTCGCCGCGCGGCTGGGCAGCCGCGGTCAGCGGCACCTGCTCGGCCTGCCGGCGTTGCGCGATCGCCTCGACGGCGGCCATGTCGCCATTGCCGATGGCAACCAGGAAATGATTGCCGTTCTCGCGCAGGAGCTTCTGCACGCCCTTGATCGTATAGCCCTGGTCATAAAGCATGTGCCGGATGCCCTTGATCAGTTCGACATCCTGCGGCCGGTAGTAACGGCGGCCGCCGCCACGCTTCATCGGCTTGATCTGGTTGAAACGCGTTTCCCAGAACCGCAGCACGTGCTGCGGCAGGTCGAGATCTTCCGCGACTTCACTGATGGTGCGGAAAGCATCGGGGCTCTTGTCCATGGGCGAATCCTCACGCTGGACCGCAATCCGGAGTTGATCCGAATCGCAGCTTATTTCAGCGGTTTATGAAACGATATTCAAGCCCGTCGTCAAAGCGGGCCGCGGTTGTCAACCGGCATTCGCGGATTACTTGCCGCCCTTGGCCTTGCTGTTCTGGTGCGAACGCAGGATGCGGTTCTTCAGCACGTTCGACGATTTGAAGGTCATCACACGGCGCGGCAAAATCGGCACTTCCTCACCGGTCTTGGGATTGCGGCCGATGCGCTCATTCTTGGAGCGGACATGGAAGGTCGCAAAAGAAGACAGCTTCACAGTCTCGCCGCGAACGATGGCTTCGCAAATCTCATCCAGGACGGCCTCGACGAGCTCGGCCGATTCAGTCCGCGACAGACCAACCTTGCGGTAAACGGCTTCGGCTAGGTCGGCACGCGTAAGTGTCTTTCCCCCCATGCGACCGTCCCATCAGCTCAAAAAAACGTAAATCGATACAGGCAACGGCAGAGCCTAAGTAATTGATCCGTCAAGGTCAAGGACCGAACCCACGCGTTCGGCACTTACCAGCGGAGCAATACCGCGCCCCAGGTGAAACCTCCGCCCATCGCCTCGAGCAGAACAAGGTCGCCCTTCTTGATGCGGCCGTCGGCGACGGCCACCGACAAGGCGAGCGGCACGGAGGCTGCCGAGGTGTTACCGTGCAAATCGACGGTGACCACTACTTTCTCTTCGGCTATCCCGAGCTTCCTGGCGGAAGCGTCAATAATCCGTTTATTGGCCTGATGCGGCACGAACCAATCGAGATCGTCGGCGGTGATGCCAGCCTGGGCGAAGGTCGCCTCGATGACATCGGTGATCATGCCGACGGCGTGTTTGAAAACCTCGCGGCCTTCCATCCTGAGGTGGCCGACCGTCCCCGTGGTCGACGGGCCGCCGTCGACGAAGAGCTTGTCCTTGTGGACTCCGTCCGAGCGCAGGCTGGCCGCCAGCACACCGCGATCGGCTATTCCGCCTATCCCCTGTTGCGCTTCCAGAACGACCGCGCCGGCGCCGTCGCCGAAGAGCACGCAGGTCGAGCGGTCGCTCCAGTCGAGGATGCGCGAGAACGTTTCGGAGCCGATGACCAGCACGCGCCTTGCCAGCCCGCCGCGGATATAGAGATCGGCGGTGGCGACCGCATAGACGAAGCCGGAGCATACGGCCTGCATGTCGAAGGCGAAGCCGTGATGCATGCCGAGCCGGTTCTGGATCTCCACCGCGGTCGCGGGAAAAGTGTTGTTGGGCGTCGACGTGGCCAGCACGATCAGGTCGATGTCGGCAGGCGTCAGGCCGGCACTGTCGAGCGCGGCGCGCGCCGCGGCTTCGCCCAGCGAGGCGGTCGTCTCGTCATCGGCCGCGACGTGGCGCTGGCGAATGCCGGTGCGCTGGACGATCCACTCGTCGGAGGTCTCGACCATGCCTTCGAAGTCGGCATTCTTCATGATGCGGCGGGGCAGCGCGGCACCGTTGCCGCGCACGACTGATCTGATCAAGGTTCGTTCCTATTCCTCGGCCTCGACGGCGACGCCGGATTTCCTGTTTGCCTGGGCATTCGGATTGCGCGCATGGAACAGATCGAGATCGGCCTCGATCCGGTCAAGCAGATTGTTGCGCACCATGTCGTAGCCGAGCTCGATCGCCGCTGCGAAGCCGTCCGAGTCGGCGCCGCCGTGGCTCTTCACGACGATGCCGTTCAAGCCCAGGAAGACGCCGCCATTGGAGCGGCCGACATCCATCTTCTCGCGCAGCCGGTCGAATGCGCCCTTGGCGAAGACATAGCCGATCTTGGCCATCAGCGTGCGGCTCATGGCGGCGCGCAAATAGCCGGCGATCTGCCTTGCCGTGCCTTCGGCGGTCTTGAGCGCGATGTTGCCGGCAAAGCCTTCGGTGACGACCACGTCGACCGTGCCCTTGCCGATATCGTCGCCCTCGACGAAGCCGCGATAGTTCATCGAGGCCATGTTCGCCTCGCGCAGCATGCGCCCGGCCTCCTTGACCTCTTCCTGGCCCTTGATCTCCTCGACGCCGACATTGAGCAGGCCGACGCTCGGCCGCTCGATGCCGAACACCGAACGCGCCATGCCGGTGCCAAGGATGGCGAAGTCGACGAGCTGATGCGCGTCCGCGCCGATGGTGGCGCCGACATCGAGCACCACGCTCTCGCCGCGCGTCGTCGGCCAAAGCGCCGCGATCGCCGGGCGGTCTATGGTGGCCATCGTGCGCAGGCAGAATTTCGACATCGCCATCAGCGCGCCGGTGTTGCCGGCCGAGATGCAGGCTTGCGCGGCGCCGTTCTTCACCGCCTCGACCGCCTTCCACATAGAGGATTTCCAGCGGCCGTGGCGCAGCGCCTGGCTGGGCTTGTCGTCCATCCTCACCGCGACCTCGCAATGGACGAACTCGCTGACCTCGGCGAGCTTGGGAAACTTGGCCAGTTCGGGACGCACGGCGTCCTCGCGGCCATAGATGACGAAGCGGATGTCAGGGCGGCGGATGGCGACCGTCATCAGCGCCGGGATCACGACGCCTGGTCCGTGGTCGCCGCCCATGGCATCGATGGAAATCCTGATCACGCGGTATGTTTCTCACGGTTTGCCTGGCTAGCGGCGGGCGCCTGCCGAGGTAAGGGGGCTCGCGAAGGTTCGGCGAAAATAGCGGTTTTGGGCTGCCGCACAACCAACTTTTCCAAATTCCACGCCGCCTTCAGGATTTTCCGAGCAGCGAACGCAGCTTTTTCTGGAATTCGCTTTCTTCCTGAGGATCGTCGCCCGCGGCGTCGAGCGAAGCGCCGGGCTTGCGCGGATAAGGATCGATCGCCAGGCCGAAAAACTGCTCGGCAAGCGCGCCGACATCGATGGTGTCGCCGGAAAATGTTTCCGGGCTGTCCGGCCCGTCGGCGTCGAGGACGATCTCGCCCCCGCCCTCGAAGCCCTCGCGTCCGAGCTTCGACTGCTCCGGCAGGAACAGCGCCTCGACCGGCTCGTCGATATGGGCTGTGACCGGATCGAGAGTGACGATGCAGGCCTGGGTGATATCGGCCTCGACGCGGCCGCTGACCTTGACGCCGTTGCGCTTCCAGGACGTCACCAGCAGCTCGGCGCGGTAGCTCTCGACCGAGAGCAGCTCGTATTCGGCGGCAAGTGCGGCGCGCTGCCGCTCGTCGGCCTCGATAACAACCGGCAGGCCCTTTTGCGGCAGGCGGGCGACGTTGGCGACGAAGGATACAGGGCTTCGCTGTTCGGCGTGTTTCATCCTCGCGTCCCTCAGGCAGTTCCAGCCACGGGGAACACCACGGTGCCGGACACGATCGATTCGGTCGGCTGCGCGGCAAGCTGCCCGGACGCCGCGGAGGCATAGCTCGCCAGCAGCGGCGCCTCGGGCCACTCGCCAGCATCGGGCCTCACGTTGCGGGCGAGCGCCGCGGCAAGGGCCGCGCGGTCGTCGTCCCGCAAGGCGACGTCATAGGCCGCGGTGCGGCCATAGAACATCTTTGCCAGCTTCTTCATGCGCTTCGGCACGCCGACATCGCTGATGCCGAGTTCCCTCAGCGAATGGTCGACATCGAGGAAGAACTCGTCGATCAGCACCTGCGCGACCTCGGCCGCGGCTCCGCCTTCCCCGCGCAGCCGGCGCTGGACCAGGTACATGTGCAGCGACAGCATCTCGAAGCGGCCGAGCGGCGTATCCGGCACATTCCAGTCGGAATAAAACAATGTCTGCCGCGCCGCCGCCACGATTTGTGCGTAGAGCGCCTCGGTGATGGCGCGGTTGGCGTGACGTTCGCGACCAAAAAGGCGCTGGAACATTGAGGGCGGTCTCCCGGGGACCTGTTGTTTGATTTGGCCTTGTTGCATCGGCATGCAAGCTGGTTTACCGGTTTTGCGGCCCAGCGCAAGTTGCGGGGATGTGATGGAGAATTGTTGTTGGGTGCGCTGAAATTCAAGTCGTTTCTTACGCCTGTGCCGGCGGGCGTGGCCTCCCTGCTGGTGGCGATATCCGCGCTTTCAGGCTGCAATTCGTCCAAGATGATCGGCGACCTCAGCCCGAGCGAGACGCTGACGCAGGGCTATGTCATCGATCAGGCCGCGATCGACTCGGTGCCGGTCGGCTCGAGCCGCGAGCAGGTGCTGCTGGCGCTTGGCACGCCGTCGACGACGGCGACCTTCGACAACGAGGCCTTCTACTACATCTCGCAGACGCGCAAGCGCTACGTCGCCTTCGACAAGCCGCGTCTGGTCGATCAGCATGTGCTGGCGGTCTATTTCGGCGCCGACAGCCGCGTCACCCAGATCGCCAATTACGGCATGAAGGACGGCAAAATCTTCGACTTCATCTCGAGGACGACGCCGACCGGCGGCAAGGACCAGAACTTCCTCAGCCAGATCATCAACGGCGCCAGCAAGCTGGCGCCCGGCATCCCGGGCGGCGGCACGCCCTGAGGGCCGGCTGCCTGGAATTCAGACAAGCAAGACCCGCCGCATGTTCCGGCGGGTCTTTTGTTTCGACGGGACCGTCGACCAAAAACAAAACCCGCGGAATCGCTCCCGCGGGTTCTCTGTCTTGAAATAAGCGACTTGATCAGCCGTGCGCGAGCACGGCCAACAGCAGCAGCGCCACGATGTTGGTGATTTTGATGGCCGGATTGACCGCCGGGCCGGCGGTGTCCTTGTAGGGATCGCCGACGGTGTCGCCGGTGACCGAGGCCTTGTGCGCCTCGGAGCCCTTGAGGTGCTTGGCGCCGTTCTTGTCGGTGAAACCGTCCTCGAACGACTTCTTGGCGTTGTCCCAGGCGCCGCCGCCGGAGGTCATCGAGATGGCGACGAAGAGGCCGTTGACGATGACGCCGAGCAGCGAGGCGCCGAGCGCGGCGAATGCCGATGCCTTCGAGCCCGAGATCAAGAGCACGCCGAAATAGACGACGAGCGGGGCCAGCACCGGCAGCAGCGACGGGATGATCATTTCCCGGATTGCCGCCCTGGTCAGCAGGTCGACAGCGCGCGCATAGTTCGGCTTCGAGGTGCCGGCCATGATGCCCTTGTCCTCACGGAACTGCTTGCGCACTTCCTCGACGATCGAGCCCGCCGCGCGGCCGACGGCGGTCATGGCAATGCCGCCGAACAGGTACGGGATCAGGCCGCCGAAGATCAGGCCGGCAACGACATACGGATTGGAGAGGTCGAAGGAGATGTCGCCCATGCCCTGGAAGTAGGGGTACTTGTCGCCATTGGCGGCAAAGAACCTGATGTCGTTCGAATAGGCGGCGAAGAGCACCAACGCGCCGAGGCCGGCGGAGCCGATGGCGTAGCCCTTGGTCACCGCCTTGGTGGTGTTGCCGACCGCGTCGAGCGCGTCGGTGGACTGGCGCACTTCCTTGGGCAGGCCCGACATTTCGGCGATGCCGCCGGCATTGTCGGTGACCGGGCCGAAGGCGTCGAGCGCCACGATCATGCCGGCGAGGCCGAGCATGGTGGTGACGGCGATCGCTGTGCCGAAGAGGCCGGCGAGCTGGTAGGTGGCGATGATGCCGCCGACGATGACGATCGCCGGCAACGCGGTCGATTCCAGCGAGACCGCCAGGCCCTGGATGACGTTGGTGCCGTGGCCGGTCACCGACGCCTGAGCGATCGAATTCACCGGACGCTTGTTGGTGCCGGTATAGTATTCGGTGATCACCACGATGAGCCCGGTCACCAGCAGGCCGATCAGGCCGCAGATGAACAGGTTCTTGCCGGTGATGGCAAGGCCGGCGACGGTGCCGATCTCGCCCCAGCCCAGCACCGCCGAGGTGGCGATGGCGAGGCCGACGATCGACAGCAGGCCGGTGACGATCAGGCCTTTGTAAAGCGCGCCCATGATCGAGCCGTTGGAGCCCAGCTTGACGAAGAAGGTGCCGACGATCGAGGTCAGGATGCAAGCGCCGCAGATGGCGAGCGGATAGAGCATCGCCGCACCCAGCACGGCGGTGCCGCCAAAGAAGATGGCGGCGAGCACCATTGTGGCGACGACCGTCACCGCATAGGTCTCGAACAGGTCGGCGGCCATGCCGGCACAGTCGCCGACATTGTCGCCGACATTGTCGGCGATGGTGGCCGGATTGCGCGGATCGTCTTCCGGAATGCCAGCTTCCACCTTGCCGACGAGGTCGCCGCCGACATCGGCGCCCTTGGTGAAGATGCCGCCGCCGAGACGGGCGAAGATCGAGATCAGCGAGGCGCCGAAGCCGAGCGAGACCAGCGAGTCGATGACGACGCGGTCGTTCGGCTGCAGGCCCAAGGGGCCGGTCAGGATGGCGTAGTAGATGGAGACGCCGAGCAGCGCCAGGCCCGCCACCAGCAGGCCGGTGATGGCGCCGGACTTGAAGGCGATATCGAGGCCGGCGGCGAGGCTGTTGGAGGCGGCCTGCGCGGTGCGCACATTGGCGCGCACCGAGACGTGCATGCCGATGAAGCCGGCAGCGCCCGAGAGCACCGCGCCGATCAGGAAGCCGATTGCGGACGTGATAGAGAGCAGCCACCAGGCGAGCAGAAGCACGACGATGCCGACGACGGCGATGGTCGTGTACTGGCGCGCCAGATAGGCCTGGGCGCCTTCGCGAATGGCGGCGGAGATTTCCTGCATGCGCTGGTTGCCCTGATCGGACGCAAGGACCGAACGTGTCGCCCAGATGGCGTACAGAACTGACAGCAAGCCGCAGGCGATGACGGCGGTAATGATGGTCATTGCCGGATTTTCCTCGATTGATGGCCCAAAAGAACCCCTCCCTGGGCCGTTGGAACGGGGATGAATGCCGCGCACGGAATCCACCCCTTGGCTGCGGTGTATGCGAAACAGGGCCCGGAACGTCAAGATATTGTTCGGTTTTTGCCCGGCTTTCGCCCAAAAGACGAAGACGGCGGCGGCCGAGTCGGCACGAGCTCCGAATTAGATCGATTGAAATGACGCCGCGGAAGGATTGCTGGCTGAGATTTGCCCCTACGGCAACCCTCTTGCGCCTCCCGCCCCATGCGCCGCGCGGCGTAGCGCTCTATCGCCGACAGGCCGTCATAGATCAGCACCGCAAGCGCCGCGACGATCAGGCCGCCCTGCAGCACGAAGGCGAGGTTGTTCGAAATCAGGCCGGCGATGATCACCTCGCCAAGCGTCTTGGCCGCCACCGTGGAGCCGATGGTGGCTGTGGCGAGGCTGATGACCACGGAAAGCCGGATGCCGCCAAGGATCACCGGGGCGCTGAGCGGCAATTCGACCTTCACCAGCCTTTGCCAGCCGGTCATGCCGGCGCCGCGCGCGGCTTCCATCACATTGCCGGGCAGCGTGGTGAGCGCGGTCAGCGCGTTCTCGAAAATCGGCAGCAGCCCATAGAGGAAGAGCGCGATCAACGTCGGCTTCTCGCCGAAGCCGACCGCCGGCACGGCAAGCGCCAGCACCGCGACCGGCGGGAAGGTCTGGCCGATGTTGACCAGGCTGCGCGACAGCGGCAGGAACTCGGCGCCGGCGGGCCGGGTGACAAGGATGGCGAGCGCGACGGCGACGATCGTCGCGGCGATCGTCGCGACGAGCACAGTCCTCAGATGCTGCAATGTCAGCGTCAGCAGGCTGCCCTGGTTGTAGATTGCAGGCGCGCCGTTCTCGGTCAGGGGCTTCAGCAACGGCTCGAACCAGCTCGGGCTGGCGATGAAGGCCACCAGCAGCACCAGCAGCGCCAGCCTCAACAGCGCGGGCAGCCAGGCCCTCATGCGGGCCTCGCGCGTTTCACCAGCCCTTCAACGGTGACGCGCCCGAGCGGCTTGCCGTCGGCATCCTTCACAGGCAGCGCCGGGCGCCCTGTCCACAGAAGCTCGGCCAATGCGTCGCGCTGGCTGGCGTCGCCGGGGATCGCCTCGCCCTCGGCGCCGCCGGGCTCGACGGCATCGCGCACACGGCCGAGCGACAGGAGCCGGAACGGCCGCTCGCTTGAGCCAACCAGGGTTTCGACGAAGCCATTTGCGGGCCTTGCCAGGATCTCCGCCGGCCTGGCGTATTGCAGCACCTTCCCGGCGTCCATGACGGCGATTTTGTCGCCCAAATGCACCGCCTCCTCCATGTCGTGGGTGACAAGGACGATTGTGGTGCCGAAGCGCTTCTGGATGGCGAGCAAATCCTCCTGCGCCTTGGTGCGTATGATCGGGTCGAGCGCGCCGAACGGCTCGTCCATCAGAAGCACGTTGGGCTCGGCGGCCAAAGCGCGCGCAACGCCGACACGCTGCTGTTGGCCACCGGAAAGCTCGTGCGGATAGCGCGGACCATAGGCCTGCGGATCGAGCTGGTAGAGCGTCATCAATTCTTCGACGCGCGCCTTGATGCGATCCTTGTCCCAGCCCAGCAGAAGCGGCACGGTGCCGATGTTCTGCGCCACTGTACGGTGCGGGAACAGGCCGTGGCCCTGGATGGCGTAGCCGATGCTGCGGCGCAGCTGGTAGCCTGGCACGGAGCGGTTGTCGACGCCGTCGAGCCTGATCACGCCGGCGGTCGCCTCGACGAGCCGGTTGATCATCCTGAGCAGTGTCGTCTTGCCGGAGCCTGACGTGCCGACGATGACGGTGATGGTGCGTGGCTCGATGACCATCGAGACATCGTCGACGACAGCTGTTCCGTTGTAGCGCTTGGTGATGCCTTCGATCTCGATCATTCGGAGTCTGCCCTGCGCTTGGTGGAGGTCATTTCGATAACCGCGTCGAGGATGATCGCGGCCGCAAAAGCCAGCGCCACCGTGGGCACGGCGCCGAGCAGCACAAGGTCCATCGCCGTCTGGCCGACGCCCTGGAAGACGAAGACGCCAAAACCGCCGCCGCCGATCAGCGCCGCAATGGTGGCAAGCCCGATGTTCTGCACCAGAACGATGCGGATGCCGGTCAGGATCACCGGAAAGGCGAGCGGGAACTCGACATCGAGCAGGCGCTGGCGGTCGGTCATGCCCATGCCGCGGGCGGCATCGTTGGCGGCGCGCGGCACACCGGCAAGGCCGACCACGGTGTTCGCGACAACCGGCAGCAGCGAGTATAGAAACAGCGCGACAAAGGCGGGCGCGGTGCCGATGCCCCTGATGCCGGCCGCCGCCGCGCCCGGCACATGCGCGGCCACCCAGCCGAGCGGCGCGATCAGCAGGCCGAACAGCGCGATCGACGGAATGGTCTGTATGATGTTGAGCACATTCAGCACCCCTGCCCGCAGCGGCTCGACGCGGTGGCAGAGGATGCCGAGCGGCAGCCCAACCACCACCGCAGCCGCCAGCGAGCCCAGCGCCAAGGTGATGTGCTTGGAGCCCTCCGCCCAAAAGCTGTCGGAGCGGCTGGAATATTCCTTGAGGATGGACAACGTATCCCAGCTTCCCGAAAAGAGCAGCGCGCCGACGGCGAGCGCGGCGACGGCAAGAGCGCCGACGCGCCCCCATGGCGTCAGGTCCAGCCTGGTGAGCACATCGGCCAGAAGCAGCGTGAAGGCGAAGATCAGCAGCCAGAAGCCGGAAGCCGGCGCGACGCGGGCGAACGTGTTGCCGGCGGGCGTGAGAAAGCCGCCGGCAGTGCCGATCACAATGGCAAGGGCGGCGAGCGCGACCACGCTTGCGGCAAGTCGTAGCATGAGCGGCGTCCGCAGCAAGGCAATTATGCCGCCAACAATGACGACAGCGAGCAACAATGCCCCAAGCGCGGACGGCAGCGCTTCAAGAATCGACCGCGCCTGTCCTGGCACGATTCGGTTGGCGCGGAAGGTGGCGAACGGGGCGAAGAACGCGGCATAGGCGACGATCGCGGCAATGACCACGCCAAGCTTGTCGAAGCGGAAAGTCATCGACTGCCCCGGCGGCGATTTGGAAGGGCAGGATTCGGAAGGCCCCGCTCCTTCGCGCCCCCCTCCGTCCTGCCGGACATCTCCCCCGCAAAGGGGGAGATCAGCAGTTCCGCCAACCGCATCTTTCCAGCTCGCACTTGTTATGCCGGGATCTACTTCAAAAACCCGTCCTTCTTCAAAAAGTCCTCCGCGACTGCCTTCGCAGGCTCACCGCCGAGCTGGACGCGGCCGTTGAGCTGCTGCAGCGTGACGAGGTCGAGCTTGGCGAAGACCGGCTTCAGCAGCGTCTCGATCTCAGGATGTTCCTTGAGCACCTGCTCGCGGATGATGGGCGCCGGCTGGTAGACGGGCTGCACGGCCCTGTCGTCCTCGAGCACGACGAGTCCGGAGGGCTGAATGCCGCCGTCGGTGCCGTAGACCATGGCGGCGTTGGCGCCGTTGGTCTGGTTGGCGGCGGCGGCGATGGTCGCGGCCGTATCGCCGCCGGAAAGCGTGATCAACTGGTCCGGCTTCAGCTTGAAGCCGTAAGTGCTCTGGAAGGCAGGCAGCGCCGCCGCCGAATTGACGAACTCGGCCGACGCGGCAAGCACCACCTTGCCGCCGCCCGAAACGTATTTGCCGAAGTCCGACAGGGTGGCGAGCTTGTTCTCGTCAGCCACTTCCTTGCGCAGAGCGATCGCCCAGGTGTTGTTGGCCGGCGACGGCGACAGCCAGACGATCTTGTTGGCATCATAGTCGAGCTTCTTGGCGGTCTCGTAGGCCTTGGCGGCATCCTTCCAGACCGGATCGTCCGCCTTCTGGAAGAAGAAGGCGGCATTGCCCGTATATTCGGGATAGATGTCGATCTCGCCGGCGGCAATCGCCTTGCGCACCACGGGCGTCGCGCCGAGCTGGATGCGGTCGGTGGTCTTGATGTTGTTGGCGTTCAAGACCAGCTGGATGATGTTGCCGAGCACGCCACCCTCGGTGTCGATCTTCGAGGAGACAACGACCTGCGCATTCGCCGAGGCTGCGGTGATGCCGAGCGCGATCGCTGCTACGGCGAGCTTTCCGATTGAAAACATTGTGAAATCCTTTGCTGTGAGCCGAGAATTCGGTGGCCGCATAAGAGCATGGCGTTAACGCGCCGTCGGGGTACACGGTTTCATAACTGCCGGGATGCACGAAATAATTTTATTCCCGGCGCGCAAGGCGCGCCGCGCTAGTCGTTTCACCGTTTCACGGAACCGGCGAAACGCCCTATCTCCTTGTTTTTACGCAATTCCGGACGGAAAACCGCTCACACTTTTCCTGGAATTGCTCCAGGTCCCGACAGCGTAATATCAGTTGGCGCTGCGCAAGCCAGGCAGCTTCAAGGCGCCGAGCGCCAGGAAGCAGAGCGCGACGACCGGGAACACGACCCAGTTCAGCATCGTCCAACCCCAGGCATTGTAGATCGCGCCCGACATGAGGGAAGCAAAGGCAACGGAGCCGAACAGGGCGAAGTCGTGGAAGCCCTGCACCTTGCCCTTTTCGGATGGATGGTAGCTCGCGGCGACCATGGCGGTGGCGCCGATGAAGCTGAAATTCCAGCCGAGGCCGAGCAGGATCAGCGCCGTCCAGAACTGCCATAGCGCAAGGCCTGAAAGCGCGACCACGGCACAGCCTATGAGCAGGACCAACCCGACGGCGACGATGCGCTCGGCGCCGAAGCGGTGGATCAGCGAGCCGGTGAAGAAGCTCGGCCCGAACATCGCCATCACATGCCAGGAAATGCCGAGCGTGGCGTCATCCGTCGACAGGCCGCAGCCGACCATGGCGAGCGGCGCCCCGGTCATGACGAAGCTCATCAGCGCGTAGCTGCCGACGGCGCAGAACAAAGCCGCGACGAATCGCGGCTGGGTGGCGATCTCGGCCAACGGCCGGGCATCGCCACCGGCAGCCTCCGTGGTGCTGCTTGCGCGCCTGGACGTATGCAGGAAGGAAAGGATAATCGCGCCGGCGGCCGCCAGCATGAGGATGGAAGCGAAGGATCCGGCAAACATCACCGGCGCCAGAAGCTCGCGGGTGTAGATGACGATCTGCGGCCCGAGAATGGCGGTGACGATGCCGCCCGCCAGCACGAAGGAAATGGCGCGCGCCTTGAATTCCGGCGGCGCGTTGTCGGCGGCGGCGAAGCGGAACTGCTGGACGAAGGCGCCGCCGACACCGATCACGCAGAGGCCGAAGGCGAACAGCCAGAAGCTCGCCTGAAACAGCGCCAGCGTCGCGATCAGGCCGCCGAGCGCGGTGATGATGGTGCCGGTCATGAAGCCGCCGCGGTGGCCGAGCCGGCGGATGATGGCGGCGGCCGGCAGCGCGCCGAGGGCCACTCCGAGATTGAAGCCGGTGACCGGCGCCGTCGCCAGGGATTTGTCGGGCCCGAGCAGATACTGTCCGGCAAGCGCGCCGAGCGAGATGGCGATCGGCGCGGCCGAGCCGACGATGGCCTGCGCGGCGGCGAGGAGCACTGCCGTGCGGCGCGCTTCCCAGCCAGCGCCAGCGACGAGCGCTGCAGCGGTCACGACGCGTCCTTGCCGCGACCTTCGCCACGCACACGGCGCGACACGCGATCGAGCACGGCGTTCACCAGCTTCGGCTCATCCTCCTCGTAGAAAGCCTTGGCGATATCGACATATTCCGAGACGATGACGGCCACCGGCACGTCCTCGCGCTTCATCAATTCATAGACGCCGGCGCGCAGGATGGCGCGCAGCGTCGAATCCAGCCGCGACAGCGGCCAGTCGTCGGTGAGCGCCTGGCGAATGACAGGATCGATGGTCTTCTGGTTCTCGACGACGCCAGTCAGGATGGCGCGGAACCACTGCGCATCCGCTTCGCGATAGAGCGCGCCATCGACTTCCTTGCCAAGGCGGAAGGCTTCGTATTCGGCGGTCGTCTCGAAGACGCCGCTGCCGGCCACATCCATCTGGTAGAGCGCTTGGACGGCAGCAAGACGGGCGGCACCGCGCTTGTTGGCGTGGCGCACCGTACCAGTCTGGGCAGGCCCGCTCACGATTGGGCTCCGAATTTCTCTTTGAGCGCGATCATCGTCAGCGCCGCGCGCGCTGCGAAACCGCCCTTGTCGCCTTCAGTCCGACGGGCGCGCGTCCATGCCTGCGCGTCGTTCTCGGTGGTCAGGATGCCGTTGCCGATCGCGATCGCTTCCTGCACGGAAAGGTCCATCAGCGCGCGGCTCGATTCATTGGCGACGATGTCGAAATGATAGGTGTCGCCGCGGACGATGGTGCCGAGCGCGACGAAGCCGTCATAATGCGTGCCGCCTTCAGCGGCGCCGTCCAGCGCGAAGGTGATGACGGCCGGTATTTCGAGCGAGCCTGGAACGGTGACGACGTCATAGGTGGCGCCAGCTTCGTCCAGCGCGCCGGTCGCGCCTTCGAGCAGCGCGTCGGCGAGGTCGTCGTGGAAACGCGCCTCGACAATAAGCAGATGCGCCTTCGCCTTCGGACGAATGAACGCTTTGCCGTGTTGGGATGTGCCTGCCATAAAAGTCTCCGGGCGGTTGCCGGTGACTTAGGCCGAAGCCGGGTTGATCGCAAGCGGAAGATGCTGTGGCGCAACGTTCTGTGACCAATCCGGCCGAGACGTCGCGCTCTCGCGGCAATCCCCGAGACTTTTGATCCAAGCCTCGGCCTCCTGGCGGTC
This sequence comes from Mesorhizobium sp. M1D.F.Ca.ET.043.01.1.1, assembly GCF_003952385.1. Taxonomy (NCBI): domain Bacteria; kingdom Pseudomonadati; phylum Pseudomonadota; class Alphaproteobacteria; order Hyphomicrobiales; family Phyllobacteriaceae; genus Mesorhizobium; species Mesorhizobium sp. M1D.F.Ca.ET.043.01.1.1. Next base: position 161,570 of record NZ_CP034444.1, read on the forward strand.
AACCACTCGGCCAGCATCGACATCCACCAGCGGCTTAAGAGTCTTCCGTCGGCGACCGGCCGCCTTTCCGGTTCTGGTCGGACCATCACAGTCCTTCCTTCGCCGCCTCCGCCAGGCGCGCGGCGTAGCGCGCCATGGTGTCGATCTCGATATTGACGCGGTCGCCGGCCTTGCGCTCACCCCAAGTGGTGACGCTCAGCGAATGCTGGATCAAAAGCACGTCGAAGCGCGTGCCTTCGACCTTGTTGACGGTGAGGGAAGTGCCGTCGAGCGCGACCGAGCCTTTCGGCGCTATGAATTTCGCCAGATGCCGCGGCGCTTCAAGCGTGAAGCGCACGGCATCGCCCTCTTCCTTGCGCTCGACGATCTCGGCGGTGCCGTCGACATGACCGGAGACGATGTGGCCGCCGAGCTCGTCGCCGATCTTCAGCGCCCGTTCGAGGTTTATCCGGGTGCCCGACTTCCAGCTCGACGCGTTGGTGAGCCTCAGCGCTTCTTCCCAGGCTTCAACCTCGAACCAGCGGGCGTTCGAGCCCTGCTCGGGCAACGCCGTCACAGTCAGGCAGACGCCGCCGCAGGAGATCGAGGCGCCGATGGCGATGGTTTCGGGATCGTAGGCGGTGTCGATGCGCAGACCCACGCCTTCGCTGAGCGGCTTCACATTAGCGACAGTGCCAACATCCGTGACAATTCCAGTGAACATCAGATCGTATCTTCCAGCTTGAGCATGATCTTTTCCAAAAACCGGCTCCCGCTTCTTGGAATCATGGTCGTACCCACTCGGCGTAGCTGTCTTCGCCGAAGCGCATCTCGCGCAGTTTGCGGAACCCGGCCGGGATATGGTCGGCATCGATGGGCGATGCAATGCCGCCCTCGCCGATCGCATCCGGGCCCTGGAACAGGACGATGCGGTCGACCAGCTCCTCATCCAGGAAGGCTTTGCCGACCTGGGCGCCACCTTCGACCAGCACGCTTGCCATGCCTAGCGCTGCCAGATCCTCCAGCAATTCCGGCAAAGCGACAACGCCCCCATATGTCTCGGTGCCGATGAAGCGCACGCCGGCGCGTTCTAGAGTTGCCCGCCGATGCGGATCGGCCTCGAGGCAAGCCGCGACATAGAGCGGAACGCGGTCGACGCCGGATACCAGCTTCGAGGTCTCCGGCAGCCGGATCTGGCGATCGAGAATGATGCGCGCCGGCGAGCGGTTCTCCAGCCCAGGCAGGCGCACGGTCAGCGCCGGGTCGTCCTCCAGCGCGGTGCCGATGCCGACCAGGATGGCATCGGCCTCGGCGCGCATCATATAGACTTCGCGCCTGGCGATCTCGCCGGTGATGGCGACCTGCCCGGCGCCTTTCCTGCCGATCTTGCCGTCACTCGATAGCGCAAGCTTCAGGATGACTTCCGGGCGTTTCTTCAACGATCGAATCAAATAGCCGGCCATCTGCTCGGCAGCTTCGGCGGCGAGCACTTTGTCCACCACCTCGATGCCGGCGGCGCGCAGGATGGCATAGCCCTTGCCGCAGACGCGCGGATCCGGGTCGCTCGCCGCGCCCACGACGCGCGCGATGCCCGCATTGACCAGCGCGTTGGCGCAGGGCGGCGTGCGGCCGTGATGGGCGCAAGGCTCCAGCGTGACGTAGGCGGTGGCGCCGCGCGCAAGCTCGCCCGCCTCGGCCAGCGCCTCGGTCTCGGCATGCGGCCGGCCGCCGACGGCAGTCACACCGGTACCGATGATCATCGGGCCGGCGCCGTCGTCGCGCACGATGATGGTGCCGACGGAAGGATTGGTCGAGGTGCGGCCGGCGTTGCGGCGCGACAGCCTGATGGCCGCCGCCATGAAACGGCGGTCAAGGACCGCTTGATCGGCCTCGCTCGGTTGAGGTTTGGCCATGATCAGCCGGCGTCCTCTTCGCTCTTTTCCTCGTCGCCCTTCAGCTCGCCCAGCAACTCATGAAAATCCTTGGCCTCGCGGAAATTGCGATAGACCGAGGCGAAGCGGACATAGGCGACGTCGTCGAGCGATTTCAGCGCCTCCATGACCAGGCGGCCGACCTCGCCCGAGGCCACTTCCGTCTCGCCGGAGCTTTCGAGCTGCCGCACGATGCCGGTCACCGCGCGGTCGATGCGCTCGGGATCGACATTGCGCTTGCGCACTGCGATCTCGACCGAGCGCAAAAGCTTGTCGCGATCGAACGGCACCTTGCGGCCCGACTTCTTGATGACGACGAGGTCGCGAAGCTGCACCCGTTCGAAGGTGGTGAAGCGGCCGCCGCAGTCCGGACAGACGCGGCGCCGGCGGATCGCCGCGCCATCCTCGGCGGGACGCGAATCCTTCACCTGCGTATCTTCGGACTGGCAATAGGGGCAGCGCATGGAGAGCCTTCGGTTCGCGATTCTCGGGTGGCGGAAAGGCTTAGAGCCTTTTGTGCCTCAGAGATAGCGAGGCGCGAGGAAGATTGCCAGCGCCGCCAGCAGCCACACGGCGATGCCGCCCAAGACGGCCAGCCGGTAGTCGACCCTGTCGACGAACAGCCAGCAGGCACCGAGGAAGGCGAGATAGGCCGGGATCGTCTTGACGCCGGCAAGGCAGGCCTCGCGAAAACCAGGCATGTTGCCTTTGGAGCCAACGGCGAGCAGCGCGATCACCGCAAAGGTCGGCGCCAGCGGCAGGATGCCGGGCAGCACGTTGCCGCGTTTGGAAGCCCAGACGATCAACGCCGTGACCAAACCGCCGACCGCGCCCTTCCAGACAATATCCATGAGCTGCCCCTGCCCCGGCCGTTCGCGTTACGGCGCGACGTCCTTGGTCGGGAAGCCGCAGGACGCGCCGAGATTGCGATAGGCCTTGGTGAAACCGTCCATCGGGATGCTGGCGACGGTCTGCTTGCCGAAAACGACATCGAGCGAGGTGACTTTGCGCATGGCGCGCAGCAAGGCAAGGTTGGTCTTGGCCTGGTTGTCGACCGTCCAGCTGGGACGGCCGTTGACGGCGGCGTTAGAATAGACTTTCGCGGAAACCTTGACGCCGGGATCGCCGAAGGTCGCGGCGATGTTCTTGCCGGTCGGCAGGTCCTTGTTGTCGACGGTGATCATGATGGCGGGATAGGCATCGGGCGGCAGGGCATCGCCGGTCGAGATCGACAGCGTGAGGGTGCCGGCATTACCGATGCCGTCGACGAAAGCCGCGGAGGCCGCGCAGGTCTTGTGCGCATCCTGCCCGGTATCGAGCGTGTCAACGAGGGTGGTCCACCTGCCGAAGGTGCTGGTGGCCGGCACACCCGAATCCGGCCGTGCCTGCTCCTGGGCGACCGCGCCGGGCATGGCGAAAGCTGCCAGCAGGCCGAAAAGAGCAAGGGCGGCGAGACGGAAAATGCGCATCATCAAGTCTCCAGTTCGGAGCGCCGTTCAATCAGGACGGCGCTCCGCCGGCGGATAAAAGATGACGCGCGGCGCGCGGTCAACCGAGATAGGGGTAGAGCGGGAAGCGATCGGTCAGCGCCGTGACCTTGGCCTTGACCGCGGCCTCGACAGCGGCATTGCCTTCGTCGGAATTCGCCACCTTCAGCCCGTCCAGCACCTCGGCGATCAGCTTGCCGATCTCGCGGAACTCGGCCTGGCCGAAGCCGCGCGTGGTGCCGGCGGGCGTGCCGAGGCGGACACCGGAGGTGACGAAGGGCTTTTCCGGATCGAAGGGGATGCCGTTCTTGTTGCAGGTGATGTTGGCGCGGCCGAGCGCCGCCTCGGCGCGCTTGCCGGTGGCATTCTTCGGACGCAGGTCGACCAGCATCAGATGGTTGTCGGTGCCGCCCGAGACGATGTCGAGGCCGGTTTCCTGCAGGCTGGAGGCCAGCGCCTTGGCGTTGGCGACGATGCTTTCGGCGTAGGCCTTGAAGCTCGGCTTCAGCGCCTCGCCGAGCGCCACCGCCTTGGCGGCGATGACATGCATCAGCGGGCCGCCCTGAAGTCCCGGGAAGACCGCCGAGTTCATCTTCTTGGCGATCTCCTCGTCGTTGCACAGGATCATGCCGCCGCGCGGGCCGCGCAGCGACTTGTGCGTGGTCGTGGTCACGACATGGGCGTGGGGCAGCGGCGACGGGTGCATGCCGCCGGCGACGAGACCGGCGATGTGGGCCATGTCGACCATCAGATAGGCGCCGATCGAATCGGCGATCTCGCGGAAACGCTTCCAGTCCCAGATGCGCGAATAAGCGGTGCCGCCGGCCAGGATCAGCTTCGGCTTGGTCTCATGTGCCGTCTTCTCGATCGCGTCCAAGTCGAGCAGGTGGTCGTCCTTGCGCACGCCGTAGGAGACGACCTTGAACCACTTGCCGCTCATGTTGACCGGCGAGCCGTGGGTCAGATGGCCGCCGGAATTCAAGTCGAGGCCCATGAAGGTGTCGCCGGGCTGCAAGAGCGCCAGGAACACGGCCTGGTTCATCTGGCTGCCGGAGTTCGGCTGGACGTTGGCGAAGTTGCAGCCGAAGAGCTTCTTGGCGCGCTCGATGGCCAGTTCCTCGGCCACGTCGACGAACTGGCAGCCGCCATAGTAGCGCTTGCCCGGATAACCCTCGGCATATTTGTTGGTCATGATCGACCCCTGCGCTTCGAGCACGGCGCGGGACACGATGTTTTCCGAGGCGATCAGCTCGATCTCGTGGCGCTGGCGGCCAAGCTCGTTGCGGATGGCGCCGAAAATTTCCGGATCGGCGTCGGCAAGCGTGGTCTCGAAAAAGGATTCGAATTTGCTGGAGGCTACCGCTGCATCTGACATGGCTTGCTTTCCCTTGGGGCCGGAGGTCTGCGAGGTGCCGGGCCATTAACACAGTTGTTTGGAACCCGCCACGTTTACGGCGCGAAATTTGCTGGCCGGATTGCGCCAAGCAAATCGGCTGAACCGTTATTTCCTGTCCTGCCGGCTTTTGAGCAGGGCTTCGGTCAGCGTGATCTCGGAGAGCAGTGCCCGCATCGTGTGGTCATTGATTTCGCGGCTGCGGAACATGGCGCGCACGGCGGCGCGCTCCGCCTCGATGCCGGCGTGTCTCAACTCCAGCTCCAGCCGTCCCGCTTCGCGCGCCTCGGCGCGCGCTTCATCGGCTTCGTCGGAGGCCGCGATCCGGCGGCGATAGCCGGCAACGATGCTGTCTGCGACGGCAAGCCGGGCTTCCGCCAGTTCCCTCTCGCCGCCTTCATTGGCGAGACTTTCTATCCTGGTGATCGCCGCGTTGGCGGCGCCGACACGCGCCCGCCGCTCCTCGGCCGCGGCCGGATCCGCGCCCGGCTCGACCAGCCCGCGCGCGATCCTCGGCAAAGCAAGGCTGGCGATGACGAGCGAACAGATGATGACGCCGGCGGCGAGGAAGATCACCACGTCTCGCGCCGGAAAGGGCGAGCCGTCCTGCAGGGCGAGCGGCAGCGACAGGATGCCGGCGAGCGTGATCGCGCCGCGCACGCCTGCCACCGATCCGGCAAGCCTGACGCGGAAACCAAACGGTTCGGCCTTGCGCTGGCCCAACCGGGCGGCGATCCCCGCCGCCATGTCGCCGATCCAGATCCAGAGGAAGCGCAGGCCGACCAGGCAGAGCGTCAGGAGCAACACGGTCAGGGCCGGCTCGAACAGCCAGTGGCGGCTGGTGAGCTCCGGCGGAACCTTGCGGATGATGTCGGGCAACTGCAGGCCGAGCAGGATAAAGAGCGCACCGTTGAAGATGAAGGCCAGCGTCGACCACAACGACATCGCCTGAATGCGTGCCGAGACCGACAAAAAGCGGAAAATGCCAGAGGTCCCGGTGAGCAGGCCGGCCGTGACCGCCGCCAGGATGCCGGAGGCGCCGACATGCTCGGCGATGAGGTAGGCGACGAAGGGCAGCAGGATCATGACCAGCACCTGCGCCTCCGCCGGCGTGCCGCCGATGCGGCCGAGGATCTGCAGTGCCTTGGCGGCGATGAATAGCGCCGCCACGCCGGCAAGGATGCCGGCGGCTACGGCATAGAGGAAGGTCAATGAAGCGGCGGCGAAGGAGAAGCTGCCAGTCAGCGCCGCCGCCGTCGCGAAGCGGAACATGACCAGGCCGGAGGCGTCGTTGAGCAGGGATTCGCCTTCCAGTATGTGCATCAGCCGCGCCGGAACGACGTTGCGGTCGACGATCGAGGACACAGCGACCGCATCGGTCGGCGACAGGACTGCGGCCAAAGCGAAGGCGACCACCAGCGGGATGCTGGGCACCAGCCAGTGCAATGCATAGCCGAAGCCGACGATGGTGAAGAAGACCAGTCCGATCGCGAGATCGAGGATCGGTCCGCGCAGCTCGATCAGCTCCCGCTTCGGCGCCGCGAAGGCATCGCCGAACAGAAGCGGCGGGATGAAGACCAGAAGGAAGAGTTCCGGATCGATCTCGACGTGCAGGCCGCGCGCCGGCCATGCGAGCGCTGCGCCCATCGCGATCTGCAGCACCGGCAGAGGCACCCGCACCAGCCGCACCAGCGCGCCGGACAGCGCCACGAAAGCGAGCACGACGAGAATGAAGACGGCGACGTCCATGGTGCGATTCCAGATGTTCGGCCGACCATGCGCAATTGCCGGCGTGGCGTCCAGCCGGGCTGAAGCCAACGCTTTGCGTGACGCCGTCCGCGCAAGATCCGGCAAAGCCAAGGATGCGCCCCGACGACCCCCAACCCGAGGCTCACCCCCGCCGCGGCAGCGGCGTTGGTCGAGGCGACCCGCACGTCGGGGCGCATCCGACGGTGGCTCGCGGCCCTTGGAGCGCCAGCCAACCCGTGTGCAAAGAACCGGCCGGCACCCGGCGTCAGCGCAAAAGCTGCCTGGGGGCACCGGGTGGCCGGCCTCCGCGCCAAAGCCCTGAAGTCGGCGCGGCAAGTGCAGAAGAGCGTGCCCGCCTCCCGCACCATCCCACCAGGGATGTGCAGGCAGGCCAGCGCCGCATCTTTCCTGATACGCGATGAGACCCGCGCATCAACCTCTCGAAACCGAGGGGTTGACAGTCGCTTCCCGGTATCTGCCGCCTTGCGGCGCGAGACCGCCGTGCCACCCTGCGTTGCGGGTGGGTTGAAATGGGACGACCGATGCTGTCACGGCTGATGGCGCCATGTCGAAGGGGCTTATGCGGCGCCCACGGCGGAGGGGGCGAGTAGCGCCTTCTTCGCGGCAATGAAGGAATTCGGCGCTTCCTATCTGCAGACCAGGTTCTATCGGCGGCCGACGGCGACGCTGACCTCGGCCAGCCATTGGGCCGCCGGCGGCTTCATCACAAGGGTGGCGCCGCCCGGTTGGGCCGGCAGCCCGGCCTTCGACTATGTCTGCTTCGAATGCAACCCGCTGCTCGGCGCAATCCGCGAAAGCCGCACCAGCTACCGCTTCAGCGACTTCGCCCCACGCCACCGGAAGGAATTCGGCGCTTATTGGGAAGCGCTCGGCGAGGCCGAGATCGACGACGCGCTTTGCGCCACCTCCATGGCGCCGACGGGTGTGATTGCGTCGTTGCATCTCGGCTTCCGCGGCCGCGACTTTTTCGCAGGAGGAAAGCTTCGCCATCCATATGGCGGGTCTGGCACTCACGGAAAGGCTGATGACCCTGACCGCGCCGCCACCGACCGCAACTGTCCGGCTGACGGCGCGCGAGCGCGACAGCCTGGCGCTGGTCGCCGAGGGCAAGACCGATTGGGAGATTTCGGTCATCCTCGGCATCGCGGAAGCGACGGTGCGCTTCCATGTCGACAACGCCCGGCGCATGCTCGGCGCGGTCAATCGCGCGCAGGCCGTGGCGCGGCTGGTGAACCAGCGCTTGATCTAAACAAAAAGGCCGCTTCGAGAGCGGCCTTTTCATCTTTTATTTCAACCATTTACAGCGCAGACGTGATCTGCAGCTCGCTGTTGCCGTCGAGGCCGTAGATGTCGTCGCGGAACTGCACGACGCCGGTACCCGTCGACCATGCCGACAGATAGAGGAAGTGGACCGGCACCGGATTGACGACCTGCACCGGCGTGTTCTCGCCGGTCTTGATCGTCGCCTCGAAATGCTGACGGTCCCAGCCGGGCGTATCGCGCAGGATCCAGGTGACGAGGTCGCGCACGTTCTGGACGCGCACGCAGCCGGAAGAGTCGAAACGCATCAGCTTGCCGAACAGGCTCTGTTGCGGCGTGTCGTGCATGTAGACGCCGTCGGGGCTCGGGAAGTTGATCTTGACCGAGGCCATGGCGTTGCCGGCGCCCGGATCCTGGCGGAACCGGTATTTCTCGGCATCGTCCGTCGACCAGTCGACGGTCATCGGGTCGACCTCGCTGCCATCCGGCGCGAACAGGCGGATGTGGCTGTCCTTGAGGTAGTTGGGGTCCTTCCGCATCAGCGGGATGATGTCCTTGCGCACGATCGAGACCGGCGCGTTCCAGTACGGATTGACGATAATCTCGTTGATCTTGGAATTCACGATCGGCGTCTGGCGGTCGATCTTGCCGACGATCGCGGTGTGGCGAAGCACGACGCGGTCGTTCTCGACCGCTTCGATCTGCGCTGCCGGGATATCGACCAGCACATAGCGACTGCCCAGCGTGCCGGCCTTTTCCTTCAGACGCTGCAGATTGGTCTGCAACTGGCCAAGCCGGATCTGCGCCGAGACGTTCATCGCCGCATAGGTGTATTTGCCCATGGCGCCGTCGGCCGGCAGGCCGTGGCGGAGTTGGAAGCGCTTGACCGCCGAGTCGACATAGGAATCGAAGGCCGTCGAAATGCCGGCGCTCTGCGGCAGGTCACCCGAAATCATCAGCCGCTTGCGCAGCGGCACGACGTCCGGATCGTCGACCCCGAGCTGCAATTTCTTGGTCGCCGGAACCTGTTCCCAGCCGCCCTGGCCGACGATGTTCTGGTACTGCGCCACCGCCTGCTCGGTGAAGGCGACTGTCTGCTGGCTGAAGATCGGCAGCGTCGAAGCGACCTTGCTGGTGTTGTTGGCACGGGCATCGAACTGATCGTCCCAATTGCCGCGGGTCGAGGACTTCAGGATATCTCCGACCACATCCTGCGCGCTGGCATGGCCGGCGACGATGGCGGCGGCGAGCGCGGAGGCTCCGGTAAGGAAGAAACGGCGGCTGGTTCTCATGGCAGACATTCTTTGCTTAATCGCTCTCGCTCAATCGCTTGCCGGGCAGCATTGTCCGCACTCTAGGGGTGGCAAACTTAACAATTCGCCAACCATGACCCGCTTCACCGGCTGCCAGAAACGCGCTGCCGCAACGCAGGTTCCAAGGAGCGCAGGGCATAGGCCCGCAGCATCACCCACATTTCGCATTGCCCGCGATTATGGCGGCAACGTGGCCTTGGCCCGCGATTTGCTTGCGGCGATGCCATCAAAGAAAAGGGACCGATGCATTTTGGCATCGCAGCCGTTTCGGCAGGTCCGCTTACTCCTACTTCACCCGGTTCGGGCACAGGGCTTTGAATTGATCGATTGTATAGTCGTAGCCGGAGGCGCCCGAGCCATCGAGAACCACGTTCTCGTCCGTATCAGTGATCAGAAAGTCGGTTGCACTGCCGGCGGGGCTGCGTCCTTGGAAGAGCATGTGGGCGCCGTAAAAGTTGGTGAACTTGCCGGCCTTGCAGTCCGCGGTGATTTCCAGATGCAACGGCGTGTTCATTTCCCCGGCAATGCAATCCTCGGTCACCTTGCCGACATAGTCGCGGCAAAAGCCAATGGCGTTCTGCCTGGTGTGCTTGGTCAATATGCTGGCATGCGCTGTGCCGATGCCGGACTTTTTGACGATCGTGACCTCCATGCCCGCCCTGCTGCCATAGTAGAGCGTCTTGGCGGAAGCCGGCGAAGCGAGGATGAAAACGGAAATCGCAAGCAGGACGTAGCGCATGAAGCTCTCCCCTTTGGCCGGAGAGCTTCCACGCGCTCTGCCCGGCGGTCAAGCGCCCCACTGTAGCCCGCATTCGCAGCTGCAGCCCCGCATCCGCAAAAGAAAAGGGCCGGCACCTTTCGGCACCAGCCCCTGCTCTTTCCCTCGGGTCACGCTTCTTCGGCGCGCTCGATATCTCAGATTTCGAATGCGCTCACATCCGGTACGCGATGGTATCGTTCCAGAAGCGGTCGAGGCGCTGCAGGGCCCGGTTCATCTGCTTGAACTCGTCGGTGTTGATGCCGCCGACCGCCTCGATCGAGCCGACATGGCGCTCGTAGAGGCCGGCGACGACGTCGGCCACCTCGTTGCCCTTCGGCGTCAGCGAGACGCGGACCGAGCGGCGATCGATGCGCGAGCGCTGGTGGTTGATGAAGCCGAGGTCGACCAGCTTCTTCAGGTTATAGGAAACATTCGAGCCGAGATAATAACCACGCGAGCGCAGCTCGCCGGCGGTCAGCTCCGAATTGCCGATGTTGAACAGCAGCAGCGCCTGGATGGCGTTGATGTCGGAGCGGCCATTGCGGTCGAACTCGTCCTTGATCACGTCAAGCAGACGGCGGTGCAGGCGCTCCACCAGCTGCAGCGATTCCATGTACAGCGAACGGATCGCCTCGCGGCGGTCGTCGGATACGTTGGCGGTCTTCGCCGCCGGACGCGAATTGATCATTGTCTTTTGCCTCTCGTTTGTCGCCCGGTGATTTTTTGTTCTTCACCTTGATCGCGACACTATCGAATACTCATAAAATTCGACTTAAACGCCAGGGCTAACAAGAGCTTACCGGTAAGAGGTTTCGAAAGAGGCTTAACGAACGGTCACGCGAGCAAGAACAATTAACCTAAAGATTTAGCCAACGGTTTTGGGGCAAATCGCTGCCCTGGAATCTAGGTTCCCGGAGCCATCTGGCAACCCAAGCGAGTCGCCCTGAAGGCAGCCTCAGGCGATGCGCTTTGGGTGTTTGATCTGATGCATGTCGTTCTCCCGAAACCGCTGCCCACTTTCGGGCGACATGCATTACTGCCTGAGCCGCCGCTTCTGCAGCCAGATGACCACCCGGAAGATGATGTAGAGCAGCGCCACGCAGGCATGCGAGATGACGATCAGCAGCCGATGGCCGAAGAGGTTGGGAAAGCCGGCATACATGACGGTCTCGGTCGCCGCGCAGATGAACCAGATCACCGGCCCCCACGAGGCAAGCATCCACAAGCCGGCGGCAGCGAACGGAAAGAAGACGGCAAGCGTGGCCGCGGCTACCTGCCAATGCACCGGCATCAGGTCGAAGCGCCAGAGCTCGCCCGGATAGATGCCGATCAGCCGGATCCAGTAGAGGATGCCGAAGAGCAGGCAATAGCCGGCAATCACGCGCTGGAACCAGGCGAAGATGACCTCGGTGGTCGAGGGCTGCAGCACCACGCGCCTGGAGGTCACCTCGCTCACAGATCGAGCTCCCCTGCCCCGAGCGGCGCGAAATAGGCGTCGACATCGGCGGCGCTCACCGCTTCGAGGCTTGCCGGGCGCCACTCCGGCTTCGAGCCCTTATCGATGATGGCAGCGCGGATGCCTTCGTAGAAGTCGTGGCCGGCAAGCATCCGGTTGAGGATGCGGAACTCCATCTTCATGCACTCGTCCATCGACAGCGTCAGCCCGGCGCTGATCTCGCGCCAGGCGACGTTGAGGCTGGTCGGCGAACGCGTCCTGATCGTCGCCAGCGTCTTGGCGGCGAAGGCGTCGGTGGCGGCAGCCTCCTCGAGGCTGGCGATGATGCCGGTCAGCGAGGTTTTCGAAAAATGGCGGGCAATCGCTTCCAGATCCTGCCGCTCCGTCTCGCGCTTTGCCGGCGTGAAAAAGCCGCGCAGTTCCTCACCCGGATCTCCCGATGCCGCCAACTCGTCAAGCAGGCCGGCCTGGTCCTCGGCCTTGATGGTGTGCGTGGCGAGGCCCGACCACAGCGCATCGCCATGGCGTATGCGGTTTCCCGTCAGCGCCAGATACATGCCGAAACTGCCGCCGAGATCGGGCAGCAAATGGCTGGCGCCGACATCCGGGAAGAAGCCGATGCCGACTTCAGGCATGGCGAACTGCGCTTTCTCCGTCAGCACGCGGTGTGAGCCGTGGAAGGAGATGCCGACGCCGCCGCCCATCACGATGCCGTCGATCAATGCGACATAGGGTTTCCTGAAGCGCGCGATGCGGGCGTTGAGGCGGTACTCGTCGGCGAAGAAGTCGACCGGCGGCTTGCCGGCGCGGCCGGCCTCGTAGATGTGCAGGATGTCGCCGCCGGCGGAAAACGCCCTGCCCTCGGCCTTGACGACGACAACGGCGACGCCGGCATCGCCCTCCCAGGCATCGAGCGCCTTGCCGAGCGCCCTGACCATGCGATGGGTGACGGCATTGAGCGCCTGCGGCCGCGTCAGCGTGACGACGCCCGCCTTGCCCAACCGCTCGAAGCGAATCTCGTCGCCTCCGCCAAAATCCATCACCGCAGAATCCTTCTTCCCGCCCTTCCAGGGGGACTGAAGTGCTAAGCGGCGACCGGGCGAACGTCAATTGTCGAGTACCCTTTTGCGGCGGGCACTACCAGACGAAGGGGATGAGCGCGTTGGTTCGACGCGCATAGTCCGGGAATTCATCGGGAAACTGACGCGCCAGGAGCCGATCCTCGGCGCCGACGCGCCAGATGAAGATTGCCCCCAGCAGGACGAGGAGAAAGACGAATGGCCCGCCAACCGCGATCGCCGAGCCGATGCATGCGAGCAGGCCGCCCGTATACATGGGATGGCGCAGCAGGCGGTATGGGCCGGACGTCACCAGCTCATGGTCCTGCTTGGCGGAAACGGTCTGGCTCCAGTTGCGGCCGAGGATCTGCCGCGCCCAGACCAGCAGCGCCATGCCGGCAACCGCCAGAACGGCGCCGATGCTGCTCAGGACGGGGTTGACGGGTGCGAAATTGACGAAGGCAAACAATGGCAGGCGCGGCAGCAGGAAAGCCGCGATCATGGCAAACATCAGTCCGAAACTCTGCAGCAGATGCGGTTCCGTATCGGGTTTCACACCAATCGCCTGAACAGTCAGATAGACAATCAGCAGCAGCCAGGCGGCGTAGATGAACCAGATGAAAGCCATGCCTTTGTCCCAAGTTAGCCGGCAACCAGTTATGGCCGCCATCCGCGCCCGGTGCTAGAAATGGCCTCTTCGAACCAACCGGCAAGACATGTCAGGATTTTCTCGTCTCGCAGCCAGTTTTATCGGCCTGTTCGCCATCTGCCTCGTCTCTCGCGTCGCCATGGCTGCGACCACCGCCGAGCTCTACCAGGCGCAGACCATCGTCACCGGCACCGGCGAACCGAACCGGCAGATCGGCTTCAAGGATTGCCTGGACAAGGTGCTGGTCAAGGTCTCCGGCGACCAGCGGCTGACGCAGAAGCCGGAGATGCTGGCGCTGCGTGGCAAGGCGGCCGACTTCGTCCAATCCTTCCGCTACCACGACCGGCTGGAAGGCATTCCGGTCCATGACGAGCAAGGCACGCATGACAGGCCGCACGATCTCACCTGCCTCTACAAGCCCGCCGTGATCGACAAGCTCCTGGCGCAGCTCGGCAGCAAGCCCTGGCACGGCGAGCGGCCGACGCTCGCCGTCCTGCTCACGGCCGAGCAAGGCGCGAGGCATTTCGTGCTGACGGCCGACGAGGATCGCGGCGAGACGATGCGCGAGTCCTTCGGCAATGCCACCGCGCCGATGCTGATGCGCGTCACCTTTCCAAAGGCCGCTCAGCTTGCCGGGCTCAATGAAAAGGGGTTGCGAGCCGCCGAGATGGCAAAGCTCGACCGGCTTGCAAAGGGAACTGGCGCCAGCAAGACGCTAGCCGGCAGCATCGTGTGGAGCGACAAGGACCTCGGCTGGATCGCCGACTGGCGGCTGGCCGATCGCGGCAAGACCTATCAATGGCAAGTCCGCGGCGTCAGCTTCGACGAGGCCTTTCGCGTGGCTGTGAGGGGTGCGGCGCAAATTCTATCGGGGAATGGTCAGCCGTAACTATCGGAAACGTATGGCGGGACAGCGCCCCCCTTGCCCTGCCGGACCACAAGGGGGAGATTGGCAGCTTCGACCTTGGCACAATCGTGTCGCATTGGTCAGCGGCAGGGCCGCGTGGTAGAAGCCGGAACCAAAAGAGAGTTTTGGCGATGAACAGAATCACCCCCGCGAAACCCGCAGGCGCGCGCAGCGTTGACGAGATCACCGGCAGCCGGCGGCTGAGGCGCATGCGCAAGGCCGACTGGTCGCGCCGGCTGGTGCAGGAGAACCAGCTCTCGGTGAACGACCTGATCTGGCCGATCTTCGTCGTCGACGGCAAAAATGTGCGCGAGCCGATCGCCGCCATGCCGGACGTCTATCGCCTCTCCGTCGATCTCGCGGTCAAAGAGGCGGAGCGAGCCGCCAAGCTCGGCATCCCCGCTATCGCCACTTTCCCAAATGTCGAGCTTTCGCTGCGCGACGAGACCGGGTCGCACATCCTCGACCCGGAAAACATCATCAACCGCGCCACGCGCGCCATCAAGGACGCGGTGCCGGAGATCGGCATCATCACCGACGCCGCGCTCGATCCGTTCACCAGCCACGGCCACGACGGTATCTTGCGCGACGGCATCATCGTCAACGACCAGACGGTGGAGCAGGTGGCGGCGGCGGCCGTCATCCAGGCAGCGGCGGGCGCCGACATCATCGCGCCGTCCGACATGATGGACGGCCGCATCGGCGCAATCCGCGACGCGCTCGACGCCAACGGTTTCCAGGACGTGGCGATCATGTCCTACGCGACGAAATTCGCCTCTGCCTTCTACGGTCCCTATCGCGAGGCGGTGGGCACCGCCGGCCTCCTCAAGGGCGACAAGAAGACCTACTATATCGACCACGCCAATTCCGACGAAGCCGTACGCGAAGCGGAGCAGGACCTCGCCGAAGGCGCCGACATGCTGATGGTGAAGCCGGGTCTGCCCTATCTCGACATCATCCGCCGGCTGAAGGACGAACTGCAGATGCCCACCTTCGCCTACCAGGTGTCGGGCGAATATTCGATGATCAAGGCAGCGGCCGCCAATGGCTGGATCGACGGCGAGAAGGCGATGCTGGAATCGCTTCTCGCCTTAAAACGCGCCGGCTGCGACGGCATTCTCACCTATTTCGCGCCGACCGTGGCGGAGATGCTGAGGGGCTAGGCCCTCCTCCAATACCTTGCTGCATAACCGGGCGCCGGTTCGGCGGCGAGTTGGTTTTGCTCGCCCCCAGAAATTACTGCTTGCAATCCGCAATCGGTTCAGCTATCCCATAACCACTTGCAAATTACAACCGGTTCAGGAGGCAATGATGTCCAAGCTGTGTGTCAACGCTTTCACCTTGGCGCTCGACGGCTACGGCGCCGGTCCTGATCAAACTCTCGAAAACCCGCTCGGCGTCGGCGGCGAAGGTCTGCATAAGTGGCTGATCGACACCCGCACCTTTCGCGAGATGGTAATCGGCGTGGACGGCGGCACCACCGACATCGATGACAGCTTCGCCGCGCGCAGCTTCGAGAATGTCGGCGCCTGGATCCTCGGCCGCAACATGTTCGGGCCAATCCGCGGCGAATGGCCCGACGAGAACTGGAAAGGCTGGTGGGGCGACAACCCGCCCTACCACGTCCCGACCTTCGTACTGACCCATTACAAGCGCGATCCAATAGTCATGGATGGCGGCACGACGTTCTATTTCGTCACCGACGGCATCCATTCGGCGCTCGAACAGGCGAAGGCGGCGGCAAACGGAAAGGATGTGCGCGTCGGCGGCGGCGTTTCCACCATCCGGCAATATCTCCAGGAGAAGCTGATCGACGAGATGCATCTCGCGATCTCGCCAATCCTGCTCGGCTCCGGCGAGCACCTTTTCGCAGGCCTCGATATGTTGAAGCTCGGCTACCGCTGCACCAGCCAGGTCGCGACGGCAAACGCCACGCATGTGACGATCGGGCGGGCGTAGCGCCCTCTCCTTCTCCCCTTGTGGGAGAAGGTGGCCGAGCGAAGCTCGGCCGGATGAGGGGTGCTCCAGCTTGGCAACACCCTTCAAATCCCGCCGCCTCATTTCTTCCAACACCCCTCATCCGTCGCCTTCGGCGACACCTTCTCCCACAAGGGGAGAAGGAGGGGTGCCTCAATACTTCTCCGGCACGTAGAGTTCGCGCGGCAGCACCTGGCGCTCGTATTGCGGGTTGAAGACGCGCTCGGGCAGCGTGATCTCCTCGTGCGGCACGTCCTCGTAAGGCAGTTGCTGCAAGAGATGGTCGATGCAGTTCAGCCGGGCGCGCTTCTTATCGTTGCCCTCGACGATGAACCAGGGGGCTTCCTTGATGTTGGTGCGGGCGAAGGTCTCCTCCTTGGCCTTGGTGTACTGCTCCCAGCGCACGCGCGACTGCAGGTCCATCGGCGAGAGCTTCCACTGCTTCATCGGATCGTGGATGCGCATCAGGAAGCGCATCTGCTGCTCCTCGTCGGTGATCGAGAACCAGTATTTGACCAGTGTGATGCCGGAACGGACCAGCATGCGCTCGAATTCCGGCACGTCGTGGAAGAACTCCTCGACCTGATGCTGGTCGGCGAAGCCCATGACGCGCTCGACGCCGGAGCGGTTGTACCAGGAACGGTCGAACAGCACGATCTCGCCGCCAGCGGGGAGATGCGGCACGTAGCGCTGGAAATACCATTGCGACTTCTCGCGCTCGGTCGGCGCCGGCAAGGCCACGACACGGGCGATGCGCGGGTTGAGCCGCTGGGTGATGCGCTTGATGACGCCACCCTTGCCGGCGGAGTCGCGGCCCTCGAAGATCACCACCAGCTTCTTCTTGTGGTAGGCGACCCAGGACTGCAGCTTGATCAGTTCCGACTGCAGCCTGAGCAGCTCGCGGAAATAGGTCATCCGCTCCATGGAGGGCGGATGCGACTTCTTATAGATCTTGGCGATCTCGAGCGAGAGCGCAGGTTCGGAAAGCTCGAGCTCATAATCTTCGTCGAGCGTGTCCTCGAGTTCGGCTTCGAGCCAGTCCTTCGCCCCGGAATTTGTTTTGAGTTCGTTCATCACATTGCTCCGCCTGCCTGTTAGCCGCCTTCGCTTCGGGTGCGCTCCAGCATGGCCGGACATGCAACTCCGTAAGCCGACTGAGATACAGACCCGCAATGACGGTTTTATTGCAAGGGCTGGCCTATTCGATATCTGACCGGCCCGTATCGATGGCGGGGCGACAAGCCGCTCGAATTGTCCTACAAAATGCCCTCGCCTCTTTCCGGCGCACAGCCACGGCGCGCCTCTTCAAACAAAATCGCGAGGACCCCGACATGGAATACCGCACCCTTGGCCGTTCCGGCCTGAAGGTTTCGACATTGACGCTCGGCACGATGACCTTCGGCGGCACGGGCCCGTTCGCCGCCGTCGGCAATTCCGACCTGTCGGAGGCCAGGCGCATCATCGATACCTGCATCGACGCCGGCATCAACCTCATCGACACCGCAAACGTCTATTCGAACGGCCTGTCGGAGGAGATCGTCGGCGAGGCGCTCGGCGGCAAGCGTAAGAACGATGTGTTGATCGCCTCCAAGGCGCGCATGCGGATCGGCAGCGGCCCCAACGACGAAGGCCTGTCGCGCCATCATCTGATCCGCGAATGCGAGCGGAGCCTGAAGCGGCTGAAGACCGATGTCATCGACATCTATTTCCTGCACGAATGGGATGGCGTCACACCGCTGGAGGAGACGATCGCCGCGCTCGACACTTTGGTCGGCCAGGGCAAGGTCCGCTATGTCGGCTGCTCCAACTATTCGGGCTGGCAGGTGATGAAGGCGCTCTCGATCGCCGACAGCCACCATCAGCCGCGCTTCGTCACCCAGCAGATCCACTACACGCTGGAAGCGCGCGAGGCCGAGTACGAGTTGCTGCCGATCTCGGTCGACCAGGGCCTTGGCGTGCTGGTGTGGAGCCCGTTGGCGGGCGGCCTGCTTTCCGGCAAATACCGCCGCGACAGCCCGACGGCGCGCCAGCTTGCCGGCTGGTCCGAGCCGCCGATCCGCGACGAGGACAGGCTGTGGCGGATCGTCGACCTGCTGGACGAGATCGGCAAGGCTCGCGGCGTTTCGGCGGCGCAGGTGGCGTTGGCCTGGCTGCTCGGCCGCCCAGCCGTTTCCTCGCTGGTGATCGGCGCCCGCAACGAAGCCCAGCTCAAGGACAATCTTGCCGCGGCGAGCCTGACGCTGTCGCTTGACGAACGCCTTCGCCTCGACGCCGTCAGCCGGCCGCCGGTGCTTTACCCATACTGGCACCAGCAGTTCACCGCCAGGGACCGCTTCGGCCCGGCCGATCTGGTGCTCGACCGCAGCGATATCTGAGCGATTGCGCAACCTCCCACGCCCCAGAGCGGTTCAGCATTTGATAGGATCGCTGATCCGCTCTAGCTGTTTGTTTTCGCAATTCCGGACGGAAACCGCCACGCACTTTCCTGGAATTGCCCTAAAAGGCGCGGGTCAGCCCGCGATAAAACGCCAGACTTCCGGGTCTGCTTCGATCTGGCCGCTCAGCACGAAATACTTGTAGAGGACGAGCAGCGAGACCGCCCGTTCGTCCCTTTCGTTGCTGAATCGGCGGCAATATGCGTTGGCCGCCGTCGTAATGCGTTGGGCTTCTGCCGGATGCTTCTCGAAATAGGCGATCTTGTCGGCGACATCCGAAAAATCCGGCGCCAGCGGCACGTAATGGACATTGGCTTCGAGCTCGGCTTCGGCAAACCAGGTTTCGTAGGTCGGAGGCGGCATCAGGCAGAGCGAATTCGAGCTCATGATCCATTTCAGGTTCGTCGCCACGTCGTTGCCTTCGAGCGAGACGATGTAGCGGAACTGCCGCTGCTGCGGGATCGTGAGATACGGCTTGCGGTAGTCCTCCGGCGCGCTCGGCTTGGGCGAGCCCGCATCGCACAATGGCACGTCGCGCACGGCATCGACGAACCGCTTGCGGATCGGATTATTGAAATCGCCGCGCCAGACCGCCATCGGGCGCTTGTCGGCGAAGGACAGATTGTCCCTTGGCATGTTGAAATGGCGGAACTTGTCGAGCTTCATGATCACGGCGTTGCCGTTGCCGTCGCGGATCGGCCGGTCCTTGACGATTGCCGGTATCGCGGGCACGTCGACGACATCGCCGAATTCGAGATCGATGAGCAGGTCGCGATCGAAGTAGCGGGCAAACTCCTTCAGGTCGTAATAGTACATGCTGCCGAACTTGGGTATTTGTCCGGCCGGGACGGCAGCCGGGCTCGGCACGAAGCTATGGTCAAGCCTGTTGTAGTAGTTGACGCGGTCGCGGACCGTTTTGCTGGAGAGCTTCGCCTGCTGCAGCCGGCCGGCCAGGCGCTGGCGAAAGAGAGCCTGCGGCAGCACATCGCGCGTGATGTTGCGAACGAAATAAAATACCCGCGCTGCGGTGCGTAAGGGCGAGGCCATGCGTCCGTCGTTTCAAAGATGTGCCGTCGCGCCTCCTACAGCATTGTGCCGAACATCTTGCAAGCCCACGCAGCCCGATGGACTTGTGAGATTCCTAATATTCGGCGATACGGCACGAGATCAGGCAGCGACGACGGCGAAGCCCCTGGCCCGCAGGCCGCGCCGGTCGTCATGCAGCGACGTCACCAGCCGGTCGCGGCTGCCCGCGATATGCACCGAGAGCAACAGCGCCGCGTCCTCGCCATCACCGGCCCGCACAGCTGCCAGGATGGCATGGTGCTCGGCCCAGGCACGGCCAAGGGCTTTCTCGTCGCGCACTTCCAGCCAACGGGCGCGAGACAGCCTGGTCATCGCGTCGCGCACGGCCCGCAACAGGAATTCATTGCCGGAAAGCCTGGCCAGCTCGATGTGAAAATCCATGCCGACACGGTGCCATTCCTCGCGCGGCGTGTCGGCGTCGCAGGAATCGAGCATCGCTGCGATCACCTCGACCCCGCTGCGATCATCGAGGGAGGCCGTCAACCGCACCGCCGCCACTTCGACCGCCTCGCGATAGACGGCGATCTGGCCAAGCTCGGCAAGATTGATCGGCGCCACCGTCCAACCCCGGCCATCGCGGCCGATCAGCCCCTCGGTCTCGAGACGCAGCAGAGCCGCCCTGACCGGGGTGCGCGAGGCGCCGAAGCGACTTTCGATCCAACGCTCGGTCAGCCGCTCGCCTGGGCCGATCTCGAGGCCGAGGATCATCTCGCGAAGCTGCCTTTCGACATTCTGCATCTGCGACATTGGCGTTCCGCTTTTCGGCGCCGCATTGACAGCGGCTGGGTTGAGGTTCATGACGGATACCGACCTGGTATCCCAAAACGGTATCCGGAACAATCCCGGGCAGGCATGACATGGCGGACGACACTTCGGAACAGAGCGGCTACAACGTCCATTGGCGGCGCAATCTCGCCGTCTGCTTCGCCGGCTCGTTCAGCACGCTGATCGCCATGACGCTGCTGTTGCCCTTCCTGCCGCTTTATGTCGAGCAGTTGGGAGCCGTGGGGCATGCCGCGATCGTGCAGTGGTCGGGCATTGCCTATGGCGCCACCTTCTTCGCGGCGGCACTGGTCGCGCCGCTTTGGGGGCGGCTCGGCGACCGCTACGGCCGCAAGCTGATGCTGGTGCGCGCTTCGTTCGGCATGGCGATCTGCATGTCGCTGACCGGCATGGTGGAAAGCGTGTGGCAATTGGTGCTGCTTCGCCTGCTGATCGGCTTTGCCGGCGGCTACTCCTCGGGTTCGACGATATTGGTGGCGATGCAGACGCCCAAGGACCGCTCCGGGTGGGCGCTCGGCGTGCTGGCGGCCGGCATCACGGCGGGCTCTCTGGTCGGCCCGCTGCTCGGCGGTCTGCTGCCGCCCGTGATCGGCATCCGCGCCACCTTCCTGCTCTCGGGCGGCGTCATCTTCCTGGCCTTCCTGGCCACGACCTTCCTGATCAAGGAAAACCCGCCGGCGCCCAAACCTGTCTCGGCGGCAAAGCCGAAGAGCGGCTGGTCGCAGATCCCCGACAAGCGCCCGGTGGTCGCGATGCTGACGACCGGCATGCTGCTCGCCTTCGCCACAATGTCGATCGAGCCGATCATCACCGTCTATGTGCAGCAGCTTGTCGAGGACCAGAGCAAGGTGACGATGGTCGCGGGCGTGGTGATGTCGGCGGCAGCACTCGGCACAATCCTGTCCTCCTCGTGGCTGGGCAAGCTCGCCGACCGCGTCGGCCATTGGAATGTCGTCGTCGGCGCTCTCGCGGTCTCGGCGCTGCTGCTCATCCCGCAGGCTTTCGTCAGCGACGGCTGGCAGCTCATCGGTCTGCGTTTCCTGATGGGCCTGGCGCTGGGCGGCCTGCTGCCCTGCATCACCAGCGTCATCCGCCACAACATCCCGGACGGCGTCGGCGGCAATGTGCTCGGTCTGTCGATCTCCGCGCAATATGTCGGCCAGGTCGCTGGACCGCTCGCCGGCGGCTTCGTCGGCGGCCATTTCGGAATGCGGGCGGTGTTTCTGGGCACCTGCGTGCTGATGGCGCTGGGTGCGGCCTATAACTGGATTGTCCAGTCGCGGCGGGCGCGGCATATGCTGCTGGAAGCCGGCGAATCCTGATCGGCGCCCACCCGAAGACGGAGCATCAAAATGAGCCTTGCCGGGCAGTCCTCAAATGGCGGCAGCCGTATCCTCGTGCTGGCGGGCGGCCTCGTCGGCGCCGCTGGCGTGGCGCTTTCGGCCGCCGCCGCGCATCGCGGCGGCGCCTTCACCGGCACGGCGGCGTCTTTCCTGTTGATGCATGCGCCGGTCTTCCTCGCCATCGGCCTTATCGGCGGCAACCGGTGTCTCAGGATCGCAAGCCTGCTGCTGCTCGTCGGCCTGTTGCTGTTCTCGAGCGATCTTCTGGCCCGGGATTTTCTCGGCTCGCGACTGTTTCCGATGTCGGCGCCGATCGGCGGCACCCTGCTTATCGCCGGCTGGCTGGCGATCGCGGTCTCGGCATTGTGGCGCCTGCGCCCTCAGATCGGTTCATAGCGACAAGGTCCGGCGAACGGAAGCGCGCCGGTGTCACCGGCGCTTCTGAAAAAGGTTGCGCCTGCGCGTCGCCGGCTTCGCCGCGCGCTGCCGCTCCGGCCGGTCGGTCGCCGGCGAGATGCCCCAATAGTTGCGATAGATGTCCTGGAAAAGGTGGCTGATCGGATGCATGACGGATCTCCATTTACTGGATCGATTTATTGAATCGATCCAATCGATCGACGCAAAAAAGACTGGCTGCTCAGGCGCGCTTGCGCTCCACGACGAAGTGCGGCTCACGCTTCCACGCGCTTGCCTTGCCACGGCGCCGTTCACTCAGCGCGCCCGAGGCAATGCCCCAATCGTTGCGATAGACGTCCTCGAACAGACAGTTGATCGGATGCATGGCACCCTCCTTCTGCATTTTTGCTCCAACCCGTTCAAAGTGATTGGATCGATTCAATCATATGCATCACGCCGCCGAAGTCAAGCAAAATTTGAATCGATCCAAGAAAAATGTTAGATGACCGGCAACCATTACGCGGTCATGTTCGTCCCGTGACCGGATTCGGAGGAACGACATGACATCACCCGTCGAAGGCCAGGCACGACCCGTCCGGCTGGCCGACATCGCCAAGGCCGCCGGCGTCTCGCACGGCACGGCCTCCAATGTCTTCAGCCGCCCCGAGATCGTGCGCGCCGAGGTGCGCGAAAGGGTCAAGGCGGTGGCGGAGGCGATGGGTTATGCCGGCCCCGATCCCAAGGGGCGCCTGCTCCGCGCTGGCAAGGTCAACGCCATCGGCGTCGGCACGACCGAGCCTCTCTCCTATTTCTTCGAGGATCCCTTCGCCCGCGTCATGATGGCCGGCATCTCCGAAGCCTGCGACGCCACCGGCGCCGGCATCGCCCTGGTCTCGGCCGCCAACCAGGAAAAGCTCGCCTGGAACATCCAGAGCGCGCTCGTCGATGGCTTCATCCTGTTCTGTATCGAAGGCGGCTCGCGCCTGGTCGACCTGACGCGCGAGCGCAGGCTGCCCTTCGTGGCGCTGGAGCTCGGCTTTCATGATGAGACCATTTCGGCGATCGGCGTCGACAATGTCGCCGGCGGCCGGCTCGCCGCGCGCCATCTCGCCGAGCTCGGCCATCGTCGCTTCGCGGTTCTGTCGCTGACCCTCGGCGAGGACCGCACCGGCTTCGTTACGCCGGAAATGGTCCGCTCAGCGGTCTATACGGGAACACGCGATCGCCTCGCCGGCTATTTCGAGGAGTTGTCCCGCTTCGGCGTCGACACGACAAAGATCCCGATCTTCGAAACCGAAAACGAGGAAAAGAGCACCAGGGCTGGCCTCGAAGCGATCTTTTTCGGCGGCGAGCGGCCGACCGCCATCCTGGCGATGTCGGACAGGATGGCCCTGATCGCCATCGAATGGCTGACCGCGCGAGGCCTCAAAGTGCCGGAGGACGTCTCCATCGTCGGCTTCGACGGCGTGCCGGACGCCGCTCTCTGCGAACCGCCGCTGACCACTATCGCCCAGCCGATCACCGAGATCGGCCGGCGGGCGGCGCGCATGATCCTCGACTTCGACGGCACGGTGCGGCGCGAGACGATGGGCGTCGAGCTCATCGTCAGGGCCTCGACCGGCCCAGCGCCGAACGCCTGAGCGGAATCAATACCCGCCTGCCCTCGCCGGCACCGGCTGCGGGCCGAACGCGGCGCGCGCGGGCTCCTCGCGCGCCGGCTTGGCGCGGGCCGGGCCGAGACCGGCGAGCCATTCCAGATAGAGCGCCAGCGCGAACTGCATGGCGATGCCGGCGGCGATCAACAGCGTGTCATAGGCCAGGCCGCCCGGATTGATCAGTTTCAGCACCTGGGCCGCCATGGCGATCACCGTGCCGGCTATGAACACCGGCAGCGAACGCTTGCCGAGGATCGCCAGCGGATTGTCGGGCCTGACGCGGAAGAGATTCGACACGGCCGGCAGGGCGACGATCATGTAGCTGACCGCCAGGATGTGCAGCAGCCGCGGCAGCGACAGGAAGGTCTTATCGAAGCCGCCGATCACCACCGGCAGGTTGAACCAGGTGATCTGCCCCCAGAGCGGGCTGTGCACCCAGATCGCCGCGCCGATCACATAGACCAAGGCAAAGCCCACCAGCCAGCGGTTGAGCGGAATCTCCCCGCCGCGCCTGACGTGGAGCATGGCGGCAAGGCCGATGTTGAACAGGAACTGCCAGGACAGCGGGTTGAGGAACCAGAGACCCGGCTCCGGATAGTTCGGCGGCGCGATCTGCCAGACCCCGGCAACCAGCCACAGCAGACCGGACACAATCAGCGCAGCCACCGGTCGGTAGCTGACGAACAGGACGAAGGCCGGCGCCGCCAGCAGCAGCGCGGCATAGACCGGCAGGATGTTGTTGTAGCCGAGTTGATGGCCGAGCGTGACGATGCCGAGCAGCACTTCCGGCGTGTTCTTCATCAGCGGCTCGATGTTGATCATTTTCAACAGCTCCGGCCGATGGGCAAACATCGCCGCGGCGCAGAACATGGCGATCACCGCCATGGTGATGACGATATGGGTGACATAGAGCACGCCGGCGCGCCGCCACATCTTCAGGGTCGCCAGCAGCCTGCCGCCGGGCTTGAACTTGGTGCCATAGGCAAGCGCCACCGAGATGCCGGAGATCAATACGAAGGCCTCGGCCGCATCGGAAAAGCCGAGGTTCTTGTAGGTCAGGTTCTCGAAGAAGGTGCCCGGCACATGATCGACGAAAATGGTGAGCAGCGCGAGCGCGCGCAGCACGTCGATACGCGTGTCGCGATCTTTGATACGCGCATCGCGATCATAGATACGCGCATCGCGATCATGGATACGCATGTCGCGCTCAGAAACGGGGATGGTCATCGACAAAAGGCCTCAGAGCTGGTGTTTCATCTCCAGCAATGCGACCCCCGACGCACCGCTTCGATTCCTCCCGTCGGGAGTCTATCGGCGCAGAAACGGTCTGAAATGCGCCCGGTTCAATCAACTTTCGCGGAGCTTGAAAACATTCCGTTTTGAAGCCGGCAAATCAGCGAAATCACCATGAAATCAACAGGATGTGATCATGTCCGAACATGTCAACAAAAACAGCGTGCTGCACGATGATCTGCCTTTTTCCTACCGCTTGATGAAACCGGCAAATGACAGCGGCGAATGCCTTTTCGTTCTGCACGGATCGGGGGTGGACGAAACGACGCTGGCGCCGCTGGCAAGGCAGATCGCGCCGCGCGCTGTGCTTGTCGCGGCACGCGGCCGCATCCGCCAGGAGGACGGTTTCCGCTGGTTCGAGCGAATCACGCCGACCAGTTTCGAGCAGTCGAGCATCCGCGCCGAGACGGCTGCCTTCGCCCGATTCGCAACTGAAGCCGCGCAACGCCACGGGCTCGATCTCTCACGCTCGACTTTCCTCGGTTATTCGAACGGCGCCAATCTGGTTTCCACGCTCATGCTGCTTCATCCCGGGCTGGTGCCGCAGGCTGCATTGCTGAGAGCGATGCCGGTGCTCGACGACGCGCCGGCGACCGATCTCGCCGGAACGCGGGTGCTGATCATCGCCGGCGCGGCAGACCAGACCTATGGGCCCTTCGCGCCGGCCCTGGTGACGCTGCTGAGCGAGCGCGGCTCCGAGGTCGATGCGCGCATCGTCGCGTCGGGCCATGAATTCGGTGATGCCGACACCGCGATCGCACGGCAGTGGCTTGCCGGGTCTGCGCCGACTGCCCGCAGCACGCTTCCATCGCCCGGTGCTGAAGGGTAGCGCATCTCACAGATCGGCAGGGCGTGCCGCTCCATTGTCATATCTCTGTCATACACTGTCTATCGAGATACCGTTCGCTCAGGGGGAGGTCCCAATGGCCGACGAGAACAGCATCACTCTGCTCGACGACACTTCGAAATTGCCTGCCATCGCCGCAAGCCCAAGTGAGGTCGCCAGGATCGAAGGTGGCATCGACATCGGCGACCGCGCCGCGATTTCCGTCTTCGGCGATCGCGCCCAGCAGTCGGTCAGCGACTACGCCGACAAGATTCTCTCGCAGATCCGCAACCGCGATCTCGGCGATACCGGCACGCTGCTCACCGATATCATCATGAAGGCGAAGAACCTCGACCCTGCCTCGCTGAAGGAGGAAGGGTTCCTGAGCAATCTGTTCTCCTCGTTCAAGGCACGGCTCGAGCGCTTCAAGGAAAAATACGAGGACGTCGCCGGCCAGATCGACCGCATCGGCCTGGAGCTCGACCGCCACAAGGACACGCTGCGACGCGACATCGCCGTCCTCGACGACCTGCATGAGCAGACCAAGGATTCGATCCTCAAGCTCGATGCCTATGTCCAGGCCGGCAAGAAATTCGTCGACGACTACCGCGCCAACCAACTGCCGAAGCTCAAAGCCGAGGCCGACGCCAAGGCCGGCGATGCCGGCGGCACGCTCGAAGCGCAGTTCTATCAGGACGCGATGCAGGCGCTCGACCGGCTGGAAAAACGCGTCTTCTATCTGGTGCAGGCGCGCCAGCTCGGCATCCAGCAGCTGCCGCAGATCCGCATCGTCCAAGCCGGCGACGAGACCTTGATCGAGAACCTGCAGGCGACATCCGCGCTGACCGTGCCGGCCTGGAAGCAGAAGATGGTCATCCTGCTCGGCCTCACCAACCAGAAGTCGGCGCTCGAACTGCAGAAGACAGTGACCGACGCCACCAACGAGATGATCCGCCAGACCTCGAAGATGATGAAGGATCAGGCCATCTCGATCGAGAAGCAGGCGCAGCGCGGCATCGTCGACGTCGAGACGCTGGCCGAGGCCAACCGCGATCTCATCGACACGGTGCAGGGCGTGCTCAAGGTCCAGCAGGAAGGCCGCCAGAAGCGGGCAGAGGCGGAGAAGCAGATGGACCAGATGACCGCCGACCTCAAGAAAGCGCTCACCCAGGGCTGACGAAAACCCGATGTCGAAATCGCTGACGTCCGTTCTGGTCCTGGCGGTCTCCTTGCTGCTCGCCGCCTGCAATTCGAGCGAGGTCAAGTTCTCGATCGTCTCCGGTTCCGAAAACACGGTGCTGGAGCCGATCGTGCAGGAATTCTGCGCCAAGCAAGGCGCGACCTGCACCGTCTCCTACCAAGGCTCGCTCGACATCGGGCTCGGCCTGCAGAAGCCTGGCGGGCTCGACCAGGACGCGGTCTGGCCGGCGTCGAGCGTCTGGGTCGACCTGTTCGATTCCGGCCGCAAGGTGCGCAACCTGACCTCTGTCGCGCAGATGCCGGTCATTCTCGGCGTGCGCAAATCAAAGGCGGCCGAGCTCGGCTGGATCGGCAAGGATGTGTTTATGAAAGACATTCTTGCCGCGGTGAAGGACGGCAAGCTCAAATTCCTGATGACCTCGGCGACGCAGTCCAATTCCGGGGCCAGCGCGTATCTGGCCATGCTCTCCAGCGCGCTCGGCGGCAAGCAGGTGATCGAACCCGGCGACCTCGACAATCCTGGCGTGCACGACACGGTCAGCGCTCTTCTGCAAGGCGTCGAGCGCTCGTCCGGCTCGTCGGGATGGCTGGCGGACCTCTATGTCGATTCCGCGCGCAAGGGCACGCTCTACGACGCAATGTGGAACTATGAAGCGACGCTGAAGGAAACCAACGACAAGCTCAAGCAGATGGGCGGCGAGCCGCTCTATGCGATCTATCCGGCCGATGGCGTCGCCGTCGGCGATTCCCCGCTCGGCTTCATCGACCACGGGCGCGGCCCGGACGTCGAAAAATTCTTCACCGACCTGCTCGCCTATCTCCAGTCGGATGCGGTGCGCAAGCGAATCGCGGAAACCGGAAGGCGGCTGCCGCTCGCCGGCGCGGCCGTCCAGGCAACGGCCGAGCCGGACTGGAATTTCGATCCAGGCAAACTGGTGACGTCGATCCGCATGCCCGAGCCGGCGGTGATCCGCACGGCGCTCAATCTCTATCAGGAAGCCCTGCGCAAACCCTCGCTGACGGCGCTCTGCTTCGACTTCTCGGGTTCGATGGAGAACGAGGGCGAGACGCAACTGCAGCGGGCGGCGCAGTTCCTGTTTACGCCTGAAAAGGCAAGTGAGGTGCTGGTGCAATGGACGCCGTCCGACCACATCTTCGTGCTGCCCTTCGACAGCACCGTGCGCAACATCTTCGATGCGACCGGCGATCCGGCGGGCCAAAGCCAATTGCTCGGCGCGGTGGCTGAACAACATGCCGGCGGCGGCACCGACATGTATGCCTGCGCCGACCAGGCGCTGCAGAAGATTCTGGCGACGGCCGACCTGTCGAAATATCTGCCGGCCATCGTCATCATGACGGACGGGCGCACCGACGGCAGCGCAGAACCTTTCCTTGCCCAGTGGCGCCAGGCGCCGGTGCGCGTGCCGGTGTTCGGCATCACCTTCGGCGACGCCGACAAGAGTCAACTCGACAGCCTGGCCAAGGCGACCTCGGCGCGCGTCTTCGACGGCGGCGCCGACCTCGCCGGTGCCTTCCGCGCGGCGCGCGGCTACAATTAGGGCTGACGATGCGCGGCTTGTTCGGCAATGACTGGAACTGGGTCGTGGCGGGCCTCGTATCGGCCGCGCTGCTGATCGGAATGAGCACGCTCACTCACTTCCCGTTCCTGGTCTCAGCCGTGATTTCAGTTCTGGTCTTTGCCGGGCTTATCTTCGTTTTGGCTCCGCGCCAGCTGTTCGAAGGTCTCGATCTCGGCTCGATCGGCGGCGGCCAGGTGGCGTTCGCACGCGAACTGCTGGCACAGGCGCAACCCGCGGCCGACCGGCTTGCCGCTGCGGCTGGCTCGATCGCCGACAAGGACATGAAGGCCAAGGTGAAGAACCTTTCCGACATCGCCGCCGACGTGATCTCCAGGGTCGAGGCAAAGCCGGCAAGCGCGCCATCGGTGCGGCGCTTCCTCACTTATTACCTGCCGCAGGCGGCGGAGGTCGCGGAAGGCTATGCGACGCTTGCCGACCGGCGAGCGCCGAGCAAGGAACGGCTCGCCAAGATCGGCGCTGTGATCGCCAAGCTGCAGGACGCCTTCGTGCATTATGCCGACAGCCTGGCGGACTCCGAGCTCGGCACGCTCGACGTCGATTTGCGACTCATTCAGGAGTCGCTGAAAGAGGATATCGGTCGCTGATGGCCCTTTCACGCCGCGCTTTCGGACTGGGATTGCTGGGTGCCGCCGCCGCGGGCACGGGCGCTACCTGACTTTGAAGGATCGGCCGGAGTTTCGCGGCTATCTCGGCAACCGGGCGCATCTGTTCGGCTTCATCGGCGGCGAGAAGCAATCCTTCCTTGCCGACCCCGATGTCGTCCACGCACTCGGCGGCTACGGACTGGAACTCGATGCGCGCGTCGCCGGCTCGGTCGAGATGGTGCGCGAGCCGGCCTTGCTCACCCAGAAGCCGCAATTCCTGTGGCCGTCCTCCTCGATCATGGTCGATCTCGCACGCAAGAACGGGGTGGCGATCCGCAACGACCAGGTGGTGCTCAACTCGCCGATCGCGGTCTATACTTGGGGGCCGGTGGTCGAGGGACTGAAGAAGAGCGGGTTGGTCACCGTCGCCGCCAAGGGCGGCTACAACCAGCTCGACCTCAAGGCCCTGCTTGACGCCATCCTGGCCGGCAAGAACTGGTCGGATCTCGGCATTTCCGAGCTTTACGGCCGGGCGCGCATCGTCTCGACCGATCCCAACCGGTCCAACTCCGGCTTCATGTTCGCGGGACTGGTGCTCAGCCTGATGAGCGGCGACGTGGCGACGCAGGAACTGCTGGCCCGGCACGGCGAAGAGGCGAAGTCGATCTTCCGCGGCATGGGTCTGAAGTCGTCCTCATCGGGAAAGCTGTTCGACCAGTATATCGCCGGTGGTCTCGGCGCCGAGCCGATGGTGGTGGGCTACGAGAACCAGCTGGTGGAATGGGCGCTCGCCGACCCGGCGCGCTGGCAGCGTGTGCAGGCCGGTTCCGGCGCCAAGCCGGAAATCCTCTATCCGCGCCCGACCGTCTATTCGGCGCATCCGCTGATCGTCATCGATCCGGGGGTCGACACGCTACTGGAGGCCCTGACCAGCCAGAAGCTGCAGGAGCTTGCCTGGTCGAAGCATGGCTTTCGCGGGCCGCTCGGTACCGTCGCCGCCGGCAGCGACACGATCGCCGGCGTGCGGCCGGCGGAAATCGAGGCGGTGCTGCCGATGCCGGCGGCCGACGTGATGCTGGCGCTGCTTTCGCAGCTTGAAGTATAGCCGACCAGCTTCGCGACCTTCTCCGGCCATTCCGGCGCTCGCTCGCCAACCGCTAGCCCTGCCCCATCCGGTTCCAGGCATCCAGGCCGGCGATCTTGTAGGCTTCGGCCAGCGTCGGATAGTTGAACGTGTTGTTGACGAAGAAGTCGACCGTGCCGCCGAGATTGATCACGGCCTGGCCGATATGGATCAGCTCGGTCGCGCCCTCGCCGACGATATGGGCCCCAAGCAGGCGGCGGTTCTCGACCGAAAAGAGAAGTTTCAGGAAACCTGAGTTGACGCCCATGATGTGGCCGCGCGAGGTTTCGCGAAACCGCGCGACGCCGACCTCATAGGCGATCCCGCTCTCGCGCACCTGCTCTTCCGACTGGCCGACGGTGGAGATTTCAGGCACGGCATAGATTCCGTATGGAAAGGTTTCTGGCGGCGGCGGCAGCGCTACGCCAAAGGCGTGGCAGGCGGCCACCCTGCCCTGCTCCATCGAGGTCGAGGCCAGGCTCGGGAAGCCGATGACGTCGCCGGTGGCATAGATGTTGGGCACGCTGGTCTGGAATGTCTGCGGGTCGACCTTGATGCGGCCGCGACTGTCGGCCTCGATGCCGACCATGTCGAGGCCGAGGCTGCCGAGATTGCCGCTGCGGCCGGCGGCGTAAAGCACGATCTCGGAGCGGATGGTGCGGCCATCGGCAAGCGTCACCTCGGCATAGTCCGGCTTGGAGGCGATCTCCTTGACCGTGCTGCCGAGACGGATGGTCATGCCGCGGTCCCGCATCTGGTGGATGAAGTCGTCGACGATTTCGCGGTCGACGAAATCGAGGATGGTGTTGCGCGGCTCGACCAGCGTCACCGGCACGTCGAGCGCCGAAAAGATGGTTGCGTATTCGACGCCGATGACGCCGGCACCGATGACGGTCAGAGTGCGCGGCAGCCGGTCGAGTTCGAGCATCTCGTCGCTGTCGAAGATGCGTGTCCTGTCGAAAGGCACGTCGCGCGGGCGGTGCGGCCTGGTGCCGGCCGCGATCAGCGCATTGGCGAAACCGACCTCGCTGTAGTCGCCATTGTCGGTGGTCAGGCTGACCTTGTTGGCGCCAAGGAACTTGGCCGTGGCGCGCGCGCTCTTGACCGCGTTGCGCATGAACTGGTGCTGCAGAACCTCGACCTCGTGGTCGAGCGTCTTGTGCAGGCGCTCGACGAGGTCGCTGACGGAAATGTCCTGCTTTACGCGGTAGCCGCGCCCGTAGAAGCCGCGCTCGCGCCAGCCGGAGAGGTTGAGCACCGTTTCGCGCAGCGTTTTCGACGGGATGGTGCCGGTGTGCACGGAGACGCCGCCGAGGCGCCGGCCTCGGTCGACCACCAGAACCGATTTGCCAAGCTTGGCCGACTGCACTGCGGCACGGCGCCCGGAGGGGCCGCTGCCGATGACAAGCATGTCGTAGTCCATATTCCCCTTCCCCTCGGCGTCTTATTGCGCCGCAGCAAGCTAACGCCATCCGCGCCGTGAATTCAACCGCCGCAACCACTCTTGCCGCGGCTTGCGGCGCATGCGTCACGAGCCTTCGATCTTGATTCCGCCATCGGCTTTCACCATTTCAATGGCGAATGGCCGAGACCTATGTCCGGCCTGTTACGAGGGCATGACATGAACACGCGCGTGCTTGACGGCGAGATCATCACCACGAGGTTCGAGGACACGCGCGCCTATCACGGCGTGCGCACCAGGCGCGTCTTCGCCTTCATCCTCGACTATTTCATCGTTGCGCTGCTCACCATCCCCTTTGCCATATTGGTCGCCCTTCTCGGGCTTTTGACCTTCGGCCTGGGCTGGGCGCTGTTCTCCATCCTGGTGCCGGCGGTTGCCATCCTCTACATCTGGAACACGCTTGGCAGCCGCGACCAGGCCACGACCGGCATGAAGATCATGGGCATCCGGCTGGACAGGCTCGACGGCACCCGCATCGACGGCCTGACCGCGGTCGTGCATTCGGTGCTGTTCTGGGCCGCAAACGTCATCCTGACGCCGCTGGTGCTGCTGGTCACGCTGTTTTCCGATCGCAAACGCACGCTGCACGACCTGCTTCTCGGCACAGTCGTGACGCGCACCGATGTCTGACCGCGCCTGCGCCCGCCATAGCCGCGCCGGTTGTGTTAGAATATGAACAGGCTGGACCGGTCGTGGCCGCATAATCCTGTTGAATTTTTCGCCGGCCGGGCCAAAGGTAGGGCGATTCGCAGGAGCGTTTCCAAGATTAGATGACGCAGCATCCGACCCAGTCGCCGCAGTTCTTCCTGACCGCGCCGTCGCCGTGCCCCTATCTGGAGGGCCAGTTCGAGCGCAAGGTGTTCACGCACCTTGTCGGCGACAAGGCGCCCGAGATGAACGACCTGTTGACCCAGGGCGGCTTCCGGCGCTCCCAGAACATTGCCTACCGGCCGGCTTGCGAATCCTGCCGCGCCTGCGTGTCGGTGCGGATCCTGGCGCAGGAGTTCACCGCCAGCCGCAACATGCGCCGCGTGGTCCAGCGCAATGCCGACCTGATCGGCGCCATGCATGACGCGCAGCCGTCGACCGAGCAGTATTCGCTGTTCCGCGCTTATCTCGACGCCCGCCACCGGCGCGGCGGCATGTCCGACATGACGGTGCTCGACTACGCAATGATGGTCGAGGACACCCATGTCGACACCAAGATCATCGAATACCGGCGCCGCGGCCCGGACACCTTCATCACCGGCAAGGGCCAGGGCGAGTTGATTGCGGTCGCGCTGACCGACAAGATGGCCGACGGGCTGTCGATGGTCTATTCCTACTTCAATCCCGATTTCGAGGACCGCTCACTCGGCACCTTCATGATCCTGGACCACATCGCCCGCGCCAAGGCGATGGGACTGCCCCACGTCTATCTCGGCTACTGGGTCAACGGCTCGCGCAAGATGAACTATAAGATGCGCTTCATGCCGCAGGAGCACCTCGGCCCGAAAGGCTGGGAACGCTACGACCACGAAGCGGTCAGTCGCTGACCAACCCTTTCAAAGCCCGACCTGAAAGCAATTCCAGGAAAAGTGTGTAGCGGTTTTCCGTCCGGAATTGCGTAACCACTGCAAACTGTTTCAAGCAACCGGATGCTGGTCTTTTCGCCGCTTGGCGAGACAATGCGCTATCGCGGCGCCGGCCGTCCGCCTGCATCGCATCGTGAGAAATACCGTCATGTCCTCCCACCACGACCACCAGAAAGGCCTTCTGCTCACCGCCATCGGCGGCGTGACGCTGACCGTCGACATCCCGCTGATCAGGCTCGCCCATGGCGAAGCATGGACAATCCTTTTGCTGCGCACCGGCACCACTTTCCTTGCCGGGATCCTCATCTGGATGGTCTGGCGCTCGCTGAGCGACAGGGCGCCGCAACTGGTTCCCGGCCGGCCCGGCCTCGCGGTGGCAACGCTCTACGGCCTCGGCTCGATCGCCTTCATCACCGCCGTCTACCACACCTCGACCGCTGATCTCGTCTTCATCCTCGCCTTCACCACCATGTTCTCGGCGCTGCTGTCCTGGCTATTCCTCGGGGAAAGGCCACGGCCGGCGACGCTGGCGGCGCTGGCGCTGATGATCGTTGGCGTAGCCATCATCGTCGGCGACTCCATCGGCAGCGGAAATCTGTTCGGCGACATCATGGCCCTGTGCTCCGCGTTCTGCATCGCATGCGCGATCACCATCTCGCGCGCCAGCGGCAAGGACATGGGTTTCACCTCGCTTGTCGGAGTGGTGCTGCCGTTCTCGGTCGCCGCCTTCATGGTCTCGAAGACCGGCTTTCAGGTGGACGCACCGTGGTGGATCATCTTCAACGGCACCGTGATCATGCCGGTCTCGTTCTTCTGCCTGGCCAACGGGCCGAAATACATTTCCGGGCCGGAAGTGGCGATGTTCTATCTGCTGGAAACGGTGTTCGCCCCGATCTGGGTATGGCTGATCTTCGCCGAGGCGCCGTCACGCAACAGCCTGATCGGCGGGACGATCCTGATCGTGACGCTGATTGCCCATTCGCTCTGGCAGTTGCACGAAGGCCGCAAGCGCCGCGCGGCGCTTGCCGTGGCTTATCCGGCCTGAATCTTGCGGGCTTCGGGCGCCGCCTCGATTTGCGGCGGTGCGTCCGCTTCGTCGGCGACAGGCGCGAGCTCATCCATCAGCTCCACCTCGCGCAGCCATTCGCGCCAGATGGCGACCAGCAGCGCCATCAGTACCGGGCCGATGAACAGGCCCAGGAAGCCCATCGTCTTGACGCCGCCGATCAGGCCGAAAAAGGTCGGCAGGAAGGGCAGCTTGATCGGCCCGCCGACCAGCTTCGGGCGCAGCGTCTTGTCGACGATGAAGAGCTCGACCGCGCCCCAGATGAACAGTGCCATGCCGGCAAACAGCTTGCCGCTGGCGGCGAGATAGATCGACACCAGCGTGAAGGAGAGCGGCGCGCCGCCGGGGATGAGCGCCATGATGCCGGTCAGCGCGCCGAGCGTCACCGGCGACGGCACGCCGGCCAGCCAGTAGGCGACGCCCAGCACCAGGCCTTCGCCGATGGCGATGACGGTCATGCCCGTGACGGTGGACGAGATGGTCGCCGGCACGACGCGCGAGATCCGCTCCCAGCGGGTCGGCAGGATGCGCTCGCCGAGGCGGTCGACCTGCGCCGCGAAGGCCTCGCCGTCGCGATAGGCGAAGAACAGCGCGATCAGCATGAACAAGAGCGTGAGCAGCAGGCCGAAGGCGCTGCCGCCAGCGGCCAGCGCGCCGCGGTAGATGGTGCCGATGTTAGAGCCGCTCACCATCTGGATCAGCTCGCCGATGCCGCCGGGATGGCCGAGATTGGCCGTCCACTGCTGGTTCAGCCATTCGCCGACGACTGGCATGGTGGCAATCCATTGCGGCGTGGCTGAGCCATGCCGATTGGTCTCGATCGCCCATACCACCCATTCGCGAAGCTCGTTGATGGCGTAGGTCCCGGCAAGCGCGATCGGCACCACCAGGAAGGTGAGGATGAAGAGGATGGCCAGCGTCGCGCCGATGGTGCGATTGCCGCCGACGGCAACGAGCAGCCTGCGGTAGAGTGGCCAGCTGGCAAAGGCTATGACGAGTGCCGCCAGCACCGGGAAGAGGAAGCCGTGGAAGAAATAGACGCCGGCGGCAACGATCAGCACCAGGAGCCAGCGCGCCGCCGACAGCGGCGGAATGACGGCGGCTCTCAGCGGCGTGGACAGACCGAACAGGCGCTGCCCCGGCTTCTGGATTTCAGCCCGCTTCAACGCGGCGTTTCTCCCCTACCCGATCGTTCAATGGATGCTTATGCATCATCATAGTGCAGCAATCGTGACGATAGTCCAAATGATTGCACCTAGTCCTTCTCCCCTTGTGGGAGAAGGTGGATCGGCGCGTAGCGCCGAGACGGATGAGGGGTGCTGGAAGGAATGAGACGCTGGTTTTTGAGCAGCTAACTTCATGAGGCTGCGTCAAGCTGGAACACCCCTCATCCGGCCGAGCTTCACTCGTCCACCTTCTCCCACAAGGGGAGAAGGTTAGGTCGCGCTACCCGAATTTCCCCGTCCTCGGGAAGCCCTTCGGCACCATGCGGCCGGCGGCGGCGCGGGCACCGATCCACTCGGCCAGTTCCTCGCGCGACCTGGTGAAGGTGCGGTCGGCGGAGTCCTGCCAGGTCAGTCCCGTTTCCAGCGCGAAGGTCTTCAGGTCCAGCACGCCGCCGTCCTTGTATTTCTGCAGCCGCACGCCCTTGCCGCGCGCCATCTCGGGGATCTCAGCGAGCGGGAAGATCAGCATCTTGCGGTTCTCGCCGACGATGGCGAGATGGTCGCCGGCGACCGGAACGCAGCGCTTGGCCTCGTCAGGGGCCTTGACGTTCATCACCTGCTTGCCCTTGCGGGTGTTGGCCACGACCTCTTCCTCGGAGACGACGAAGCCGTTGGCGTCGTAGGAGACCAGGAGCAGCTTGCGCTTCGGATCGTGCACGAAGGCGGTGACGATGTCCTGGTCGTTCTCCATGTCGACGATGATGCGGATCGGCTCGCCGTGGCCGCGCCCGCCCGGCAGCCGGTCGGCGCCGATGGTGTAGAATTTGCCGCCGGTGGTGAAGACCAGGATCTTGTCCGTGGTCTGGGCGTGGAAGGCGAGCTTCAGGCTGTCGCCTTCCTTGAAGGCAAGCTGCGAATGGTCGGTCAGATGCCCCTTCATCGCGCGCAGCCAGCCCTTTTCGGAGACGACGACGGTGACCGGCTCGCGTTCGATCATCGCATGGGCAATGTCGGTCAGGTCATGCTCGGGCGCATCGGCGAACTGGGTGCGGCGTCTGCCGAGATCGGTCTCGGGTCCGAACTTCTTTCGGATTTCGGCGACTTGCCATTTGATCATTGCCCACTGCTTGGCGTCGGACGCCAGCAGGGCCTCGATCTGCTTCTTCTCTTCCGTGAGGCCATCGAATTCCTTGCGGATCTCGATTTCCTCGAGCTTGCGCAGGGCGCGCAACCGCATGTTGAGGATGGCTTCGGCCTGGTTGTCGGTGAGCGACCAGCGGGCCATCATCACCTGCTTTGGCTCATCCTCCTCGCGGATGATCCTGATCACCTCGTCGATGTTGAGATAGGCGATCAGGTAGCCAGCGAGGATTTCCAGGCGCTTCTCAATCTCGCCCAGCCGATATTTCGAGCGGCGGATAAGGACGTCGCGGCGGTGGTCGAGCCACTCCTTCAGCACGCCCTTGAGCGAGAGCACGTTCGGCACCTTGCCGCGCGACAGCACGTTCATGTTGAGCGGGAAGCGGCTTTCGAGCTCGGTGAGCTTGAACAGCGATTCCATCAGGATGCCGGGATCGACGGTGCGGCTCTTCGGCACCAGCACGATACGGATGTCCTCCGCGCTCTCGTCGCGGATGTCCTCGAGCAGCGGCAGCTTGCGCGCCATCAAGAGCTCGGCGATCTTCTCGATCAGCCTGGCCTTCTGGACACCGTAGGGGATTTCGGTGACGACGATGCTCCAGGTGCCCCTGCCCTGATCCTCCTGGCCCCATTTGGAGCGCACGCGGAAACCGCCGCGGCCCGTCTCATAGGCTTCTAGGATCGAGGCGCGGCTGTCGACGATAATGCCGCCGGTCGGGAAATCCGGCCCTTGGACGAAATCCATCAGCTTCGCCACGGACGCGTCCGGATGCTCGATCAGATGGAGTGCCGCGTCGCAAAGCTCGGCGGCGTTGTGCGGCGGGATCGAGGTCGCCATGCCGACGGCAATGCCGGACGAGCCGTTGGCGAGCAGGTTCGGGAAGGCGCCGGGAAGAACCGACGGCTCCTCGTCCTCTTCGTTGTAGGTCGGCCGGAAGTCGACGGCATCCTCGGTGATGCCGGCGAGCAGCTCGGTCGCCACCTCCGTCATGCGCGATTCGGTGTAGCGCATGGCGGCGGCGTTATCGCCGTCGATGTTGCCGAAATTGCCCTGGCCGTCAACCAGCGGGTAGCGCATGGAAAATTCCTGCGCGAGGCGCACCAGCGCGTCATAGATCGACTGGTCGCCATGCGGATGGAACTTACCCATCACCTCGCCGACGATGCGCGCGCATTTGGCAAAGCCCTGGTCGGGATTGAGCCGCAGGAGCCGCATGGCATGCATGATGCGGCGATGGACCGGCTTCAGTCCGTCGCGCACATCCGGCAGCGCCCGGTGCATGATGGTCGACAACGCATAGGCCAGGTAGCGCTTCTCGAGCGCTTCCTTCAGATCGACCGGTTCGATGTTGTCGCCGCCGCCATTGTCTTCAGGCGGCAAATGCCTTTTTCCCATGGATTTCGACTAGCCGAGCGGGTGATTCGCGGCAAGCGCCGCGTTGGAAGTCGGCGGATTCGTCGCGCGTGCAGTCGCCACGAAAGACCGCAGCCGATGATGTGAAGGATTTCACGGAAGCGCCAAGGCGAACAATCCAGTTTCCCGCCGATCTGCAACCGGTATCGGCTGCCGGCGGGGCGCCGGCCAACATCAATCTGTTACATGCGCCCTCTATCTGGGCATGCAACGCGCCGGCGCAGGAGAGCCGCGGTCTTCATGACAAATTCACCGCACCATGCAAAGCGTGCCGGCCGGGTTTGCTTTTCATCGCCCTTTGCGACAAAGGTGCCAGGAAATGCCTTCTTCCCGTCCCGTTCGTCGCGGAATGGTGATGCAGCAGAAATTCAAAACACTTTCAGGACAGGGAACTCGCCAATGACAATCCAACGCTCAATGCTCAAGAAACTGGCTTTTTCGACCTTTCTGCTGACCCTGCCGCTCAACGCCGCCTTCGCCGCCGATCCGGCCGTGGCCGAGCGCGTCAAGGCAACGCTTGCCGCCCAGGGTGTCGATATTTCCTGGACCGGTGTGTCGGGTGACGGCTCGAACGTCGTTTTGCAGGGCGTCTCCATCAAGCCTGCCGCCGAGAAGGAAGCGCTGCCGATCGGCGACGTGAAGCTCGAAGGCGTCACCGAGGCCAATGGCGGCTTCGAGATCGCGACTGTCTCGACTTCGGCCCTCGAGCACTCCAAGGACGGCGTGACGCTCAACCTGAGCCCCTTTGTCATCCACGACATGAAGGTGCCGGCCGAAGGCAGCACCGACCCGCTCGGCTCGCTGATGATGTACAAGTCGGCCGAGCTCTCCAACATGACGGTCAAGGTCGGCGACAAGACGGCCTTCTCGATGGATGGGCTCGCCCTCCAGATCACCCCGCCGGCCGATGGCAAGGCGATGGACTTCACCGCCAACACGGAGAAGTTCAATGCCGATCTCTCGCTGGTCGAGGACCCGAAGTCGAAGGAAGCGATCGAGGCGCTCGGCTACCAGACCATCTCCGGCACCGTCTCGATGGCTGGCACCTGGCAGCCCAGCGACGGCAAGATGGAGCTGTCGAAATACGACATCGCGGTCGACAATGCCGGCACGCTCGGCATGACCTTCGATCTCGGCGGCTACACGGTCGACTTCATCAAGTCGATGCAGGAAATGCAGAAGAAATTCGCCGCGCAGCCCGAGGGCGCCGACAATTCGGCGCAAGGCATGGCCATGCTCGGCCTCCTGCAGCAGCTTTCCTTCAACGGCGCTTCGGTGCGCTTCGACGACGATTCGCTGACTGGCAAGGTCCTCGACTATGTCGGCAAGCAGCAGGGCATGTCGGCCAAGGACGTCGCCAACCAGGCCAAGGCGATCGTGCCGTTCGGCATGGCGCAGCTCAACAATCCCGAACTGACGGCCGAGGTGTCGGCCGCGGTGAACAAGTTCCTCGACGATCCGAAGAGCCTCGAGATCTCGGCCGAGCCGCCGTCGTCGGTGCCCTTCGCGCTGATCATGGCCGGCGCCATGTCCAACCCGCTCGACCTGCCGAAGACGCTCGGCGTCAAGGTCAAGGCGAACGAGGACTGATCGGGCGGAACGCTCAAACAAAAGCCCGGCAGCGATGCCGGGCTTTTTTGTTCAAGACCAATTCATTGAGCAGCAGGAACCGCTTGAGCGCGGTTTCTAACCTTCCTTCTTCGCCACCGCGACGCGCAGCGACAGTTCGCGAAGCTGCTGCGGAGTGGCTTCCGACGGGGCGTTCATCAAGAGGTCATAGGCCTGCTGGTTCATCGGGAACATGGTAACTTCGCGCAGGTTCTTGGCGCCGACCAGCAGCATGACGATGCGGTCGATACCGGCGGCCATGCCGCCATGCGGGGGCGCGCCATACTGGAAGGCGCGATAGAGACCGCCGAAGCGCTCCTCGACGGTCGCGCGATCGAGCCCGACCGTCTCGAAGGCCTTGACCATTGTTTCCGGCAGGTGGTTGCGGATGCCGCCGGAAGCGATCTCGAAGCCGTTGCAGACCATGTCGTACTGGAACGCCTTGATGCCGAGCAGGTCCTCGCCACCGAGCGCCTCGATGCCGCCCTGCGGCATCGAGAACGGGTTGTGGGCGAAGTCGATCCTCTTCTCCTCTTCGTTCCACTCGAAGAAGGGGAAGTCGACGATCCAGCACAGTTCGAAGCGGTCGCGGTCGACGAGGTTCAATTCCTCGCCGGCGCGGGTGCGTGCGGCACCCGCGAAGGCGACGAACTTTTTCGGATCGCCGGCAACGAAGAAGGCGGCATCGCCGTCGGCAACGCCGAGCTGCTGGCGGACGGCTTCGGTGCGCTCCTCGCCGATGTTCTTGGCGATCGGACCGGCGCCTTCAAGCTTGTCGCCCTCCTTGCGCCAGAAGATGTAGCCGAGGCCCGGCTGGCCCTCGCTCTGCGCCCATGAGTTCATGCGGTCGCAAAAGGCGCGGCTGCCGCCGGTCTTGGCGGGAATGGCCCAGACTTCGGCCTTGGGGTCGTTGGCCAGGATGTTGGCGAAGACCTTGAAGCCGGAATCGCGGAAGTGGTCGGAGACCGCCTGCATCTCGATCGGGTTGCGCAGGTCCGGCTTGTCGGTGCCGTAGGTGCGCATCGCCTCGTCGTAGGCAATGCGCCGGAACTTCTGGGTCACCGGCTTGCCGTCGGCGAAGGTCTCGAACACACCGCGAAGCACCGGCTCCATGGCGGAGAGCACGTCGTCCTGCTCGACGAAGCTCATCTCGAGGTCGAGCTGGTAGAACTCGCCGGGCAGACGGTCGGCACGCGGGTCCTCGTCGCGGAAGCAGGGCGCGATCTGGAAATAGCGGTCGAAGCCGGAGACCATGATCAACTGCTTGTACTGCTGCGGCGCCTGCGGCAGCGCGTAGAAGGTGCCGGGATGGATGCGCGAGGGCACCAGGAAGTCGCGCGCGCCCTCGGGCGAGGATGCGGTCAGGATCGGCGTCGAGAATTCGGTGAAGCCCACCTCGCCCATGCGCCTGCGCATCTCGGCGATGATCCTGGTGCGCGCCACGATGTTCTTGTGCAGCGTCTCGCGGCGCAAGTCGAGGAAGCGGTATTTCAGGCGGATGTCCTCGGGGTATTCAGGCTCGCCGAATACCGGCAGAGGCAGCTCCTTGGCCGCCGACAGCACCTCGATCTCGCGCGCGAAAATCTCGATCTCGCCGGTCGGCAGGTTGGGGTTGACGGTCTCCGGCAGGCGCGCCTTGACCTCGCCGTCGACGCGGATCACCCACTCGCCGCGCACGGTCTCGGCGATCTTGAAGGCCGGAGAATCCGGATCGGCGACGATCTGGGTCAGGCCGTAGTGGTCGCGCAAATCGATGAAGAGCAGCCCGCCATGGTCGCGCACGCGATGCACCCAGCCCGACAGGCGGACGGAATTGCCGACGTCGCTCTTTCTCAACTGGGCACAGGTATGGCTGCGGTAACGATGCATTGTCATTGGTGAAGTCCGGAATTGCGGGCGAAAGCCCGGCCCTGAAAATTGGCGCGAAAAGCGCATGAGAGGCCGGCTTTGTCAAGGCAACCGGTCACACAGGGGAAGCGGTCGTAAAGGCTCGGGGCTTCGGCCGCTCACGCGAAGCGGATTTCGGCGCCCTGTCGCTGGAAATCGGCGAGGATGGCGGCCGGCGCTGTCTTTTCGACCACAAGGTGACGGATCGCATCCGCTGCCGCGACACGATAAGGCGCCGCTGTGGCGAGCTTGTCGATGGTGGCGGCGATGACGATGCCGGCGCTGTTCCTGGCCATGGCGCGCTTGACCTCAGCCTCCGCCGAATCGAAGGCGGTGACGCCGCGCGAGGCATCGAGCCCGCAGGAGCCGAGAAAGAACAGATCGGCGCCGAGCTGAGCCACGGCGGCAAGCGTGTCACCACCGACGCAGGTGCCGAGGTCGCGGACGTATCGGCCGCCGAGCATGATCAGATCGACCAGGGGAAGATCGGCGAGTGCCGACGCAACACCGAGCGAATTGGTGGCCACGGTCAACTCGATATCACGCGGGATTGCCCTCGCGATCGCCTCATTGGTCGTGCCGCCGTCGATGAACAGGGTCTGCCCCGAGGTCAGCACGCCAGCGGCGGCTTTCGCCAGGCGCATCTTCTCCTCGACCGCATGGCCGCTGCGCTCGCTGATGGTTGCCGCCGCAAAGGGCGCTGACGCGACCGCGCCCCCGTAAACCCGGCGCAACTGCCCGGCTTTCGCCAGCTCGCGCAGATCACGGCGAACCGTATCTTCCGAAACCCCAAAGCGGCTGGCGAGCTCGCCTGCCAAAACTTTTCCTTCGGCTGCCAGCCGGTCGCGAATGAA
Organism: Mesorhizobium sp. M1D.F.Ca.ET.043.01.1.1; assembly: GCF_003952385.1. NCBI lineage: Bacteria > Pseudomonadati > Pseudomonadota > Alphaproteobacteria > Hyphomicrobiales > Phyllobacteriaceae > Mesorhizobium > Mesorhizobium sp. M1D.F.Ca.ET.043.01.1.1. The sequence goes on from NZ_CP034444.1 coordinate 204,006, forward strand.
TTGGTGTCGTTCCTCGGTCAGCATGCACGATCCTATTTCTTTGTGCATATTCTTGCATGATTTGCATGTTTGTGCAAGAACTGATGTATCGGGCCGGCGATGCCGTCCGCCCTCCCCAACGGAAAGTGCCACGATGACCTTTGGCTTGAAACTCGCCCCTCAGCACCGCGTCTATGCCGGTTTCGCGATCTATTCCTTCGCCATGGGCAACATTTTCCCGCGCCTGCCGGACATAAAGCGCGCCATGGCGATCGAGGATGGCACGCTCGGGCTCAGCCTGATCGGGACACCGATCGGCACCTTGACGGCGCTGACCCTGGCGACTCCTGTCCTGGAGCGCGTCGGCTTTCGCCGGGCGCTGCTTTGGCTCGTGCCGCTGATCGCGCTTGTCTATTCCATCGCCGTGCATGCGCCGGGACCGGTCGCGCTGTTCCTGCTGCTGCTGCCGGTCGGGCTGATGATCGGCAGCGTCGAGATCATCCTGAATGTCGAGGCCGACAGGACAGAGTTCCTGCTCAAGCGCCGCATCATGAACCGGGCGCACTCCTTCTGGAGCGCGGGCTTCTTCGGCGCCGGGCTGTTCGGCGGCGCGATGGCGCATCTCGGCCTGTCGCCGCAGCTCCATCTGGCGCTGGTGGTGCCCATGGTGGCGGTTTCGATGACGCTGCTTCTCGGCGGCTTCGAGCCGGCGCCCGCCCGCTTCGCCAACTCCGGCGACAAGCCGCCGATGTTGGCGCGGCCGACGCTGCCGATCCTCGTCCTCGTCGCGGTGACGCTTTCGGCGATGCTCCTGGAAGGCGCCAGCATAGACTGGTCGGCGATCTACATGCGCACGGTGTTCGATTCCGGTCCGTTCGTCGCCGGCTTCACCGTGGCGCTGTTCGCCTTCTCGCAGGCAACCACGCGCTTCTTCGCCGACTCCTTCGTCGACCGCCATTCGCCAAGCGGCGTGGCGCGCGTGCTGCTGGCAACGATGGCGGCCGGCGTGCTCATCGTCTTCTTCTCGCCGCTGCCGTTCGTCTCGATGCTGGGCTTTGCCCTGCTGGGCATCGGCAGCAGCGCGATCTTCCCGCTGGCGATCTCGGCGGCGGCGCAACGGACGGATCGGCCGGCGGCGATCAACGTCGCGGCGCTTTCGCAGATCTCCTTCATCGCCTTCCTGCTCGGTCCGCCGCTGCTCGGCTTCGTATCGGACCATTGGGGCATCCGCTCCGCCTACGGAATCGGCATTCCCTTCATCGCGCTCAGCCTGCTGACCGCGGGCTCGCTCGGCCGGCGGCCGGCCGCAGAGAGCATCAGTGCGATTCCGGGCGAGACGCCGTCGACGGTCGTGCAGGAGATGGAAATACGGGCCGGTAGAGCTTAGGGGCCCCTTTCTTATTGGCCGCGATGTCGTCGGCCGAGCGCAAGAATGTGTCCATGTTCATGTCGCATTTGCCGCTAGCATTGACGCTATCTATGGTCCAAGAAGAGGTCACAGATCCGTGATTGCCTCTCTTCAATGTCTTCCATCCGCCCTCTTATCCCGCTCCTCATTGCCGCTGGCATTCTGCTTGGCGGCAACGGTCTGCAGGGCACGCTGATCGCATTGCGGGGCGCGCGGGAAGGCTTTTCCGCTTCCGATATCGGCCTCATGGGCACGTTCTATTTCGCCGGCTTCCTGCTCGGCTGCCTGGCGGTCACCCGTATCTTGAAGGCCGTCGGCCATGTCAGGGCTTTTGCCGCGCTGGCCGCGATCGCCTCGGTCGGCACGCTGCTTCTGGTGCTTGTCATCAACCCTGTCATGTGGTGCGCGGTCCGCTTTGCCGGCGGCTTCTGCTTCGCCGGCCTGTTCACCGTCATGGAAGCCTGGCTGAATTCTGGCGTCACCAACAAGGACCGCGCCCGGGTGCTCGCGATCTACCGCATGGTCGACATCGGCTCGGTGACCGGCGCGCAATTTCTTATTCCGGTCTTCGGCGCCGGCGGTTTCGCCATCTTCGCCGTCATGTCGATGATGATCACCTTTTCGCTGGTGCCGGTCTCGCTCGGGGACCGTTCGAACCCGGCGCCGCCGGAAGACGTCAAGCTCGACCTGCCGCGCGTCTGGCGAATCTCGCCGCTCGGCTCGATCGGCTGCATCGCCGTCGGCGTCACCAACAGCGCCTTCCGCACGCTGTCGCCGGTCTATGCCGAGGAGATCGGCATGTCAGTGGCCGATGTGGTGACTTTCGTCAGCGTCGGCATATTCGGGGGCGCCCTCATCCAGTATCCGCTGGGCTATCTCTCCGACCGGCGCGACCGGCGCACGGTGCTGTTGACGACGACGTTCTGCGCCATGCTTGCCGCGCTGGCACTGGCCTTCGTGGCGCGCGCCGACCCGTTCCTCAACTTCGTCATCGTCTTCATCTTCGGCAGCTTCGCCATGCCGCTCTATTCACTTTCGGCCGCGCATGCCAACGACCGGGCCGACAAAGGCGAGTTCGTGCTGATCAACGCCGCGCTGATGCTGTTCTATTCCTTCGGCGCGATCGGCGGTCCCATTGCGGCGTCGGCGGTGATGCAGCATTTCGGGCCGAGCGCGCTGTTCGTCTTCAACGCCTCGGTCTACGCCGTTCTCATCATCGTGATCCTCTACCGCATGCAGGTGCGGTCGGGCGTGCCGGCCGGCAGCCGCAGCCGCTTCACCGCGCTTTTGCGCACCTCGACGCTGTTCGCGCGGCTGGCGCGGCGGAGCGGCGATTCAGACAAGCAGGACTAGATCAGCATGACGTTTCGTTGAACCGCCATGCTGATCCAACTCTTTGTTGGAGCATTCTCCGAAAACCGGTTCCCACTTTTTTGCTTTCGCTGACCCTTCGGTTCGGGATCATGCTCTAGCAGCGGCTTGACGAAAGCGTTTGCGGCTGAAATTGAAAGAGGCCTGATATGATGCCAAAAGCGATTTGATGCACGTCATCACCACCCAACAAGAACTCGAGAGCGTCATCGCGGCGTTCGAAAAGTCGGACTTCGTCACCGTCGATACCGAATTCATCCGTGAAACGACCTTCTGGCCGATCCTCTGCCTCATCCAGATGGCCGCGCCCGGCGTGACGGCGCTGATCGATCCGCTGTCGCCCGACATCGACCTGAAACCGTTCTTCCGGCTGATGGCCAACGAAGCGGTGGTCAAGGTCTTCCACGCCGCCCGCCAGGACATCGAAATCATCGTCCATCTGGGCAACCTGGTGCCGCATCCGGTGTTCGACACGCAGGTGGCGGCGATGGTCTGCGGCTTCGGCGACAGCGTGTCCTACGATCAGCTGGTACAGCGCATCACCGGCGCGCGGCTCGACAAATCCTCGCGCTTCACCGACTGGCGGCACCGGCCGCTCTCCGACAAGCAGCTCGAATACGCGCTCGCCGACGTCACCCATCTGATCAAGGTCTACCAGCACCTCAGCGCCGAGCTGAAGCGGGAGGACCGCGGCCATTGGCTGAACGAAGAGATGGACGTTCTCACCTCGCGCGAGACCTACGATCCGCATCCCGAGGATGCCTGGAAGCGCCTGAAGATGCGGCTGCGCAAGCCGCAGGAACTGGCGATCGTGCAGGCAGTAGCTGCATGGCGTGAACGCGAGGCGCGCGAGCGCGACGTGCCGCGTGGCCGCGTGCTCAAGGACGACGCGATCTACGAGATCGCGCAACAGGCGCCGCGCGATGCAACGGCTCTCGGCCGGCTGCGCACGACGCCGAAGGGCTGGGAACGGTCGGCGACCGCGACCGCGCTGCTCGGCGCGGTCAACACGGCGCTTGCCCTGCCGAAGGAAGCGATGCCGAAGCTGCCGAAGACGTTCCAGCCACCGGAAGGCTCGAGCGCGGCGGCGGAACTGCTGAAGGTGCTGCTCAGGATCGTCGCCGAGAAGGAGGGTGTCGCCTCCAAGGTGCTCGCCTCCAGCGACGATATCGACCGCATCGCCGCGGAGGGCGACGCCGCCGACGTGCCGGCGCTGCAAGGCTGGCGGCGCGCCGTGTTCGGCGAGCAGGCGCTCAGACTGGTGCGCGGCGAGATCGGCATCAAGTTCGACAAGCGCAGGATCGCGGTGTTCGATCTTTAGCGTCTTTCCTTCTCTGCCAGGGGGGAGAAGGGAACTGGCACGACTCAAACCGCGCCGGCCAAGTGTAGGGCAAACCAGATCCAGGCGATGAGAAGCACGCCCGCGCCGAAGAAGAAGGCTCGGCTGCGGTGCAGCATGTAGTTTCTGGTGACATGCACCCAGGCGTGGACATAGCGCGTGACGACGAAGAGCCACATCAGCGCCAGCGTCAGGTAGTTGACGCCGTTGGTGACGAAGAGCGCCAGGCAAAGCACGTGAAACAGGACCGGCAGTTCGAACTGGTTGATCAGATTGTTGGCGACGGTGACGCTCGAGACCGGCTCGGTCGAGCGGACCTTGTACTGGCTGATCTTGGCCTCGCCGGACTTCACGGCAAGATAGCGCCGCTTCAGCATCACCAGATAGACGATGTAGACCAGGAGGACATGTGCCAGCATCGGCCAGAAGATGGCAGTCTGGTTCATCCCCACCCCCTGTCCGCTCAGCGCCGCTGCAGCGCCAGCGCGAACACCGCGACCACCGCGACGGGAATAGCCAGAAGCGCGAACTTGGTGACGGTCAGCGACGAGGCGAACGACAGCGAATCGGGATTGGCCGACTGGAAATCCGACAAAAGCCGCGCCACGGCAAAATTCTGCGCGTAGTCGGCGATCGTGTAGGGCAGCACCAGCACCAGCGCGGCCAGCGCCTGCAACTGCGCAGGCATGGCGCGAAAATTGCCGAGCCGCCGGCCGAAGGCCACGATCAGGCTGACCAGGGTGAGCGACAGCAGCGCCGGGAACAGCAAGTCGAAGGTCAGAAAGTGCCAAACGATGATGATCTCGCCGCCGCGCCGGCCGAGCGCAGTCAGCCATGCCATGCCTTCATCGGGCGTGAAGCCCGTGACGCGCATGTCGAGCGAAGGGAGCCCGCCGCTCAGCCGGCGGAAATAGAAGAACTCCAGCGCCGTCATGGCGATGAAGATCGCGGCGGAGGCGACGGAGAGAGCCGCCGCATGACGCGACAGGCGCAGCACCGTCACGATCAAACCACGCCACAGGCCCGGGCGATCCGGCCGTTCGCCGGCCTGATCATAGTCCGCCCGGATAGTTCGGGCTTTCGCGGGTGATCGTGACGTCATGGGCGTGGCTTTCACGAAGTCCGGCGTTCGATATGCGCACAAAGGTGGCGCGTTCGCGGAACTCGGCAAGATCGCGCCCACCCACATAACCCATAGCTGCTTTTAGGCCGCCTGCAAGCTGGTGCAGCACGCCAGCCACAGGTCCTTTGTAGGGAACCTGCCCCTCAATGCCTTCCGGGACCAGTTTCAGGGTGTCGCGCACCTCGGCCTGGAAGTAGCGGTCGGCCGAGCCGCGCGCCATCGCACCGACCGAGCCCATGCCGCGATAGGCCTTGAAGGAGCGGCCCTGGTGCAGATAGACCTCGCCCGGGCTTTCGTCGGTGCCGGCAAGCAGCGAGCCGATCATGGCGGCGCCCGCGCCGGCGGCGAGCGCCTTTGCGAGATCGCCCGAATATTTGATGCCGCCGTCGGCAATCACCGTCACGCCAGACTTCTCAGCCACCTCGACCGCCGACATGATCGCGGACAGCTGGGGCACACCGACGCCGGCGACGATGCGGGTGGTGCAGATCGAGCCCGGGCCAATGCCGACCTTGACGGCGTCGGCACCGGCATCGATCAGCGCCTGCGTGCCTTCGGCGGTGGCGACATTGCCGGCCAGGATGCGCACGGAATTGGAGAGCTTCTTGGCCCGCGTCACCGCATCCAAAACGCGCTGCGAGTGGCCATGCGCGGTGTCGATGACGAGCAAGTCGACGCCGGCGTCGATCAGGCGTTCGGCGCGCTCGAAGCCGTCGTCGCCGACGCTGGTGGCGGCGGCGGCGCGCAGCCGCCCCTGCACGTCCTTGGTGGCGTGCGGGTTGAGCTGCGACTTCTCGATGTCCTTGACGGTAATCAGGCCGACGCAATTGCCCTTCCGGTCGACCACCACCAGCTTCTCGATGCGGTGCCTATGCAGCAGGCGCTTGGCCTCGTCCTGGTCGACGTTCTCCTTCACCGTGATCAGGTTCTCACGGGTCATCAATTCGTAGACCTTCTGCGACGGATCGGAGGCGAAGCGCACGTCGCGGTTGGTGAGGATGCCGACCAGCCGGCCGACCGTGTGACCGCCGGTGCCGCCGTTTTCCACCACCGGAATGCCAGAAATGCCGTGCGAGCGCATCAGCGCCAGCGCGTCGGCCAGCGTCGCGTCGGGGCCAATGGTAACGGGATTGACCACCATGCCCGACTCGAATTTCTTCACCTGCCGGACCTGCTCGGCCTGCTCGGCCGGCGAGAAATTGCGGTGGATGACGCCGATGCCGCCGGCCTGCGCCATGGCGATCGCAAGCCTGGCCTCGGTGACGGTGTCCATGGCGGCCGACAGGATCGGCGTGTTGAGGTCGATGTCGCCGGCGATGCGGGTGCGGATGTCGGTCTCGCCGGGCATCACCTCGGAATGGCCGGGCTGCAGCAGCACGTCGTCGAAGGTCAGCGCCAATGCGCCGGTGGACGTCTCGATGATTTTTGCCATGGCCAGTCCTTTTGAATGCGGAAAAGGCGCCGGGCCGAAATGGCCAGCGCCGACTCTCATCTTCCCTTTCAGGATTGGCGCTGGCTGGTAACACGTCCTGCGAGCGATGAAAAGCCGATCGTTGCACTCCGTCGCAAAGTGTTGAGCATTGAGTTTTGAGGCCACCAGCGGTTGCGGTCGCGCAAAAGTGACAGCAATTTAATGCGACATCCGGGTTGAGGCATGATACCGCCCGGGCGTGCCGGCTCGCCCCCAGCCTGGCCTTGGAATCGCGAAGACAAATCAGGGCGCTCCCTTGAACCGCATCATCCCGCTCATCCTGGCGGTCGCACTTTTCATGGAGAACATGGATTCGACCGTGATCGCGACGTCGCTGCCGGCGATCGCCGTCGATATCCACACCAGCCCGATCGCGCTGAAGCTGGCGCTGACGGCCTATCTGGTGTCGCTGGCGATCTTCATCCCGATCAGCGGCTGGATGGCGGACCGGTTCGGGGCCAAGAACGTGTTTCGCGCCGCGATCGCCGTCTTCATCGCCGGATCGGTCGCCTGCGCCTTCTCCAACTCGCTGCCGGCCTTCGTGGTGTCGCGCTTCCTGCAAGGCATCGGCGGCGCCATGATGACGCCCGTCGGGCGCCTGGTACTGGTGCGCGCCACGCCGAAGAGCGAGCTGGTCGCTGCGATGTCGTGGCTGACGGTGCCGGCGCTTGTCGGTCCGCTTGTCGGTCCGCCGATCGGCGGCTTCATCACCACCTATTTCACCTGGCACTGGATTTTTCTCATCAACGTGCCGATCGGGCTGGTCGGCATCTGGCTTGCTACCCGCTATCTGCCGGCAACCGAGCCGACCGAGACGCCGCCGCTGGATTTTCCCGGTTTCGTGCTGAGCGGCCTTGCCGCGTCCGGCATTGTCTTCGGCCTCTCGGTGGTCAGCCTGCCCGCGCTGCCGCCGATCGCCGGCTTCATCACGGTTGCCGTCGGCCTGGTTTCGGGCGTGCTCTATCTCCTGCACGCACGGCGCGCCGAAAACCCGCTGCTGGCGCTGGAGCTGTTCCGCAACCAGGTGTTCCGCTCCTCCGTGCTCGGCGGCTCGCTGTTTCGCATCGGCATCGGCGCGGTGCCGTTCCTTCTGCCCCTGATGCTCCAGATCGGCTTCGGCCTGACGCCGTTCCAGTCCGGTATGATCACCTTCGTCTCGGCGATCGGCGCCATCGGCATGAAGTTCGTCACGGCGCTGCTTTTCCGCCTCGCCGGATTCCGCCGGGTGCTGATCTGGGGCTCGCTGATCGCCGCCGGCTCGATCGCCATCTATGGGCTTTTCACGCCTGAGACCCCCTATGCGCTGATGCTCGCGATCCTGCTGGTCGGCGGCTTCATCCGGTCGATGTTCTTCACCGGCGTCAACGCGCTCTCCTATGCCGAGATTTCCGCCGCCGACACCAGCAAGGCGACGCCGATCACCGCCGTCTTCCAGCAGCTTTCGATCGCGCTCGGCGTGGCGCTGGCCGGCGGCATCCTGGAAGTGTCGACCTCGATCCATGGCGGGCCGCTGACGCTCGGCGACTTCCACATCGCCTTCTTTATCGTCGCCGCCGTCTCGGCGGCGGCATCGGTGACCTTCATGCGGCTAGCGCCCGACGCCGGCAACGCGGTGTCGGGACATGGCAAATTGACGACGCCGAAGACGCTGGAGGCGGTGGGTGGGGCGGGGAAGTAGGCGCGCCCTCTCCTTCTCACCCTTGTTGTGGGAGAAGGTGGATCGGCCCGCAGCGCCGAGAGGGACGAGCTACCCTTTGAAATCCTTGGCTAGCAGATAAAGCTCCACCGACTCGTCGCGCGAAGCCGGCGGCTTGACGTGGTGGACCGAGCGGAAATTCTGCTTCAGCCGCGACAAGAGCTCGTTCTCGGCGCCGCCCTGAAAAGTCTTGGCGAGGAAATGCCCGCCGGGCTTCAGAACCTGCAGCGCGAAATCGGCCGCCACCTCGCACAGATGCATAGTGCGCAGATGGTCGGTGCGGCGGTGCCCGGTGGTGGGCGCCGCCATGTCCGACAGCACCACGTCGGGCTGGCCGCCGAGCGCCTCGGACAGCTTTTGCGGCGCTTCCGGATCGAGGAAATCCATCTCCAGGATGACTGCCCCCGGCACCGCGTCCATCTCGAGATAATCGATGCCGACGACATGCGGATTTTCGGCGCTCGATTTGGTGCGCGCCGCCGCCACCTGGCACCAGCCGCCGGGAGCGGCACCGAGGTCGATCACCTTCATGCCGGGTTTCAGGAGATGGTGCTTGTCGTCGATCTCGGTCAGCTTGTAGGCAGCGCGTGAGCGGTAGCCATCGGCCTTGGAGCGCTGCACGTAGGGATCGTTCATGTGGCGCTCGAGCCAGCGGCGCGAGGATTCCTTCAGGCCGCTCTTTTTCTTGATCCTGGTTTTCAGCACGCGCATGCCGGCCGAGCCCGGCTTTTCCGGCTTCTTTGTCATGAACGCTCACTTTTGCGCATGATCTTTTCCAAAAACCGGAATCCACTTTCTGGGATCATGCGCGGCGCCCGTCGTGACGCCAGGCGCCGTCATCGGCCATCAGCTCGCTCAAAATCCCCTCGCGCAACCCGCGGTCGGCAACGCGCAGCCGCTCGGACGGCCACACGCCGCGGATCGCTTCCAGGATGGCGCAGCCGGCAAGCACCAGGTCGGCGCGATCGGCCCCGATGCAGGGATTGGCGACGCGCTGCTGAAAATCCCAGCCGATCAGTTTTTCCACCATGCGGTCGACGCTCTGGCGGTCCATCCACAGCCCGTCGACGCGGCGACGGTCGTAGCGCTCGAGATCGAGATGGACGCCGGCCAGCGTCGTCACCGTGCCGGAGGTGCCGAGCAGATGGAACTGGGGGCTGGCCAGAACATGCGCAAGCCGGTCGCGCCCGTCGAAGGCCTTCAGCCTCACCGCGACATCCTCGACCATGGCTGCGAAGGTCTCGCGCGTCACCGTGCGGCCACCAAAACGCTCGGCGAGCGAGACGACGCCGACCGGAAGCGAAGTCCAGGAGACGATGTGGTTGGCGAGCCGCGGCGAGCGCTGGCCGCGGGTGAGGTCGATCAGCGCGATCTCGGACGAGCCGCCGCCGATATCGAACAACACCACGCCGCGCGTATCGCGCTCGACCAGCGAGCCGCAGCCGGAGACCGCCAGGCGGGCCTCGGTCTGGCGGTCGATGATTTCCAGCTTCAGCCCTGCCTCGCGCTCGACGCGCTCAAGGAACTCGACGCCGTTTTCGGCGGAGCGACAGGCCTCGGTGGCGATCAGCCTCGCCTTCCTGATCTTGCGATTGCGCAGCTTCTCGCCGCAGACCTTAAGCGCCTCGACGGCGCGATCCATGGCGGCCTGGCCAAGCCGCCCGCTGGCGGACAGCCCCTCACCCAGCCTGACGATGCGCGAAAAGGCATCGATGACGCGGAACTGGCCATGACGGCCGGGCACAGCGACCAGCAGCCGGCAATTGTTGGTGCCGAGATCGAGCGCGGCGAAGACGGGCAGTTCCAGATGCGGCGGCCGCGGGCCGTTCTGCACCGGTCGCGGTTGCGGCGATGGCGGCGCCGGATCTGGCGCATGGCCGGCAGGTGCGGCGGCGGGCACCGACAGCGGTATGCCGTTCTCGTCGCGTGCGAACACCTTGCGGCCGCGCCGGCGCTTGCGGCGCTTGCGCGTCTTGCCCTTCTGGTCTTCGCCTTGATTGTCGGCATGTCTTTGGTCGGCATGTCTGGCATGCGCACCCGCATGGCGGCTGAACCGCGCCGATTCCGTCGGCGATGCCCCGGACACACCCACTGCCGACGCGCCAGCGCCGGTATCGTGGTCTTCCACTGCAATTCCTTTCGGCGCCGCGCGAACCGGAAGGACGCAGCAGCTACCTAGATTTGTTTCAAGTTGAGGACAGACTAGCAGCGCGATCCGCAATCACCAAGAGCGGGTGACTTGATTTTTGGCGGCGTCACGCAGGGGCAATCTCTTGCCGGTTGAATAGCCGGCTTCAATCAGGCATGTCTCAAACGAGGGTTCGAGAGGGTTTGGGCAGCATCATATCCATGAGCTTAACTCCATGACGACGACGCCATGAACTGGAGGCGCTATTTCTGGCCGGTTATCGGCATAGCAGCCGTGGTGTTCTCGCTCTGGCTGCTCATCCACGAGCTGCGCGGCATTTCGCTCGACGACGTCTGGGCCGGTATCGTCGCCATCCCCGCGCGCGCCTGGGTGCTGGCGGCGCTAAGTTCCGTCGTCGCCTATGCCTCGCTCGCCGGCTACGACCACATCGCTTTGCTCCATATCGGCAAAAGAGTGTCCTGGCTCTTTGTCACCCTTTGCTCCTTCACCACCTATGCGCTGTCGCACAATATCGGCGGCTCGGTGCTGTCCGGCGCGGTGATCCGCTACCGCGCCTATGGCACGAGGGGGCTGACCGGCCAGGATGTCGGCATTCTGGTGGCGATCTGCTGGATCACCTTCGTGCTCTCCAGCCTGCTTGTCGGGGGCCTGGTGCTGGTGCTGGAGCCGCAGATCGTCGATCGTTTCACCACGACCCCGCACCACGAACTGGCTGCGGCGGCCGGCCTTCTCATGCTGATCCTGGTCGCGACATATGTGTTCTGCAGCTGGCTCCATCTGAGGCCGCTCAAGATCGGCAGCTTCCAGCTGCATTACCCGGCGCTGCCGATCGTGGCGCGGCAATTGGTGATCGGCCCGGTCGAACTGCTGGCAGCCGCAGCGATCATCTACTTTGTCCTGCCGGCCGCCGGCAATCCCGGCTATTTCGTCATACTGGGCGTGTTCATGGTGTCCTTCTCGGTAGGGTTATTGTCGCATGCGCCGGGCGCCCTCGGCGTTTTCGAGATCGTCTTCCTGGCCGGTTTGTCGCACATGGACCCGGTCGGTGTGCTTGCCGCGCTGTTGGTCTTCCGCCTGTTCTACCTGATTGTCCCGTTGCTCATCGGGCTCGGCGTGGTGCTGTTTTTCGAGCACTCGCAATACAGCCGCGGCGAGGATTGAGCCCCTTCCCCGCCGCGCCGAGCCAAAGCGATCAAAAGCTGCGATTGAAACGCGGCGCGGGGTTGACTATTTTCCGGCGGCGGCTACAAGGCAGCGCTCGCGGCACACAGCCGCCCGCTTCGCGCGATATCAGTCGCGCCTGCTGGGGAATAGGTTAACGGTAGACCCACGGACTCTGACTCCGTTAGTCCTGGTTCGAATCCAGGTTCCCCAGCCAATTGATTTTAAAGCGATTTTTCCGGTTCATTGTTGGAACATTTCGTGTCAGTCGGACGCGCGGTCGGGAATTTTGGTTCCCGTTTCGAGCTTGCGGATGGCGCTTTCCCCGAGCGCAGGGTCGCGGTTGAGGTAGTTTGAATCGAGAATTGCATGCACGTCACGCAGACTGTGCCCGGTTATTGTTGCGATCTCGGGCACAGAAGCCTGGACGAGTGCCAGGCGCGTTACCGCAGTTCCACGGAGATCGTTGAACGTGACACCGGTCACGCCAGCGGAAGCGCAGGCCTTGCGCCATGAAGAGCGAAAACCATCAGCCGTCCATGGCACGCCGTCGCTGTTGAGCAATATCTGCCCAACCTTGCCGCGCGTCGTCTCGAGCATTGACTTCAGTGGTGCGCCAACCGGTATCACAACCCGCCGTCCCGTCTTGGATTGCTGCAGGCGGAGGACCTTGCCGTCATATTGCTGCCAGGTCAGGCGCAACAGGTCACCTTGACGCTGGCCCGTCCACAAGGCCAGCATGAGCGCAAGATGAAGGTGCGCAGGCGCACTGGCATAGAATGCAGCCTCGTCTGCAGCGCTCCAGATATTCGCGGAACGAGAACCGCGATATAGGCGACCGCCCTTCTCACATGGATTGGCCGATACAAGACCGCGACCGTGCGCCCAGGAGAGAACTCGGGCCAGCACCTGCCAGCCATAATCAGCCTGCCGGCGAGACCTTTTCGCGCGCTCGTCGCGCCATTCCATAAAGATGCCGCGCGTGCGGCGGTCGCTCATGCCCGACAATGGAAAGTCGCCGAACTTCTTTTCGATCATCTTAATCAATTTGACATAATCGGCCCGGGTGCGTGGCGCTAAGTCGTCCCAATCCGAGCTGAGTTGAAAGGCGTTCAGGACGGAAAGCAGGGCTCCTTGGCGAGGGTATATCTTGCGCGTGATTGCAGCATTGTATGCTGCCATGAATTCGGCGTCTCCCGGCTTGCCCGGCAGCCTAGGTCCACCTTTCCACGCCCAGTAGTAAGTAACGACGCTACCATTAGCGAGCGTCTTGGTGCGGCTGTTCAGTCCCTTAAGACGAACGCGCATGGTTCTTCATCCACTTGTCGACGGCATTTTCCGGCTCGCTCGTCTTTTCGGCGGCGATGACAACGATCCTTCCGGTAACCGGATCGATTTCGACCCTGCCTGGCTCCATGTTTCCTTTGCGCGCACCTTTGATGGCGCGTGCAACATCAGAGACTTTGAAGGAGACAGGAGTACCGGCCATAGTCCGCTTATCCTTCCTCCGACGCAGTAATGCCTAGCTTGTCAAGCACATGGTCAACAATCGCGCGAACATTCAAGAATGTAGCCACGCCCTTGTTGTTCTTCATGGTATCGCTGAGCGTGGCCTGACCGGAGCCTGCATGAAAGTAAGTTATGCGCGTAGGCCCAGCATCCCTTGCGGCGACGACAGTACCCTCCCCTTCCATCAACATTATCTTCGTCTCAGGCGGGGTCTCTTCGCTAAAGCTGAACCCGACGATCTCGTCGCCACGATCGTCCTCATCGAGCATTCTACCGACATATAGCTCGAGACCGAACAGCAGATCCTTGCCTTGGACGAACGCAACTGCGTCGTCGGCCCCCAACCCGTGGCGCGTCAGAACGACGACTAATCGCACCATGCAAATGTCAAGTATCGAAAAATGATTGACGGTTCTGCCGCCCCACAACTCAGGGAACAAACCGTTTCGGCGGCGCCAAGCCCGAAAGGTCACGTCCTTACACCCTGCTGCTTCGCAGACTTTGGCAGCGGGGAAGACTCGGTCTGTGGCGTATATCATGCTACGACTGTAGCACGACCACCGTGACGCTACAAGCGTAGCGCGTTCGCTTTCGATTGCTGTGGGACCCGCTCGCCGCCGGCGGCGTCGACATGTTGAGGCAATGTTGGCTTAGCTTGAGCGGTAGCGCGCGCCAAGCGTGCCTGCGAGTCGGAGAATTGTCAGCGATTATGTCACCGAAATTTGTGTCGGCTTCGTCTCCAACCCCGCGGTGGCCCGGCGACAGCTCACTGCAGCAAGGATCTATTTTGCCTCCACGTAGGCCCCACATCGCATTTGTGGGTGCGCCAAGCCCAAGCCATCAACCAGGCGAACCAGTACATTCTCATGGAAGTCGTTCGCGACCTTGCCAGCGCCAAGCAGGATCCTGAGCGCTATCTCTCGGACATGTTCGAGCGGATCAGCGCAAGAGCTGATCGAGGGCCAATCGAAAAAGAGGCCCATCCGGTCAATTTGGAATTCCGCAACACCATCTCGATGTTCTTCGCCAAGGCGCGCCACAAGCTGGCATAGAACGACGGCGGGAGCTTGTTTCGGTGCTCTTCCCGTGAAACATACCGGAGAGGGTCAAAGCGGGGGCGCTAAACCAAATGGATGTTTTTGGGCGACTAAGCGACTACGACGTTTTTGCTTATCTGCCGCAAGGCTTTTTCGTCCTGGCGGCGGCCGACTTCTTCTTCGGCACCAGCTTTGTCATCCATGCCAACTGGGACGTTTCCACCGGCGTCTTCGTTCTGTTTCTCTCCTACGCAGCCGGCCACCTGGTGGCCGGGCCCGCCTCGCGACTGCTCGAGGCCGGGATTGTTCACGACATGCTTAAGCCGCCGTCGGTTCACCTTTTGCTGGCCGAGCCTTCGGCCTCGCAACTGTCCCAATTTCTGCTCCCATCCTATTTCTCCCCCTTGTCACGGACAATGAGGGCTCGTGTTCAAACAGCGCTGGAGAAAGCAGGGTCGGATCTGCGAGGTGATGAAGCCTACTGGGTGGCCTATTCGGTGGCCAAGCGAGACGAACACGCAAAGCCGAGGCTTGCGAACTTTCTGAACGTCTATGGCTTTTGCCGCAATCTGTCTTTTATCGCCGCGGTCACAGCCGAGCTGCTTTTCGTCCAGGCATGGGTGGCGCCGCGACTGGACACCTTCGGCAGCGCCGCCCACGAATTTGCGGCAGCCGTGGGCTTCGCCCTTATTTCATTTCAACTTTTCAAGCGCTATCTGAAATTCTATCGACTCTACAGCATCGAAGTCTTCGTGACCTTTGCGACTTCGCAGGCTGGGGAAAAGTGAAAAAACTCAGTGGGAAACTAGGCGCTGTGACTTATCCGGCCTTGCTTTTTTAACGTTACGGCAAAATCTGACGCGACGCAAAATTCGGGCTCATCAATATGCAATTGCAGATATTCGACGTCGAGCATGGGGCGTGTGCCCTTGCTACTTGCGACGACAACTCTCGGCTCATGATCGACTGCGGCCAGAACGGCCTCACGGGCTGGCGACCGGGCAACTATCTCTACGACCGCCAGATCTACAATCTCGATATGCTGGCGATCACCAACTACGATGAAGACCACGTCGCCGGCCTGCCGAACCTCTTCGATCGAGGAATCGACATCCAATGGCTTTGGAGAAACAAATCGGTCACCTCGCAAACCATCCGCAAGTTGAAAAGCGAGGATGGTATGGGCGCCGGGATCGCCAAGCTGGTGGACGTCATTGACAACGTCTTCACCGCCGGCACCGGCGGCTTGGCGACGCCTCAGCCTTCATTCGCCGGAATGACCAGGAAGGTGTTCTATAACGACTATCCAGCTTTCGACGATGAAAACAATCTTAGCATGGTCGTGCACCTGAACTGCCACGGTGTCGGCATGATGTTCCCCGGCGACCTTGAGCGGGCGGGCTGGCTAAAACTTCTGGAACAGGAGGATTTTCGGGAGGCGTTGAAGAATACACATGTGCTTGTCGCCTCACACCACGGCCGAGAGAATGGCTGTTGTGAAGAAATATTCCATTACTGCAAGCCGTACTATGTCGTGATTTCAGACAAGGGTTATATGTACGACACGCAAGAGACGATACCCTTCTACCGTCGTTTTACCCGCAGCGGCGCATTTCGGGGGGCGACAAGAAACGTTTTGACCACGCGAAAGGATGGCATGATCACGTTTGCGTTCAACCATGGATCCTGGGGACCGTATTGAGGGATTGCGCCTAGCCCGCAATCGCATGCCCAAGCGCGATACCCAGACCGATGGCGAGGCCCGTGGCGAGACTGCCAAGCATCTGAAACAGGAAGGCGCTGGACCGCTCGCGCAGGCCCGGCTGCGGGGCTTTCAAAAGGCGCACCAGATCGTCGAAAGCGGTTTCCACGATCCGACAATATCGCGAACGGATTCCCGTGTGAATCTCCTCCGCGATGAACCCGGCCGAGACACGTTCATTGCCGTGTAAACCGAAAAATTTGCCTAAAAAGCAGGTGCTTCCTAAATTTGTGGTTGGTTCGCAAAAGCACGATGGGGACTTGTTTGGAAAAGCTTTACATCAACGAGCTTTCGATCGATCATCGGCCGAAAGGCATACCGTACGGCCCAGGCGTCCGCGACGACGGGACCGAAAACTTCGGCTTTAAAAATCTGAAGGGCGAGCTGCATCGCCTGTCGGAAATTCCTGAGCTTGCCGAAGATCCGGCCCTTTTCGACCTGGTCAGCAAGATCAACAAACCGGAGACCGGACTGCTTACGATCGGTTGCGTCAGCGGGCCAGTGATAAAGGACGATCGCGGCTTTCACTTTTCAGGCTATGTCGAGTTTGCCTTCAACGATGCCGACAAGATCGCTGACGCGGCCCACTATTTTCCTGTCTTCTTTCATTGGGACCGGGGTCTGGATGGCGACAAATTCAGCCAACGCGTGAGATTTGATTGGCGGCTTAAGCCTGCCCACTTCGCCGATGCCAATGTCGGCGGCTTCACCGCGATCATTGTGATCAACACGGCGTTTCTCGAAACGGAGGCCGCCGCCCGCATCGCATGGAACACCGCCTTGGACTGGCTTGGCGATTATCTCGCGTCCGTACCCGACGAGGCCGCCCCCGGTCGGCGGCTCTACCCGCGCGAGCGCAAAGAATGAAGCTCTGGTTGCCTTGCTCACACTGCGTAGACGCGGCCACAGCGCCTTTGATCGCGGGGCCGGCGACGCTCAAGGATTCTGGCCTGGCGATCGTCGATTGCCCTAAAGGGCATCAATCAGCAGTGATGTTCGACGAGCGGAAATACTGGGTCCTGCTCATGTCGGCGTGCAACGCCTACTGCGACGGGCACTTCAGGGAGAGCGTCTCCAGCATGGCCGCGGCCATCGAGCGCGCCTATGAATTTTACGTTCGCTGTTCCATGCATTCGAAAGGCTTGTCGCTCGACCAGGTCGAAGAATTCTGGAAGCCGCTTTCCCACATGTCGGAACGGCAGTTCGGCGCTTTTTGCGCGCTCTACTATCTCGACACGAAATCTCGGTTCGAGATGCCCGGCAAACAGATCGAATTCAGGAACCGGGTCATCCATCAAGGCTACCTTCCTTCTGAGGCGGAGCTGCTGGAATATGGAAGGTTCGCCTTCAATGTTTTGCGATCGCTTACAAAAACAGTTGATGGCTTCGGCCGGCAATTCGTGAGGAGCGTGCAGGACCTATATCTCGCAAAGCAGAAAAGCGAAATTCCGGACGGCATGCCGTACTTGACCTTTAACGGGTTTCAGGTGCGCGTTGATCAAGAAAATAACGCAACCCCCGTCGAAAGCTTCGAAGAGTTCGTCGTTTCATTTGTGAATGGTCAAAATTGGATGGAAGGTTGGGCCCCACCAAAAGGAGGCAGCCAGGATACTGCGAGCGCATGAATGATGGATCACACGCCAAAGCCCCTGAACACTCTCCAAGACCTTCACGACGAACTCTCCGCCCTTGACGACGAGATGCGCAAGAACGGCGTGCCGCCACACGCCAGGATGTTTCGCGCCTGGCGCGATTTCTGCCTTCGGCGAGGCCTGGCACTGAACTTCCGGCCGACAATAGAAGATCCCAGTCCCGACGATCTCAGCCTCGGAGCATTGACAGCGCACATCTCCAATTGGTTCAAGCAGCGCTATGATACCCGATCTCGCATCGTCTATAGCCCTTCGATCGGTGTTATCGACATCGACGGCGATCGGCTCCGCATGTCGGTGCCCATGATCCAGGCCGGACAGGTCGACGTCGAGATCAACCCTGCACGCCTTGGATATCGCTATCGGCGAATCGCCCGCTCTCCACGGTCATTGAAGGACAACCTTCTCAATCTGCTCGACGGCATGACCCAGCAATACGCGAACAGCCTTCCGCCGAGTGCCTATGCCGCAGTGGCAGAACAGGCCGCGCTGATCATATCGGTCTACAACGAGATGAGCGCCCGCCTCGCCAACACCCTGGTCAAGGAAGCTGCGGTCGACCTCGATAGCGGCGCCCTCGCCCTGATGGACGGCGTATCTCAAGGCCACGCTCGATGGTCCTTCCTTCAGGCCGCCGAAAAATCAATCAAAGCTTTGCTGCAGTTCGACGGGGTGCCGTATGACAAATATTTCAAGGCAGGCCACAATCTTTACAAACTGCAGGAGCTGTCAACGAAGCTAAAGGGCAGCAAGGTGATGACCAGCGCAGTCATCGACGCCGTACTGTGCGAAGCTAAGGTTCGCTACGGCGAAATTCCGTCGTCTCCAACCGAGGCGATGGCCGCTTATAGGAACTCGCTTCTCATAATTCGTGAAGCGCTGAAGGGTATCGCGACACAACGCAGATTCGGCGCCGCAATCTATCCGGGCCCATTCCCGGACGGACATTTCGACGCGATCGCCGACTGCGTCCCGCCAGGCAAGCCCTGACGGCAGCGGTGAACTCACTGGTCGAACAGGTCGCGCTCGCCGCCAGGGCGACGCTCGGGGCGATCCGCGACCGGGTTGTCGATGCGGTCGGAGCGCGTCGGGTCCTTCAGGTGGGCGGGCTGGTCGCTGCACTTGGCTTCGGTACGACCTTGGCGTTTGCCTCGCAAACGCTGGCCCTTTGCGGTTTCATGCTGGTTGGTTTCGGCGCCGCAAACATTATCCCGCTGATGTTCAAGGCCGCTGGCATGCAGACGTTGATGCCCGCCAATATGGCGGTCGCCGCTGTTACCACACACTTTCCTATGGAGGCTATTTGATTGGACCGGCACTGATTGGGCTCATAGCACATCTCTTGGACCTACGCTCTGAGGAGGCGCGCAAGGTTCAGCTTGATGAAATCATACCGTCGGCTGATAGACTCGAGCGGCTGACAAACCAGCTGGTCAACATGGCCGAAGCCGACATGGTGGCGGCCATCGAAACGACCGAGGGTGCGTACGGCACGTCCAGACTGATCGTGGTTTCGTTTGCCGTGGGCAGTATCCTGCTGGCGTTGGGGCTCGGTTACATCATCTCCTGGTCGTTGATCGAACCGGTCAAGAAGATCGAGACGCGTCTCAGCCAGATAGCGGCCGGCGACTTCGCCCAACGGGTTGCCGTCGCCAATCGCGACGAACTTGGAGTGCTCGCCGCTAACGTCAACCAGACCTCCGACCAGCTGGGGCGACTGTATCAAGAGGTGCAGGCGCGCACGGCCGAGCTTGCACGCTCGGTCGGCGAACTGGAGGCGCTCGGGGAAGTCAGCAAGGCGGTCAATTCGACGCTCGATCTCGACACGGTGCTGAAAACGATCGTCGCCAAAGCGGTCCAGTTGTCGGAGACGGATGCTGGCACCATTTACGTGTTCAGCAGCACCCGGCAGCAATTCCGTCCGCGCGCAAACTTCGGTATGAGCGATGAGCTTATAGCCGCAGTCTCACACCAGACGATCGGGCTGGCCGACATGGGGATCGGCGACGCACCCGGGCGGTGCATGCCGGTGCAGTTTCCCGACCTCAGCGAGGAGACCTCATCCTTCCGTGTAAGAAAGACGATCGTCGAAGCCGGATATCGCGGTATCCTGATCGTTCCGCTGCTGAGGCCCAACAAGATCGTCGGCGCACTGGTCGTCAGGCGCCACAAGCCAGGTGCCTTCCATGAGCAGGTTGTTCACCTGCTGGAGACCTTCGCAGCCCAATCGGTGCTCGCGATCCAGAATGCCAAGCTGTTCCGCGAGATCGAGGAGAAAGGCCGGGAGTTGGAGACAGCTAGCCGCCACAAGTCCCAGTTCCTCGCGAATATGAGCCATGAGCTCAGGACACCGCTCAATTCGGTCTTGGGCTTCACAGAACTGCTGGTCGACGGCATCTACGGGGAACTCCCGGACAAGGCAAAGACGACCGTCGCGCGCGTGCAGGCAAACGGCCGTCACCTCCTAGGGCTCATCAACGACGTACTCGACCTTTCCAAGATCGAAGCCGGCCAGCTCACGCTGGCGATCGAGGACTACTCCGTCGCGCAGATTGTTCGATCGACAGTTACCGCTGTCGAGCCGCTGGCACGAGCGAAGGGCCTTGAGCTTTCAACGACTGTTGCCGAGAACCTTCCAATCGGCCACGGGGACGAACGCCGTTTGACGCAGGTCCTGCTCAATCTTGCAGGCAACGCCGTCAAGTTCACCGAAAAGGGTGCGGTCGACATTCTTGCCGATGCGGTCGACGGGCACTTCGAGATCACCGTCCGAGACACCGGTCCCGGCATCGCGTCCAAGGACCAGGCTCTCATCTTCGAAGAATTCCAGCAGGTCGATAACAGCAGCACCAGGCAAAAGGGTGGCACAGGTCTTGGCCTGGCGATCTCGAAGCGCATCGTCGAGATGCATGGCGGAACCATAGATGTCGAGTCCGTGATCGGGTCAGGGTCGACATTCCGTCTGAAGGTACCAATCCGGGTGAATGAGGACGTGAGGGCCGCATGAGCAAACGAATCCTGATGGTAGAAGACACCGAGGACAACCGCCAGATCATCCGCGATCTCATCGTTACCACCGAATACGAACTGATCGAGGCGGCGGACGGCGCCGCCGGCATCGCTGCAGCCCGAGCGCACAGGCCAGACCTGATCCTTATGGACATTCAGCTCCCGGTGATCGACGGGTATGAAGCGGCACGCCGCATCAAGGCCGACCCAGCGCTCCGGCACATTCCGATTATCGCCGTCACCTCCTACGCGTTGTCGGGCGACGAGGCGAAAGCCCTTGCTGCTGGGTGCGATGGTTACATTGCCAAGCCATTCAGTCCGCGCCAACTGCTTTCCGAGATTCGCGGGTTCCTTTCTTGAGGGAGGCAGCACCTTGCACGATCCGCCTCGCATTCTCGCGGTTGACGATACTCCGGAAAACCTCGAGATCCTGCGCATGCGCCTCGAGGCGAATGGCTACGAAGTAGCAACAGCCGCCGATGGTGAAGAGGGGCTTGCGAAAGCCCGCGAATTCACGCCGGATCTGATCCTGCTCGACATCATGATGCCAAAGCTCGACGGCATTGCCGTGGTGCGCCTGCTCAAGCGGGACAGCTCCCTGCAGGCGATTCCGGTCATCCTCGTCACCGCGAAGGCCGACACGCGCGATGTGGTCGAGGGGCTCGATGCCGGCGGCGACGATTATCTGACGAAGCCCTTCGAGCACCAGGCGCTGTTGGCGCGGGTGCGTTCGATGCTGCGCCAGAAGGCGCTTCACGACACTGTCGCGGGCCAGGCCAAACGCCTTGAGGACCAAGCAGCGCAACTTTCCGACTGGAACCAGTCGCTCGAGAAAACCGTGGCTGAGCAGGTGACGGAGCTTGAGCGCATGGCGCGGCTCAGGCGGTTCCTGCCCGAGCAGGTCGCAGATATCATCATTGCGGCGGGAAATGATGACGCGCTTCTGCAAAGTCACCGTCGGGAGGTGACGGTCGTTTTCTGCGATCTGCGCGGCTTTACAGCCTTCGCCGAGACCGCCGAGCCCGAAGAAGTCATGACGGTCCTTGCCGAGTATCATTCTTGCCTCGGTGAACAGATCGTCCGCCACGAGGGAACTCTTGAGCGGTTCGTGGGCGACGGTATCGTTGTGGTTTTCAACGATCCACTGCCATGCGCCGACCACAGCGAGAGAGCTGTCTCAATGGCTGCCGCAATGCGCGACGCGATTGACGAGCATTCAGAGCGATGGCGCAAGCGGGACTATTTGCTTGGCTTTGGGATCGGCATTGCCAGAGGCCACGCAACCATCGGGCGCATCGGTTTTGATCAGCGCTCGGACTATGCCGTCATCGGCACTGTGTCGAACCATGCCGCCCGTTTATGCGAGGAGGCCAAATCGCGCCAGATTCTTGTTAGCCAACGGGTCGTCGGAGCTGTCGAGTCGCTGGTCGAATCCGTTCCTGTTGGCGAGCTGACGCTGAAGGGCTTTCGCCGCCCGATGCCTGCCTATGAAATCGTGCGGTGGATCGGTCGGCCAAGCTAGCGTTAGACGCACTACGGTCTCTTCGAACGATACGGCCCAACCGTCGGCACACCAGCCATGGACCGATCTCGAAATCGCCGCAACGAGGGGAAAGCGGTCGTTCCGCCAGTAACAACCCAATGGCAGCCTATGGCGCAACCGAGCCTTCCCGCCTGTTCACTCGGATGTCTGCTTTTGGGATGCAGTTACGACCTCTCAACACGACCGAGACGGGCGCATTGCTGACCGGCGGATTTGGGGCCGAAAACAGGCAGGTTCCGGGCGCGAATTCCTCTTAACGCGGACGCTCGGCACGTCGCTTCAAGAACTTAGGATCGATCGCCAAACTTGCTGCGCTGCGAGCGTCTCTTGCGCCACAATTCATGAATCAGCCACCCCAAATACCGGAGGCGACGCCTCAGATGTTGGCCAGCGTAACCTGCATCGCGATAGTCCGTAATGAGATTTTCGATACTCGCACGCGTGGGCACCGCTTCAGCTTCGAGACCCTTACGCTGCAACTTCTTGACGGTGCTCGCTCTCGAGTAATGCGAGCCGCCGATGACCACAATTTTCATATCGGCTTTTCCCGTGAGCAATAAAGTCCTGAAGGCTAAGACGGCGTTCGGCTTTTATTGTCCAATCGACACCGCACGAGCATGGCCTTTCACCCGTTGGAAGCGAGTGCCTAAACGGAGGACGGCTACGACGCCGATGGGCAGGCATTCCTATGCCGAGGCATGAATTGGAATGAACAATTGTTTGTTTGATTGTCGCGCGCATTACGCCAGACATGAGGAAATATCGGCTGGGACTATCCGGCCCCCTGTCACAATGCATGGCGTGCTCGCTATCCGGCCAGCCCTTCGCTCTGGAATCATCAGCGAAAGTATTGAACGCACATGCCCTTGGCATGATGGCGCACATCCGCCCAAGGCCGGCATGGTTCACTACCTGGAAACTCGAATGGCGACCATTGCGGCGTCACTTGCTCGATAGCTGCCGGCGCAATGGAACAGTTTTCAGCAACAGGAGCCCGCATCCATGACCGAACCTACCGAAGTCAAACGCGATCCCGTCCACCACGCGTTGCTCGCCTCGGCCCCGATTGTCGTGCGCAACCGCACCGAAGCAGAGCGGGAGGACAGCGAGGCGCCCAATTTGGCCGACCTCAAGGACCTGATTGCTCGCAACGCCTATCTGCCGGCTGATGCGCCGGCGACCGATGCCAACCGCATCACCCGAGAAGGAAGCATGGATTGTGGCTGGCTCTGTCCGTGCCACGGGTCGCAATACGACACCGCCGGCCGCATCCGAAAAGAACCGATACCTGAGGACATGGCGGTGCGGGTGTTCCAATTCATTGCCGACACCAAGATTCGCATCGGCTAGAGCAGACGAACATTAAGATGCGTGAGGGACCCTCAACCTACAAGCCAACGACCGGTATAGAACGCTGGTTCGACGCCCGCCTACCGCTGCCGCGGTTGGTGCATAGCTCCTTCATCGTCTATCCCGTCCCCCGCAACCTGAATTACGCTTATACGTTCGGCGGCATTCTCACGATCATGCTGGTATCGCAGATATTGACCGGCATCGTGCTGGCCATGCACTACGCGGCCGACACCACCCTCGCCTTCGATTCAGTCGAAAAGATCGTGCGCGATGTCAACTCGGGCTGGCTGCTGAGATCGCTGCATTCGAATGGCGCCTCGTTCTTCTTCATCGCAGTTTACATCCACATCTGCCGCGGGCTCTATTATGGTTCGTATAAATCACCGCGACAGCTTCTGTGGGTGCTCGGCTGTACCAACTTGCTGGTGATGATGGCGACGGCCTTCATTGGCTACGTGCTGCCCTGGGGCCAGATGAGTTACTGGGGCGCCACTGTCATCACTGGCTTCTTCGGCGCCATTCCCCTGGTCGGCGACTGGATCCAGCAATTGCTGCTAGGCGGCTACGCAGTGGGCAAGCCAACGCTGAACCGCTTCTTTGCGTTGCATTATCTGCTACCGTTTTTGCTGATGGGCGTGGTGACATTGCACATCTGGGCACTTCACGTAGTCGGCCAGAACAATCCTACCGGCATTGAGGTGAAATCAAAGACAGACGTTGTGGACTTCACGCCGTATGCTACCGTAAAGGACGCGTTCGGTATTATCGTGTCCCTGTTCTTTTTCTCCTATTTCGTCTTCTATATTCCAAATTTTCTCGGCCATCCCGACAACTACACGGTCGCAAATCCGCTGAAGACGCCTGCTCACATCGTGCCGGAATGGTACTTCCTGCCGTTCTACGCAATCCTGCGCGCCATAACCTTCAACGTCGGCCCGATCAATTCCAAACTCGGTGGGATGCTCGCGATGTTCAGCTCAATCGCCGTTCTATTCTTGGTGCCGTGGCTCGACACTTCAAAGGTGCGATCGGCGGCCTACAGGCCCTGGTACAGGTTCTTCTTCTGGTTGTTCGTGGTCAACGCCCTCTTTCTCGGCTGGCTCGGCTCGCAGCCTGCGGAAGGTGTCTACGTCACGATGTCCCAAATGGCGACCCTCGCCTATTTCGCGTTCTTCGTCGTCGCCATGCCGCTGCTCGGATACCTCGAGACGCCGCGGTGCCTGCCCAACTCGATAACAGAAGCAGTCCTGGAGAGGAATAAGGCAGCGTCAACTCCCAGCGCTCCGCGAGATAACGACCACCACCCCCATCCAGATCCGAAATAGGTGGGCTACCTGCGATGGCCGACGCGGCTGCAGTCATGAGCTGGTGGAATTCCCCCCTTCTCTACATCGTGCTGGTTGGCCTTGCCGGCATTGTCGTGTGGCATCTGATTCCGAGGCGGCTGGCTAACGCACGGCTGGTCATTCAGATCGCCTTCTTCCTTGTTATGTCGCTCCTGCTCCTGGACGGCGCTGTCGTTCCCTACGAGCCAGCACGGGGTGATCTGGCAACACCTGAAGCGGTCCTGATCGGATCGGCCAAAGTACTATGGTGGCTTCATTTCGCCTGGGCATTGATCGGCTTTGTCCGCATCTTCCTTGTCTTCGAGGGAAAGCCGCGTGAGGCACGCCTTCTGCAGGAGCTCGTCGTCGGCGTCGTCTACATTAGTACGTTGCTGTCGATCCTCGCTTTCGTCTTCGCCATTCCCGTTGGGACGCTGATCGCCACATCGGGCGTCTTTGCCATAATGCTGGGCTTGGCGCTTCAGAATACGCTGAGCGACCTTTTCTCAGGCGTCGCACTAACGCTTGGTCGCCCCTATGTGCTCGGCGATTGGATCGTACTCAGCGACGGTACCGAAGGTCGTGTTGTCGAGACAAATTGGCGGTCGACCCACCTGCTCACTTGGGCCCACAACATAGTCGTACTCCCGAACGGTTTCCTGGCCAAACTTGGCTTGACCAACGTGAGCAGCCCTGACGAAAAACACGGGCTTTCGCTCTCTTTCAGACTGGCGCCGACGAAGATGCCTGCGATCGTTGTAGATGTGATGCGCACGGCCTTGCTCAGTTGCGACTCCATTCTGAAGGAACCGCCGCCAGTGGTTGCAATCAAGAGCCTGGATGCAAGGGCAATCGAGGTCGAGTTGCTCTTCCATGTTGCAGATGTCCATCGACGTGTTCAGGCGAGGAATGAAATCATCGATCTCGTTTATCGCCATGTGAAATCCACAGGGTTGCTACTGGCCGAGCCCTCTTCTTCGATCTCGATGTCCGCTCTGTCGACCGGCCAGACGGCTCTTCCCCCGCGCGTCACCCCTATCGGACTTATCAGAGCCATACCGATATTCTCGGCGCTGACAGAGGATGAGCAGCAGACCCTTGCGGCAACGGTCTCCGTGCGCATCTATCGCAAGGGCGACATCATCGCACGACAGGGAGAGATGCTACCATCTCTCATGATCGTCGAGACCGGGGTCATCGTTCGACAACGCGAGGACCACGCTCGCCTCGAGGAAATCGGGCACTTGGCGCCCGGCGATTTCTTCGGAGAAACCGGCTTGCTCGCCGGCTTAGGCGAGAAGTCGACGTTACGGGCAATGAGCCACGTCGTGGTCTACGAGATAGACCAGGCAACCTTCGCTCCGTTGCTGCACGAGAGGCCCGAAATGGCCGAGGATTTGGCGGCTATCCTGGCAACCGGAATGTCGACATTGGACGAAAACGACAAACCTGGAGAGCAGCACGCAAACTCGAGCTCTGCCCTGCTCAAAGCCATTGAGACGGTCTTTCGCAGCGTTCCATACAGACGTGTCCGAGCAGCCGGCGTGCACAAGGACAGAGAGGCATGACCCTTCTACGAACCGACGTGGCAGGGATCAAACCCCGCCATTCCCTGACCTTGCCGGCGCAGGGCCTACCCTCCTATCGGCGTTGCTACATGCCTATTTGATAAAGGCGAGATCCTCCCCTGGGACACTCTCGGGAAGGTTCGCGTTGTTCGCCCTGTGAAGGCGACGAGACGAAACTCCTGCAGCCGAATAGACGCCGCCGAAATTCCGCAGAGCATAGCGAGCTTTTCGGCATACAGGAGAGCCGCAGGCAATCGCAAGATCACCGTAGTGCCTGACCCGAGTGCGCTGTCGATTTCGACGGTTCCGTCGTGCTGTTCGGCGAAGTGCTTCACCATCGGCAGGCCAATACCACCCAGCCCAGAGCACTTGGTGGTGAAGAAAGGATCAAAGGCACGGGCCATGGTCTCGTGTGTCATGCCGATACCGTTGTCTGCGACCCGGACCTCGACAAACGAGGCGCGGCCGTGACCCGCCATTGCCGTGTCTATCAAGATCGAGCCGCCGTCAGGCATAGCGTCACGCGCGTTGAACACGAGATTGAGAATCGCATTCTGCAATCCCATGCGATCGCATCTCGCGGCAGGTAAACCCGATCCGATGCGGACCTCGAGCCGGACGTGCGCCCCCCATGCGCTTCGGATAAGAGCCTCGACCTCAGTCAGACAGATGCTCAACTCTGTATGTTCCATGTCTAGAGGTGCTTCGGTGGCTCCGCCGATCGTCTCCCGGACGAGCGCGCCGGCATGTTGCAGCGCCATCCTGGCACTGGCGATCACAGGCGCAAGGGCCGGAGCCATTGAGACACTGGGATCCCGTGCAACCCGGTTCAACGCGGATGACGCAACCTGGATGAAATTGCCCAGGTCATGAACGATGCCGGCTGTAGGCTGCTCCGTATGTCGGGAGCGCACGGCAATGCCCGCGCCCCCGCCTTGGCCATCGTCGCCGACTGTGCCTCGTGTCCCTTCTGAGTGTGACAATTGACGTCCTCTCCGATCGTTGGGCGGCCTAGCGGCCCCTCTGCTCATCGAAAACGCTATGTGCGCGTACCACGCGCAGTCGATTGGATCGAAGGTGAGGCCGACGCCTCCAGTCGGCTAGAGAGGCCCGCCATGCGGTTACCGAGCATCGGTTCGTTGTATGCACAAGGGTCGACTATGTATTCCGACGGCCTGGTCCACCCATGCACTTGCAGCTGCCGTGCGTCACATCCCGATTATGATCCCCCGCCAATGGACGCACCGGTCCTAGACTTTCGCATCGCACGACAAATGCCTCAGTTCGATAGTTTGGCAGGCGGCACCGTCGCATTGTCTACAGCGAAGACGGAGTGATGTGTCGGCCTGGTGGCCGCTCAACCCAATCCGTGGAATTCGAACCAGGAGGATCGACCATGAAAATCGTGGTTATCGGCGGCACCGGGCTGATCGGCTCGAAGACAGTTGAGCGACTGCGCAAGAAGGGCCATGACGTGCTCGCGGCGTCACCCAACGGTGGCGTCAATACCATTACCGGCGAGGGCTTAGCCGAAGCGCTCGCGGGAGCGCAAGTCGTCGTCGACCTGGCGAACTCGCCGTCCTTCGAGGACAAGGCCGTTCTGGATTTCTTCGAGACCTCCGGCCGGAAC
This sequence comes from Mesorhizobium sp. M1D.F.Ca.ET.043.01.1.1, assembly GCF_003952385.1. Taxonomy (NCBI): domain Bacteria; kingdom Pseudomonadati; phylum Pseudomonadota; class Alphaproteobacteria; order Hyphomicrobiales; family Phyllobacteriaceae; genus Mesorhizobium; species Mesorhizobium sp. M1D.F.Ca.ET.043.01.1.1. The sequence continues at coordinate 232,091 of NZ_CP034444.1, forward strand.
CTGCTCGCCGCAGGAAAAGTGGCCGGCGTGAAGCATCACATCGCGCTTTCGATCGTAGGCGTCGAGCGTCTACCTGACAGCGGCTATATGCGTGCCAAGATGGCCCAGGAAAGGCTGATCCGAAACTCCGGCATCCCCTATACCATCATCCACTCGACGCAGTTTTTCGAGTTCCTGAGCCTCATCGCACAGTCGGGAACGGTCGGCGACATCGCAACGATTCCCTACGCCTATTTTCAGCCGATCGCATCAGACGACGTCTCGGATTTCGTAGCTGAGGTTGCGATTTCGCCGCCGGCTAACGGCGTGATCGAGATCGCGGGTCCGGAGCCAATGCGCATGAGTGACCTTGTCGCGCGGTTTCTCAAGGCCAGCAACGATCCGCGCAGGGTAACCGGAGATCCCCACGCACGGTACTTCGGCGCCGAACTGGACGACCGGTCGCTTGTGCCGAGCCACCACCCCCGTATCGGCGCAACGAGTTTCGAAAATTGGTTCAGCCAGTCGCCGCCCCAGCGGAACTGACCGGGACCGGCGCGCTGCTACATGGCGAGCGGACGTCAGCCGTGAGAGCAACTGCCCTTCCCCTTTTTTTCGCGGCCGCAAACAACAAGACGAGAGAAGTAACTGAAATGAAATACCATGTAAAAGAGCGCGAAATCGCAAATGGTTCGACCTGCTTCTACGTCTACAACGACGAGAATTACGTTGCCGGCCCGTGGACGGAAGCCTGGCAAGCCACCCATTTCATCGGAACTCTGACCGAGGGCCGATACATGGCCAATGCCCAAAGAACGGCTGTCATGCGCGGCCGCAGAAGCGACGGCAAGTTAGTTTTGCGCGAAGTGCAGGAACATCGCGATGCCGGCGAGATCGATGACGGTTTGGGTGGTTGGGCGTCGCGCCGCGATGTCTTGTTGGGCGCCATTGCCGCAACCGCTGCGGTCGGCCTGTCACGAGTCGCGGCCGCGCAAGCGGAAACGAAGCAAAACCTTCCCTCTTCCCTCTCAAGCCAAGGAGCAACGATGAGCACGATCACCACCAAGGACGGCACGCAAATCTACTACAAGGACTGGGGCACAGGCCCGGTCGTCACCTTCTCTCACGGCTGGCCGCTGAATGCCGACGCCTGGGATGGCCAGATGCTCTTTCTCGCGCAGAACGGTTTTCGCGTTGTTGCACACGACCGGCGCGGGCACGGCCGGTCGAGCCAGGCTTCCTCGGGCAACGACATGAATGGCTATGCCGATGATCTTGCTGCTGTTATCGAAGCGCTAGACCTCAAGGACGCCACGTTAGTGGGTCACTCCACTGGCGGCGGCGAGGTCGCCCGCTACATCGGACGGCACGGAACCGGCCGGGTTGCCAAAGCGGTTCTCATTGCTGCCGTTCCACCGATCATGCTGAAGACCGAGGCAAACCCTGAAGGACTGCCGATGGAAGTCTTCGACGGTATCCGTGCCGGCGTCGCTGGCGATCGGTCTCAATACTACAAGGACCTGGCGCTCGCCTTCTACGGCGCCAACCGGCCGGGCGCGAAGGTCTCGCAGGGCACGTTGGACCAGTTCTGGCTGTGGAGCATGCAGGCCGGCGCGAAGAACGCCTACGAGAGCGTCAAGGCATTCTCAGAGACCGACTTCACCGAAGACCTCAAGAAATTCGATGTCCCGACGCTAGTCCTGCACGGGGAAGACGATCAGATCGTGCCGGTCAAGGACTCGGCGCGGAAGTCGGCAAAGCTGATCAAGGGCGCCAGGGAAATCTACTATCCGGGCGCGCCGCACGGCATCACCGCCACGCATCAGGACCAGGTCAACGCGGAGCTGCTCGCCTTCATCAGGTCATAGGCTCGCGCCACGTCCCCCAGCGAGAGCCCGATCGCCGGTCGCCCTCCCCGGCCGGCGATCACCCATCCCACCAGCAAACCGGAGCCAAGACAATGATCAAGACCATCTTATGCACCGCTGCTATCGCAACCAGTCTCGCCACGGGATCGGCGCTAGCCGGTCAATCCCACGGCGACAAGGCGACACTGATCTACGACCACCCGGTGCCCAATGTGCCAGGCAAGAGCATGCGCGCCGTGCTCGTCGAATACGAACCCGGCGGCACATCCGCGGGACATACCCATCCGAAATCCGCGTTCATCTTCGCGACGGTCCTCGAAGGCGCCATCCGCAGCCAGGTCAACGACGGGCCGGTCACGACATATCGCGCCGGCGAAAGCTTTTCCGAATTTCCGGGCGACCGCCACGGCGTCAGCGAAAATGCCAGTGCCACCCAACCCGCCAAGCTTCTGGCCGTGTTCGTCGTCGACACCACCGAGACCGAGCTGACCACCTACATCGGCGACTAAGCCCGAGCATCAAACGATGAGTCTGAACCCGGAGGACGGCAGCAATGCTTATCGACAGACTGCATGCCTTGACTTCGTCGCGCCTCGCCGTGGTCGACGTCAATGCCACTGTGCAAGCGGCCGCCCTCTCGCTTTCCAGGCCCGGCATCGGCCTTGTCGTGGTCTGCAATGGCAACGGTGCCGCCGAAGGCGTGCTGAGCAAATCTGACCTCGTGCGCCATCTTGTCAATTCGGCGTCGTCAGTGCCGCCAGTTTCAGCCCTGATGAGCAGACAAATCGTGTCGTGCACACCTGAGGATGATCTTCATGAGGTGTGGCAGACCATGGCCGCCACCAACCTGCAGAACATGCCCGTAGTCGACATAGGCGCCAAGCCAATCGGAATTCTCGACATACGCGACGCGATGAAAGTCCTGTTCGAGCGGGAAGAGATCCAAGAGCAGATACTGTCCGACTACGTTGCCGGTGTCGGCTATCGCTAACAGCGATCGTCAACCGTCGGCGCCCGACGAAACAGAAAATCAAACCTTCAATCGACACCATGGAGTCAACACATGACCAAGCGTCTGAATTTCCTGGCCCGCAAGAACGGCGGCATCGAGGGTCTCGTAGCCGTCGAGAGCTGGCTTGCCACCAGCTTCGACCCAAAACTGCTCGAGCTCATCAAGTTGCGGGTGTCGCAAATGAACGGCTGCGCACATTGCCTGCACATGCATCGGCAAGACGCCATCAAGCTGGGCGAGACCGACGACCGGCTGCTACTGCTCGACGCTTGGCGCGAGTCTGCCCTCTACACGGAACGCGAACGGGCCGCCCTCGCCTGGGCGGAAGCCCTCACCCGGATCTCTGAAACCCATGCGCCGGACGCTGTCTACGATGAAGCCCGGAAGGCCTTCTCCGAAGATGAACTCGTCGCGCTTTCGATTGGCGTCGCCACGATCAACGCATGGAACAGGCTGGCAATCGGCTTTCGCCTGCAGCATCCCGCGGATCGCATGCGCGCCGCCGCGTGAACCGGCGGTGACAAAGCGAACCCTATCAGATGCGCTCAGGACACAAATTTGAGATGAACGAAATCACCAGTCGGATGCTTGCAGGGGTCTCGGTACCCGATACGCCGCTCGTGCAGCAGGCGCTTGAGTATGCGCGCAGAGAATGCGAAGCCTATTTATTCAATCACGTCGTCCGCTCCTGGTTGTTTGCGGCCCGGCTTGGACAGCTCCGCAACATCGATCACGACGCGGAGGTCGTCGCGGTCGGCACCTTGTTGCATGACATCACGTTGAACGAGCGTTTTGAGGGTCCGCGCCGTTTCGAAGTCGAAGGTGCGGATTTGGCCAGGGCCTTCTCCCGACAAGGCGGGGTTGACGAGCGCCGGGCACAGCTCATCTGGGACAGCGTGGCCCTCAACTCGACCCCGTCGATCGGCCTCTACAAGGAGGCGGAGGTGGCCCTTTGTACTGCCGGCGTCTGTCTGGATGTCGTCGGACTCAACTACGACACGATCCCCGCGGCGGAAATTGCCAGGATTGTCGGTGAATTCCCTAGGCTCGAGATGAAGCGTCGCATGACACGCTGCTTCTGTCGTATCGCCCAGACGCACCCGGAAACGACCTATGACAACTTCGCCCGGGACTTTGGCGAACGCTTCGTGCCCGGCTACCGGGCTCCTTCTTCGGTCGACATCGTGTCGAACGCTCCCTTTGAGGAATAAGCACGGGCTCCGGCTTGTACCGGCGACGAGTTCCTCTTCGAGCACTGACATCCCGCCAATGGCACAGGGCATTAAGTCGAGGACGTGGCCGCAGCCGCATCGCGCATCACAGGCGGCAATGTTTCCCAAGCCCGAATGAGCTCGCCGACTGACGCCACCTCCATCTTGCGCATCACATTGCCGCGGTGGAGCTTGACAGTGACCTCGCTGATCCCGAGGTCGAACGCGATCTGTTTATTCACTCTACCCTGCGCGACTTCGCGCAGGACTTCGCGTTCGCGCGGTGTCAGCGTCTCAAACCGTTCGACATTGCGCTTGACGATCCCTGCAGCGGCCCGTCGAGTGGCGTCCATCGCGATCCCCGCCGTAACAGCGTCAAGCAGAGTTTGATCACGCGCCGGCTTTGTGAGAAAGTCGATCGCGCCTGCCTTCATCGCCTGGACAGTCATCGGAATATCGCCATGCCCGGTCAGAAAAATGATCGGCTTGGAGTTACCGCTTTTTGCCAGACGATTCTGCAGGTCGAGACCACTCGCTCCCGGCATGCGGACGTCAAGGATCAAGCAGCCAGGCCCGTCCAATACGTCGGCGTCGAGAAGCTCGCGGGTCGAGGCAAAGCAGATCGACTCGAAGCCCGCCGATAGGATCAACTCGGACAGCGCTTCACGAACAGACGCATCATCATCGACAATGATGACTCGCGGCTGCTCCCCTTCTTGCTGCTTCGATAGCGGTGCCGATCTCCGCAGGAGCGGCTGCTCACTTGTCATGATCATCCTCCATTTTTTGATTGCGCAAAGCGTCGCCGACCGCCGTAAGCAGGGCTTTGGCATCGAAGGGCTTGCGGAAAAATCCGCTAACGCCCTGCGCCTGGTCCTGATCGGCTATCTCGTGGCGGCCCGTGATCAGGAACACCGGCAGCTCCGGGCGCACCTTCTTCACAAGTTTGCGAAGTTCAAAGCCGTCAACGCCAGGCATCCCGATGTCGGTGATAAGCACGCTCACGCTCGACAGGCCGCTGGCAAGCAAAGACCGACCCGACGAGAAGGTGCGAGCAGTATATCCAGCCGACTCTAGAAGGTCCTCCACCGATTCGAGCAGTCTTGGATCATCATCGACGATCGCTACGATGGGTCTTGGCTTTTTCACTCTCAGCCCTCTCTCGCCCTGCGCGAGTGGGTAATCGGTATCTTCAATTTCTCAGCGATGCGTACGAGGTCGGCGAGTGACGCCGCTGCCATTTTCTGCATGACATTCCTTCTATGGATTTCCAGGGTAACTTCGCTGATTCCCAATTCAGCGGCGGCTTGTTTGTTGAGCAGACCGCTCACAACAAGCGCCAGCACTTCGCGTTCGCGCGGCGTCAGGTCGAGATAACGTTGGTTTAGCGCTTTAAGGTCGGCGCGTTCGGATCGTTGGTCTTGGTCCTGTGCGATCGCAGCATGGATTGCGGCCATCAGCTCCGAGTCGCTGAACGGCTTCGTCAAGAAATCCACTGCGCCGTGCTTGATCGCCCTTACAGATGACGGGATGTCGCCGTGGCCCGTCACGAAAACGATCGGCGGATGATTGCCTTCCGCTATCTGTCTTTGCAGATCAAGGCCATTGATATCAGGCAGCTCAACGTCGAGGATGAGGCAGGCGGGAACATCTGGCTTTTCGGTGCTGATGTATTCCCCCGCCGATCTAAATGTCTTGGTGCCTATTCCGTGCGAGGACAGAAGCTCGCTGAGCGCCTCGCGGACCCGTGCATCGTCATCGACGATGTAGACAATATGGCTCTCAGTCGTCATGCCGCCGCTTTCGCTTCGATCGGCAGGGTAAAGATGAATTTTGCGCCGTGCGGTTCGTTCTTTTCTACCCACAACCGGCCACCGTGTGATTGTATGATCGATCTGCAGATCGCCAGTCCCATTCCCAAGCCTTCGTCTTTGGTTGTGAAGAACGGGTCGAATATCTTGTCAGGGAACTGCACACCTGCACCGCGATCGCTGACCTCCACCTGGATGGCGTCTCCGGTCCGGCGCACGCGCAGGCCAAGAACTCTGGATTCCGGGGCGGAAGCCATTGCTTCCGCGCCGTTGCGCATCAAATTGATCACCACCTGCAGAATCTGCACGCGGTCGATCCCCACGAGTGGAAGGCCGCGCTCGACATCCGTTTCAATGCGAATGCGAAGTCGCGCCGTCTCCTCGGCCATGAGATCCAGAGCTTCGCCCACGATGCTATCCAGCGCCGTCGAGCTTCGAGCTTCCGTGGACTGCTTGAACAGCGCGCGAGTGCGGCCAACAACATCAGCAGCGGAGTTAGCGTCACGGATAATGCGTTCGGCCGTGATCTTCGCGCGCTCAAGATTTGGCGGATCCGCGGACAACCAACGATGGCACGCATGTGAGTTGGCGACGATCGCCGCCAAGGGTTGGTTCACTTCGTGGGCGATAGACGCCGAGATTTCGGCAAGGCTCGCCGCCTGACTTGCTCGCGCAAGACGTTCTTGCGCCACGCGGAGCGCATCTTCTACACGCAATTGAGCCGCTTCCGCACGCTTTCGTTCAGTCAAGTCGAGGATGTATGCCACCCCTTGCCTTTCGGTGTCCTCGAAACAGGCGGCCCCAATCAGAACAGGCACCCGACTGCCATCATTCCTGAAGAACTCTTTCTCGCGGGCTTCCATTTTGCCCGTGCGCGCTATCTCTTCAGCTTCCTCGCGGGCATGCCATTCCGGAGGCGTCATCACCAACCAATCAAGGCCGGATTTCAAATCGTCGCGGTCGTATTGGACCATGCGCAGGAACGCGTCGTTGGCGTCGAGCAGCATTCCATCAAGATCCCAAAAAATGATCCCGATGATATCTGAGTCGATTAGCTGCCGAATCCTGGCGTCTCGCTCCTCAATGTCTCTGTAAAGGCGCACCTCATCGTCTATGTCGATGGCGGCCGTGTACCATTGGATGATCGTGCCGTGTTGATCCCGCAGTGGCTCCCCGCGGCTTTTCATCCAGCGATACACGCCATCCGCACGGCGCAGGCGATATCTGATGGAGAAGGGCTCGCCCGTGAGAAAACCGCGGCGAGCAATTTCACTTAGCTTTTCTACATCATCAGGGTGAACCGCAGCTTTGATCCAGGCGAAAAGGCGGCTCGCGCCTGGCTTGTCAGTATCCGCTACGTCGAAGCCGAGGTAATCTACTAACTGCTTGTTGAAGAAGGTCAGTTCGCCGTCGGGCTTCTGGCGTCCGATCATGGCCGGAACCATGTTCACGAGGTGCGAAAGTTCCCGCTCTCGGTCGCGCAATCCCTCCAGGGCACGCATCTCATCGTCGATATCCAGGGAAACGCCGTACCATTCTGCAACCGCTCCGTCCTCGTCACGCCGAGGTTCCACCCGGCATTCCGCCCACCGGTAGTTGCCGTCCTTCTCGCGCCAACGAAATCGCATCGTCGAGGCGTTGCCGGTTGCGAAGCAGTTCCGCAGAGTCCGCTGCACCTCGGGAGCATCCTCCGGATGCGTCAGTTCCTGCACCAATGTCTCGATAGGTGGGGATTGGGGAAGATCGAAGGTTGGGATAACGGCGTGGAAATGGTCCTGATATCGCTTGTTGAAGTACAATGGCTGGCCCGTTGACGTCGCGCTCCACACGCGGACTGGGAGTGCATCGATCATCCGCTGAAGTTGGCGCTCGCGTTCGCCCAACGTGCGCAGCGCCACCTGGTGCTGCCTGGATATCGCGGCAACGATGAGCGCCGAGAATGCCGAAATGGCCAGAAACAACTGCAGCATGACGTGTTTTTGCTTCAGCGTTTCGGGGTCGCCGGCAAATTGGCTGGCGCCGGATATTGTGAAGACCGCCGTAATCAGCGCGAGAAGGACCAAGGCCACGGCGGCGCCCTTGAACTCAAAACGCACCGCGGCCCAAAGAAGAGGCGGCATGATTATGTAGGCAAAGGGCAGGTAAGCGCTGAGTGAAAGAATTGCGACACCAAGAAAGATCAGCCCTAGGATGCAGAGCTCTATCCAACGCGCCCTTGAGACCAGAGCGATGTCACGCCAGTTGTGGAATACGACGAGCGCCAGCGGCGCCACGATCAGGACCCCTGTTGCGTCGCCGATCCAGAATAACGGCCATGCCGCCGTGAAGGTTTGCGATTGCATACCAAACCACGCAAGAGTGGCGCTTCCGACGGTCGCGCTTGCGACAGGCGCGATTCCGGCGGCCAATACCACGAATGCGAGAACTTCCTGTAGCGTCTCCAGCCGGACCGGTCGCCTGCAGGTAAGACTCACGAGCCATGCCCCTAACATGGCTTCAAGAGCGTTGCCGGCGAAGATCAGGAACGCCGCAGGCAGCGGACTGTGGAACCACAGGAAGTTGCTGAACAGTTCGGCCAGACAGCCTGTCGCTATCCACCATGGCCAGCTGGGCCGGGAGGCGAAGACCAGCGTGGCGATGAAAAGTCCGCTCGGCGGCCAAATGGAAATGCCTGTTCCAGGCACGATCGCGAGCAACTGAGCGAATCCGCAGCCCAGGACATATGCGGCAAAAAACAGCCCCAGGTGCGCGAATTGAGGACGATGCGACCAGACGTGCATCATTGGCTGCTCCTCCAGAACAGTCAAAGCATGGGGACCGTCAGTGCTGGGTATCGCACTGGTGCTTGGTGTCTGGATCTGGCCTGGCGAGCTCACGCCCTCACCATAGTCCCAACATACCCCGGCCGCACCTCATGGAAATCCATGAGCAGAGACGAACCAAGTGGCGGGCCCCTTGCGAAGATCCCTGATTAGGTACCCGAAGCGACCCGAGCGAACGTAGCCCACTCTCTGTTGCCGGGTGCCCGAACTCCCATGCTCTTTCACAAATAGAGTGCATACCTTTCCGCGTCCGACCAAAGCTCTGGTGGCGGACATCTCGGACATCTCGTTCTCCGGATTGCTCGCACAGTGGCGGACTCCAAAACGCGCATGGCCCTTGTCAATATACTCGGTAGAAGCGCTGCGGGTCGATTAGGTCCCGGGGTAGCTCGCTTCGTCCGATCGTCTAGGATTCCTGATACTTCGGTAGCAGGACGTTGTTTTCTCGAATCCTGAACGCGCGGCTCGCTAGGCAGGCATTAGAGCTGGCTGGCTTCCTGCCCATTGTTTTCGGCCCATCGCTCCCGAGGACGGCCGCAGCGATTCCGCGAGTCCGTCCCCGGCGGTCAGGCTTTGACCGTATTTACCTGCGGGCTTCGGACTTGGCGCTCGAGGGCACCGCGGACTTGCGACTTGCCGCAAGCTGCATGACAGCGATCGTCGCAACGCAAAGCCCGATCACGACGTGCGTCCACATCGGCCCCTGCGCCGACCCGAAGCCGAGCAGAAATGGAGCGATCGCTGCCCAGCACCCCAACGTGAGATTGGACCATTCGGTCCAAGCCCCATAGCGAGAAAGCGCCACAGCCGAACAGCATACAATCAGGGTGCCCGTGATCCCTGCGTTCCAAGCCGCGAGGGGCAGCCCGGCGAATTTGATGGCGGCGCAGGCCAGGCATGCTCCGAGAATGAGGTTGGTCCATTCCAACCCTTTGCTTGGTACTTCACTTATCATATTCTTCTCCTTTGATTTCATAAGGCGGCCTGCCCATTCGAAATTACTTATATCGAGGCAGGTTTGAGGAGAATGATACAGTCTGATGCACTAGACTATTCTACGCTGGCATCTGTCTGGCAATGCAAGGGGCTAGGGCAGCTAGTCGCCAGGATGGCCCTTACGCGCCAGGGCATACAGGCATGGTTATTCCAATCGTCAATCAGCGCGCTGCCTTCGACCCTGGATCGTGTCGCGATTGTCATCTACGTCCTGGTACCGGGAACTCGGCCTAACGGTGAGCGATCACAGAGCGACGATTCTAGATTTGGAGCAGCCCCTTTCGCAAGCGATACGGCCGGGAACCTCTTGTCATAAGCTGGCTTGCGGTCGTTGGCCGGCGCGCGAATTGATGACAGCCGTCGACGGTTGGGGCTTCGGCAACGTAGCGTTCGGCGGTCCCTGAGGCGTGAGGGCCGATCGGCCTAGCCTCGCCTCACCGGACGTTCGTCGCAAGCCCTCTGCCGGCTACCGCACCGGTCAGTTCGCTGGGGTCGTCTTCAGCTCAAGCGCCCGCTGCGCTGTTTGCCGCCTCAAGACCCCGATATGTCCCGCCCTTGGTCAAAAGCGCCCAGATGATCCGGGCCATCTTGTTGGCGAGCGCGACAGCCACGACCTTGTAGGGCCGCCGCTTCAGAAGACCATTCAGCCATTTCGGCGCTTTGTCGTTGCCCCGCATATGCCGCAGGACAGAAGTTGCACCGAGCACCAGCAGGGAGCGAATCTCCGCATTGCCCATCTTCGATATTCCTCCAAGCCGCTCTTTGCCTCCGCTCGAATGGGACCTCGGCGTCAATCCCAACCAGGCGGCGAAGTGACGGCCGGATTTGAACCCGCCGGGATCTGGAACAAGCGCCTTGATAGAAGCCGCTGTGATTGCTCCGACACCTGGTATCGTAGCCATCCGCCGCATATCCCCGTCACGTCTTGCCTCACGAACAATCTCCCGCTCGAGATCATCGATCTGTCGCATCAGCGCCTCGATCTGATCGGCGATGGCCGATAAAGCCAAACGGGCAGCTTTCGGCAAGCGAGCATCGGTCTCATCGCGCACGATATCGATCAACCCCGCAACTTTCGCCGAGCTGATGCCAGCGATGATGCCCATCTCCGATAAATGAGCGCGCAGCGCATTGATCACCTGAGTTCGCTGACGAACCAGAAGTCCGCGCGTCTTCAGCACCATCGCGGCCGCCTGCTGCTCGACCGTTTTGACCGGAACAAACCGCATCGTCTTGCGGACTACGGCCTCGCTGATCGCCTCGGCGTCGGCGGCATCCGTCTTGCCTCGCTTGACGAACGGCTTGACATAGGCCGGCGGGATCAACCGAACCTTGTGACCAAGTGCTGCGATCTCGCGCGCCCAGTAATGCGAACCGCCGCAGGCTTCGAGGCCGACCAGGCACGCAGGCTGCTTCTCGAAAAACCGCAGCACCTCGGCGCGGCGGAGTTTACGGCTGACGATTGGAGAACCCTCGGCGTCAGCGCCGTGGATCTGAAAAACCTGCTTGGCCAAATCCAGCCCGATGGTGGTAATATGCTTCACGGAACGGCTCCTACCTTGTGGCGTTGAAACAACGACCACGTTTTAGCACTCTGATGCTGCGGTAGCGGGCCGTTCCACCTCATCAAACTACTCGACCACGCCGCGTGACGTGAACGGGCCGAAACCATCCGACAGGATCCTCCAAGGTGTGTCTCTCTTGGCGACCTCCCAGCACATCTGCGAGCAAAAATAATAGTGGAACGGTCGCCGGTAAAAAGTAGAACCGCAGTGGATACAGATCATTGGCTGCCTCCAAGGTATTCGTTCTAGGCTCTATCGCGCCGCTGTTGACGGCCTGCCGACTGGACTTGGCTCAATTCGACCTTGATCGCGCGACGTGCGCAGGCGGGTCCCGGGCCTCGCATATAGTGGAGCTCTGGCCTGTAGCGGGGTGCGATGAATTCGCGGACCGCAGATGCCAATTGCGCCGCTAGTGATATCGCGTGCGCAGTCCGGGCTACGAAAGCTGGCACGGCAAGAGACGTGTGGCGCGACGGCATTCCCGTGTGCTCGGACATTGAACTCCTCCTAGAGGATTTCGGCTGTGGGTACAGGATGCGCCGACCCCACCCGCGAACCAATTCTGCAAGGGTATCTTCGACGCGATGCCATGGTCTTGGCGGGATGCGTCCAGTGGATGGCGACCCCGATCACAGTTAACCTCGGACCGATGCCTTAGTGTGCGAAGACTAGGCCTAGGCGACAGGGTGGATACATCCTCGACACAATGCCGCCCGGCCGGATCAGAGTTGATGTCGGCCGCAGCGCTTTTCAGGAATCCCCTCGGCCCGAAAGACTTTGCCGAGCCGGCGTTTGCGTTCCACAATCTATGCCTAAGGATAGGGTATCCTCTGCCCGAGACTCATAGACTGCTATCGGTGAGCGTCGTATCGTGCAACCAGGCAGTGTATTGTCTGGCTGACAGCGGTGGAGAGACGAAGGGTAGTCTCGGCGACATCGACGATGCTGAGTTGAACAAGCGCCTCTTCGGCCAAGGATTTGAGTGCATATGGCTTGCCGCAGTCCCTCGCCGAAAGACCAGGCTAACGGGGACATTTGATGCAAACGTCCTACTCTCGTCCTGCCAAACAATCTTCCAGACGCGGCTTTGGCCTCCGTATGCTGGGACTCGCGCTCGGCTTGCTGCTTTGGGTGGCGCCGGCGTTCGCTCAGGAGGTCCTGCGCATTCCGTATGTGACCGATATCGGCACATTCGATCCGGACAACGGGTTTGAAACCGGCGCGATGAGCGCAATCAACAACGTCTACGAAGGCCTTGTCGAATACCAGCCGGGTTCGACCAGAATCGTTGGTCGGCTCGCCAAGAGTTGGGAGATTTCAGACGACGGCCTGACTTACACATTTCACCTGGTGGATGGCGTCAAGTTCCATGATGGCACGCCATTCAATGCGGCAGCAGTCATAACGTCGTTCGAAAGGCGCCGTGATCGTGGGCTGAGCTTGAGCTACTTCCTCGCCAATGTGAAAGACATGAAAGCACCCGACGATTCGACAGTCGTGCTCACGCTGGCTCATCCTCAGCCGTCGCTCCTCGACGCCCTTTCCAGTCCGTGGGGGCCAAAGGTCATCAGTCCCGTAGCGCTGGCGGAGCATAACAAGGGCGATTTCGCGAAGACCTGGCTCAATGAGCATGCGGTCGGTACCGGTCCGTTCAAACTGGCCGAATTCAAACGCGGTCAGCGCTATGTGCTCGAACGCAACGACGACTACTGGGGTGAGAAACCGTTCTTCCGGCAGATCCAGATCTCTGTCGTGCCCGATATCAGCCAGCAGATACTTCAATTGCAGGCGGGTGCGATCGATGCAGTGCCGATTAACTATCCTTTCGCCCAACTCGGAAGCCTTCCGAAGGGTCTGGAGATAACCTCCGCCCCGAGCATGATACCGTACGATCTCTTCGTTAAGCCGAACTCGCCTCTCGACGACGCGGAAGTCCGCAAGGCGGTTTTGACGGCAATCAACCCGGCGCTGTGGGTCAAGGACGCCTTTGGAGAATTCGCTAGCTTGTCAAAGTCGGTATATCCGAATGTCATGCTCGACCCAGTGAATCCTATCCGGTTCCCAACCGACCTCGAGGCAGCCAAAGCCGCGATCTCCAAGCATGGCGCGGTCAATTTGGTCATTGGCCTCCATAGCGCGGCTCCGAGCTACAGCCGCATCGCCGATCTGATAATAGCGCAACTGGCGTTGATCGGCGTAAAAGCAACGGCTTACGTACTGCCCTCTGGCGCTGCCTACACCTTGAAGCACAACCCAAACCCTCCCGATTTGCTGCTCACCATCGCGGGGCCGGACGCCGCTCATCCGGAGAACCAGGCCAAGGTGTTCTTCACGAAAGATGGTGTCCTTAATTTTTTTGGCCGGGTCGTGCCGAAAGCCGATGCCATCGTGGATCAGGCAGGGAAGTTGACCGACGTCAAAGAGCGCGACGCTCTCTACGAGAGAGCGGGGCAAATGTATTTCGATGCTGGCGTCGTTATCCCGCTTATCAACGTCGACGATGTGGTTGTGCACGCCAAGGGTCTGAAGGACCTTGGACTTCGTCCTGTGTACCCACCCGGCAACATCGACTTCAGCACCGTTCGCTGGGGACACTGAACTCCAGCCGTCCGGTTCGTTCGCAGCTCAGGCCCACACTCTAAATGATCAAGCCTTCGCCCCGAATGTCCGAACCCGCTACCGAGTCCGTCCTCGCCGTCAAGGACCTCTCGGTCTTCCTCAGCCGCGAGGGTCGTCCTTCCCACGTCCTCGACGGCATCAGTTTCGACATGTTTCCGGGCGAGATCATTGCGCTGGTCGGCGAAAGCGGTTCTGGGAAGACAAGCATCGGGCTGACGCTTCAGGGGCTCCTACCGCGCGAAAACCTGCCGCGGGTCGCAGGCTCGATCCGGCTTGCGGGGATCGAGCTTGTCGGCGCGGGAAGGCGCACCTGGCAGTTGGCCCGCCGCCAACTCGTCCGCGCCATCTCGCAAGATCCGATGGGCGCACTCAATCCGACGATGACGATCCGCCACCAGATGCGAGAATCCAATGGAGAGGCCGAGGGATCGATCGAAGACTGGCTCAGCCGGACCGGCTTGCCTGACCCGGACCGCATCGGCGATGCGCTTCCGCATCGCCTTTCTGGGGGGCAGCGTCAGCGCGTGCTGATCGCCATGGCGATGATGGCAAGACCGAAGGTGCTTATCGCCGACGAACCGACCACCGCGCTCGATGTAAGCATGCAGGCGCAGATCCTCGACCTGTTGCGCGATCTCGCCCGCGAGCAGCAGACGGCAATTCTTTTTGTAACCCACGATCTGCGTGTGGCGGCCTCACTGGCCGACCGCATCTTGGTTCTCTACGCCGGGCGCATCGTTGAAATGGGACGTATGCAGGACGTAGCTCGGAAAGCCGCACACCCCTATTCCGCCGGTCTGCTCGCTGCTCGGTTCGATCTGGACTCTGATCGACGGCGCCCGCTTCCCACGCTCCCGTCCGAGCGCACACCCTCTATAAACATTGAGAACGCCTGCGCCTACGCAACACGTTGCCCGATTGCCCAGCCAGATTGCACGGCGATCCGCCCGCCGCTGGAGCCTGCCTCTGCCCACAGTGGCGCTGTCGCTTGCCTTCACCAGGAACAAACTCCATTGCTCTCAACGCATGGAGCGGGAGCTGAACCATGGCCTCCCCAGGCGATCCAGCAAACCGCCGCCTTGAGGTTGTCCAACATCGGAAAAACATATCCGACAGGCGCACGTTCGTTTTGGGGAGCTCGTCAACCGCAGCCCGTTCTTAGGTCGGTCAACCTCTCGATCAAGCTCGGCGAGTGTGTGGCGCTGGTGGGCGAAAGTGGCGCCGGCAAGTCCACCCTTCTGAGGATTGCTGCCGGGCTCGTGGTGCCCGACAGCGGCACTGTTATTCGCTTCGATAAGTTTCCACCACAAGTCGTGTTTCAAGACCCCGTGGCGGCACTGACACCATGGCTCACGATCGGCGAGCAGATCGGCGAGCGCCTGCGTGCCGTTTCGCTGGATAGTGATTACGGCCGCCGTCGCGTCGGTGAGGCAATAAAGCTAGTCGGCCTCGATCCGGTCCTGATGGACGCGCTGCCGGCCGAGCTGTCGGTCGGGCAATGCCAGCGCGCTGTTTTAGCTCGCGCGGTAATCGTCCCCCCGAGGCTTCTACTTTGCGATGAGCCGATCAGCGCCATGGATGTGTCATTGGCGGCCACCACATTGAACCTTCTTAGCGACCTTCGGCGACGACTCGACATGGCGATGTTGTTCGTGACCCACGATCTGGCGGCCGCCAGGGTCATCGCCGACCGTGTCGCGGTGCTAAAAGACGGCGAGTTGGTCGAGATTGCGGATCCAGATGCTATTATTGCCGCACCACAGTCCGCCTACACGCGCTCACTGATCGCGGCGATGCCGAGCCTGCCGGTGGGAGGCGGACAATGACGGGAAGGCCAAGCCCGGACACCCTCCCTGCGCGACCTCGCTTCAACTGGCGCGACTTCTTCCGGCGTGCCGGTTGGCTTGAAAGCGTCGGTATTGTCGGCGTGCCTATCGTCACAATTGTCGCCGTGCTGGCGCCTTGGATCACGCCGTTCGATCCGCAACTGCGCGTTGCGGGCGCCTACCTCCCACCCTCGGCCGAACATTGGTTCGGCACTGACGAGATCGGCCGCGACCTGTTCTCGCGCGTCATCCTCGGCATTCGATATACCTGGCTGCCAGGGCTCGCGGTTATCGGCTTCAGTCTCGTTGTGGGCTCCCTAATCGGCCTGATTTCTGGCCTTGCGGGCGGCAAGGTCGATCTGGTGATCGAGCGGATCGTCGATTTATTCCTAGTCCTTCCAGCAACACTCATCGCCTTGGCTGTCGTGGCTTCGCTCGGCCCCGGGCTCGTGAACACAATGATCGCACTCGCGATCTTCTGGTGGATGTGGTACGCGCGCATTTCCCGTGATGAAATTCGTCGCTTGAAGGCCCGTCCTCATGTCGAGGCGGCACGTATTGCCGGGGTCCGCGGTCCGCGCCTCCTGTTGCGCTACTTGTTGCCAGGAGTTGTTCCGGCATTGGTCATCGGGGCGTCATTGGATGTTGCAAACATCATTATGACGCTGTCGCTGATGTCGTTCCTGGGACTTGGATTGCCTGCACCGGCGCCTGAACTCGGCGCCATGACGTCGCGAACCCTCGACAGCCTCACCGTCCATTGGTGGCTGCCGGTCCTGCCGGCCGCGATCATCTTTCTTCTCTGTCTGCTCGCCAACCTTGCCGGCGACGGTATTCGTGCCGCGCTAAGGGGGACCTAGATGCTGGCATATCTCGCCAAAAGCATCGTCGGCGCCGTCATCGTTCTGCTGATGATGAGCTTCATCGTATTTGGCCTCCAAAGCATCATACCCGCCGATCCAGCGCGGGCGATTGCTGGGCCGAGCGCTCCGCCAGAAGCTGTCGAAGCAGTGCGCAAGCAACTCGGACTGGACGACCCGGCTGTCGTTCAGTACGGGCGCTTCCTATCGCGCCTCGCGCACGGAGATCTGGGTACGTCGGTTAGAACCCGGCGCCCAGTGTCAGACGACATACAGCAATTTCTTCCGGCCACCCTGGAGCTCGGACTGACGTCGATCGCTTTGGGAGTGGCGCTCGCCGGCGTCATGGCGGCACTCCAGTTCCTCGTTCCGGGATCGGCCGGCATAAGACTCGCTTTGGTAGGAGTGGGCTCCACGCCGATCTTTCTGTCAGCCTTACTTCTCGCCTATTTTTTCTGGTTCCGACTCGACTGGCTTCCCGGAGCGGGCAGGCTTGCGTACCGCGACTTCGCAGGCCCTACGGGATTCAACGTGATTGATGGAATACTGGTCGGCCGGCCCGACGTCAGTGCCGACGCGCTGTTGCACATGATTTTGCCAGCGTTTGCACTGGCGCTACCTATCGGCGTCGCGGTTGGGCGAAGCCTGAACGGTGCGCTTCACGACGTCATGAACCAGGCGTATGTCCGAACAGCACGCGGCAAGGGTCTTGGCGAGACTCGGGTACTGTTTCATCACGGTTTGCGCAATGCCGCCACGGCCCCACTGTCCATGCTCGGCCTGCAGGTCCGGCTTCTCTTCGGCAATCTGCTTGTTGTCGAGCGCATTTTCGGGTGGCCTGGTCTCGGTCTTTACACAGTTCAGTCCTTTGCCAGCGCAGATCTCCCGGCGGTGCTGGGCGTCGCAATGGTCTTTGGAATCTTGTACATTTTGGTCAACACGCTCATCGAGATCGGACAGTCGATGGCCGATGCCCGGATTAGCCTCTAAGAGCAACGCCTACTGTCGCGGCGTTTGATTCCTCGACCGAGTTGGTAGCGGTGATGGGGAGGCTGAAAGTTATCGACGCCCCCCCTGTGTCGACATTTTCCGCCCAAAGCCGCCCGCAGTGTGCTTCGACAATCGAGCGGCAGATTGCCAAACCCATTCCCATTCCGTCCGGCTTAGTTGTGTAGAACGCGTCAAAAATCAGTTCCGGATTACTGAGCCCGCGCCCGCAATCTCGCACTTCGACCTCTACTGTCTCGTCATTTTGACTCCGCGACACGATCCGCAACCTTCGCACATTAGTGGCGACCTCCTGCATCGCTTCGATTGCGTTGCGGACGAGGTTGAGGACGACCTGCTCCATCTGGATGCGATCGGCAGCCACCGCCGGAAGGCGGGAATCGAGGTGAAGCTCCAGCTTGACGCTGCTCGACGCGAGCCTGTCACCCAGCAGATCACACACTTCGCGGATCACGGCATTAAGATCGATCGCGAGCGGTTCGCCTTCAGTCTTGCTGAACAAGGCGCGGATGCGGCTGACCACCTGCGCCGCCGCGTCGGCGTTTCTGATGATCTTTTGGGCGACCCGGCTGGCGTGTTCGAAATTTGGTGGGTCTGCGTTCAGCCATCTCTGGAACGCGCCGGCGTTGGACACGACCGCTTGCAGCGGCTGGTTGAGCTCATGGGCAATGGACACCGACAATTCGGATAGGCTAGCTGCGCGCAACGCGCGCGCAAGCCGTTCGTCAGCCAGACGTAGGGATTCCTGAGCGCGAACCTCATCGTCGATGTCGAAATTGACGCCGTACCAGCGAAGGATAGTGCCGTCTTCATCGCGCAGCGGTTCGAAGCGAGAATCGATCCAGCGATAATCGCCATCCTTTCGGCACAGCCTGCCTTTGTGCTGGAGCGGCTCTCCACGGGCAAAGGACTTCTGGAACACGGCCTTGACGGCGGCTCGGTCATCAGGATGGAACAGTTCCACATGCGAAGCGAATTGCCGCGTGCCGCGCGGTTCCACCTTGGCCGAGTCAATGCCCGCCCAGTCGACGAACCGCTTGTTGAAATAGTACGGTAGTCCTGCCGGCGTCATCAGCCAGATCATGGTGGGAACTGTATCGACCAGGAGCCGGAGCTCCCGCTCGCTCTGGCGCAGCGCGGCTTCCGCCTTGCGCCGGTCGTCGATGTCCTCGGTGTGGCCATACCAGCCGACAATTCGCCCCCGCTCATCGCGCGAGGCAACACCTGTATCGCGAAACCAACGATAGGTGCCATCGAACCGGCGCAAGCGCTGCTCTCCGATCATGGGTTCGCCCGTCTCCAAGCTGTGGCGCCATTGCGCCATGCTCGCCTCGACATCGTCGGGATGGACAAACCTCAGCCACCAGGAGAAGTCGTCGGCATCCATGATCTCGCGCATTTCTTTGGCGGAGACGCCAACGTAGTCGAGGGTTGCAGCATTGGGGAACCGTCGGCGCCCGTCAGGACCGGCGGACCAGCCTAGGCCCGGAATATCGGCGGCACCAAGTCCGGCTTGGTGGTAGGCCTCGTCAAGAAAACTGATCCTTCTGAATGTGCTCACCGCCAGCCAAAGGCCAAACGCGGCTGCAACAAACGCCACCAACCTGACGGTGCCATTTTCGGTCCCGTATACCGGGAGGACCTCAGCTGAAAGCAGACTGCCTACGGCAATCGCCACTAATCCCGTCTTCCAACCCACGCAGATACTTATAACTGCAATGGTGACCAGCAGACCGGAGGGCTCGCCGGTCAACAATGCAATGAAGAACGACACAGCACCGATCGCCGCGGCCACGGCGCGGCGCTGTGTCATTGACGTCAATTCCATTTTAGACCCTCTCGAAACTGCCGTGCGGCGGCTGACTGCGCACACATTGTCCCTACAGTGAGAGCGTCGCCTCGAGCGGCATTCAACGCATCTCGGCCGGCAAAGACTGCCAGGCACTCAAGAGGTGCGTGAGGGACCTTGCATTCATTTTCCTCATCATGTTGCTACGATGGAGCTTCACAGTGATTTCGCTTATGCCAAGATCGAATGCGATCTGCTTGTTCATCGCCCCTGAGACGACAAACGTAAGCACCTCACGTTCGCGAGGAGTGAGCGTCTCGTAAAGCGCCATGGTCTTACGCGACACGGTCGCCGCCGCTCGCCGTGCTATGTCGGCATTGACGGCTGCCGATATTGCGTCGAGGAAGGTCTGATCGCGCACAGGTTTGGTCAGAAAGTCAACCGCCCCGGCTTTCATTGCCTGCACGCTCATGGCGATGTCGCCGTGGCCCGTCAGGAACACAACCGGCGTCTGTATGCCCTTGGTCAGGAGGATCTGCTGGAGGTCGAGGCCGCTGAGTCCCGGCATGCGGACATCGAGAACAAGACAAGCCGGGCGATCCGGAAGCTCTGCATCCAACACTTCTTGCGTGGAAGAAAACGATATCGAGTCGATGCCGACCGAATTCAGTAACTCCTGCAGGGAGTCGCGGACCTCTGTGTCGTCATCGACGAGAATCGCAATGGGGCCGCTCACGCTGTCCGAATATGCTCCGGCTGCTGACTCTACCACGCCCATGATCCTCGCCTCAGGGAGATCTGCTGGACACGAAATTGGCTGCGTTTACACAGTATATTATCAACCGCGTGCCCGTCACACGTCAACCAACGACCTTAATGGCTGCCGCTGGAACCGATTGAAAAGATAGGTACGTATCCCACCAACGTGCGACGTAACCGTCGGAACCTATATAGCGAAATTAGAATCTGCGGCGCTACTACGCGAAAGTGCGATCCAATTGAGAGCTTTCGCTGGCTAACCTATACTTCGGGATAGGTCTGCTTCTCCCATGCCGATTTCACCCGTCGGGCACCTACCGGCCTGGATGAGGCGAAGAACCCATGACGTCCACAAATGGGGTCACGACCAACTGTCGGCGTCATAACCATGGCTGCCACTTCGTGGCGTGCTGACCGGAACTGTCTCGGTTTTCCTACTCGGTTGGCCTGCCGAGGCAGGAGTGCAACCGCGTGCCTCTTTTGCCGGATCCGGCACAAGCAATGCCGAGCGCTCATCCATAAGGCGGCGGATGGCGACGGTCACCGGCCGCACTTTGGACTGCAGCCTAGACGGCCATAGACCTGGTCGAGCGCGGCCGCTCTGCCTCGATGGCAGAGCGGACATTCTGATCCCTCAATATGTTGCACGCACAGGCGATTACAGCCCGATAGCTCCTTTCGGCCCGGTCAGTAGTCCCAGACGGCCGGCACGCAACGGAAGGTCTCGCCATCCATCGCCACATGGCAGAGGGACGGGAACGGCAAGTGGGTGGCCACCAGTGGCTCGCGGTTCGCCGCGAGTTCCCGCATAAGACTGACGCGGACGCGTGTCGCCTCCTCGGGGTCATGTTCGAAGCCGTTGTGCCAGTCGGGATGGTCGAAACCGACCTGGAAAACGAGGTCCCCCACGAATGTGAGCCGATCGCCGCCAGACGCCAGGCGGACCACGCTGTGCCCAGGGGTGTGGCCGCCGGTGCGACGGACGAGTACCCCCGGCGCCACTTCGTGCTCCTGATCGAACGGGCGCAAGTGGCTGCGATAGTCATTCGCGAACCGCTTGGCTGCTCGCCGAAGCGCATCCGGGAATCCCTGAGGCATGGAGACACGGGAGAAATCGGGCGACTCCCAGAACTCGAGCTCAGCGGCTGCCACGTGAATCCGTAGGTCCGGATTGAGCCGCTCCTTCACTCCATCGATGAGCAACCCGCCAATGTGGTCCATGTGCATGTGCGTCAGCACCACGTCGGTCACTGATGCGAGATCAATGCCGGCGGCCTCCAGCCGATGGATTAACTGCCCGGCACGCGGCAAGTGCAAGTCAGGGTCCGCGCCTAACCCAGCGTCGACGAGTATGGTCTGGCCGCCACTGCGCACCACGACCACGTTCAGCGGCCATTCGAGCATCTCCGGCGACAGAAACTCGTCCTCCAGCCAGGCCGAGCGGACGGCTGCGTCGACGTTGTATGCGATAGTCTGGGCTGGAATTGGCAGAATTCCATCGCTGACAATCAGGACGTCAATGTCTCCGACCTTAAGTGCGTAACGAGACGGGACCAGTTCGTCATGCTCCGGTCGACCGGAGCGTGAAATGTCGCCCAGACTCATGTGTGTGTTCATGTCTGTCTCCTGTTGATCGCCTTTCCCGCGGTCAACACGACCGCCTCCACCGCTGGCTCCCCTGGATCGGCATCTACCTCCATGAACAACCGCCCGGCGTCACTGAGCAGATTGGCCCCGCCTCACTCCGCGCGACACCGAACGTAAGCGTCGGTCATGCCATCCTTAGGTCTATGGCAGACCCTTCGCGAGCTTGAGTGACCCTGCGCAAAACGTAGGGAGGTCGGCTCTATCCAAGCGAACGGCGGCTGTGCGTCTTGCCTGTCGGCGCTCCACCAGCGCGTGGGACATCCTGTCCGGCGGTACTGGCCATCCACGGCCTTGATTCAGTCGACTGCGCGCGCGCCCTCAACATAGCGTTCTCATTGCTCTTATCGGCGCTGGTCGATCGGGCAAATTCGAAGCGCGGGCATATCAGACAGAACCGACGGAGAGACCAATGTCCAAGACTATCATGCTAATCCACGGCGCCTGGCTGAACGCCCACTGCTGGGAAGGCTTCAAGGCCCGTTATGAAGCCAGGGGCTACAACGTCATCGCCCCGGCCTGGCCATTTGACGACCAATCTCCAAGCGAGCTGCGTGCGTCCCCGAACCCCGCCCTCGCCCAAGTCGGTATCAACGAGCTCATCAATCATTACGATCGGCTGATCCGCGCGTTGCCCGAGCCACCAATCCTGATCGGGCACTCGTTTGGCGGTACCGTCACGCAGCATCTGCTTGACCGCGGACTCGGTGTGGCCGGTGTCGCCATCGACCCCGCGCCGACTTCCGGCGTACTGGTCGGGTGGCAGACCATCAAGTCGACGTTCCCCGTGTTCTTTTCATGGGGAAGCTGGCGCCGCGTCATGACCATGTCGAGGAAGTTTTTCAGCACCCGCTTCGCACAGACCGTACCGGCAGCGCAGGTCAACACGATGTACGACCGCTACATCGTCCCCACGCCAGGGAAGATCTACTGGGACGGCCTGGTTTCGGCCGCAGGGAAGATCCGTTGGGACAACCCCAATCGCGCACCTCTTCTGCTCATCGGCGGTGGCATCGACCTGATTGCCCAGGCCAAGATGACAAAAGCGATGTTCGAGAAGCAGAAACAGGCGCCGTCGAACACCGAACTCAAGATATATCCCAACCGCTCGCACTGGACCTGTCTTCAGCCGGGGTGGGAGGAAGTCGCGGACTTCGCACTCGACTGGGCCGCTAAAAACGCCCGCGCGCCCACGATTGTACCGCTGCACGCAGCCTAGCCGCCGGACCATCAACTGGATCGGCGATGGGCTCTCCCCAAGGTTCATCATCCAGGATTTTCGCAGAACGCCACAGGAAGTGAATCCGGCCTTACTATCTTGCGGGGCATAAAACACAAACCCGCACTTTACGCACTCATGCTTCATGCCGAGATCGGGGGAAGCTACAGGCCAACCAAGCGTAGTGTGAAAAGCTCATCGAACACATGAAGCATATCGAGGCGGTTTTGCACCTCCTAGAGTCAGGTTTCAACGCGCGCGCCATTTCGATCACGCGCCGCAACAACCCGAACCCGCTGTTCAAACGCGGGCAAGTCATCCGGGTGCGCACGTGACGACCTGCACCGCATATGGGGCGCGGTAAGCTCGTCGCTGTTGAACAATCGGGACGTTACCCTGCACGAGGGCAGGCCACGGTGCTGGACCTTGCAAAAATAGAGATTAGATTCGGCGCATGGACTGGCGCACGAACCTGATAGCAAACCACAAGGCCGAAATCGCAAGGCTACGGGAAGAGATTCGCCAAGAGCAGGAAAATCCGGGAGAGATAGGCTCGACCATGCCGGACGGCACGCGTGTCAGCCTGAGTGACGAGATCATAGCTGACAATCTCAGGATGATCGCGACGCTTGAAGCGATCATAGCGCGCGCCGAAGCTGGCGACTAAACCGGCATCGCCGGCCCGCAATGAAGCAGGCCGGCGACAGTTTCAGCTCAGCTATTCCTTCGGACTGTCAATCGCCTTCTGGCGAGCCTTGCGGTCGCTTTCGATGGCGCTCTTGATCGATGACGCCGACTGCTTAGTGGCGTCCCGACATTCAAGGAAACCAGCCGACTGTTGCTGCTCAATACGCTCGGAAGCCAAGGCTTCTGCGGCCATGGTATAGGCCAGTTCGGGCAACGTCATGTGGTCCCGAATGTTGGCCTTTGCCGGTAGTCCGCGCCTTACGCGGATTTGCTTGGCCGTCCCGCCGTGCAGTTCCTTGTACGTCTCATTGGTGCAGATGGCGTACTCAACGGGTTCCTTCACGCCATGCTCGTCAAGGGCCTGCGTGTACTTCTTTCTGACGGCCTTTCCGATTTGACGGTGTAGGTCACGGTCATCGACGGCAGGCTTGCGCGAGATGATCTCCGGGATGAGCGTTTCGTCGCCACGCTGGTAGCGAAGGAACACATCACGGATTTCGACGCCGAGCTTCGGGGACAGGTATTCGGCATACGCAAGCGCGAGGTTTTCGTGCGCCCACGTGCCGCCGCCTTTCCCGGCCTTCGTGTAATAGACGGACCGGATTTCGTCCTTCGACAAAACCCCGGATTTTCCGGTGTTTTTGACCAACAGCGCCGTCATCGCGCCTTTAGCGCCCGGCAAAGCCAGCCAATCCGATGGCGTCTGGTTTTTAGAATATCCAGCCGCGACATGGATGTCGTTGAGGCAAACAAGACCGTTCTCATCGACCCGAATGCGGGTCTTCTTAAAGAGGATAACTTTCATTTCCGGCATTACGACATAAACCTTTCTTGATGTCGTTATGCGGCGGAGAAAGTCCTTGACAATGGGTGGGAGGAATCCCATTTAGGCGTCAAGTGATCACTTCTCCACCGCAAAGGTGGTGCAAATGGCCCGGCGATGCTTCCAACATCGACCGGGCCGCTCTGTTTTTCCCGACAATTTCGGTAAAACGATCAGTAAGTAGGTATCCGCCTGTCTACTGACAAGTTCCTGACGGAACTATTTTGCGCTTTTCTAAAGTGCACCGAAATAATCGACTCAAAAAGTCATTTGCACGCACATAATATTGCGCCGCACAATTTGTCCTTGCCTATGCTGCCTTGCGACGCTGCCAGTAGCCAGTGAAATCGACTGAGGGTTTCCGCGTCAGGCATTGCCGGCAACGCGTCTGGACCTCTTCACCGTTAGTATTGCGGCAGTTGTCTCGCGCCACGCGGCTTCCTGCGCATGCCAGATCGCGTCGGACAAGTCGCTCAGTGCGCGCCGCCGGCTTCAACATGGCCAGGCTTCTTCAGAAGCAGATTGGCAGCGAGCGCGATCACCAAGGCAACCCCGAGAAGGAAGAAAGTGTCACTGAAAGCCATAACGAAGGCCTGCTGCCTGACTCTCAGTGCAATCGCGATCACTCCCTTCTGTGCGGCGAGCGCGTGATCGCTGACACCATGGGACAGGAAGTAGGCGGTGAGCTTCTCGATACGCGAACGCGTTGCCTCTTCGAAAAGTGAGACCGACTGTATGAGCACGTTCGAATGGTACTGCTCGCGCTTGGTCAGGAAGGTCTGCAACAGCGCGATGCCGACGGCGCCGCCTAGGTTGCGGATCATATTGAACAAAGCCGATGCTGAGCCGGCGTTCTCCTGCTCGATGCCTGATGTGGCGATCGCCGAGAGCGGCGCGAAAACCAGTGCCTGGCCGATGGCCCGCACGATGTTCGGCCAGAACAATTGGTCGCTGGCATAGCCCGCGGTCATGTGCACATTCATGAAGTTCGAGGCGGCGAAGAGCGCAAAGCCCGTCACAATCACGAGGCGGACGTCGAAGCGCTGCATCAGGGACGGAACCAGCGGGATCAGCAGCAGCTGCGGCAGCCCGGTCCATGCGAGCACCAAGCCGATCTGCTCGGCGTTGTAGCCTTGGATGCGCGCGAGATAGACCGGCAAGATGAAGACCGAGCCGTAGAGAGCTGTTCCCAGCAAGAAATTGGCGAGGATACCGAAGCCGAAATTGCGACGCACGAGCAGCCTCAGATTGAGCAGCGGATGGCTCGAAGTGAGTTCGATCCAGATGAAGAGCGAGAGCGACACGGCCGCGATGATCGCCAGCCGCAAGATGAAAGGGGAGCCAAACCAGTCGTCCTTGTTGCCTTCCTCGAGCACCGTCTGCAGTGCGGCGAGACCGACGGCCATGGTCACGATGCCAGGCCAGTCGCCCTTGCTGAGCAAGGCGAGCCGCATCGGCTGGCGGTCGAGCGAGAACCACAGCATGCCGACCATCAGACCGCCGGGGACCAAGTTGACGTAGAAGATGTACTGCCAGCCCCAGTTTTCGGTGAGATAGCCCCCGATTGTCGGGCCGATCGCTGGCGCGAATGTTGCCGACATTGCAAAGAGCGCCAGTCCGATCGGCTGCCTGGCCTTAGGCAGTAGTGTGATGACGATGGTGAAGGCCATCGGGATGAGCACGCCGCCTGAGAAGCCCTGGATGGCCCTCAAGACGATCATCTGCCCGAGGTTGGCGGCGAAGGCACAAGCGACTGAAAAGGCGAGGAACAGTACTGCGTTGGTGATGAGGTAGTTGCGCAGCGAGAAGACCTGGGACAGCCAACCCGTCAGCGGGATTACGACGATCTCGGCGATGAGATAGGCGGTCGAGATCCAGCCGCCATCGTCAATACCGGCTCCGATGGCGCCCTGGATGTCGGCCAACGAGGCATTGACGATCTGAATGTTCAACACGGCCATGAAGGCGCCGAGAGTGGAGCCGACCACCGCCACCCAGACCCGCGGCGAGGTGGTGGCGCCAGCGGTTCCATTCTCGTTGCGGGCGGCTCGAGCAGGGGCTGGAATGGACGATGCGATGCTTGCCATGGGCTACGACTCCTAAGCGTGCAGGGAGGCGAACCTAATGCCCGCGGATTCCTACTCGGCGCGCTCAGTCGCGGCGCCGGCGTTCCAATCGAGGGATAGTGTTTCAGGCTTGGCGGACCTGCCGTTTGCGGCAAGCACCGTTGCCCTGGTGTCGATGGTCGGCTCGACGGACATGCCGGCTCTCAGCAGGTCGCCGAGTTGATGGTCGTCGATCGCTATCTTTACTGGAATGCGCTGTACGATCTTGGTGAAATTGCCGGTCGCGTTGTCTGGCGGCAGCAGCGCGAATTCGAGACCGCTTGCCGGTGACAGGCTGTCGACGTGACCCACAAGCTCGACGCCAGGGAAGCCGTCGACGGTAACATGCACCGGTTGGCCGTCGCGAACGTGTGTGAGTTGCGTCTCCTTAAAGTTGGCGACTACATAAACGGCGTTCTGCGGCACTACCGCCATCAGCTGTGTGCCGGCCCCGACATACTGGCCAACCCTAAGCGTACGGGCGCCAACGGTACCTTCGACCGGCGCAGTGATTGTCGTATAGGAAAGATTGAGCCTCGCCTGCTCGCCTGCGGCCCGCGCACGGTCCACCAGTGCAAGCGCCTTGTCACGTTCGGTGGCGAGTACATCAATCTTGATCTCGGCTGCGGCGACCGAGGCCTGATCGCGTACCAAACCGGCGGCGAGCTGGTCCGCCTCGGCGCGGCTGGCCTCGGCTTTCTGGGCTGTGCCAGTGCCGCTCCTAGCCAACGTGGTGTAACGGTCAGCGTCGACCGTTGCGAACCGCAGCGAGGCCTGGGTCGCAGTGACCGCTGCCTTCGCTTGCTCGATCAACGCCCGCTGCAGCACGATTTGTGCCTCGAGATTGCGGACAGTCGCCTGGGCGGCCCGCATGTCGGCTTCTGCCTGGTCAAGCGCTGTGCGGAAGTCCCGGTCATCGATGCGGGCTAGCACCTGCCCCGTCGTGACTTTCTGGTTGTCGCGGACCCGGACTTCGGCGATATAGCCAGAAACCTTTGGTGCGATCGTCGTCGAATCGGCCTTCAGATAGGCGTCGTCGGTCGATATGAGATATTGGCCCGTCGTCCAATAGTCGTGACCGTAGTAGATGCCGGCAACAATGCCCGCCAACAGCGCAATGGCGGCAATGGCACGCTTGAAATTCCGGCGCCCCGTCGGCGGTACGAGCTCATTCGAGGACACCGGCGCCAGAAGCGGCAAAGGAGCTTGCTCTGGCGATAGAAGCTCGCCGCTCGCCGCAGCAGTGGCAATAGCGTGAGGATCGAGAAGGTGCTTCGTCATGGGTGACGCTCGTCTTGCAGTTTTTGCGATACGCATTTTGCGTCGCCCCTACCCGCGCAGCCTCCGCAAGCAGGCCCTGGGAAGACCATGTGGTGGAGCTCAGCCCGGCAGCGTGGATCGAAGGACGTCCTGAGCCGATCGCACGAGTTGCGCCATGTGAGATCAGGTTCGCATGCCGCAATTTCCCCTCCGCACGGCGCATCCCTCGGTGCGACGGGAATGTGGTAATGGAGCGCGGCGAGCTCTGTTCGAACCGGG
Source organism: Mesorhizobium sp. M1D.F.Ca.ET.043.01.1.1 (assembly GCF_003952385.1). NCBI lineage: Bacteria > Pseudomonadati > Pseudomonadota > Alphaproteobacteria > Hyphomicrobiales > Phyllobacteriaceae > Mesorhizobium > Mesorhizobium sp. M1D.F.Ca.ET.043.01.1.1. Next base: position 260,233 of record NZ_CP034444.1, read on the forward strand.
ATGGTCCGTCCTGGCGCTCCCTCCCCTGCCATCCGCAGAAATTCCGACCGCAATCCATCGCCGCGCGGAGCAGCAATTCGATGCAATGCCTGCAGCAAAGGCAGCATAAGAGAAACTCCTTTAGATCGGCGGTTATGCGTTGTGTGCCTGATCCGATATCAGGCTGAGCGCCAAGGACCGGTCATCACCGCGTCAGCGGCCTCCGCAAGAAGATCGCTTCCGAAAAGTCGCACCTGATGGCTAAGAAGACTACGGTGCCAGACAGATAGGCTTGCCTATCCCATCGTATCGCGGATCTAGAATTTGTGTTTCCGCTTGACCGTTGCCGGTTGCGAACGGCGGTACACGAATGTCCCTGGCTACTAGAATTTCTACAACCTGCAGCGAGCCGCACTTGCCATTTAGCCAGCCTGCCTAAGTCGTTCACCCAGGAAGCATAGACCGGGGTATGGCACGCACGCCCCCCATGGCCGAGGTCCTCGCAACGAAAGGCAACAGCCCGCCCATGTACTGCTGTTGCCGAACGGCGGTTGTCGCCGATCCCCGCGTGTTTAGGGCGGCGGCAGGCGTTCCAGAGAGGGATGAGCAACTTCGTTTGGACAGCAATATCCTGGCGCGACCATTGCATCCAAGAGCTTGAGGTCGAGCCCACTTCGGACGAATGATGGCGAGTACTTCACCCCGCCACCATTCAGGCGGCTCAGACAGGAATCGGACCTGACTGGGAAGATCGCGAGCCGCCGACGGCTTTCAATTCACTCTGCACACGACCCTATCGTGGGGGGTTGCGCAAGAGCGGCAGCACCCGTTTCGATTCGACCATAATGGCGCGCCGCGTGTCACGCGTGTAGTGCGGTTCCGGCCTGTTGCTCGGTGCCACGAAATCTCGAAGCGCCGCCAAGCGTTTTGCGAAGAAAGCAGAAACTTGCATCGTTGCATTCCTTCCTGGTTGTTGAATTCAGTTGCTCGTATCCGCGGAAATGGCCGGCAGCCATAGATCGATGGCAGGCAGTGCCATGTCCGAGGGCACTGATGATCGAGAGTCCGCCGCTCAAACTCTCCACGATGCGCCTGACGATCGCGAGGCCAAGGCCGCTTCCGCTCGCCTTTGTGGAGAAAGTCTCCCGACCCGCCGTTTTGAGCGTCCTGTCATCCATCCCGACACCGCTGTCGCAGACGGATAGCCGGATCATCCGTTGTGGCCGAGCCGCTTTGCTCGAAGGTGGAAACTCCAAAGCGGTGGCCAGGGAGATTTCGCCGCCATCGGGCATCGCATCGCGTGCGTTCAGGACCAGATTGAGAAGTGCTTGTTCGACGAACTCCCGGTCAATGAAGGCCAGTGGAAGGTTGCCCGCGACGTGAAGCGTCAGCCTAATGTCTGGTGCGAGGATATTCGCAAGCACGAGTTGGAACTGCTCGAGCAGCTGGCGAATATCCGTCGGCTCTGGCCGTGGAGGGCACGCATTCGCAAATTCAAGAAGTTGCCGGGCAACGACTTTCGCGCGAAACGCGCAGTAGATCGCAGCGTCGATCTTTCCAAGTTCTCTCGACGTGCCGGCGCGGCGCCGCTGCAGGTCTTCCAGGGCAATCACGACCGGCGTCAGCAGGTTGTTGAAATCATGAACGATCGATGACAACAGGGCGGGGTCCATGTACGGAGGAACCGACCCATCTGGACCGCTGCGACTGAATTGCGAAGACGTATATTCCCGCATGGTTGGCTCCATGAAACCGTTCTGGACTGCTCGAACGGCGACCGAGCTAACAACAGAGCAAGTCCGGCGCGCTATTGTGCCGACGTATGAAACGGCCACCCTTTCGGACACAGCCACTGATCGGAATCGACAACAGAGACGTCTGTTAGGGTTGGACGACGCCATCCTCTGGACGGACAGCCAGGCTAGACTGCCAACGAGTCGGGGAGCCCCTGCCGCGCAGCACGCCGTGGTCAGGGAAAGCTGTTCGCTGCCGGCAACCGCAGCAGACGTTGCCGTGGTTCGACTATCGGCCAAGAGCTTATCAGGCCGCCTCGGCCTTTAGAGAGGAGACAGCGCCCGCGGCGCGGAAAAGGCGTATTGGTCCGAACGGCGGCGAGTCCGGTTTCAAGGAATGCAACGACCTCCCGGAGCGACTTACATGAGGCGCAAAGCTGCCCAAACTCAACAAAACTGCTGGATACCGCCGCTCAGCCCTCCCTCACGCTCATTTCCAGGGTATCTTAGCGCACTCTTTAGGCTAAATTTTAGGCTTGAAAACTCTCGTCAGACTGGCTGGATGCCGCGCTCTGCCGCCCCGCTTTTGGTTTGAGGCCGGAAGGACCCGTTGTCGTCATTGGCGCTGGCTCCTCTGGAGCACTAGCATCACCACCGAACAGCTCTGGATAGAGGTCTGGACGGGAAAGCTGAAAGCGGGAGGGGCGAATACGTGATGCCGGAGCCGGCTTCGGTATTGATCTCGGCGCCGCCACGAGTTTGGTTGGTTCGGGGAGCGCCTTCCACTTTTGCTCTCGAAGGTACGCCGCGAAGCTGCAGATCATCTTCCGACCAACAGCCTTGTTGGCCTGAACGAACCGGTCGATCTCACGGCCGGCCTCCAAGCGGTCCTCGCGTGCCAAGGTCTGCCAAGCCACCAGCGCATCCTCCCGGCTGTCGGCGAATCCTGAGGGCCAAGTGTGGCGAGCACGTTCGAATTCATTCCCATCCTCGTCGCGTAGGCGCTCTCTCTCGATTGATGGTTGTTCTGACGAGTCGGGTTGCACCGATGCGACCCGTGTAGTCGCACCTGTGCGACCCGTCGCGCCGGTGCAACCCGTCGCACTTGTACGACCCGTTGCAGTCCTATTTCGACGCCGTTCTTCAGCCTTTTCGAACTCTGGTAACTTCGGAAAAGTATCCAGCCGCGCGACGTTCATTTGGTAGCGCCTAGTCATGCCAGGAGCGCCGCCCTTATCGTTACCGACAACTCGAAACCACCAGTTGCCTGCCGCTTCATCTTCCGGTTTAGCGGGCATGAGTCGGTGTAGAATGCGTTGCGCCTGCGATCGGCTGACACGCATGGCCTCCGCTAAAAGCGCAATCGAAGGGTAGAGGCTGTCGCCGTCGTCATTGCACCAATTGGCCATTATGAGCATGCACGTGAATTCGCTACCACCCACTGGCGCGCGCTGGATCACCTTCGTCATCACTTCGATGCTCACGCGCACCACCCGTTCGCCTCGCGGGTGGCTGCAAACGCTTCATGCGGCGTCAGGTCGAAGCGGCTCCCAAGGGGCTGAATACAGAGCGGTTCGCATGTCTCAAGTTGAGCTGTTGCGCTCCGAGCTGCAGCTTCGTTGATCGAGGTCCCCTCATTGGGGCAAGCGCCAGCTGGCTCGGTCGGAAACCCGACGATAACCCTTTGAATTTGCATGTGGCCGTTTTCCCGAAGTCGGGAAAAATCGGCTTTGTAATCAACGCTTCATTGGGGACTCTGACTCCGTTAGTCCTGGTTCGAATCCAGGTTCCCCAGCCACTCAATTAAGCCTGCAAAAGCAAGCATTTACGCGATACGTGCAGGGAGCGCGATGTGCCGCTGACGCCGATAGCGATCAACGCCTTGAAAGAGCCCTTGCCATAGCGAACGGTCCAGACGTCACGGTAGCGCGTGCAGCAGCTCAACCTGAGCAATCGAAACAGGAGAGCCGAACTCCACGCTCTCGCTCACCTTTTCAGCGGCAGCGCGGAACTCGGCCGCAGCCTTGGACGGATCGAAGGTCGGCAAGGCGGTGCCTGTAATGGTGTCAGGGGTTTTTTCAGCGGTGGACATAGTTTCCATCCTTCAGTGGACACCCCAAAAACGCCTCGCTGACAGCGTGCTCGATAAATCCGTCCGCCGGACGTGAAGGGTTCTCACCGCAACAGACTCCATTATCAGGTATAGTCCCTAAGCGATCGCCGACGGCGGAGGAAAGAGCAAATGTCCGCGGATGCGGCACCGAGAAAGGTGGATGCCGAATATGCGATTGAATACCTCCAGGAACATCCGGAGGCCGGGCTTTGCTGCGAGGATCGGCGCTGGTGGATTACGCCGAACGCCAACCAGACCGATCAGCAGGTCCTGCTTCTTGATGTAGTCGAGGCTGAGCGGCTCAAAGATGATCCTCGCCTTCGACTGTTGTCCGGGACTGCTCATGCGGGCCGGTCGGTCTGGGTCGTTCGGAGAATGACTTAACGGTGTGCATCCGCTAACACCCTGAGCGCCAGACTGTGCGTAGACAAGGCGGCTGCACGCGGCCGCGCCGTCTCCATCCGTGAACCTGCCACTTCGCTGAAGCCATTCGGCCGGTTATCCCGTCCATCCGGCGATCCGGTATCATAAGCCTTCGAAGCATCGCCATGGCGCTGAACCAACGCCGCGTCCGTACCACTCGGGCCACTGGCAGGTGTCGAATGTGAGGAACTTTTCTAACCCGAGACATGGGGTCGGGGGCGCCGATGGAATAGCGGCTGGACCGTTCGAAGAGAAAGGCGATCGATACGCACTCAATGTACTCGTCGATGCTCCACCGGCTCTGTGTCGGCGTGCGTCCTCATGTTTCCAGAAAATCCAGTCCGAGGTAACATGAGACAGAGGGACATGCACCAACCTCAGAAAGGGAGGTCAGTCATGAAAGTCAAAGACGCGATGCACAAAGGTGTCGACTGGGTCAGCCCCGAAACCACCGTCACCGAACTGGCGAAATTGATGCTAGCCGAGGACATCGGTTCGATTCCCATCGGAGAGAACGACCGGCTGATCGGAATGGTGACCGACCGCGACATTGTTTGCAAAGGACTGGCGGAGGATGGTTTCGACAGCCGCACAGCGACGGCGCGCGATGTCATGACGACCGGCATTCACTGCTGCCGCGAAGACGACGATCTGGCCAAGGCCATGCGGCACATGGAGGAACTGAAAATCCGCAGGTTGCCGGTGATCAACAAGAGTATGCGGATGGTAGGCATCCTCAGCGTCGGCGACGTCGGTCAGTCGGCGCCCAGGGAACTTGTGTCCGAATACGTCAAGAGCGTTTCCGCCCACCACTGAAGGGCGGCTCGCCCGGCGGATAGTCGATATCCGTCGGGCTTCGCCCATGCTCTCGATCGAAGACCTCAACCGACCACAGCGAGCCGGCGGTAATGTCCGGTCCTCGTGGCCAGTTCGACCGCCTCTCGCGCAACATCGCGTTTATTGCCTGACTTGGTTGCCCAGCGTGTCGTCGCAGAACTCGGTACCGACACCGACCCTTCATGCTGCACCGCTACACCGCACTGGCCGAGAAGGAGCGCCGCCATATTTCGGAACGGATTCGTGCCCCCCATTAACTTAACAACTCGTCCCCTGTGCGTGTTGCGTGGTCCATAACGCCCGGGCAGATCGCGCCATGCGCACCGGAGCGCAGCACCCAGAAGATGCCAGCACGCGGCGATCATCCACGCGAGGCACGCCTCGGGGCTTGTTGGGCAATAGCGGTGCGATCACGCGCCATTCGAGGTCAGTCAGGTCATATCGGCTCATGCGGAGCCTGAATCAGATTTTACCACAACATGAAAGCCTCAACCGAAAAGCGCCGTTCTGCGGACGCTGGACAGTGAGCCACAACGCCGCATAGGCTCTCCATCGGCTTTCATAGTGGAGAACTCGGATGGGACAATCCGCCAAGCGGCGCCGATCCAAAACAACGGGTGATTGCACGCTGGAAGAACTGGACGGCCAGAGGTGGGCCAACGTTCGACTCCGATGTCGTTCGCACGTCTCACTCCCTGCGGCGCAAACCCCTGAACACTTTGACCGACGAGGAACTGCGGCTGGCTGTCGAACAAGGGATAGCTTTGGAATGGCTGGTCCCGCTCATGCTGCGACGCTTGGCGGAAGACTCATTTCGCGCCGGCGACTTCTTCGAAGGTGATCTGCTGACGAGCCTAGCCCGCATTCCCTCCAGCTACTGGACCGAACATCCAGCAGAGAAGGCAGTTCTTGCGACCGACGTCATGACAGCAGCCATTGCAGATGACCGATTGCCTGGCATGACCAGGGAAACACAACAGGCCGTCGCCGATCTTCGCGCGGCATCGGAGTAGCCACCGACGATCCATCCCGACCGTCACTCGTTTATGAGTTCACGGCCTAGTCCCCGCTTCGTTGGCAATGTCCAGCGATCTTGGGATGCGGATTGGGCCAGGAGTATTGCTGTACCGTAAGCAGGCTCCTGACTGCCCCAGTCAGGCCGAAATGATCGCCCACAGCTGCGTCGCCCCCATCGCAAGCACGAGGATGACGCTTACTCCGATGAACAACGCCGTAGGTATCTGCTTCAGGTGAGCGCCAAAGCGGCTGCCTGAGAAGTCGTCGACGGCATCGTCCAGCATCGCCTTTAAGTCATCCATGGCGGCCTTGGCTGCCAAGACGCCATAAACTGTCATTGCGACCACAATCGTCGCGAGCGCGATCCTGGCGGCTAGTCCCGCCGAAGGCGCGTACGCTAGTATCGCAAACATGGTCGCGATACTGGCAAAGAAAATGATCGCATATGTCTGCGTCAAATGGGCAAGTCGCGCAGCCGCCGCCGCCAGGTATTGATCAACGGAAAGTTTCGCCATCTGCTCCTCCGGCAAGTGACCGCTTGGGTACCGAGTTGCAAATGAACTCCACGAAATTGGCGATGGTCTATGGTTATGATCCTAAGGCGCCCGGCATCCAATGCTAACGTTCATTTCCCGGGATCGGAGTTCCATATGTCCCGGTAGAGCTTCCAGCTGCCGTCCTGTCCTTTCTTCCAGACCACCACATACTTCCCGACGGCATCCACCAGCTTCGAATCCTTGCCCGGTGCCTTGAGGGAGAAAGTCCCGGACTCGTATGCAAAATCTCCGCTTTCCTGGACCTCAAGCGTGGTGAGCGTCAGCTCTGATATGCCCATATCGATGGCGCCCTGCCATAGCTTTTGGATATTCTGCCGGCCGTCGACTCGCGCCATATCTGGCGGGAATGCGGCCGCATCATCCGCGTACTTCGATGCGACCCCCGCCGCATCCTTACTGTTGTACGCCTTCACGAACTCGGCATTGGCGGCTTCAATGGCTTCTTTGGCAGACTGAGCCTGGGCAGATCCAAGGCAGAGCGACGTGACAGCAACGACGAGCAGATAATGCTTGAAAGTCATTTCATCCTCCCCTGTTCCGGTCTCTAGTTATTCCCCGTTTGAGGTTATCAGACAGACTTTCTGGTGGTCGCCCGGCCACAAGTTCATGACGTCGATCTGGTCGCGGCGTCACAGTGCTAGCAAGCATCCCGGCGCATTCCCCGATGACCGCATCGCCGTGAACAGGCTGCAGCCGCGGCCATCACGCTTGCCAGCCCTGCGCATCGTCGTGCACCGAAGGTGCCCCAAACGGTAATCGCAGTCGTCATCATGCAGAGCATCGGACATGCCAAATGGCCCGTTGGGCTTTGCGCTGGACGATGCGACCTTAGCTTCTAGTTTAGCATTCACTAATTTGCAAAGCAAACGCGAGGGGCACCTGCGCGACCGATCCCATCCTTACGACAATTGCTGCGGCAACAAACGATGCCAACGACGTCAGAGCGACTAAGAAGCTCTTGCACGCTCAAGCTGAACGCCCGCCGATAATGGAAGAGCGCTTCTTCGATAGTGGGTTTCCCGATTTAGCGGTCCTCCGCTGCCATCCAATACAATCAACAACTTATCTGAAATCATCGTGTCGCCGTTCCCCGACGCTCCAGGCATCATGCCATCAGCAGGTTTAGACCGGTGGTTCGCTCAGATGGCGCCTCACCAGCCATAGCTACGCGAATTGTCGAACGACCAAAGTAGGACCGAAAGCAGACCGACGGCTTCGAGGGGTCAGATCTGACCCAAAGCTGATGATTGTTCATTGGGAGCGTATAGTCCGCCTCGCGTCCATAGGCCGTCATTGCGCCGCGATTTGCATGGCCGAGGTGGCCAATCCACATCCTCCCGAGCGAACCTTCGTCTTCCGAATCTGAAGCAATTTCCATGCGTCTGAGCTAATATGACGTGGAGGGGCCGAATTCAGCCTTGGGGAAAGGTGTCGTGGACATTGCTGCTTGGTTGCGACTTCTCGGGCTGGAGCAATACGAGGCGACGTTTCGCGATAACGCCATTGACGCTGAAGTTCTGGCCGATTTGACCGAGGCCGATCTAGAGAAGCTCGGTATGCTGCTCGGTCATCGCAAGCGGCTCCTCAAAGCAATCGTGGAACTGGAGGCGTCGACGAACCGCTCGAAGTCGGTTCAACCGAACGCGGCGGAGCCCATCGCCGAGCGCCGACAGCTGACTGTCATGTTCGCCGATCTCGTCGGCTCGACGGCGCTGGCGACACGTCTGGATCCCGAGGACTTGCGTGAGATCATCGGTACGTATCACCGCTATGTCGCCGATACGGTCGCGCACTTCGGCGGCTTTGTCGCCAAGTACATGGGCGATGGCGTGTTGGTGTATTTCGGGTACCCGCAAGCGCACGAGAACGACGCGGAACAGGCAGTGCGCGCGGGCCTTGCGCTCGTCGGTCCCGTCAGGCTGCTTCAGCAGTCCGAGCCATTGCGGATTCGCGTCGGCATCGCCACCGGCCAAGTGGTCGTCGGCGATCTGATCAGTTCAGGCGAAGGACAGGAGCGCGGCGTCGTGGGCGAGACGCCGAACCTCGCCGCGAGACTGCAAGTTCTTGCTGAGCCCGACTCCGTCGTTATCGGGCCGCAAACGCGGCAGCTGGTCGGCGATCTTTTCGAATATTGCGATCTTGGCGCAGTCGAGGTGAAGGGCTTTCCGGCGCCGATCCATCCCTATGCAGTGGTTCGCGAGAGCGCGGTCGAAAGCCGGTTCGAGGCGCTGCACGGGGCGACGCCGACGTCGCTGGTCGGACGTCAGGAGGAGATCGATCTGCTGCAGCGCCACTGGCATCACGCGAAAAATGGCGAAGGTCGCGTGGTCCTGCTCTCAGGCGAGCCCGGCATCGGAAAGTCGCGCCTCACCGTCACCTTGCAGGAGCGGATCCAGAATGAGCCACACACCCGCTTGCGCTATTTCTGTTCGCCGCACCGTCAAGACAGCGCGCTCCACCCGACCATTGCGCAGCTAGAACGTGCCGCCGGGTTGGAGCGCGACGACCCACCTGAGAGGAAGCTGGATAAGCTTGCGGTCCTGCTTGCCCCCGCCTCGCCGGAGGACGTGTCCCTGCTGGCCGAGCTGCTGTCGTTGCCGACCGAAGGTCGCTTCCCGCCTCTCCAACTGACGCCCCAGCGGAAGAAAGAGAAAATCTTCGATGCGCTGCTCCGGCAGCTCGAAAACTTGGCGGGACGAGGTCCGGTGCTGATGCTCTTCGAGGATGTACACTGGATCGACCCCAGCTCGCGCGAGCTGCTCGAGCTGGTCATCGAACGGGTGCCGCGCCTGCCAGTGCTCCTTCTCCTCACCTTTCGCCCCGAGTTTCAACCGCCGTGGACTGGGCAGGCGCACGTCACGGTTCTTGTTCTTAATCGGCTCGACCGTCGTGAAGGCGCTGCGTTGGTCCAGCGGGTCGTCGGCACCGGAGAGCTGCCGACCGACGTCGTTGCGGAGATCATCGAGCGCACGGATGGGGTGCCACTGTTCGTTGAGGAGCTGACCAAGGCTGTGCTGGAGGGCGGCAACGCCAGGACAGTGCTCTCAAAAGCTGCTGCGACTGCGTTGAACGTGCCCGCCACGCTGCATGCCTCGCTGATGGCGCGGCTTGATCGTCTCGGCTCTGCCGCCAAGGACGTTGCCCAGGTCGGCGCGGTTCTCGGTCGGGAATTCTCCTACGAGTTGCTGGCAGCAGTAGCACAGCGAAATGCCGCCGAGCTAAACGGCGCGCTGGATCAACTCGTCGGCGCCGGTCTGGTGTTCTGCCGCGGGACGCGGCCGCTGGCCACATACCTCTTCAAGCATGCGCTCGTTCAGGACGCAGCGTATGGCACGCTGCTGCGCGCCAAGCGCCAGGAGCTACATAAGCGAGTCGCTGACGGGTTGGAGGAAAAGTGGCCCGAGATCACTGAAGCGCAACCCGAACTCCTCGCGCACCATCTTCAGGAAGCGGGGGATTGGGCGGGCGCGGTCGATCACTGGCAAAAGGCGGGAGAGGCCGCTCTGGCCAGAGCGGCTACCCGGGAAGCCGTGTCGCACTTTGCCAGTGCTATTGATTGCAGCAGGAGACTTGGCGACGTCTCCGGCGGCGCCCAACGGGTGACGCGTCTCCACCTTGCGATGGCCAATGCCTTGATGCAGGCAGAAGGGTATCGTTCTGAGCGCCTTGGGAAGACGCTTGAAGACGCACGTCTTGCAGCCGCGAAGACTGCATCGGTCGAATTGCAATGTGACGTTGCGCTTTCACTCGCTCCATTTTTTTATGCCACTGGGCGCAATCACGATTACCTGACCCTGGCCGAAGAGCAGCTCGCAAACTGTGCCGATCTCCTTCCAACGGCCCATCTGAGTGGTCTTTGGGCAACAAAGGGGATCGCTCATTCCAACCGGGGAGAAGAGCCGCTGGCAGCAGAGGCCTTGCGCAAGGCCTTAGATCTGATTGATCGCGTTGACCCAAGTCATCGTATTTCGTTCGCCGGTGCGGATCAACGTGTCTCTGCCCAAGCATATTTCAGCGAATCGCTGATCCTGTTGGGTTTCTTTGATGCTGCAGTCGAAGAGAAAGAGCGCCTGATGCGCAATTTTGACCAGCTCGATAAGCCTTTCGACCTCGCGTGGCATCTTCTCGTGCAGTGCCAATTGTGCGCGCTGCTCGGTCAATACGAGGAACTCCTTGAGAACGCTACGAAGATCGTCGAGATTTGCGAACTGCATGGCTACACGGCGCGTCGAGGCAGCGGCATTAGGTGGCGTGGTCATGCCCGCTCGCATTTAGGCGAACTGGATGCCGGCATCGATGACGTCCGGGAGAGTTTGGTTCTTTGGCGTGGGCACGGCGTCGTATTTCATACCCCTGAGAAAGCATGCGAACTTTGTGATCTTCTCCTGAGGGCCAGTCGCATCGAAGACGCATCGCAAATGCTTGATGATATCGATACGCTTGTTTTTGATACGGACGAAGCGTCCTACCTGGCAGAATGCATCCGGCTTCGTGGCCAAATCGCCGCGGACAGAGGTGACCTGACGAGTGCCACACAACTATTCGAAACAGCAATTGCCACTGCCCGTCGGCAGCAAGCGAAACTCTTCGAGCTTCGCGCCACAACGCAACTAGCACCAGTTCTGGCACGGCAAGGTCGTGTCCATGAGGCGGCGACTGGTCTGCAAGCAGTCGTCCACACATTTGACACTAGGTATCCAATCGTCGACCTCATCGCGGCACAAAGGGAGCTGGCCACGTTGGGCCGTTGAGCTCGCATCCCTACCTTCGGCTCCAACAAGTAGCTTGCGTCGATTCGATCCAAATTGCCTGGCTTGTTGCCACGCCAAACGGATGCTCGTCCGGTGGATTGGAACGTTACCAACGGATGGGATGAGACGTTCACGTTTATAGCGGCGTAGGTCTGAACATGCCGAAAACATGACGTCCAGTGTGGTCGCAGACGATGTCCACTTTCGGAGAGCGGCAAAGTCGAGATCTACGGCCGAGACGGGGCGCATAGCAGCCGCTTAGCCCCTAGGAGTATAGCGCGCTTTCGTGCTGACGCTCCGACAAGGACGCATGTGCCAGAAAGTCGATGCTCCTACCGAATCTACGTCCAATTTGTCCCATCAGCCCACGCAGTTCGGGCTTCTGAGCGACCCAGAAAGTTCGAAAAGCTTCCAAGAACCCCGGCCACTCAAATAATCAAGCAGGAACAATAGCTGAAAGTACGCCGGCGGGTCATGTTGCATCAGCCGCTGGCCCGTGACTAGGCAAAGCAGCCCGGCTGTATCCACCGCCCATCGTCCTTATGGATGGGCCTCGCCAACCAATGAATGCATTCGAAGCATATTAGCAGAAGCCTATATTTGTCCTCAGCCGGTGCCGTGTTTCGATTCCGAGCCCCCGCCGGTTAGGCCCGGCTTGCACTGGCCTACCCCGCCGGAGCGCCGGGCCGCTCCCGTGTCAGGGACAGGGCGTCCACCGCCGCCGGTAGCGCAGCACGAGCCCGCCCGCGAGGGACGGTCTCATCGGCTCGCCTCGGTATGTGGCGCAAAGAAGCAGCGGATATATAGCGGACAAGCAGATGTGGTACTGGCTGTCTTCGCTCTCTATGACGCGGTTCCTGGGACTGAAATATCGCGTCTTGGACCCCATGCGGACATTGAAATTGCCGCCCGGCAGCGGCTCGACAAAGCGCGGGTTGATGACCCCACAATCCTTCTTGTCGTCGCAACATTCATAGCCGGTGACCGGATCATGGTAGCCGGTGTACCAGGTGTGAGCGACAGCGCATTAGCTTCATCGCCTGCATAATTTAACATGGCGGCCGACCAGCGGGCCATACCATACATTAGCTATCGCTTGACGAAGACGCCGGCCGCTCCAGACTCATGGCATGGCCGTGGGCATCAACATTGGCGATGAGGTCGCTGTCACCGCGACCGTGAGGCGTCGAGTGACCGAAGACCGCGTCAGCGTATCGATCCCAAGCTATGGCTTCCCGCACTCGATCGTCGATCGAACGTCCAAGGTAGAAAAAGGCCAGCAGATAGAGCTTGTCGGCGACGTCACCCATGTCGATGGCGAGTGGGTCACGGTGAACCTGGGTGTCCCGGTTACGCTGAACATGGGTATGCTGAGACTGGTAACAGCCTACAGGCCGCCTTCGAGGAAGACGACCCTCGTCGACAAGCCGACTTAAAGGGCAGGCCCCGTCCAGGAACAGCCAGCAATGGTTGATTCAACCCTTACCACACGGGCCTACCGACACGCTTTCCTGATCGTTAGACTTTGATGGATCGGAGGGATTCACATCTCACCAGAACTGATCTAGTCTTGCCACTCGAAGAAATCGCAGGTGGCAACCATGGAAGCGATGTTCGATGACCTCACGGCGGCCCTCAAAGAGCCCCGTATAGATGTATCTGCTACTGCCCGCGCTTATGCCCTGGATCTCGCCAGCAAGCTCTTCCTGGGCATTGCTATTGGCGTTGGCATCGGCATTGGGCTGGCGATCGCCGGTTAGCTCCTCGGGAAGGCCTACCTCAACTGTCCGCTTGCTAGAACCTACCGCTTTTGGTCTTCCCATTGGTGTAGGTATCGCGCTGAGCTACCTCCTATATTAGCAATAGCCTTACATACAGAGACGGACGTATCATCAGGCGTTTTTCAGGCGCGTGGGGAGGAGTTTGCAGTGCGCACAATTCTGGCTCTGGCCGCACTCACAACCTGTTTCGCTCTCTGGGATCGATTTGCGAACGACGGGATCTACAGCGCCACTCTGCAACGAAACATATTCGGTAAAGTGCTTTCTGGGTGATTAGCCTTACCGGCTTGGGTTTTGCAGTCAGCACGCCATCGCTCTCGGCGCGATGCTCCCTTGTTTCATCTTGGAACGGGAATGCTGGCATCCAGCTTGCACCGAAGATGTCGCCGGTACTCTCCTGGGGCCGGCAGCTCGCCGGGCTTGAAGGTTGTTGTTGGGGGCCTCGCCCGGCGGGTTTGCCATTACATCAGCGCCTGCTTGGAACGAGGTAGGAACTTAATTGCCTCGCGATGAGCTTTGAGGGAGGTTCCTATGCCATGGCCCTTGGTCGGGATCGCGCTGGTAGCGAAGTATACGGGCCCTCATGCCCTTAGGCACTGGTTCGCGACACGGTGAATCAATAGCAAGGCCGAGGGCGGTCTGGAATTGTCACGAAAACGGTGCGGGCGCGCATAGGGCATTCCAGCGTCCAGAAAAATTATCACGTGAATTCAGTTGCATAGAATATGACGTTTGCCGGATTGTGTCGGCTGGCTTCGCCTATGCGATCATATATTAGCGAATTAACGAATCGTAGACCGCGCTGTCCTATTCTGGGACAGCGCGGACACTACCCATCGGCCGCGCAGGCGGCTCCGGCTCCCAGGCGCCCTACCCCTAGTCGGAGCCGCCACTTTGTACATACCAGTAAAGGTTGAATCAACCCTTACCAAGCATCGTTAATGGTGCATTCCGTCGATTGCTAGATTTCGAAGTATCGACGAACAGAGCAATATTCGTAACGCCGGTGAAATCGTCATCCGGTCTGGTTTGCCGTGCTCGGCCACGATTTATTTCCGCCTCCCACGACATTGGTTACCTCCCGCTGGAGGGCTCATCGCTCATATTAGCAATCAACGATATATTAACGGCTGAGGCGCAGCCTTTCCGGATCGGGGACGAGAACCGCCCCCTGATCGACGATCCGGCGCTTCATGTGCCGAGACGTTCGACCGATGCGGAGCAAAACGCATGAGTGTCGAAACAGCGCTGGCGCAGCTGTTGCGCATGCTTCACCGTCGAGCCTTGAATCTGGCAAGCCTGCCGGACGATGAGAGAGACCCGCACTACGACCGCATCCGCCGCTCCTGCTGCGGAGCAGCCGAACATATCGGCCAGAGCCCCGACAATGCAGCCATCACGGCCAACAGCATGGTCGAGTTTACCCGGGCAATGGTCGGCATCATCGAGGCAAGGCGCGGGTAAGACGGCGGAGCGCCGACTGGACGCTGTTGACCGTTCGCAGCGTGGCGGCCGGATCCAGTCAGCATGCCGGGCACCTTCGCCTTGCAGGCGCGGTGCAAGAATGGAGCTGCCTGCCGGCTGTCCTCGCCATCATCTCATACAAGACACCACTACAGCAATTTTTCCCAAGACCTCGAACCCGCCGCGCTGCACGGTTGTGGCGGCAACGTCCAGCGTTTTGTCGCTGCTCCCTTATCCATTGGAGAAAAATCATGACGAGCACGGTTTCCCAGTTTCTCACGGCTCTTGCGTCCGACGGTCCCTCGGCCGACAGAGCGAAAGACATGGACCTTTATGGGTGGCTGATCGGAAGCTGGGAGATGGAGACGATCCACCACCTCGGCGACGGCACGATTGAGAAATGGACTGGCGAATGCCATTTCGGCTGGGTGCTCCAAGGCAGCGCTATACAGGACATCTGGATCAGGCCCAAGCGCCCTGCGCCCTCCACCATGTACGGCACGACTTTGCGTGTCTTCGATCCAGGGAGCGGCGGCTGGCACATCATCTGGAGCGATCCGCTCAACCAGGATTACTCGCGCCAGATCGGGCGGGCCGATGGCAAGGACATTGTCCAGATCGGCGATGACTCGCGCAGCCTGCAAACGCGATGGCGGTTCACCGAGATCACCGCCGACAGCTTCCACTGGATCGGCGAGGAAAGATCTGCCGACAGCGACCCCTGGCAAGTGACGTATGAGCATTTCGCTCGCCGAACAAATTCCTGAACAGTCGGCTGTGAGTTCGTTGGAACGGCTCAAAATGATAAGGACGCGGTCTCGACCGCGCCCTTGTTAAACCGAATACTGCCGACGGTTGGCGTCCACTCTAACTGACGCTTGAGGTCTACTCAGCAGCCTCGTACCCCGCGATGCCCTTGATCTCCAGAAAATCCTCGAGACCGTATTCGGCATATTCGCGGCCGTTGCCGGATTGCTTGTAGCCACCGAAGGGCAGGCCGGCGTCCCAGGTCGGGTAGTTGATATAGACATTGCCGGAGCGCATGCGGGCAGCGGCCTGGCGGGCCTTCTCGATGTCCTTGGCTTGGATGTAGGAGGCAAGGCCGAAGACGGTGTCGTTGGCCTGCTCGATCGCCTGCTCGACAGAGTCGTAAGGCATGATCGACAGCACCGGCCCGAAAATCTCCTCCTTCGCGATGCGCATGTCGTGCGTGACGTTGGCGAAGACGGTCGGGCGGACATAGTAGCCGCGGTTGAGCTCGGCCGGGCGGCCCGGGCCGCCGGCCACCAGGGTCGCGCCTTCGTCGATGCCGCTCTGGATCAGACCCTGAATCTTGTCGAACTGCAGTTGGCTAACGACCGGACCAAGCTTGGAGCCGGGCGCGTCGGCCGGGCCGACGGTGAATTTTTCCGCCGCCGCCTTGGCATAGCCGGCGGCCTCGTCATGCCGCTCGCGCGGCACGAACATGCGGGTCGGCGCGTTGCAGGACTGGCCGCTGTTGCCGAAGCAGCCGGCGACGCCCTTGGCGACCGCCCTTGCGAGGTCGACATCCGGGAACAGGATGTTGGCCGACTTGCCGCCAAGCTCCTGATGCACGCGCTTGACCGTATCGGCGGCCGCCTTGGCGACCAGGATGCCGGCGCGGGTCGAGCCGGTGAACGACATCATGTCGACATCCGGATGGCTGGCCAGCGCCTGGCCGACGGTCGGGCCGTCACCATTGACGAGGTTGAAGACGCCCTTCGGCACACCGGCTTCGTCGATAATCTCGGCGAAGACGATGGCGTCGAGCGGCGCGATCTCGGACGGCTTCAGCACCATGGTGCAGCCGGCGGCGAGAGCCGGACCGACCTTGCAGGTGATCTGGTTGAGCGGCCAGTTCCACGGCGTGATCAGGCCGACGACACCGATCGGCTCTTTGACGATCAGCGACGAGCCTTTGACGCAGCGGAACTGAAAGGTCTTCAGCACCTCGGCCATCTTCTCCAGATGCGCCTGGCCGACGCCGACCTGGCTGTCCAGCGCCATCTGGCGCGGCGCGCCCATCTCGCGCGAGACGGCGAGCGCGAGGTCCTTGCTGCGCTTCTTGTAGACCTCGATGACGCGGTTGAGGATATCGAGACGTTCCTCGACTTCAGTGATGCCGAAGGTGGCGAAGGCGCGCCTGGCAGCGGCCACCGCCTTGTCGACATCGGCTTTTCTGCCCATCGAAATCTGCGCGAACGCGTCCTCGGTGGAGGGATCGATGACGTCGAAAGTGTTCGGCACCACGGGGTCGACCCAAGCGCCGTCGATGTAGAACTGCAGATCGTGTGACATGCTTTCGCTCCCTGCGGGCCGCCGACTTGGTGAAGTGATCGTCGTATATCGTCAGAAATAACGATGCGGCAATCGCCCCGTCAAACGCAAGCGGAGGTGATTGAGCCAGCCCGTTGAATTCCCGATGCATACCGCCCAAAAACGTGCAGCGGTTTCGGGAAAACGACATGCGCAACGACAAGACCTAAGGCGCCAACCTCTTGCTCATATAGACCGTGGTTCCGTTCATGAACGGCTCTTCGCGGTCGATCGCGTAGCCGTGGCTGCGATAGAGCAGCACATTGGCTTCGAAGGCGCCGTTGGTCAGCAGCCGAAGTTCCCAGCAGCCAGCTTCAACGGCCCTGCGCTCGGCGCTGTCGAGGAGCTTGCGCCCGATACCCCTGCCCTGCGCTTCCGGCGTCACGGCGACATTCTCGATCCAGATATGATCGTCATGCGCCATGGTTTCGATCAGGCCGACAACGCGGCCGTTCTCGATGGCGAGCTCGAACTGGTGCTCGTCCAGCGCCTTGTCGTAGTCGGCGCGCATCGGTAAGGGCTCGCGGCCAATCACCGGCACCCATTTGGCATAAGCCGTCCGCACGATGGCCTTGATGACGGCGGCATCCGCCGGCACGGCCGGCCGAAACTCGATCGAAGAAACGACAGTCATTCAAACGCTCCAAATGCAAAAAACCCGCCGATCGTTGCGATGGGCGGGGCTGGAATGGACGAACCGGGTGGCTTGCTAGCCTGCCTTTGTCCTCACGCAATCAGCTTGCCGCTCTGGTGAGCGGCGGCGTCGCTGCGGATTTGCGAAAAAGGCGAACATGGCGCGTGACGCTGGACCGGGAACCAAGACGCTGTCAAGCCGGCCGGCATCGACACGACTGGTGCATCCTATCCGGTCGCGCGGTTCAAATCGTTCGTAAAAAACGATCATTATAACTCGAATAATTCGTTGGAAAGATTGGTTTCGGAATGGCATTTCCCCGACGAGCACGCCTGGAGAATTGCATTGTCATTCCTGCCCGCCACCGCGAACGATCTTTCAAACGGCCTGAATGCGGCCGGAAGCAAGAGCCCTGCCCCGATCTGGGCCGGCGTCGTCCCGGGGATCGTGCTCGTGGCGATGATCACCAGCGTCGCCTATTCGGCGCGCAATCTCTCCGGCCTTACGCTGTTCAGCCCGATGATCCTCGCCGTCTTCGCTGGCATGGTCTACTCCAACGCGCTCGGCACGCCCGCCCATGCCAAGGCCGGCATCGCGTTTGCGCAGCGCCGGCTGTTGCGTTTCGCCATCGTTCTGCTCGGCTTCCAGCTCACGCTCGGCCAGGTGGCCGGCATAGGCTTTGGCGGCGTCGGCATCGTCGCGGTGACGCTTGGCGCTACCTTCCTCTTCACCGTCACGCTCGGCCGGCTGTTCGGCGTCGACGTCAAACTGGCGCAACTGATCGCGGCCGGCACCTCGATCTGCGGCGCCTCGGCCATCGCCGCCACCAACATCGTCACCGACGCGCGGGACGAAGATGTGACCTACGCCGTCGCCGCGATCACCCTGTTCGGCACCATCGCCATGCTCGGCTTCCCGCTGCTGGCGCCCCTGTTCGGCCTCGACCAGCATGCGTTCGGCCTGTGGGCCGGCGCCTCGATCCACGAGGTGGCGCAGGTGATCGGCGCCGGCTTCCAGAACGGCGCCCAGGCCGGCGAGACGGCGACCGTCGCCAAGCTGACGCGCGTCGCCATGCTGGCGCCGATGGTGATCGCGCTCGGCCTGATGGCGCGCCGCGGCAGCGCCGTTCGCTCCGCCGCGAAGCCGCCGATGCCGTGGTTCGTCGTCGCCTTCGTCGCGATGGTGGCGCTGAACAGCCTGGTGGCGATCCCGGCGCAAGTCCATTCGGCGATCGCCTTGGCCGCGCAGGTCATGCTGACCATGGGGCTCGCCGCCATGGGCCTTCAAGCCGACATTTCGCAGCTGCGCTCGCGCGGCCTGCGCCCGCTGATGCTGGCCTTCTCGGCCTTCCTGTTTATCGCGGCGTTCAGCCTGACGTTGGTGAAATTCGTCTAGTCTTCCAACGAACTCGCCGCGACATAGATCGCGGCCAGCTTTTCGACGCCGGCCTGGTCCTCCTTGTCGAAGCGGCCAGGCAGCGGGCTGTCGAGATCGAGCACGCCGAACACGCCGTCGGCGTCGCGCAACAGCACGACCAGCTCCGAGCGCGAGTCGGCATCGCAGGCGATGTGGCCGGGAAAATCGTGCACGTCCTTGATCAGCATCGACATGCCGAGATCGACCGCCGTGCCGCAGACGCCCTTGCCCACCGCAATCCGCACGCAGGCCGGCTTGCCCTGGAAGGGCCCCAGCACCAGCTCTTCGTCCGACTGCAGGAAGTAGAAGCCCGCCCAGTTGAGATCGGGCACCATCTGGTAGATCAGCGCCGAGGTGTTGGCGGCGTTGGCGATCGAGTCGCCCTCGCCCTCCAGCAGCGCTTTCAATTGCGTGGCCAACTCATTGTAGAAGGCCGGCTTGTTGCCCGTTTCGATGGCGGTTGCCGCAAACATCCTGGTCGTTTCTCCGTTGCAAGGGCGTTGACCCGCCCGCTACAGTCCTGCCCTCTCTGCCACCAAAGCCGCCGTCGGGAAACAGCCTATCGTGACTTCCAGCCATCCTAGGACAATAAGGGCCAGAACGATACGGATCGCCGCCGCCGTGATCCGCGATGACAGCGGCAAGCTGCTCTTGGTGCGCAAGCGCGGCACCGGCACATTCATGCAGGCCGGCGGCAAGATCGAGCCAGGCGAGGCGCCGGCCGCCGCTCTTGCGCGCGAATTGCGCGAGGAATTGGGCATCGTCGTCGATCCGGCGACGGCCTTGCATCTCGGCTCGTTCTCGGCGCCCGCCGCCAATGAGCCGGATGCCCGCGTCGAGGCCGAGCTTTTCGAACTGTCGATCGCCGGCGAACCGATCCCGGCGGCCGAGATCGAGGAGATGATCTGGCTGAGCCCGGAGCTGGCAAGCGGCATGGAACTCGCGCCGCTCACCGCCGACATCGTGCTGCCGCGCTACGGCCGCCAGCCATGAGCCAAGCAAAGCCATCGCCAGGCGAAGCGCCCCTCACCTTCGCGGTGCTGGTGTTTCCCGGCTTTCCGATGATGGCGTTTTCCTCCGTCATCGAGCCGTTGCGCGCCGCCAACATTCTTGCCAAGCGCGACTGCTACCGCTGGATGATCGTCGGTGCCGATGAGGGCACGGTCGAGGCCTCCAACGGCGTCGTGATCCAGCCCGGCTTTTCAGCGGCGGACGCGCCGAAGGTCGACCGCATCGTCGTCTGTTCCGGCGGCGATGCCGACCATGTCGTCGCCGACGAGGCAATGAGCTGGATCCGCAAGAGCCTGCGCGGCGGCGCGCATATCGGCGCCGTGGCCGATGCGGCGTTCTTCCTCGCCCGCGCCGGCCTGCTCGACGGCCATGCCTGCACCTTGCACTGGACCAGCCAGGCCGCCTTCACCGAGGCCTTTCCGGAGATCGAGCTCAGACGCGATCTCTTCGTCATCGACCGCAAGCGCTTCACCTCGGCCGGCGGCGTCGGCAGCCTCGACATGATGCTGGAAATCATCACGCGCGACTATGGCGCCGAACTCGCCGCGGGCGTCGCCGAATGGTTCGTGCACTCTCCGCTGCGGTCGAGCCTCGACCGCAAGCTGATGCCGCTGCGCCTGCGCACCGGCGTGCAGAACGAGCTGGTGCTGTCGGCCATCGCCGTCATGGAGGACGCGGTCGAGGAGCGGCTTGGCATGGCTGAACTGGCGGAACGGCTCGGCGTTTCGCCGGACAAGCTCGAGCGCAATTTCCGCGCCGAGCTCGATATCTCGCCCAACGGCTACTACCGGCGGCTCAGGCTGAAGCGGGCGGCGGACCTTCTTGCGCATTCGACGCTGATGGTGCGCGACGTGGCGCTGGCCTGCGGATTTGCCTCGATGTCGAGCTTTGCACGGGCCTTTCGCGAGGAGCACGGGCAGGCGCCGAAGGCGATGCGGCGGCATTAGCCAGCGTCGGGCGCAGCCGCCTGCTTCGTCATCCTAGGGCGAAGCGACGCGCAGCGGAGCGAAGACCCAGGGATCCATGCCGTTACTTCCGAGCTTCACAGCCGTGCAGAACTGGGAGACCGTGATTCCTGAACATTTTTTCTGCAGCGTTGTGCTTTGCGGCCAACGTCACGGCATGGATCCTAGGGTCTACGCGCGTCGCTTCGCTCCTTGCTCGGCCCTAGGATGACGAAGGGAACGGCGCGGCGCCCGGCACAACATCTGCGGAATACCGCACAAGCTCAAAACCCGGCCCGGCTATGTTCGCACGAACAGGAGGCACCCATGAGCATCGTTGTTTTCGATCCGGACAGCACCGAGGATGTGGACTTCAAGGACCGCATGCGCCATCCGGCCGCGGCCGATCCGGCCGGCGGCATGTGGCTTTCCGACACCGAGCCGTCCTTCATCGACGCAGATGCACTCCGTAAGGGTCGCCTTACCAAGCTGCGCGCCTGGATGCGCGAGGCGGGCTATGGCGGCGTCGTTTTGTTCGATCCCTACAACCAGCGCTACGCCACCGGCTCGCGCAACATGTTCGGCTATTTCCTGCGCAACTCGACCCGCTACTTCTTCATCCCGACCGAAGGGCCGGTCGTACTGTTCGAATATCCGCAGAGCTACCATGTCTCCATGGTGCTCGACACGATCGACGAGGCGCGGCCTTCGAAACTGGTCTGGTCGTCGGTCTCCGGCCGCGACGACGAGACCGCGGGACCGTTCGCCGACGAGATCATCGAGCTTCTGAAGAAGCATGGCGGCGGCTCGATGAAGCTCGGGCTCGACCGCTGCAGCCATCTGCAGGCGCTGGCGCTGGAAAAGCGCGGCTGCGAGGTAAAGGACTGCCAAGGCGAGATTCTCGCCGTGCGCGCGGTGAAGACGCCGGAGGAGGTGAAATGCCTGCAGGCTTCGATGGCGGGCGCTGAAGCCGCGGTGGCCGCCGTGCGCGAGGCTATCAAGCCCGGCGTTTCCGAGAACGAGCTCTTCGCCATCATGTATCACGAGGTGATCCGCCAGGGCGGCGAGTTCATCGAGACCCGGCTCTTGACCTCGGGTCAGCGCACCAATCCGTGGTTCAACGAGGCGAGCGGCCGCAAGATCAGGCCGGGCGAGCTGGTCGCGCTCGATACCGACACGATCGGCTGCTACGGCTATTATTCGGACTTCTCACGCACGTTCCGCTGCGGCCCGGGCAAGCCGACGCCCTACCAGAAGTCGCTCTACCGCATGGCGCATGACCAGGTGCAGCACAATATCGGGATCGTGAAGCCCGGCATGGCTTTCCGCGAGATCGCAGAGAAAGCCTGGAAGATCCCGGACCGCTTCGTCGACCAACGCTACACCTCGGTCATGCACGGCGTCGGCATGCATGGCGAGACGCCGTTCATCGCGCATTCGATGGATTACGAGACCTATGGCCGCGACGGCATTATCGTGCCGGACATGGTGGTGAGCGTGGAAAGCTATATCGGCGAGAAAGGCGGCCGCGAGGGCGTCAAGCTGGAGGACGAAATCCTGATCACCGAGACGGGAACCGAGCTGCTTTCGCGGTTTCCTTATGAAGACGAGTTTCTGGAGCCGCAGGTTTGAATCGGGTACGCAGTATTTGGTTCGGCGCGATGTCACAGAGTTTCGAAACTGGCCACGGCAACCGCGCCTTCGTCATCCTAGGGCGCAGCAAGGAGCGTAGCGACGCAGCGCAGACCCTAGGATCCATGCCGTTCCATCTCCGCTTCGCCACGGTGCGGAATTCTGTTAGGCAGCGATCGACGATCACGGTAACGGCATGGATTCCAGGGTCTTCGCGACGCCGCCTCGCGGCTGCTTCGCCCTGGAATGACGAAGTCTGAGAAACCGCATGAAAAATCCCGTTTCCATCCGGCGCGGCACCGTGGCCGCGGTGTTCATCGATCTCCAGGAGGAGCATCGCAGGGACAAGCGCTATCTGGTCGAAGGGTTCGGCGACATTCTCGCCAATGTCCAGCGGCTGCAGGAGGCGGCGCGGCGCAATTTCGTGCCGCTCCACCACTGGGCCTATATCGTCGACCTCGCCGAGGCGCGGCCGTTCCACCCGATCGACGAGAGCGGCAAGTCGGCTTTCTCCGACAAGGGCGATCCGCTGACAGCAATCTGCCATGAAGTAACGCCGCAAAACGGCGAAGCCATGCTGGTCAAGCAGGAAGCGAGCGCCTTCGGCAAGAACGATTTTGGCGACAAGCTCAAGGCAGCCGGCATCGAATGGCTGGTGATCGCCGGCGTGTGGACCGAAGCCTGCATTGACGCCACGGTCAAGGACGCGGTGTCGCGCGGTTTTCGCGTGCTGCTGGTCAAGGACGCCTGCGGCAGCGCGAGTGCCGCCATGCACCAGACCGGCATCCTCAACCTCGCCAACCGGCTCTATGGCGGCGCCGTCACGAACACGCTCGACGCCTGCCGGCTGATGGCCGGGGACACGGTGAACGTTTGGCAGGTCGAAGGCTCGGTGCCGCTGCGCTTCACCTTCGAGAATGCGGCGCGGCTCTACGCAGAGCTCTGACGGCGATGGCCGGCGACCCAGCTGACCAGGGCAGCCGCGGCAAATATGCCGCCCTAGTCGATCCGGAGCTTTGGGATTACATCGACAAGGTCAATTCCTGGTACCCGTCGGAGATCGTCGCCGCACCCATCACCGAGCAGCGCGCGGTCTACGACCGGATGTGCGTCGCATTTCACCAAGGTCGCCCGGAAGGCGTGACCGCCATTGATGGCCTCGTTGCCACGACGGCGCAAGCGATCCCGGTGCGGCGCTACCGCATGGCAGACAAACCGGCGGCGACGATCGTCCTTTACTACCACGGCGGCGGCTTCGTGCTCGGCAACCTGGACAGCCATGACGACATCTGCGCCGGGATCTGCGCTGGCACCGGCTTCGAAGTGGTCTCGGCTGACTATCGCCTTGCGCCGGAGCACCTGCATCCCGCCTCCTTCGACGACGCTCTGGCGGTATTCGAATGGGTCGCGGCCACCAGTGCGCTGCCGATCGTGCTGTGCGGCGAGAGCGCCGGCGGAAACCTCGCCGCGGCGGTGGCGCAGGCGGCGCGGCACCATGCCCGCCAAGCCGTCGGCCAGGTGCTGATCTATCCCGGGCTGGGCGGCGGCGAGACGGGGCGCTCCTACGCCGAGCATGCCGAAGCGCCGCTGCTTACACTCGCCGATATCGACTTCTACCGCCGCGTCCGCTCAGCGCCAGGACAG
Source organism: Mesorhizobium sp. M1D.F.Ca.ET.043.01.1.1 (assembly GCF_003952385.1). Taxonomy (NCBI): domain Bacteria; kingdom Pseudomonadati; phylum Pseudomonadota; class Alphaproteobacteria; order Hyphomicrobiales; family Phyllobacteriaceae; genus Mesorhizobium; species Mesorhizobium sp. M1D.F.Ca.ET.043.01.1.1. The sequence goes on from NZ_CP034444.1 coordinate 284,506, forward strand.
TCGCCGGACGACCCGACCTTCTCGCCGCTCAAGGATCGCGATTTCTCCGGCCTGCCGCCGACCGTCATCGTCACCGCGGAATGCGATCCGCTGTCGTCCGACGGCGAGGCCTATCGCGACAAGATCCTCGCCGCCGGCGGCCGCGCAGTGTGGCGCGAGGAGCCCCGGCTGGTGCACAGTTTTCTGCGCGCCCGTTCGACGGTGCCGCGCGCGGCGGAGGCTTTTGCGAGAATCATCGGCGATATCGCCAGGCTGGGCGCCGGTGATTGAGCGCTAATCTCCCCCCTTGTGGGAGGTCGGCTGTTTCCGCCCCCTGCGGAACAGCGCACAAGAACTGCGGAAAACCAGACATTTCGCTGCGGAAAGCGGCCCTATCATCCCCTCGCAGGCAACGGCGCCCCGGAGGCCGTCCCCGCCCCCGCGTCTGACGGCAGCGGGGCGCCCGTTGGATTTTTGTGCGCGTCGCTGCTGCCAAGAACCGCCGCGCGGGCGACACGCACCAATGACAGAGGGAACGACGATGAAATTCATGCTGACCGACAGAAAACTGCACCCGCAAGCCAAGCCGACCGCCGACGATTTCAGGAAAGGCGCGATCAGCCGGCGCGAATATCTGGCGCTCATGGCGGGCCTCGGCGTCAGTGCCGCCGGCGCGCTGGCGCTGGGAGGGCTCGTACCCTCGCCTGCCCGCGCCGAAGAGCCGAAAAAGGGCGGCGTGCTCCGCGTCGCCATGAACGTCAAGGGTTTCAAGGACCCGCGCACCTTCGACGGCGTCGAGATGTCGAATGTCGCGCGCCACTGCAACGAATATCTGGTGCGCTGGAAAACCGACTTCAGCTTCGAGCCCTGGCTGCTCGAGAGCTGGGAGACCAGCGACGACGCCAGGACGATCACGCTTCACGTGCGCAAGGGCATCATCTGGTCGAACGGCGACGCCTTCAATGCTGACGACGTGATCCACAACCTCAACCGCTGGTGCGACGCCACGGTCGCCGGCAATTCGGTCGCGGCCCGCATGGGCGCGCTGGTCAATGCCGACACCAAGAAGCCGGTCGACGGCGGCATCCAGAAGGTCGACGACTACACCGTCAAGCTCAACCTGCCGAAGCCCGACATCTCGCTGGTCGCCGGCATGGCCGACTATCCGGCGCTGATCATGCACCGCTCCTATGAGGGCGACGGCGATCCGAAGAAGGCCCTGGCCATCACCACCGGCCCCTGCGAGCTGGTGAGCTGGGATGCCGAGACGGGCGCAGAGGTGAAGCGCAAGGACAAGCCGTGGTGGAAGGGCGAATTCCATCTCGACGGCATCAAATGGGTCGACTACGGTTCCGACCCGAACGCCATGCTGTCGGCCTTCGAGTCCGGCGAGATCGACACCGACCACGAGACCGCGTCGGACGCCGTGTCGCAGACCGAGCAGATGGGGCTCGAAAACTCCGAGATCGCCACCGGTTCGACCATCGTCGCGCGCTTCAATGTCGGCAACGCCCCCTATGACGACGTCAAGGTCCGCCGCGCCGCCCAGCTTGCCGTCGACAATGCGGCGGTGCTGAAGCTCGGACTCGACGGCAGGGGCAAGCCCGCCGACAACCACCATGTCGGCCCGATGCACCCCGAATACGCCGATATCGGCCCGGCCAAGCGCGATGTCGAGGCTGCCAAGAAGCTGCTCTCCGAGGCCGGCAAGGCCGACCACGAATATGAGCTGATCTCGGTCGACATCGAATGGCAGAAGAGCACCGCCGACGCCATCGCCGCCCAGATCCGCGAGGCCGGCCTCAAGGTCAAACGCACCGTGCTGCCGGCCGCGACCTTCTGGAACGACTGGAGCAAGTTCCCCTATTCCTGCACCGAATGGCTCGGCCGCCCGCTCGGCGTCCAGGTGCTGGCACTCGCCTACAAATCGGGCGCGGCCTGGAACGAAAGCGCCTATTCGAACAAGGAGTTCGACGAGCTTCTCGACAAGGCGCTGGCAACGCCCGACGCCGCCCAGCGCAAGGAGATCATGGCCAAGATCGAGCAGAATTTGCGCGACTCCGGCGTCATCATCCAGCCCTACTGGCGCTCGGTCTACCGCACCTACCGCAAGGGCGTGCATGGCTGCGAGCAGCACCAAGCGCTCGAGCAGCATTTCGAGAAGGTCTGGCTGGAGTCCTGATCCTCCCGGGGCCGAGCCGGCCGGTGTGGCTCAGCGGAGCCGCGCCGGCCTTTCCGCATGTTGCGTTCGATCTGGTCAGGATTGCGCCTGCCCTATCGCCTTCGGCGCCTCGCCGACCGACATCCGCTCGATGATCGTCGTCGGCAGCACGATCCTTTCAGGCGGCCGGTCATCGCCTTTCAGGCGGCGTATCAGCAGCTCCGCCACGGATTTTCCGAGCGCATAGACCGGCTGGTCGATGACGGTGATGGGCGGCGTCGTCACGCTCGTCCAGTCGGCGTCGTGGAAGGTGATCAGCGATATGTCGCGCGGAATGCCGAGGCCGCATTCGCGGATCGCCTTGAACAGATCGAGCGCCACGACACTGTCGGAGGCCAGGATCGCAGTCGGCCTGCCGTCGCTCCGAAGCAGTTGCAGGAGCGCGGCGTGCGCGCTCTGCGAGCGGCCGCTGCCGAAATGGATGTTGCGCTCCGCCCCATCGATGCCGGCTTCGCGGCAGGCATCGAGGAAGCCCAGGATGCGCTCGCGCACGGTGGAGGTGTTGATCCTCGACTGAGCGCCGCGAAAATCTCCGGACAGCACAGCGGCGGTGACATAGGCGATCCTGCGGTGCCCGGCTTGCGTCAGCATGCGCGTGGCGCGCAGCGCGGCACTGCGGTCATCGACCGTCACCGTGTCGACATCGAGCCCGGGAAGTGCCCGGTCGAGCAAGGCCAACGGGCAGGCGATCTCCTTGAGATGGGCGATGTCTCCGGACTGGGCGGGCGTCACGATCAGGCCGTCGACCTGCTTTGCCATCAAAACGCGTATCACGCTCTTCTCCGCTTCGAGCTCCTCGCCTGAATTGGCCAGGATTACGTTGATGCCCGAAAGACGCGCCGCATCGCTTATGCCGCGCACCGCCAGCGAGAAGAACGGGTTCTCGATATCGCCGACGACGACGCCGATGCTGCCTGAACGGCCGGTCGTCATGCTGCGCGCCAGCTCGTTCGGCCGGTAGTCGAGCGCCTTCGCGGCTTCGAGCACGGCGGCATGCACCGTCGTGCTCACGCGGCCATAACCGCCCAGCACGCGCGCGGCGGTCGCCTTCGAGACCTTCGCCTCGCGAGCGACGTCGCTGACGGTGACAGATGGAGTCTTGGGTGGGCGCTTCATTGTGGAAAGTCGCTTTCAAATTCGTTTGACGGATCGTCGTTGCTGTGTCTACAAATGTCAAGAGACCGGTCTCATTCACGTTTGAGACCGGTCTCACAAACAAAGAACGCCCGGAGGCGTCGATTGCAGGCCGTATCGAAATTGTTCGCTGCGTCCCCGCGCGGACCGATCTTCAGAGTGGAGAACAACCATGAGCATCAGAGGTCTTTTCACATCGAGCCGGCGGCAGCGCATCGGCTCCTTCGTCTTCGCAATAGCACTTGCCGCCTTGTCGCTGCCCAAAGCCTGGGCGGCGGACAATCCGTACAATCTCATCGATCCCAAGACGATCAGCGTCGGCACGATGGGCGACGCCAAGCCCTATTCCTTCACCACGGCCGACGGCAAGTTCACCGGCTTCGATCTCGAATTCTTCCTGAACGTGGTGGGCCGGATGGGCTTCAAGCCGGACCAGGTGACCTTCACCGGCCAGGAATTCTCGGCGCTGATGCCCTCGGTCGCCAACCAGCGCTTCGACGTCGCGGTCGCGGCGATAGGAACGACCGAGAAGCGCAAGCAGACGGTCGATTTCTCCGATGGCTATCTCGCCGGATACCTGTCGGTGCTGACGTCCGACCCCAAGATCACCGGCGCCGAGGGCCTGGCCGGCAAGCGTCTCGGCGTCGTGCAGGGCACGCTGCAGGAAATCTACGCCACCAAGAACTTCAAGAACACCGACCTGGTGAAATTCCCGGACAACAACTCGGCCATCGCCGCGCTCAACAACGGCACCGTCGACGGCCACTTCCTCGACTATGAGGCGGCCAAGCAATATGGCGAGCGCTATCCGGCCCTGAAGATCGCGATCAACATCCCGTCCTTCGACGCACCGGCGGGCTTTGTCGTGCGCAAGGGCAACGACGCCTTCCGCGAGGCGCTCGACAAGGGCATCCATGAAGCCATGCAGGACGGCACCTGGCGCGACCTCTACCAGAAATGGTTCCCCGGCTCGCCGATGCCGGAGCAATATCTCCCCAAGAAGAACTGAGCCGCACTCGGCCGCCGGCGCGAATGCCGGCGGCCCCTTCTGGCAGGCCGTATGAGATCGCGCGGGCGGCGATTGCGCCGCCGCGCTTCTAAATCAAAGAAATAAGCATGATGTCGTCCGACAACCGCGTCACACTTTTCGGCATCATGCTCCAGGCAGGTTGACGGATGGACTGGGTAGAAAACCTTCAGCGCAGCTTCTTCGACTGGGACGCGATGGCATCGGTGTTGCCGGCGCTGCTTGCCGTCGGGTTGAAGAACACCCTGATCCTCGCCGCGGCTTCGACGGTGCTTGGCATCCTTATCGGCATGATCCTTGCCGTGATGGGCATCTCGCGCTCCGCCTGGCTGCGGCTCCCGGCACGCGTCTACACCGACATCTTTCGAGGGTTGCCGGCGATCTTGACCATTCTCCTGATCGGACAAGGCTTCGCCCGCATCGGCCGCGAAATTTTCGGGCCCTCGCCCTACCCACTCGGGATCGTGGCGCTCAGCCTGATCGCCGGCGCCTATATCGGCGAGATCTTTCGCTCCGGCATCCAGAGCGTCGAAAGCGGCCAGATGGAAGCCTGCCGCGCGCTCAGCATGAGCTACGGCCAGGGCATGCGGCTGATCGTGATCCCGCAGGGCGTGCGCCGCGTGCTTCCCGCCCTGGTCAACCAGTTCATCGGCAACGTCAAGGATTCCAGCCTTGTCTACTTTCTCGGCCTGCTCGCCTCCGAGCGCGAGATATTCCGCATCGGCCAAGACCAGGCGGTCGTGACCGGCAACCTGTCGCCGCTGCTCCTGGCCGGCATGTTCTACCTCATCATCACCGTGCCGCTGACCCATGTCGTCAACCACATCGACAACCGCCTGCGGCTCGGCAAGCAGAAACCTGGCGGCGTCGTCAGCGGTCTCGTCGAGGTCGGCGAGTTGAAAGACACGGCGGGCAAGGCCTTAAGCGAGGCGGCACAGCCCGCCATCAAGGCCGGCAGCCTCGAGGTGCGCGATCTCGACATGGCCTATGGCGAGTTGCAGGTCCTGAGAAAGATCCGGCTCAAGGTCGAGCCGGGAACGGTCACCTGCGTCATCGGCCCGTCGGGCTCCGGGAAATCGACGCTGCTGCGCTGCCTCAACCGGCTGGTCGAGCCCAAGGCCGGCGACGTGTTGCTCGACGGCGAAAGCATCCTGGCGATCAAACCGGAGACGCTGCGCCGGCGCGTCGGCATGGTCTTCCAGCATTTCAACCTGTTCCCCAATCACACCGCGATCGAGAACGTCATGCTGGCGCTGACCAGGATCAAGAGCATGGCAAGCAGCAAGGCTCGGCGCCTTGCCGAGGCGCGCCTCGCGGAAGTTGGCTTGGCAGCGCGCGCGGACTACCGGCCGAGCCGCCTTTCGGGCGGCCAGCAGCAGCGCGTGGCGATCGCCCGCGCGCTGGCGATGGACCCCGAGGTCATCCTGTTCGACGAAGTGACGAGCGCGCTCGACCCCGAACTCGTCAAGGGCGTGCTGAACCTGATGGCCGATCTCGGCCGGCGCGGCATGACCATGATCGTCGTCACCCATGAGATGGGCTTTGCCCGCAAGGTGGCCGACCAGGTCGCCTTCATGGACGAAGGCCGCATCGTCGAGGTCGGCCCGCCGGCGGAGATCTTCGACAGGCCGAAGAGTCCCAGGCTCAAGCAATTCCTCGCCGAGGTGCTGTGAACGATTTTTACCGCGCCGGCCGAGCTCGGCGCATCTCCCAAAACTAAAGTCTGATCATCGAAAGCTGTATCCATGACCGATAAATCCGCCCTCAAGGTCGCCGTCATCGGCGGCGGCATCTTCGGCGTCTCCACTGCCGTTCATCTCGCCCGGCTTGGCGCGGCAACGACCATCGTCACCGACGGCCCGATCGCCAATGGCGCATCGTCGCGTTCGCTCGCCTGGCTCAACTCGGCGCGCAAGCGTTCGGCGGCCTATCACAAGCTGCGCGTGGCAGGCCTTGAGCGCTACCACGTATTCGCGGCGAAGCACGATTGCGGCGCCTGGCTGCGCCTCGAAGGCGGGCTTACCTGGGACGCCGACGATGCTTCAAACCAGATCCAGCAAATCTTCCGCCACGAACAGTCGATCGGCTACCAGACGCGCCTGCTTACGCCGGGCGATATCACCGCCGTCACGCCGGGTGTCGACGCAAGGGCCGTTTCGCCTCAAGGCGCGATCTTCAATGCCGGCGAAGGCTGGGTGGACCTGCCTTCGCTCATCGGCCTGCTGCTCGGCGAATTCCGCGACCGCGGTGGCCGCATTCTAACCGACGCCGGCTCCGCCGACGTCACGCTGGCCAATGGCCGCGTCAGTGGCGTGAAGACGGCCTCCCGCCAGACAGCCGATTGCGATGCCGTTGTCGTCGCGACGGGCCCGGCCGTCCCCGGCATGGCAGCCAAGGTCGGCAGGCGGATCGGCGACGGCACGACGCGCGCGCTGCTCGTCTTCAGCAAACCGGTCCAGCATCCGCTGCGTGCGGTGCTCAACACGCCGCGCGTCGCCATCCGGCCGACACCAAACGGCGCCTTTGCCCTCGACTCGGCCTGGTCCGAGGATGAAGTCATTCTGCGCGACGACGGCACCTATGAAGCCAAGCCGTCCACGGTTGCCGGGCTGCTCGAGGAAGCCTCGAAGGTGCTGGAGGGCAACCCGACGCTCGCGCTGGAAAGCCTTCACATGGGGCCGAAGCCAATTCCCGCGGACGGCGAGCCGGTGATCGGCCAGTTGACCGGCATTCCCGGCTATCACGTCGTCTTCAGCCATAGCGGCGCCACGCTTGGCCTGATCGCGGGAGAATTGCTGGCCGGCGAGATCGTCAGCGGCACGCCCAGTCCGTTGCTCGAGCCGTTTCGCCCCGCGCGGTTCGACAGATGAGATGGGATTGCACCGGCCGAACGCCGTTTGCCAAGTTCATGCTTTTCGGCACAGATTGTGCCAGAGGGGCCTCACGCCGGCTCGGAATGCGAGAAGCGATCAGGGATGGACCATTTCGACCTCGGCACCTATCGCCGTCCCATCTCCACAGCCTCGGCGGGAACGCAGCGCTGGTTCGATATCGGGCTGAACTGGTGCTACGGCTTCAACCACGAGGAAGGGATAAAGTGCTTCGAGAAGGCGCTGGAGACCGATCCCGGCTGCGCCTTTGTGCATTGGGGGATCGCCTATGCCGCCGGGCCTTTCTACAATCTGACCTGGAAGGAGCACGGCAAGGATGAGGCCAACCGCGCGACAAGGCGCTGCTTCGACCATGTGCAGCTCGCGCGTTCAAAGGCGGCCGGCGCCAGCGCTGTCGAGCGGCGGCTGATCGAGGCGCTGGCCGCACGTTTCCAGCAGCCGCACGGCGTGAGCGCAGCGGAATTCGAAAAATGGGACGATGCCTATGCCGCCGCGATGCGTCAGGTCTATGGTGACTTCCCCGACGACCATGACGTGATGGCGCTGACCGTCGAAGCGCTGATGATGCGCACGGTCAGGCGGCTATGGAACCTCAAGACCGGCGAGCCGGCGCCGAACTCGGATGCGCTCGAGGCGCTGGAGATCTGCGAGCGCTCGATCCGGCTTTCGGACGAATCAGGCGCCGCGCCGCATCCGGCGGCCCTGCATCTGCACATCCATCTGCTTGAGATGTCGACGCAGCCGGAGCGCGGCATGCGCTCGGCCGAGCGGCTTGGCACAATGTGCCCGGACGCCGGCCACATGAACCATATGCCTGGACACATCCATGTGCTCTGCGGCGAATATGAGAAAGCAAAGCTTGCCAGCGAGAAGGCGGTGCGCGCCAACGACCTTTACCTCGCCTATGCCGGCGAGACGACCTACTACCTGCTCGGCTGCTGCCACGACCTGCATCTGATGATGTTCACCTGCATGTTCCTCGGCCAGTACCGGCCGGCGCTGTGGGCAGCCGACAAGGTGCGCAGCCTGGTGACGCGCGACGTCGTCAGCATCGCCGACCGGCCGAAGCTGACACAGACGGTCGAAGGCTATCATGCGATGAAATCGCATGTTCAGGTGCGCTTCGGCCGCTGGCGCGAAATCATCGACGAGCCGATGAACGGCGATCCGGAACTCTATGTTCTGACCACGGCCATGCAGCATTACGCCAAGGGCGTGGCGCATGCGACGCTGCGCGAATTTGCGAACGCTAAGCGTGAGCGCGATCTATTTAGCCGGCAAATCGAAGACATCCCGCCGGAGCGGCGTTTCCTCAGCAACCCGACGCGGGCCTCGCTCGCCGTCGGCGCCGCGCTGCTCGATGGCGAGCTTGCCTACCATCAAGGGCGGCACGGCGAGGCCTACGAGCACCTGCGCCGCGCGGTCGAGCTTGATGACAACCTCTCCTACACCGAGCCGTAGGCCTGGATGCATCCGCCGCGCCACGCGCTGGCAGCACTTCTGCTCGACCAGGGCCACGCGGCGGAGGCCGAGCAGGTCTATCGCGACGATCTTGGCTTGAGCGGCGCCGTGCAGCGCTGCACCCAGCATCCCGACAATGTCTGGGCGCTGCACGGACTGGTCGAATGCCTGAAGCTGCGTGGTGAGAGCGAGGAACTGCCGGGGTTGCAGGCGAAGCTTGAGGTGGCGCTTGCCAAGGCGGATGTGGCGATCACGTCGTCGTGCCTGTGCCGGACGAATGTTGAGGTGGAGCATAGCTGCTGCCGCTAGGCCGACCAACAAGCGACATCGGGCCCCTACGAGAAGATTTCCGCCAATTTGTCGGCGCCCCCACCTTCCTTGACCCGACGCAGTTCGGCATAGGTCGTTGCGAGAATGATCGAAAGGACCGTCCAGACGATCGCCGACACCATCGCCCCCTGGAATGTGAGCAGGACTATCACCAGCGGCGAAAGGCTTTGTAGCGATACAAAGGCAAGTCCTAACTCAGTGGCCAGCCGCAGGCCTAGCAGCAGCCCAATGACGACAACCGAGATCAAGCCGAAAATCCACCAGCGATACCCTTTCGTCAGGTCGCCGCTGCGCGACATCGAAGCAACCGTCCCTAGCCCCTCCTGCACGGAAACAGGAACCGCAACCGAGATTGCCACTCCCCACACGATACACGGTACGATCAACAGCAGAAACACCGGGCCTCTCGCTTGAGGCGAATAGAATAGTTCAACCGCAGCCGACCCGGATCGCACGACAAAAAAGGCGAGGTAAATCGCGTAACCTATGCCCAACACCGGAAAAATGTGCTGGAGCGCGGTCTGAACGCAGTTTGCAACCGATGGACGATTGCCATCGATGTCGCCAGCCGCGGCCTTCGACAAAACCGCCTGGCCGACAAGGTTCGGCACAGCACCGATCAACCCCGACGCCATGCTGAAACCCAAGTTGACCGACATTGGCCAAGGGCCGCTGCCAACCGCACCCAAATGAAACGAAAGCGTGGGCCAGTAGCGGGTCGACAGATTGATCAGCGCCAGCGGCAAGGCGAAGAAGAGCGTGCCTGCTGCGATCGAGAAGATCGCGTTCCGCCGCAGGAAGGCGGCGGTATTGCCGACTACGTTGCCCAGCCGGAATTTTTCGCCTTTTCCCTGCGTTACCAACGACACAACTTGCACCTGCTAGGAGAAGATTTCCGACAGTTCGTCGGCGCCCGCACCTTCCTTGACCCGGCGCAACTCGACATAGCTGACAGTGCTGGCCACGGACGACAGCACCAGGAACGCGGCCCTCATCGTGGCCTCCGCCAACAGTCCGAACGTGACGTTCAAGGGAATGGCGACGCGGTTGATCACAAGGCCCGCCAACGCGCCCGTCACAATGAGGATCAGCCACAGTCCGAGCAGCGGCCAGCGATTTCCCTTGGTCAGGTCGCGGCTGCGGGCCATGCTGTCGAGAATGCCCCGTTTTTCCTGGATAAGGACAGGCAAGGCGACCGCCCAGCGAAGCACAAGAAGAATGCCGGGCACGATCAGCAGTAGCAGCCCGACTATGATGCCAAGAGTCGCCAGCAACGAGACGCCAAGAATCGGGAACAACAGAGCAAGCGCAACACCGAAGCAATCCGCGAAAGCCGGCTTTTCGCCACGCAAATCCACGATCGTCGCACGGATGACGGACGTTTGCAGGACGGCTGTGACAAGGAGGTAGAGTGGCAGGCCCAACAGGACGATTGTCACGTGCTCAGAGACAAAAGCCTCGAACGACAGTTGGGCCGCGCCGCTATTGACGTACCAAAGCCATGCGGCGAACCTTGGTAGGGCGTAGAATACCGCCCCCAGACCCACAAACAGGACCGGATCGCGGCCAAGTACCGCAAAGCTGTCATAGAAGACACCCCCGATCTGGAACCGATCGGGAGCACTGGGAGCAGTCGACGCCACGGAGATCCTCTCCGGTAATGTCTGTTACGAGAAGATCTCAGCCAGTTCGTCGACGCTGGTGCCTTCTTTCACTTGGCGAAGCTCCACATAGCTGACCGCGGTGGCGGTGGACATTACCGTCGACATCACGGCGGAAACCACGGCGCCGATCGCGGAGGCGACAATGCCGGACCCAAAAAGAAAGACGATGGTGCCAAGAACCGCCTCGATGACCATTGCGAGTATGAAAAGGATGACGAACAGACCGAAAAGAGACCAACGGTTGCCCTTGGCCAGCGCCCGGCTGCGCGACATCGAGCCGAAAACACCGCGACGCTCCTGCACCAGAACGGGTATGGATACCGACCAGCCAAGCCACAGGATGATGCCGGGGATCAGCAGCGCAAAGGAGGCAATGCCGGCGCCGAGGGCGACCAGAATTCCGATACCGACCGTGGGCAAAAGGCACTGAAGGGCAATCTGAACGCTGTCGCCAAAGCCGGGTTTCTTGCCGTTCAAGTCTTCGATCGTTGCCCTGACCAAGGCCGACTGCAGCAGCAGCGACAGCAGGAAATAAACAAGACCAAAGGCAAGGGTGACGAGCGAATCACGGATCACCACATTTGGGTCAGCCAGCGCCACGTTGGACGGATCGACGCCTGCCAGCTTGCTCATCCGAGCTTCATTCCAGAGCTGAAAAAGAAACGTAGGCAGCCCTGAAAACAGCAGTGCCAAGCCAACGCAAAGCCCGATGTTGCGAGTAATTACACCGAAAGTAGTGTTGAATACCCTGCCGATCTCGAATCTGCCGGGTTGTCCCAGTGTCGCAGTGGTCATGATATTTTCCCCCTGGTCACCGCGGATCCAATCGGTGACTCCAAAGTAAATTTGCCAAGATTGACGGGCTGCGTCCAGTGCACTTGCAATTGTCTTTCCATATTGCCAGTGTCGGCGCCGAACCGCAGGTTGCAGGGGGAACGCGCGGGTGACTGTCGCACAGCCGGGCACGGCCGACGCCGAATGGCTGACCAGAATGCACAAGCAGCTGCTGACGGATGATTCGATCCAGTTCGACCTGCCGGCGCTGGTGCGGCCGGAACCGCCGGAATGGCTGAAGCCCTTTCTGGAAGCCCTGGCCAAGCTCGGCCCCTACATGATCTATCTGTTCTGGGGCGCGGTGATCATCGGCGTCGCGATCATCGCGTTCCTGCTGGTCCTCGAGGCGAAGGGAGTCGCCTGGCGGCTGCCGTGGCGGCGCGCCCGCAAGCAGGACGAGACGAAGGAAGAATGGCGCCCGGATGCCGGTGCGGCGCAGATCCTGCTCTCCGAGGCCGACGCGCTCGCCGCGCGCGGCGACTATGACGAGGCGGTGCATCTTCTCTTGCGCCGCAGCGTCGCCGACATCGCCACCCACCTGCCCGATTTCCTGCGCCCTTCGCTCACCGCGCGCGACATCGCGGCCGCGAGCTCCATCCCTTCCCGCCCCCGCACGGCCTTCAGCGAGATCGCGCGCATCGTCGAGGCGGCGCTGTTCGCTCGCCGGCCTGTCGGCGCCGAGGGTTGGCAGCAGGCCCGCGGCGCCTATGAACGCTTCGCCTTCCGGGATGCCTGGGCATGAGCGCGGAGGCGAGCGAGACAGCCGAGGCACCGTTCAGCGGCAGGACGCTGTTCTGGGGCATCTTCGCCAGCCTGCTGGCGGCAGCCGGATTTTTTCTCCTCTCCACCTACGCCCCGGATTTCCGCCAGCCTCAAGGCGGCGGCACGCCGTTCTCCAAAGGCGGCACCGGTTATGCCGGGCTTGTCGAATGGCTGAAGCTCACCAACGGACAGGCGCCGCCCATGGCGCGCAGCGAAAAGGAACTGGAATCCTCCCTGGCGTCCACCTTCCTGCTCATCGTCACCATCGCTCCGGAAAGCGACCCGGCGGCGCTGCAGCGCATCATCAAGCTGCGCTCCGGCAAGGACACGCTGTTCGTGCTGCCCAAATGGGTGACCTTTCCGCAGCCAGAGCATGAGGGCTGGGAGACGAAGGTCGAACGGCTGCCGAATACCGTCGTCAACGACTGGCTCGGCCGCATCGCCAAGGCGAAGCTCGGCGAAGGCAAGCCGACGGTCGATCAGATCGATGTCGATGGCCGCAAGATCGCCGTGCCCGGCGAATTGCAGTGGGTGGCCGACGAGCACCCGCTGATCGCTGCCGGCGACGGCAGGGCCGTTCTCACCGAGCTCGACAACGAGCCGTTCTACATCCTGACCGATCCCGATCTCATCAACAACGCGGCGCTGAAGGACGAGCAGAAGGCGGCCGCAGCGCTCGACATGATTGCTATGCTCGAGCCCGCCAGGGGCGCGGTGATGTTCGACCTGACGCTGCACGGCATCGGCCACAACTATGACCTCGCCAAGCTTTTGGTCGAGCCACCCTTCCTGGCGCTGACGCTGTCGGTGCTGACGGCGGCAGCACTTGCCTTCCTGCACGGGCTCGGCCGGTTCGGCCCGGCGCGCGCCGAAGGGCGCGCCATCGCCTTCGGCAAGCGGGCGCTGGTCGACACCACGGCGATGCTGCTCAGGCGCGCCGGGCGGCTCGGAGGCCTTGGCGACCGCTACGCGGCGCTGATGCGCCAGCGCGCCGCCGCGTTGCTTGGCGCGCCGCACGGGCTGCAGGGCGAAGCGCTCGACCGCTGGCTGGATAGCCGCGATAAAAGCGAAGCGCACGGCTTCACCGCGCGGTTCAAGGCGGCGAACGATTCTAATAGTTTGGCCGGAATGCATGAAGCAGCGGAAAAGCTGCATGACTGGATGGCAAGGAGGCTTGGTGAACGTCGATGAAGTGAAGGCCCTGGCGAGCGCGATCAGGGAAGAAGTGGCGAAAGCGATCACCGGTCAGCGCGACACGGTCGATCTGATGCTGACGGCGCTGTTCGCCGGCGGGCATATATTGCTCGAAGGCCCGCCGGGCACGGCCAAGACCATGACCGCGCGCTGCTTCGCCCAGGCGCTGGGTGTCGCCTATGGACGCATCCAGTTCACGCCCGACCTGATGCCAGGCGACATCGTCGGCTCCAACATCTACAATTTCCAGACCGGGCAGTTCACGCTGACGCGCGGCCCGATCTTCTGCGACGTCCTGCTCGCCGACGAGATCAACCGTACGCCGCCGAAGACGCAGGCCGCCCTTCTGGAAGCCATGCAGGAACACGCCGTCACCTTCGACGGCACGACGCACTCGCTCGGCCGCAACTTCATGGTGGTGGCGACGCAGAACCCGATCGAGCATCAGGGCGTCTATCCGCTGCCCGAGGCGCAGCTCGACCGTTTCCTGTTCAAGCACCGGGTGAGCTATCCGGATGCGCAGGAGGAACGCGCCATCATCGTCCACCACGGCGGCGGCTCGGCCTCGCACGACATCAAGCAATACGGCATCGAGGCGCAGACCGACCGCAAGACGCTCGAGGCGGCGCTGGCTACCGTCGGCGACGTCACACTGGTCGACGACGTCGTCGGCTATATCGCGGCGCTGGTGCGCGGCACGCGCGAAAGCCCGGACCTCGAAGTGGGCGCCAGCCCGCGCGCTGGCGCCATGCTGGCGCGCGCCGCGCGCGCACGGGCAGCGCTCGACGGCCGCAACTATGTCATCCCCGACGACGTCAAGGCTTTGGCCGTGCCGGCGCTGCGCCATCGCGTCGTCCTCTCGCCGGCGGCGCAGATCGACGGACGCCTGGTCGAGCAGATCGTTTCCGACCTCGTCGACCAGACGGAAGCGCCGCGTTGATCTATCCGAGCGGCAGAGCGGTGTGGGCAGCGGCGGCTGGGGCGATCCCCGCCTTCCTGATCGCGCTGGCGCTGCCGCACGTCTGGTATCTCGGCCTGTTGTGGATCTGCGCGCTGCTTGCCTTCCTGGCGGTCGACGCCGCGGCCGGGCGTGGACGTGCCTCGCTCGACGCCGCACTGACCGCGCCGCCGCAGGTCGGCGTCGGTGGGCGCTTCACGCTCCACATCGCGGCCGGTCTCGGCGCGAGGCCGCGCCGGCTGCAGGCGCGCGTCGGGCACGACCAGCGACTGACGCCGGTCAACGGCACCGGCGGCGCCCTGCCCGCGAACGGCGGCACGCTCGATCTCGAATTCGACGCCGTTCGGCGCGGCATCGCCAGCTTCGATCGGCTGTGGCTGCGCTGGCAGGGACCGTTCGGGCTGGTCTGGAACCAGGCCGTGCTGCGGGTGGACCGCAAGATAGCGGTGCTGCCCGATGTCAGCCGCGCGCGCGACGAGGCGATCACGTTGCTGCAGCGCTCGGCGCTTGCCGATGGCCACGCGCAAAAGCGCGCCGGCCAGGGTCGCGAGTTCGAGGCGCTGAAGGACTACCAGCCCGGCATGGGCCGGCGCATGATAGACTGGAAGCGCAGCGCCCGCCACGGCAAGCTGCTGGCGCGCGAGTTCCGGATCGAGGAGAACAACAACATCGTTTTGGCCATCGACTGCGGCCGCCTGATGTGCGAGCCCGTCGACGGCGTGCCGAAGGTCGACCGCGCGGTGACGGCGGCGCTTCTCTCGGCCTTCATCGCGCTCAAGGGCGGCGACCTCGTCAGCCTGTTCTCCTTCGACGCCAGGCCGCGCGTCTCGAGCGGCGCCGTGCGCGGATCGCCGAGCTTCTCGATGATCCAGAAGCGCGCGGCCGAGATCGACTATTCGACCGAGGAGACCAATTTCACCCTGGCGCTGACCACGCTTGCGGCAAAGCTCGACCGCCGATCGCTGGTCATCATCTTCACCGATTTCGTCGACCCGATCAGCGCCGAGCTGATGCTGCGCACCGTCGGCCGGCTGACCGAGCGGCATCTGGTGCTGTTCATGCTGATGAAGGATGTCGAACTGGAGACCTTGGCCGACATGGCGCCGGCGATGCCGGAGGATGTCGCCCGCGCGGTGACCGCCGGCGACCTGTTGAAACAGCGGCAAGTGGTGATCGGGCGCCTCAGGCTGCTCGGCGCGCATGTCATCGAGGCCGACCATCAGCGGCTCGGTCCGGCGCTGGTCGAGCGCTATATCCAGCTCAAGGAGGAAAACCTCTTATGACGCTGCCCGCCGGCACCGATGCGGTGCGCCAGTCGCTGGCGAGCTTCCGCCAGGAGCGCGAGGCCGACTGGAAGGCCTTCGAGGCGTTGCTTGCCCGCGTCGAGAAGCGGGCGCCGCGCGCCCTGTCGGAGGATGAACTCTTGTCACTGCCGCTCCTCTATCGCTCGGCGCTGTCCTCACTGTCGGTGGCGCGCGCCACCTCGCTCGACAGCGCGCTGATTTCCTATCTCGAAGCGCTCTGCCTGCGCGGCTATTTTTACCTTTACGGCGCACGGCGATCGTTGAGAACACGCGTCGGCGACTTCTTCCTGCGCGATTGGCCGGCGGCGATCCGCGACCTGTGGCGCGAAGTCTGGACGTCGATCGCCCTTACGGTGATCGGCGCCATCGCCGGCTACTGGCTGGTCGCCTCCGACAAGCGCTGGTACGACGCCATCATCGCGCCGAGCCTGGCCGGCGGGCGCAATCCGGATTCGTCCGTCGAGATGCTGCGCAGCGTGCTTTATGGCGATGGCGGCGGCCATTTTCTCTCAGGCTTCGCCGCCTACCTCTTCACGCACAACACGCAGGTGTCGATCCTGGCTTTCGCGCTCGGCTTCGCCTTCGCGGCGCCGAGCGTTCTGATCATCCTGATGAATGGCTGCATGCTGGGCGCGCTGTTCCAGGTCTACGCGGCCAAGGGGCTCGGTTTCCAGCTCGGCGGCTGGCTGTCGATCCACGGCACCACGGAGCTGTTCGCGATCGCGATCGCGGGCGCGGCCGGCATGCGCATCGGCACCAGCATCGCCTTTCCCGGCGAGTTGACGCGCATGGCCGCGGCCGCTCGAGCCGGGCGTGTGGCGGCGACCGCCATGGTCGGTGTGGCGGTGATGCTGTTGTTTGCCGGCCTGCTCGAAGGCATCGGCCGGCAGACGATCACCAGCGACGTCGCCCGCTATTCGATCGGCGGCGGCATGCTGGCGCTGTGGATCTGCTATTTCTACCTGTTCCGGATGGTGCGGCATGGCAACGGCTAGGAACCCTGCCGCGCTCGTGCGTCCGCTGGTCACGCCGGAGGGCGTGGACCTGCGCGTGAAGTTGGCGGATGCCGGCACGCGGGCTTCCGGATTCCTGCTCGACGTGGTGATCATCATCACCGCCGCGGTCGTGGTCAGCCTTGTCGCGATCTTCGGCCTGGGCGGGCTCGGCGTTCAGGACGCGGAACCGCTCTTCATCGTCTGGATCATCTTCATCTTCCTGCTGCGCAACGTCTATTTCATCGCCTTCGAGGCAGGCCGACGAGCGGCGACGCCCGGCAAGCGCATGGTCGGCGTACGGGTTGCCTCGCGCAGCGGCGCCGGCCTCACCCTCGACCAGGTGATCGCGCGCAACCTGATGCGCGAGATCGAGGTTTTCCTGCCGCTGTCGATCCTTGCCGCGCGCGGCAGCGCCGGCGTCGCCGACACGCTGTCGACGATCTTCGGCCTGGTGTGGGCGCTGCTGTTCTCGCTGTTTCCGCTCTTCAACCGCGACCGCTTGCGGATCGGGGACCTGCTCGCCGGCACCTGGGTGGTCGAGGCGCCGAAAGTGGCGCTGGTCGAGGATCTTTCGCTGCGCAAGGATCCGATCGCGGCCCGCTTCCAGTTCAGCGCCGCGCAGCTCGACGCCTATGGCATCGCCGAATTGCATAAACTCGAAGAGGTGCTGCGCCGCGACGACTATTTCGCGATGAAAGCGGTGGCGGAGACGATCGGCCGCAAGATCGGCGCCAGGGTAGAGCCGGTCGATTCAAAGGCCTTCCTCACCGCCTATTACGGGGAGCTCAGGGCGCATCTGGAACGCAAGCTGCTGCTTGGGAACCGCAAGGCGGACAAGCACGCGCGGTAGGCGCGCCTAGCGAGGCTGAGGATGAAGACGTCGTTGTCTGAACTCGAACTTCAGGAAATGGAAACGCGGGCGGCAGCAGCCCAGCCCGGTCCGTGGAAGTCTTGGGTCGAAGGTCGGGACTTCGACGGAGGATCGAACTTCATCCAGACCGGCAGCGGAGCAGAGCGCGGCGAAGACATTGAGATTTCCGGTGCGACCGTCGCAGACCAGGATTTTATGGCCGCCGCACGCCAGGACATCCCTCGCCTGATCGCGGAAGTGCGCCGTCTGCGCGCACTTCTCAACCAGATCAAATAAGGTTTCGGCGTCCTCGCCTACCCCACCCACTTCTCGTAATCCGACACCAGGAGGTGCAGCGGCGCGACGTCCTCGTCGATGTTGGAGAAACGGCCGATCGGCTCACGGAAGACATTGTCGGTAAGGTCGTCATTGACGGTAGAGACCTCGCCGATCAGCACGTCCTTGCCCTCGGCCCAGAAGGCGTGCCAGACGCCGGGCAGCAGCGTGACGCTCTGGCCCGGGTCGAGCTTCAGGAGCCCGCCCGCCGGCAATCTGTGGATGGTGCCGTCGACCGGCACGGACACTTCGGCCTTCGGGTCGATGCCGCCGTCGCGGTCGTGCATGAACAATTCCAGCACCAGCTTGCCGCCGCCGCGGTTGATGATGTCCTCGGCCTTGATGTTGTGGCGGTGCATCGGGGAGAGCTGGTCCTTGCGCGAGATCATGATCTTTTCCGCATAGAGCATGCCCATGCCGAGCTTCATGTCCTCGTAGCGGCCGTTGCGCACGGTGAACAGGAACAGGCCGAGCTCGTCGAATTTTTCCTGGCCGTAATCGGTGATGTCCCAGCCGAGGCGCGAGGTGAAGATGGCGGAGGAGTCCGCCTTGTGAGCCTTCATCTCCTCCGGGCTCCAATAGGCGAAGGGCGGCATGATGTAGCCGAAGGAACGGATGAAGGCGTCGGCGTCGCGGATGATGTCGTTGATGGTGGATCGTTTCATGGTCTTTTCCTCCGGCCGCTGCCTGCTGAAATCGTCCCATTCGCATAGCCCAATGCCGTTCCGCTGTCGACGCAAACTGACGGCTCTGGCCCCGTGACAACCGGCAGTATCAGGCCCATAACGCCACGCGGAATCTTTTTGAATTTGCGCATGTCTTTGTCCCGAAACCGGTTTCCACTTTCGGGAGACATGCCTTTGAGCGGTGATCTTCATGCCAAGCATAGACGACCTCGACACGCCGGCGATCCTGATCGACGCGGCCCGCGCCGAAGCCAACATCAAACGCGCGCAGGCGCATGCCGACAGCCACGGGTTGAAGCTGCGCCCGCATATCAAGACGCACAAGCTGCCCTATTGGGCAAAGAAGCAGGTCGCCGCCGGCGCGGTCGGCATCACCTGCCAGAAGATCGGCGAGGCCGAGGTGATGGCCGATGCCGGGCTCGAGGACATTTTCCTGCCCTACAACATCCTTGGCCGCGCCAAGCTGGAACGGCTGAAGGCGCTGCATGGCAGCGTCACGCTGTCGGTGACGGCCGATAGCCACGAGACTTTGGAAGGGCTTGCCGCGACCTTCACCGATGCCGGCCATCTGCTGTCGGTGCTGGTCGAGTGCGACACCGGCATGGGCCGCTGCGGCGTGCAGAGCCCCGATGAAGCGCTGGCGCTGGCAAAGATGATCGACCGGTCAAAAGGCCTCAGCTTCGGTGGGCTGATGACCTACCCAGCCGCCGGCCGCGCCGCCGAGGCGGAGACCTGGCTGAGGGGCGCGCGCGGCACGCTTGCCGAGGCCGGGCTCGAATGCCGGCGCATCTCCAGCGGCGGCACGCCGGACATGTGGCGCTCGGGCGACGACAGCATCGTCACCGAGTACAGGCCCGGCACATACATCTATCTCGACCGCTACCAGGTCGCCAAAGGCGTCGGCACGCTCGACGACTGCGCGCTGACGGTGCTCGCCACCGTGGTCAGCCACCCGACGCCGACCCGCGCCATCCTCGACTCGGGCAGCAAGGCGCTATCCTCCGACACGCTGGGGCTGCCCGATTTCGGCGAGCTGCTCGGCGTACCCGGCGCGCGTGTCACCGGCTTGAGCGAGGAACACGGCAACGTCACGCTTGCAGAAGGCGCCAGGCTTCGCATCGGCGAGCGTGTGCGCGTCGTGCCCGACCATTGCTGCGTGGTGACGAACCTGTTCGACCAGGTGCACCTGATCGACGGCGACCAGGTGCTGGAGACGCTGCCGGTCACGGCGCGCGGGCGGATGGGGTGAGAAGCACCTTTCCCTTCTCCCCTTGTGGGAGAAGGTGGATCGGCGCGCAGCGCCGAGACGGATGAGGGGTGTTCCAGCGGAGTGAGGCGTTGGCGTTCCCTGGAACACCCCTCATCCGTCGCCTTCGGCGACACCTTCTCCCACAAGGGGAGAAGGAGGAGCCCGATCCGCCTGCCTCGCCGCAACCCGGCGCATGGCAATCACCCGGCGGCGGAAAATCTCCGTGCGTATCGCCATCAGGTGCAGCGCGAAGAACAGGACGGTGAAGCCGAGCGCCATGACGGCGAGCGGCCAGAGCATCGAAGGATCGATGGTCGGGCCGCCGAGGCGGAAGACCGAGGCCGGCTGGTGCAGCGTGTTCCACCAGTCGACCGAGAATTTGATGATCGGGATGTTGATGAAGCCGACCAGCGTGATGATTGCCGCGGCCCAGGCGGCGCGGCTTGCGTCATCCAGCGCGCGCGTCAGTGCGATGATGCCGAGATACATCAAAAAGAGCACGAAGACCGAGGTCAGCCGCGCGTCCCACACCCACCAGGTGCCCCACATCGGCTTGCCCCAAATGGAGCCCGTGATCAGCGCAAGCGCCGTGAAGGTGGCGCCTATCGGGGCGGCCGACTTCAGCGCCACGTCGGCCAGCGGATGGCGCCAGACCAGCGTGCCCAGCGCCGAGATCGCCATGATCGTGTAGCACATCATGGCGAGCCAGGCGAAAGGCACGTGGATATACATGATGCGCACCGTGATGCCCTGCTGGAAATCGTCGGGCGCGGTGAAGCTCATGTAAAGGCCAACGCCGAGCAGGATCGCCGCGATCGCCGCCAGCCATGGAACGACCTTGTCGGCCAGTCCGACGAAGCGCGTCGGATTGGCGAGATCGGTAAAACCGAGGCGTGAAGAGGTGTCGCTCATGCCGACCTAGATAGACCGGCAGCGCGTCCGGGGCAATCGGACGGTTGTCGAAGCCTTCCCTTCTCCCCTTGTGGGAGAAGGTGGATCGGCGCGCAACGCCGAGACGGATGAGGGGTGCTGGAAGGAACGAGGCGTCGGTGATCCGACGCGATCCGTCTGGAAAAGGGGCACTGCCAAGCTGGAGCACCCCTCATCCGGCCGCTTCGCGGCCACCTTCTCCCACAAGGGGAGAAGGGAAGACCTGAACTTACGCCGCTTCGTTCACCGGGCGGCTGAGGCGACGGACTTCCTCGTCGTTGAGCAGGCCGCCGGCGCGCAGCAGGGCTGCGAAGCGGCCGTTGCGCAGGGACAGCTCGGTGAAGCCGCCATACTCGACCACCTTGCCCTTGTCCATGAAGACCACCAGGTCGGCGTCGCGCACAGTGGTCAGGCGGTGGGCGATGATGAAGGTGGTGCGGTCGCGGCGCAGCTCGTCGATCGCTTCCTTGACCCGATCCTCGGTCTCGACGTCGAGCGCGCTGGTCGCCTCGTCGAGGACGAGGATCGGCGCATCCTTGAGCACCGCGCGGGCGATGGCGATGCGCTGGCGCTCGCCGCCCGAAAGCTGGCCGCCGCGCTCACCGACGACCGTGTCGTAGCCGTCGCTCTTCGACAGGATGAAGTCCTGCGCTGCGGCGGCGTCGGCGGCGGCGTGGACCTCGTCATTGCTGGCATCGGCGCGGCCGACGCGGATGTTGTCCTCGATCGAGCGGTTGAGCAGGCCGGCGTCCTGGAAGACGGTGGCGATCGAGTGACGCAGCGACTTGCGGGTCACCGTGCGGGTGTCGATGCCGTCGATCAGGATGCGGCCGCTGGACGGCGCGAAGACGCGCTGCAGCAAGTTGATGAGCGTCGTCTTGCCTGCGCCGGTCGGACCGACAATGGCGACCGTCTTGCCGGCCGGCACCTCGAACGACACATCCTCGATGCCGTGGCCGGAGTTGGCGAACTCGAAGCTGACATCCTCGAAACGCACATGGCCGGTGACGTTGGTCAACTCGCGCAGGCCGTCCGACTCGGCGCTTTCGGCAGCCGAGTCCTCGAGGCGATAGAAGTCCTCGAGCTTGGCGCGGGCCTCGGAAATCTGGGTGGCGAAAGCCGACATCTGGTCGAGACGAGCGATCAGCATTCCGGCAAAGCCGGTGAAGGCGACGACGTCGCCGACGCGAAGCTGGCCGCGAGTGACGAGATAAGCGCCAATCGAGAGCACGATCATCATCGAGATGGTCGACGAGAGACGGTTCAGCGCATTGGCGACCGCCCACCAGTCGAGCACCGGGTTCTGCGCGTCGAGCAGGTTCTTGACGTAGCGCTTCAGCGTCGCGGTCTCATGGCCGATGCGGTTGTAGCTCTGCAGCACGGCGACGTTGCTGACGCTATCGGTCACATGGGCAAACACGGTGTGGTAGTGGCGTTCGACCGCAGTCTGCCCTGACTTGGTGCGGCGCATGACGATACGGCCGATGCCAACGTAAAGCACGCCGAGGCCAAGCAGCACGACGGACATGCGGATGTCCATGGCAAGCGCGGTCGGCACAAGCAGCACCAGCGCGATGGCCGTCGAGAGATGCACGCGCATGAATTCGAGCCACAGGCTGAACAGGGTCTCGACGGCGCGCAGCAGCGTGTGCAGCGAATTGGAAGTGCCGCGCTGATGGTGCCAGGCAAGCGGCATGGTGATGACGCGCTCGAAGGACTGGCACAGCACTTCCGAGCGGCGGGCATGGGCAAAGCGATCGGCGCCCCGCGCCACCATGACGAAGGCGATGACGTTGAAGGCGCCGAGAGCGGCCCAGACGGCGAGCGTCGAAAACACGGGGCCTTTTTCGGAGATGGCACCGATCACCCGGCCCAACAGGATCGGCTCGAGGATTGCGATCGCTGCGAGCGCGATGTTGGCGCCGCAAATCAGGGCGACCCGCTTCTTGTCGGCCGCCAGATAACCCAGCGCTCTAAAGTAGATCTGCAGAAGTGACACTTCAGCTACTCCGCCAAACTCTTGTGTGTGCTCAATTCCGGAATTGTGCACCGCAGCATTTTTTGACACGTACCGGTTAACGCGTCGCAAAACAATGCCCGTCTATCGCTTCCGTTCCCATTTAGCGAACAAAAGATGACGACGGTGCGAAATCTGACGTGATCACCTAACGGTTTGAGATAAAAGGTGAAATGTCAGCCTTGCGGCAAAATAATGGCAGGTGCATCGCGCTGCCACATTTTTAATCACAAGGCGCTTGCTTAGCCGGAGCTAAAGCAGTTTGGGGCCGCGGGCCGCGATTATTGCCAAGTAAAACGCCAAGCATGGCCGCGCATCCCGGGAGATGCGCGGCCTATAAGCCAAGCCTTTGATTTTACGCAGGTATCTTGACGACGACCTCGGTCTTCTCGCCGGGCTTCGGCTCGAAAGACCCCGATCTCGTCTTCGAACCATTGACTTCGAGCGCGATCGACTTGGTCTTTTTGTCGCGGATGACGCGAACGTTGATTTCGCCGTCGAACATCTTGAGCGTGGCGGCGTAGCCGTCCCAATGGCCGGGCAGCTTCGGTCTAAACGTGATCTGCTTGCCGCGCCGCTCGATGCCCAGAATTCCCTCGACCGCCGCTCGATACAGCCAGCCGGCGGAACCCGTGTACCAGGTCCAGCCGCCGCGGCCGCCCTTTCCTTCGCCGGCGTAGATGTCGGCCGCCACCACGTAAGGCTCGACGCGGTAGTGCTCGGCCGCCTTCTCGTCCGAGGCGTGGTTGACCGGGTTCAGCATCGAGAAGCAGCGATAGGCCTCGTCGGTGCGTCCCATCTCGGCCAGCGCGATGACGAACCACGTGGCGGCATGCGTGTACTGGCCGCCATTCTCGCGCACGCCCGGCGGATAGCTCCTGATGTAGCCGGGATCCCTCTCGCTGTTCGAGAAGGGCGGCGTGAACAGCTTGACGATCTGGAGTTCGTCGTCGACCAGCATCCTGGTCGCCTGTTCCATCGCCGTGGTCGAGCGGGTCGGGTCGCCCTCGCCCGACAGCACGCTCCACGATTGGGCGATCGAGTCGATCTTGCACTCATCCGAGTTGCGGGAGCCGAGCGGCGCACCATCGTCGAAGCTGCCGCGCCGGTACCACTGGCCGTCCCAGGCCGTGCTCTCCAGCGCCCGCTTCAGCAGGTCCGCGTGCTTGGTCCAGGCCTGCGCCCGCTTGGCATCGCCCTGTCCCTTGGCGACGGGAGCGAAGTCGCCCAGCGTCTTCAACAGGAACCAGCCCAGCCAGACGCTCTCACCCTTGCCGCCCTCGCCGACACGGTTCATGCCGTCGTTCCAGTCGCCGCCGAGGATCAGCGGCAGGCCGGCCGGGCTGCTGCGCTTGATGGCGAGATCGAGCGCCCGCGCGCAGTGGTCGTAGAGCGAGGCGGTGGTCTTGGTGATCTCGGGCGTGAAGAAGGCGTCGTGCTCACCCTCGCCAAGCTCCTGCCCGTCGATGAAGGGCAACTGCTCCTTGAGGATCGCCACGTCGCCCGTCACCTCGATATAGCGGGCCGTCGCATGCGCCAGCCAGACGACATCGTCGGAGATCATGGTGCGTACGCCGGCATCCGTGCGCGGCAGCCACCAGTGCTGCACGTCGCCCTCCGGGAACTGCCGGCGCGCGGCGTTGAGGATCTGGTCGCGCGCAAGCTTCGGATCGTGGGCCAGCAAGGCCAGCGTGTCCTGCAACTGGTCGCGGAAGCCGAAGGCGCCGCTGGCCTGGTAGAAGGCCGAGCGCGCGCGGATGCGGCAGGCCAGGCTCTGGTAAGGCAGCCAGTGGTTGACCATGGCGTTGAGCGCCTTGTCCGGCGTCTCGACCTGGATGGTGTCGAGGAAGCCGCGCCAAACGCGCTCGTTGTCGGCCAGACGCTGGTCGAAGTCCTTGCCGCGATGGGTCTGCACCAGGGCGCTCGCCTCGGTGGCGGTGGCGGCATCGCCGAGCAGCCAGAACAGCGTCACGTCGCCGCCGGCCGGAATGTCGATGTCGCTGGCGATCACCGCGCAGGAATCGTCGCCTGCCTCGACACGGCCGGACAGTCCGACTCCGCCGAGCACGGCCTGCGGATATTCCGTGGTGCCGTGCCTGCCGATGAACTCCGTGCGGTCAGCGGTCACCGAATGAACGGGCGCAGCGGCGGCGAGGAAAGCCACCCGTTCGCCGAAATCGAGACCATAGGGGTTCTGCGCCAGCATGGCGCCGGTCGCGGCGTCCCGCGTGGGCACGATGGTCGCCGCGGTGCGCGAACGATGGCCGCCGAGCACCCATTCGGCATAGGCGTAGACGCGCAGCCTTGCGGGCGCCGGGCCGCCATTCTGGATGCGCAGCCGCGTGATCTTGACCGGATCCACCGGGTCGACCACCTGCGTCAGATCCATCGACAGCGCCCCGCGCTTCGACCGGAAAGTCGAGAATCCCTGCCCGTGCCAGGTCTCGTAGGTCATCGAGGGATCGCGCACCACCGCGGCCATCGGCGAGAATGCCTTGCCACTCAGCTGATCGTATATGTAGAAGCCTTCGCCGGGCCGGTTCGACACCGGATCGTTCGACCACGGCGTCAGCTGGTAGTCGCGGCTGTTGCGGCTCCAGGTGAAGCCGGAGCCTTCGGCCGAAACGTGGAAGCCGAAGGACGCGTTGGAGATGACGTTGATCCAAGGCTGCGGGGTCGTGCGGCGCCCGGTCAGCCGCGTCACATAGTGGCGGCCGTCGCCGTCGAAGCCGCCGAAGCCGTTCCAGAGGCTGAGGCCGGCGCCGTCGGCGGCGATATCGGCTCCTCCCTGGCTTGCCGGCGTCGGCACAGGCAATGGCGGCACCGGCTGGCGGGTCGGAATACCCTCCGCCTGCTGCAAGGCGTCACGGGCCTGCAATGCCGCCGTTTCGGCCCGCTCGAGCTGGTCGAAGATGGTGCCGTTGCGGGTGTGGAGCGCGACGCGCGCGACCGACAGCAAGGTCTTGTAGGTCGGCTCGTCCATCAGGTCGCGGCGCACCGCGAAGATGTGCTGGCGAGGCCCAAGCTCGCGGCCGCGCAGGCGGCTGTTCTCGCACAGCGTCTCCACCGCGCGCTGCAGGTCTTGCACATACGAGGAAGCCTGCTCGTTGACGACGACGAAGTCGATCATCATGCCGCGGGCGCGCATATACTCCTGGAAACGCAGTGCCTGGGCGACGATCTCGAGGTCGGCAACATCGCCGATGCGCACGAGGAAGATCGGGAAATCGCCGGAGATGCTGGTCGGCCACAGGCTCGACTGGCGGCCAAGGCCCGAGGCGATAGATTCGGCCGGCAGGCGCAGGAACGGATCGGGATAGATCAGGTAGCGCGCCAGCGTCTGCACATTGGCGGCATCGGTCAGGCTGAGGCCGAGATGGCGCGTCTGCACCTGGCTGCGCGTCCAGGCGAGCATCGCCTGGCGGGCGAAGCTTTCCTGGTGGTCGAGGCGGCCCATCGCCTCGTCGAGCTCGCCGCGGTTGGCGCCGACAATGGTCCAGAAGGTGAGCGAGATCTTCTTGTTGGCCGGCACGCGCACCTGGCGGCGGAGCGCCGCCACCGGGTCGAGCGTGAAGCCGTGGCCGCCGGAGAGCCGGGCTCCGGGATCGAAGGCGGCAGCGTCGGCGATGGTGCGGCCGCGGCCGATGAAGGCGCGCCGGTCGGTCTCGGCCTCCGCGTCACGCGAGGGCCCCGACGGATCGGTGACGAAATGCACCATGGTGAGGTCGGGCTCGTTCTTGTCACGCTTGCGCCTGGTGGCGAAGATGGCGCCGTTGTTCGCCGCGATCTCGGTCTCGACAAACATCTTCGAGAATAGGGGATGGGCATTGTCCGAGGCCTCGTTGCCCAGCACCAGCTCGGCGAAGGAGGTCACCTCGATGTGGCGGTCCGTGGCCCCGTCATTGTAGAGCGTGATGCGGCGGCCCTCGCCATTGCCTTCGGAAATGACGATGCATTCGACTTCCGAACGCAGCGAGCCGACGGACTTGGTGAAGCTCGCCTTGTCATCGGCAAACAGCGTCTGCACGCGCTCGTTCTCGGCGCGCTTCGGCTCGGCGGTCGCCGACCACCAGTCGCCGGTCGCGGTGTCGCGCAGGAAGATGTAGGAGCCGAGGCGATCCTCGCTCGGGTCCGGCTGCCAGCGGGTGACGGCAAGCTCGCCGAAGCGGCTGTAGCCGGAGCCGGTGGCGGAGACCATGACCGAGTAACGGCCGTTCGACATGACATTGGTCGCGCGCAGCGCCCTGATCGGGTCGAGGATGATGCGGCTGTCCGGGCTCTCGGTCTCGGTCTCGTCCTTGGCGCGCTCGTCGGCCTCCGTCCTGACGGTCGCGGTCGGAATGTCGCGCGGCGCCTTCTCCTGCAGCAGGAGCTCCGCCGACTCGATCACTGGATCGCTGTGGAAGCGCTCGCGCAGCCGGCCCTCGAAGATGGCGTCAGCAACAGCGGCGATCGACATGCCGGAATGGTGGGCCATGTAGTTATGAACGACCGCATGGTCGGTGCCTTCCGGCACGCGTTGCGGCGTGAAATCGACCGCGTCGTAGTAGCCGTGGCGGCCAAGCGCGCCGATCGAGCGCAGCCGCATGAGATTCTGCACCGCCTCGCGCGGGTAGAACTGCGCCGCCAGGATAGTGGCGTAAGGCGCGATCACCGTATTCTGGCCGAGGCCGCGCTTCAGCCCGAGGCCGGGCACGCCGAAATTGGTGTATTGGTAAGTGAGCTCGCGGTCGCGGGCATTGTAGGCCGCTTCCGAAATGCCCCAGGGCACGTTCTTCGAGCGCGCATACTGGATCTGGCGCTTGATGATGAGCTTGCTGGTCTGGTTGAGGATCGAGCCCTGCGGCTCCTTCATCACCAGCGGCGGCATCAGGTACTCGAACATCGAGCCCGACCAGGACATCAGCGCGCCCTTGAAGCCGATCTCGACGATCGGCCGGCCGAGCCGGAACCAGTGCTCCGTCGGCAGGTCGCCCTTGGCGATGGCGAACAGGCTGGTCAGCCGCGCTTCGGAAGCGAGCAGGTCGTAGCAGCTCTCGTCGAGTTGGTGCTCCTCGACGCGGTAGCCGATCGACAGGAGCTTGCGCTCGTGCCGCATCAGGAAGGAGAATTCCATCTCGAAGGCATAGCGGCGGCAGCGCCCGCGTAGCGCGAGCAGCTTGGTGCGCAACGCCGTGACGGCGCTTTCGTCATTGTGCGAATCGTGCACATGCGCTTCGCAGGTCGCCTCCAGCCTTGCGGCCCAGTCGGCGATGACGTCGCTCTTCGGCGACGCCGCCTCGACGTGAATGGCGGTGGCGAGCTTGCGGATCTCGCCGGCCAGCACCGCGAGGTTGATGGTGCGGATCGAGGCCATCTCGGGCTGGGCCTTGATGGTCATGACCGCCCGGCGCATGCCGTCGAGGCGGTCGGCGAGCCGCTGGCGCAGCGGCCTCAGCTGCCGGCGGTCGTCAGGCAGGTCCTCCAGGCTCTCGTCGAGGATCGTGACGGTGTCGAGGATGCCTTCGAAATCGCCCTGCAGGTGGACGGAAGGCGCTTCGGCCCATTCGGCGCAGGCCGCGGCCACGGCGACCAGATGGCCGGCAAGGTTGCCGCTGTCCACCGCCGAGATATAGAGCGGATAGAGCGGCTTCAGCGTCGTCGTGTCGTACCAGTTGTAGAGATGTCCGCGATCGCGCGGCATGCTCTCGATCGTCGTCATCGTGGCGTCGATGCGGGTGATAGCGTCGGACAGGCTGATCCAGCCGAAATCGCGCGCCGACACCACCGACAGCAGATAGACGCCGATGTTGGTCGGCGAGGTGCGCGGCGCCACCACGGGCGCAGGGCTTTCCTGGAAATTGTCGGGCGGCAGATGGTGGTGCTCGGCCGTCACGAAAGTCTCGAAATAGTGCCAGGTGCGTCGCGCCACGGTGCGCAGCGCATGGATGTCGGACGCCGAAATGCGCAGCCTGTCCTCGGTTTCGGCCGAGCGGCTGATCCAGCAGGCAACGGCGGGCGAGCCGATCCAGAAAATCGCGAAGAAGAAGGCGACGAACGCGCCGGTGGAATCGGCGAGCACGGGAATGGCAAGGCCGACGACGCCGATGATCACGGCGCCATACATCATGCTGTAGTAGGCGCCGAGATCGCTGCCGCCGCTCTTGTGCGCCTGCGAGGCGGTGCGCCATTCAAGAAGGTTCTGGCGGCTGACGAAGAGCCGGTAAAGCGTGCGGATGATGGCGTCGCCCATCATCCAGGCAAGATGCGCCATCAAGAGCACCTTCAGCGCCACCAGCGCGGTGCCGAACACGGTGTCGCGCGCAAGCGCCGAGAAATGGCCGCGCGGCGTCTGGTCGCCGCTCTTCGGCAGGATGCCGTTGACGATGTCGAAAGTGGGCGCCATGAACAGGCTGAGGATCAACAGCGCCTGCCACTGCGCGGCCTGCGTGAAGGGCAGCAACGTCCAGCCGGCGATACAGGCCATCACCCAGAAGATCGGGGTCAGCGAGCGGCGGAGGTTGTCGACCATCTTCCAGCGCGACAGCGCCGGAACGCCGGAGCGCGGGTCGAACATGAAGCCGAGCAATTGCCAGTCGCCGCGCGCCCAGCGGTGATGGCGCGAGGCGTCGACCGAGTAGCGGGTCGGATAGTCCTCGACGAGCTCGACGTCGGTGACCAAGGCGGCGCGCGAGAGCGCGCCTTCGAGCAGATCGTGGCTGAGGATGGTGTTTTCCTCGATGCGGTTCTTCAGCGCCGCCTCGAAGGCATCGACATGATAGAGACCCTTGCCGGTGAAGGAGCCGTCGCCGAAGACGTCCTGATAGACGTCGGAAACGGCGAAAACATACGGGTCAAGGCCGCGATTGGCCGAGAAGACGCGCTGGAAGAAGGAGGCATCGTCGCCGCTGGTGAGCGATGCGGTGATGCGCGGCTGCAGGATGGTGTAGCCCGCGGTGACGACGCGCTTCACGGGATCGAAATGCGGACGGTTGAGCGGGTGCGCGAGCTTGCCGACCAGCGTCGAGACGGCGTCGCGCGTGGTGCGCGTGTCGGCGTCGAGCGTCATCACATAGGTGACTTTATCCGGCAGCGGCACGTCGAGCGGCAGGAAGGTTGTGTCGCTGTCGCCGCGCACCAGGAGATTGAGCTCGTGCAGCTTGCCGCGCTTGCGCTCCCAGCCCATCCAGCAGCCCTGCGCCTGATTGTAGAGGCGGCGGCGGTGCAGAAGGTAGAAGCGCGGGGCGCCTTCGGACGGGTAGCGGGCGTTCAGCCTGGCGATCTCGTCGCGGGCATATTGCAGGATCTCGATGTCGGCGGCGTCGATCTCGGTCTTGGAATCCGGCCAGTCGGACAACAGCGCGAA
The DNA here is from genome assembly GCF_003952385.1 of Mesorhizobium sp. M1D.F.Ca.ET.043.01.1.1. NCBI lineage: Bacteria > Pseudomonadati > Pseudomonadota > Alphaproteobacteria > Hyphomicrobiales > Phyllobacteriaceae > Mesorhizobium > Mesorhizobium sp. M1D.F.Ca.ET.043.01.1.1. The sequence goes on from NZ_CP034444.1 coordinate 314,673, forward strand.
ATGGATCTCTTCCGCCGTGTTGGCGAGATGATGGACCTCGATGTTGCGGATGTTTTCCTCGACGTCGTCGCGCGAGCCGATCAGCGATGGCACGACGACCAGCGTGCGCGCTTCGGCGGGGATACCGTGCTTGTAGTCATAGCCGACGAGCCGCGTCGGCTTGAGGAAGAGCGCCATGACGGTGTTGAAGAAGGCCAATGCGCCCTCGCTCGCCGGCACCGCGAACAGCGCCAGCATCAGCGCGATCGACTCCGCCGAGAGACCGAGATTGGCCAGCGCGTTGCCGGACAGCACAAGCAGGAGCGCCGTCAGCAGGAAGACGGGCACGACAATGCCCAGCCAGCCCGTTGCGGTGAAGGCGCGCTTGAAAGTCACGTTGATCGGCGGCCGATAGCCGATCGCCTGTTCCAGCTCCGGCCGGCGCGGCCCGACCAGGAAGAAGCCGACATCGGTGTGCACCGCGGGATCGGCGGTTTCCGGCACGCCGGACGCATCGGTGACGCCCGGAACATGGCCGGCGAGCTCGATCGCCTTCTCGGCGACGCGGAATTCGGAAAGGTCGGACCGGCGCGCGAGCTGCTCGATCGCAGTGCGGTACTGGTCGCGCGAGAAGAAATCGAGCGCGGCGAAATCGGTCTTCTCGCGCAGCAGCGTGTCGATGCGGCTGACGCCCTCGAACCAGGCCGTCCAGTCGACGTCGTTGATGAGGCGCAGGCCGCGGATGATGTTGCCGGTGGTGACGTTGCCGCTGGACAGCGTCTGATGCTCGGAGATGATGATCTCCTCGGCGTCGGAACCGGTCTTCTCGAGCTCGCCCTCCAGCCATTCCAGCGCCCGGCCGGCATTCTGCGAGCCGTCGCGCAAGCGGTAGAGGAGCTGGGTGGCGAAAGTCGTGTCCTGCGCATGCGCGGCGTAGGTCGACAGGATCCTCGTCCGGTCGGCGTTGTCGTCGGTCGCCAGAACGCGGTCGGCGACCTCGTTGGCGATGTGGCGCATCTGACGCGTGCGCTCGACACGCACGGCGATGCGGCGGAGGTTTTCGATCAGCACGAAACGCAGCAGCGACGGCAGCGCCCAGAGCTCGCCGATCTTCAGCGGCTCGACCGACTGGAAGCCCTCGACGATCGCCTTGAACATGGTCGCCGAGACCGCGCTGTCGGAATGCTCGACATAGCCCCAGGCGACGACGAAGGCGCGCGGCAGCACGGTCCCGTCGGCGAGCTTGAACGTCGGCAACTGGCGGTAGAAACGGCGCGGCAGGTCGCGCTTGACCTGGAAGATGGTCTCCTCGACCAGATAATTGTTGTCGAGCAGCCATTGCGCCGCTGGCGTGATCGTCTCGCCCTTCGCCTGGGCGGCATTGGTCGAACGGTAGACTTCGAGAATCCTCTTGGCGCTGTCGCGGATGCGGGCCTGGAATTCGAATGGCGCGAACCCGAAAAGGTCCCTGACTTCGCCTTTGGCAAGTGCTGCGCCAAGCACACGCAGCCGGTCCTCAGGCAGGAAATTGGAGCGTATCGGCGCTTCCGTCACGCCCGGGAAGCCGGCGCTCGTGAATTCGATCTTGGCGGGGTTCGTCTGAATGTTCATTGATTATTCCGTAAGGCGGGGCGCAATGCGGCGTCACCGCCACGGCAATGGCCCTAAAACCGGTTCAAATGCAATTGGTTGCATGGCAGGTCCGGTCGAAAGTTTTCTTGCGCTCCATGACAGGGGCGTCCCCTTCGACAACTCAAGGGCGAACGCCCCTCACTTCCCTGCCCCGGTTCCGATCAGGGAAAGGATTCAGGCTTTTTCGTGATGCATGCAAGTGGCCGGGCGATATTTCGCCCGCGCCGCGATCATGTTTGGCAACAGCCGTTAACCATTGGTAGTTTGTCAGATTGAAATATGGCCATAGGCCTGGAATGCCTGTGACGTTTAGACGGAGTGACAAGGTAAGCGGATGCGCGCAGCCGTACCTTTCATTGCATTGGTGGCTCTGACATTGATCGACGGCCAGCCTGCGTGTTCGCAAGAGTGGACGCCGTCTCAGGATTCGGTTCGGGACGCAACACAGACAGTCACCAATTATTTCTCCATGCTCGATAGCGGCAACCCCGAACGAGCATATCAAATGATGGATGATGCCGCCAAATCATCCATTCCGCCGACTATGTTCGCAGAGCAATCCGAGAAGTTCCGCTCACAGGCCGGTCCACTGCTGGAACGGAAATTACTCAAATTCACGTGGCTTAAAGACCCGGTGGATGCTCCCTTTCCGGGCATCTATGCGGCGGTCGATATCGCCACGAGGTTTGAGAAGATCGACCGGCACTGTGGATATATCGTGCTCTATCAGCAGCCTTCAGGGGGAGCTTTCCACGTCATGCGCGCCGAAAGCAACTTCATCGACAACGCGACAGCGAAGAAAATCGAGACCACCAACTCGAAACTTGAATTGGACAAAGCATGGGCCGAGTTGTCGCGGAACTGTCCAAACTTCCGTTGAAAGCCAATCGTTGAACGTTCAGACGGGCTGCCTTCTCCACGGCAAGCGGCCTAGTCGTTGGCGGTGGTCCGATCGATGCGGATCACAAACAGCAACGCTTCTTCGGCCGGTTCGAGGCGAAGACATGGGGCGCCCTGATCGAGCACCATTACGTCCAGCGGGCCGACGCGGACCGGCTTGTCGCCAGGCACGATGAATTCTCCGCCGAGAGGCAGGACGAGGGTCGTGCCCGCACTCGCCTCCACATCCAGCGGCGCCGAGCGCGCCAGGCGTTCAACCTGGTGTGTCATCCGCCCACGACGCGTCATGACGTTGAGATCGGTGATAGGGCCGCCTATCAGCGCAGCGCTGGTGGGCGCGTCGCCCGGAAAGGCAAGCGGCGCTGAGGCCGTGGTCAGGCGCGCCGAGGGCCTGCCGGCGATATCGAGCACGATGCCTTCGCCTTCGAGCACTGACAGCGTGCGGTCGATGCCGGCAAAGCTGGAGAACGGCCCGCTTGTCTCGACGCGGGCCATCGAGATGCGCCAGTCGAAATCGTCGAGACCGGCGCCGTCAGGCGAGACGGCGATCTCGGTGGTCGTGCCGCCACCATTCTTCCACGGCATGACGCGGTAGCCGGCGGCACGAAGGATGCGCATCGCGTCAGCCCAGGATGCCCGGCAGGTTGAGCTGGTGCTCTTTTGCGCACTGGATGGCGATGTCGTAGCCGGCATCGGCATGGCGCATGACGCCCGTCGCCGGATCGTTCCACAACACGCGTTCTAGCCGCTTGGCGGCTTCCGGCGTGCCGTCGGCGACGATCACCATGCCGGCATGCTGCGAAAAACCCATGCCGACGCCGCCGCCATGGTGCAGCGACACCCAGGTGGCGCCGGACGCGGTGTTGAGCAGGGCGTTGAGCAGCGGCCAGTCGGAAACCGCGTCGGAGCCGTCCTGCATCGCTTCCGTCTCGCGGTTCGGCGAAGCGACCGAGCCGGAATCGAGATGGTCGCGGCCGATGACGACCGGCGCCTTCAGCTCGCCCTGGGCCACCATCTCGTTGAAAGCGAGGCCGAGACGGTGACGATCGCCGAGGCCGACCCAGCAGATGCGCGCCGGCAGGCCCTGGAAGGAGATGCGCTCGCGCGCCATGTCGAGCCAATTGTGGAGATGGGTGTTGCCGGGGGTGAGCTCGCGCACCTTGGCGTCGGTCTTGTAGATGTCCTCGGGATCGCCGGAGAGCGCGGCCCAACGGAACGGGCCGATGCCGCGGCAGAACAGCGGCCGGATATAGGCCGGCACGAAGCCCGGGAAGGCGAAGGCATTCTCGAAACCCTCGTCCTTGGCGACCTGGCGGATGTTGTTGCCGTAGTCGAGCGTCGGCACGCCGGCATTCCAGAACGCCACCATCGCCTCGACGTGCTCGCGCATCGACGCGCGTGCGGCTTTCTCGACGGCCTTGGGATCGCTGACGCGCTTCTCGCGCCATTCGGCCATGGTCCAGCCCTTCGGCAGATAGCCGTTGATGGGGTCGTGCGCCGAGGTCTGGTCGGTGAGGATATCGGGGCGGATGCCGCGCCTGAACATTTCCGGCACGATCTCGGCCGCATTGCCAAGCAGGCCGACCGACTTCGCCTCGCCGGCTTTGGTCCAGCGCTCGATCATTTCCATGGCCTCGTCCAGCGTCTCGGCCTTCTCGTCGACATAGCGGGTGCGCAGGCGGAAATCGATCGAGTCCGGATTGCATTCGATGGCGAGGCAAGAGGCACCGGCCATGACGGCGGCCAGCGGCTGGGCGCCGCCCATGCCGCCGAGGCCGCCGGTCAGGAGCCATTTGCCCTTGAGGTTGCCGCCATAATGCTGGCGGCCCGCTTCCACAAAGGTCTCATAAGTGCCCTGGACGATGCCCTGCGTGCCGATATAGATCCAGGAGCCGGCCGTCATCTGGCCGTACATCATCAGGCCCTTCTTATCGAGCTCGTTGAATTTTTCCCAATTCGCCCAATGCGGCACGATGTTGGAGTTGGCGATCAAAACACGCGGTGCGTTGGAGTGGGTCTTGAAGACACCGACCGGCTTGCCCGACTGCACCAGCAGCGTCTCGTCCTCGCCGAGCGTCTTCAGCGAGGCGACGATGCGGTCGAAGTCGTTCCAGGTGCGCGCTGCACGGCCGATGCCGCCATAGACGACGAGCTCGTTCGGGTTCTCGGCAACCTCGGCATCGAGGTTGTTCATCAGCATGCGCAGCGGCGCCTCGGTCGTCCAATAGCGGGCGTTGAGCTTGTCGCCGCGGGGTGCACGCACTTCGCGGATGTTGTGGCGGGGATCGGTCATATGGTCAGTCCCTTTCGATAAGGTGCGGCGGGCGCGTCAGCGCGCGGCCCAGGCAATCGCGGTTTCGAGGATTTTCTTCAGCGTGGCGCGGATCGGCGCGGCGTAGGCGGCGTCATAGGGCACCGGCCAGTTTTCCGGCGCGCCCTTCTCGGCGGGCTCGCGCATATAGCCGCGGTTGGAGAGCTCCATCTGCAGCGCGTGGACGCCGTTTTGCGGCTGGCCGAAGCTGCGCGTGATCCAGCCGCCCTTGAAGCGGCCGTTGACCACCCAGCTCTCGCCGGTCGCGGCGAGGATCGCGGCCACCTTTTCCTGCAGCGACGGATCGGTGCTCTTGCCGTCATTGGTGCCGAGATTGAACACCGGCAGCGTGCCTTCGAAGAGACGCGGCAGCACCGAGCGGATCGAGTGGCAATCATAGAGCACTATGTTCTCGTGCATACCGCGCAGCCGCTCGATCTCGGCCTGCAACGCGGCATGGTAGGGCGCGAAGTATTTCTCTCGGCGCTGATCGATCTCGGATGGCGTCGGCTCCTCGCCCATGCGGTAAAGCGGATCGCCGTCGAACGTGTCCGTCGGGCACAGGCTGGTCGTCGCCTGTCCAGGATAGAGCGAGACGCCGGACGGATCGCGGTTGACGTCGATGACGGTGCGCGAGATGGCGGTGTGGACGACCGTCGCGCCAAGGTCGGCGGAGAACTCGTAGAGCTTGTCGATCCACCAGTCGCAGTCGCGGCGGCCGAGCCAGGTCGAGACCAGCCGGCCGTCGAGCCCGGCAAGATCGATGCCCGTGTGCGGGATGGAGACCAGCAGGGGTGCGGTGCCGCGGGTGACGGTGAGCCAGGAAGACGTCATGACAGATCTCCCAGCGCTGGAGTTCCACGGCGGCCTATCAATAAATACCCCCTCACGACGTGATCCCCGGCAGCACGATCGCATTGGCTGCAGCCACCGCGGCTCCGCTGCGCACCATCGCGATCGCCTTTTCCATGTCGGGATGGAAATGCCGGTCGTTATCGAGATGCGGTACCTCCGAACGGACCAGCTTGCGCACCGCTTCCAACGCTTCGCTCGAAGCCAGCGGCGCGTGGAAATCGCAACCTTGCGCCGCAGCCAGCAATTCGACGCCGATGACGGCGGTCGCGTTCTCGATCATGCCGAGCAGCCGGCGCGCGCCGTGGGCGGCCATCGAGACATGGTCTTCCTGGTTGGCCGAGGTCGGGATGGAATCAACGCTTGCCGGATAGGCCTTCTGCTTGTTTTCGGAGACAAGCGCCGCGGCCGTCACCTGCGGGATCATGAAGCCGGAATTCAGGCCAGGCTTCGGCGTCAGGAATGCCGGCATGCCGGAGAGCGCCGGATCGACCAGCATGGCGATGCGCCGCTCCGACAGCGAACCGATCTCGCAGACGGCGAGCGCGATCATGTCGGCGGCGAAGGCCACCGGCTCGGCATGGAAATTGCCGCCCGAGAGCGCGGTGTCGTCCTCGGCGAAGATCAGCGGATTGTCGGTCACGCCGTTGGCCTCAGTCTCGAGTGTGTCGGCGGCCTTGCGCAGCACGTCGAGCGCCGCACCCATCACCTGCGGCTGGCAGCGCAGGCAATACGGGTCCTGCACGCGCTCGTCGCCGACGCGGTGGGACTCGCGAATGGCGCTGCCGGCCATCAGATTGCGCAGCGCATCCGCCGTTTCGATCTGGCCGCGATGTTTCCGCAAGAGGTGGATGCGCGGATCGAAGGGCGCGTCCGAGCCCTTGGCGGCGTCGGTCGACAGTGCGCCCGCGACCAGCGCCGACTGGTAGAGCGTCTCGGCCTCGAACAGGCCGGCCAGCGCGAAAGCGGTCGAGAACTGCGTGCCGTTGAGCAGCGCCAGGCCCTCCTTGGCGCCGAGCGTGACCGGCTCCAGCCCATGCGAGACGAAGGCGACCTTGGCCGGGAAGCGGCCATGCGGCGTGAAGCATTCGCCGACGCCGATCATGACCGCGGTCATATGCGAGAGCGGCGCCAGATCGCCCGAGGCGCCGACCGAGCCTTGCGCCGGCACCACCGGAATGACGTCGTTGGCGAGCATCCCCTGAAGCAGATCGACGGTCTCGGCGCGCACGCCGGAAGCACCCTGGGCGAGGCTGGCGAGCTTCAGCGCCATCATCAGCCGTACCACCGCGACCGGCATCGGCTCGCCGACGCCGGCGGCATGCGAGAGCACGATGTTGCGCTGGAGCGTTTCGAGATCGTTCGCCGGGATACGGACGCTGGCGAGCTTACCGAAGCCGGTGTTGATGCCATAGACCGGCTCGCCCTTGGCGACGATGCGCGCGACCGCTTCGGCGCTGGCCTTGATCTTCGGCCGGCAGGCGTCGTCGAGCTTCGGCACAGCGCCGCGGTAGATGGCGCGCCAGTCGGCAAGCGTCGCGCTGCCGGGCTTCAGGATCAGTTCGGTCATTGTCCTCTCCAGATGCGGGCATGGAGCGGGTTGAAGCCCATGCGGTAGACGAGTTCGGCCGGGCGCTCGATGTTCCAGATGGCAAGGTCGGCCGATTTGCCGGCCTCCAGCGTGCCGGTCTTGTCGAGCAGGCCCAGCGCCCGCGCAGCCTCGCGGGTGACGCCGGCCAGGCATTCGTCGACGGTCAGACCGAAGAGCGTCGCGGCCATGTTCATGGTGAGCAGCAGCGAGGTCAGCGGCGAGGTGCCGGGGTTGCTGTCGGTGGCGACCGCCATCTTCACGCCGTGGCGGCGGAACAGGTCGACCGGCGGTTTCTTGGTCTCGCGGATGAAGTAATAGGCGCCCGGCAGGATCGTCGCGACCGTGCCGGCCCTGGCCATCGCCGTGGCGCCCTCCTCATCCGTGTATTCGAGATGGTCGGCGGACAGCGCGCCGTAGCGCGCGGCAAGCTCGGCGCCGTGCAGGTTGGACAGCTGGTCGGCGTGGAGTTTTACGGGCAGGCCCAGCACCCTTGCCTTGTCGAAAACGCGGGAAATCTGCTCCGGCGAGAAGGCGATGCCCTCGCAGAAACCGTCGACGGCGTCGGCGAGCTCTTCAGCGGCGACCGCCGGCAGGATCGTGCCGGCGACGAGATCGATGAAGGCATCCTTGTCGCCCTTGGCTTCGGGCGGCAGCGCATGCGCGGCAAGACAGGTCGTGCGGATCGTCACTTGCCGTTCGCCGTCAAGCCGACGGGCGGCGCGCAGCGACTTCTTCTCGTTGTCGAGATCGAGGCCGTAGCCGGACTTCACCTCGACGGTGGTGACGCCCTCGGCCATCAGCGCATCGAGGCGCGGCAGCGTCTGGGCGACGAGCTCGTCCGCGCTGGCGGCGCGCAGCGATTTGACCGAAGAGACGATGCCGCCCCCTGCTCGCGCTACTTCTTCGTAGGTGGCGCCGGCCAGCCGCATCTCGAATTCGTTGGCGCGGTTGCCGGCATAGACAAGATGCGTATGGCAGTCGATCAAACCCGGCGTGATCCAGCGGCCTTCGCAATCGACGGTCTCGGCGCCTTGCCCTAGCGCCGCCGGCATTTCGGCTTCTACGCCGGCAAAGACGATACGCCCGTCGCGCGCGGCAACCGCGCCCTTTTCGACGATACCCAACCCGGCCGCGCCATCGGCCATGGTCGCCAGCCGCGCATTGCGCCAGAGACGAAGTCCGCTCTTTCCGTTCTCTCCACCCATCATCTTTTCCATTTGAAAGGATGGCGATTATGTATATACATATTGGGGCGCGACGCAAGTGATAATGTCGCTCGGGCATTCGTATTTGGGAGTTTGGACGTGACGGCGATCTTTGCGGAACAGGCGCTGCTGCCCGATGGCTGGCAAGGCAATGTGAGGGTCGCTTTTGATGGCGGCCGCATCGCAACAGTCGAAGCGGGCGCCTTGCCGCAGGCGGGTGACGAGCGCCATGCGATCCTCCTGTCCGGCATGCCCAATCTGCACAGCCACGCCTTCCAGCGCGGCATGGCGGGGCTGGCCGAATTGCGCGGACCTTCGGCCGATAGTTTCTGGAGCTGGCGCGAGGTGATGTACCGCTTCGCGCTGTCGATGACGCCAGACCAGGTCGAGGCGGTGGCGGCGCAGCTTTATATCGAGATGCTGGAGGCCGGCTTCACGCGCGTCGGCGAATTCCACTATCTCCATCACGACCGCGACGGCAGGCCTTACGCCAACATCGCCGAGATGGCGGAGCGCATCGGGGCGGCGGCCTCAGAGACAGGTATCGGGTTGACGCTTCTGCCGGTCTTTTACGCCCATTCCGCCTTTGGCGGCGCGGCGCCGAACGAAGGCCAGCGGCGATTCATCAACGATGTCGAGCGGTTCGGACAGTTGCTTGAGAAAAGTCGCGAAAGCGTTAGCCGTTTGAATCAGGCGGTCGTCGGCGTCGCGCCGCACAGCCTGCGCGCGGCGACGCCGGACGAGGTCAACGCGGTCGCGGCGATGGCGCCGGACGGTCCAATCCACATCCATGTCGCCGAGCAGGTGAAGGAAGTGGAAGATTGCGTTGCCTGGTCCAGTGCTCGTCCTGTCGAGTTCCTGCTCGACCGGGCATCAGTGGACAAGCGCTGGTGTCTGATCCACGCCACGCATATGACCGAGGCCGAGACGGTCGCCATGGCAAAGAGCGGCGCGATCGCCGGGCTTTGTCCGATCACCGAGGCCAATCTCGGCGACGGTACTTTTGCCGCGCCCCTGTTCATCGAGCATGGCGGCCGCTTCGGCGTCGGCTCCGATTCCAATGTGCTGATCGGCCTGACGGACGAACTCAGGCAGCTCGAATATTCGCAGCGCCTCGCCCACCGCGCCCGCAACGTTTTGGCGCGCGCCGGCGGCTCCACCGGGCGCGCGCTGTTCGACGCCGCGCTCGACGGCGGCAGCCAGGCGCTCGGCGCCGGTCCATCGCGGATTGCTGCCGGCGGTCCTGCCGATTTCGTCTCGCTCGACGCCAGCCATCCCTCGCTTGCCGGCAAGGCGGGCGATGCGATCCTCGACTCCTGGATCTTCGCCAACGGCAGCAAGGTCGACTGCGTCTGGGCGCATGGCAAAAAGCAGGTCAGCGGCGGCAGGCATGCGCAGCGCGAGACCATTGCCAAGCGGTTCCGCACAGTGATGACCGCACTCTCGCAAGGCTGAGCAGGAAAAGCGCAATGAGCCTGGTTGAAATAGAGGACATGGAAGGCGGCGAGAGCATCTCGCTGCATCAGCGCATCCTGTCGGACATCCGCGAGAAAATCCTGTCCGGCGCCTGGGCACCCGGCCATCGCATCCCGTTCGAGCACGAGCTGACGGCGGAATACAAATGCTCGCGCATGACAGTGAACAAGGCGCTGTCGCAGCTCGCCAAGGCCGGACTGATTGAGCGCCGCCGCCGCTCGGGCAGTTTCGTGCGCCAGCCGCAATCGCAGGCGGCGGTGCTGGAACTGCACGACATCAGGATCGAGGTCGAGGCGCTTGGCCTGCCCTATCGCTACGAACGGCTGGAGCGCCTGAAACGGCGCAGCAGCGTTGAGGACCGGTCGCTGCTCGGACTTGCCTCCGCCGGTCCGGTGCTTTGGCTTGAGAGCCTGCATTTTGCCGGCGAACGGCCGTTCGCGCTCGAACGGCGCCTGATCAATCTTTCAGCTGTGGCCGGGGCGGCCGAGGAAGAATTTCTCGACATCGCCCCCGGCCCCTGGCTGATCGGCCGCGTGCCGTGGAGCGAGGCCGAGCACCGCATCCGCGCCATGGCGGCCGACGAGGCTATCGCCGACGCGCTCGACATCGACCCCGGCGCGCCCTGCCTGGTGGTCGAGCGCCGCACCTGGAGCGCCGAGCACCCGGTCACTCATGTGCGCTTTATCTATCCGGCGGAAAGCCACACGCTGGTGGCGAGGTTTACTCCGTCGCAGGGGTAGCGCCACATCCCCTTCTCCCCTTGTGGGAGAAGGTGGATCGGCGCGCAGCGCCGAGACGGATGAGGGGTGCTGGAAGAAATGAGGCGTGAAAAGATTGAAGGATTATAGGCGTTTAGCTCGCCTAAACCCGCGATCCTTCCAACACCCCTCATCCGGCCGCTTCGCGGCCACCTTCTCCCACAAGGGGAGAAGGAAAGGCCGGCGCTACAGTGCCGCCGTAACGATAATCTCGACCAGATATTCCGGGCCGGCGAGCTTGGCTTCGCCGGTGGCGCGGGCCGGCGTGTGGCCTTGCGGCACCCACTTGTCCCACTCCGAATTCATCTCGGCGAAGGTGCCCATGTCGGCCAGCCAGATGATCGCCTGCACGATCTTGGTCTTGTCGGTACCGGCCTTGGCCAGCAATTCGTCGATGGTCTTCAGGATGTCGCGGGTCTGCGAGGCGACATTGCCGCCGGGCTCGCCAACCTGGCCGGCCAGATAGACGGTATTGCCATGGATGACGATCTGGCTCATGCGTGGGCCGACATCGATGCGACGAATGCTCATTGCAAGGTTCCTTCGTTTTTGGTGTCGCTGCTCTTTAGAGTCCGGGCAGGTTCCGGGCAAGGCCGCCGGAGGCGAAACCAATTGTGCCAATAGCTTGGCCTCGCCCGTTGCGCACACGCCGAGTTGACCGGCCGGGACACAATTCCGCCGATCTGCCGTGTTGACTAATGTAATAACATCACATATCGACGATGCACTCGCTCTAGCGGACCGCCCGGAACGTCTGATGACCAATGCCTGCCTGACCTTCCGCGACCTGACGCTCGGCTACAACAGCCATCCCGCCATCCATCACCTCAACGGCATCGTCGGCAAAGGTTCGCTGACCGCGGTTGTCGGCGCCAACGGCTCGGGCAAGTCGACGCTGATGAAGGGCATTGTCGGCGTGCTGAAGCCGATGGAGGGCACGGTCGTCCGTGCGCCCGGTGTGCGCACCGCCTATCTGCCGCAGCAGTCGGAGCTCGACCGCAGTTTTCCGGCGCGCGTCGTCGACCTGGTCTCGCTGGGTCTCTGGCCGAAGCGCGGCATGCTTGGCCGCTACACCAGGGAGGATCGCGAGTCGGTGAGCAAGGCGCTGATGGCCGTCGGCCTCGGCGGTTTCGAGAAGCGGCCGATCGACACGCTCTCCGGCGGCCAGCTGCAGCGCACGCTGTTTGCCCGCGTGCTGCTGCAGGACGCCGACCTCATCCTGCTCGATGAGCCGTTCAATGCCGTCGATGCCAAGACGGTCGGGGACCTCATCGAGCTCATCAAACGCTGGCATGGCGAGCAGCGCACGATCATGGTCGTCGTGCACGATCTGGACCTCGTGCGGCAGAATTTTCCCGAGACGCTGCTGCTTGCCCGCCAGCCCGTTGCGTGGGGCGAGACGCGCGAGACGCTGCGGCCTGAAAACCTGCTCAAGGCGCGGCGCTTCCATGAGGCCTGGGAAGAGAACGCGCCGTGGTGCGAGCCCGAGCATGACCATCCCGGGCACGATCATGACCATGAGCACGATCACCATGATCATGCCCAGACGCATGATCACCACCACGGCTCCGGTCCCAGGGCGGCATGATGGATTTCCTCTACGGCCTGTTCATCGCACCCTTCGCCGATTTTGCCTTCATGCAGCGGGCGCTGTTCGGCTCGCTGATGCTGTCGCTCGGCGCCTGCCCGGTCGGCGTCTTCCTAATGCTGCGGCGCATGAGCCTTTCGGGCGATGCGATGGCGCACGCGATCCTGCCGGGTGCGGCCGCCGGCTTCCTGCTCTATGGCCTTGAAATCCTGCCGATGACGGTCGGCGGGCTGATCGCCGGCATCATCGTGGCGCTCGGCGCCGGCGCCGTATCGCGCTTCACCATCCAGCGCGAGGACGCCTCGATGGCGGCCTTCTATCTGATCTCGCTTGCTGTCGGCGTGCTGATGGTGTCGATCCGCGGCTCGAGCGTCGACCTGATGCATGTGCTGTTCGGCACGGTGCTGGCGCTCAACAACGAGGCGCTGACGCTGATCGGCGGCATCGTGGTGGTGACGCTCGCCAGCCTTGCCGTCTTCTGGCGCGCGCTCGTTGCCGAATGCCTTGATCCGCTGTTCCTGCGCTCGGTGAGCCGCATGGGCAGCCCCGTCCATTTCATTTTCTTGGGCCTCGTTGTGCTCAACCTGGTCGGCGGCTTCCAGGCGCTCGGCACGCTTTTATCGGTTGGGCTGATGATGCTGCCGGCCGCGGCCGCCCGCTTCTGGACGGTGCGCGTGGAGCCCATGTGCGTGCTGGCGGTGCTGATCGGCTTTGCCTCCTGCATCGCCGGGCTGCTTTTGTCCTATCACGCCTCGCTGCCATCCGGCCCGGCGATCATCCTTTCGGCCGGCGTGGTCTATTTCGTCTCGATCGTGTTCGGCTCGCGCGGCGCGCTGCGCGCCCGCATCGTGCATCACCGTCACCGGACTGCCTGACCTCAATCCCCCGCCCTCTAAGGAGACCTCCCCGATGCTGAAATCCTTCCGCGCCGCCGTGGCGATGAGCGTTATAACATTAAGCGCAGTCGCGACATCGTCGGCCTTCGCGGCACCGCTCAAGGTGGTGGCGAGCTTCACGGTGATTGCCGACTTCGCCAAGAACGTCGGCGGGGATCGCGTCAACATCACCACCATCGTCGGCGCGGACGGCGACGCGCATGTCTATGAGCCGAGCCCGGCCGACGCCGTGGCGATGGCGAAGGCCGATGTGGTCCTGGTCAACGGCCTGCATTTCGAAGGCTTCCTGCAGCGCCTGGTCGACGCCAGCGCCACCAAGGCCGCGATCGTGACGCTCACCAAGGGCGTCACGCCGATCGACTTCAAGCCGGAATTCGCCGATGCGGACGCCGCCGAAGGCGCCGGCACCGGCGGCGGCAAGACGGTCACCGACCCGCACGCCTTCCAGTCGATCGCCAACGCCAGGATCTATGTGAAGAACATTGCCGACGCCTTTTGCGCGGCCGACAGCGAGGGCTGCGACAGCTACAAGGCCAACGCCGCCGCCTATACTACCAAGCTGGATGCCATGGAAGGCGAAGTGAAAGCCGCCATCCAGTCGATCCCCGAAGCGAAGCGCGTGGTGATCACCTCGCATGACGCCTTCGGCTATTTCGAGCATGAATACGGGCTGACGTTCCTGGCGCCGCAAGGCATCTCGACCGATTCCGAGCCTTCGGCCGCCGACGTCGCCAGGCTGGTCGAACAGGTGAAGCAGGACAAGGCGGCGGCGATCTTCATCGAGAACATCACCAATTCGCGGCTGATCGAGCAGATCGCCGGCGAAACCGGCATCAAGGTCGGCGGCACGCTCTATTCGGATGCGCTGTCGGGCTCGGACGGTCCGGCCTCGACCTATATCGACATGATGCACAACAACATCACCCAGATCAAAGGCGCCATCCTCGGCAGCTGAGCCGGGCTTGTCGGCGAAACGGCCAACGCCGCCTTTCCAGCCGGACCATTTCCGGCTGGATTCCCATGCGAAAATGTCTATCTGCTGATTAGTATATCCTGATCGACGCGGATTGGCCTTTCCATGACCGACTTCACGCCTTTCCAGTCTCTGCTTGGCGGAGCCCTTATCGGCCTGTCGGCCGTGCTGCTGATGGCATTGCATGGCCGAATTGCTGGAATGACCGGGATACTGACCGGCGTTATCCCGCCGGTGTCCGCCGACTGGAAGTGGCGCGCTGCCTTTCTCGCCGGCGCGATCGGCGCGCCGTTGCTGATCCAGCTCGCCGGCAAGGATATCGAATTCAATGTGCCGGTACCGACGTTGGCCCTTGTCGTCGGCGGCTTTCTCGTTGGTGTCGGCGTGCATTTCGGCGGCGGTTGTCCGAGCGGGCACGGCATTTGCGGCATCGCGCGACTGTCACCGCGCTCGTTCGTCGCCGTCGCGACCTTCATGGCCACCGCCTTCGTCACTGTTTTTATCTCCCGTCATGTGATTGGAGGCTGAACCATGAGCAAGCTCGCCTCGGCCTTCCTGATCGGCGGACTTTTCGGTTTGGGCATCGCTGTGTCCGGCATGATCAATCCGGCGAAGGTGCTGAATTTCTTCGACATTGCCGGAACCTGGGACCCCAGCCTGGTCTTCGTGATGGGCGGCGGCCTGGCCGTCGCCTTCGCCGGTTACCGCCTCATATTCGCCGGACGCGAGAGGCCGGTGTTCGAAACGGCGTTCGCCTTGCCGAGCAGGAAGGACATCGACAGCCAATTCGTCTGCGGCGCCGCGCTGTTCGGCATCGGCTGGGGCATTGCCGGCTTTTGTCCAGGCGGCGCCATTCCGGCGCTCGGCCTTGGCCGCACGGAGACGCTGATGTTCGTCGTCGCGATGGTGGCGGGCATCGCGGTGGCGCGCTTGGGCAGGACCCGGCTTGTCCGCGTGGCGACCACATAGGAAATCTCCACGGCAGTGGTTGCCCGCCGGTCCGGGGAGTGGCAGAACTGCGCCCAAGCGAACAGGCGTCTAGGATTGCGAGGATGACACCATGGAATACCGCCAGATCAGCGACGACTATTCGGTCTCCGGCCAGATCCAGCCGCAGGACATCGCCGCCATCAAGGAGGCCGGCTTCAAAAGCGTGATCTGCAACCGGCCGGACGACGAGCAGCCTGGCCAGCCCTCGGCCGAGAGCGTTCAGGCGGCGGCCGAAGCCGCCGGGCTCGCCTTCCGCTACATCCCGGTCATCAGCGGCCAGATCACCATGGACAATGTCGAGGACCAGGCCGCGGCGCTCGATGAGCTCGAAGGCCCGGTCTTCGCCTATTGCCGCTCCGGCGCGCGCTGCACCAACCTCTACGGACTGATCCAGCAGCAGCGCGGCTGAAGGTTTGTTGCGAAACTGTGCTGAGATTCAGGTCAAGGCCGAGCCGAAAATGGTGGGTTTCGAGAATCGGAGCGGAGCGTACTTAAAGTACGTGAGTGCCTGAAGCGCGGGAAGCCGCCATTTGCAGTCCGGGCTCACCTGAATATCGGCACACTTTAAATCGGCAACGCGCCGGTCTCCTTCAATGTTTCCAGCACGATCGCCGTCTTCACGTGCTGCACGGATTCGTGCGGCAGCAGCACGCCGTTGACGAACTCCGACAGCGATTTGAGGTCGGGCGTCACGACCTTCAAGATGTAGTCCATCTCGCCGGTCAGCGCATGCGCCTCCTGCACTTCGGGCAGGCGCGCCACCAACTCGCCGAAGCGCCGCGCATTGTCGCGATTGTGGGTGGCCAAGGTCACCGAGATCACATTGACCAGCGAAAAGCCCAGACGGTCGCGGTCGAGCACGGCGCGGTAGCCTCTGATGTAGCCGTCCTCTTCCAGCCGCTGGCGGCGGCGCGAGCATTGCGAGGCCGAGAGATTCACCCGCTCCGAAAGGTCATTGTTTGTGAGCCGCGCATCGGCCTGCAGCAGCGCCAGTATCTTGCGGTCAAATTGATCAACGCGCGCATCATCCATGGATATTCCTCCAACCATGCACGATCTGCGCACATCAAGAGCATTTCAAGCGGTTGAATGCAAGCACCGTGCGACCATCCGGCGCTATCATTTCGCGAAGATGGCCAAGATCGGCCGCAACAGTTTTCGGAGAACCGCCATGGGCCCCTTCCCGCACGACGCCCCGCCCGCCAAGATCAGCAAGCAAAACCCGGCCGGCACCGACGGTTTTGAGTTCGTCGAGTTCGCGCATCCGGAGCCCGCCAAGCTCGCCGAACTCTTCACCCGCATGGGTTACGTCGCGGTGGCAAAGCACCGCGCGAAGAACATCACCGTCTGGCGGCAAGGCGACATCAACTATGTCGTCAATGCCGAGCCCGGCTCGCATGCGATGAAGTTCGTCGACAAGCACGGCCCCTGCGCCGCATCGATGGCCTGGCGCGTGGTCAATGCCAAGCACGCCTTCGACCATGCCGTGTCGAAGGGTGCTGTGCCCTATGAAGACGCCGACAAGGCTCTCGATGTGCCGGCCATCGTCGGCATCGGCGGCTCGCTGCTTTATTTCATCGAAGCCTATGGCGAGAAGGGCTCGGCCTATGATGCCGAGTTCGAATGGCTGGGCGAGCGCGACCCGAAGCCGCAAGGCGTCGGCTTCTACTATCTCGACCACCTCACCCATAACGTCTATCGCGGCAACATGGACGAGTGGTGGGATTTCTATCGCGACCTGTTCGGCTTCAAGCAGATCCATTTCTTCGACATCGACGGCAAGATCACCGGCCTGGTCAGCCGCGCCATCACTTCGCCTTGCGGCAAGATCCGCATTCCCCTGAACGAGTCCAAGGACGAGACCAGCCAGATCGCCGAGTACCTGAAGAGGTACAATGGCGAGGGCATCCAGCACATCGCCGTCGGCACCGACGCGATCTACGAGGCCACCGACAAGCTTGCAGCCAATGGGCTGAAATTCATGCCCGGCCCGCCCGACACCTATTACGAGATGTCGCATGAGCGCGTGCACGGCCATGACGAGCCGATCGAGCGCATGAAGAAGCACGGCATCCTGATCGACGGCGAAGGCGTCGTCGACGGCGGCATGACCAAGATCCTGCTGCAGATATTCTCCAAGACCGTGATCGGCCCGATCTTCTTCGAGTTCATCCAGAGGAAGGGCGACGAGGGCTTCGGCGAAGGCAATTTCCGCGCCCTGTTCGAGTCGATCGAGCAGGACCAGATCAAGCGCGGCGTGATCAAGCTGGACGGCAAGGCGGCGTGAGTCTTGAGAGTGTCGAGCGGCTTACAGCCCCAGCCGCTCGACCTCGTCCTTCCTCAGCTTGATGTCGTAGTCGAGCAGAAACTCATCCAATTGCGGCGGGGCGACGGAAGTGCCGGAGAACATGGCATGCACCTGGCCGCGATGGTGGATGTCATGCAGGAAGACGTGGCCGAGAATGTCGCCGATCCGTTCGGGGATCATGCCGTCCTCGCGCCTATCAGTGATGACGCGGCGGTCGAGATCGGCATCCGTCAAGCCATCGCAGAAAGCGATGAGCTTGCGGTCGAAATCGGCTTGGGCCGCCGCCAGGTCGGCCGCATTGTCGAAGGGCACGAAGTCGTCGTAGGCCGCGGCGCCCCGGCCGCCGTCCGTCAGGAAATCGAGATAGAGATGGTCAACCGCAAGGATGTGGTTGAGCGTCTCTTTGATCGATGGGAAGAAGCTGGTGCGCTCGGCCTCGAACTCGCCGGGCTGGAGCGCCAGCACAGCGCGATAGAGGCGGTCGTTCGACCACAGATTGTTGCGCGCCATGCGCCGCAGATGCTGGAGCAAGGTCACCGCTTCGCCCTCCTCCCCGGCCCGTGCTTATCTGACGTATTTCTCGACCTTCTGCTCGATGGCGCCGAAGATCGAATGTCCGGTTTTGTCCTTCATCTCGATGCGCACAGTGTCGCCGAAATGCAGGAAAGGCGTCTTCGGCTCGCCTGTCTCGATGGTCTCGATCATCCGCAATTCGGCGATGCAGGAATAGCCGGCGCCGCCGGCCGAAACCGGCTTGCCCGGCCCACCATTCAGCTTGTTGGAGACGGTGCCCGAACCGATGATGGTTCCCGCGGCGAGCGGCCGGGTCTTTGCGGCATGCACGATCAGCGTCGGGAAATCGAAGGTCATGTCGATGCCGGCATTGGCCCGGCCGAACGGCTTGCCGTTGAGATCGGCAAGCAGCGCAAGGTTGACCTTGCCGCCATCCCAGGCATCGCCCAACTCATCCGGTGTCACCGCGACCGGCGAAAAGGCGGAAGACGGTTTCGACTGGAAGAAGCCGAAGCCTTTGGCCAGTTCCGGCCCGGTGATGGCGCGGAGCGTCACGTCATTGACCAGCATCACCAGCCGGATCGCGTCTCTCGCCTCGTCGAGCCCGGCGCCCATCGGCACATCGTCGACAATCACGGCGACCTCTGCCTCCATGTCGATGCCGAAGGCCTCGTCCGCCATGCGGATCGGGTCGCGCGGAGGGATGAAGGAATCCGAGCCGCCCTGGTAGATCAGCGGGTCGGTCCAGAAGCTCGCCGGCATCTCCGCACCGCGTGCTTTCCGCACCAGCTCGACATGGTTCACATAGGCCGAGCCGTCCGCCCATTGATAGGCGCGCGGCAGCGGCGAATGCGCGTCATGCTCATGGAAGCGCGCAGAAGGCACCGCGTTGCCCTCCAGCGATTCCGCCATCGCCGCCAGATGCGGCGCGATGCGACGCCAGTCGTCCAGCGCGGCCTGCAGCGTCGGCACCAGGAAGGAAGCGTCGGTGAACCGCGTCAGATCGCGCGAGACCACGACCAGCTTTCCGTCGCGCGTTCCGTTCTTCAAAGTGGCAAGCTTCATGCGGTCTCCTCTCCCGATGCGGCCCTCTCACCGCGTGGCTCCACAACAAGGCCGTTACGGACGATCGTCAAGCCGCCCGTTCAAGTTTTCCTGACACTGATGCCGGCGGTCAGGACCAGTCGCCTTCAAGCGTGCCATTAAAACGCTTCTTCAGATCGGCCCAGCAGTCGATGTAGTTCTCCTGCAAGGTGCCGAGCTCGGCGGCGTAGCGGGTCAGCATCTGCGGGAAGCGCGTCTCGAACATGAAGGCCATGGTGTTGTCGAGCTTCACCGGCTTCAAGTCGGCCCGCGTCGCCTTCTCGAATCCGGAAGCGTCCGGTCCATGCGCCAGCATCTGGTTGTGCAGGCTGATACCACCGGGAACAAAGCCTTCTTCCTTGGCGTCATACTGGCCGTGGATCAGGCCCATGAACTCGCTCATGATGTTGCGGTGGTACCAGGGCGGCCGGAACGTGTTTTCCGCCACCAGCCAGCGCGGCGGGAAGATGACGAAGTCGACATTGGCCGTGCCCTCCTCGCCGCTCGGCGCCGTCAGCACCGTGAAGATCGATGGATCGGGATGGTCGAACAGAATGGCGCCGACCGGCGAAAACGTCGCCAGATCATATTTGTAGGGCGCGTAGTTGCCGTGCCACGCGACGACGTCGAGCGGCGAATGGCCAAGCTCGGTGACGTGGAAAGTGCCGCACCATTTGACGATCAGCCGGCACGGCGTCTCCTTCTCCTCGAACCAGGCGCAGGGCGTCTTGAAGTCGCGCGGGTTGGCCAGGCAGTTGGCGCCGATCGGGCCGCGGTCCGGCATGGTGAATTTGGCGCCGTAGTTCTCGCAGACATAGCCGCGCGCTTCCTTGTCGGCGAGTTCGACCTTGAAGACCAGGCCGCGCGGCAGCACGGCGATCTCGCCGGGGCGAAGCTCGATCACACCCATCTCGGTGACGAAGCGCAGCGCGCCGACCTGCGGCACGACCAGCAATTCGCCATCGGCGTTGAAGAAATGGTCATCCACCATCGAGCGGTTGGCGACATAGACATGCGCGGCCATACCGGACTGGCCGACGGCGTCGCCAGCCGTGGTGAAGGTTCGCATGCCGGAAATGAAGTCGGTCGGCTCGCTGGGCATCGGGGTGGGATTCCAGCGATACTGGCCAAGCGCAAGCTCATGATCGCCGATGTTGGGCCCGGTCTTCCACAAGGGATAGCTCGCGCCCTTGAAGCGCCCGGTGTGCCGGACGCTCGGCCGGATGCGGTAGAGCCAGGAGCGCTCGTTGGTGCCGCGCGGCGCGGTGAAGGGCGAGCCGGAAAGCTGCTCGGCGTAAAGGCCGTAAGCCGGCCGCTGCGGCGAATTGCGGCCCTGCGGCAGCGAGCCGGGCAGCGTCTCGGTCTCGAAATCATTGCTGAAGCCCGGCATGTAGGAAAAGCCCATCCGATCCTCCGTGATCTCGGCTTCCAGGCCTCATGAAGCGTGGCTTGCCGGCGATGTTGACCAAACTGGTTTCATTTGTAACCATCGAAAATGTAACTATCAACGGCGAACGCATTCGTGGTGCGCATCATGGAACCGGATATCCTCGAACTGGAAAGCTTCCTGCCCTACCGGCTCTATCGGCTGGCCGACGCTGTCAGCCGCGAGTTCTCCGCCATCTACAGGGACCGCCACGGCCTGACCCGACCGGAATGGCGCACGCTTTCTGG
This sequence comes from Mesorhizobium sp. M1D.F.Ca.ET.043.01.1.1, assembly GCF_003952385.1. Lineage (NCBI taxonomy): Bacteria > Pseudomonadati > Pseudomonadota > Alphaproteobacteria > Hyphomicrobiales > Phyllobacteriaceae > Mesorhizobium > Mesorhizobium sp. M1D.F.Ca.ET.043.01.1.1. Next base: position 335,402 of record NZ_CP034444.1, read on the forward strand.
CCTTGGCCAGCGCGGCACGATGACGGCGACGGAGCTCGGCGAGCAGTCGGCCATGCACAAGACCAAGGTGTCGCGCGCCGTGGCCGAACTGGAGCGCCGGCGCTGGCTGGTGCGGACGCCGGACGAGAACGATCGGCGGGTGGAGCACCTGGCGCTGACCAAGGCGGGACTTGCGGCTTATCGTGAGATGGTGCCGCTGGCGAAAGCGTTTGAGGGAGAGTTGTTGGCGAGGCTGAGTGAGGAGGAGCGGACGGCGATTGCAAGGGGCGTGGCAGCGCTGGAGACAGCTCTTTACGGATTGTAGCAAAAGGACTCCTCCTACCCTTCGTCATTCTAGCGCGGAGCAAGGAGCGAAGCGAAGCGCGCAGACCCTAGAATGACGAAGGACGGGAGGCGTCCTCCCGGAGGGCCTCCTACCAATCCATCACCACCTTGCCCGAACTCCCACTCCGCATCGCATCGAACCCAACCTGGAAATCGTCGATCCCAATCCGGTGCGTGATCAGCCCCGAGACATCCAATGGCCCCTGCACCAGGGCGATCATCTTGTACCAGGTCTCGAACATCTCGCGGCCGTAGATGCCCTTGAGATGCAGCATCTTGAAGATGACCTTGTTCCAGTCGATCTCGAAGCCGGTCGGCGCGATGCCGAGGATGGCGATCTTGCCGCCATTGTTCATGGTGTCGATCATGTCGCGGAACGCGGGCGCCGCACCCGACATCTCCAGGCCGACATCGAAGCCTTCGGTCATGCCCAGCTTCGGCATGACGTCGCGCAGCTTCTCCTTCGAGGCGTCGACGACATGCTGGACGCCGAGCTTGCGCGCCAGATCCAGCCGCACCGGGTTGATGTCGGTGATGACGACCTTTCGCGCGCCGACGCATTGCGCGACCAAGGCGCCCATGATGCCGATCGGCCCGGCGCCGGTGACCAGCACGTCCTCGCCGACCAGGTCGAAGGACAATGCCGTGTGGACCGCATTGCCCAGTGGATCGAAGATGGCGGCGATCTCGTCCGGCACGTCGTCGGGGATCGGCACCACATTGTGCTGCGGGATCACCATGTACTCGCCGAAGGCGCCGGGGCGGTTGACACCGACGCCAAGCGTGTTGCGGCAGAGGTGGCCCCTGCCCGCCCGGCAGTTGCGGCAATGGCCGCAGACGATATGGCCCTCGCCCGAGACGCGCTGGCCGATCTTGTATTCGGTGACCGCCGCACCGAAATCGGCGACGGTGCCGACGAATTCGTGACCGGTCACCATCGGCACCGGCACCGTCTTCTGCGCCCACTGGTCCCAGTTGTAGATGTGGACGTCGGTGCCGCAGATCGCGGTCTTCTTGACCTTGATCAGCACGTCGTTGGGGCCGATCTCCGGCACCGGCACCTCTTCCATCCAGATGCCCGGCTCGGCCTTGGCCTTCACCAGCGCCTTCATCATGTTGGACATTCTTTTGTTCCTCGAATCTCTTGATCGGGAGCGGCTTTTCGATGTCGGCCGTTCAGGAAATCACACCCAGTTCCTTGCCGACTTCGCCAAACGCCTCCACCGCGCGATCGATGTCGGCGCCGGAATGGGCCGCCGACATCTGCGTGCGGATGCGCGCCTGGCCCTTCGGCACCACCGGGAAGGAAAAGCCGATGACATAGATGCCGCGCTTCAGCAACTGCGCAGCCATCTCCTGCGCGAGCGCAGCATCGCCCAGCATCACCGGGATGATCGGATGATCGGCGCCGGCAAGCGTAAACCCCAGCTTACCCATTTGAGACCGGAAACGTTGCGCATTGGCATATAAGTGCTCGCGCAGCGCGTCGCCATTGCGGATCAGCTCGAACACTTTCAGCGAGGCGCCGGCGATCGCCGGCATCAGCGTGTTGGAGAAGAGATAGGGCCGCGAGCGCTGGCGCAGCCAGTCGACCACCTGCTTCTTGCCCGAAGTATAGCCACCGGATGCGCCGCCCAGCGCCTTGCCGAGCGTGCCGGTGATGATGTCCACCCTGCCCTCGACGCCGCAATGTTCGGCCGAGCCGCGGCCGTTCTTGCCGACGAAGCCGACAGCGTGGCTGTCGTCAACCATGACCATGGCATCGTATTTCGCGGCGAGGTCGCACACCCCTTCAAGGTTGACGATGATGCCGTCCATCGAGAACACGCCGTCGGTGGCGATCAGCCGGAAGCGGCAGTCCTTCGCTTCCCTCAACCGCGCTTCGAGATCGGCCATATCGTTGTTGGCGTAGCGGAAGCGCCTGGCCTTTGAGAGCCTGACCCCGTCGATGATCGAGGCGTGGTTCAGCGCATCCGAAATGACGGCGTCCTCCTCGCCGAGCAGCGTCTCGAACAGGCCGCCATTGGCGTCGAAACAGGAGCCGTAGAGGATGGTGTCGTCCATGCCGAGGAAAGAGGAGATTGTGGCTTCCAACGCCTTGTGCTCCTCCTGAGTGCCGCAGATGAAGCGCACCGAGGCCATGCCGTAGCCGTAGCGGTCGAGCGCCTGCTTTGCCGCCTCGCGCAGTTCGGGGCTGTCGGCGAGGCCGAGATAATTGTTGGCGCAGAAATTCAGCACCTTCTGGCCAGCCACCTCGATCTCGGCCGATTGCATCGAGGAAATGACCCGCTCCGACTTGTAGAGGCCGGCCGATTTCAGGCCCTGAAGCTCGTTGTCGACGTGGGAGAGAAACGCTGCGCTCATGGTCAGGCCCTGTTCGTTTGACGCGGACTGTCGCGCCGCGGACAAGAAAAATCCACCGCAAAAACGACCGCTTCGGTGGCCTTGCGAAAGCTTTGCGACGGCGGCGGAGGACGATGCGCTCAAATGCCGACAACGCTTGAAAGGACGCGATAACCATCTTGTCAGCTTTGTCACGCTGTCGGGATCAACGCCACGCCTGCTTGCCGACCTGTTAACCCTTTCAGGTCAAGGGTCTTCCCGCCACGAAATCCAGGGCAAGAATGCGTCGACCGGAGGGGTCACCGAATTATGTCGCAGCAGCCAGTGCAGAGCGTTTCGCGCAAGCTGATTCTGCTCATCAAGACCGGCTACTGGCTGGCGCTCACGATCATTGCCGCCATGGTGATGGCCTCCTTCATTCTTTTGCAGCAGTTGATCGCGCAGCAACAGCACAATGATGCGTTGCTCGATATCGTTTCCATGCAGAAGGCACTGTCGCAGCGCATTGTCTTCCTGGCCAGCGCCACCGGTGCTGCCACGCGCGACAAGCAGCCGGCGCTCGTCACCGCGCTCAAGCAGGCGACGGGCGAGTTCGAGACCAATTACGACCGGCTGCTCAAGGAGACCGGCGCCGATCCGCTGTCGCCTGCCCGCAACGATCCGAAATCGATTGAATATGTGCTGTTCGGCAAGCCGTTCCATCTCGACTATTTCTCGGTCGGCCTGATCGCCAATGGCGGCAGGCTGGTGTCGTCCTTCCAGTCGCAGCTCGGCATGCAAAGCGACGGCTACAAGGGCGGCGGCGAACGCGCCGGGCTCGACGCTTCCGTCGCCAATGCGACTTTGTCGGGCTATGCCGCGCTCGGCCAGCGCATCAGCGCCTTTGCCAACGAGCGATCGGACGAGATGCTCGACCTGCACCGCACGCTGTTCTTCGCCACCATCGGCGTCATCGTGCTGGTGGCGCTGTTCATCTTCCGGCCGATGTCGAAGGCGATCCTGCGCAAGACACACGAGCTGGTAGATGCCCGCAATTCGATGGCGTTCATCGCGGTGCATGACGGCTTGACCGGCCTCCACAACCGCACCTTCCTCACCGAACATTTCGACACGCTGATCAAGGGCGCGCATCGCCGCCGCGAACGGCTGGCGGTGATCCAGTTCGACCTCGACCGTTTCAAGCAGATCAACGACACGCTCGGCCACCCCGCCGGCGACTATGTGCTGGTGGTGACAGCGCAGCGCATGCGCGATTCCTGCCGCGCGTCGGATTTTTGCGCCCGTCTCGGCGGCGACGAATTCGTGATGATCCTGAACGGCGCCGGCTCCACCGAGGACATCCATGCGCTGGCCAAGCGCATCCTGGGCGAGATCAACGAGCCGATCACCTTCCAGGGCGCGACGATCCTGCCCGGCGCCAGCGCCGGCATCGCCGTCTACCCTGTAGACGCCGACAATGCGCAGGACCTGCTCGTCCATGCCGATCTCGCGCTCTATTCTGCCAAGAAGTTGGGCGGCGGCAGCTTCTCCTTCTTCTCCGAGGAGCTTCGGCGCGAACTCGACTACCGCAAGCAGCTCGAGCAGGACATCCGTGCCGCAATCGCGGAAAAGGCCTTCGAGGTCTATTTCCAGCCGCAGGTCTCGCTCACCAGCGGCAAGATCAGCGGCATCGAAGCTCTGGTGCGCTGGAAGCATGCCGTGCGCGGCATGATCTCGCCCGGCGAGTTCATCCCGGTGGCGGAGAAATGCGGCTTCATGCCGGACATCGGCCGCATCGTCATCACCAAGGCGATCAACGAAGCCGCCGAATGGGACCGCGCCGGCATCGATTTCGGGCGCATCGCGGTCAACGTCTCGGGCACCGAGCTGCGCGAGCCTGACTTCGACAAGTTCCTGTTCGGGACGCTGGAGCGGGCCGGGCTTGCGCCGCAGAAGCTGTCGCTGGAAATCGTCGAATCCGTCATCCTCGACGACGAGAAGACCGGCATCGCCGCCAAGCTCAGACACATCCGCGCTGCCGGCGTCCATCTCGAACTTGACGATTTCGGCACCGGCTATGCCTCGCTCAGCCACGTCAACCCGAACGAGATCGACCGGCTGAAGATCGACCGCCGCTTCGTCCAGAATATCAACGAGAACGGCGACAACACCAAGATCGTGCGCGCCATCACCGAGCTTGCCCGCGGGCTCGGCATCTCGATCGTCGCCGAGGGCGCCGAGACCGAGGCCGAACTCGACTCGCTGATGGCGATCGGCTGCGATCAGGTGCAAGGCTATTCGATCGCCTTCCCGATGCCGCAGGACAAGGCGCGCGAATGGCTCATGGCGCGCAGCCCGAAGAAGGCGAAGCTGAAAGTGCTTCAAGGCAGCCTGGCTTGAGGGCAAGCTCCCGGCAAACTTGACAAGGCAGAACGGGCATGGCGGCCTGCCGTGGTCGCAACCGGGAGCCGCGGATGCCGCTTCGTCTCGTTTTGTCGTTCCTGCTGCTCATCGCATCTCCTGCGCTTGCCGCCGACCGCACCGTCTATCTCACTTTCGACGACGGTCCGCTGAACGGCACCGCCAACATCCTCGACGTGCTGCAGGCAGAGCAGGTGCCGGCGACATTGTTCATGGTCGGCATGCATGCCGAGGCCAACGCGACCAACCGGGCGCTGGTGCAGCGGGCGAAGTCGATCGCCTTCGACGGCAAGGCCAAGCTTACCGCGCCTTATCGCTGCGCTCAAGCTGCGCCACTACGCCTTCGGCGCCATCACGACCTATGACTCTTAAGGCGGACTAGTCCCCGACATTGCCGCGAAGTGCTGCAAGCACTTCCGCAAATTCGGCCAGCTTCTCGTCGGGAATTCCGGTCCGCAGCCGCTTGTCGAAGGCGATCGCGGCCAGCCGCAGCTTCTCGAACATCGCCTCGCCGGCCTCCGTCAGCTCGACCTGATGCACGCGGCGGTTTTGCGGATCACGGCGGCGCATCAGCAACCCATGCGCTTCCATGGCGTTGAGGTGATGAGTCAGCGTCGCGCCCTGGATGCCGATCATGCCGGCAAGCTCGCGCTGGTTGGCCAGCTCCTTCGACTTGACGGAGAGCAATGTCACCCAGACTGGCAGCGTTCCGCCGGCCTCGACCATAGCGGCGTCGAAGGCCTGCGCCACGATCTTGGCGGTACGGGCGAGATTCATGCCGACTGGCGGGCGATCAAACAGCGTCATGGCCGGACCGTAGAGCAAGCGATGAGATAGTGAAACTCGGGTTCATGCATTGACATCTAATCGTTAGATATCTAACTTTGTCCTATTGATGGCGCCGTCTGACGGCTGCGACGCACGGCGGGCGGCAGAGAGGAATGCGGTTATGCAATATGTTTATATCGTCGTCATCGGCCTGCATGTGATGGCCGGCGTCTTCTGGGCCGGCACGACCATCGCGGTTGCCCGCGATCCGGAGATCAAGGCGGAGCACTTCATCCGGCCGCAACTCGGCGCCTCCGGCCTGGTCTTTCTGACCGGTCTGCTTCTTTGGTACTTCTTCCATCAGGGTGCTTTCGGCTCAATGGAGATGGTGCTCGCGCTGGGCATTGCGACGGCGTTGATCGCCGCCGGCGTGCAGGGCGCGCTTGTAGCCTCTGCCAGCAGGCAGTTGGCAGGCGCCGATGCGGCGATGCAAACCCAGCTGCGAGCGAAAATGACCAGGGGCGAACGGATCGCCGGCGGGCTGCTGGTTCTCACCGTGCTTTGCATGGCGACCGCCAGAATGTTTTGAATCGCACGGCCGGCGAAACCGACCGGGCGCGGCGCGCAACGGACCAAAGCGGCAGGTGGCTCTCCTTGCAAAGGTCCGTTGCGCGCCACCGCAACCAATCCCCACGCTATAATAGCCCGAATCTGTGATCCAGTGCTAAACCTCTGATATAAAATATGAATTCCAGTTCCGACAGATGCAAGCCAGACTCCTATGGAGAATTTCCAGCAGGTACTCGAAGCGCTTCTATCGGTTGTCTTATGACGCACCCATATCCCCGAAGAATGGCCGCGAGATCGAATTGCGAAATCCCTCGCCTTTGTTTAGCCGATTGACTGGGAGCTGATCGAACGCGCCTCACTCCGTGCGTTGATCCGTCGCCAGTGCCCCGGCGTCATATCTTCCCACTCCCGGAACGCCCTATAGAATGAGTTGGTGTCCTGGTATCCGAGCAGGTAGGCTACCTCTTCCACTTCGATTGATGGATCGGCCAGGAGTTCTCGGCCAAGGTCCTGCCGTGCTTCGGCGAGGAGGTCACGGAATGTCCTGCCCTGCGCGGTTATCCGCCGTTGCAGGGTGCGTTCGCTCAGGCCCATATCGTGGGCGACGCTCGCGACATCGGGGCGGCCGCCGGGCATCGCCCGCTTCAAAGTGGCCTTGACCTGTTCGCCAAGGCTGGCGTGTGCCTCGATCTCGCGCATTGCGGCGGCCAGCGCAGGCGCCAGCATTTCCAGCAATTCGGGATTGTGCCCGGGAAATGGCAGCTCGAGGTCCGCCGCCTCCATGACCATCTGATCACGCTCTGCGCCGAAGTGGATCGGGCAACCGAAGAAGGCGGCATGACAGTCCGCTCCCGGATCCGGTCGCCGCAGTTCCACTGCGATCGGGAGAAGATGTTTGCCGGTGCCGCGGCGGCCGAGTTCCAGCAAAAGGGCGAAACTCGCGTCAACCGACAAATACGGTTGCGGCTCGGTGCCTGCCGGCCATTCGATTGTCACAGATACCGCTCCGTCGCGTTCCGTGAAACACAGCCGGTCGGGGCTGCACAGCCGGTTGAAGCGAGCGATCCTCTCCAGCCCGCCACGAAAGTCGGCCGCATAGGAAGCCGCCAGAAATGCGAGCTTGTGGTTTGCAGTGCTGGTCTCGCGAACCATCCTGATGCTGAAAGCGGGATCGCCCGACAGTATCTCAATGGCGTTCCAGATCGCGAAGAGTTGCGGCGTGCTGATGACGGCAGTCTGGTCGAGATGCAGAGTTGCGGGAAGTCTCGCCTGCCGCAGCACGGCCGCGGGGCGCAGTCCGAGTTGCTCAAGCGACTGCCAAAACGGTCGGGGAAGCCTGCACCGGTCGGAGATCACGTTAGTCCTTGTCATGTCCCCACCTCCATTTGCAAAGCCGGTCGAGATGGGGCTGCCGGCGCGTCTTGGCTTGTCGAAGAATGCACCTAGCCATGGGCCTCCGCCAGACCGCCACAGCATCGCACCCTTGGCGCGCTTTGCAAGTTCTTTGGCGCGGACTGCGAATGCGTACGTGATGCGCTGCCGCTATAACCGCTTCCGACAGTGCCGCTTCCGGCGTGCACCACTCGAAACCGACCGCTAGAGGATACGAACCATGTCGCTCACATTTTACACCAATCCCAATTCCCGCGGCCGCATTGTGCGCTGGATGCTGGAGGAAATCGGCCAGCCCTACGAAACAGTGGTCATCGACTATCAAAAGACCAGTGCATTTGACGCGTGGGGCGGCGCAACTCTTGAACGCCCGGAGTCGAACGATCCCAATGACGAGCGGGTCCGCTTCTTCACGCAAGTCAATCCCATAGGCAAGGTGCCTGCGATCGTGCACGACGGCCGCGCAGTGGCCGAAAGCGGCGCGATCATCGCCTACCTTGCGGAAACCTTCCCGGAAGCCGGCTTGGCGCCCACCCCGGAAGAGCGTGCCGACTATTATCGCTGGATGTTCTTCGCCGCCGGTCCGATCGAACAGGCCGTCACCAATCACCGCGCTCAATTCGTACCGGCGCCGGAGCAGGAGTTCTTCTTCGGCTACGGCAGCTATCAGCGAACGTTGGATGAACTGGAGCGTGCGGTCCAGGTATATCCCTTCATTGCGGGAGACAGGTTCACCGCCGCAGATATCTATGTCGGATCCCATATTGGTTGGGGTCTTGGTCTTCAGACGCTGGAACCGCGTCAGGCGTTTCTCGACTATGTTGGAAAACTGGTGAACAGGGAGGCTTTCAAGCGGGGTGTGGCCAAGGATGAGGCGCTGCTGCCGCGGGCTGACGCCAACAATTGGACTTCATGAATTCCCCAAACAAAGCCCCAAGTTAAGAGCGCATTCTGCCACCGATAGAATTCTGAACCGGTCGTTCGGATCATGCTCCACGCCTCAGATTCTGATCCCAAACCGAATACCATCATAGATGGCGGCGTGGATGTTGCGCGAGGCGACCGCGTCGCCGATGCGGAACACGACGAAGCCGCCCTCCGGATTGCGCAGTGGAAAAATGTCGCCGCCGCTGACCAGCCGCTCATAGTCGACCGCGCCGCCATTCTTCGACAGCGGCTTCAGCGACAGGTAGAGGTCGTCGAGCGGCGCCGTGCCATGCTCGACCACAACCTGGTCGACCCGCCGCTCGCCGCGCCAGCCGTCGGCGAAATCCGAAGCCAGCTCGGCGATGAGTTGGTTGCCCTCGCGCCGCACCGAGCGCAGGCGGGTGTTGATGGTGACGGTGACGCCCTTCTCGTGGAAGGCGCGCATATAGGGCACGTGGTTCAGACCGCCCATTTCCGGCGCGAAGAAGCGCTCCGGCGAGACCAGCTCCAGCTTCGCGCCGCTGTTGGCGATCAATTCCGCAGCACCCATGCCCTGATGACCGCCATTGTCGTCATAGAGGAGCACATTCTCGGCCGGCTTGACGCTGCCCGCCATGATGTCCCAGCTCGAGGTGACGAGATTATCGCCGGCCGCCAGCGGCGGGTTCTGCGGCAGGCCGCCTGTCGCGACGATCACCACATCCGGCGACAGCGAAAGCACATCGTCCTTCTCGGCCCATGTGTCGTAGCGCAGCTCGACGCCGAGGCGATCGAGCTCGGCGAGCCGCCAGTCGATGATGCCGATCAGTTCCTTGCGGCGCGGGTTCTGCGTCGCCAGCCGCACCTGGCCGCCGGCCTGGCTGGAGGCTTCGAGAACCGTCACCTGGTGGCCGCGCTCGGCGGCGACGCGCGCGGCCTCGAGCCCGCCGGCGCCGGCCCCGACGACCACGACCCGCTTCTTCGGCCCTTCGCTTTTCGCGATGACGTGCGGGATAGTCGCCTCTCGCCCGGTCGCTGCATTGTGAATGCAGAGCGCCTCGCCGCCCTCGTAGATGCGGTCGAGGCAATAGGTTGCGCCGACGCACGGCCTTATCTCGTGCTCGCGCCCTTCCATCACCTTCCGGATGATATGCGGATCGGCAATATGGGCGCGCGTCATGCCGACCATGTCGAGCTTGCCGGTGGCGATCGCATGCCGCGCGGTGGCGACATCGGAAATGCGCGCCGCGTGGAAGGTCGGGAACTTCGTCGCGGCCCTGATCTCGCCGGCGAAGTCGAGATGCGGCGACGAGCGCATGCCGGTCACCGGGATGACCTTGGTCAGCGCCGCGTCGGTCTCGATCGAGCCGCGGATGATGTTGAGGAAATCGACCTTGCCGGATGAGGCCAGCCGCCGGGCGATCTCGACGCCCTCCTCCTTCGACAGGCCTTTTTCGAAATCCTCGTCGGCGACCATGCGGATACCGACGACGAATGTCTCCCCGACCGCCGCGCGAACCGCATCCAGCACCATGTTGGTGAAGCGCAGCCTGTTGTCGAGCGAGCCACCGAATTCGTCGTCGCGCTGGTTGGTGGCCGGCGACCAGAAGCCGTCCATCAGGTGGCCATAGGATTCGAACTCGATGCCGTCGAGGCCGGCCGCCTGGCAGCGCTGGGCGGCGGAAGCATAGTCGGCGACGATGCGCTCGATGTCCCAGTCCTCGATGGTCTTCGGGAAGGCGCGATGCGCCGGCTCGCGCACCGGCGAGGCCGAAAGCACGGGCAGCCAGTCAGCCTTGTTCCAGCCGGTGCGGCGGCCGAGATGGGTGATCTGGATCATGACCTTGCAGTCATGCTCGTGGCAGCCGTCGGCGAGTTCCTGGAGCCACGGCACGATGCGGTCGTCATAGACGTGCAGGTTGCCGAAGGCGGCCGGGCTGTCGCGCGACACGATCGCCGAGCCCGCCGTCATGGTCAGCGCCATACCGCCCTTGGCCTTCTCGACATGGTAGAGCCGGTAGCGCTCCTTCGGCATGCCATCCTCGGAATAGGCCGGCTCGTGACTGGTCGACATCACCCGGTTCTTCAGCGTCAGGTGCTTGAGCTGATAGGGTTGGAGAAGCGGGTCGTTGCTGGTCATCGTCTTCCTGCCGTTTCAAATTGTGCGGGAGCAACGTGGTGCTGCCCCGCTTCCATTTCACGCATCGGATTCACGCGAAAACGGCTGCGCGCTTTTCGCTCCGGTGCTAATGAGCGGCAAAAACCAAGAAGGCTCCGCCCATGACTGACGCAAAGAACCTCACCCAGCTCGGCAAGCACGTCGAGACGCCGCAAAGCCCCGAACAGGCGGTCCTGGAGACCGTGCCGTTCACTCGCGGCGACGGCCCGCCGGCGATCGTGCGCTTCACCTGCCCGGAATTCACGTCGCTCTGCCCGGTGACCGGCCAGCCGGACTTCGCCCACATCGTCATCGACTACGCGCCCGACAAGACGCTGGTGGAATCGAAATCGCTGAAGCTGTTCATGACCTCGTTCCGCAACCACGGCGCCTTCCATGAGGAATGCACCGTCATGATCGGCCGTCGCATCGTGGAGGCGACCAAGCCGCTTTGGCTGCGCGTCGGCGGCTACTGGTTCCCGCGCGGCGGCATCCCGATCGACGTCTTCTGGCAAACCGGCGCGCCGCCCAAGGATGCCTGGCTGCCCGACACCGGAGTGGCGCCCTATCGCGGACGCGGTTGAAATTTGTTGCGAAAGGCTGGCGGGACAGCGCCCCCCTCTGTCCTGCCGGACATCTCCCTCCCAAGGGGGGAGATTGGCAGCTTCGGCGCCCCGCTTATCCTGCAACCTCGGAGATTGGCGAAAGCCGGCGTGACATCTGATCTCCCCCCAAGTGGGCGAGATGGCCGGCCGGCCAGAGGGGGGCGCGGAGGATCGCCGGCTCCGATCTTCAATCACCATCATCATTCGCACTGGTACTGGCTGAGCGCCCATTCGCCGGTGACCGACAGAAGGTCGGATATCTTCCAGTCGCCGCCGACCTTCTTCAGCTTCCATTCGAGCCGATGCGCATTGCTGGCGACGACAAAGGCGACCACCACCTTTGCCTCGTCGCCCTTGACCGCCTCGATGGTCTTCAGGCTGCCGTCGATCGCCGCCTTGTCGTAGTCGGCATTGTCGAACGCCATGTTGGGGTCGAGGCACTCGCCTTGCCCCGAGGCGCGCAGCGCATCGCTCTTGTCGAGCACGGTCTTGGCCGGATCGATGAAGTTCTTGCGCTGGGTCGGGTCCAATTCGAGCCCCGGATGCTCGTAAAAGGGTTTCACCACGGCCGTCGGCGAACCCGGCAGCACGGGCGCGGCAGGCGCCGGTTCAGCCGGCGCTGTTTCGGGCGCAGGCGCATTGTCGCCTGAGGACGCGTTCGGCGGCGGCGAACCGAACAGCCCCTGCGCCGAGGCGCCGTTCAGCCCCGCGGCCAGCATCGACAGGCTCGACAGCACGAGGACAAAACGGCAAAGCACGGCCTCACTCCGTCGAAGAACCGCATCCCAGCGCGCTGAGCGTCCAGTCGCTGGTCTTGGAGGCGATGTCGGCGATCTTCCACTTGCCGTCCACTTTCTTCAGCGACCACACCATTTCGCGTTTGGAGTCATCGCCTTCCGGGAAGAGATTGAAGCTCGCCGTCACCTCGGCGGTATCGCCATTGACGGTCTCGGCAAGCTTCAGCGTCTTCGACACGGTCTTCTGGTCGAAATCCTGGGCGTCGAGCCCAGGGTCGAAATCGATGCAGGATACCTCGTCTGGCTTCTCCTTCTGCGCCTTGTCGTTGAGCTCGAAGAGTTTTGTCACCGGTTCGGTGAAGCGGTCGCGGTATTTCGCGTCCGCCTCGAATTTCACCTCAGGCACATAGAAGAACTTCACGGCCTTGGAAGCCGGCCCGGCCAGCGCTGCGGCGGGCAAGGCAATCGACATGGCGGCGGCCAGCACTATCGGTCTCATGCAGGATCTCCGGATGGTCGGCGGCATGGTGGCAGGATCGCCACCACGCATCCTGCATATCGGCTTTTGCGCGACGCATGAAGTCCTTGCGCTGCCCGTCTCAGGCTTCCAGCCAGACGTTCTGGAAGTCCATTTCGTAGGTCTGGTGCATTGTGTAGTTCTTCACCTTCTTGTTCATGTGACAGTAGAGCTTCTGCCAGAACGGCTGGATGATGACGCCGGAGTCCTGCAGGATCTGCTCGACGTCCTTCATCACCTCCTTGCGCTTGGCCGCATCGGCCAGCGAAAGCGCCTCCTTGAGCTTGGCGTCGAAATCCGGGTTGGAAAAAGCCGTTTCATTCCAGGCCTCGCCACTGCGGTAGCCCAGCGCCAGCACCTGGACGCCGAGCGGGCGCATGTACCAGATGGTCAAGGAATAGGGGTATTTCGTCCAATCGTTCCAGAAGGTCGAGCCGGGCAGGACCGTGCGCTTGACCTTGATGCCGGCGTCGCGCAACTGGCCGGCAATGGCGTCGCCGGTGTTCTTCTGCCACTCATCCTCGACGGTGATCAGCTCGTGCTCGAAGTCGGCCTGCCCGGCATCCGCCATCAGCTTCTTGGCGCCGGCCGCGTCCCGCGTCTTCTTGGGCAGCGGATAATATTCCGGGTGGATCGGGCTGACGTGGTGGTTCTCGCCGACCGTGCCGCGGCCGGCGTAGCCGAGCTGCATGACGGCATCGTTGTCGACGGCCATCTGCAGCGCGTTGCGCACCCGTTTGTCATCGTAGGGCTTGTGCGTGATGTTGGTGCGGGCAACCAGTGTGGTCGCCGTCGCGACCTCCGATTTCACCAGATCCATCTTGTCGAGGGCGTCGATGAAGTCGGCCGGCGTTTCGAAATCGAGGTCGACCTCGCCGGAATCGAAGGCATTCAGCGTCGCGTTGAAGTCGGTGCCATAGTCGATGAACTCGACGCTGTCGAGCAGCGCTTCGCCACCCCACCACTTGCCGTTCTCGCGGCGCTTGACGACCGCCTTCTGGCCGACGTCATAGGAGACCAGCTCGAACGGTCCGGTACCGACCGGCTTCTTGATCGGGTCGGCGCCATCCTTGTCGAAGTCGCGATGCACGACCAGCGCCGGGTAGTCGGTGAAGCCCGGTATGATCGCGATATCAGGTTCGTTGAGCTTCAGCTTGACCGTGAGGTCATCGACCTTGGTGATGGCGCCGTCCTTCGCCTTGCCGGTCTTTGGGTCGACCAGCGCGGCGACGCGTGCCGCCATGGAATTGCCGGACGCACCCTTCTCGCACCAGCGGTTCAGATTGGCGACCACGTCGTCGGCGTTGAAGGCATCGCCATTGTTCCAGGTGACGCCCTTGCGCAGATGCAGCGTGTATTCGGTGGCGTCGTCATTGACGTCCCAGCTCTCCAGCAGGACCGGCTCGAACGTGAACTGGTGCGTGTAGCGCACGAGCGGCTCCAGCCAGGTGCGGGTGACGTTCGCCATCTCTGTCCAGTCATAGGTGCGCGGATCCTTCTGCGCCTTGACCGACATCGAGACATGAAGCGTTCCGCCTTTCTTCGGCTCCTCGGCCAGGGCTTTCGTCGGCGCGGCAAGGCCGATCAGGCCGTAAGCGAAAGCCGTCGAGGCGCCGAAGGCGCTTGCCAGCGCCAGGAATTCGCGCCGGTCCATGCGGCCCGCACGCGTCTCTTGCGCCATCGCCTCGATGGCGGCGGGAACACGATCACCGTTGCTTCTGAAAAGTGTCATTTTCCTTCTCCCATTGGTTTCAGCGGGTCTTCGCCCGTTCTCTATCAGCTAACGCTATCAGGCAGCTTTTCCTCGCGCCGCGCGATCAAATCCCTGAGACCTTCGGCGACGCTCTCCTCGAGCTTCGGCTCCTGATAGTCGGCGAGCATGTTGCGCGCCTTTTCCAGGCCGCGCGTATTATGATCCTTCGCCCCCTCGGCTGTCCATTGTTCGAAGGAGTTGAAATCCATGATGCTCGGCATGAAGAAGGCGCGTTCGAAATGCTCGAGCGTGTGCTGCGTGCCGAGGAAATGCCCTTGCGGACCAACCTCGCGGATCGCCGCCATGGCCTCCTTGAAATCGTCGAAGGGGACCCCGCCGGCATATTTGTACCAGCCGACGAGCTGTTCGCAGTCGGTGGCGAATTTCGAGTAGCCGCAGGTGAGGCCTGCCTCGAGCCAGCCGGCCGAGTGCCAGATGTAGTTGGCGCCGGCGAGGATCGCGGCATGCATCAGCATGTTCGCCTCGTAGCCGGCCTGGGCATCGTTGAGCTTGGAGCCGACATGGAAGCCGGAGGTGCGCCACGGCAGTTTGTATTTCCGCGCCAGCGCGCCCATCAGATACATCATCTGGGCGGCTTCCGGCGTGCCGCCCATCGGGGCGCCGGTCTTCATGTCGACGGTGACCATGAACTGGCCGTAGATCTGGGGCGAGCCGGGACGGATGAGTTGGGTGAAGGCGACGCCGGCAAGCGCCTCGGCATTGACCTGCGCGACCGCGCCGACAGCGGAGGCCGAGGTCGAAGCGCCGCAGAGCGCGAAAGGCGCCAGGATCAGCGGCTGGTTGTGGCGGGCATAGACCCGCATGGCGTCGAGCATGGTTGCGTCCCATACCAGCGGCGAGTTGCAGTTGGTGATCGCCACCAGCACCGGATTGTCGCGCACGAACTCTTCGCCAAACACGATGCCGGCCATCGCCATCGTGTCCTCGGCCCGCTCCTTCGACGTCACGATGCCCATGAACGGCTTGTCGGAGTGCTTGAGTGCCGAATGGATGATGTGGAGGTGCCGCTTCGGCACCGGGATCTCCATCGGCTCGCAGATGATCGAGCTCGACGAATGCAGCGCCGGCGCCATGTAGGCGAGCTTGTGGAAATTGTTCAGGTCGTTGAGCGTGCCGTAGCGCCGCTTGTTGTCGAGGTCGCGCACATAGGGCGCGCCATACATCGGCACGAAGATCGAGTTCTTGCCGCCGACGCGGACCGTGCGCTCTGGGTTGCGCGCATGAAGCGTGAATTCCGGCGGGACCTTCGAGACCAGCTCCATCAGGAGCGCGCGATCGATACGGACACGCGTTTCCCTGACATCGGCGCCCGCCGCCTTCCAGAGTGTGATCGCCTCGTCGTCACGGAATTCGCAACCCACCTCCTCGAGGATCTTGAGCGATTCCTCGTGGATCAGTTCCACCGCCTCGTCGGGAACGATCTCATAGGCGGGAATCTGCCGGACAAGGGTCGGAAACGACGCGACCGGCGCGCTTCTCAGCGCCTTGCGCCCAAGGCGGCCGCCGCCGCGACGGTGGGTCGGTTCAGTCAATTCAGCGGCCGGTGCGTTCATGGAGCCTCCTTCTTCCCGCCCAGGCAAGTTAGCGAGACAAAATATGGCTGTGACGCTGGAAAATCCTGATCTCTTGTATAAGCTCTCCTTATGCGAAGCCTGCGCCACCTCCTGCCCTCGGCCGGCAGCCTGATCGTCTTCGAGGCGGCGGGCCGGTTGTCGAGCTTCACCGCCGCCGGACGCGAGCTCGGCATGACGCAGGCGGCCGTCTCGTATGCGGTGCGGGGGCTCGAGGAACAGCTCGGCGCCAAGCTCTTCCTGCGCCGCCACCGCCAGGTGCTGCTGACGGAGGCCGGCGAGCGTTTCCATGCCGATGTCTCGCTGGGCTTGTCGCATATCCGCAAGTCGGCCGAGGACCTGCGGCTGCAGGCGACGGGCGGCCATGTGACTTTAGCCGCCTCGACCGCCTTCGGCTCGTTCTGGATGATGCCGCGCCTGCAGCAGTTCCGCGACGAGCTACCGGGCGTCGACCTGCGCATCCAGACCGCCGACCGCGACCTCGACATCATCGCCGAGGGCATCCCGCTCGGCGTGCGCGGAGGGATGCCGCGCGACTGGCCCGACTATCACTCGCTGTCGCTGTCCGACGAGGAGATCTTTCCGGTCGCAGGGCCCAGCTACCTCGCCAAATTCGGCTTGCCGGAGACCGTCGGGGAACTGGCAGCGCACAGGCTCATCCATCTCGAGGAGCCCTATCGCGAGGCTCCGAACTGGGACGAATGGTTTTCGTCCGCCGGAACCAGCCTGCGCAACGCCGAGCGCGGGCTGCGCATCAACGACTATGCCCTGGTTATCCAGGCGGTCATGGAGGGACAAGGCATCGCGCTTGGCTGGCGGCATCTGGTCGAGCGTCTCGTGGCATCGGGCCTGCTGGTCCCGGTGACCGACCACGTGATGAGGACCGGCATCGGCTTCTATGTCATCTGGCCGAAAAACCGCGAGCTCAGCGACAACGCGCGCAAGGTCAGGGACTGGCTGGTGGCGCAAGCGTGAAGTGGCCCCTCCCCCGCTGCACTCGAATCCGCCTATAATCGCCGCATGCCCATCCGCCAGCTTTCCGAAACGATGATCAACCAGATCGCCGCCGGCGAGGTGATCGAGCGTCCGGCGAGCGTGGTGAAGGAGCTGGTGGAGAACGCTCTCGATGCCGGCGCATCCCGCGTCGAGGTCGTCACCTCCGGCGGCGGGCTTTCGCTTGTCCGCGTCACCGACGACGGCTCGGGCATCCCTGAACGAGAATTGGCGCTGGCGGTCGCCCGGCACTGCACCTCGAAGCTCTCCGACGACATCCACGACATCCGCTCTCTCGGATTCCGCGGCGAGGCGCTGCCCTCTATCGGCTCGGTGGCGCGTTTGTCGATCCGCTCGCGCACCGCAACCGCCGACAGCGCGGCCGAGATCGGCATCGAGGGCGGGCGCGTTTCAGCGGTCAAGCCGGCGGCGGCCAACCGCGGCACGACCGTCGAGGTGCGCGACCTGTTCTTTGCGACGCCCGCCCGGCTCAAATTCATGAAGGGCGAACGCGCCGAGAGCTCGGCCACCAGCGACGTGGTGAAGCGCATCGCCATCGCCTTTCCCGGCGTGCGCTTCACGCTTGCCGGCTCCGACCGCTCCACGTTGGAGTTGCCGGCGACCGGCGACACGCCGAAAGGACGGCTCGCCCGCGTCGCGCAGGTGATGGGCAAGGATTTTCCCGACAACGCGATTGCCATCGATGCCATGCGCGACGGCGTGCATCTTGCCGGGCACGTCTCGATCCCCTCCTACACGCGCGCCAATGCCTTGCAGCAATATGCCTATGTCAACGGCCGGCCGGTGCGCGACAAGCTGATCGCCGGGGCGATCCGCGGCGCCTTCGCCGACGTCTTGCCGCGCGACCGGCATGCGGTGACGGTGCTTTTCCTTTCGCTCGATCCGGTGACTGTCGACGTCAATGTCCATCCGGCCAAGGCCGATGTGCGGTTCCGCGATCCGGGCCTGGTGCGCGGGCTGATCGTCGGCGCCATCCGCGAGGCGCTGGCCGGCGCCGGCATCCGCGCCGCGACCTCAGGCGCGGCGGGCATGATGGCGGCGTTCCGGCCGGGCGCGGCGGCCTACCCGCATCCCGGTCCTGTCGGCGGACACCGAGGCTACGAGGCAGCCCATCGTGCCTCCGGCCCCAGCGGCTTCGATCTGTCGCATTCGCCGCAGCGGCCGCTGGATATGGGTTACGGCGAGGCGAGGCATCAGCGCAACGGCTTCGCCGAAAACGAGCAGGCGGCCTTCGACACCGGACCGCTTGCCAGCGCCGATGCCCGCGCCGGCATGGCCGAGCCGACTGAGGCGCTGCTCGGCATGGTGCTGGGCGCAGCGCGCGCGCAGGTGCATGAGAACTACATCGTCGCGCAGACCAGGGATTCGCTCGTCATCGTCGACCAGCACGCCGCGCATGAGCGGCTGGTCTACGAGGCGCTGAAGAACGCGCTGCATTCGCGCGCCGTCCCCTCACAGATGCTGCTCTTGCCCGAGATCGTCGACTTGCCGGAAGAGGACGCGGAGCGGCTGGCGATGCATTCTGAGACGCTGGCCAAATTCGGTCTCAGCCTCGAACGCTTCGGCCCGGGCGCGGTGGCGGTGCGCGAGACGCCGGCGATGCTCGGCGAGACCAATGTGCAGCAACTGGTGCGCGACCTCGCCGACGAGATCGCCGACAACGACACGGTCGAGACACTGAAGGAGCGGCTGGACAAGATCGCCGCCACCATGGCCTGCCACGGCTCGGTGCGCTCAGGCCGCCTGCTCAAGGCCGAGGAGATGAACGCGCTGCTGCGCCAGATGGAGGCGACGCCCGGATCCGGCACCTGCAACCACGGCCGCCCGACCTATATCGAATTGAAGCTCGCCGATATCGAAAGGCTGTTCGGGCGGCGGTGAGCGCCCCTGGCTCGCAGCGCAACAGCAGCGGCGGCATACCTGAATATCATTTCTTTAGATGGTATTTTTTTGTCTTCGGGTTGAGGACATAGTCGTCCGCGCTTGCGAATTTGCCACCGCCAAAGTCTACTGAAATGATGTCCTTGCCTCCCTCCACCCATTTTTGCACGTTCATATAAATGGGCGTCGTCGCCATACCGGCATTGCAGTCCTCATCGTCGAACCCGATCTCCTGAACGACTTTCTTTTTCTTCCTGTTGATGATTTGCAGTTTGGTCATGCAGATGCCGGCGTCGGATTTCGTGTAGATGCCGGCAAACCTATTGGTGGCCGTCTCAGCCCAGAACGGAATCTCAACGGCGCCCTCGATCTTCCCCTCGCCGGTGTCGTCGAGGCTCGCGACCTTCTTGAGGCTGACCGGAAATTTTTCAGCGCCCTTGCTCCAACTTCCGGTCGCGCCGCTGTCATTGACCTCGAGCGAGAACGGGCATCCGGTGGTGTCGACGGGTGTCTTCGACCCCATCACCAGAACGCGTTGAAATTCCTTGTCGTCCGCAATTTCACAGAGCGTGACGGTCGAGCCGTCGGCCTTGCCGTAGATGGCGATGGGACTTTGCTTGGCGTCGTAGAAGTAGCTTCCCTCGACAGTGATGCCGCTGCCGAAGTGAGCATACCGCTGCAGCGAGAAATGGACCGGGTTTCCCCCGATGGCCCCCTCATAGTTCTCCACCTGATACAAGCCCGCGAAGGCTTTCCCGCTCAACAGCAGCAAGCAGAAAACCGCGGCTATCAACCCTCTCGCCATCCGATCCCCTCCATCCAAGGCAGGGCAAGGATAGCTTGCCTCAAGCCCGCATCACAGGGGCTGTCGGAAATGGAACGCTACTTATCATTTCGAGTCCGGAAACGATCTCAACTCTTTGTTTTACCGCTTCAAATTCACCACGATGACGCCGCCCAGCGCCAGCGCGCCGCCGAGGATGCCGAGCAGCGTCGGCACTTCGCCGAGCCAGAAGAAGCCGATCAGGGCCGACGTCGGCGAGACGAGGTAGAGGAAGTTCGAGGCGCGCGCGGCCGGCAGACGCGACAGCGCGGTCGCCCAGGCGGCGTAGGCGATCAGCGAGGGCACGACGCCGAGATAGATGACGGCGCCGAGGCCGGCGGTGTCGGCGACCGCTGCCTGGGAGAACGCTTCCGGCAGGAAGGGCGACAGGCAGAGCGCGCCGAGCACCATGTTGGAAGCCGCGATCGTCAGCGGATGGTGGCGGGCAAAGAGCGGCTTCTGGACGATGGTGTTGACGGCCGAGCAGAGCGCAGAGCCCAGCACCAGCAGCGCGCCGGCGTTGAAATGCAGGCCATGCCCGTCGGCGACAGCGATGATGCCGATGCCGGTAAACGAGATCACCGTGCCGATCCAGGCCATGCCGGAAAAGCGCTCGCCGAGCAGCGCCATGGCCATGATCGCCGTGAAGATCGGGCTGACATTGATGATGAAGCCGGCGGCGCCCGCAGAGACGGTCAGCTCGCCGAAATTGAGCATGGCGGTATAGAGCGCGACGAAGATCGCGCCGCCGAAGCCGAAGCGCCACAGCTCGTCGACCCTGGGCAGCGCCGGGCGCTTGACGGCGAGGAAGATCGCCGCCGGGACCGCCGCTATGGCAAAGCGCAGCGCGCCGAGCTCCAACGGCTGGAAGGCGGCAAGGCCGGCGCGTATGGCCGGAAAGGCCGAGGCCCAGCCGACCACCGTGAGGGCCACCGCGATCGCCGCCGTGGTGTCCATGCGCTGTGTCTCATTCAACGTGCCGGTGTAAGCGCTCATTGCCGAATCCTCGTCTTTCAATGCCATGGGACAAGAAAACGCCATTGCCGGCCGATTGACAAACGAGCAATTCGAGGGTCAGCTGTGAGCATGGATCACAGCTCAAACCAGATGCTGCCGCTGGAAACCTTGCGCGCCTTCGACGCGGCGGCGCGCACCGGGAGCTTTTCCGCGGCGGCCGAAAAGCTCAACCTCACCCATGGCGCGGTCAGCCGCCAGATTGCCAAGCTGGAGGACTGGCTGGGGCTGAAAGTGTTCGAGCGCAACGCGCGCGGCGTGACGCTGACCAACGAAGGCAACCGGCTGCATTTGAGGACCACAGAGGCTTTCGCGCTGATTTCGGTCAACTCCGACCGCTGGGTCGAGCCGCGCGGCACCGCCGTGGTGCGACTGGCCTCGATCCCCTCGGTGAGCGGGCTGTGGCTGATGCCGCGCATGGCGGCGCTGGAGAACAGCCCGACCAGGCTGCGCATCGTGCTCGATGTCGACAACCGCCAGGCCGATCTTGCCGACGAAGGCATCGACCTTTCGGTGCGCTGCGGGCGCGGACGTATTCCTGGCCGCGTCTCTGTGCAGCTTTTCGAAGAACAGATCTTCCCGATCGCGTCGCCGGAACTGGCTAAGGAGATCGGGCAAGGCGACCCTGCCCGGCTGCTCAAATTCCCGCTGATCAACGATTCCGACGCCTCCGCCTGGCGCGCCTGGTTCGCGGCGCAGGACATCGACTACCGCCCGCGCCCGCAGGACCGGCGTTTCGAGGACTACAACCTGGTGCTCGACGCGGCGGCGCACGGCCTGGGCGTCGCGCTGGCGCGGCCGCCGCTGGTCAAAGACCAGCTCCAATCGGGCCGCATCGTTCCTGTCGACGAGCGTGTCGCGCTCAATCCGGTGTCCTACTGGCTCGACCGTCCGGTCGGGCGCCCCCGCGCGGCCGCCGCCGATCTCGCGCGGCGGATCGCCGAACAGGCGGGGCTGGCGTCGGAAAAGCTGGAAGCGTTCCTGCAGGACGATATCTAGGCCGACCAGCTTCCGTCAGCGAAGCAGCATCAGCACGACCGTGGTGGTCGCGGCCGAGACGATGGCCGTCACGATGGATATCGTCCACAGCGACACCTGGCCGGGTTCGGATCGCGGGGCATGACCCGCCGGACCAGCCGCCCTACCCCGCGGTTGCGGTGCGTTTGCGTTGGCCGCAACCAGCACCGCCGAAGCAAGGGCCGGCGAGAACGAAGGGGGCGGCGGAGTTGGCGCAACCCTCGCCGTGTTGTCGGCGGCCGGCGACTGTGCCCGGGTCGCCGAAGGCTGATCGGCATCGCCTGCCGGCATACGAGCCTGGGCCCTTGCCGATGCGTCATCCGTGCCGGCATCCGACTCCATGACGGCTCTATAGGCGTTCTCGATTTCCGCTGACGACAGGCGCTGCGACGATTGAGCCGGCGGCCTCGCCAGGGAGCTGTTCAGCGCCTGCGCGGCGAACTGCGCCGATTGCGCCATCGCGGGCGCCGGCGGCTGGACGAGCGCCTTGACCAGCGCGGGGGTCGCCGGATCAGGCCGGGGCGACGGCACCGGCTGCGGGGTGAGCGCCTCTTTCAGCAGTGACGCCTTGCTGGCATTGGTGATGTCCATGGCGCTTCCTGACTACCATTGTGCCATGCAGCAATATTACATGAGCATTGCGCCAAGCTTGACCTTGTCCGCGATTTGTGGCGATTGAACCGCGATGAACCCAAGCGTCATTTCATGATGAACCGTTTTGAAGGCCCCGGCGGCAAGGAAGCGCGCATCCGCTATCTCGACGGCGACTTCCAGGTGACCAGCCCCGGCGCGTTCGTGCGCTGCGCGGTGACCGGCGAGAGCATCCCGCTGGACGAGCTCAAATACTGGAGCGTCGCCAGGCAGGAGCCTTATGTGAACGCAACGGCATCATTGCGCCGTGAGATCGAGATCCATCCGGAACTGCGCAGCCGGCGGTAGTCGCAGGCTAGCCCCGGATCTTGCGCTGCCGCCATGCGTCCAGCGTCTCATTGATGATGCGTTCAGGCACGTGGTCGAGCTCGAAGGCCGCGTCGATCTCAAGCACGTCGAGCTGTTCGAGGAAGCCGCCCGGCGCATCGCCATGGCGCAGCCGCGCGGCGTCCTTGGCGGTGGTGACGAGACGCAGCCCCTCGCGCCTGGCAAGCGCGGCAAGGTCGGCGAGCTCGTCCGCGGCATAGAAATGGTGGTCCGGGAAGGCGCGCGACAGCGCGACCTCGCCGCCGGCGCCGCGCACGGTGTCGAAGAATTTTTCCGGATGGCCGATGCCGGCAAAGGCAAGGAAGCGGCCGCCGGCAAAGCGCGCCGGGTTCGCCGGCTCGACATGCGCCAGGAAGATCGGCCGGCCGGCCCGCGCCGCCTGGCGCACCACCCTATCGGCAGCGCTCCCCTCGCCCATCTTCAGCAAGGCGCTGGTGAAGACCAGCTGGTCGACGACCTTGGCCCTGAGCGGCCCGCCGGGAATGACGCGGCCGTTGCCGATGCCGTAGCGCGCGTCGACCACGATCAGGGCGTAGTCGATATGGATGCGCGCCGACTGGAAGCCGTCATCCATGATCAGGAAGTCGCAGCCGTGCTCTTCCATCAGCAACCTGGCGCCGGCGGCCCGTTTGGCCGTCACCGCCACCGGCGCGTGCTCGGCAAGCAGCAGCGGCTCGTCGCCGACATGCTTGGCGGCGTCGTGATGCGCATCGACGACATGCGGCTTGGCGAAGGAGCCGCCATGGCCGCGCGACAGGAAGCCGGGCGTGAGCTGCATGCGCCTAGCCTGTTTCGCCAGTGCGATAGCGACCGGCGTCTTGCCGCTGCCGCCGACGGTGAAATTGCCGACGCAAAGCACGGGCGCCGCGACCTTCTCGCGCGGCGCGCGGCGCATGCGGCGGCCCGCCACCATCCCGTAGGCCGCCGATGCCGGCGACAGCGCCAGCACCCGCCAGTCCGGCTTTTCCCACCAGAAGGGCGGCGCTTCGCTGGTCATGGCGCCGGTTCCGCGCAATTCGATCTTGCGCATGATCCTGTCCAAAAACCGGTTCCGATTTTTGGGCTCATGCGCTAGCGCCCGTTGGCGCCTTTCAGGCGCGCCTTGACGACCAGCGGCTGGATGTAGGGCTCGAGCGATTTCAGCGTGCGCTGAAGCGCGCCGCGCATCTCGTCGACGGTCGCGGCCCCCGCCGCCATCATCTCGTGGCGCGCCGCCTCGTTGGTCAAAAGGAAATTGACGGCGCCGGCCAGCATGTCGCGGTCGCGCACCAGCTTGGCGCCGCCGCGGTCGAGCAGGCGCTGATAGGCTTCGCGGAAATTCTGCACGTTGCGGCCGGCGAGCACCGCCGTGTCGAGCATCGCCGGCTCCAGCGGGTTCTGGCCGCCCTCGGAGGTCAGCGAGCGACCGACGAAGGCGATCTCGGTCAGCCGCAGATAAAGGCCCATCTCGCCGATCGTGTCGCCGAGCAGGATATCGGTGTCGGGCGTGATGCGATCGCCCTTGCTGCGGCGCGCGACCGTCAGCCCCATCCCGGAGATCTGCGCGGCAAGCGCGTCGGCGCGGTCGGGATGGCGCGGCACGACGATGGTCAGCAGGCCTTGGTGACGCCTGTGCAAGGTCGCATGAACTTCCGCGGCGACCACTTCCTCGCCGTCATGGGTTGAGATCGCCGCCCAGGTCGGGCGCTCGCCGATCTGGCGCTGCAAGGTCGCCAGCGCCCGCTCGTCGACCGGCGGCGGGTTGGTGTCCACCTTGAGGTTGCCGGAAACGGTGACCGGCCGGGCGCCGAGGGCGCGGAAACGCTCGCCGTCGACATCAGACTGGGCAACGACATGGGCAAGGTTCTCGAACAGCGCCTCGGCGACGCTGGCGCGCTTCTTCCACGAGCGGAAGGAACGGTCCGACAGCCGCCCGTTGACCAGGACCTGCGGCACGTTGCGGGCGCCGAGCTCCAAAATGGTCATCGGCCAGATCTCCGACTCGGCGATGATGGCCAGTTCCGGCCGCCAGTGGTCGAGGAAGCGGCTGACCGCGGGCTTGAGGTCGAGCGGCACATATTGGTGGATGATGCGGCTGCCAAGCCGCTCGTCGGCAACCTTCGCCGAGGTCACAGTGCCGGTCGTCAGCACGACATTGACGCCGTAGTCGAGGATGCATTCGACCAGCGGCACGACGGCGATCGTCTCGCCGACGCTCGCGGCGTGGATCCAGATCACCGGCCCTTCCGGGCGCGGCCGGCCGGCGACGCCGTAACGCTCGCGGCGGCGAACGCGGTCTTCCTTGCCGCGCGAGGCGCGCCACGCGACATAGGGTCCGATCAGCGGATAGGCGGCGGCCCCCGCATAGCGGTAGGCCCTAAGGGCCGCGCGCGCCCAGCGCTCGCTCATTTGGCGCCGTCCACAAGGCGATAGGCCTCGGCCGTCGCGGCGTTGAGCGAGGCGGTGACCTCCTGGCGCTTGCGCTCCATCTCGGCGTCGTCGGCGTCGGCGGGCACGAAGACGGGTGTGCCAACGATGACCGCGGAGCGGCCGAAGGGCAGGTTGATGGTGGTCTTGTCCCAGCTCCTTTCCAGCACCTTGCGGCGGCTGGTGGCTATCGCGGAGGGCAGGATCGGCCTGCCCGAAAGCCTGGCCAGGAGCACGATTCCCAGCCCGGCGTCGCGCGGCGTGCCATGCGGGATGTCGGCGATCATCGCGACATTCTTGCCGGCGACCAGCGCTTTCTTGAGCGCGATCAAGGCTTTGGCGCCGCCTTTGTCGAGATGCCTCGAACTGTCGCGGCCACCCGAGCCGCGCACCGCCTCGATGCCGAACTTCTCGATCATCAGCGCGTTGAGCTCGGCATCGGCGCTGCGCGAGACCATAGCGACCAGCGGACGGCCCTTGGGATAGTAGGCAGGCGTGAGCAGATGCTGGCCATGCCAGAGCGCGATGATGCCGGGCTCGAGATGCGCGTGGGCGCCGCCGGCGACCTGGGTCGAGCCTTTGACCAGCGGGCTGGTGATGCGAATCAGCCGCACGAACCAGGCGAACAGACCGGCGATGAAATTCTTGACGAATCGCGACTGGGCGAGCGGCTCGCGGATGCGGCGCCACAGCGTGCGCGTCCCGCCCCGCCCGGCGGCGCGCCCCGTCGCCCCTTTCACCGCTTCATGCTCCATCGATGTCAACCGGCTGCCTTTGTTTCCGGGTCGAGCAACCGGTGCAGGTGAACGACAAAATAGCGCATATGCGCATTATCGACGCTGGCCTGCGCCTTTGCCTTCCAGGCGGCGTGCGCCGACTGATAGTCGGGGTAGATGCCGACGATGTCGAGCGCGTCCAGGTCACGGAACTCGGTTCCACCCAGCTTTTTCAGCTCGCCGCCGAACACCAGGTGCAAAAGCTGTTTCTTTCCGTCTTCCACGGCCATGCCGATCCTTCGCAGATTCATGAGTTTTGTGACAGGTCTAGACCAAAGCGGCCGTTTTTGGAACTGCGGACAGCCTCACGCTTCGTCAGCTCCGGCGATAACGCCGGCAAGGACGTCCAGCAGTTCGCCGCTGCCGGCCGCGAGCGCGCCGTGGTTGATCACCTCGCCTGCGTAGCGTGGCCGCTCGCCGCCGCAGTCGAGCAGAGCGCCGCCGGCTTCGCTGAGGATCAGGTCGGCGGCGGCGATGTCCCAATCATGCGCATTGGGCTTGACGAAGGTCGCATCGATCTTGCCGTTGGCGATCATCGCCAGCCGGTAAGCGAGAGAAGGGATATAGGCTATGCGTCGCATCCGATCCTGCCAGGTCCCGGGCATGCGGTCTACCAGCGGCTTCGGCCCGCCGATATCGACGGTCTCGCCCGGTGCGCGTACATGGATCCGCTTGCCGTTGAGGAAGGCGCCCTCGCCAGGCAGCGCCCAGTAGGTCTCCTGCTTTGCCGGGCATTCGAGCACGCCGGCCCGCGAGCGGCCGTCCTCGACCACGGCGACGCTGACGCACCAGGAATGCAGTCCGTCGAGAAAGCCCCTCGTGCCGTCGATCGGATCGACGACGAAGGTGCGGCGGGCCGAAAGCCTGGCATGATCGTCGGCGGTCTCTTCCGACAGCCAGCCGTAATCCGGGCGCGCCTTGAGCAGGGTCTCGCGCAGGTAGGCGTCGGCGGCATGGTCGGCCTCGCTGACCGGCGAGGTGCCGCCCTTCATCCACACCTGCGGGTTGTTGCCGAAATAGCGCATGGCAATGGCGCCGGCCTCGCGGGCGGCGTCACGAAGCAGGGCGAGGTCCTCGCGCGCCCCGGCTGAGATGACCATGTCAGGCACCGGCAAGGGTCATCCCCTCGATCAGCAGCGTGGGCGCGGCTGTGCCGAAATTGCGGTCGAGGTCGCTTGCCGGGACCATGTTGAGGAACATTGTCTTCAGGTTGGAGGCGATCGTCACCTCGGCCACCGGATAGGCAAGCGCGCCGTTCTCGATCCAGAAGCCGGAAGCGCCGCGGCTGTATTCGCCGGTCACCATGTCGACGCCCTGGCCGAACACTTCGGTGACGTAGAAGCCACGCTTCAACGAGGCGATGAGCTCCTCCGGCGCGCGCTCGCCGGGCTCGATGGCGAGATTTGTCGAGGACGGCGAAACCGAAGAACCGCTGCGCGAGCCGCGGCCGTTGGTGACGAGACCGAGCTCGCGCGCCGCCGAGGTCGACAGGAACCAGTGGTTGAGCACACCCTTGTCGAGCATCAAAAGCTTCTCGCCCTCGACGCCTTCGCCGTCGAAGGGACGCGAAGCCTGGCCGCGACGCCGCAACGGCTCGTCGGTGACGGTGATTGCGCTTGAAGCCACCTCTCTGCCCATCATGTCGCGCAGGAAGCTCGTCTTGCGCGCCACGGCGGCGCCGTTGATGGCGCCGGCGAGATGGCCGGCGATGCCGCGCGCCACGCGCGGATCGAACACGACATCGACCGGGCCGGTCGCGGCCTTGCGGGCGCCGAGGCGGCGCACGGCGCGCTCGCCGGCCTTGCGGCCGATATCTTCCGGCGCGTCGAGATCGGCGAAATGCTGCCGCGAGGAGAATTCATAGTCGCGCTCCATCGCCGTGCCCTCGCCGGCAATGACGCTGGTCGAGCGCGAGAAGCGCGAGGCGACATACTGGCCGAGGAAGCCGTGCGAGGTGGCGAGCACAAGGCCGCCAAGCCCGGCGCTGGCGCCGCTGCCGGCCGAATTGGTGACGCCCTTGACGGCAAGAGCCGCGGCTTCCGCCGCTAGCGCTGCCTCCTTCAACTGGTCGGCCGCCACCTCGGTCGGATCGAAGAGATCGAGGTCGCGCAAATTGCGGGCGAGCAGTGCCGGATCGGCGAGCCCCTGAAAAGGATCCTCGGGCGACACCTTCGCCATGGCGACGGCGCGCTCCGCGAGCGCCTTCGGGTCGGAGGCGGCGGTGGCCGAAACGCTTGCCACCCGCTGGCCGACGAAGACGCGCAGCGAGACATCCTCGCTCTCGGACGATTCGGTGCCCTCGACCTTGCCCAGCCGCACCGACACGCCGGCCGAACGGCCACGCACCGCGACCGCGTCGGCGGCGTCCGCTCCGGCGCGCCTGGCCGCCTCGACGAGTGCAGCGACGCGGTCGGTCAGTTTCGCTGCGTCGAGCGTATCGGTCATGCGGTTAGTCCTGTTTGTTCAAGCTGTCCGGGAAGGCAGACGCTGCCGCACCCCTCGCTCGATGCTTACGCACCATCATGGATGCTTACGCACCATCTATTGTTCCACCGCGGCTTGTGCAATGGGCGAAGGGCAATCAGGATGTCGCGACCAAATCGCCCAAGAGCGGTCGAAACGGCCGCCTGCGGCACCTTGCCTTGTTCGGAGCTTGCGCATGACGCCCTTCCACCTCGCTTTCCCCGTCCGTGATCTCGACGAAACCCGCACTTTCTATGGCGAGGTGCTAGGCTGCACGATCGGTCGCTCATCGACCACCTGGGTCGATTTCGACCTCTTTGGCCACCAGATGTCGGCGCATTTACGGCCGCAGGCGTCGGAAGCGGCACGCGACGGCAAGGTCGACGGGGTCGCCGTGCCGATCCCGCATTTCGGCGCGGTGCTGCTGATGGACGAGTGGGAGCGGCTTGCCGCGCGGCTGGAAGCACGCGCCGACATAGACTGGCTGGAACGGCCGATGGTGCGCTTCAAGGGCGAGCCCGGCGAACAGGCGACGCTGTTCATCCGCGACCCGTCAGGCAATGCTCTTGAGTTCAAGGGTTTCCGCTCACTGGAGCAGGTGTTCGCGCATTGAGCGGAGAAGGCCCGAGCCTTCGGTACGGCAGGATACGAGCCGCGAAGCCCGCGAACCATCGGCCGGATGCCCTCTTAGCGCCCATGCGGTCGTCGAGACGATCAACTCCGCAGGCGCCTCTTCACCGATCAAAGGGCAGCGAATTGCAAATCAGCACGAGCTTGCCCTTGACGCCTCCCTGACCGAGCAGCTCCTGGGCGCGACGAGCCTCGGTCAGTGGCATCCGCATGGCCACCATAGGCTTGATTTTCCCGTCGCGCAGCAGCGCGAGCAAAGCACCGAGATCTTCGCGGAACCAAGCCGGCTTCCAGCGTTTCAAATATTGTATGCTGTAGGGGATTATGCGTCGTCGGCCTGGTGAGACGAAAGCGCGGACCGCATACCATGCGGGCCGCAATATCCCGCGAAGACGATAACGCAAGCCCCCTGCCAGTTGGCCCTTCTGCAGAAATGAAGTGAAGCCGTAGACTACGACGCGGCCACCAGGCCTCAGAGCCCGAAATGAACGCCAGACATTGGCTTCGCCGACCCCGTCGAAGACGACATCCACACCGTCGTTCGTCAGTCGGTGGATTTCTTTGACGAAGTCGGCCCGCTCGTAGTCGATGGGCGTGGCCCCGAGATCGGAAACGATCTGGTGCGCCGCAAGAGATGCAGTCCCGTACATCTCTAGACCTGTCAGGCGGCCAAGTTGCAGCAGGGCCGTGCCGACCCCGCCCGCCGCGCCATGAATGAGCACCCGTTGACCGGGTGAAGCATGCCCAAGGCGATGCATCATCTGATAGGCCGTAATGTAGTTGAGCACGAGGCTCACTGCCTCGGCGGGATCAACACCGGTCGGAACCGGAGTGAGTTCATCTTCCGGCAGGCAGATGAACTGGGCGTAGCCGCCATGAATGGGGAGCGCCGCAACCATTTTGCCAACCATCGCATCGGGCGCTCTCTCTCCAGCCTCGTCCACGACGCCTACAATGTCCCATCCCGGCGTGAACGGCAGGGTCGTCTTTTCCGGATGAATCCCCTCCCGCATCAATAGTTCTGCGAAGGAGACGCCGGCGGCGATTGTTCGCACCCGCAGCTCACCCGATGCCGGATGGGGCGCATCTTCTTCCACGATCTCAAGAACCTCAGGTCCGCCATGGTGGCGAACAACGACGCGCAGAGACTTCATGGCAGGCTCGGTCCAGATCGGACTCCCCCGCTGAGACAAACTCAGACGACAAGGTAGCGCAGACTGGTGGGAAGCGACTTGCTCCAGATCAATCCGCCAGAAATCGGTCTCGGCCCAAATAGCTGCTTGTTTGTGCAGAATGACATTGGAACGCGAACGTCAGGCCGATGGCCCGATCAACCCGGTCTGCGATCCGTCATGGCGTTGCCACCGGCGTCCAGATCACGTCCTCGATCTTCTGGGCTCCCGTCGCCAGCATCACCAGCCGGTCGAAGCCGAGCGCCGAGCCGCTGGCCTGCGGCATCACGGCAAGAGCGGCGAGGAAATCCTCGTCGAGCGGATAGCGCTCGCCATAGACGCGCTCCTTCTCGTCCATTTCGGCGATGAAACGGCGGCGTTGCTCGGTCGGATCGGTCAGCTCGCCGAAAGCGTTGGCGAGCTCGACACCGCAGCAATAGAGTTCGAACCGTTCGGCGACGCGCGGATCCTCGGCGCTCGGCCGGGCGAGGGCTGCCTCCGACACCGGATAGCCGTAGAGGATGATAGCGCGGCCCTGCCCCAGCGCCGGCTCAACCTTTTCCACCATCGCCCGGCTGAACAGGTCGGCCCAGTTGTCGTCGGGCGCGGTGCGCAAGCCGGCACGGACCAGCGCCGCATGAAGGGCATCACGATCGGTGCTGCCGTCGGCGGCGACGGTCGCCAGGAGGTCGATGTCGGCATACGCCAGAAAGGCTTCGGCGACGCTCAGCCGCTCCGGCTCGGCGAACGGGTCGGCCTCGCGGCCGCGGAAGCGGAAGCGCTTTGTGCCGGCCTTTTCCGCGGCGAGCGCCAGGAATTCGGCGCAGTCGGCCATCAGACTCCGGTAAGTCTCGCCGACCCGGTACCATTCGAGCATGGTGAATTCGGGATGGTGCAGCGGCCCGCGCTCGCGGTTGCGCCAGACGGCGCCCAAGCTGAAGATGCGCTTCTCGCCGGCGGCGAGCAGCTTCTTGCAGGCGAATTCCGGCGAGGTGTGAAGGTAGAGCGGCTGGCGCGAGGCGTCGGGTCCGATCGCTTCGGTGGCGAAGGCCGCCAGATGCGCCTCGTTGCCAGGCGAGACCTGCAGCGCCGAGGTCGTCACCTCGACGAAATCGCGCTCGGCGAACCAGCCGCGAAGTGCCGCGGCGATGGCATTGCGCGCCATCAGCCTCGGCCGGCGATCGGCATGAATATGCGGCGTCCACCAGGGCGAAGCGCTGGTCATGGGCAGGAAAATCGCGCCGAAGGCTGGCGGTTCGGCGCAAGATGCGCTAGGGCGCACGCGATGGCCGCCGTCGCCGCTTCGCGAAAATCGACGCTTGCAGGCCGAAAAACTCGAACGGGATCGAATATCGTGGTCAAGGTCATCGCCAGCTCCTTACGCAAAGGCAACGTCGTCGATAAGGACGGCAAGCTCTATGTCATCCTCTTTGCCGAAAACATCCACCCTGGCAAGGGCACGCCGGTGACCCAGCTCGACATGCGCCGCATCGGCGACGGAGTGAAGGTCTCGGAGCGCTACCGCACCACCGAGATGGTCGAGCGCGCCTATGTCGAGGAGCGCGAGCACACCTTCCTCTATTCGGACGGCGAAGGCTTCCATTTCATGAACCCGGAAAGCTACGACCAGGTCGTGGCCTCGGAAGGCGTGGTTGGCGACTTCGCGCCCTATCTGCAGGAAGGCATGGCCGTGCAGCTGGCGCAGTTCAACGGCGTGCCGATCTCACTGGTGCTGCCGCAGCGCGCCACCTTCGAGGTTATCGAGACCGAGCCGGTCACCAAGGGCCAGACGGCGTCTTCCTCCTATAAGCCGGCCGTGCTCTCCAACGGCGTGCGCACCGCCGTGCCGCCGCACATCTCCGCCGGCACGCGCATCGTGGTGATGACCGCCGACGGTTCTTACGTCGAGCGGGCCAAGGACTGAGAACCCGTTCCGAGGTTCGCAGCAACTCTGCCAGGCGGGTCCACTGACAGCGCGTTTTATCCGCTGACCCGACTGTCAGGTCCGATCCGATCGGGTCTTGCATGCGCCAGACGGAGGCCGATTCCGGCCTCCGCGTTGCGCAAGCGGTGATCTGAATCCGCCCTTATCTCATCGACATCAAGTCTGTGATCAGGCCGACCCTGACAAAGAATGTGGGTCTAGAGGACTCCGGGCAGCCGATGTCCTTCAACTGGTCGGGTGTCAGTTCTGCTAACGCCCTGCGCCCTGCAATGCTCCGCCGCCAGGCCGTGAAGGCGGCGACTGCTGTCGCCGCGCTTTTCGACGCCGCCCCAAGCAGCCGGTGTTTTGATGCGCGGGTCTCCGCGTGGGTTTCCGTATGAGCCATTTTGCTCTCCCGTTCCAGATTACGGTCGAAGCTTGTCACACACGCGATTTGCGGCTGTTCAGCCGGGCGTGAACCATTGCGGCAAGTCCGCAGAGCCGCCGTTAAATCCGTGTTAAATCGACTGGCGAAGATGCTATTCTGCCGGCGCGTTCGAACTTCGGAGGGCATCGTGCGCATCCGGTTGCTTGGCGGCCTCGAAGTGACTTCCGCAGACGGCCAGCCCGTCCGCTTCGCCACGCGCAAATCCGCGCTTCTCTTTGCTGCCCTGGTTCTGGCAGGCCGCCGGGGCCACCATCGCGAACGGCTTGCCGAAGGGTTTTGGCCGGGACGCGGCGATGCGCAGTCACGCAACAGCCTCCGCCAGGCGCTTGCCGACATCAGGCGCTGGTTTCCCGCCGACGGCAATGCGACCATTTCCATCGAGGGGGATCAGGAAACGGTCGCGCTGACGGCCGGCCCGGACGAAGCGGATATCTGGCTCTTCGAGCGCAAGCTCGCCGAAAGCGGAACGGCGGACCTCGCCCTCGCCGCCGAACTCTACCGTGGCGACGTGTTTGCAGGCGAGGTCATTCCCGACGGCCTGGATGAATGGTTCAGTCCGCATCAGGTCAGATACCGGCAGAAGGCGCTGCAACTGGTGGAACGCCTTAGCCTCGCGCTAGCCGATGCCGGAACAACGGATGAAGCGTCCTGCGAACGGCTCTCGGAAAGGCTGCTCGCCTCGGACCCGACCGCGGAGCCGGCGCATCGGGCGTTGATGCGCATCTACGCCGCCCGGGGACACGAAAATGCGGCCCTGCGTCAATTCGAATCCTGCCGCGCGCTGCTGAAGAAGCATCTGGGCGTGGAACCCGAAGCGCAGACGCAGTCACTGGCGGCGTCGCTGCAAACGCGAAGCGGAAATCGGCCGATCGCGTCGACGCACGACACCGCCCGGCCGGCCCAGCCTGTCGCCACGCCGGCGAGGCCGCATGACCAGCCGTCGGTGGCAGTGATGCCTTTCGACAATCTTGGCGGAGCGGATGACGAGTATTTTGCCGACGGCGTCGTCGAGGAGATCACCGCCGCGCTTTCACGCGTCCGCAACTTCTTCGTCATCGCGCGCCAGTCCGCCTTCACCTACAAGGGGCGCTTCGCCGACGTGCGCGAAGTCGGGCGGGAGCTCGGCGTCAACTACGTCGTCGAAGGCACTGTGCGGCGGGGCGGGGACCGTCTGCGCATTTCCGTGCAGCTGGTCGATGCCGACACGCGGACACAATTGTGGTCCGAGCGCTACGAGGGCGCGACCGAGGACGTTTTCGAGTTCCAGGACAGGATCGCAGCGCAGGTGGCCGGCGCCATCCATCCAGCCATCCGCGGTGCCGAGATCGAGCTGGCCAGACGCAAGCCGCCGGCCAGCCTCAGGGCCTATGACCTCGTCATGCGCGCCTACCCGAACATTTGGGGGCGCCGCAAGGACGCCAACGACCTGGCAATAGAGCTACTGCGGAAAGCGATCGCCATCGATCCTGCCTATGGCCGCGCCCATGCGCTTCTGGCGTGGTGCCACGCCTCGAACGCCGTGTTTCTGTGGGCCGAGCATCCTGAAAGCGAGCTGGAAAAGGCGCTCGCCGCAGTTGAGGCTGCCGGCTCGATCGGCGACGATCCTACCGCATTGGCCGCCGCCGGTTGGGCATTGAGCATGTGCGGCGAGCAGGAGCGCGCAGCGACCTTCATCGAAAGGGCACTCGCGCTCGATCCGAACAATGCGTGGGCATGGGCGCGCCGTGGCTGGATCGCGATCTACAAGAACGAAGCCGCCTTGGCCCTGGACCGGTTCCATCAGGCGATGACGCTGAGCCCGATGGATCCGTTCGCATTCGCCGTGAGATTGGGAACGGGCTACGCCTTGGCCAAGACCGGCTCTCTTTCCCAGGCTGTTACGATCGCCCGCGAGATCATCGCGGCCCATCCTGACATCGTCATTCCCTATCGATACCTCGCCGCCTGGTCGGCGATGGACGGCGATCTGGAGACTGCCCGCTGGGCCGCGCAAAAGCTGCTCACCGTTCAGCCGGACTTCACGATAGAGCGATTCCGGTTGCTGCCTATCTTTCGGAACACGCCGGAATGGGCAGACCAGATGGTCGAAGCCTTGAAGCTGGCGGGATTGCCCGAGCGCTGATCATCCGATCGGCCACACGATCAGGCGGCCATTTCCACCGGCAGGCCGGCGGCCTTCCATTCCGGCATTCCGTCCTCGAGACGACGCGCGGAATGGCCGTGCGAGCGCAACGCGGCCACCGCCTCGAAGGACATCACGCACCAGGGACCGCGGCAGTAGGCGACAATCTCCCTGCTCGTATCGGCGCTTTGGGACCAGGTCTTGATTTCACCGAGCGGGACATTGATCGCGCCCGGCACGTGGCCAAGCGCGAACTCGTCGGGCGGGCGGACATCGATCAGCGTCACCAGTCCATCGCGCATCAGGGCCAAGAGTTCATCCCGCCCGACGGGCCGCATGCCGTCTCGCGCGTCGAAATAGCCGCGCACGATGCGGTCGACCTCGGCGAGATGCCGCTCGGCAACACTGCGCACCGACGCGAAGGCGGAAAGCACGCTCTCATCCGCGAGCGCGTAGCGGACGA
The DNA here is from genome assembly GCF_003952385.1 of Mesorhizobium sp. M1D.F.Ca.ET.043.01.1.1. NCBI lineage: Bacteria > Pseudomonadati > Pseudomonadota > Alphaproteobacteria > Hyphomicrobiales > Phyllobacteriaceae > Mesorhizobium > Mesorhizobium sp. M1D.F.Ca.ET.043.01.1.1. The sequence goes on from NZ_CP034444.1 coordinate 370,598, forward strand.
ACTTGCCGTCCCGTTCGGCCGACACGATGCCGGCGCGGCGTAGCGCCTGGAGATGCTGGGAGATGTTGGCGATCGGTTGGCCGAGCTTCGCGGCAAGAGCTTCGACGCTGCGCTCGCCTTGCGCCAGGTGCTCGATCATTTCCAGGCGCAGCGGGTGGCCGAGCGCCTTGGCGACAATCGCGAACTGCTCGTACAGCGCCTGTTTCGGATTGCGGATTGACATCGGCCTTTCCATGTCGCAGCGTCATTCAACAGAATAATTGAATGACGGTTTCGGCCGTTGCTGTCAAGCTGGGCGGGTCGTCCGGCGCAACTGGCCGTTCGGAGGAAAACAGATGATTCTCAGGCAGTTCCTGCATAGCGACCCGGTCGCCGCCTCCTATCTGTTCGGCTGCGGCGGCAAGGCTTCCGCGGCGGTCGTCGATCCGGTCGGCGACATCGCGCCCTATATCGAGGCGGCGAATGCCACGGGCATGCGCATCCTCTTCGTCGTCGACACGCATATCCATGCCGACCACATATCGGCCGGACGAGCACTCGCCGAGGCAACCGGCGCCGAATATGTGCTGTTCGAAGGCGCCGAGGCAGGCTTCCCGTTCCGGCGCGTGAAGGACGGGGAGGTGCTGGAGCTCGGCAATGTGAGTGCGACCGTCATGCATACGCCGGGCCACACGCCGGAGCATCTGAGCCTTCTGGTCACCGACCGGACGCGGTCCGCCGAGCCCTGGTTCGTGCTCACCGGACACACGCTGATGGTCGGCGATCTCGGCCGCACGGAGCTTGCTTCGAGCGCCGAGGACGGCGCGCGTGCGCTCTATGCCAGCGTGCGGCGTCTGAAGGAATTGCCCGATCATATCGAGGTGCTGCCGGGCGCCTATTCCGGCTCGGTCTGCGGCCGTTCGCTGAGCGGCAAGCCGACATCGACGATCGGCTTCGAGCGGCGCTTCAACAAGGCCTTCCGCATCGAGGACGAGAACCAGTTCGTTGCCGCCATGACCGCCGACATCCCTCCCCCGCCGCCGGACGCCGCCCGGACCCGGGCCGCGAATGCCGGGGCGAAGTCTTGAGCGCAGCGGCGCCTGGCGTCGCGCTCGGCCTCAAGGCCAACTGGAAGCAGTTCGCGCTCTTGGTGCTGATCAACGCCTTCGTCGGCGGCATGGTCGGCATCGAGCGGACCGTGGTCCCGTTGATCGGCGCCGAGGAATTCGGCGTTGCTTCGACCACGCTCGTCACCTCCTTCATCGTCAGCTTCGGCGTGGTCAAGGCCTGCGCCAACCTTGTCTCCGGCCAACTCGCAGATATTTGGGGCCGCAAGCGCGTGCTCATCCTCGGCTGGCTGTTCGGCCTGCCGGTGCCCTTCATCATCATCTCAGCACCGAGCTGGGGCTGGATTGTCGCGGCCAATGCGCTGCTCGGCATCAATCAGGGGCTTGCCTGGTCGATGACGGTCATCATGAAGGTCGATCTAGTCGGGCCGAAATCGCGCGGCCTCGCGGTCGGCCTCAACGAGTTCGCCGGCTACCTCGCGGTCGGCATTACCGCCTTCCTCACCGGCTATCTGGCGAGCCGCTACGGATTGCGCCCGGTGCCGATCTATCTGGGCGTCGGCTACGCAGTCCTGGGTGCCGCCCTTTCGATCCTTTTGGTACGTGACACGCGCGAGCATGTGCGGCTGGAACTGGCGGACCATGCCAAGCAGACCTCGCCCCTCAGCTTCCGCGAGATCTTCCTGCTCACCTCGCTCAGTGACCGCAACCTGTTCGCCGCCTCGCAGGCCGGCCTGGTGAACAACCTGAACGACGGCATGAGCTGGGGGCTCTTCCCGCTCTTCTTCGCCGCCAACGGGCTCGGCGTCGAGCGGATCGGCATCCTCAAGGCAGTCTATCCCGCGGTCTGGGGCGTCTTCCAGGTCGCGACCGGACCATTGAGCGACCGGTGGGGCCGCAAGGGCCTGATCGTCGCCGGCATGTGGGTGCAGGCGGCGGGGCTTCTCACGACCGCCATGACACGCGATTTCGGCTGGTGGCTGCTGGCGAGCCTGCTGCTCGGCCTCGGCACGGCGATGGTCTATCCGAGCCTGATCGCGGCGGTGTCGGACGCATCGCATCCGTCCTGGCGGGCGCGCTCGCTCAGCGTCTACCGCTTCTGGCGCGATCTCGGCTACGCGATCGGCGCGCTGTCGGCTGGCCTCATCGCCGACTTCTTCGGCTTCGTCACGGCGATCGCATCAATCGCGGCGCTGACCTTCCTGTCGGGCGCGATCGTGGCGGTGGCGATGCGGGAAACAACCGCTTCAACGCCGGCACGAAGCGACGGCTAGCGGTGAAAGCCTGACGCATGGTGCCCGCGTAGAAAGTTCCACCTTTGCTCGCGCAACGGCACGAATTGACCCGGATGGGAATCTCGCAGCCCACCGACAGACGGCCAGCAAGACCCTGCCCAGTCTTCCTGAAATCTCTCGTTCTCGCGGGGCATTTGAGGTATCCTTAGCCACTTAAAAGCATGCTGCGTCCTGCGGTTTGCCTTGGGGAGGTGCCAAATGCGCAGGCTCCTGCTTTTCATTGCGCTGCTGCTTGTACATTTCCCGGTAGAATTGCGCGCCGCCGCCATTCACGACGCTGCGAAGAAGGGCGATGTCGCGGCGATCACGGCAGCGCTCGACGCAGGTGCCGGCGTCGATGAGAGCGATGGGAGCGCGACACCGCTTTATCTTGCGGTCAGAGCCGGGCACTTCGCGGCAGCAAAACTGCTCATAGAACGCGGCGCCGACGTCAACGCCGCCCCGACCCCTGGCTTGGGCCCCGCCCTCATGCCGGCTTTAGCAAAACGCAGGGTCGATTTGATCAATCTGTTGCTGGACGGGGGCGCTAATCCGAATTCCGACCGTGGCGGCCAAGCCGCCCTTCATGTCGCCGTCACTCTCGGTTGCCTCGACTGCGTGAAGGCACTGGTCGAAGCGGGCGCGGACGTGAATGCGAAGACAAAGGACGGCAAGACAGCGCTCCATCTGGCAAAGCGCAAAGGCCAACGCGACGTTGCCGACTATCTCTTGTCGCACGGCGTCGTCTTGCCAACACCAGCCCCGATCTCGACGAAGTTGGCCCCTGCCGATGTCGAAAAAGGCAGAATCACCTTCACCCACGTGTGTGGCGGCTGTCACAGTGCCGAGCCAAAGGGCGGGACCAAAACGGGACCGAACTTGTGGGGCGTCGTCGGCCGCGACAAGGCATCTGTGGCAAATGTGGATTATTCGGACGCCTTGCTGAGCTGGGAAGGCGTGTGGACGTACGAGGATCTGAACAGATATCTCTTCGGACCCATGCTCACCACGCCGGGCGTTAAGATGGAGATGCCTGGTGTTCCGGACGAGACCGAACGGGTCGACCTGATCGCGTATTTGCGCACACTCAGTGACAAGCCGATCCCGCTGCCTTGAATCGACAACCTCTTGCGCTACTGCTGCTACGGGCTGCGCTGCACGCGACGGCAGTTCGCCGCCTATTGCCGGGATTCGCCTTGGATACCAAGCGTCAGATTTTCACCACCAGCAGCGTCGCGTTTACGATATCCGAAGCTTCGTGCTGCTAGAGATCCGCCTGTCCGATACTATGGCGCCGGGTGCCGATCTCGGGGGCGTTCATGAACAATTCGACACGCATGCCGTGGGTGGACACGGCAAAAGGTCTTTCGATCATCCTGGTGGTGATGATGTACTCGGCCTACAACACCGGTGAATACACCGGCGGCGTCGGCTTCCTGCATTATGCTATCGGCTTTGCGACGCCGTTCCGCATGCCGGAATTCTTCCTGATCTCGGGCCTGTTCCTGTCGCAGGTGATCGACCGGCCGTGGCGGCGCTATATCGACCGGCGCGTCATCCACTATCTCTATTTCTACGTCCTGTGGGCGGTCATCTCGATCGGGCTCAAGATCGGCATCTTCAGCCGCGATCCCGCCGGAATGCTACACGACCTCGCCTTGGCCGTCGTCCAGCCTTACGGCGTGCTGTGGTTCATCTACATGCTGGCGGTGTTCGGCCTCGTCGCACGCATCCTGCGCGAGCTTGGCGTGGCGCACTGGATCGTGATTGCGGTTGCCGCCGCGCTGCAGATGTGGGCGCCGCATTTGGAGAGCTATGCGCTCACGCAGTTCACCGCCTATTTCGTGTTCTTCTATCTCGGCTTCGTCATGGCGCCGCTGGTGTTCCGGCTTGTCGCTTGGACGCAAGACCGTCCGGCGATCGTGGTCGCGGGCCTGTTCGCCTGGGCGATCGTCAATGGCCTGCTCGTCTATTCGCCGGGTTATGCCGTTCAGCCGGTCGGGATGCAGATGGGCCTGGCGGCCTGGCCGCCGCTGCATCTTACGCTGGCTGTCGCGGGCGCGGTGGCGCTCTGCGTGGCCGGCGGCTTCCTGTCGAAATTCGCCTCGATGGAATGGCTGCGCTGGCTCGGCGAGCATTCGCTGGTCGTCTATGTCGCCTTCACGATCCCGATGTCGATCTTCCGCGGTCTTGCGCTGGCCAGCGGCCTTCTGACCGACACCGGCATGCTCAGCCTCGCGGTGCTGCTTGTCTCGGTGATCAGCCCGGTCATTCTCTATTTCATCGTCAAGCGCACCGGCTTCGGCAACTTCCTGTTCGAGCGGCCGGCCTGGGCGCATATCGATGAGCCGAATACCGGCCAGATCTCAAACAAGGGCGTTGCTCGACCGGCGCGCGAGGCGGCCTAATCCAGAAGCGCGCCTAGCTCGGGATCATCATCGCCTGTAGCTGCTTCCGGTCCTCCTGGGACCATTGGCTAGGGTCTTCACCATGCGCGGACCTGGCGTGAAGCTCAACGTGCTTCATCACCTCTTCCGCGTTTTCTGCCGTGAAGCTCCCGGGACAAGCTTCCATTCCCGGATGGTCCTTGCACCGATACGTGTAGGCCATCGCTGCCTCCTTTTTAGGAAGACCTAATGGAGCGACGGGGCCCGATCTTTGTCAATGGAGAGGTCTAAACTGAGGCGCCACCGCCGAACAAAGGCTCGCCAGAGCCGGCTATTTGCCGATGGTCGTGTGCTTGTGCCGATTGTACCCGGGACGGCGCACGGCCTTGATCTTGCCGCTGCTGCCGCCGCCGCAGAAGAAGCAGCCGCCACCATCGGATTCCAATCCCGACACGCCGGAGGGCATCGCCACCTCCTGCAGCACGTTGCCTGTCTCGGGATCGATGCGCAGCAGATCGCCCTCCTCGCCTTCCCAGGTGGCATGCCAGAGCTCGCCATCGACCCAGGTGACACCGGTGACGACGCGCTTCGATTCGATGGTGCGGATCACCTTGCCGGTTTCAGGATCGATCTGATGGATCTTGTGCGCCCTGTATTCGCCGACCCAAAGCGAACCTTCGGCCCAGGCCATGCCTGAATCGCCGCCATTGCCGGGGGCCGGAATGGTTGCGACGACCTTGCCGGTCTTCGGGTCGACCTTGTGGATGCGGTCCTCGGCGATCTGGTAGAGGTGCTCGCCGTCGAAGGCGGTCCCGGCATGGGAAGCGACGTCGATCGACTGCACGATCGCGCCGCTCTCCGGATCAAGTGCCTTCAGCTTGTCACCGGTGGCGAACCAGACATTCTTGCCGTCATAGGTGACGCCGTTGACGCGCTCGGCGTCGGGAAAGGGGCCGTATTCGCGCAGGATCTCGGCAGCGGCTCGTTTCATTTTCGATCTCCATTCTGAACATTGGCCGCAGACTAGTCGCTCGGCAGCGGACCCGGGAGTAACAAGACGGTCGGGAATCCGGTCACCGGCGGCGTCATCCAGCGGCGCGCGCGGCCGCGCCCCACCGCCTGCACCTTATTGTCGGCCGAAAGCGCTTCCAGCGCCCGCTGCACGGTGCGCGCGCTGGCGCCGAGCGCGATCGCCAGCGCCGAGCTCGACCACGACTCGCCGTCGGCCAGGAAGGCGAGCACCGCGCCATGCTCCTCCTCGACAGGCGGCGCCAGCACGACCACCTCGGCGGCATTCAGCGGCAAAAGCTCGAAGCCCTGGGCGGTCGCGTTGATTTCAGCGAGTGCGCTCAGTTCGGCGCGCAGCCGCCCCATCTCGACCCGCAGTCGCGCGCGATGCGATTCATCGGCGTGCCTGGCCCGGAAGGCGCGCCGCAACAGCATCTCCCGCGACGCATCGGCCGGCCAGGCTTCGGCCAGCGCGCGCGCCAGCGCGAACAGCACCGGCCGCGTCGCCAGCGAGACGACCGTGTCGGCTTTGCGCACGACATTGCGGCAGGCGTCGATGACGAGCGCGCCGGATGCGAGCAGTGCCTCAACCTCGTCGAGCTGGAGCGGCGTCTCCAAACCCTTCGCCACGAGCCGAGCGACGGGCGTGTTCAGCACCAGCGACGCGCTTTCGACCTCGGCTCTCAGCGCCGGAATGTTGGCCTGGTAGGCCGCGAGCGCCGCCCGACCGAGCGCCTCGCGCGCCACCTTCGTCCGCAGGCGCCTGACCGCGATGCCCGCAGCCGCCAGCTCATGCGCGACGCGCGCGACCGGCGGCAGCGGCGCCGGATCGAAGCCGGCAAGCAGGCGCTCGGCCTCGTCGAGACGGCCGATGAGGATCAGGCGGCGCGCCTCGAGGCTGCCGGCATAGGCGGCATTGACCCGGTCGCCATGCGCCTGAAGCGTCGCTCGGGCGGCTCGCAATGCCTTCTCCGGCCAGCCGAGATCGCGCGAGACGAGGGCGATCTCGGCCTCGGCGACAACACAGCGCGCGCGGGCGACAGTCTCCCTCGAGCTGAAGGCGCGGGCAGCACTTTTCAACAGTGCCTTGGCCTTGGCGAAGTCGCCGAGCTGGGCCATCGCGATGCCGCGCAGCGCCAACGCCGGCGCGTCGTCGCGCAGCGCGACGCGTTTCAGTGCGCCGAGCGGGTCGCCCGACGCCAACGCGCGGCCGGCGGCATTGATCAGCGAGTCCATGAAATGCCTGCCTCGGCGCCCGCCGGATCAAATCGCGTCACACTTGTAACTCTCACCATCGCGCCAACCGGCCCTATGTCTGTTCGCGTCACCCTCAACCAACCGAAAGAATGGGACAAGAGCAATGACCCAGCAAATGCAGACACCGCCGGTCGTTTCACCAGAAGCCTGGGAAGGCGCGTACGAAGAGATGCTCGTGAAGGAAAAGGCTCTCACCCGCGCCCGCGACGCGCTCGCGGCGGAACGTCGCCGCATGCCATGGATGCTCGTCGAGAAGGACTACGTGTTCGAAGGCCCGGACGGCAAGGCAAGCCTGCTCGACCTCTTCGAAGGCCGCCGCCAGCTCGTCGTGTACCGCGCTTTCTTCGAGCCGGGCGTCTATGGCTGGCCGGAGCACGCCTGCCGCGGCTGCTCGCTCGGCGCCGACCAGGTCGGCAACCTCGCCCATCTCAACGCCCGCGACACCACGCTTGTCTATGCCTCGCGCGCGCCACAGGCCGACATTCAACGGCTGAAGGAGCGGATGGAGTGGAAGATGCCCTGGTACACCATCACCGACAGCTGGGATAAGGATTTCGGCGTCGACCAATGGCACGGCCACAACGTCTTCATCCACGACGGCGACCGCATCTTCCGCACCTATTTCATCAATAACCGCGGCGACGAGGCGTTTGGCACCGTGTGGAGTTATCTCGACGTCACCCCGCTCGGCCGCCAGGAGGTGTGGGAGGATTCGCCCAAGGGCTATCCGCAGACCCAGACCTACAAGTGGTGGAACTGGCACGACAACTACGAGGAAGGCGCCGCCCCCGACCAGAGATGGGTCGAGGTGTCGGATGTCGGCGAGGCGGCGTTCCGCAACAAGAACGCCTGAGCGCGAAGCGACTCTGGCGGCGTCGCCCGCGCCGCCAGAGCCGATCTTTCCCGAGAGCCAGACCAGTTTGGAAGGTGGAGATCATGAGCATCGACCATCCCGCCCCTCGCCCGACCGGCCTGCGCGGCTTTGGCCTCGCCGACTGGCTCTGCCTGGCGGCGGCCCCCACCTTCGCGATGATGGCCCTGCTGACGGCTGCCTATGGCGGCCAGGACATGATGTGCATGTCCGGCCCCGGAGCCCCGATGCTCAGCGGCATGGTGCCGATGTATCTTTTGATGGCGGCGTTTCATCTGGCGCCGTGGCTAAGATTGGTGTCGAGGCGGGCTTGAGATGTGACGCTGCGGCTAACGACCGCCGTACCGCCCACGTGCCCGCTCAGCGCCAGAAGCGACCAGTTGCTCTGATGAGCGGCGTGGCGCCCGACAGCGGACTGGCAGCTTCAGGCTGCGCATCTTCAAGAGCGGGCCCGGCGTTAGCATCATCATGACCTGACCCAATCGCGATGCTCACTCCGGCCAGTGGGTGTTCGGCTTTGGTGCGCGATTCCGACCTCGGCAAACCAAGTTATGACACCCCGTTCAAGTGAACGATCACTTCGCCAACTGCACTGAAACCCTCGCGCTTGCCGAAGGGGCTGTCGGCTCCGGCAGGATTAGCGTAAGCTAATGTCTACAAGAGGGTGCAGACATGCACCGTATTATAGCCATAGCGATCGTGGTTCTCGCGGCCGTGTTCAGTTCCGCGAGGGCCGAGGTGCTGATCGGGGTCTCGTCTGCCATGACAGGACGGCTTGCCTGGATCGGCGAGCAGGGACAGCGCGGCGCGGAGATGGCGGTGGCCGACGTCAACGCTGCGGGCGGCGTGCTCGGCCAAAAGGTGAGGCTCATCTCGGTCGACGATTTCTGTGATCCCGAGCAAGCGGTCGCGGCCGCCCAGAAGCTGGTGGCTGACGGGGTGGTGTTCGTTGTCGGGCATTATTGCTCCGGAGCCTCGATCCCCGCATCAAAAGTCTACGAGGAGGCGGGCGTCGTCGAAATATCCCCAGGCTCGACCAATCCGCAGTTGACCGAACAGGGCCGTGCCAATGTCTTCCGCACCATTGGCCGCGACGACGCGCAAGGGTTCATCGCCGGCAACTACCTTGCCGATCGCTGGGGCGACAAGAAGATTGCAATCCTTCACGACAATTCGACCTATGGGAAGGGTCTCGCCGACGAGACCAGGAAGCAGTTGCACAAACGGGGCGTGACTGAAGCTGTCTACGACGCATACGCGCCCGGGAAGGACGACTATTCGACCGAGGTCGCTGCGTTGCAGACCGCCGGCGTCTCAGCCTTGTATGTGGGTGGGTATCATGCCGACGTAGCGCTGATTGCTCGCGCCGCACACGACCGTGGCTATACGGTTCAACTCATATCCGGAGATGCCTTGGCTACCGAGGAATTCGCCCTGATCGCAGGCTCAGCGGCCGAGGGAACCCTGTTCACCTTCCCGGCGGACCCGCGGCGAAATGCCGGCGCGGCCGCGATCGTGGAGCGGTTCCGTGCGGAGAACTTCGAGCCCGCGGGCTACACGCTGTTGAGCTACTGCGCGGTCCAGGTCTGGGCCCAGGCGGTCGCGAAGGCAGGTTCGCTGGAGCCGAAGGCGGTCATCGCGACACTGCACGAACAGGAATTCGACACCGTCATTGGCCGGGTCGATTTCGACGACAAGGGCGACCTCACGAGGCAGAGCTGGGTTTGGTACGTCTGGCGGGGCGGCGAGTACGTGCCGGTTGAATAAGGTTCGCCGAACGCCGGCGTGCCACCTGAGACGTCTAGTCTGATGCAGACCAGTGTGGCTGGATTGTTCCGACTCACCGCGATGCTTGAGCGCCTCGGCATACGCGGACGGCTGTTGCTCGCCTTTTTCGGGATCAGCGCCCTTGCGGTGCTGGCAACCGCTGCGGCGCTTTATGCCTTCCTCCAAGTCGGCGACGTCGTCGACCGAATTACCACGGATCGGGTGCCGTCGGCGCTGGCCTCCCTCCAGCTGTCGCGCCAGGCCGAACGGGTCGCTGCCGCCGCGCCATCGGTGCTGGCGGCGACAAGCAGGGCGCAGCACAGCGAGGTCTCGGCTGCCGTCGCGCTCGAGATGTCCCGCCTCGAGGCCCTGCGCACGGACCTCAGGGGTGCCACGCTCGGCACAGTGCCTTTGGCCGAGATCGAGGAAGCCGCGGTTGTTCTGCGGCGCAACCTGAAGGAGCTCAACTCTCTGGTAGTCGCCCGGCTCGATGTGGTCGCCCGCAAGGAGGAGCTCCTGAACCGCCTCGCCGCGACGACGACCGGAAGCCAGCGCCTTCTGGCCACCGGCGTCCTGGTGATGGATTCCAGGCTCCCGCAATGGCGGGCGGTCGCGGCCGATACGTCGCTGTCGCCCGCTCGACGCGCAGCGGCAATGGCCGACATGGTCCAGGCGATTGCGGCTTACATCCCCCAGCAGAAGGCGCTGCTGGATATTTCGGCGGTCAACGACGCGCTGGTGAAGGCCGCGGCCGCGCCGACGCGGGGCGACCTCGCGTTGATCCTGTTTCCGCTGCGCCGCTCGCTTGCCGCTCTGGAAACGGCTTCCTCGGAGATCGACGAAAAGCTGCAGACCCGTTTCCGGCAGCGGGTGGACGAGTTCAAGGAACTAACCGATGGTGAGAACAGCATCCCGAAGGCCCGGGAGGAGGAGCTTGCGGTCCTCGCGCAGGGCGAAAAGCTTCTGGCCGAAAACAATCGGCTGTCGCGCAGTCTCACAGCTGCCGTCGACCGTCTTGTCGCAGCAGCGGACCGTGAGATCGCTGCCTCCGGTCGCGAAGCTGCGCTCGTTCAGCGCTACGGCACCGGCGTTGTCCTCGGCTCCGCCTTTCTCAGCCTGTTGAGCTCGGTTCTGGTCGTCTGGCTCTATGTCGACCGCAGCCTTCTCGCCCGTCTGGGAGCGGTGAGCCAGGGCATGCTCGCGATCGCAGGCGGCGATCTTCGTGCGCCGCTGCCGGCCGCGGGCAGCGACGAAATCGGGCGGATGGCCGAGGCGCTGAGCCTCTTCCGGGATACCGCCGTCGAGGTCGAGGAAAAGAACCTGCGCGACGTTGCAGAAGCGCGCCAGCGGCTAGTCGATGCCATCGAGAGCATTTCCGAAGGTTTCGCTCTCTATGACAGAGAGGACAGGCTTGTCCTTAGCAACAGCCGCTACCGCGAACTTCTATACGCCGGCCTGGAGGCCGAGCTTAGCCCTGGCACGGCGTTCGAGGAGATCATTCGCCGATCCGCCGAGCGCGGCTACATCAGGGATGCCGAGGGGCGGGTCGATGAGTGGGTTGCCGAGCGCCTGTGGCGGCACCGCAACCCTGGCGAACCATGGGTGCAGCGGCGGGGCGACGGACGATGGATCATGATAAGCGAGCGGCGGATCAGCGCCGGCGGCACGGTCGCCGTCTATTCGGACATCACCGAGCTGAAGCAAAGGGAGGAGAACCTCGCCGAGAAGTCCACGGCGCTGGAGGCGCTTTCCAGCAAGCTGGCCAAATATCTGGCGCCGCAAGTGTACAGCTCGATATTCACCGGTCGCCAAGACGTTAGAATCGCCAGTCAGCGCAAGAAGCTGACCATATGCTTTTCCGACATTGCCGGCTTTACCGAGACCACCGACAAGATGGAGTCCGAGGATCTCACCCAGCTCCTCAATCACTACCTGACGGAAATGTCGAAAATCGCGTCGGATCATGGCGCCACGATCGACAAGTACGTCGGCGACGCGATCCTGATGTTTTTCGGCGACCCTGAGACGCGAGGCGTCAAGCAAGACGCGCTGGCTTGCGTGCAAATGGCGCTTGCCATGCAAAAGCGGATCAGCGAGCTTACCCAAGTCTGGCGGGATATGGGGATCGAAACACCGCTGCGCTGCCGAATCGGCATCCATACCGACTACTGCACCGTCGGTAACTTCGGCAGCGAGGACCGGATGGACTACACGATAATCGGCGGCGCCGTGAATCTCGCCTCGCGCCTGGAACAGGAGGCGGCACCGGGCGCCATCCTCATTTCCTACGAGACCTTTGCGCAAGTGAAGGACACGATCGATTGCGAGGAGATGGGGCACGTACAGGTCAAGGGGATCGCCTATCCCGTCGCCACCTACCGCGTCATCGATCTGAAGGCCAATCGAGCGGGCGCTTGTCGCGCCGTTCGAACCGAGCTGCCGCACTTCAGGCTGGAACTTGAACCGGAGCTGATGTCTGCCGACGAGCGTGGCGGTGCCGCCACTGCGCTTCGAGATGCGCTGGATCGGCTTTCGCACAAGCCCGGGCAGTAGGGCTTGGTTCGACCCCTCCCCTTAGGCACCCCAGCGATGGCACCGCGCAGCGCCATAATCGAGTATAATTCCTGGCCGACCGCAGACGCAGGAGGAAAAGAGCAGATGTCCGTGGACGCGGGACCGAGAAAAGTGGACGCCGAATATGCGATTGAGTACCTCCAGGAGCATCCGGAAGCCGGGCTTTGCTGCGAGGATCGGCGCTGCTGGATTACGCCGAACGCAAACGAGACCGATCAGCGGATCCTGCTTCTTGACGTGTTTGAGGCTGACAGGCTCAAAGATGATCCTCGCCTTCGACTCGTTTCCGGAATCGCTCATGCGGGCCGGTCGCTCTGGGTCGTCCGGAGAATGACATAATTCCGCGCAGCCTTGCCCTGGAACCTCGATGCTCCGCGGCATGGTGCCGATGTATCTTTTGACGGCCGCCTTCCATCTGGCGCCGTGGCTAAGGCTGGTGGCGAGGCGGGGGTGAGGTCCGGCTCCCCAAGGTTTTGCACGACAGCGACTGACCCCAGCTTCGCATCCATTCCCGAACCGTGCTGACCCGGCGCATTGCCTTCCGCGGCGGCTCGCACAATAGTCGGGCCGATGTTGCAGGCAATTGCGAGTCACTGGTCTACGCTTATCCTTCTCCTGTCGTTGGCGATGGCGGCCGCCGGCATCGTCCACGCCATCATGACGAAGGAGGACGTGCGCGCCGCTACCGGCTGGGTCGGCGTTATGCTCTTGTCGCCCTTCCTCGGCGCGATCATCTACGCCATCGCCGGCATCAACCGTATCCGGCGCGCCACCATCAGCGCCCTGCGGCCGGTCACCGGCGAGGCCGCCGAGGCTAGACATGACCGCGACGTCGCCATGGAGGCGTTGATCAACGCTCGATATGGCCAGCGCTTCATCGGGCTGAAGACGCTCGGCGACAGGGTAGCGCGGCGGCCGCTGACTTCCGGAAACACGATCGGCGTTCTCAAGACCGGTGACGAGGCCTATGCGGCGATGTGCCGGGCGATCGACGGCGCGCAAAAAAGCGTGCTGCTCGAAACCTATATTTTCGACAATGACGCGGTCGGGGCGCTTTTCGTCCAGTCGCTCGGCAATGCCGTCAAGCGCGGTGTCACCGTGCGGGTGCTGATCGACGCCGTCGGCGTGCGTTATTCCGTGCCCAGCATTCTCAATCAACTGAGGGAAGCCCACGTCGCCGTCGACCTCTTCAACGGCAAGATCGTCGTGGGATTGAGACTTCCCTATGCGAACCTTAGAACCCACAGGAAGATCCTGGTCGTCGACGGCATGGTGGCGTTCACGGGAGGCATGAACATCCGCAAGGGTTTCTCCGCCGAATTCGCCGGCTCCGACAGCTCCAGGGACACGCATTTCGAGGTCACCGGGCCGGTGGTGGCCGACCTGTTCTCGGTCGCCGCCGAGGACTGGCGCTTCGCCGGCAACGAGGCACTGAAGGACGACATCTGGCAAGTCGAGCGAACCTTGCCGCCGCCCGGACAGCCGATGCTGGTCAGAGCCGTCGCGACGGGACCGGATGCCTCGAACGAAACCAACCACAAGCTCTTGATGGGTGCCTTTTCGGTCGCCCGCAAGTCGATCCGCATCATGTCGCCCTACTTCCTGCCGGACCGTGAGCTGATCAGCGCGCTGACAACCGCCGGCCGGCGCGGCGTCGAGATCGATATCGTCGTGCCGGCGGTGAACAACCTTTTCCTTGTCGACCATGCGATGACGGCGCAGCTCGACCAGGTGCTGAAGCACTATTGCCGCGTCTGGCGCCACGAAGGCCCGTTCGACCACTCCAAGCTGATGGCGATCGACGGCGTATGGGCCTATATCGGCTCGTCAAATCTCGATGCCCGCTCGCTGCGGCTGAATTTCGAGATCGACATGGAGATTCTGGATGCCGACTTCGCCGCCGAGATCGATGCCCGTATCGGCGCCGCGATCGCTTCCGCCCAGCCGGTGACGCTGCAGACGCTGAAGGCCAGGCCTTTCGTCATTCGCGTTTTCGACCGATTGCTGTGGCTGGGATCGCCCTATCTATAGACGAGGAAGACGAGCAGCAGGCATATGGACAGAAACGGACGCAGCCTTCCGGAGACCGTGCTCCTGTCGATCCGCGGCAGAAAAGCGCGCAAGGCTAAGTCCACGCCGCGCAAGCGGATTGAAGGCGCCGAGATGGTGGTCGCCTCTTACAATGTCCACAAATGCATAGGCGTCGACAGGAAGTTCGATCCCGAACGGACCGCCCGCGTCATTCGTGAAATCAGTCCCGACGTGATCGCGCTGCAGGAAGCAGACAACCGCTTCGGCGATCGCGCCGGGCTGCTCGACCTCAACCGTCTCGAAATCGAAACCGGTCTGGTGCCGGTGCCGATCACCGGAAACGGCAAGGCGCATGGCTGGCGCGGCAACGTGCTCCTGTTCAAGCGCGGCACCGTGCGCGACGTCCACCAGATCAAGCTGCCGGGCCTGGAGCCGCGCGGGGCGCTGGTCGCCGAAATCGATCTCGACGAGAGCCGGACGCTGCGCGTGATAGCGGCCCATCTCGGCCTGTTGCGCCGCTCGCGCTCGGAACAGGCTCGCGTCGTGCTCGATATCATGAGCAGCGCCGACGAACGGCCGACGCTTTTGCTCGGCGACCTCAACGAATGGCGGCTGGGCAACCGCTCGGCGCTCAACACGCTGCACTCGATCTTCGGACCTTCGCCGCCGGCGGTGCCGACCTTCCCGTCTGGCCTGCCGGTGCTGGCGCTCGACCGCATCATGGGCAACCGGCACGGCATGGTCTCGGCCGTGGAAGCGCACGACACACCGCTGTCGCGGGTTGCGTCCGATCATTTGCCGCTCACGGCATACGTGCATCTTTAGCGCCAGCGCCGCTCTACCCTTCCCGCAGCCACACCAGCATCTCGCCGGGATCGCGGTTGTCCCAGGCGAAATAGGGAACGGCCTTGAGTGTCGTCTCCTCGGTAGCCGGCGGCTTGGAGCGGTAGAGATCGCTGCCCCAGTTTTTCGTTTCGGCCCTGGTGCCGATGGCCGAAAGCGTGACGATGCCGCCGAGCAGGTTCGGCTCTGGATGCGCCTCGAGCCTGGCCTCGCGCGGCAGAGCGATGCGATGCAGCCCAGCGCCGTTATCGGTTTCTTCGACGCAGTAGATCAGCGGGCCGCGTGCCAGCGCCACGCGGCCGATATCCTGGCGCACCAGCGGGTTGGCAAAGAGCCTGGACATCGACATTTCGAGGTCGAGCTCGACCCGGTCGCCTGGGCGCCATTCGCGGCGGATCGCGACGTAGCCGTCGCTGGTGGCCGCATCGAGATCGACCATCTTGCCGTTCACCCGGAGCGCCGCGTTGCGGCACCAGGCCGGCACGCGCAGGTGAAGCGTGAACTCGACCGGCGCTTGCGGTCCGATCTCGATCGCGACGGCGCCGTCCCAGGGATAGTTGCTGGTCTGGACGAGGCTGACCGCCCGGCCGGCGATCTCGAAGCGGGCGGTCGAGTCGCCATAGAGATGCACGGCCAGCGCATCGTCAGCGAGGCCGTAGAAATAGCTGCCGATGGACGCCACCATGCGGCCGATATTGGGAGGGCAGCACGGGCAGCGGTGCCATTTCCAGCGATGGTGGCCGCCCCGGCTCTCCAGTGGATTCTCGTAGAAGAACAGCGAGCCGTCGAGCGACAGGCCCGAGATCGAGCCGTTGTAAAGCGCGCGCTCCATCATGTCGGCGTAGCGGGCGTTCGGGCCCATGCCGAGCATGCGGCTCGCCCAGAACACGAGGCCGACCGAGGCGCAGGTTTCGGCATAGGCGGTGTCGTTGGGCAGGTCGTAGTCGCTGGTGAAGCCTTCGTTATGCGCCGAAGGGCCGATGCCGCCGGTGACGTAGAGGCTTTTGGTCGTGAGATCGTCCCACAGCCGGTCGAGCGCCGCGCGCAGGCTGTCATCGCCAAATTCGGTGGCGATGTCGGCCATGCCGGAGAAGAGATACATCGCCCTGACCGCGTGGCCGACGACCTTGTGTTGCTCGCGCACCGGCTTGTGCGACTGGTTATATTCGTAGGTCTTGAAGTGATAGGCCTTCGGGTCGGCGCCGCGGGCGCGCGCCTCCTCGTCGAAATAATGCGGCTGCTGGCCGCGCTGGTCGATGAAATATTTCGCCAGCTCCATGTACTTGTTCTCGCCCGTCGCCCGCGCGAGCTTGACCAGCGCAAGCTCGATCTCCTCGTGGCCGCAGTAGCCCTTCCTTTTGCCGGGCTCGGGACCGAACATCGAGGCGATGTGGTCGGCGTAGCGGCACATGATGTCGAGCAGCTTGCGTTTTCCGGTTGCCTGAAAGTAAGCAACCGCGCCCTCGATCAGGTGGCCGGCGCAATAGAGCTCGTGGCAGTCGCGCAGACTGGTCCAGCGCAGGCCGGGCTGGATGCGCTGGTACCAGCTCGAAAGGTAGCCGTCCGGCTGCTGCAGCTTGCCGTACATGTCGATGACGGCATCGATCTTCCGTTCCAGCTCCGGATTGCGGCGCCGGTAGAGCGAATAGGCCGCGGTCTCGATGGTCTTGCCCCAGTCGGAGTCCCAGAACATCTGGGTCGTCACCGTCGAGCCGGTGAACTCGGCGCCCTGCGTGTCCGCCTCGTCCGGCGACGGCGAATGGAACGGGATGACGACGCCCGGTGACGGCCGGTCCGGATCGATCTGCTCCAACATGCGCGCCTCGACGCAGCGGTCGTAGAGGATGCCGGCGGTCTTCGCGGCAACCGCATCGACCCGGTCGCCCCAGAAGCCGCGGACATCGACCTGCGGCACGGGCAACGGCCGGAAGGCGAGCTTCGGCCTGGCAGTGTCGGTTGCGGCGGCGGGCTGCGATGCGGTCATGACGTCACTCCATTCGAATGCGGGAAATCATTTGACGGCCCCGGCCATGAGGCCGCGGATGTAGAAGCGCTGCAGCGCCAGGAACAGGATCAGGCACGGCACCATCATCACGGTGACGCCGGCCTGCACGGCGCCCCAGTCGATGGCGCCGAAGCGGCCGGATTGCAGCGCCGTCATCATCACCGGCAGGGTGAATTTGGACTGGTCGGTCATCAGCACAAGTGCTGCCAGGAACTCGTTCCAGGCGCCGAGGAAGGCGAACAGCGCGATGGTGACGACGCCCGGCCAGACCAGCGGCAGCATCACCTTCACCAGCATGGTGACGTTGTTGGCGCCGTCCATGCGCGCCGCCTCCTCGATCTCGCGCGGCACGGCGTCGAAGGCGTTGCGCATCATGAAGATCGAGAACGGCAGCTGCAGCGTGACGTAGACGCAGACCAGGCCCGTCAGCGTGTTGTGCAGGCCGAGCCTCGTCAGCACCAGGAAGATCGGCGTCAGGATCGACTGGAACGGGATCATGATCGTCGACAGGATGAGGACGAAGAAGAAGTCCCGGAACGGGAAGCGGAAGCGCGAGAAGCCGTAGCCGGCAAGCACGCTGACCAGCACGGAGAGCAAAACCGTCATCGCCGAGACGTAAATGCTGTTCTGCGCCGAGGCCCAGAGCCCGTCGCCGAAAGTGTTCAGCGTCTGATAGTTCTCGACCGAGAAGCCTGTCGTCGGCCAGGGCGGCAGCGGCGGCTGTCGCGCCTCCTGCGCCGGCTTGAAGGTCGACAGCACCGTCCAGACGATCGGTGCCAGGAACAGCACCGAGGCGACCACGCCGGTGGAATGCCTGGCCAGATTGAAGGCGGCTTTCCGGTTCTGCGACATCGCCTCGGCCATCAGTCGAGCCCCTCGGGCTTGCGCAGCAGCCAGAGCTGGATGAGGCTGAGCGCCACGAGGATGACCAGGAGTACCATCGAGAGTGCGGCGCCGTAGCCGAGCTTGAAGGAGACGAAGGACTGGTTGAAGATCCAGTAGACGGCCGTCAGCGTCTGGTTGCGCGGGCCGCCGCGCAGGATGATGTAGAACTGGTCGAAGGCGAGGATCGAGCCCGACACCGACAGGATCAGCGCCAGCGCAAGCGTGCGGCGCATCAGCGGCAAGGTAATCGCCCGGAAGCGGGCAAACGGGCCGGCGCCGTCGATGACGGCGGCCTCCTGCAGGTCCTGCGGGATCGACTGCAGGCCGGTCATCAGGATGATCATGGTGAAGCCGGCGACCTTCCAGACCACCATGGCGATGATCGACCAGAAGGCCGGCTGGAAGGTGGCGAGAAGATTGACCTTCTTCTCGGTCAGGCCGAGGTCGAAGGCAGCCGGGCTGAACAGGCCGGAATCGACGTTCAAGAGCCATGACCACAGAAGGCTTGCCGAGGCAAAGCCAACCACCGCCGGCATGAAGAAGGCGGTGCGGTAGAGGTTGGTGAGCGGCCGCGGCCGCTCGATGAAGATCGCCAGCGGAAAGGCGACGGCGAAGATCGCGATGGTGACGATGACCGTGTAGTAGAAGGTGAATTTGAGCGCGTTCCAGAAACGCGTATCGCGCAGGATCGCAACGTAATTGTCGAGGCCGATGAAGGTGTGCTCGCCCATCAGCGGCCAGTTGTTGAGTGACATCCACGCCGTCATGCCGAGCGGGATGACGAAGAAGACGGTGACGAAGGCGACGGCCGGCAGGACATAGAGCAGGCCCACCCATTGCCGGCGGCCGACGCCGGCCCGCGTCCGGGTGGGAACGGAGGTTGCGGTGATGGCGGTCATGGCTTCGCTCCCCCTTCTCCCCTTGTGGGAGAAGGTGTCGCCGAAGGCGACGGATGAGGGGTGTTCCAGCGGAGTGAGACGCTGGCTTTCCCTGGAACACCCCTCATCCGTCTCGGCGCTACGCGCCGATCCACCTTCTCCCACAAGGGGAGAAGGGGGGCGCGAACCTTGCGACGCCCGGAACCGACAATGCAAGTGAGCTGTATCAAACGCCTAGCCCTATCCTCAGCGATGCAACATCCGGCCGCCCGGCCAGGGAGACGGGGCGGGCGGCCGGTCAGAGCCTTGGCGGCGAGGCGTTGCGCGATCCCCGCAGCCGGCCGGCCCTGGTGTTACTTGTTCGGCGCCTGGTCGATGATCGACTGCATGGTCTCCTGGGCGTTCGAAATCGCGCCGTCGACATCGTCGCCGAAGAACACCTCGTTGACCATCTGCGTCCACGGGCCGTTGGCGGAGTTGATCAGGTCGTTGAACACCACCGTATAGGGCGTGCGGCCCTTGGCCATCGCCTCGGCCGCCACCTGGTAGCGCGGATCGAGATCCTTCAACGCGTCCTTGGCGATGTCGCCGCGCACCGGCAGGCTGCCGTACTTGGCGAGGATGGTCTGGCCTTCGAGCGAGTAGGCGAAGTCCAAAAACTCCTTCACCACGGCGATCTTCTTGGTGCCCTTGGTGACGACGAAATTGTCGCCGCCGGCGAAGGACGACCAGCCGCCGTCCTTGCCCGGCAGGAAGGTGATGCCGTAGTCGATGTCGGGATATTGCGTGTTGAGCGCGCCGATGGCGAAGGCGCCGGACGGCGAGATGCCGATCTTGCCGCCGGCAAAGGCGGCGAAGAAGTTGGCGCCGGTGTCGGTCTGCGCGCCCTCAGGCACCAGGCCCTTCTTCACCATCGAGCGGTAGAGGTCGATTGCGCCGCGCAGCTGCGGGCTGTCCAGCGTCGCCTTCGAGCCGTCCTCGGCGAGGATGTCGCCGCCCGAGGCCCAGATCAGCGGCGTGAAGGTGAAGATGTTGCAGCCGCCGCAATTGCCGGAGAAGTAGAAGCCCTTGATGTCGCCGCCGAGCGCATTGACCTTCTCGGCATCGGCCTCGATCTCGGCCCAGTTCTTCGGCCCTTTTTCCGGATCGAGCCCGGCCTGCTTGAACAGCTTCTTGTTCCAGATCAGCACCGAAGAGTCGGCCGAGAACGGCAGGCCGTAGATGTGGCCCTTATAGGTGCCGGTCTTCACATGCGCCGGCGACAGGCTGGAAAAATAGGGCAAGGATTTCGCCCAGTCGGTGATGTCCTCGAGCTGGCCGGCGGCGGCGAAGGACGGCGTGTAGATCAGGTCGAGCGAGAGCGCGTCGGGCGCGGTGCCGCCGGCGGCGGCCGCGCCATATTTCGGGATGATCTCGGCATTGGGGATGATGTCGAGCTTGATCTGGTCCTTATGCGCCTTGTTGAAGGCGTCGACGATGCGCGGCATGAAGTTCGAGCCGTCGGCGCGCACCCAGATGTTGGCGGTCTCGGCGGACGCCGCCTGCAGGCCGCCGCCGATTACGGCCGCGGCCAAGGCCAGCTTGGCAAACATGGTTTTCACGCTATTCCTCCTCATGGTTCTCCTCCCGGTTTGGCCGCGCGTCCCAATTCGTTGGGTTCACGGCGGCCCGTCTCAGCCGCCCGGCGGACGGCCGCATGACTGACGCACCACCAGCCGGCACGGCAGTTTCCTGATGCCCGGCGCGGCCGGCTGGCCGCCAACGAGCGAAAGCAAAGCGAGCCCGGCCTCGCGGCCGAGCGTCGAAAGATTCATGTCGACCGAGGTGAGCGGCGGGCGCGTCGCCTCGGCCACGATCTCCCAATTGTCGAAGCCGATGACGCCGACATCCTCGGGCACGCCGATGCCGCGCTCGCGCAGCGCATCGATGACGCCGCGCGCGATCTGGTCGTTGCCGCAGAAGACCGCGTCCGGCCACCCTTCCCTGCCCGCCTTGGCGAACAGCTTTGCCACCGCCTCATGGCCCCAGGCTTCCGACCAGGCCCCGAGCAACGGCTCGCCGACCGGTAGGCCGTTCTCCGCAAGAACATCGCGGTAGGCCTCAGCCCGCGCATGCACCACCGCGAAGCTCGCCGGGCCGCTGACATGGGCGATGCGGCGGCGCCCGAGCCGCAAAAAGTGCTCGACCGCCAGCCGCGCGCCGCCGGCATCGTCGGAGACGAGGCCGACCGCGCCGGGATCGGGCTGGGTGAAGGCATAGACGACGGGCACGCGCAGGTTGGAGAGGTCGATCGGCAGATGGCGGTCGATGCGTTTTCCGGTGGCGATGATGCCGTCGACGCGCTTGTCGAGCATCGCATCGACATGCAGCTGGCCGAGCCGCGTGTCGTCCTCGACATTGCACAGGAACACCGACACGCCATTGTCGACCAGCGCATCCGAAACGCCCGCCATCAGCGGCAGCGAGAAGCGGCCATAGGTATCGTTGGTGAGCAGGCCGACGGAGAAGCTGCGTTTGCGCAGCAGGCTCTGCGCCAGGCTGTTCGGCCGGAAGCCGAGCAGCCGCGCCGTCTCGCGAATGCGCTCGCGCGTCTCGGCCGTCATCCGCCCCTGCCCGTTCAGCGCCTTGGACGCCGTCGCCACGCTGACGCCGGCCGCAGCCGCCACCTCGCGCAGCGTGACCGGCGGCTTGGCGGAAACTGGCGCTGGCTCGGCGTCGGCGGACATATTTCGAGGCGCATCCCTGAGTTGGGAAAAGGTTTTCTCTTACCGCCCTGCGCGAAGATGACGGGTGAGGTCAGCGAGTGCCAGGGCGATTTGGGAAAAGGTTTTCTCAGGGGGAGATTAGGGGAAGGTGGCGGGGTTGGCAAGGGGCGATTTCGCCAAAGGTAAATGTTCCCGTTAGGCTGACACAGGGGCGGGTCGACCATCGGTTGTTCGATTTGGTTGACATAGG
This sequence comes from Mesorhizobium sp. M1D.F.Ca.ET.043.01.1.1, assembly GCF_003952385.1. Lineage (NCBI taxonomy): Bacteria > Pseudomonadati > Pseudomonadota > Alphaproteobacteria > Hyphomicrobiales > Phyllobacteriaceae > Mesorhizobium > Mesorhizobium sp. M1D.F.Ca.ET.043.01.1.1. The sequence continues at coordinate 392,379 of NZ_CP034444.1, forward strand.
CCGGGTATGACAGCGACTTTGCGATCCCCAAGCCGCCATTGATTGAGATGACCCGAACTGTACGCAGGATAAACGTCGCGCCAGACAAGCCTGAAGATGCGAGTCCGCGACCATTTTCAGATTTTGCGGGGCAAGCAAATGTTGTGCTGCTTGGCGATCCTGGCGCAGGCAAAACGCACCTCTTCAGAGAATCAGCGACGGAGGAGTCTGGGCGGTTTATTAAGGCGCGCGATTTTCTCAACACGCCGGTGTCCTTGCTGCAAGGCCAGCGGCTGTTTATCGACGGACTCGACGAGAAACGCGCTGGTCGAGGCGACCGAGATATCGTCGATGCTCTCGTGACAAAGCTTTTTGCCGTTAATCCGCAAAAGGTAAGAATTTCGTGTCGGGCTGCTGACTGGCTCGGCGAAAGTGATCTAACTGCGCTTCGTCCTTTCTTTGAACAGCAAGGGGAAGTATTCGTTCTTCACCTCGAGAGCTTGTCACGACCCGAGCAGATAGCGGTGCTGGCCGGGCAGCACGCGAGCGCCGATGCTGCGGCAATATTCCTCAATGAAGCTGAGGATCGCGGCCTTGGAGACTTCCTCGAAAACCCTCAGAATCTCACCATGCTATGGCGGGCCGTGCAGGCGGGCTCTTGGCCTACTGCCCGCAATGAATTGTTCGAGGTATCAACGCAATTGATGCTTCAAGAATTCGACCAGGAGCGAGCGCGTTCAGGAAGTGGCACGTATTCGGCCAGTGAATTGCGATCGGTAGCTGGAGCAATCTGCGCAGCACGCCTAATCGCCGATGTCGAGGCTATTAGCCTGACTGACCAGGAGGGAACTGCCGACATACCAAGCTATCGCTCGCTCCGCTTCTTCCCGCCCGAGAAAGTTTTGGCGGCTCTAGGCCGGCGGGTTTTTGACTCAGCGTCTGCACCGGAAACCGTCGACTACACGCATCGCACGACTGCGGAATTCCTTGCGGCGGAATTCTTGGCGGAGCGAGTGCGGAGCGGCTTGCCGGTCGGTAGAGTCGCAGCTTTGATCGGTGTCGATGGCCATCCTGCAGCAGAGTTGAGAGGCCTGCACGCCTGGCTAGCCGTCCATCTGCCGGAGTATGCTGACCAACTCATTGAGGCCGATCCCTACGGCGTGCTTACTTACGGCGACGCAGGTGCATTGTCCCCATCATCCTGCTCGCGTCTCGTTCGCGCGCTCGACAAACTGTCGCGTTCCAACCCTTGGTTCCGTTCCGGAAATTGGCAATCCCGACCAATTGGCGCGCTGGCACGGCCGGACATGGTCGATGAATTCCGCAGAATTCTTAACAGCCCGGATGCCGGTTTCGGCGTCCGCTCAGTGGTCATAGATGCGCTGTCGCTGGGAACGCCGATCCCTGCAATGCTTCCAGATCTTGCTGCGGTGCTCGCGCGCCAAGCTTTGCCCTATCAAGAGCGGGTTCATGCATTTGAGGCACTGGTGCGCCTTGGCGATTCTGGCAAACTAGCCATTCACAACGCGATGCAGACGCAGCTAGGCAAGACTCTCGACGACCTCCGTCTTCGCGCCGAAGTCATACGAACTTTTTATGGCGATCCGTACGGCCCATCTGAAGTGATCGCGCTCGTCAACAATTCGGCGGATGTGGAGCGAACCGTCGGTTCAGGGATGCTATGGCGGCTCGCAGACAGTGTCTCAGCCGCGGACCTTCCCGAAGTGTTGGACGGCGTAGACTCACCGCAATCGCCCGAAGGTGGTTTCGGCCCGGAAAATTGGGAAGTGGGTTCGTTCTATGGTCGCGCTCTGGTGCGCGTTTGGCGCGGGTCTGGCGAGTTCGATCCAGCCCGCGTAATGGGCTGGCTTCGCAAGCGCATGGCCTTCCGGGGTGGCCAACCCAGTCGCGCAAGAGATTTACGCGCCGCGATGCGCGACAAGCCAGACCGTCTTCGCGCGCTTGCCACTTATTTCTTCAGAAGCACGCCGATCGACAAGGATCGCTGGCTTGCCTTGAACCGCTTCCGCGAAGCGACATTATTCGAATTGGACGCTAGCACGCTTGCAGACATCGTCGTTGGGGAGATGGAGGCTTCTAGAGACGATGACCGCCGCATCTTCCTCTACGAGGTCGGCCTTGCACTCGCTTTCCAGACCGATTTGACCAGCGGTGTGACACTCTTCAATGACCTTTACGCGCGTGGCGACCACGATCCAACCTTGAAGGCAACGCGTGACGCAGCCGTAGTGTCTAACCTGCCACAGGGATACTTCGAGGGGCGCTTCAGTCGTGGTGTGAGAGCTGAAGACAGCCGCGAACGGCAAGCGCAAGACTTCGATAGAGACATTCAGCAAATTCGGAGTGGCAAGCATCTCGGCTGGCTCGCGCATATCGCACGCGTTTATTTTGGGCTCTATCGCGATGTAGAACGTACTCTTTCGCCCCGAGCGAGAATCTCTGCCCAGTTCGGCGAAGAGCGCGCAGCTGCCGCGCTAGAGGCACTGGTCGCAGCGCCTTCGCGAAGCGATGTGCCAAGCTTTGCCGAGGTAATGGCACTGTACGGCAACCGGCAGCGTTACGATTGGTGGTTCGCAATCACAGCTGGGCTCAACGAACGGTGCTTGGCTGGCCAAGGGCTCGCCGGGCTTTCCGACGATTTTCTAAAGGGGATGCTGGTCTTCTCTGTGGCTAACCCTGTTCCCTCTATACAGGATGATGAGGAACCGTGGACAGTCCATCCTTGGCGCAATGTGCTCGCAGAGCAGCGGCGTGAAGTATTGCGAGATGCGTATCTGGCGATGGCACAACTTCGCTTGTCGCAAGGTGAACAGAGTGCCGACGGCCTCACCGAGCTTTTAACCGATTCTACTTTCGAGGCTCACCGCGGAGAGATTGCGCTTGGTTTCTTGCGCCAGTTTCCGAACGCGCATCCATTTCGACTGACGGACCTTCTTGACGCCGTGGCGAAAATACCTGCCACGCATGAACGTTTCCTTGGACTTGCCAATCCAGTTGTTTCCGGCGCGGTTAAGGTCGATGAAGACCAACGTGATCTTTGGCTAGTCACTGCCTCTCTGGTCGCCCCAAGGGGCTTTGAGTCCGAAGTGAGGCAACGAGCCTCTGCTCATCCAGGACTCATATTCGACTTCCGCGACCGTGACTGGTTCCTGCGAGATGGCAGCCCAGGAGAAAGCACGTCCCTGCTGCCTAAGCTTGAGTTCATAGCCCAGCTCACGGGACGCCTTTTTTCGAATACCCCGCATCCGCCCGGCGGCTGGTCGGGCGATACAAATGACTGGGACGCATCCGAATATTTCCGCATCCTGACAAACATTGTTTCAACATCGCCTAGCTCTGCCGCAACGGACGTACTGGTCAGGTTAGAGGCCGATCCTTACCTGGAATCGTACAGGTCACACATCCTCTTCGCGCTTGCCAATCAACGGCAGCGACGCAGAGATGCAGAATACGAGCGGCCTACCTGGCCCAAAACCGTGGTCGCCCTAGGTAATGGTGCGCCCGCGACCGTGGCGGACCTTCATGCGCTGGTTGTAGCGCAGATGCGAGATCTTGCGCACCACATTGCGCGGGCGAACACCGACATCTACAAGCAATTCTGGAATGTCGACTCGTTCTCGAAGCCAACGGCACCGCGCCCCGAGGAAGCCTGTCGGGACGATCTCATAACGCTATTGAGGCCTCGGCTTCTGCCGGTTGGCGTCATGGTTGAACCCGAAGGACATATGGTAGCCGATAAGCGTGCGGATATTTCTGTTGCCATGCCTCGCAGGAAAGTCCTCTGCGAACTAAAACGGGATTACCATGCCGATGTTTGGACTGCTCTGCTGGGTCAGCTTGAACGCTTTTATGCACACGATCCAGAAGCAAAAGGCTTTGGTGTTTATTGCGTCTTCTGGTTCGGGGACAAAAGACCTAAAAAGATCCCCACTCCGCTTAACCAAATGAACCCGCCGCAATCTGCAGCAGAGATGGAGACGATGCTTAGAGGCCTCGTGCCAGAAGCAATGAGAGACCGTCTGAACGTTATTGTCATCGATGTGTCGGGCAAGGTTTGAAGTTTTGGCGCCGTTGCGTCCTTTGTCGACCGGAACTGGCAGACTCTCGATTTTGTCCGCTCCACCTCACTGCTTAAAACTATGCTCGCGGTGCCACTGCAGAAATCTCGGATGCGGCCGTTCAGACAGTCGCCCCGGGGAGAGCGCACGGCGCGTTTTGTTGATGAAACCGTGCACGCTGTCGAGGTCGTTGACCTGCCGCGAGATCAGGATTTCCAGATCATCGGAGAGGCTGATTAACCCACGGTCGAACATCCAGTGCGCTGTACCTGATAGCGCGATCCCATTGTTGATGACATCCGGGCCGTTAGCTTCGACAGGTCGAATATGGGCGGCGGAAACCTCGGCTCGACCGCCGCCATTGATCAACTTCAGCCCCGTGATCGCGCAGCGCTCGTCATAGGCGCGCAGGACGATGCGGCGAAAGATGCGGTCCCGCACAATTCGCGATGCGATGTAGCTCACGCGGTCGCGGCTCTGCTCGAACTGAAATGGCGCCTGCTCTTCCTGAAAGCCGCCGCCGATTTCATCGACGCGAGGCAGCACCACCTCGTTCGCGTCGAAGGCTAGATCGATGATGCGGTTGAAGTCGGCAGGACTAAGCGGGCGGACGGCGGATTGGGCGCGGCCGGAAATTCTACCTTCTTCATTGAGTAGACCTCGTTCGACCAGACCGTCGACCCCGTTAAACGGAACAGGGTTGACGAAATCGAGGTAGGTGCCGGGCTCAATCAGAGCGAGGTACATGTCGGGCGCTGCAGGGTCGGGAATGACCTGCTGGACCTTGGCCATGGCGAAATAGCCGCGCGTCTCGGTCACTTTGCTGGGCTCGTAATAGATGATCCAGTCGCCGACACAGGATTCGACACGGCGCAGATACTGGCGCGGGAATTGGTACTGCTCAGCGGGGCTGTCATCGTAGATTGAATCTGTACGGTGAATGAAAACCCCAAATGCCATGATCTTCTGCAATGCGTGCTTGGAAATACGTCCGAGCGAATACAGCCCGATATTCGGAGCTTAGTCTAGCTACGAGAAGCTTTTCTCCCGCCAATCAGCTCGCGGAGTCGAAAGCCATCGCGCATGAGGAGCCCCTGCCCGGCTCTTCCCTCGGAGGCGCGGACCGAAACTGCCCTACCGCTTCCTAAAAAACCCAGACAAAATATTCGGCCCCACCTCCCCGGGCGCAGCCTGATGCCGTCCTCGAATCCGTTCAGCGTCACGCAGTCGAAGCCGCTGTGCGCCAGCAGCGCCACCAGCGAGTCGCGGTCGAAGTGGTGCAGGTGCTCGTTGGCGAGGCGCATGCGCCAGGTTCGGAACCAGGCGTCTGCGCCGAGCTCACGCCAGCGGCAATAGGGGACGGCGACGGCCCGGTGCCGGGCCTGAAGGCGGCCGAGGAAACCCGGATCCGGGATGTGCTCGAGCACGTCGAACATGGCGACGAGATCCCACGAGCCGGCGAGCGCCTCATGCCGCCGTCGCGGAACGATAAGGCGCTGCTGGATGTTGATGCTACATCGGATGGCGAACTCATGGAACCGCGCGACAAAGAACAGGAGAACCTTTCCCGACTCGAACGGGCCGCACAGCAGACTGCCGATCCGAAAACGATCCAGCAGCAGGCGAAAAAGCCCGAGGAATTCCGCTTCAGCTTTCGCAAGGAAGACCTCCGGTGGACGGCTGGTTTCGCGGCCGCCGCCTTGCTGCTCTTTGCCGTCCAACTTCTCATCAATTGGCGCCTGGAATGGCTCGACGCGCCTTTGCGCGTTCGCGTGCTGAACTATGTCTGGGGCGGCGTTCTCATTTTCGTCATGCTGACGGTGGCGAATATCATCGAAGTCTTTCTCATCGGCCGAATTCCCAATCGTGTTTCGCGTTTCAACCTGAAACGAATTTTTCGATTGATCGTCGTGGTCGCCGTCGTCTTCGTGGCCATCTCGGTTCTATTCGTGAACTGGTACGCCGCCGTCGTTTCGCTCGGCCTGATTTCACTGACACTCGGCTTCGCGCTGCAGATGCCGATCTCCAGTTTCATCGCCTGGATCTATATTCTGGCCAGGGCGCCCTATCGCGTTGGCGACCGGATTCGCATCGGCGATGCCCATGGCGACGTCATCGATGTCAGCTATCTCGACACGACGTTATGGGAATTCGGCGGGGAACATCTTTGGACCGACCATCCGAGCGGGCGCGTCATCAAGTTCCCGAACTCCACCGTGTTCGACACGCCGGTCTTCAACTATTCCTGGCCGCTGTTTCCCTATGTCTGGAACGAAATCAAGTTCCAGCTTGCCTACGAGAGCGATCTGGAATTCGTGGCGAAAACCATGAGAGAGGTCGTGGACGAGCAGATCGGCGACATCATGAGCCAGAAGGTGAAGGTCTATAAGGACATCCTGTCGAAGACGCCGGTGGACGAACTCCAGGTGAGGGAGCATCCGGTGGTGCATTTCCGCGTGAGTGAAAATACCTGGCTCGAAGCCATCGTGCGTTACCTCGTGCCGCCGAAGGAAGCGGGGCGCACCAAAACACGCTTGATCAAGGAAATGCTGGCGCGAATGAATGCAAAACCCGATCGCGTGCTGTTTCCAAAGAGCAATCTGAGGTGAACTTCCCGTGAGGCAGCTTCTTCGCCACTTCATGTCCCATTGGTTCCACGTTCCCCATTTTCTCTCGTCGGCAAAGGAATTCAGAAGATGACGACCTACCTCGCACAGGCAGACGGACAATGAAGGCAATCGTTGTGACGGACCAGGCCGCAGGAACGGCCGGAATGAAGCTGGTGGAGCGGCCCGAGCCGCAGGCAGCGATAAACGACGTCGTCGTAAGGGTTCATGCGTCGGGATTCGTCCCGACGGAGCTGGCGTGGCCCTCGACCTGGACCGATCGTCTCGAACGTGACCGAACGCCCTCGATCCCCGGACACGAACTGGCCGGAGTGGTCACCGCCCTCGGCTACGGCACAGCGGGACTGTCGCTGGGACAACGGGTGTTCGGCATCGCCGACTGGTATCGGAACGGCACCCTGGCGGAGTATATCGCTATCGAGGCACGCAGCCTCGCCCCGCTGCCGGGCGACGTCGACGTCACGGTGGGCGCGAGTCTGCCGATCTCGGGACTGACCGCATGGCAAGGGCTGTTCCAGCATGGCCGTCTTCAGGCGGGGCAAAGCATCCTCGTGCACGGCGCGGCCGGCGCAGTCGGGTCAATGGTGACGCAGCTTGCACGACAGGCAGGCGCCTACGTCATCGGCACCGGCCGCACCGCCGACCGTCAGACGGCGCTCGATTTTGGCGCGCAGGAGTTCGTCGACCTCGAGAACGACGCTCTGGAAGACATCGGCGAAGTCGATCTGGTGTTCGATGTCATCGGCGGTGACATCGGGAAGCGGTCCGCGGGCCTGATTCGAGCCGGAGGAACACTGGTGTCCGTCGTCGGCCCGCCGGAGGCGCGGCCCGCCGACGGGCTGGCGGTCGACTTCGTTGTCGAGTCCGACCGCGCCCAACTGTGGGAGATCGTCCAGCGGGTACGCGACGGACGACTGCGGACGAATATCGGCAACATCGCGACCCTCGACGATGCCGTCGCCGCCTTCAACTCGACCGAGCGGCGCAAGGGGAAGACGGTCATCCGCGTTCGTTCCTGAGGGGGTCCCCTTCCCGGCTCTTCCTGCGGGCGCGGATGGAAACTGGCCTATCGCTTCCTAAAGAACCCCGACAAAATATTCGGCCCCGCCTCACCTGGCCGCAGCCTGATGCCGTCCTCGAATGAGTTCAGCGTCACGCATTCGAAGCCGTTATGCGCGAGCAGCGCCACCAGCGAGTCGCGGTCGAAGTGGTGCAGGTGCTCGTTGGGGAGGCGCATGCGCCAGCTTCGGAACCAGGCGTCGCCGTCGGCGCCGAGCTCACGCCAGCGGCAATAGGGGACGGCGACGGCAAGGTGCCGGGTCTTAAGGCGGGCGAGGAAACCCAGATCCGGGATGTGCTCGAGCACGTCGAATATGGCGACGAGATCCCACGAACTGGCCAGCGCCTCATCCCAATCGACGAAGCGGACACCCTTGGGCAGCGGAAACTCGGCGATGTCATAGCCGGCGCAATCGGCGACCCCGGTTATCTTCGCGGCTTCGATGAATGTGCCGGTGCCGTATCCGATTTCCAGCACCGAGCGTGGAATCTCGCCGGTCATTCCCAGCACCCAGCCAAGCCGCTGATAGCCGAGCTTGATGGTCCGGTCGCTCAGGTCCTCGTAGTAGGAGATGTATTGCTTGTCGTACGTGATCGGCGTGAAGTCGATCTGGTGGATTACGCCAAACCGGTCCACCTCGTAATTGTCCAACATCGCCCTGCCGCCCTCCGGAGCCCGGATTCTTATACGGCGGAGCTGAACGCGGCGTAACCGGCGGGGCCAGCCCGCCGATGGCACCGTGTAAGTCGCGACATACGAGCAACGAGCGCCCCGCCATTCCACCCCGCCCCGCTTTCTGCTTGAATACTCCACCACCCAGCCAGGAGCATCCCATCCCAAACGATCCCTTCGCCCCGTTGCGCCAACGTTTCCTCGCCCGCTGCGCCGATCAGCTTGGCGAACTGAAGGCCGTGCGTGAGGCCCTGCCCGGGTCCGACGACACTCTGGTCCGCCTCGCCCATTCGCTCGCCGGCGCGGCGGGGACGTTCGGCTTTGCGGAGATCAGCGTTCGGGCGTCCGAACTGGAGACGCTGCTCATCGAGCAGGCGGATGGCGGGAGCGTTCGCGCGGCGCTCGATGCGCTCATTGCGGAGATCGAGCGGACGCTCGCGTGAGCGGGCCCTGGCGTGAAGTAGGGCAATCGCATATGGCGGCGCCAGCCCCCGGCCGCTCCGCGGCCACCTCTCCCCCATTTCATGGGGGCGAGGAAACGCCAATCGCCAAGGTCGCGACCCTGGAAAGCTTTGGGTTCCGGCCGGACCTACTTCTTGGCGGCGCCGAGGCCGGTCCTGGGCATCTCGCCCCAGCCCTGATTGCCGCGCAGGAATTGCCACCAGCCCTTTACGCGCCAGAAATTGTTGAGCTGGCGGTAGCCGAAATTCTCGAGCACGGCGACCGCCGTCAGCACGGCAAGGTCCCTGGCGCGGGGAAAACGCTGCAGCTCGGCCTCTTCGAGGATGAGCGAGCAGACGCTGACGCAGACGCCGTAGGTGAAGATGAGCGAGGTGAAGGCCAGAAGATATTCGGCCGAAAGGATGCCGAGCAGCCAGAAGAGCGGGATCAGGATGTAGCCCAGCACCTCCGCCACCGGCCCCAGCACGTCGACGATGAAGATGTGGCCGAAGCCGAGAAAGCCGATGCGGCCGTAGCGCGGGTTGAAGAGCATGGCGCGGTAGCGGAAGAAGCATTCGAGCGCGCCGCGCTGCCAGCGCGAGCGCTGCCTTGCCAGCACGCTCAGCGTTTCCGGCGCCTCGGTCCAGCACACCGGCTCGGGGATGAACTGGATGCTGTATTTGCGCTTCCTGTCGCGCATGTGCCGGTGCAGCTTGATGACGAGGTCGAGGTCCTCGCCCATCGAACCCTTGGTGAAGCCGCCCGCCGCCACCACTTCGGCGCGGCGGAACATGCCGAAGGCGCCGGAGACCAGCATCAGCGTGTTGATGCGGCTCCAGGCGAGCCTGGCCATCAGGAAGGCGCGCAGATATTCGACCACCTGCAGCAGCGGCAGCAGGCGGCGCGGCAGACGGACCTCGCGCACCCTGCCCGCCTCGATCTTGGAGCCGTTGGCGATGCGGATCGTGCCGCCGACGGCGATGGTGCGCTCGGGGTCGTCGATGAAGGGCTGGGCGGCGCGCATCAGCGCGTCGGGCTCGAGGATGGAGTCGCCGTCGATGACGCAGAACAGCGGCGCGCGGCAGACATTGATGCCGGCGTTCTGGGCGTCGGCCTTGCCGCCATTCTCCTTGTCGACGACGAACAGCCGCTCGGTCATCGGCGAGGAATAGAGGCCGCGGATCGGCATGTGCGCGAGCGCCTCCTCATAGGGTCGATGGAACTTCACCAGCCTGAAGGCATCGATCAGGCGCTGAAGCGTGTCGTCCTTCGAGCCGTCATTGATGACGACAACCTCGAAATTCGGGTATTCGAGCGCCAGCATCGAATGGACGCTCTCGACCACGTTCAAGGCCTCGTTGTAGGCGGGCACCAGCAGCGCGATCGGCGGCGCCACCTCGCCGTAGCGGTGCCACAGCAGCGCCGAGCGCGCGACGGGCGGGCGCCTGGAAAGCGCGTAGCCGGCGACGACGAGCTGCAGCAGGTAGATCGTCGTCTGCGCCAACCCCGCCCCGATGATGAACCAGGACAGGATGGTGGCGGCAAGAACGATCTCGTGGCTCCAGTCGACGATCATGCGGCCGGCCCCTCGGCAAGAATGAGCGATGCGGTGCGCTGGCTGCGCGAGACCTCACTGTCGGCGATCTGGCGCAGCAGCCGCTCGCCCGGCTGGCCGAAGGAGCGCAGCGCGTTGGCGGCTGCATAGCGCACGGTCCACACTTCGTCGTCCATCAGCCCGGACAGCGGCGCGGCAAGCTCGGCGAGACCGAGGCGCCCCGCGGCATCGGCAGCGGCTGCGCGCACGTCCCAGTCGCTGTTCGCCATTGCGCTCGCCAGGATCGCCGTCGCCCCGGCATGTCCGGTCAGGCCGAGCGCGCGCAGCGCCGCGGCGGCGACCTCGGGCGAGGCATCGCCGGCCAGGCGGGCGAAAAGATCGGCGAAGCGGAAGCTGCCGGCGCGGGCGAGCGCGTCGATCGCGGCCGCGCGGATGAAGGGCACGGCGTCGGTGCGGGCGGCGTGGTCGGCGAGCTCGTCGAGGCGCGCCGCCGGAAAGCGCCTGAACAGCTCGATGAGGCGCCGCGAGCGCTGCCCCTCGTCGCCGATCTTGCGCAGCGCGATGCCGAGCGGCGGCAGGCTGCCCAGATCGCAAAGCGCGATTGCCGCGGCGATCCTGACCTCGCGCGAACGGTCGCGTTCGAGCGCCGAGAGCAGGCCGGCCACAGCCCCTTCCGAACGCAGCGCCGCAAGCATTTCGGCCGCATGGATGCGCTCGGCGCCGTTGCCTTTTTCCAGCTGCCTGCCGACGAGCGCCGGCAGGCCGCATTCGTTGAAGGCGGCAAGGACGTCGTCATATTCCTCGCCGCGCAACAGCGAAATGAATTCGAAGCCGGCATTGATCGCGACGCCCGCCGGCACCGCAAGGATCGCCGCCTTCAGGGCCTCGCGGTCGCGATTTTCGGTGAAGGCGATCAGCGCCGTCAGAAGCTGGCGCCGCTGGTCGGCCGCCACCCTGGCGCGGCGCTCCTGCAGCACTCGGCGCGCCGTCAGGAACAGCATGATCGCCAGGGAAAGGGCGCTGAGCAGTATGGAGAGATCCCAGATCAGCCACATGGTCAGAACCGCGCGGTCAGCCCGAACCCGAATATGCTTCGGTCGAATGTCGGGCGTTGTTCATGCGCGACGCTGGCGCGCAGCGTCAGCGGATCGCTGACGTCGAAGGAAATGCCGCCGAAGACGGTGCGGGTCGGCACCAGCGTGCCGTCGGAGATTTCGGGGGCGTCGGCATAACCGCCGAACAGGTTGACGCGCTGTGTCACCGCAAGGTCGGCGCGCAGCACATAGCCGTCGGCGCGCGTGCCGATATCGTCCTCGGCATGCACCCAGCGGGCGGCAAGCCCCAGGCGGCCGTCCAGCACATAGGCCTGCAGCCAAGGCTGGATACTGGTGACGTTGGTGTCGGCGAAATTGTCGTAGCGGGCGTCGATGTTGAGCGACAGCGGGCCGAACACCTTTGCCGGCGCCACGACCTGCCACGAGGCGCCGGCGCCGATCGAATAGCGCGCCAGGAAATCGGCGTCCGGCGTCGCCGCGCCCAGCGCATAGGCCGAGAACGCCGGCGAGAAGGCCTGGTCGATGCGGCCCTCGATCTGGACGTCTGTGTGGCCGAAGCGGGTGGCCACGCGGGTGCGGCCGGAAATCGTCGTGCGCGGAGTGAGCCGATAGGCAAGGCCGGCCGAACTGTCGGTCCAGTCGCCGAGACCGTTGGTGAGATCGCTCACCTCGCTGCCGAGGTCGAGCCGCCATTTATGCGGCGGCGGCACGGCCAGCCTTTGCTCGATATCGGCGGAGCCGGGCTCGATGGCGAGCGCCCGACGATAGGCCTGCCGCGCGGCCTCGTCGTCGCCCTCGGCGCGGCGCACATCGCCGAGCCCGACCAGCGCCTCGGCATTGCGCGGATCGAGCGCAAGCGCGCGCTGGAACGACTGCCCGGCCCGCGCGTAGTCGGCCTCGAGCAGGGCTATCCTGCCGTCGAGGACGAGCGCCTCGACATTGTCCGGCGCCGTCGCCAGCACGCCGTCGACAGCCGCGCGGGCGCGCGGCGCGTCGCCCTGCCAGATCGCCAGGCGGACCTTGCCCAGCCGGGCATCGAGAAGGCCGGGCCTGATGGCCAGCGCCCGGTCGAAGAATTGCCCCGCCTCGTCGAAGCGCTGGCTGGAGCCGGCGACAAGGCCAAGCGCGACCAGGATGTCGGTGTTCCTCGGCGCCAGCTTCAGCGCCCGGCGATAGGCCTGCTCCGCCTCCGGCAGGTTCCCAGCCGCCCGCAGGCGCCTGCCCTCCTCCAACTGCATGGCGACGGGATCGGGTCGCCGGCGGAGCGACTGCTTCGCCGGCGCCGCGGCAGCCGGAACCGGCTTCGCTTGGCCGGCCTGCCTGGCCTTGCGGATGTTTTCGACAAGTGCCGCGGCATCGGCGTTGCCGGGATCGGCCTGCGCAACCTTCTCGGCGAGCGGCAGCGCGGCGTCCAGATTGCCGGAGCGGAACTCGACCTCGGCCATGCCGAAGCTGGCGTCGCGATAGGCCGGCGCAAGGGAAAGCGCCCTGGAAAAAGCGTCGTGCGCGGCCGTCAGATCGCTGCGTCCGAGCTCCGCGAAGCCGAGCTGCACCAGGGCGTCGGCATTGTCGGGCTTGAGCGCCAGCGCGCGCCGGAAAAGATCGGCGGCCTCGTCGAAATGCTGCGCCTGCCTGGCCTTGACGCCGGACGCGTAGAGCTCGTCGACGGTCTGCGCCATCGCCGCGGCCGGAGCAGCGGCGATCGCCAGGATCAGACTCGCGGCAAGGGCTGCGCGCCGGCCGCGCCGCATCAGCGCTTCCCGCTCCTGCTGCGCGCGATCAGGCGCGCAAGCCGGGCCAGAAGCTCCTCGGGGATGAACGGCTTCACCAGATAGTCGTCGGCCCCCTTCTCGAGGGCCGAGACGATATCCTTCTCGGCCTTGCGGGCGGTCAGCATGACCACCGGCGTCTCGGACAGGGCCGGGTCGCCCTTGATGCGCGCCAGCACCTCGACACCGTCGGCCTTAGGCATCATCGCGTCGAGCACGATGATATCGGGGCCATCCTGCTCCGCCTTCGCCAGCGCCTCGGCGCCGTCCACCGCCTTGATGACCTCGTAGCCCTTCGCCCTCAGCCTGAATTCCATCAGCTCGAGCAACAAGGGGTCGTCATCGCAGATCAGAACTCTTGCCTTCGCTCCAATCACCAGTCCTACTCCGGTTCCATCGCCCCCCGGAGTGATCAACCCATGAACCGACATCCGCCAATGCGGTCCATGCAAACAAAGCCCGCGCGAACCACCCCGCGCCGGCCGATGCCGCGCAATCATAGACAAAGCCGATTCGCGACAGCCGCATTTCGATGCAATCAGTAGATGAATATTGGGGCCTGGTACAGGAGGCTTAAACACCAGGCGGAGTTGCCGACAACCTCCTAGAGCGGTTCACCGTTTCGTGGAAACGGCGAACCGCCCTATCTCTCTGTTTTACGCAATTCCGGACGGAAAACCGGTGTGCACTTTTCCTGGAATTGCTTTAGACGGCACCTCCCCGAGGCCGTCAGGGCCGGCCGTCGCGCGGCCGGAGCAGTTTCCTGACCTCGCCGGCGAGCGCCATCGGATCGAAAGGTTTGGCGATCACGCCCACCGCTCCCATGGCGAGATAGCGCTCCACCTCATGCGTCTGGGTCCGCGCCGTGATGAACACCACGGGAATCGAGGCCGTCAGCGGCGATTCGCCCAGGCGCCTCAGTGTTTCCGGCCCGTCCATGTCCGGCATCATCACATCGAGCAGGATAAGGTCCGGCCGCCAATCGGCGGCATCGGTCAGCGCCTCGATGCCCGAGGCGCTGGACCGCACCTCGAATTGCGGATCGAGCTCCAGCGACATCTGGGCGATCTCGCGGATGTCGTCCTCGTCATCCACATAGAGGATCCGTGCCGGCATCGACGTCACACCCCTGCTCGCTCGGTGGATCCCGCGGCGTCGCGGGACGCAATCAACATGCTTCTGACCAGCCTGGCGACATCGATCTCCGACGCCCTGGTCTTGGTCATGATCGCCTGTACCCGATCGCCCAGCCTCTCGTCCAATTCCGCAGCCGAGAACACGATCACCCGGGTCTCCGGCGGCAGGTCGATGAGCAGGTCCAGGCCCGATCCGTCGGGAAGCGCGATGTCCAGGATGACCAGGTCGAAGCGATGTTTCGCGACCGCCCGCCGGGCGTCCTGCAGGGTTTTCGCCGAGGTGATCGAGACACCCGGACCGAGCCCCGCCGACATCACGGCAAGCACGCCCTCATCGTCCTCGACATGCAGGATCCGCGGCTTCGGCTCGACCCTGCGGCCGACGATCTTGGCGAGAGCGGCGTGAAGCCGCGCCGAATCCACCGGCTTTTCCAGCCAGTCGACGATGCCGACCGCGGTACCGTTCAGCGAGCGCCTGGCCTCGTCGGCGACGGCGGAGATGACGATGACCGAAATGTCGGAATTGACCTGCGATGCCCTTATGTCGTGGAAGAGCTTGATGCCGGATTCCCCCGCCAGCCTGATGTCGAGCGTCAACGCCACATAGTCGCGGGAGCGCAGGAGCGCCTTGGCGGTGTCGATGTCGGGGGCGACGTCGCTGGAAAAGCCTTCCGCGTCGAGAAGCGCCGCGATCACCGCCGCGACGTCTGGCTCGTCCTCGCAGATCAGGACACGCAGGCGGCCATCGCGCTTGCGCGACCGGCGCTCGACAAAAACCGGCTTCGCGTCCTGCCTTTGCGCTTCAGCGAGGTCGATGTGGAACGAAGTCCCCTTGCCTTCCACCGTTTCGAAGGAAACGGCGCCGCCGAGCTTTTCGACGATGGTCTTGACGATGCTCAAGCCCAGGCCGGTGCCGCCCTTCTTGCGGGTGCTGGACGCATCGGCCTGCTCGAACTTGCCGAAGATGCGGCTGCGGAACGCTTCCGGGATGCCTGAGCCCTGATCGATCACGGAGATGCGCAGCATGTCGCGGTCGCGACGCTGGAGCGTCACCGTCACGGTGCCGCCGGGATCGGAGAACTTGATCGCATTCGACAAGAGGTTCGCCATCACCTGATGCATGCGGTCGGGGTCGATATTGGCCTCGGCGCGCGGGGCATCGTCGACCAGGACGATGCGGATCCTGTTCTCGGCCATGTAGTTGGAGCTTGCGGCAATGGCCTGCTCCAGCACCGGGCGGATAGCCATCTGTTTGATCTTGAAGGTGATCACGCCCGATTCGATCTTCTCCATGTCGAGGATGTCGTTGATGAGAAGAACCAGCCTCTCGCTGTTGTTGTGGGCGATGTTGACGAGATTGGCAGCCTTGGGCGGCAACTCGCCCGCCACGCCGGCCGCGATCAGGCCGAGCGAGCCGCGGATGGATGTCAGTGGCGTGCGCAATTCGTGGCTGACCGTGGAGATGAAATCGTTCTTGAGCTGCGCGTTTCGCTTCTGCTCGCTGATGTCGCGATTGTAGGTGATGACGCCGGTGATCCTGCCGGCCTCGTCGCGGAAGGGCGCCTTCAGCGTATAGAGCCAGCCCTGCCTGCCGTCCGGGAAAAGCGCGGGCTGATCGATGCGCAACGTTTGGCCGGCCTCGAGCGCGCCCGTCTCATCCTGCCTGAAGCGTTCTGCCACGTCCTTGGGATAGAAATCGAAATCCGTCTTGCCGATCAGATCCTCGACCGAGGCGGCACGCATCATTTCGGCGGTGGCTGGATTTGCGACGACGAAGCGGCCGTCGACATCCTTCACGTTGAGGCAATCCGGCAGCTCGCGAACCATGGCGCGGTAGATCATGTTGGACATGTCAAGCTCGCGCCGCCGCTGCTGCCGATCGAGCAGCACGCCGATGACGAAGGTGCCGAGGAAGCGGAACACGAGGGACGGGAGCGTGCTCTGCTGAACGAAGCCGGCCACGACCTGCGGCGGCATGACGACAAGCGTGATCAGCCCGGCTAGCGCGACCGAAACGCTGAGGCCGACAATGTCGAACATGGTGCGCGACCGGGCCGCGACGATGTGGTGCCACGCGATGCCAACAACAGCGGTGATGAGGATGCCCATGATCCCGACGCTCAACTGCCCGCCGAGATGGATGCGATAGGCAATCGATCCGGCGACGGCGACGACCATTGCCGGCCATCCGCCGAAGAACGCGGCGGCGGCGATGAAGGCGGCGCGCAGGTCGACGAAGAAGCCGGAGATGGGCAAGGCCGTCGCAATGGAGATGATCGCGCCCGCGCACATGACCGCGCCCAAAAGCAGCGACTGGATCAACCGCGGAAGACGCCCGGTGAAATCCGCCACAAGGTCCCAGGCGACGACCAGGATCGAGACCAGCGCAAGATTGGCGAGGAGTGAGTGCCATATCTCGGACATGACTTCGGGCTCCTTTTTTTCCGGTAGATATCGGCAAAACCTATCCGATGTCTAAAGAGCCTGCGCGCCTGGCTGAACGGCGGGCCGGATGGCGGCCCACGGAGAGCAGATCGCCGAGCCATGTCGCCCAGCACGAAAGGACTGTGGTAGCCGTGGCACGGATCTCCGCCGACCGGCGTGGTCGACGATCCGAGAGAATGACCTGGCCTCCCGCCGACCGGGTTCAGGGGCGCATAACCTATTCCAGCCTGCGGTAGCTGGATGGCGGCCGCGCCACCCAGGCCTCGATCTCGCGGTTCACGACAGCCGCGGCATGATGATGGATGAAATGACCTGCGCCTGGCAGCGCCACCAGAGACGTGACGTTGTCGACCTCGCGGAACGTGCCATCGAAAGCGGCCGAGGGGACATATGGATCATCGTTGCCGAACAGGACCAGCGTGGGCGCCTTGACCAGCGGCAATTGACCAATATCTGGCACCCTGCCGAGCGGAATATTGGCCCTGTAGTAGCCCAGTATTGCCTCCGGATCGGAGCGCTCGAGCGAAACCATGAGCGAGTGCCTGTCGTCCGCGTCCGCAACCCAGGCGGCAAGCTCCTCCCGCCCCGGCATGGCAGCCATGCCGGCTTCCTGGAAACGGCGCATGTAGCCGAAGTATCCAGCATTGGCAGGATCGGCGATGGCGCGGAGGTAGTTGCGCGGATGCGGCGCAGACAGAACGACAAGATGGCGCACCGCTTGCGGCACACGCATTGCCAGCCACCAGGCTATGGTTCCACCCCAGTCGTGGCCGACGATAGAGGCCTGCGAAAGTTGCTCCGCCACGAGCACGGACAGGACGTCCCCCACAAGACTGGGCAGCAAGGCGTAGTTGGCATGTCCCCGTGGCGCGTCGCTCCGCCCAAAGCCGCGCAAGTCCGGCGCCAACACCCTGAAGTTGCCGCTCAAAGCGTCCAGCTGCCGGCGCCAACCGAGACCATGGTCTGGAAACCCGTGCAGAAAGACGATCGGCGGGCCGGAGCCCGCCGCAATGTAATGTAGCTTTATATTGCCGTTGGACGCGAACTTTGACTCGAAATCTGTCTTCGAAGTCACCTTAGTCAATTGCTGCGATCACATCTTCACTTCGAGGCGCAGGAACGGCCCCTGGAATACCTGATTGTCGTGGTCTGCGTTTACCAGCAGTTTGTGCCACGCTTCGATCTTGTAGCCTGCGGTGAACGTGGTGTTCACCATCGGCGTCCAGCTCACACCGAGCGATGCATCGACGTTGGACACCGTCTCGCCCGAGCCTTCGTTGAACAGCGTCTCGGAAGCGTGCTCATTGGGATTTGTCTGCGTGACATTGACACCAACTCGGTCGATACGCCGGCCCCACATGACCGCGCCTGAGACGGCGCCCGTGAGGCCCCAGTTCTCGCCGACCGGATAGTAGCCGTCAGCACCGACCCGGGGGCCGATGCCCCAGTATTCCGCCGTACCGATCTTGTCCGCAGAGATGCCTTTATCGGCAGGATTGGTCGGCGTGAACTTCTCGTACAAATTGAATACCGTTTCGTCGGAATGCACGAGCCGCAGGCCGCCGAAGAAGCGGATATCGGCCTGCTGAACCTTGACATGCTTGCCGATGTCAAAATCGAACGTCTGGAAGTTGTAGTCGTCGTTGAAACCAATAGTCCCCGTGCCCTCTGAAGGACTCGTCACGGGAAACTCGTCCAAGACGATTGACCGCTTCTTGCCGATATGAAAAGTGCCGGCAAGACGCCAATCCAAGTCCGGAGAAATCTGCTTGGTTAGCGCGACCGAGCCAGAGTAGTCGCCATTGCTATTACCCAGCTTGTCGCTACTCAGCTTGTCGTCTTTATGGACATTGTTCCAGAAGTACGAGCCCTCGAACGACATCTTGATGCGCGAATCGATGACGCTCTGGTCCGATGGCTGCGCCTCTGTTGCGTGAGCCGTGGCCATACCCATCGTTGTCACCGAGGCGGCCGATGCCGCCATCGTCGCCAAAAGTTTACCCTTGCCTTGCGTATGCATTTCAGCCCCCACCCAGAACCCAGCCCCGTGTGTTATTGCAGACAAGTTTATAAAGGCATATTGCCGCTACGGCGCGCCAACAACTTTACAGCGTCACTGTCACGTCTTTGCAACAATAGCGCACATTGTCGGTTGAGAGGGACGCCGCCGGGGGCGTTCCGACATGGAGGTAGGGTGAGCGATCCCACGCAAATCGAAGGCATGCTCAACAATCTCGTCTACAACCTGTTCGCGCAAAGCGGGCAGGATGACCGGCGGGGTGCCGGTCCCAAGGAGATCGGCAACCTCGTCGTGTTCGACCACCCGGAGAGTGTCGACAAGATCGCCAAGGCCCCCGCCTTGTTCCGCAAGAACTTCTCACTGATTTCGGCGCTCGGCTTCAGCCGCTTCAACACCAATGACGATGAGTGGGCCACGCGGCGAGCGATCACGCAGGACCGTTACCTCGCGGCGGCGAAGCCCGCCCACAATCAAAGCGTGCACGACATCTTCGCCGCATGCCTCGCCGGCTGCGAGACATCGCTCGCCGGCATCCAGCAGGGGCTGTTCGCCGGGGCCATGACCATCTTCTACCGGGCATTCGGACTTGCGGCGGAGGTTCGGCCCACGGCCGCGCTGCTCGACCGGGTGCGCGTCGTGCTGCGGCGGCTGCAATACTATTCCTGGGTGACTCCCACCAATGCAGAGCGCAACAGCGCCATCGGCGACGCCCGAGCGGTCGTAGCCGATTTCGGCGCGCAGATCATGGCGGACCGGCAGGCGGCGGCGGAAATGGATCGCTTCTCGGAGCAGGCCAGTGAAATCGAAGGCTTTTCTCCGATCGAGGAGTTCGTGATGAATCTCTTCGCCGGAATCGAGACCACCGTGACGACGGTGCTTTGGGTGCTGGACAGGCTCGGCGCCAACCAGAAGGTGCAGGAGCGCATCCATGATGAAATCTCCGGCGACAGGCCGCAGACGCCATTCACCGACTGCTTCATCAACGAGACGATGCGATATTTTCCGCCGATCCCATTCCTGACCCGCGAAGTGAGCACGAGCACGGATCTGGACGGCACGGCGTTGCGCGCCGGGCAGCTTGTCATGCTTTCTGTCGTCGGCGTGCACCAGCATCCCGAGTTCTGGGAAAATCCGAGGACCTTCGATGCCAGCCGCAAGGAGTTCATCGACAACAGTTTTGACCGTCGCGCCTTCATCCCCTTCCTAACCGGACCGCGTATGTGCGGCGGCGCACGCCTCGGCCGGCTCGAGGTCGAGCAAGCGGTTCGCGCGGTGGTGCGGCAATTCGCATTCGCCCGTGCCGACGATATTATCCGCTTCGATTATGCGCTGGCGCTGCGCCCGGCGAGCGGTATGTCGGTAACGGTGTCAAGGCGCTGACGGGCTCCGATCCGCCGCGACGGGCATGTCGCGCCAAAGGTCCCGGATCAAAGCTCCGAATTGCCTTGCAACAAGCGTCTTTACGGCCGTATCGTTGCCATAGCGCCTGCTTTCGGCTGCGGCCGCCCTGTCCAGGTCGTGGGCCGGAAACCAGTTTCGCATCGTCGCGCGCACATTTTCATAGGGGTCAGTGACAAAGTCCTCATAAGCGACATGGACTACCCTCGCCGCATCGATGGTCGAGAGGTAGCTCCGCCACCTTGCCTCGCAGTCCGCAATGTGTCGCACCGTGTCGATGACGGCCTTCTGGCTTATTGTCTGCAATTTCGGGATTCCTGGCAGCATTTCCGCACCATCGAAGGGCTGGCCGGTATAGAGCATCGAAAGCAGGCTGACCGTCTGATCAACCTTGTTGCGCCTGGACAGAAAAACGTAGAACGAATTGGCGCTGTCCCTACCGATCGAGCGATGGGCAAAATCCAGATTGCCGAGGAACAGCTTTGCGGCGAACACGCCGTTCACCGAGCGCTTTTCCAGGAGGTGCCTTCCGTATGAGGCGGCCAGGCGGTCGAGCGCCAAGTGGTCAATCGTATCTTCCCCGGTCCAGCGCCGCAGGAGCGGTACGGCAAATTGCCACTGGAAGTATTCGGTCGGCTGGCCGAGCCCGAAATGCCGCATCACCATACAGTAGGTATGGCCGGCAGTTCGCGGCGTCGTGCAGATCAAGACCCTGGCCGGATCGCGTGACGAACCAGGCCCGTCGAAAGCGGCCGAAAGCAGCCTGCTATACGCCGCCTCGAAGTGCATTTCCGGTTTCGCCAAGCCGACCTCGCTCAAACCGCCGAGAGAAAGCCGAGGATCAAGAAAAGCTGATCAGGCGTCATCAACGGCAGCGGGTTGCCCGCATGCATATTGTCGACGACGCAGAAATCAGGCCGGGCGCGACGCGTTCGTTGCAAGGCCTCCCTGTCGACTAACTCGCTATCGCTTCCGTACGTGAGCATGATCCGTGCGTCGAGCTTGGCCACCATGGGAAACAAGTCGTACTCGCGCCCGGCCATCGCTTCGAAATTTCCGGTGGTGGCGGGATCGAACGCCAGTCGAAAACCGCTCGGACCTGCGGCAATCCTACTATCGATGAAGCGGTCCAAAACCGGCTGTTCGATCTGCCCCACGCCTGGATTTGCAGCGCGAAGATATTCCCTCGCTGCCGCGCGCGTTTCGAAAGTGAGCCTGCTTTGCTGGATCGCATCTCGCCGCAACGCGTCGGTTCTTGGCCCGCCAATCATTGGAACGTCATTGAGGACAATCTTATCGACGCGGCCACGATTCGCGTACAGAAACAGGATCAGGATCAGCCCGCCCCATGATGTGCCGATGAAATGGTTCTCCTTGCCGGCAAACTGACCGAGAGCACGCAAGCACCTGGAATAGAGATCGATGTCGTAACCCGCGCCAAGATACGCGCTGCGCCCGCGTCCGAGCAGATCAGGGCAGATCACCAGATAGCTGTTGCGGCAAAGGAAGGCCGCAAGATAGTCGAAATCGGCGCCGTTTCCGGTAAAACCGTGGAGGCAATAGACGGTCCCACGAGCCTGGCCGGCCGGCTGCCATATACGCACGAACATCGAAGCATAACGGTCGCCGAGGCGGATCAGAATCTCCTGGGTGAGCCCCTCGCCGAATGCAGCCTGGTCCATCACGCGCCACGCTTGCGCACGGCGCGCTTCATGGCGCCGCGCGCATCGATGAAGTCGCGCTTCCAGTAGACGGATTTGTCGAGATTGAGCAGCTTCGCCTCCTTGATCAGCGGCAGGATGTGCGAGGACGAGCGCGTAGCCATAACGGTCGCGGCAATTGCGCTGCCGCCAGGATCGGGATTGAGCGGGCCATTGTTCGCGACCCATGTTTCGGCGATCTCGCGGCTGGTCACGACCCAGCCGACGTAAGCGACGATCGCGTCGTCAATGGCACCGATAAGGTGCGATTGCTGCTCGATCTGGTAGCGCAACGACTTCACCATCTGGCCGAATTCGTAGCCGTCGAAGGGCGGATGGTGCGCAATGAAGTTGCAGACCAGACCAAGCGAGAACGGATTGAAAGGAACGCGGGTGAAAAGAAGCTTGCTCATACGGACAACATGGCGTTTCAAACGGGCGCGAGAATATGATGAGGAACCAAGGCGGGGCTAGAGGGAAAAGAGCGACGCGAATACGCTAGTCGTCGCGATCTTGACTGCAGTAGCAGCCTGCTTCTGGTAGGAGAACATCATGCGCAAGCTTATCGTCACCGAATTCATCAGCGTCGACGGCATCGCCGAGGTCGAGAAGCTGCCGAGCGTGACCTGGAACGACGAGATGAACGCGTTCAAGGAGGACGAGCTTGCCGACAGCGGCGCAATGCTTCTCGGGCGCACGACCTACGAGATCTTCGCCGGCTCATGGCCAAAGGAAACGGGAGACTTCGCCGAGCGCTTCAACGCGCTGCCTAAATATGTCGCCTCGACGAGGCTGACGGCGCTCGACTGGCAGCCGGCCGAGCTGCTCGAAGGTCACCTGCCCGAAGCGGTCGCCAGGCTGAAGCAAGAAAGCGGCGGCAACATCTATGTGCACGGCAGCTTGAGCATCGCCCGGCAGTTGCTCGGCCACGGCCTTGTCGACCGCCTGAGGCTGCTTGCCTATCCCGGCGCTGTCGGCCAGGGCAAGCCGCTGTTCCCGTCCGACAAGCCGCTTGCGCTGGAGCTGGTCTCGGCCGTGCCGTTCAGCAACGGCGTGGTGGCGCTGGAGTATGCAACAGTGGCGAAACCGTGAGGACGCCACCGTCCAGGCAACGACGATGCTGACGGACGTGTCACGTCTGCATTCGGCTCAGTCTCACTCCTCCCTGAAGGCGTGAGCAAAGCTGTCGGCAAAAGGCTGGAAGAGATATTCGAGCATGGTGCGTCGCCCCGTCACGATGGACACATCGACGGGCATCCCCGGATACAGCTTCACGCGCGGAAGCTTCTTGACCTCATCGGCGTCCACTTCGACGGTGGCTCTGAAAAACGTCGCTCCGCTGCGCTCGTCGACCTCCGCGTCGGCCGAGACACGGGTAAGGGCGCCTTCCAGCGTGGGCGTGATCCTCTGCTTGTAGGCAACGAGACGCACCGTCGCTGGCAGACCGGGGCGAACGACATCGATATCCAACGGCTGAATCTTGACGTCCAGCACCATCTTGTCCTGATCGGGAACGAGATCAAGAATGATGCCGCCGGGAGGCACGACCCCGCCCTGTGTGAAGTACCGAAGGTTCATCACCACCCCGTCTTCCGGCGCGACGACATCCCGGCGCGCTGCGCGCGCATCAGTCTTCAGAAGGACCTTTTCGAGCTCAGAGCGTTTGGTCTGAACATCACGAAGGTCCTCGGCGGCCTTCTTGATATACGAGAGTCGGCCATTATCGATCTGTGCGTCTGCCTCGGCGACCTGCTGTCGCAGGCTTCCTATACTCGCCCGGTTCGCGTCAGCCTCGCCCTGGGCAACGATGATCTGCCGCTCGAGCTGGAGCACGCGAGACTTCACCCCGTAGCCTTTCTTGAGAAGCGTACGGGCGTCCGCCAGCTCTTCCCGCAGAGACGGCAACTGGATCTCGAAGGCCCCAACTCTCGCGGCGAGCGCCGACATTTGCGCCTGGTACTGGGCGATCCGCTGCTGCCAGACCTCGACCTCCGACGCCTGCACCTTGGCCTGATCCTGGAAGATGCGCTCCTGTCCGGCCATGGCCTCGGCGACAGCCTGCTCGCTTCGCCTGGACGACAAGTCCGCCGGGAAGGGAATTGTGCTCAGGCCGTCGCGCTGCGCCGTCAGGCGGGCTTCGCTGGCGAGCGCGGAGTCGAGCTCGCCGCGCACGGCATCGCGATCGGACGCCGCGTCGAGCCCGTCAAGGCGCACCAATGTCTGGCCCTGTTTGACCGCATCACCCTCGCGGACCAGGATTTCCCGGATGATGCCGCCTTCCAGGTGCTGTACGGTCTTGCGGTTGCTGTCGACCTTCACCACACCCGGCGCGACCGCCGCGCTGGTCAGCGGCGCTGTCGCCGCCCAGAGGCCGAAGCAGCCGAACAATAAGCCGATGACGGTCAGACCGCCGAACACATGGGCGCTAATCGCTGGCCAGGCGTGCGGCGGAGGCGGCATTTCCAATGGCAGGGCAGCTTCCGTCACGATCCGGTCCTTTCGGAGCTCACGACCCGCACCTGCGGCGCGGCGGACTGCTGCTCGGGACGGCGCAGTTGCGCGAGCACGCCGTCGCGCGGACCGAACATCTGCGGCTGGCCTTCGTTGAGCACCAGCACGCAGTCCACATGTGCCATCAGCGTCGGCCGGTGGGCGACGATGACCACGGTCGAGCCTGCCTCCTTCATCGAGGCGATCGCCTGGTTCAGCGCTTCCTCCCCGATCGCGTCAAGATTGGAGTTCGGCTCGTCCAGCACCACCAATGGCGGACGTCCGTAGAGCGCGCGGGCAAGCCCTATGCGCTGGCGCTGCCCGCCGGAGAGCACCGAGCCCTGCTCGGCGATCTCGGTATCGTATCCTTTAGCGAGCCTGAGGATCATCTCGTGCACGCCAGCCATCTTTGCCGCGGCGACGACCATCGTCGGGTCGCCTGCTTCCATCCGGGCGATGTTCTCGCGGACGGTACCCGGAAAGAGCTCAACATCCTGCGGCAGGTAGCCCACATGGCGGCCGAAATCGGCCCGGTTCCAGGCAAAAACGTCGGCGCCGTCGAGCCGCACCTGGCCATGCTGTGGCGAAGCCATCCCGACGATCAGCCGAGCGAGCGTCGACTTACCCGCCGCCGATGGGCCGATAATGGCCAGCACCTGGCCAGACGAGAGCGAAAAGGTGACGTTCTTCAAAACCGGCGCCCTGGCTCCGGCCGGCGCAAAGGTCACGGCTTCGACCGAAAGCTGTCCCCGGGGCCTCGGCAGTTCCATCCCGGCCGGGCGGAGCGGCGGAGCCTCGAACAGTCGGTCGAGCCGGCCCCACGCCTCGCGCGCGCCGGCCGTCTGCTTCCAGGTGGCGATGGCCTGCTCGACCGGGGCGAGCGCGCGCGACATGATGATCGAGGACGCGATCATGGCGCCGGGCGAGACCTCGTGGCGGAGCGACAGCCAGGCGCCGAGCCCCAGCACGGCGACCTGCAGGAACATCCGGAACGGCTTGGTGAAGGCGTTGATCAGCCCCGCGCGGTCGCTGGCGATCGTCTGCAGCGCCAGCACGGAGGCATTGGCGGCGTCCCAGCGCCTGGCGAGCACGCCGCCCATGCCCATGCCGTCGATCACCTCGGCATTGCGGAAGCCGGCATCCGCCGCCTGGTAGGCGCGCGCCGAAACCGCATTGGCCTGCTTAAGCATGCCGGCGGTCAGCGCGTTGTTGGCGAGCGCGAGACCAAAGAGGATGACCGCGCCGCCTAGCGCCAGAAGCCCGAGCAGCGGATGCAGCAGGAAGATGAAAGCGAGGTAGAGCGGCATCCACGGCGCGTCGAAAAGCGCCATGATGCCGCCGCCGCCGAGATAGCCGCGCAGCGTGGCGAGGTCGCGCAGCGCGTCGGTGCGGTAGGGCGAGCCGCGCAACGCGTTCTCGAGCCCACGGCCCAGCACCTGCGGCGACAGCACGCGGTCGATCCAGGTACCGAGTTGCACCAAGAGTCGCGAGCGGAAGAATTCGAGCGCGCCCATCGCAGCGAGCGCCGCCGCCGCGATAAGCGTCAAGTAGACGAGCGTCTCGACGCTGCGGCCGGGCAGCACGCGATCATAGACCTGCAGCATGTAGACCGAGGTCGACAATACCAGCAGGTTGATGACGAAGCTGAACCCCGCCACCGCGGCGAAACCGCCGCGGCAGCGAGAGAGGGCGATATGCAGCG
Source organism: Mesorhizobium sp. M1D.F.Ca.ET.043.01.1.1 (assembly GCF_003952385.1). Lineage (NCBI taxonomy): Bacteria > Pseudomonadati > Pseudomonadota > Alphaproteobacteria > Hyphomicrobiales > Phyllobacteriaceae > Mesorhizobium > Mesorhizobium sp. M1D.F.Ca.ET.043.01.1.1. The sequence goes on from NZ_CP034444.1 coordinate 418,507, forward strand.
GGTTGGTCATCGCAAGCACCGGCGCGATTGCATAGAGGGTTCCGTTCAGGTCCACTCGACGAACTTGGTGTTGTCGAGCCCAAGCAACTGCGTCAGCGTCGTCACGTCATCCAGCGTGGCCACGTGGACGCGGCCTCCCGTATCGCTCCAATTTGCGTCGAACCAAATTTCGCCCTTGCCAGTGTCGCTGTTGAAAACGGCGACGTAGGCATTGGCGGCGCCGCCTGTGCCGTTGATGATCTGCGAACTGGTCTGGGCCGTCTGGATTTCCACCACCTTGTTGGTGTCGCCGGCCGCGATGTTGGCGATGGCGGTCTTGTTCAGATAATCGGAGGCACTGAGCGCGATGCCTGCGGCGGTCGCACTGGTGGTGGCCGCGTTCCAGCCATCGGCCCCCTGCTGGAGGCCAATCGTGTGGCCTCCAACAAGGAAGTCCAGAATGGTGTCGGTGCCGTTCTGGCTCGGAGCAATCATCCGGAATTGGTCATTTCCGCTGCCGCCCAGCAGCACATCATCGCCGCCGCCGCCGCTCATGATGTCGTTTTGCTGGCCCCCGAGCAGATAGTCGCGTCCGGCGCCGCCGGTCAGCGTATCGCCACCGTTGTAGCCAGCAACGATGTCGCTGCCGCTTCCGCCCGAGAGAGTATCGCTGGTATTTCCGTTGATCCCGACAAGCACATGAAAATCCGCGCTGGTCTGGTTGTTAGCCTGATCCGTGACAGTCACGTGGACAGTATAGTCGCCGATGCCTGCGCTCGATTGAGACGCCGTCAGATTGCCGGCCGAGTCGACAGAGACGTTCGTCGCCGGAAGAGCGTTGTTGGAGGTCGCAGAGTAGCTGAACGTGAACTGGTCCGTGGCATCCGGATCGCCCAGCTCGATGAAATGACCCAACAGGGCAGCGTTTCCGCTCTGCGTCGGCACGAAATCGATGCCGGTCGGCCCGCCAAGGTCGCTGAGGTCGTTGTCGGTGATCGTGCCCACCCCTTGCGTGTCGGAAATCGTCGCGTTGGTCGGGTTGCTGAGGTTGACGTAAAACTGCTCCGTCTGTTCGAACACCGCGTTGTCGACGATCGTCAGGGTGATGGTCTTGCTCGTTTCGCCAACCGCGAAGCTGAGCGTGGCGCTCAGCGCGTCGGGTCCGGCAGCGTAGTCGCCGCCGGCCAGGGCGGTGCCAGGCGCCACCTGGTAATCCACCGTAGCCGGAAGCGCCGTCGCGCCCGTCTTGGTGACCGTGAAGGTGATCGTTCCGTCCGCCTCGCTGACCGTAACGTCGTTGATGGAGAAGCTCGGCGGGGAATCGTTGTCGGTGATGGTCACCGTCGCGGTGTCGCTGGTGTCGAGGTTCTCGTAGTTGCCGCCGCTCGTGCCGCTGATGCCGACCTGATAGCTGGTGCCGTCGCCATAGACATTGTTGTCGGCGACCGCAAAGGCCGTCGAGACGCCGCTGGTCTGGCCGACCGCGATGGTGACGCTGGCGCCGTTGTAGAGGTTGATCACCAGAGGCGTGTCGGTGACGGCACTGGCGACATGCGCGGTGATCGTCGCCGTGCCCGCGCCTTCGTCGACGCTGACGTCGTCCAGCGTGACGGCGGTGGTGTCGACGGTGTCGGTGACGTGGGCCGTCGCCGTGCCGGTGCCGACCACCAGGTGCTCGAAGTTGCCGCCCGCGGTGCCGGTGATGGTGGCCGTCAGGCTGGAGCCGTCGTTGTAGACGTCCTCGCCGTTGCCCGACGCGATCGTCAGCGTGCCGGTGGTCTGGCCGTCGGCAATGGTGATGTCGCCGTGGTCGGTGTGGACCGTGGTGACGCCCTGCGAGGCATTGCTCAGCGTCGCCGTGAACACGTAGTCGGCGACCGCGCCCTCGGCGACCGTCGAGGCGCTGAGGTCGACCGTCGCGTCGGTCGTGGTGTCGGTGACGTGGGCCGTCGCCGTGCCGGTGCCGACCACCAGGTGCTCGAAGTTGCCGCCCGCGGTGCCGGTGATGGTGGCCGTCAGGCTGGAGCCGTCGTTGTAGACGTCCTCGCCGTTGCCCGACGCGATCGTCAGCGTGCCGGTGGTCTGGCCGTCGGCAATGGTGATGTCGCCGTGGTCGGTGTGGACCGTGGTGACGCCCTGCGAGGCATTGCTCAGCGTCGCCGTGAACACGTAGTCGGCGACCGCGCCCTCGGCGACCGTCGAGGCGCTGAGGTCGACCGTCGCGTCGGTCGTGGTGTCGGTGACGTGGGCCGTCGCCGTGCCGGTGCCGACCACCAGGTGCTCGAAGTTGCCGCCCGCGGTGCCGGTGATGGTGGCCGTCAGGCTGGAGCCGTCGTTGTAGACGTCCTCGCCGTTGCCCGACGCGATCGTCAGCGTGCCGGTGGTCTGGCCGTCGGCAATGGTGATGTCGCCGTGGTCGGTGTGGACCGTGGTGACGCCCTGCGAGGCATTGCTCAGCGTCGCCGTGAACACGTAGTCGGCGACCGCGCCCTCGGCGACCGTCGAGGCGCTGAGGTCGACCGTCGCGTCGGTCGTGGTGTCGGTGACGTGGGCCGTCGCCGTGCCGGTGCCGACCACCAGGTGCTCGAAGTTGCCGCCCGCGGTGCCGGTGATGGTGGCCGTCAGGCTGGAGCCGTCGTTGTAGACGTCCTCGCCGTTGCCCGACGCGATCGTCAGCGTGCCGGTGGTCTGGCCGTCGGCAATGGTGATGTCGCCGTGGTCGGTGTGGACCGTGGTGACGCCCTGCGAGGCATTGCTCAGCGTCGCCGTGAACACGTAGTCGGCGACCGCGCCCTCGGCGACCGTCGAGGCGCTGAGGTCGACCGTCGCGTCGGTCGTGGTGTCGGTGACGTGGGCCGTCGCCGTGCCGGTGCCGACCACCAGGTGCTCGAAGTTGCCGCCCGCGGTGCCGGTGATGGTGGCCGTCAGGCTGGAGCCGTCGTTGTAGACGTCCTCGCCGTTGCCCGACGCGATCGTCAGCGTGCCGGTGGTCTGGCCGTCGGCAATGGTGATGTCGCCGTGGTCGGTGTGGACCGTGGTGACGCCCTGCGAGGCATTGCTCAGCGTCGCCGTGAACACGTAGTCGGCGACCGCGCCCTCGGCGACCGTCGAGGCGCTGAGGTCGACCGTCGCGTCGGTCGTGGTGTCGGTGACGTGGGCCGTCGCCGTGCCGGTGCCGACCACCAGGTGCTCGAAGTTGCCGCCCGCGGTGCCGGTGATGGTGGCCGTCAGGCTGGAGCCGTCGTTGTAGACGTCCTCGCCGTTGCCCGACGCGATCGTCAGCGTGCCGGTGGTCTGGCCGTCGGCAATGGTGATGTCGCCGTGGTCGGTGTGGACCGTGGTGACGCCCTGCGAGGCATTGCTCAGCGTCGCCGTGAACACGTAGTCGGCGACCGCGCCCTCGGCGACCGTCGAGGCGCTGAGGTCGACCGTCGCGTCGGTCGTGGTGTCGGTGACGTGGGCCGTCGCCGTGCCGGTGCCGACCACCAGGTGCTCGAAGTTGCCGCCCGCGGTGCCGGTGATGGTGGCCGTCAGGCTGGAGCCGTCGTTGTAGACGTCCTCGCCGTTGCCCGACGCGATCGTCAGCGTGCCGGTGGTCTGGCCGTCGGCAATGGTGATGTCGCCGTGGTCGGTGTGGACCGTGGTGACGCCCTGCGAGGCATTGCTCAGCGTCGCCGTGAACACGTAGTCGGCGACCGCGCCCTCGGCGACCGTCGAGGCGCTGAGATCGACCGTCGCGTCGGTCGTGGTGTCGGTGACGTGGGCCGTCGCCGTGCCGGTGCCGACCACCAGGTGCTCGAAGTTGCCGCCCGCGGTGCCGGTGATGGTGGCCGTCAGGCTGGAGCCGTCGTTGTAGACGTCCTCGCCGTTGCCCGACGCGATCGTCAGCGTGCCGGTGGTCTGGCCGTCGGCAATGGTGATGTCGCCGTGGTCGGTGTGGACCGTGGTGACGCCCTGCGAGGCATTGCTCAGCGTCGCCGTGAACACGTAGTCGGCGACCGCGCCCTCGGCGACCGTCGAGGCGCTGAGGTCGACCGTCGCGTCGGTCGTGGTGTCGTGGACCGCCACTGTCGCGGTGTCGCTGGTGTCGAGCTGCTCGTAGTTGCCGCCGCTCGTGTTGCTGATGCCGAGGTTCAGCGTGCTGGCGTCATTGTAGGGGTCATCACCCGGCGCGGCGAACGTCACCTGGCCCTGGGTCTGGCCGTCGAGGATGGTGATGGTGGCACCGTTCGACAGCGTGATGGTGAGGTCGCCGTGCGGCGCGTGGTCGACGCTGGCCATGACCGTGATCGACCCGCCCTCGTCCACGGCCGCCGGAGCGCTGAGCGTGACGGTGGTGGTGTCCTTGTCGTCGACGATTGTGCCGACACCGTTACCGTCGGCGATGCCTACGTTGATGTTGGACCCGAGAACATTTGTCGTCGCTCCGCTGAGCGTGACGTTGAAAGTCTCGTTTGCCTCCTTGTAGTAGTCATCGATCGTCTGCACGGTCACCGTGGCCGTGGTCTGGCCGGCCGGAATGATCACATAGCCGCTGGTCGCGGTGTAGTCGGAACCGCTCGTCGCCGTGCCGTTGCCGGTGCCATAGTAGACCTTGATGTCATAAGCATAGGTATTGCTCAGGCTGACGGTGAACTGGGCATTGCCGCCTTCCGTGACGGAAGTGTCGCCGATCGCGACGGTGGGCAGCGTGTAGGCGTGGTCCGCGCTGGTGTCGACGCCCTTGATGCTGTCGCCGCCGTTCACGCTCGTCGCGCGGATGCCAAGGGTGCTGATGTCGGTCAAATTCACGCTGGCCGTATAGGTCAGCGTCTCGCCTTGGCTGATGAAAGTGGACTTGCCCTCCCCGAGCTTTCCGAGGCCCGCGCTGGAAAGGTAGTCATAGCCATCCCACACGATTCCGGTGCCGTTCATGTTGAGCGAACTGTCCGACTTCGTAAGGGTGATATTGCCATCGACGGTGGAATCGCCATCGGACCACCAAATCGCGTTCAGGTCTCCCGTGCCCTGAACCGAAGTAATGATGAACTCCGTCTGACCACCGCCCAGATCGACGGCCTGGACCGACAGCACGAAGCCGTTCTGGCTGATGGTGAACACTTTGATATCGCCGATAGACATGAACAATCTCCGTCCGTTGGCCGTGCGAGACGGCTAACTACCCATGCCGAAAGAATCGGCGCCCAGTCTTCGGGGAGAAGAAATGATCAGAATGCCATGCAACCAGGCGCAACCCGACGGCCCGGCAGTGAACGACCTGCCCATCATGGCGGTTCACAGACCAGCGGCTGCTCAATGGTGATGGCTGCGACGGCGATTGATGCCGCGCTGCGTTTCCCCTACCCCAGTAGCGCCTGACTCGTTGTTGCCGGTCGGGAGATGTTCACGCTACCCCTTTATATTAGGATATTATTAACTCTACCCCCGAAGCGTCAACAGCCAATTCGGAGAAGAGTTAATGACAAAGCGCGTACTTGTACGCTTTTGTGGATAAACTTCGCTGATTGGAATGCAACCGCGAATCAGGGGCGCCCGCGCTGGGTGGCGAATCGACCCGACCTAACCCCTCACACCGCCTTCTTGCCGCGCTTGCCGCCATGCTCCGCGACCGCCTTCTCAACGGCGCGCTTCAGCTCGTTCTTGATCTCGACGGTGTCGGCCAGCAGCGTCTCGATCCGCAAGAAATCGAGCACGCGGTATTTCGAGACGGCAGGGCGGATGAGGATGTCAGGCGGGTGCTGCCTCAACTTGTTGGCGATGATCGACTGCATCATCAGCTGCGTGGCGCCATACATCAGGTCGACCGTGGTCGGATGCTTGCGCTCGACATCGCTCGGCGCGCCGACCACGTCGATGGCGATGATGATGTCGGCATCCTTCTCGACGAGATCGAAGGGCACCGGGTTGTAGATGCCGCCGTCGATCAGCACCCGGCCGTCTCGCGTCACCGGGCGGAACACTGCCGGAATGGCGGCCGAGGCCGCCAGCGCCGATTGCAGATCGCCTTCGGCGAAGACCGCGAGCTTGTGGCCAAAATAGTCGGTCGCGGTGACTTTCAGCGGGATCTTCAGCTCTTCGAAGGTGGCGGGAATGGCGTCGGGCAGGAAGGCCTTCAGGATGCGCTCGACATTGAACTGGCCGACGCGGATGCCGCCCTGCATGGCCTCGGCGATCGTGCCCGGCCGCGAGCGCCACATGCGCGCGGCCACCTCGGCGCGGCTGCCGAGGATCGAGCGGCTGTAGGCGTGGATTTCGGCGCCCGTCATGCCGGCGGCCATACCGGCGCCCATGATGGCGCCGATCGAAGAGCCGGCGATCGCCACCGGCCTGATGCCGAGTTCGTCCAGCGCCTCGATGGCATGGATATGCGCCAGCCCCCGCGCGCCGCCGCCGCCGAAGGCTACCGCGAAGGTCGGGCTCATCCCTTGCCGCTCCCCGCCACCTGCACCAACGGCGGTCCGATCACCATCACCGCGGGCTCGGCCGACAGCAACCTCTTCGCCGCAGCCTTGACGTCTGCAAGCGTCACCGCGTCGATCAGCGCGGCGCGGCGCTTGATATAGTCGATGCCGAGATGGTCGAGCTGCAGCTCGACCAGCGTCGCGGCAATGGAGCCGGAGGAGTCCAGGTTGTTGATCGCGTAGGCGCCGATCATGTATTTCTTGGTTGCGGCAAGCTCCTCCTCGGTCGGCCCCTTCTCAGCCATCTCCTTCACCACCTGGCGCACGATCGAGAGCGTCTCGGCGGCGCGGTCGGAGCGCGTCGCTGTGGTCACCAGCAGCGCGTTGGAATGCTCGTGGTCGACGAGGTCGGAGCTGACGCCATAAGCCAGGCCGCGCTTCTCGCGCACCTCCTCGTAAAGCCGCGACGTAAATGTCGAGCCGCCAAGGATCTCGTTCGTCAGCACCGCCGCGTAGAAATCGGGATCGCTCCGTTTCACGCCTGGCCAGGCAAGCTGCAGCGAGGTCTGCGGCAGGTCGTAGTTCACTTCCAGCTGCTGGCCAAGCTTGGGCGCGACGTCGGCGACCGGGGCCAGCGTCTGCTTGTCCGGCAGGTCGCCGAACACCTCGTCCAGCCTGCCGCCCAGCGTGGCGGCGTCGATATCGCCCACCACCGCCACATGCAGGCCGTCGCGGGCGAAATTCGCTTTGTGGAAAGCCCTGAGGTCATCGGCGGTGATGGTGGCGAGGCTCTGCTTGGTGCCCTGGTCCGGCCGCGCATAGGGATGCTCGCCATAGATCGCGCGCAGCCAGCGCTGCTGGGCGATCGTGTCGGGATCGCGCTCATTGGCGAGGATGCCGGAGAGTATCTGGGCGCGGACGCGGTCGACCGGCGCCTTATCGAAGCGCGGGCTGTTCACCGCCAGCTTCAGCAGGCCAAAAGCCTCATCCTTCTCTTCGGACAGCATGCGCATCGAGCCATAGGTGCCGTCGCGCCCCGCCTGAAAACTCATCTCCGCGCCAGCATCGTCGAGCTTCAGCTGGAAGGCCTCGCTGTCGAGGTCGCCGGCGCCTTCGTCGAACAGGCCGGTCATCAAATTGTCGAGGCCTTCCTTGCCGGCGGGGTCCTGCGCGGTGCCGCCATCGAAGACGAAACGGATGGCAACCAGCGGGATCGAATGGTCTTCCACCAGCCAGGCGGTGATGCCCTTCTTCGACTTCACCTCCTGGATATTCATCTCCGCGTGGGCGGCCAGCGCCGGCAAGAGCAGGAAGAAGAGGGCAAAGCAGAAGGTGGCGAAGATGCGGTAGACCGTGCCTTCTCCGCTTGTGGGAGAAGGTGGATCGGCGCGCAGCGCCGAGACGGTTGAGGGGTGTTGGACGGATCGCCGTTCTTGCCAAGCTGGAGCACCCCTCATCCGACCTCGCTTTGCGAAGTCACCTTCTCCCACAAGGGGAGAAGGGAAGAACGTGCGGCTCATCCGGTCAAAAACCACGCTCATCATCAGTTCCCCGCCTGTTGCTGCGGCAGGAGGTAGCCGGTCGTCGAACGGTCTAGCATCAGGTAGCGGGCGGCCGCCGCCTTGATCTCTGCGGCTGTCACCTTGCGGATGCGGTCCGGCCATTCCTCAACATCCTTCACATTGCCGCCGGTGGCGAGCGTCGAGCCGTACATATTGGCCATGTCGTCCTGCTTGTCGCGGGCAAAGATCATCGAGCGGACGTAGCGCGCCTTGGCCCGCTCCAGTTCGTCATCGGTCACCCCGTCCTTGACGATGCGCGCGATCTCGGCGTCGACGGCAGCTTCGACGTCGGCAAGCTTGGCGTCGCCGCGCGGAGAGCCGTAGACGCTGAAGTTGGTGGCGTCGAGCATGGTGCCCTGGAAGAACGCGCCGGCCTCGGAGGCGATGCCCTGCTTGACCACCAGCTGCTGATATAGCCGGCTGCGATTGTCGCCGCCCAGGATCGCGGCCAGAAGATCGAGCGCCTCGGCCTCGCCGGGCTTGGCGGTATGATAGGACGGCACCACCCATTGCTTGGAAAAGCTCGGCACCGAGACGCGCGCGTCGGTGAGCGTCACCGTGCGCCGCGTGTTCTGCTCCGGCTCGACCGGGCGGATACGCGGCCGCAGATCCGGCCCGCGCGCGACCTTTCCGTAAGTCCTTTCGGCCATCGCCTTCACCGCGTCCGGATCGACATCGCCGGCGACGATCACCACGGCGTTGTTCGGCCGGTAGAAGGTGTCGTAAAAAACCTTGGCGTCCTCGCGGTTCAGCTGCTCCATCTCCTGCATCCAGCCGATCACCGGAATGCGGTAGGGCTGGTTCTGCCAGAGCGTCGCGTCCACCTCCTCGTCGAGCACCGCCTGCGGATTGCTGTCGATGCGTGAGCGGCGCTCCTCCAGGATCACGTCGCGCTCGGTCTTGATGACGTCGTCGGTGAGGACGAGGTTGCGCATACGGTCGGCCTCGAACCCCATCATCTGCTCGAGTGCCGAAGGAGGCACCGTTTCATGGAAGGCGGTGTAATCGTAGGATGTGAAGGCGTTGTTCGAGCCGCCGATGTCGGCCACGGCGCGGTCGAACTCGCCGGCGGCGTGGTTGGCGGTCGCCTTGAACATCAGATGCTCGAAGAAATGCGCGATGCCGGATTTGCCGGGCGGCTCGTCGGCGCTGCCGATCTTGTACCAGACCATATGCGTGACGATCGGGGCGCGATGGTCCGGAATGACGACCACCTCCATGCCGTTGTCGAGGAGGAAGTCCTTGACCTCGGCTTCGTCGGTGGCTCGCGCCGGCGCTGCGAGCGCCAGCGTGCCGGCAAGGAATGCTGCGCGCAGCCCTCTGGTTCCCAATGTCATCGAATGCTCCGGTCTCGGTCGCGCGACGATAAAAAAGCTTCACTGGCAAGGCAAAGTGAATTGTTCGTCATTTTCGAGGCGTTGCACCATCTTCTCCTCTTGCGGGAGAAGGGGCAGCCTGCCCTCACCCCACCTCGATGAACCGAATGACCGTCTCGCCGTAGTTGCGCTCATCCACTACATCGAATCCCAAGCCCGGGTCGAACGACGCCGAGGCTGCCTCCTCGACCACGCAGAGCGCGCCGGGCGAAAGCCAGCCGCCGGCCTTTGCCGAGCGCAGCGCGCGCTCGCCGAGGCCCTTGCCATAGGGCGGGTCGGCGAAGATCAGGCCGAAGGGCGAAAGCGTACCGGCTTCGCCCAAATGGGTCGCGTCGCGGCGGAAGATTTTTGTCCGGCCGGTAAGCCCGAAGGCCTCGACATTGTCGCGGATCAGGCCGCGGCCTTCCGCCGATTCCTCGATGAAGACACAGTAACAAGCGCCGCGCGACAGCGCTTCCAGCCCGAGCGCGCCGGTGCCGGCGAAGAGATCAAGCACGCGGCCGCCCTCGAGCTTTTCGGCGTAGCGATGCGCCAGCACGTTGAACACCGCCTCGCGGGTGCGATCGGTGGTCGGCCGGATGGCGTTCGAACGGGGCGTCGTCAGCGGACGCCCGCGAAGCTCACCGCCGACGATCCGCATTGCCACCCCTCGGACCCTTCGGACCGCGCGGCTTGTCGCCGCCGCCTGCCTCGGGTCGATCGCCTCCTGGTTTGCCGAACGGCTTGCCCTTGCCGCCGGGCTTGAACGATGCCTTGCGCGCCTTCGCCTCCGCGGCCTTGGCGGCATCGGCTTCCGCCCTGCCCTTGCCGATGGGGCGCGCGCCCGGCGCCATCCAGACGTTGGCCTTGCGCTGGCCCGGCGGCTCGATCGGCCGAGGCTCGCGCTTGCTGCCGCCCGGCTTGCCGCCGAAACCTCCGCGTTCGGGTTTGCCGAAGCCGGACTTGGGGCCGCGCTCGCCGAAGGCTCTTTCCGGCTTCGTTGAAAGCTTGCCCAGCGCCTCGTCGCGGCTGCCTTCGCGGCGCTTGCGGGCCTTGATCAGTCCGCCTTCGCCGATCGGCCGGCGATCGCCCTCGCGCGTGAATTTCGGCCGCTCAGCCTCGTCACGGCTCGGCTCGCTGCGCCGCACAGGCTTGTTGGAGAAGGGTTTCGTGATCTCGGCGTCGAAATTGGCGCCGGCTTCCTCGATCAGCCGCTCGCCGAGCTGCTCGCGCAGCATGCGGCCCTTGATCTCCAGCACATGGCCTTCCGGCAGATCGTTGAGCTGGAACGGCCCGTAAGAGATGCGGATCAGCCGCGTCACGTCGAGCCCAAGCGCGCCAAGAATGTTCTTCACTTCGCGGTTCTTGCCTTCGCGCAGGCCGATCGTCAGCCAGGCATTGGTGCCCTGCTCGCGGTCGAGCGAGGCCTCGATCGAACCATAGAAGACGCCGTCGACGGCGATGCCTTCACGCAGGCCGGCAAGGGCGCTCTCCTCGACCTTGCCGTGGACGCGGACGCGGTAGCGCCGCAGCCAGCCGGTGGCGGGCAGTTCGAGCACGCGCGACAGCCCGCCGTCATTGGTGAGAAGCAGCAACCCTTCGGTGTTGATGTCGAGGCGGCCGATAGTCATCAGCCGCGGCAGATCGGCAGGCAGCACGTCGAACACGGTCTTGCGGCCTTCGGGGTCGCGGTTGGTGGTAACCACGCCCGCCGGCTTGTGGAAGAGGAACAGCCGCGTGCGCTCGATCGGCGGGATCTCCGTGCCGTCGAGATGGATGACATCGTCCGGCATGACGTTGAAGGCCGGCGACGACAGCACCTTGCCGTTGACCTTGACGCGGCCGGCAGCGATCAGTTCCTCGGCGTCGCGGCGCGAGGCAATGCCGGCGCGCGCCAGCCGCTTGGCGATGCGCTCGCCAGCCTCCGGGGCTGCTTCCGACGGCCGCGGGCGCGGCTTGAAGCCGCCCTGCCCGGGCGCGGCCTCGCGCTGCGGACGATCGCTGAAATCGCGCTTTGGCCGCTCCGCGAAGTCGCGTTTGGGGCGGTCGGCGACGTCGCGCTTGGGACGGTCGAAGCGCCGTTCGGCGCGCTCGCCCTCAGCGGTCATCGGCCGGTCGCCACGCGGCGCATAAGGTTTGCGCGCGCCGTCGCGCTTCTCGAAGGGCTTGCCTTCGGGGCGCGGTCCCTTGCGGAACGGCCTTTCGCCGCGCTCGGCGCCCTCGCCCGCCTCGCGCGGCTTGTAGCTGCGCTTGAAATCCCGACGCTCGCCCTCAGCGGCCATCGGCCGGTCGCCACGCGGCGTATAAGGTTTGCGCGCGCCGTCGCGCTTCTCGAAGGGCTTGCCCTCGGGGCGCGGTCCTTTGCGGAACGGCCTTTCGCCGCGCTCGGCGCCCTCGCCCGCCTCGCGCGGCTTGTAGGTCCGCTTGAACTGCGGCTTGTCGGCTTCGGCGGCCATCGGCCTGTCGCTGCGCTGCGCGTAGGGCTTGCGCGCGCCGTCGCGTTTCTCGAAGGGCTTGCCTTCGGAGCGCGGCCCCTTGCGGAGCGGCTTGTCGCCGCGCGGCGCCGGCCCGCCTTTGCGCGGTCCCTTTTGTCGTGGTGGCTTCTTGTCGTCGTCCATATGGATCTTGCTCGTCTTGGGCTGCTACAGCGCACGCGCCCGTCGGGACGCGCAACGCAGGCAGTGTCATCTTGATTTTGCGCATGCAGCAGCGCGGCAAAAACCGATTCCGGTTTTCAGGGTCACGCGCTAGATAACAGGATCACCGTCGGGTGGCGAGGAGTAATCGGAATGGAAAGCGCGTGAAGCGGCCGGATTTCATGGCTTTGGCGCTCAAGGAGGCCGAGGCGGCCGCAAGCCGCGGCGAAGTGCCGGTCGGCGCGGTGATCGCCAACGGCAACGTTGTGGTGGCGAAGGCCGGCAACCGCACGCGCGAACTCGCCGACCCGACCGCCCATGCCGAGATGCTGGCGATCCGAGAGGCCTGCCAGAAACTCGCCAGCGAGCGGCTTACCGGTCACGACCTCTATGTGACGTTGGAGCCCTGCGCCATGTGCGCCGGCGCCATCTCCTTTGCGAGGCTGCGGCGGCTTTATTTCGGCGCCGCCGACGAGAAGGGCGGCGCGGTGGTCAACGGCGCGCGCTTCTTCGCCTTGCCTACCTGCCACCACGCGCCGGACGTCTATTCGGGGTTGGGCGAAAGCGAAGCCGCTCTCATCCTCAAGGATTTTTTCCGCGAGAGACGGAATGGCGGTGAATGGTGAATGGTTGAAGCAGGTAGTGAGTAGCAGTGAAGCAGATTGTGAGTAGTGAGTAACAGAGATCTATTCACTACTCACCATTCACTATTTAACCACTCACAGCCCCAGCCAGTCGAACCAGCCGCCGCCCTTCTTGCCTTCCGCCTGCGCCTTGAGCCGGCGCTCCTTCTTGTACTCGTCCTCGCCGAGCTCGTTCTGCGGCGCGGTGCCGGCGGCCTGACGATAGGCAAGCGGCGGCTCGCTCAGATATTTGCGGACATTGGGATCGCCCTGCTTCTGCTCGGCGAGGCGGCGCTGGATTTCGGCGGTACGGGTAGCGCTGGAATCGTCCGGCGACCAGCGCGGCGGGTGGCTCGAGGCCGAATCGGCCATCGCCTTCTTCACCGCCACAGGATCGGTCTGCACGTCCTCGACGGCTTCCGGCTGGTAGTTCGGATCGTTCTGGTGCGCGGTCGCGTCGGCGCGGATGCGGGCGCGGCGCGCTTCCGGCGATTCGGGCCAGTCGGCGCTCGCCGTCTGGATGCTTTCCTGCGGCGGCGGCAGGTTTTCCTTCTGGCCGGCAGCCGGCTTCACCAGATCTGGACGCGGCTTGTAGTCGATCGGGTCGCGATGCTTCGGCGTGATGGCGATTGCGCCGGAAACGTCATCGGCGAGCTGTTCGGCGGCGGTCTTGTCCGTTCCATAGGTCGGAGAGCCGACGCAGCCCGCCATGGCAAAGGCCGATGCCACAAGCGACGCCAGCAGCGCGGCGCGCGCGAACATTCTTCCGGTCATGCCAAAACGTCCCACTCTAACAGCCTTTCGGTCGCCACCGGCCACAGGGGCGCGGTCCCCTTCTTCCCCGCACTTGCGATGGAAATCCGGCGACATTTTGTCTGCCGGAGTGTCGCGTGTTTACCTCAACCACTTATTAAGGGCAACGCACGGCCGGATTTGCACCGCCCGGCGTGGCATTTCTGCACCGGCTTATAAACAGGTGCCTACAAACGCCCGAGCGCCTTCAGCTCATGCAGCACGGCCGCGTCGCGGGCCGAGACATCCGGGAATTTCGGGTCCTGCCCGACATCGGCGGTGTAGCGCCAGGAGCGCGCGCATTTGACCAGACCGCGATCCTCGGCCTTCTCGACCACGACCGCCACGCCCTTGACGTCGTCGAGGGTGAAAGCGCCCTGCGGCGCCTTGCCGTGGCTGATGGCCAGGTCGCTGGTGATCGCCATCTCGGCCATGTCGACATCGGCGATCGCCGCTTCGAGCGCTGCATCGTCGATGGTGACGACCGGCACGGCTTCCAGCGAGGAGCCGATCAGCTTCTCGGCACGCGCGATCTCGAGCGCGCCGGTGACGACGCGGCGCACCTGGCGGACCTTGCGCCATTTCTCGGCCAGCGCCTCGTTCCGCCAGTTGTCGGGGATCGCCGGGAACTGATCGAGATGCACCGAGACAGCCTCCGGGTGACGGTCGAGCCAGGCCTCCTCCATGGTGAAGGGCAGCATCGGCGACAGCCACTTCACCAGGCATTCGAAGAGGTGGCGCACGACCTTGACCGCCGCCTTGCGGCGCAGGCTGGAAGGCCCATCGCAATAGAGCGCGTCCTTGCGGATGTCGAAGTAGAAGGCCGAGAGCTCGACCACCATGAAGTCGAGCAGCGCGCGGGTGATGCGCTTGAACTCGAAGGCGTCGTAGCCCTGGCGCACCACTTCGTCGAGCTCGGACAGCCGGTGCAGCATCAGCCGCTCCAGTTCCGGCATCGTCTCCAGCGGAACATCCTCGCCGTCGTCGTGGGCAAGCGTGCCCAGCATCCAGCGGATGGTGTTCCTGAGCTTGCGGTAGGCGTCGATATTGGTCTGCAGCACGTTCTTGCCGAGCCGCTGGTCTTCCCAATAGTCGGTGGTCACCACCCAGAGCCTCAGGATATCGGCGCCGGACTGCTTGATGACGTCCTGCGGCACCACGGTGTTGCCGAGCGACTTCGACATCTTGCGGCCTTCCTCATCCATGGTGAAGCCATGGGTGATGACCGTGTCATAGGGTGCCCTGTCCCTGGTGCCGCAGCTTTCGAGCAGCGAGGAATGGAACCAGCCGCGATGCTGGTCCGAGCCTTCAAGATAGACGTCGGCCGGCCATTTGAGATCGGGACGATCTTCAAGCGTGAAGACATGCGTCGAGCCGGAATCGAACCAGACGTCGAGGATGTCCATCACCTGGTGCCATTTGGCCGCATCGTGGTTGCCGAGGAAGCGCTCCTTGGCGCCCTCGGCGAACCAGGCGTCGGCGCCTTCCTTCTTGAAGGCGTCCATGATGCGCTGGTTGACCGCCTCGTCCTTCAGCACGTTGCCGTCGACGTCGGCGAAGACGGCGATCGGCACGCCCCAGGCGCGCTGGCGCGACAGCACCCAGTCGGGGCGCTCCTCGATCATGGCGCGGATGCGGTTCTGGCCAGCCGCCGGCACGAAGCGGGTGTCGTCGATCGCCTTCAGCGCGCGGCTGCGCAGCGTCGTGCCGTCGCTGAGGTCCTTGTCCATGTAGACGAACCATTGCGGCGTGTTGCGGAAAATGATCGGCTTCTTCGAGCGCCACGAATGCGGATAGCTGTGCTTCAGCCGGCCGCGCGCGAAAAGCGCGTTGCGCTTGATGAGTTCCTCGATGACCGCCTGGTTGGCGTTGCCCTTCTTGCCGTTGTCGTCGATGACGCGCGCGGCCCCGTCCTCGCGGTCCGGCCCGAAGCCCGGCGCGTCCTTGGTGAAGAAGCCGGCGTCGTCGACCGGGAACGGGATCGCGGTGTCGACGCCGCGCTTGAGCAATTCGGCGACCGCGTCCGTCCAGGCGTCGAAGTCCTCGCGGCCGTGGCTCGGCGCGGTATGCACGAAGCCGGTGCCGGCATCGTCGGTGACATGCTCGCCGGCGATCATCGGCACGGGGAACTGATAGCCGCCGGCAAGCCCCCTGAACGGATGCGAAAGTGTCAGGCTTGCAAGCTGTTCGGCCGAAACGTCGTGAAGGCGGTTCAAGGTGACCTTGGCCTTGGCCGCGGCGTCCTCGGCCAGCGCGTCGGCGAAGATCAGCTTCTCGCCGGACTGCGGGCCGAATGCATTCTCGGCCGCCGTCACCTCATAGAGGCCATAGGCGACGCGCGGCGAATAGCTGACGGCGCGGTTGCCGGGCAGCGTCCAGGGCGTCGTCGTCCAGATGACGACATGGGCTTCGAGCAGGTCCAGCGAGGCCTCGGACAACGCCGCCGGCTGCCCGCCATCGCCGCCGTCCACCGGACGCGCAAGGCTCGCGACCGGGAATTTCACCCAGATCGTGTCGCTCTCATAGTCCTGGTATTCGACCTCGGCCTCGGCAAGCGCTGTGCGCTCGACCACGCTCCACATGACCGGCTTGGAACCGCGATAAAGCTGGCCCGACATGGCGAATTTCAACAGCTCGCCGGCGATGCGCGCCTCGGCGTGGTAGGCCATGGTCGTGTAGGGATTGTGGAAGTCGCCGATGACGCCGAGGCGCTGGAATTCGTCGCCCTGCACCTTGATCCAGTGCGTGGCAAAGTCGCGGCATTCCTTGCGGAATTCGTTGACCGGCACCTCGTCCTTGTTCTTGCCCTTGGCGCGATACTGCTCCTCGATCTTCCATTCGATCGGCAGGCCGTGGCAATCCCAGCCCGGCACGTAGTTGGCGTCGTAGCCGCGCATCTGGAAGGAGCGGTTGATGACGTCCTTGAGGATCTTGTTCAGCGCATGGCCGATATGGATGTTGCCGTTGGCGTAGGGCGGGCCGTCATGCAGCACGAATTTCTCGCGGCCGGCGGATGTCTCACGCAGCTTGCTGTAAAGGTCCATGTCCTGCCAGCGCTTGACCATGCCGGGCTCCTTCTCGGGGAGACCGGCACGCATCGGGAAATCCGTCTGCGGCAGATAAAGCGTGCGGGAATAGTCGATCGTCTCGGACGCATCGGTCGTAGGGGTATCGGTCATCGATCTATCATCTCAATTGCCCGGCGGCGGAACAGCCCGGCGTTGAAGTCTTTGTCTTGACGCATATCGTTTTCCCAAAACCGGAACCCACTTTTGGGCGATGTGCGTTGATGTTCTGAAAAAGCGCGAGGGGCCGCGCGCAAAAGTCCCGGCGGCTCCGGCGGCGCTCAGGCCACCCGGAACACCGGGCCCGTAATTCGTATCGCGATCGAAAAAAGGCGCGAAAAGCTCGTCATGGCGTGGCTTTTAGCGGATGGCGCGGCAGGAATAAAGCCCGGATTTCAAGGCAAAGCGTTGGTTTGCTGGCCTACATCGAGAAATTGAAGCGATAGGTGGTCGATACGCCGACGGTCCACTGGTTGCGGTCGCCGCGCTCCTTGACCAGGCTGGAATCGGCCGCCGGCCCCATCAGGCGCGAATATTCGGTGAAGACGCTCGCCGTCATCGGCTCGGTCACTTTCCACGTGATCGCGCCGCCGAGGCCGGTCGACTTCAGCCCGCCGCCCGGATGGTATTCGCTCAAGCCCGAAGCCGCCGCTTCCGTGGCGTTGACACCGTAATAGGCGTCGAAATAGTCCGACGAAGCGAAGGAGACGCGCGGACCGCCGGAGATGCGGACCGTGGGGGTGACGTCGTAGAAGGCATCCGCCGCGATGTCGGCGACGAAGCCGTTATGGGAGCGGATGCCATGCCGTAACTCGGCACGGGCGCGCAGCCAGTCCAGGGGATAGAACTCGAAGAAGCCGCCCACCTCACCGCCGAAGCGCACCGGGTCGAGGCCCTCGAGCTCGTCCTTGCTGGTGCGATGGAACAGGAACTTGCCGGTGAGGCCGGCGCGCACGCTGCCGTCGTCGATCAGCGCCAGCGAGATGTTGTCGTTGCGCGAGGTGAAGCGCGCCTCGGGACCGGCCTTGCCGAGCGAGATGATCGGCTGGGCGCTCAGCATATATTTCTTGCCGCCCTCGAAATTCGGCGCGACCAGGCCGGTGGCGCCGAGCGTCAGGTACCAGTCGCCCGAAATCCAGCTCCCCTCGCCCGCCCGGACGGCGGACACGGCCATCAGGCCAGAGGCGAGAACCAGCGGAATCGTCCCGACAATACGCATCGTCACCCCTTACGCGAAACTCTCCGGAAGGAACACCCGGCAGCGCGGAAGGCATGGCGCCAGTGCGGTAAATTTTGACTTAAGATTCGTAACATCGGTGACGGCGGTTGGACAGTTTGAGTCCCACCTAATTCAATCTCTCGCCATCATCGCAAAACTCGAGACATTGGGAATGCACCACCAGCGGACGGACGTTCGGCTCCGCCTGGGACTTCGACGTCGCGCGCAAATTCATGTCGGTTACATAAATCCGTTGCGACGATTTCGTACATTAAGGTGGCGGCTTTGTTTTGTGACCGCCCCTGCAAAAAAGGATGGAAGAATGGCCAAGATCCCGGACAAGACCGAAACGATTGAAACCGTCGAATCCCCTATCTTCGACCCGTCCAAGGCTACCGAGCAAGTTCGCGCTGTTGTCGACCAGGGCGTTGAGCAGTCGAAGCAGGCGTTTTCCAAATTGAGTTCGGACGCCGAAACGACACAAAAGGCTCTTGAGTCGACCTTTGAAATGGCCAAGACCACCGGCAACGAGGTGTCCCTGAAGATGATTGCGGCTCTGAGAGACAATGCCGAAGCCGGCTTCACGCACCTTGAGGCACTGGTTGCCGCGAAGTCGCTGTCCGAGTGCATCGAACTTCAGGCCGCTTTCCTTCGCAAGCAGATCGAAAAATCCGCCGAGCAGGCCAGAAGCCTCCAGGCTGCGATGATGAGAGCTGGCGAGGACATGTCCAAGCCGATCAAGGATGTCTTTGAGAAGGCTTTGAAGGACCGCAAGGCTGCCTGATTGCCTAAGGCATCCCAGACCGAAGGGTCGTGCCTGGTCCCTGGGCGCGTTGCCCCGGTTTCCTTGCATTTGGTCGGGCGGCTTTTGTCCGCCCGACCGCATCGGAGCGATATCGGTGGTTTCGAGGTTTTTCAGCCCGTGCGCAATAGGTTGCAGAGTGCTCGGCAATCCCTGGGCGCAAGGCTCATCTCACTAAGCGTCACCGCTCACTCGGCCTGCGATGGCGAATGCCTGTAGGTTTTTGACCTTTCCGTGGTCCTGGTCGGCATTGGCGATAATCGAAAAGAACGCCGCACGGGCGATGTCTTTCTTTGACGCGTCCGGGTGCTCCTTCCTTGCCGCCTTCAGTAGTTTTTTCGGCGTCATATCTGGCGTCACAATCCGCATCAGAGTGTCGCTGATCGCCTGCAATTCGGTTGCATCCATTGGGGAACTCCGTCCCTGGCCCCGCTGGCAAGTTTAGCAGAGCGCCTCTGTGAAACTGAATTCACGTTACAATCGGAAACCAGCCGGCGCGTTCCGAGGCTGGGTCAGCTGTCTCACAAGGGCGAAAGCGCTTTGCCGCCATAGCGTCAGCCAGCTCGCCGGCCGGTGCCGCTCGGAAGATGGCGAAGCCGTGCCGAGAGTTCACTCCTTCTTCAAATCTTCGGCTTCGTCTTTGAGCTTGGTCCAGTCGGCACCATGCTTCCGTAACAAGGCGCGCGCCTGTTTCGGCGTGACGTCGGCAATTTCCGTCAGGTGCTCTACCTCCAGCTCTTGCCCCGTCACAACGCGGCTCGCCTTCTTCTTTTTTTCTTTGATAGCCATTATGGGTCCTTCTCTTGCATCATCGGATGAACGAGAACCGAGAAGTGTGGTTCCGCTCGCGCATTGTCGTGTGCGGGCTTGAGGTCCGGGCACAGCTGGTCGACGCGGGCGGTTGTTTGTGACAGCTTTATGACGCACCATGCGGGTGGGGTCCCTCCGTGGAGCGAGGCGGCGCCGAGGACATCATGCAGGAAACGGAACTGAAGCTCGAGCTTTCGCAATCGGGTGCGCGGTCGCTCCTAAAGAAAAATCCGTTCGGATCCCCGCCCACCATTCTTCCGCAGAGATCCGTCTATTTCGATACTACCGGATGGGATCTGTCCAAAGCGCGGCCTATCGCTTCGCATTCGGCAATCGGGAAATGAAAGGGTGCAAACCCTCAAGGCGGGCGATGGCGCCGCGGCCGGATCCTTCACCCGCGAGGAATGGGAGCGACCGGTCGCCGGCGATGCACCGATCCTTGATGACCCGCAGATTCGTGACGTGCTCGCAGGAGAGGCCCCCAAGCTCGCGCCCTTATTTGAAGTTCATGTCAAACGGCATCGTTGGAATGTGTCGGATGACGACGCCACGATCGAGGTCGCTTTGGATCTTGGCAAGGTCGTTGCCGCTGATCGCGAAGCTCCGCTCTGCGAGATCGAGTTGGAAAAGAAGGCGGGTTCACCGAGAGCGCTGTTTGCGCTCGCCCGCAAAGTCGACCTGATCACGCCGGCGCATCTCGGCGTGCTGAGCAAAGCGGAACGGGGCTATCGTCTGCTTGGTTCGGCGCCCGGTGCTGTGAAATCCGCCGCGACCCCGCTCACTTCCGAGATGAGCGCGGCAACAGCTTTCGCGCGCATCGCGGCGGCCTGTCTCAAACAGTTTCGGCTCAATGAAACGGCGCTCGGCTGGTCTCGCGATGCCGACGCCCTGCACCAGGCTCGCGTGTCGCTGCGACGACTGCGCTCGCTATGCTCGATCTGCAAGTCGCTATTCGACGACAGCCGTTTCGACCACTTGCGAGAAGAATTGAAATGGCTCGCCTCGGAGCTTGGCGAGGCACGCAATATCGACGTGATGATCGGTCGCGCTTCGAGCGAGGCTCTTTCGAGCCGTTTTCAAGACGCGCGCGACGACGCCTACGCGGCGGTCGAAGCATCGCTCTCCTCGGTGCGCGCTCGCTCCTTGATGATCGATGCCACCGAGTGGATTTCCATCGGGGACTGGCGAACCCAATCGGACGAAAAGTTGCACGAGCAGTCGTCGAGGAATTTGGCCTCGGGTGTATTTGACAAATTCTGGAAAAAGGTGGCGAAGGGCGGCAACGATCTCATCGATGCCGATGACGAGACCCGACATAAAGTGCGCATCGCCGCAAAGAAACTGCGCTACGCGGCGGAGTTCTTCGAGCCGCTTTATGAGGGCAAGGCGGAAGCCAAACGGCACCGACGGTTCATCAAGGCGATGAAGGACCTGCAGGATCATCTGGGCAACCTCAACGATATCGCCACCGCGCCCGATATGTTGGCAGCGCTGGAGCTTTCGGACGTGGCGGGTGCGAAGGATCTTTTCAGCGCCGAGGACAAGTCCCAGCTTCTCAAGGACGCCGCCGAAGCACACGACGCCTTTGTCAATACCAGGCGCTTCTGGCGTTAAGCGGCATGCTGAGGGGCGACGAAGGCCCGGCATCGGAAGACAGACGTCCCTCCGGGTCAAGAGCTCGCGCGGATCAGCTGCCGCGCGGCGTCGGCGGGGCCAGAAGCTTCGCCACAGCCTTGGCGCCCTTGCCCGTAACACGGACCGATCCGTCGTCACCCACCTCCATCATGGCACCATTGGAGAAGCTGAGGGACCAGCCGTCGCCCTTGGCGCTGCGGCGGCGGTCGGTGAGCTCGATGCCGGCAGCGGTGACCAGGGCGACGATCCCGTCGACGTCCATCTTCGTCTTCCGCATACGCGCCCTCAATTCAGGTCGAGCCCGCCGGTAAGATCGCCGAGCGGCGGCTCGCCATGCGCGGCGACTGCCTTGTCACGCACCACGATGCCACGCAGGACCGGCAGCTCGAAGCGCTCGGTGATGAAGCGCAGGATCGACGTCGTGTCATAGGGCGTGTGATCGACATAGCCGTGCTTGGCGAAAGGCGAAACGATGATCGCAGGGATGCGCGTGCCGGGCCCCCAGCGGTCGCCCTTGGGCGGAGCGACATGATCCCAGATGCCGCCGTTCTCGTCATAGGTGACGACCACCAGCATATGCGGCCATTGCGGGCTTTTCTCCAGATGGGCGACGACATCGGCTATATGGCGGTCGCCGGCCTGGATGTCGGCATAGCCGGAATGCTCGTTGAGATTGCCCTGCGGCTTGTAGAAGGAGACCTGCGGCAGGGCGCCATCGTCGATTGCCTGGATGAAGCTCACGCCGCTCAAGCCGGCGTCGCGCAGATGCTCGCGCCTGGCCTCGCTGCCCGGAGCATAGTTGGCGTAGTAGTTGAACGGCTGGTGGTGATACTGGAAATTCGGGGTCGGCGTGTGATTGCCGTGGTCGAGCGTGTATTGCCAGGCGCCCGAATACCACGCCCAGGTGACATGCTTGAGACTGAGCATGTCGCCGATGGTCGGCTCCGTCTGCGGCGGCAATGTCGTCGGCTTGGCCGGATCCGCCAGGCGCGGATCGCCGCCGGGCGCCGGATCGTTGCCGCTCGGCTGGTAAGGCGGCTGCATCGTGTTCACGGCGTAGAAATCCGGCGTCAGATTGCCGTCGGAGACGAATTTCGGGATGCCGTCGCGCACCGATTTCGGTGAATTGTCCGCTATCTTCAGCGCCCTGCCACTGTCGTCCGTCACCGAAATCGACGGTTTGGCCGGATTCTTGTCGGCCTCCGCGTAGTAAGGCGCGCAGGCGCAGACCAGCCATTGGTGGTTGAAAAACGAGCCGCCGAAGCCGCCCATGAAGAAATGGTCGGCCAGCACGTATTTCTGCGCCACCGCCCACATGTCGGTCTTGGATGCGTCCCAGTTGCTCATCGGCATGGCGCCTGAATCGGCCCAGGCTACGAACATGTCGTTCTTGCCGCCGTTGATCTGCATCTGGTTCTGGTAGTAGCGGTGCCAGAGATCGTGGGTGACGACGCTCAACGGAACGTTGAAACCTTTCTCGTCATTGACGGTGAACGGCTCGTTCGGAAGGTGCTCGGTCATCGCCTGCGTCACCGGCGGCGTGACGCCCTTGGCGGTCAGCCCATCCCAGACCGGCGGCAGCTCGGACAGCACCGATCCGTCACGGTCACGCTGCTCAAGGCTTTCCTTGCTCGCCTTGTCGATGCCCTCGGCACCGGGAAAATGACCATAGAGATTATCGAAGGCGCGGTTCTCCGCGAAGATAACGACCACCGTTTCGATCTTGGCGATGCCGTCCGGCGGATCGCCGGGCTGAGCCGCGAAAGCGCAAGCCGAGGCGGCGCACAGAGCGAGAGTCGAGGAAAACAGGGCGAGCCCACAGGATCGCTTCATCGCCATACCTCCCTGGTGCAAATGGGATGACACCAGCTTCGCGGCATATTGGCAATAGCTGCCGCGTTGGACGGGCAACGCCATCGGCGGTGGCTTTCGCCAATCAGGGACGCCACGATCGCGGGAGCTGGCACGCAATCGTGTCTATCCCCGCATAAAGTGATAGACGGTTGCATCACTTGCCGAGCCGGCTTCCACGGCGGCCCGCCAATTGTGGGCTGTTCTATGGCTGCCCGAGAGGCTGCGCCTCGCCCGCCTCGCATTCCGGCAGTCGCACAGGTTTGGCGAATTTCGCCAGCGCCTCGGGCTTGGCGCAAGCCGGAAAGCCGGCGAGCGGCATCGTTTCAATAAACCGGCTGCGCTCACGAGTGCTCAAGCCGACTTCATTGATCATGCTCTCGACGGTCAGGTCGGGGTACTGCTTGAGAGTTTCCCTAACCGCGGCATTCGCCTCATCCATGCGACCCAGAGCCGCAAGGGAGCCGCTAAACACCACCCACCTCCAATGGTCGTAGTTGTCAGGTGTCATGCGCTCCAGCATCTTCAACGCGTCCTCATACCGGCCGGCCATAAAATAGGCAGGGCCGAAGAAGTTGGACGTCCACATCGGATAGTTCGGGTCGAGCCGCATTACCTGGTCGACCATCTGAGCGCCGCGTTCGGGTTCACCGAAGCGTGCCGCATAGCCGGTATAGAATGTCAGGATCTCGGACGAACCGGGAGCAAGACGAAGGGCCGTATCCAGTTCGGCCTTGGCGCGGGCGTTGTCGCCCTTGTGGCTGAGACTCATCCCAAACACGGCGTGTGCCTCAGCGTCGCCTGGATCGAGCCGCACCGCGTGTTCGGCCACATCGGCAGCCGCCTTGATCTCGCTCTCGGGATTGATACCGAAGCCAGCCAATATGCCATGAGCATGGTAGAGTTCTACCCAGGCGCGGGCCAGCCCAGGGTCCAGCTCAATGGCGCGGTTGAGAAGCGCGATTGCCTCCTGCTCATCGGCTACGGTGATCTTTTCAATCTTCTCGGTCCCGAGCAGATAGTAGTCATAAGCATTCAGGTTTTCAGGTCGTTTGCGTTTGGCCGCGGCCCGCCCGGCCGTCTGAATCAACCCTACGCCGCCGCCCAGACGGTTGGAGACTTGCTCTGCGATCTCGGTCTGGACGGCGAACACGTCCTCAGCGGGCCGGTCCCAACGATCCGACCAAAGATGGTTGCCGGTTTGTGCATCGATCAACTGCGCGGTGACCCGCACCCGCTCATCTTGCCGCTGGATGGAGCCTTCCAGTACGAAACCGACATGGAGCGCATGTGCGACCTGGCGGGCGTCCACCGGCTTGCCCTTGTAAACTTCCGTCGAATTCCGGGCCACGACGTCAAGTTCGGGAAACCGCGCAAGGTCGGTGATGATATCCTCCGTCAAGCCATCGGCCAAACGCCCGCTGGCCTCGTCGCCATAATTATTGAAAGGCAGCACCGCGACCGACGGCTTGGCCCCCAGTGACGTGGGCTGAAAGAACCACCACGTCCCCCCAGCCACCAAAGCCAGCATCAGGATCGCCGCCGCAGCTGTCCTGGTCCAGTGCGGCATCGCCTGGCGTAAGGTCCGGCGCAGGCGCTTGCCATCGAGCCTCACCCGGTACATCCGCACGGGGCGGTTGATATTCTTGACGTGCTGCTCGCCGACGAAATCGAGTGGCCAATCAAGCTTGCCCTGCAAATGGTCGTAGGCCGTACCTGACACCATCACCCCGCCCGGATCGGCCAGTTGTTCTATGCGAGCGGCCACATTGACGCCGTCGCCATACACATCGCCATCCACCAGCGCCACATCGCCAAGATTGATCCCGATGCGGAACACAATCCGCTCATGCTCCGGCAATTCACCATTGCGAACGGCCACAGCTTTCTGAATTTCGGCTGCGCAGATCACCGCATCGACCACGCTGTCGAAGACGACAAGCGCGCCATCTCCCAACAGCTTGACAATTCGACCCTGATGCAGAGCGATCGCTGTATCGGTTACGTCGGCCCGGATAGCTCTCAGGCGCCCGATGGTGCCAGCTTCGTCAATCTCGGTCGCCTTTGAATAGCCGACCATATCCAACGCAAGGATCGCCAGCAGTTTCCGGTTCAATGGAGGGACGATCATCATCCTGCCCCGGACCCAAACTGGCCAAAATGGTACACCTAACCCAGCACGCTGACGAGAGGCCCGCCCCGCCAGGCCAGGATGTCGTCCATTGGCCCGGAGGAAAGGTCACTTCCACACTGCGCTGGACAGCCTGCGGCTGCCAAGCGTGCTTTGTCCTGCTCGCTGGACGCGCAATGCCATCGGGATTACCCTCATTGCGGCATGACGCGCGGCGAATTCTGGAGGAGATGCAGCCATGACCCTGCAAGGCGATGCCCTGAAAGACGCAATCGGCCGGACACGGGACAAATGGGGATGGTTCGTGGCGCTTGGCGTGCTGCTGCTGATCTTCGGCGGCATCGCCTTCGGCAACCTGTTCATCGCCACGGTCGCCTCGGTCTATGTCGTCGGCTGGCTGATGCTGATGGCCGGCGCCATCGAGATCATCCACGCCTTCGGCGTCAAAACCTGGGGGCGCTTCTTCTACTGGTTGCTTAGCGGCCTGCTCTATGCCGTCGCCGGCTTCTTCGCCTTCGACAACCCGCTGCTTGCCTCAGCGGTGCTGACGTTGCTGCTTGCAATAGCCCTCATCGCCTCCGGGCTGCTGAGGGCGTGGGTCGCCTTCAATCACCGGCCGGAGCAAGGCTGGGGATGGCTGCTCACGGCCGCCATCATCACAGTCCTGCTTGGCCTGATCATCGCCATGGGCTGGCCGGTCAACAGCCTGTGGGTGCTCGGCATGTTCCTGGCCATCGACCTGATCTTTCAGGGCTGGAGCTTCATTGCCATCGGGCTGGCGTTGAAGCGCTAGCTTCCCGTCAGAAACAGATCGCGGCATCCAGATCCGACAGCGGGCGCACACCTGCTAGCAGCGCCCTCGCCTCGGCCTCGTCGCGTTTCATCTGCACCACCAGCGCTTCGAGCCCGTCGAACTTCACTTCGGGGCGTAGATAGCCGAAGAACGATACTTCGCAGGTCTCGCCGTAGAGATCGCCGGAGAAGTCGAAGACATAGGTTTCGAGCAGCGGCGCGCCATTGTCGTCGACGGTCGGGCGGCGGCCGAAACTGGCGACGCCATCGTGAAGCGTGCCGTCGGCGCGCCGGAAGCGGACGGCGTAAATGCCTTCCTTCAGAGTGGCTTCCGGCGAAAGCCTCATGTTGGCAGTCGGGAAGCCAAGCGTGCGGCCGAGCTGCTGGCCGCCGATCACCTCGCTCTCGACCGTGAAGCGGTAGCCGAGCAGGCCGGCGGCCTCCGCTACCTCGCCTGAGGAAAGCAGAGCGCGGATGCGGCTCGACGAGACCACCTCGGCGCCCTCGTCGCGGAAGGCATCGACCAGCGTGACGCCGAAGCCGTGGCGTTCGCCGGCCGCCATCAGGAAGGCCGGACCGCCCTGGCGGTCCTTGCCGAAGTGGAAGTCGAAGCCGGTGACGGCATGGCTGATGCCGAGCCTGTTTTCCAGCACGTCGGTGACGAAAGACTCGGCCGAGAGCGCGGCGAAGTCGCGCGTGAACGGCTGCTCGACCAGGGCGGCAAAGCCGAGCTTGGCCAGGAGCCGCGCCTTCATCGGCGGCGGCGTGAGCACGAAGAGCGGCACCTGGGGCCTGAACACTTTGCGCGGATGCGGCTCGAAGGTGAGCACCAGGGCCGGCACGCCGCGCCGGCCGGCCTCGGCCAGCGCGCACTCCAGCACCGAAAGATGGCCGCGGTGGACGCCGTCGAAATTGCCGATCGCCACGACGCCGCCGCGCAGATGCGTGGGCAGCGGCGCTACCGCCGAAATGCGTTCGAGAGCTTGCGTCATGTCAGAGGCGCTCGTCATGGCCACGCTTACCGGCCTATTGCAGCCGCGGGATGACGGCGACCGGCCGATAGCCGTGCTTTGCGAGGAATCCCGCCAGCCTTTCGGGATCGGGCCGCAGCGGGTCGCCATAGTCGCGCGCATGAATGCCGCCCGAGACATAGAGCACGTCGAAGCCGTTGTCGGCGGCGCCCTTGACGTCGGTCATCATGCCGTCGCCGATGGCCAGAACCTCGCTGCGCTCGACCGTGTGGCCGAGCAGGCCGGCGACTTCCTTCATGGCGACATTGTAGATCGGCGCGAAAGGCTTGCCGGCGATCAGCGTGCGGCCGCCGAGCTGCGCGTAGTCGCGGGCAAGCGCGCCGGCGCACCAGATGGTGCGTTCGCCGCGCTCCACCAGGATATCGGGATTGGCGCAGATGAAAGGCAGGTTGCGGGCACGCAGGCGCTGCAGCAGATCAGCGTAGTCGGCCGGCTGCTCCACCTCGTCGTCATAGAGCCCGGTGCAGACGATGCCGGAGGCTTCGAACTCCTCCACCAGCTCGACGTCCAGACCGTCATAGAGGGTGAAGTCCCGCTCGGGTCCGATGTGGAAGATCTTCCTCGGACCCTCGGCGATGAGGTCCCGCGTGACATCCCCCGAGGTGACGACACGGTCATAGGCATCAGCCGGAACGCCGATCGCATTCATCTGCGCAACGACGTCGGCGCTCCGGCGCGGCGAATTGGTGATCAGCACCACCGGCACTTTTGCCGCGCGCGCTTGGGCGAGCGCCGTCGCGGCGACGGGAAAGTGCCATTCGCCATTGTGCACCACGCCCCACACGTCGCACAGAATGGCCGCGTAGTTTTCTGCCAGATCGGCGAGCGAAGCGATGATGTCCGGCGAATCCGCCATGCCGTTTCCCTGAAGCTGATCTTTGGTAAGCCGCGACAGCCATCCTTTGGTTCGGAGGCCGCCGCGGCCGGTCCCGCATAACCGAAGCGCACCATCCTGTCACCAGCTTTCGCCACTGCCAGCGGGCCTCCGCCCGCAACCGGAAGGTTAATGCGCCGTCAAAATGGCGCTGCGTTCTTGATTGTTTCGCGCAAGCTGAAATTTATCGATTTATGACCATGGTAGCAGATCAACTACGACCTTGGTCGTATATCAATAGGGATCCTTGGCGGGGGCTAGTCGCAATGATCCGCGAATTTTTCGGCGACAGGCGGGGCGATCGCGCCCCGGCGGCCGCCACTGCCGCGATGGGCGGAACGATCAGGCAATTCCTTTGCTCCGGCGACGGCTCGCTTATGCCTATCGTCGTCATGATGATGATGTCGCTGCTGCTCGCGGTCGGCTTTTCGGTCGACTACACCTCGGCGGTGACCACCAGGAGCAACATGCAGAGCGCGCTGGACGCCGCGATCCTGTCGATCACCACGATGCCGATCACCACGACGAAGGCCGATCGGCAGATCGCGCTGCAGCAGTCCTATGCGGCCAACAGCGGGCTGGGCACCGTGGCGCTCAACACTGTCGACGTCGCCGCCGACGGCTCCGCCAGCTTTGCCGCAACGGCAAGCTATCCGATGCCGACCACTTTCATGGGAATCGCAAAGATCAACTCCGTGCCGATCGGCGTCGGCTCCTCGGTGCGCAAGACGCCGGCGCTGACGCAGACGACGTTCAAGGTGTCGAAGGTGTCGGGCTACTGGAGCAAGACCATGTATCTCTACGGCACCCAGTTCGCCCAGGCGAACGCGCAGAGCCTGATGAAGATCGACTACAGCTACAGCAACTACAAATACACCTACAAAGTGGGCAAGACGAACTACAGCGTGGGCGAACCGAAGGGCTATGGAACGACCACGGTCTACACGGTGAACGGAAGCACGGAGACGAAGGTCCAGCAGCAGGTCTGCACGACGACGGGCTCGACCAGCGCCTTCAGCAATCCGCCGTCAGGGTCGATCCCCGGCAGCACCTACGACAGCAGAACCGGCAAGACAATCTACTTCAACACCACCTGCGCCAATGCGTTCTATCCCGCCAACGGCGCCGGCGCGGTGATCGACGTCAGCCAGATGAACCAGCTCTACCTGCAGATGAAGGTGCCCTCGGGCAACCCGCAGACGCTGCAGTCGAACGATGCCACAACCTCGAACCGGCTCTATATCGGCACCAGCGACACCGACATGCCGGAGATCGCAACCGGACAGCAGGTCGACATCTTCAGCGCCGTGCCCTGCGGCCAGACCAGCTACCAGGCCTGGGAAGACGGCGGCAACGCCGTGCCGGCGCCGGTTTCGAATGCAGATTTCTTCTACACCGTGCAGGGCAAGTGCGCCTTCAACCAGCGGCCATCCGAAACGGTGATGACACAGTAACAGCATGCAGGGCCGCTTACCAAAGATGCGCGAATTCTGGCTTCGATTTGGTCGCGACCGGCGCGGCAACTATGCGCTTGTGACGGCGATCGCCATGGTGCCGCTGATGGGCGCCCTGGCAATCGCCGTCGATTTCACCGAGCTCAACCGCCAGCGGCAGATGGTGCTGAACGCGCTCGACGCGGCGAACTTCGCTGGCGCGCGGCGGCTCTCGGAAGGCGCTACGGACGACCAGATCAAGGCCTACGCAACCGGCTTCTTCAACGCCAATCTGAACAACATCGACCCGGCCAATGTGACGCTCGATATCACGCTGCCCGGCAACCAGGCGGGCGGGGGTCTGATGACCATGAACGCCACGCTCAGCTATCGCCCCTATTTCTATCCGGCCGCGGCGCTGCTCGTCGGTGTGTCCGAAGGCGACGCGAACAAGCCCATCGAGCTTGGCATGACTTCCCAGGTGCGGCTGAAGAACACGCTGGAAGTGGCGATGGTGCTCGACAATTCGGGCTCGATGTCGACGAAGGGATCCGGCACGGGCCAGAAGCGCATCGACCTGCTCAAACAGGCCGCCAAGCAGCTCGTCGATACGCTGGCGCAGCAGGCGGCACAGATCAAGCAGATCGACAGGCCGGTGCAGTTCAGCCTCGTGCCCTTCGCCGCCTCGGTCAATGTCGGGGCGCAGAACGACAACGCGTCGTGGATGGACACTTATGGCCTGTCGCCGATCGCCAACGAGAATTTCGACTGGTCGACGCTCAACGCGCCCAACAAATACGCCCAGAAGATCAACGGCATCTGGTACAAGAAGGGGATCGGCTGGAGCACGGAGGAAGGTCAGATCCTGACCCGCTTCGAGCTCTATCGCGACATGAAGGTGGTGACCAGCCACGAGCGCATCGTCGGCAGCAAGCGGGTCGTCTGTGACCAATACCGCGAGAACCATACCTGCGAACGCAGCCACAACGAATACGACTACAACGACACCTACGGCCCGTTCGCCAGTTGGCAAGGTTGCGTCGAGGTGCGGCCTTATCCCTACAATGTCGACGACACGCCGGCATCCGGTGGACCGAACAATACCGGTGTCGGCGTCGGCGACCCCGCAACCATGTTCGTGCCGATGTTCGCGCCGGACGAGCCCGGCAATCATTGGTACGTCACGCAGGACCCCGACGAACTGCCGCCGAAAACATACGGCGCCGCCAACAGCTGGTGGAACGACGATCCGTCGAGCAGCACCGGCAAGACCAGGCAGTCGAACATGGCCAAGTACTTCATGCCGCGGCCTATGAATGCGCCGGTTCTGGGCGCCGGCGCCGGCCCGAACTACAGCTGCACCACGACGCCGATCACGCCGCTCACCGACGTCACCAATGCCGACGGGCTCGCTGCCGTCAAAGCCGCGATCGACCTGATGCAGCCCAACGGCAACACCAACGTGCCAGAAGGCATGGCCTGGGGCTGGCGTACTGTGTCGAGCGCCCCGCCCTTCACCGAGGGGCGGCCGGAGACCGAACGCGGCAACGACAAGGTCGTCATCGTGCTCACCGACGGCGAGAACACCTATTCGACGGTGAGCTCCGATCCGGTCGGCAACAAGTCGACCTATGCCGCCTACGGCTATACCGGCGTCGGCTATAACGGCACCTGGGTCACCCGCCTGTTCGGCGGCACGTCAAGCGATATCGGCCAGTTCAACTATTCCTCGAGCAACTACACCAATGCGCTCAACGAGCAGATGGCCAAGCTCTGCGACAACGCCAAGGCGGCCAACATCATGGTGATGACGGTT
This sequence comes from Mesorhizobium sp. M1D.F.Ca.ET.043.01.1.1, assembly GCF_003952385.1. NCBI lineage: Bacteria > Pseudomonadati > Pseudomonadota > Alphaproteobacteria > Hyphomicrobiales > Phyllobacteriaceae > Mesorhizobium > Mesorhizobium sp. M1D.F.Ca.ET.043.01.1.1. The sequence goes on from NZ_CP034444.1 coordinate 449,314, forward strand.
GCGCTCGACATGTCCTCGAGCGACGCCGACGACAAGAAGGCGATGGACGCGCTGAAGACCTGCTCGTCCGACTCCCGCTTCCGCAAGGATCCGACCGACCCGAGCAAGCCCGCCAAGCTGTTCTGGAACGCGACCGGCGCGACGCTGTCCGACAATTTCAAGGAAATCGCCAACGAGCTGTCGAACCTGCGGGTGGTGGGGTAAGGCACATAAACGGATGCCGACGCGCCAAGAAGCGAAAAGGCAGGATTAGGGTCTGGTTTTCAGATAGTATCCTCTTTTCCCTTCATCTGAGGATTGCTGAGATGCCGGCCGACCTCGCGAAAGTCATCCAGCAAGATCATTTAGCCGTGGATGCCTTCGTCAAAGGCGATCCCGAGCCTTTGAAGAGACTCTACTCACAACGGGATGACGTCGTCATCGCCAATCCGTTCGGCCTGCCTGCCAAAGGATGGAAGAATGCTGCCGAAACGATGGACCGTGCCGCCGCCAACTACCGGGACGGAGAGGCCATCGGCTTTGAGCGCATTTCGGAATACTCAACGACGGATTTGGGTTACATCATTGAGATCGAGCGGGTCCGATCCAAGGTCGGCGGCAGCGACGAGCTGGTGCCGATTGCACTTCGAACGACCACTATATTTCGGCGGGAGGAAGGCGCCTGGAAGATCGTCCTTCGTCATGCCGATCCGATAACCTCGCCTCGACCGGCGGCTTCGGTCGTCGGTGAGTGAAAGCTGCCAACGCCTGGAGATGAGTGCCTTCGTTTGAGGCCACCATCTGCTGCATCTGCCGCCCTAGCGCAATCCAGGAAAAGTGTGCGCGGTTTTCCGTCCGGAATTGCGTAAAAACAAGGAGATAGGGCGTTTCGCCGTTTCCGTGAAACGGTGAAACGCACAAGCGCAACGACGAGCGCTGGCAAGCCCATGTGCGCGTTCGCGGCACAAGGCACATGTTGGTGCTTGCCGGCACTGAAAGCCTGCTTCACGATGCAGGCAACGTCGCTGAAGGGCCCGTCCTTGAGGCCAGCAATTGACCGCCGTCGACCACGATCGTTTGCCCCGTCACCCAACTTCCCATTTCGCTCGCCAGGAACAGAGCAACTTTTGCGATCTCCTCCGGCGTGCCAAACCGCCCCCAGGGTATGCCGTCGAGCGTGCGCTGATACAGCTGCGGGTCGGACCCCTTGCGGTTATCCCACACGCCGCCTGGAAACTCGATTGAACCGGGCGCGATGGCGTTTACCCGGATGCGTTTTGGCGCAAGCGCCAGTCCCTGGCCCATCGTGTAGTTGATGAGCGCCGCCTTGACCGCGGCGTAAGGCAAAGTACGCGGCACCGCTCTGAAACCGGAAATCGACGAGATGTTGATGATGACGCCACCCCCCGCTTTTTCCATGAACGGGATGGCTGTCTGGGTGGCGCGCACCGTCGCCATCAGGTCGACATCAATGCCGGCTCGCCAGCCGCCCTCGTCATCCCTCATGCCGATGCCCGACGCGTTGTTGACCAGGATGTCGATACCGTCGAGAGCCTTAACGGCTCCTGCCACAAAGCTCGCGGGCGCTGACGCCTCTGCAAGATCGCATGACATGGCGAAAACAGCCCCTCCATGCCGCCTCAGCTCGACCTCAGCGGCCTCGAGGCCCTGCGCGCCGCGGGCGCAGATGGCGACATCGGCGCCTTCCGTCGCAAATGCCAGAGCGATTGACCAGCCGATGCCGCGACTTGCACCTGTTACGACAACCTTCTTGCCCCTGAAGGAGATTTGCATTGCGCAGACCCATGCAAAGCTGACACTCGAATTTCCAGGTGAATGGAAGTGTATTGGATTGTCGGCTCCCGGTCGAGAATGGCCGGATTTGGCGGCATCGACGCTGGCGCAACGGCCGGCGCCTTGAAGCACTTGTGGCTTTCCGCGAAGCAGTGCACATCTCAGGCGCGCTTTCCAGGAGACACCTGTGCCCGACGCCGCCAACCACCTGACCTTCGCGCTGATCTGCCTCGGCATGGTGCTCACTCCAGGGCCGAACATGATCTACCTGATCTCGCGCTCGCTGTCGCAAGGGCCGAGGGCCGGGCTGATCTCGCTCGGCGGCGTGGCGCTGGGCTTCCTGTTCTATGTGCTGTCGGCGGCACTCGGCATCACGGCGCTGCTGTTTGCCGTGCCGTATGCCTATGACGTGTTGCGCTTTGCCGGCGCGCTCTACCTGCTGTGGCTCGCCTGGCAGGCGCTGAGGCCCGGTGGACGCTCACCGTTCCAGGTCCGCGAGCTGCCGAGGGACAGGCCGCGCAAGCTGTTCGTCATGGGACTGATGACCAACCTGCTCAATCCGAAGGTGGCGGTGCTCTACCTGTCGCTGCTGCCGCAGTTCATCAACCCGGCCAAGGGCCATGTGCTGTCGCAGCTTCTGGTGCTGGGCGTGACGCAGATCTCGATCAGCCTCACCGTCAACGCCATCATCGCGGTGACGGCGGGCTCGATCGCCACCTTCCTTGCCGGACGGCCGTTCTGGCTGGTCGTCCAGCGCTGGATGATGGGCACCGTGCTGACCGCGCTCGCCTTGAAAATGGCGACCGAAGCGCAGCGCTGAGGAGTTAGCCTCCCAAAGCTTGTTTCAGAAAGGCTCGGACGTCGCTTTCCGATCTTTCGGCCGCGGCCGCATTGTACTCAACCCGGTGGCCGTAAGCCTCGATGCCGACCTTGAATTCCAGGGCGTCAAACGCATGACGAGCTCCCTGATAGACGTCCAACTGCACGGAGCTCCCCTTGCCGCTGCGCAGCGCCATCATCTTTCGGCATTTTTTGACGGGGCTGAAATCGTCCAGTTCGCCGGCCAAGATCAAGGTCGGTACCGCCATGTCGCCATTCGCCACCGAACAATTCGGATAATAGGCAATCGCTGCCTTGAACTTGCGCTTCATGAGCCGCTCGGCGCCGCCGAGTTGCACCGCCTCAAGCGCTGCGATCCCACCAGCAGAGAATCCATCAAGGCGATGCGCGAAGAGTCGACGAAGCCGTACTTCGACAGGAACTCGAGAGCACCATACGCGTCATAGACGCGATCAACGAGGAGGCCGTTACAGGTATCGTGAATGCCGCGCGTGCTGAAGCTGTCGACGACGAGTACGACGTAGCCCCAAGAGGACAGTCGCTCGGGCCAAGCCTGCCTGTCATTCGAGAGCACACCTGCACAGCCGTGGAGAAGCACTATGGCAGGGAAAGGCCCCCTACCCTGAGGTTGCGTTAAATATCCCTGCAGTGGAGCGCCATGAACAGTGTTTAAGGTCCCGCCTTTTGCCTGCGCGTTGCGCACCTGAAATGGCGTCGGCTCCGCAGCAGCGCTTTCAAATTGCACCAGTTGGTCGGCACTTGCTTGCGCGGACAGGAAGCAACCGGCAACGCAGAAGCAAGCGATACAAACGTGGCTGCCGAGCAATTTCAGCAATTTGCTCATCAGCCAGTCTCCAGCGGGTTTCGGGTCGGCCGCGCTGCGCGGGTCCTCCCCCCTACATCGGGCGGCGGGTCGGCCGAATCTGCTCCGGCTCCACAACCTTGCGGTAGAGATGCCAGGTCGCATGGCCGAGGACCGGCACGACGACGGCGAGACCGGCAAACAGCGGGATCGATCCGACCACCAGAAGCACAGCGACCGACAGGCCCCAGAGCGCCATCTGCAACGGGTTGGCCATCACCGCGCGCGCCGAGGTCTCGATCGCCGAGACGGCGCCGACATCGCGGTCGAGCAGCAGCGGGAAGGCAATCACGGTGGTGGCAAGCACGACCACGGCAAAGACGAAGCCGGCGGCGTTGCCGAGCAGGATCAGCGTCCAGCCCTTGCCGGTCGTCAGCACATCGCGCAGGAAGGTACCGACCGAAGCGGGCGGCTCGGCGCCGAAGAGGCTGGTATAGATCGTCTGCGCGGCGAACAGCCACAGAAGGAAGAGCGCAAAGAGCAGGATGCCGATCACCGCGATCGAAGGCAGCGCCGGCGAATGGCGCACGTCGAACGCATGGTGCCAGCGGGTGCTCATGCCGAGCTCGCGCCGGCGACTGATCTCATAGAGGCCGATCGCCGCGAAAGGGCCGATCAGCGCGAAGCCGGACATCAGCGGATAGACGAGCTGAATCGCATTGGAGCCGGAGCTCCACCGGGTCAGGATCAGGCCGACAATCGGATAGATCAGGCAGAGGAACACATAGTGCGAAGGCTTGGCCCAGAAATCGTCGGCGCCGCGCCGCAACGCATCCCACAGATCCGACGTGGTGATGTGGCGCACCGTGGGCTGCACATGCATCCCGTGCGCGTCCGCCATGACATGAAAGCCGGCCATAACCTTCCTCCGTTTCTCGCGGGGGCGGTCACCACCTGGGTGGCCGCCCGTAGCTGCCACTTAAGTACCTGTGGCAACATAGCGCATCTGCCAGGGTTTGTCGTCACCGGCGGCGCCAGCCGCGCTAGCGCCGTCGGCTGACCCGGAGGCCAGGCGCTATTCAGGCGGCGAAACGTTCGATCACATCCGCCAGCGGCACGTGCCCCAGGCATGCGCCCGAGCCGACAGGCATTTCGCCATTCTCGACGGCAAGTGCGTAGCGCACCTCCGGCAAGGCCTCGACGCGGCGGCGCAGCGCGGCAAGCCTGGGGTAATCGGCGCCCTCGATGGCCTGGTGGAATTCGGCCCAGCGCGCCACGCCGATCAGCGTGGTATCGGCCAGCGTCGGCCGGTCCCCGGCCAGGAACTCGGTTCTGTTGATCATCTCCTCAAGCTTGTCGTGACGCTCGGCGACGGCCTTGCGGCCGAAGTCGCGCAAGGTCGCCTGCAGCGCCGGATCGGGCGACGCCATTTCCAACGCCGCCCAAAGCGGCATGAAGGCGGCGGTGAAGCCGGTGTTCACGAAAGCCATCAGCTGGTGCATCCGATCGGCTTCCGGCGTGCGCGGATCGAAGCTGATGCGGCGCTGCGTATCGCGGGCCTCGAGCCATGCGGCGATCGCCATGGTCTCGGTCAGCACCTTGCCCTCGTCCGTGATCAGCACCGGCGTTTCCTGCCGGCCGTTGATGCCGGCATAGGCTTCGTTCTTCATGTCGCCCAGCATGTCCACCCGGCACAGCCGGTAGGGCAGCCCGAGGCGTTCGAAGGCAGCGACGAGCCCCATCGAGCTTCCCGCCGGGAAGCCGTAAAGGAGGATAGGTTCCATGTGTTGTCTCTTCCATGTTCGAGGATCACGCCGCGCAGCGAAACTTGACCCTAAACAACTGTCTTCCCATGTAAATTACGCACTATTTTGTAACCACGCGTCCAGGTCCCTCCCCATGAAAGATGTCGTCTCGCGCTGCCCGATCGAAGAGACCATGCGCGTGCTCAGCGGCCGCTGGCCGACCTTGCTGCTCTACTATCTGAAGGACGGCACCAAACGCTTCAGCGAACTCAGGCGCGACAACCCGACCGTTTCTCACCGCATCCTGGCGCTGGAACTGCGCAAGCTGGAGGACGCCGGCATCGTGCGGCGAACGGCGCATTCGGGCTATCCCCTGCGCGTCGACTACGACCTCACGACGTCCGGCCGCAAGCTCGTCCCGCTGATCGATGCGCTGGGGGCCTGGTGGGTGCATACGGCCGACGATCGGACCGGCGGCTCGGAAGCAAATCTCGAAACCGCAGCCTAGGGCCGTCTACCGAGATTTTCGCTGCCCCGCCCGGCAAAAGCCATGATCGCCATTATTTCAGGCGGGCATGACCGTTGCGCGACTCGAAAACCACCCGATCCCGAACCCGAACAGGCGCCTGCTGCTGAAGGGTGCGGCTCTTGCCGCGCTGGCGGGCCTTGCCGCCTGCTCCACCACCGTGCTGCCGACCGGCGAAGGCGCAGGCGTTTCGTCCTCCGCCACCACCACCTTGAGCACGATCCGGACATCCGCCGGACTGCCGGCGCTGGTTCCGGATGCGCAGCTCGAGCAGGCGGCGCTGCAGCAGGCCGGCTACATGGCCTCGCGCGCCCGCATGAGCCACACGACCGGCTGGGGCAAGGATTTCGCCTCGCGCATGAAGGGCAATGGGGTGCACGGCGCCGCGGGCGAGAACATCGCCGAGGGGCGCTTCGACCTGCAGAAGCTGTTCGACATCTGGATGCATTCGGACGGCCACCGCCGCAACATGCTCGACCCGGACTTCTCCCGCTTCGGCCTCGCCTATGTGCGCGACGGCCGCGATCCGAGCCTGCGCTACTGGAGCCTCGTGCTCGGGAGATAGGCCTCGCCTATCCCTGTTTTGTCGTCAGAGGTTTCGACGCCGGAACGCCTCGGCCGTCATCCGCCACGCTCGCCGTGTGGAGCAATTTCGCGATGCCCAGGGCAGAGACCGGTTTGCTGAAATGATAGCCCTGCATTTCATCACAATTGTTCTTGCGCAAGAAGGCCACCTGGTCGTCTGTCTCGACGCCCTCGGCAATGACCCTCAGATGCAGATTTTGACCCAATGAGATCACGGCGCTGGCGACAGCCTGATCGCTCTCGTCGGCGGCGAGATCCCTGATGAATGACTTGTCGATCTTCAGCCGCGCCACGGGAAAGGTCTTGAGCGCACTGAGGCTGGAATAGCCGGTTCCGAAATCGTCGATCGATATCTGAACACCCAGGCCCTGCAAGGCGTTCATCGTCGCAACCGCCAATTCGACGTCCTGCATGATAAGGCTCTCGGTTACCTCAAGCTCGAGATGTCTGGCATCCAGGCCGCTGTCCTTCAGTGCGTTCACGACCCGGCCAATCAGGTTCGGTTCCCTGAATTGCCGCGCCGAGACGTTTACGCATACGGTCAGGGGTGGCAGACCTGCATCCTGCCAGGCCTTGTTCTGCCGACAGGCTTCATGCAGGACCCAGTCGCCGATCGGCACGATCAGGCCGGTCTCCTCGGCGGTCGGAATGAATGTGTTCGGCGCCACCATGCCTCGTGTCGGATGCTTCCAGCGCAGCAAGGCTTCGACTGCAAAGACGTCCCCTGAGCGAAGATCGACCTGCGGCTGATAGAGCAGGACGAACTCCGAGCGAGCCAGCGCATTTCGCAGCTCTTCCTGAAGCAGGAATTTCTCATGCGCCCTGGTGTTGAACTCGGGAGCGTAGAACTGGAAATTGTCGCGGCCGAATTCCTTCGCGCGGTACATGGCAGCATCGGCATTGGCCAGCAGCTGATCCGGACCCGTCCCATCCTTGGGATAATTGGCGATGCCGATGCTGGCCGTCGCCCGCAGCCGGTGCCTTCCCAGATGAACCGGCTCCGCGATCGCCGACCGGATCTTTTGCAGGGTCTCGGAGATCAGATCGACGTCGGTCGGCTGATCGAACAGAACGATAACGAACTCGTCGCCGCCAAGCCGCACGACGGTGTCGGTTGACCGGACGCATTCGACCATACGGTTGGCGACGGTCTTCAGCAGCACGTCACCGGCGTTGTGGCCGAGCGTGTCATTGACGAGCTTGAAGTTGTCGAGGTCGATGAACACCACCGTCACCCAGCGCTCATATCGCTGCGCATACAGCAGAGCCTGTGAGAGCCGGTCCTCGAGTAGAGCGCGGTTTGGAAGCCCTGTCAGCACGTCATGGTTGGCCATGAAATGGATCTGGTCTTCAGCCAATTTGCGCTCGATGGCGATCCCCGCAATGCGCGTCGTGAAGTCGATCAGCCGTGTTTCTGCTTCGGTCGGTTCACGCACCGTCATCGAATACATCGCAAAGACACCCAGAACGGCGCCTTGATGCGACAGGATCGGTGTCGACCAGCAGGAACGATAGCCGAAGGGCGCCACCACGTGACGGTAATCTTCCCAAAGCGGATCCTGCATGATGTCCGCGACGATGACCGGTTCGCGCCGATAGACGGCGGTGCCACACGATCCAACCTTGGGGCCGATGGCGATCCCGTCGACGGCGGTGGTGTAGTCTTTCGCCAGGCTCGGCGCGCCGCCGTGCCGCAAATGGCTACCATCCTTGTCCAGCAGCAGGACGGAACCGAATATTCCCGTCAATTGCGACTCGACGAGGCGCATCAGGCGATCGAGCACGTCTTCGAGCAGGGCGCTCATCGCGATCATTTCCAGAATATGCGCCTGTCCATCCCGAAGGATGTCCGCTTGCTTGCGCGCGGTGACATCGTGAGCGATGCCAACCAGACCGATGATCTCATCCTGCGCATTGCGCAGCGGCACCTTTGTCGACGAAACCCACTTTCCGGCGCCCGACGCATCGACAATAAACTCCTCCTTGTCGATCATCGGTTGCCCACTGCGGAGCACGTTCTCCTCGATCGCGCGAAATTTCCGCGCAAGTTCCGGGGCATGGAGATCAAAATCGGTCAAGCCGATCATGTCGCTGGTCTTCTCCCGCCCGCTGTCGACCGCAAGCGCCCTGTTCGCCACGACGAACCGGCTTTCTGTGTCCTTGACCCAGAGATAATCGGGCACCCAGTCGATCAGCGTTTGCAGCGAGATGCGCTCGTCGACGATCTGTTGATTGGCAGCGAGCGCCGTAATGTCCTCATGCGTGGCCACCCAGCTGCCGTCAGGCATGGGCTGGTGGCAGACCTGAATTGCCCGGCCGTCGGCGAGGTTGGCGGTCCAGACTCTTGGAGCCATGCCCGAATTTATGGAACGGGCCAATGCAAGATAAGCGTCGGCATCTGTCGCGGATGTCCCGACGGCGACCCGACGTTCGACGATTTCCCGTAGCGTCAGCCCCGGCTGCAATTGTTCAGGCGCAATGCGGTAGATTTCCGCATAGCGGCGGTTGCACAGGATCAGCCGTTCACCGGCGTCGAAAAAGCAGATGCCCTGCGAAACGTTTTCGATCGCCGTCTCAAATCGCAGCGCCTGCCCTTCGAGCGTTGCGATCCTGGCTCGAAGGTCGCCCTCGAGCGTTTCATAGGAAGCGATCGTCAGCTTTGCCAGCGCGGCAAGACTGGCCGACTCCGGTGTTGCAGCGGCTTTCCTGGATGATTTTGTGCCCAAACAGAGTTCCTCCGGTTTGGTGCCGGCGCAAAGCAACACGGCTCGCTTTCAACCCAAAAGCGACCGCATCGTGATCGAGATATACTAATGGTAGGTGAACCAGGTCCGGGTCAGGGGGCAGGCAGCTGTGGAAATCTGAAAGTTCCGGGCTGTTCCTCGGACACGATTTTGAGCCCGGATGCAGGCGCAGCCGCTACGTCGCGCCAGCCCGCAAAACGTCAATCCATATGCGCTGCCGGCGCGCTACCGGCCGGCGCCGCTTTTGGCTTGCGCAGCAGGACCACGAACGGGACGGCAAGCAGCGTCATCACCATCAGGATTTTGAAGTCGTTGATGTAGGAGATCATCATCGCCTGGACGTTCACCAGCCTGTCGACCTGCGAAAGCGCGGCGGGGTCGCCGGCGGCCGCGGCCGGCGAGGCCGCCCACAGATTGGGATTGTACGGGTTGATGAAGGCGGACAACTCGCCATGGTTGATCTGCGTGTTCTGCACCATGAGCGCCGCGACCACCGATACGCCGATGGAGGAACCCAGATTGCGCACCAGGCTGAACAGCGAAGTGGCGTCGGTGCGGTAGCGCACGTCGAGCGTGGCGAAGGCAACCGCCGACAGCGGCACGAACACCATGCCCATGCCGAGCCCCTGGACGACGCCCGAGGAGATGATCAGCCAGTTGTCCATCTGCGGCGTGAAGCTCGCCATCGTGTAGAGCGACTGCGCGGTAAGCAGGAAGCCGATGGCGACGAGGATCCTGGCATCGATCCTGTGCATGATGCGGCCAACGAACAGCATCGAGATCATCGTGCCGATGCCGCGCGGTCCCAGCACAACGCCGATGGTCACCGTCGGATAGCCGAAGATGTTGGCAAGCATTGGCGGCAGCAGCGACATCGAGGCCAGGATCAGCACGCCCATGACGAAGATGAAGCCCAGCCCGGTCACGAAATTGCGGTCGAGGAAGATTTTTGGATCGATGAAGGGACGTTCGGACGTCACCGTATGGATGATGAACACCCAGAAACCGGTGATCGACAGCGCGAGCTCGATCCAGATCTCGGTCGAGGAGAACCAGTCGACCTCGCCGCCGCGGTCGAGCATCAGCTGCAACGCGCCGACGCCGAGCGAGATCATGGCGAAGCCGAAGAAATCGAAGCTGCGCACGCGCTTGGCGACAACCGGCAGATAGGCGGCCATGCCGATGAAGGCGAGGATGCCGACCGGCAGGTTGATGAAGAACACCCAGCGCCAGTTGAAATTCTCGGTCAGCCAGCCGCCGAGCGTCGGCCCGAGGATCGGCCCCAGCATGATGCCGGCGCCCCAGATGGCCATCGCCTGGCCATGGCGCTCCCTGGGATTGATGTCGAGCAGGAAGGTCTGCGACAGCGGCACGATGGCCGCGCCGAACACGCCCTGCAGCAAGCGGAAGAGCACCATGGTCTCGAGGCTCCAGGCGAGTCCGCAGAGCATCGAGAAGATGGTGAAGCCGACGACCGAGGCGAGGAACAGTTCCTTGCGGCCAAGGCGGTCGGCAAGCCAGCCGGTGACCGGCGTCATGATGGCCGCCGCCACGATGTAGGAGGTCAGCACCCAGTTGATGTTGTCGGGCGAGGCGCCGAGATCGCCGGTCATGGTCGGCAGCGCGACATTGGCGATCGTGGTGTCGAGCGCCTGCATGATCGTCGCCAGCATCAGCGCGACCGTGATCAGGCCGCGGTGCGGGACTTCCTTGAAGGGTTCGGGCGTGCTCATGGCGCTGAACTTCCGTCAGATAGCAAAAACGGGTACGCTAGAGCATGATGCCGAAAAGTGTGAAGCGGTTTTCGGGCGACATCATGCTCTATCTCTTTGATTTAGAGCCGGATTCAGATTTCAGGTCGATTGGACCTGAAATCATCCGGCTCTGGGTTTCCGGACGGCAAGGCCTTCCGTTGAGAGACCCTCATCGCGGTGGGACGCGACTATCGATGTGGGGGTTACATCGACCGAAAGTCTCTATTCGAGCGGATGCCTGCCGCCCGGAAACCTGAGGATAGACGGGTCCGTGTCGAAAGCTTCGGCATCGATCAAAGCCGCGAAGCGGCTCGCCTCAACGCTTGAGCTTTCACACTCCTCCCATCAGACCAATCCCCTGCTCCAACTCCTTGCTTGTGCGTGATTATTGCGCGTTCTCGCCGGCCGTGGCGTGGCCGAAGATCGACGGCAGGCCGCGCGCCACGCCGGTGTCGACGGTGACCGTCGCGCTCATGCCGGTGCGCAGGGCCATCTTGGCGTCGGGGTCGGCCAGTTCCAGGCGCACGGGAATGCGCTGGGTGACCTTGACCCAGTTGCCGGTGGCGTTCTGGGCCGGCAGCAGCGAGAACTCGGCGCCGGTGCCGGCGCCGATCGCCTTGACGGTCGCCTCGAAGGTCCGGCCCGGGTAGGTGTCGACGACGATCTCGGCCTTCTGTCCAGGCTTCATATGAGTGAGCTGGGTCTCCTTGAAATTGGCGTCGATCCAGGTGTCGCCGGTCTCGACCAGCGCGAACAGCGGCGTGCCGACGGCGACGTATTGGCCGACCTTGAAGGACGAGGCCTGGTAGACCACGCCGTCGGCCGGCGCCTTCACCGTGGTCTGCGCGAGATCGTAAGCGGCCTTGTCGCGCGCGGCGATCGCCGACATCACCGTCGGGTGCCTGTCGGTCTCGATGTCCGGGTTGCCGCCAAGCGCCGCCTTGGCGCTGACGATGCCCTGCTCGGCGACCGCCAGCTGCTGCTTGGCCTTGTCGAGGTCGTTACGGGCCTCGTCCAGCGAAGACTTGGCGTTGATGCCCTTCTGGGCGAGATCGGCGGCGCGATCATATTGCGACTGCGCATAGTCGACCTCGCTGCTCGCCGACTTTTCCTGCGCCATCGCCTGGCTGTAGGCGGCGCGCAGCTGCTCGACATTGAGGCGCGCGGCGGCCACAGCCGCGTCGGCTTGGGCCAGCGCAATGCGATAAGGCTCCGGGTCGATGACGAAGAGGAGGTCGCCGGCCTTGACCGTCTGGTTGTCGGCGATGCCGACCTGGACGATGCGGCCGGCCGTATCGGAAGCGATCGAAATCCTGGCCTGTTGCAGATTGGCGTTCTCGGTCTCCTGGTAGCGCCCGCCCGTCACCCAGACATAGGCGCCGCCGGCGAGCAGCGCCAGCGGCAGGGCGATCATCAAAAGGAAGCGGCCCAGGCGGCGCTTCCTCTTCGGCGCGGGCTGCGGCGCCGGCGCCACGGAAATGGGAGCGGGTGCCGGCTGCGCCGGGGCTTCGGCGATCGGCTCCGCCGACGCCTTGCCGACCGGCTCCGCCGACGCCTTGCCGATCGGCTCCGCCGATGCCTTGCCGACCGGCTCCGCAGGCGTCTCCATCTCCAGCTCGGTGACGTTGTCTTCGATCTTGGCTGCCGCGTTCATGTTGCTGCGCCTTCTGCCTTCATTTTTTCCAGGGACGACGCTTCGCCGTCCGTCAAATTCCGCACGATCGTGTCCAGCGTCCGGATCAGGACGTGGCGATCCTCCGGCGACACGCCGGTGAGCGATTCCTCATAGACCTCGCCGGCGAGGCTCTTGACGTCGGCATAGGCAGCGCTTGCCTTGGCGGTGGGAAATATCAGGCGCACCCGCCGGTCGGTCGGGTCGGTGCGGCGCTCGATCCAGCCGCCCTCCTCCATCCTGTCGACAAGACGCGAGACGCTGATCGGCTCGATTTCCAGCATGTCGGCGAGCCGCGCCTGGGTGATGCCGGCCTCCTTGGCCACGCGAACCATCAGGCGCCATTGCGCCGACGACAGGCCGAGCCCGCTGGCGCGCGCCTCGAAGCGCTTGCGCATCAGGCGCTGCACGTCGTGGATCAAAAATCCCAATCTGTCGATGCCGTCTGAAACCATGAGCGGCATATATAATAAGCGTGCTTACTATTCAAGCGGAATGCGTTGGTCCAGAAGCCGGGAAAGCGCAGCCCCTGGAAGAAGGGCGGATCGACCGCCGGCTAGTCGCGGAAAGCTGTCACGCGGATTTCAACATGCATTCCGGGATCGCCTAACACTGCCACTCCAAGGCATGTCCAGATTGGCTTGTGGTCTGGCATTCGCTTGCGAAACTGCCGCGCCATCTCAGCCGTTGCCGCGAGGATTGTCCCGTCCGCTTCTGGCGTGTGGTAGGAATTGACATGCGCTACATGCGACCAGTCCAAGCCGACGCTGTTCAGCATGAAGGCAACGTTGTCGAAGGCTTGGTTGATCTCGGATTCAACAGGGACACCAGACGGGATGTCGAGCGTGTCCGGGTTCCATCCGCCCTGTCCGGATAATTCCACCCGGCCATCGACTTCCAGCACCATCGAATAGCTGTAGTCGTTGGCGCTCTTTTCGCCCCATGGACCCGGCGCAGTCAGCTTGAACCTCGGCATGATCAAAGCTTACTCGAGCGATGCATAAATTCAACTGGACACCCTGGCCGGCGCCTGATCAAGAGGGCGACTGCGGCGGCTTGAGGCGATGCCTTCATAGTAAGGCGTCAACCGTCTGAAAATTCACTGTGTTTTTTGCCGCATGCTGGTGTCATTCGGCCTCTTCGTGATACAGGTGGAAGCGTGGATCGGGGGATCAACGCTATGCCGACGCTCTATGCGCTCAAGCCGGCTTTCCAGGACAGGCTGCGGCCGCTGGTCGGGAAGCTGGCCGCAATGGGCATCACGGCCAACGGCATAACGATACTTGCTGCCTTGCTGTCCATTGCCGCCGGAACGGCGATCGCGCTTTTGCCGGGCTGGCGCATCGTTCTTCTTCTCATTCCCATCGTGCTTTTCGTTCGCATGGCGCTCAACGCCATGGACGGCATGCTGGCGCGGGAGCATGGGCAGGCCTCGACGCTCGGCATGTATCTCAACGAGACCTGCGACGTCGCCTCGGACCTCGCGCTGATCCTGCCCTTTGCGGCCTTTCCGCAATTCGGCGGCCGGGGCGTCGTCGCCTTTGCCATCGCCGCTGTGCTTACCGAGTTCGCCGGCGTGCTCGGCATCGCCGCCGGCATCGGACGAAATTATGCCGGTCCGTTCGGCAAGAGCGACAGGGCGCTGGCGCTGGGCGTGGTCGCCGTGCTCGCCGCCGCCGGGCTGTGGCCGCCGGCAATCGCGTCGTTTGTGTTTCCGGCCATGGCTACGCTTTCGCTGCTGACCGCCATAAACCGGATACGCGCCGGTCTTATTGGCAGCGGCGGCTGAGCATCGAGGCTCGCCATGCCGCCCGGGGGAAACACCATGCTTCACGAACAGGTCGCCAGCGCGCCGGCGGAAAGCCTTGCGCGGCAAGCGCAGGAACGCACCTTCCGCAGCCATGACGGCACGCAGATCTTCTACCGCTTCTGGCCGCCCGTTTCTGCCAAGACAAAAGTCCCGGCAAAGGCCAAAGGCGCGGTCGTGCTCTTCCATCGCGGGCACGAGCATGGCGGCCGCATGGCGCATCTCGTGGACGAACTCGGCATGCCCGACCATGCCTTCTATGCCTGGGACGCGCGCGGCAACGGCCGCTCCGAAGGCGAGCGCGGCTATGCTCCTTCCTTCGCGGCGCTGGTGCGCGACATCGATTGCTTCATGCGCGAGATCGCCGCCAGGGACGGTTTTGCCGCGCCGGATATCGCGCTCATCGCGCAGTCCTTCGGCGCCGTGCTTGCCGCGGCGTGGGTGCATGACTACGCGCCGAAACTGCGCGCCATGGTGCTCGCCTCGCCCGCCTTCTCGGTCAAGCTCTATGTCCCTTTCGCCAAAGAAGGCATCGCGCTGTGGCAGAAGATCAAGGGGCGCTTCTTCGTCAATTCCTACGTCAAGGCGAACCTGCTCACCCATGACCCGGTGCGCATCGCTTCGTTCGAAAACGACAAGCTGATCACAAGGCCGATCGCCTCGAACATCCTCGTCGAGCTCTACCAGCATGCGGCGCGCATCGTTTCCGATGCCCGCGCCATCACCATGCCGACGCAGCTTCTCCTGTCGGGCAGCGACTGGGTGGTGCGCCATGCGCCGCAGCACGAGTTCTTCGTCAACCTCGGCAGCAGCGTGAAAGAACGCCATGTGCTGCCGGGCTTCTTCCACGACACGCTGGGCGAACGCGACCGCGCCAAGGCGCTCGACCTGATCCGGCCGTTCCTCGAAGGGCAGTTCGCCTCGCCGGCCGAAGCCGTCGACCTGAAGCAGGCGGATATCGCCGGCTACACGCGCGACGAGGCCGACAGGCTTGCCTCGCCGCTCGATCCCCTGTCACCGAAGGGCCTCTATTGGGCCTTGAGCCGCGCCTTCATCCGCCTCGGCAGCTCGTTCTCGCAAGGCATGAAGACCGGCGTTGCCACCGGCTTCGATTCCGGGTCGACGCTGGACTATGTTTATGAGGACGAGCCGCGCGGCCTCGGGCCGATCGGCCGCTTAGTCGACCGGACCTTCCTCGACGCCATCGGCTGGCGTGGCATCCGCCAGCGCAAGCTCAACCTCGAAGAGCTGATCGGCTCGGCGCTGGCAACGCTTAAGGCCATCGGACGGCCCGGTCATATCCTCGATATCGCCGCCGGCCACGGCCGCTACGTGCTCGACGCCATCGGCAAGAGCCCTGAACAACCAGCCAGCGTGCGCTTGCAGGACTACTCCGATCTCAACGTCGAGCTCGGCCGCAAGCTGATTGCAGAGCGCGGACTGCCGGCGAGCGTGTCGTTCCGGCGCGTCGACGCCTTTGACGGCGATGGGCTGGCCAGGCTCGATCCGGCGCCGGACCTCGCCATCGTCTCCGGCCTCTACGAGCTTTTCGCCGACAACGCGCTGATTGCCCGCTCGCTCGGCGGCCTTGCCCGCGCCATGCAGCCCGGCAGCCTGCTCCTCTACACCAACCAGCCCTGGCACCCGCAGCTCGAGATGATCGCGCGCAGCCTGACGTCGCATCGCGGCGGCCAGGCCTGGGTGATGCGGCGCCGCACGCAGGGCGAGATGGACCAGCTGGTCGAGGCAGCCGGTTTCGAGAAGCTCGACCAGCGCATCGACCAATGGGGCATCTTCACCGTCTCGCTGGCAAGGCGGCTTTAGGCATGATGCCGAAAAGTGTGAAGCGGTTTTCGGACGACATCATGCTCTATTTCTTTGATTTAGAGCCGGATGATTTCAGGTCGGATCGACCTGAAATCATCGGGCTTTAGGAACACCGAAGCATGCCCGCCAGCGTCGAGCCCCCGCCCCTTTCAACCAGCCCAGCAGCCGAAGCCTATGGCCGGATCGTGCTCCGTGCAGCCCTTTGGCTCGCTGTTCTGGCGCCCTTCTTCTATTCGACCTACGGCTTCGCCAACTGGCTGGCCTCGACGCGCTCGCATGTCGGCAGCATAGTGTTTTCCTGGGAGCACGCGATACCGTTCCTCGCATGGACGATCGTGCCCTACTGGTCGATCAACCTGTTCTACGGCCTGTCGCTGCTGCTCAACGACAGCAGACGCGGTGTCGACCGGCTGGCCAGCCGCTATCTCACGGCTCAGGTCGTCGCCGTCACCTGCTTCATCCTGTTTCCGCTGACCGCCACCTTCGTGCGGCCGGCGACAACCGGCCTGCCGGGCTTCCTGTTTGCCGTGCTCGGCGGCTTCGACAAGCCGTTCAACCAGGCGCCGTCGCTGCATATCGCGCTTTTGGTGATCATCTGCGATCACTGGCGCCAGCATCTCGGCGGCGTTCTGCTGCCGATCTGGCACGGCTGGTGCTTCCTGATCGGCGCCTCGGTGCTGACAACCTGGCAGCACCATTTCATCGATATCCCCACCGGCGCACTGCTCGGGGCCTTCGCGCTCTGGCTGTTTCCGGCCAAGGGCGAGCTGCCTTTCTCCGGCTTCCGCCTGAACGCCGATGCCAAGGCACGGCGGCTTGCGCTCTGCTACGCGTTGGGCGCTGCCCTCGCCCTGGCCGGAGCATCCGTCGGAGTCCGCTTCTCCGCTATCGCGCTGGTGCTTTTGTGGCCGGCGTTGGCGCTGGCCATCGTCGCCTTCGCCTATGCCGGGGCCGGCGCAAAAGTGTTCCAGAAGACGGCTGACGGTTATGCGCCGCTGGCAAGCCGCATCCTGCTCTGGCCCTACCGGCTGAGCGCCAGGGCCAATGTCTGGGCATGGACGCGCAAGCTGCCGCCAGCGGTGGCAATCGCCGACGGCGTTTTCCTCGGACGTTTTCCCGGCGCTGCCGAAGCCGATCGCTTCGGCACGGTGATCGACCTCGCCGCCGAGCTGGAGCGGCCGCGCGACGCGCCTGGCCGCTGGGAAAGCTTCGGCATGCTCGATCTCCTGCCGCCGCCGGCGGACGTGCTTGATCGGGCGGTGGCAGCCATCGAGCCAGCGCGCCGGCAGGGCACGGTGCTGGTCTGCTGCGCGCTCGGCTTCCAGCGCAGCGCCACGGTCATCGCCGGATGGCTGGTCTCGACCGGCCGATCGCACACGCCGGCGCAGGCGCAAAAGCAGCTCGCTGCATCAGGCCGGCCGGTGCATTTCCAGGACGAGCCGGCATGACGGACGAAGCCTATCGGCAGCGGACGGCCATCTTCGCCGCCATGCTCATCAAGCAGGCGGCATGGCCGGCCGCCATCGTTATCGCCGGCGACAGCGTCGCGCCGCTGGTCGCCTCGGCGCGCGGCGCTCTCCACGCGCCGATCGCGGTGCTGGCGCTGCTGGTCGCGGCGGCGAGCGCCATCGCGGTGCTTGGGCTTTCGGCGCTTCTTCTCTTCGATGCGCTGCTGTTCCGGCTGATGACGAGCCATGACGACGAGGCTTCCGGAGGTGCTGCGGTCGACGATCTGCTGGCACGCATGCGGCTGAAGCCGGCTCCCTCCTCTCTCCGCCCGCTCGACGACCGTATCGCCGGAACGCGCCGCCTGCTTGCCCGCCAGCGCATCGCCTTGGCAGTCTTCGTCGCCGCGTTCCTGACCGCCGGATTCTGGATGCCGCGATGAGCAAGCTTGCGCTCCGGACCTTCACCCTGCTGCAGACGGTGACCTCGGTCGGCCTGTCGGCGCTGGCCTGGGCGGTGACCGGCGTGCGCCCGATCTGGAGCGGCAGCCAGCCGTCGGAGCGGCAGCGCATCTATTTCGCCAACCACACCAGCCATGGCGATTTCATCCTTTTGTCGGCCTGCCTCAGCGAGAAGGAACGCGCCATCACGCATGCGATCGCCGCTTCCGAATATTGGGGGAAGTCGCGGCTGCGCCGCTTCATCGCCGAGGACATGCTCTCCTCCGTGCTGATCAGCCGGCAATGGACGAGTCCGGAGGAGAACCCGATCTCGGTCATGCTCTCGGTGCTCGACCAGGGCCACTCGCTGATCATCTTCCCGGAAGGCACGCGCAACATGAGCGACGAGCTGCTGCCGTTCCGCTCCGGGCTCTACAACCTGTCGATGACGCGGCCCGATGTGGAACTCATCCCCTGCTGGATCGAGAACATGTCGCGCGTGCTGCCGAAGGGCCAGTTCCTGCCGGTGCCGCTGCTTTGCCGCGTCGTCTTCGGCGCGCCGGTAGCGGTGGCGCCCGGCGAGGAACGCCGCGCCTTCCTCGAGCGCGCCCGCGCGGCACTTCTGGCGCTGAATCCGCGCCCTGATCGAGACGATTGATGCGCCACGAAATCAGCATCCTGATCATCGGCCTTTTCGTGGTGCTGAGCACCGCCAGCGTCACCGCCGGCATCCTTTCGATGCGCGCGCCGAAGCCGCTGAGCGCAACGCTGGTCAACCTCACGCAGCGCATCAACGCCTGGTGGGTGATGGTGGCGCTGATGACGGTCGCCTTCTTCTTCGGCCGCTACGGCATGACCATCCTTTTCGCGCTGATCTCGTTCGCGGCGCTGCGCGAGTTCGTGACGCTGACGCACAGCCGCCGCAGCGACCACTGGGTGCTGCTCGGCATGTTCGGCATCGTCATCCCGGTCCAGTACTGGCTGGTGTGGACGGCCTGGTACGGACTGTTCGTGATCTTCATCCCGGTCTACTGCTTCCTGCTGATGCCGGCGATCACGGCGCTTCATGGCGATACCGAGCGCTTCCTCGAGCGCATCGCCGCGCAGCAATGGGCGATCATGATCTCGGTCTATTGCGTCAGCCATGTTCCTGCCCTGCTGACGCTCAACGTGCCGGGTTTCGAAGGCCGCAATCTTCTGCTCATCGCCTTCCTGATCATCGTCGTGCAGGGCAGCGACGTGCTGCAGTACATCTTCGGCAAGCTGTTCGGGAAACACCGCTTCTCGCCGACCGTCTCGCCGTCGAAAACCTGGGAGGGGCTGATCGGCGGGCTGGTCGCCTCCAGCCTGCTCGGCGCGTTGCTCTCCTTCATCACGCCGTTTTCGCCGCTGCAGGCCTCGACGGTCGCCTTCGTCGCCTGCACGATGGGGTTCCTCGGCGGGCTCGTGGCGTCGGCGATCAAGCGCGACCAGGGCGTCAAGGACTGGGGCCACCTGATCGAGGGCCATGGCGGCATGCTCGACCGCACCGATAGCCTCGTCTTCGCCGCGCCGATCTTCTTCCACATCGTGCGCTATTTCTGGACGGTTTGATCGCCGGCGAACTAAAGGCGGTTGCGCATCAGCATGGTGACGACGAAGAAGGCGCCGAGCGAGCTGGTGATGATGCCGATCGGCAGTTCCTGCGGCGGCAGCAGCGTGCGGGCCAAGAGATCGCTGGCCAGGAGCAGGATCGCGCCGAACAGCGCGCAGATCGCTATCAGCGGCCGATGCAGCGGACCGGCCAGCGGCCGGCCGAGATGCGGGATCATCAGGCCGACGAAGCCGATGACGCCGGCCACCGCCACCAGAATCGCGGTGGCCAGAGCCGCGATGAGGAATGTCGTGCGGCGCATCCTCGCCACCGGCACGCCGAGGCTTTCGGCGGCGCTTTCGCCGGCGAGGAAGGCATCGAAGCGGCGGTGGTTCCAGAGCCCATAGGCGAGAATGATGCCAGCGCCGAGCGCCGCCAGGCCGATATTGTCCCAGCGGGCGAGACCCAGCCCGCCCATGGTCCAGAACAGCACCGAATGGGCGGCGCGCTGGTCGCCGGCGAAGACGAGATAGTTGGTCAGCGCGGTGAACATGAAGGAAACGGCGAGGCCGGCGAGGATCAGCCGCTCGGGTCCCTGCCCCCTCACCCGCGACACGAGCAGAAGCACGATTGCCGCTGCCAGTATGCCGCCGGTGAAGGCGGCAAGGGGAAGTGTCCAGATGCCGAAGCTGTCGCCGAAGACGGTGATGACGGAGACCGCGCCGGCGGCGGCGCCCGAGGAGAGGCCGAACAGGAACGGATCGGCGAGATCGTTGCGGGTCACCGTCTGCAGCAGCGCGCCGACGATGCCGAGGCCGGCGCCGACAGCAATCGCCAGCAACGCGCGCGGCAGCCTGAGGTCGACGACGATGCTGCCGACCGGACCGGATACCTGGTTCCCGTCCAGCCCCATCGCATGTGCCAGCGCGCGCACGACCTCGTGCAACGGGATGAGCGTCGAGCCGTAGGCGATCGAAAGCAGCACGAGCGCTGCGAGCAGCACCGCGCCCAGCGACATTGTAAGAACGAACGATCCGTATCGCAAAGGTCAGAACGCTTCCGGATACATGGCCCTGGCGATCTTGCCGATCGCCTCGATGTTGGCGGGTCCGGGCGTCAGCTCGGCGTAACGCAGCGCAACGAAGCGCTTGTTCTTCACCGCGTCGGTTTCCTTCATCGCCGAATGTGCCTCGAGGAAATCGAGCAGCTTCCGGTAGCCGCCGCCGTCCTGGTAGTCGAGCAGGATGAGGAATTGCGGATTGCGCGACGCGACCGTCTCCCAGTCGGTATTGCCCCAGCTCGTGTCCATGTCGGCCATGATGTTTTCCCCGCCCGCGGCGGCGATCATGGCGTTGGGGATGGCGAACTTGCCAGCGGTGAAGGGCTTGTCCTCGCCGGAGTCATAGAGGAACACGCGCGCGCCCTTATGGTCGCCCACCTTGGCGGTGATGCCGGCCAGCTCGGCCTTCCAGCCGACGACCAGCTTTTGCGCCTGCGCGTCCTTGCCGAAGATCTTGCCGAGCTTCTCGACGTCGCCAAAGAGCAGGTCCATCGAAGCGGCGGGCCGGTTCTTGTCGAGATGGACGCAGCTCTCGGTCAGTACCAGTGTCTTGATGCCGTGCGGGGCAAGCGTGTCGGGCGTGACCTCGCCGCCCGGCTTCATGCCGTAATACCAGCCGGCGAAGAAGAAGTCCGGCTGCGCGGCTACAAGGTTTTCCAGCGTCGGGTATTTCGGCGCCAGCTCGGGGATCGAGCCCTGCTCGGCCTTGAATTCGGGGCCAACCTTGTACCAGCCGGTGATGCCGGTGAGCCCGACGATCGACGGCTGCAGCTTCAGCGCGAACGCCATCTCGGCCATGTTGAGGTCCTGGATGACGGCGCGCTTCGGCGGCGCGTCGAAGGTGAGCGGCTTGCCGCAGCTGTCGACGGTCACCGGGAAGGCGAAGGCGGCCGAGGCGACAAAAGAGAGGGCAAGCGACAAAGCGAGGCGTTTCACGGGATGGTGCTCCTTGATTGGGTTGGATTGTCTGGATTGGCTCAGGACGGGGCTGAAGCGCGGGCGGGAAGCTCGAAGACGGTGAGCTCGCGGTCCTCGG
Source organism: Mesorhizobium sp. M1D.F.Ca.ET.043.01.1.1 (assembly GCF_003952385.1). Taxonomy (NCBI): domain Bacteria; kingdom Pseudomonadati; phylum Pseudomonadota; class Alphaproteobacteria; order Hyphomicrobiales; family Phyllobacteriaceae; genus Mesorhizobium; species Mesorhizobium sp. M1D.F.Ca.ET.043.01.1.1. Next base: position 470,944 of record NZ_CP034444.1, read on the forward strand.
TCGGGTGCTGGAGGCGCAGCACATCGATGCCGAACACCTCACGGATGAGCGGCTGCGCCAGCGCCTCGCGCGGCGGCGCCAGCGCGTGCAGCCGGGCGTTGCTCATCACCGCGACGCGGGTGGCGAAGGGCGCCACCAGGGCGAGATCGTGCAGCACGGCGACAACGGTCATGCCGAAGCCGGCGACAAGGTCGAGCAACTCGCCGCGGGCGCGCGGATCGAGGTGGTTGGTCGGCTCGTCGAGGAACAGGATTTTCGGCTCCTGCGCGATGGCGCGGGCGAGCTGCGCGCGCTGGCGCTCGCCGCCGGACAGCGAGCCTACTGTGCGCGCGAGCAGCCGCAGCAATCCGGTCCGGCGCAAAGCCTCGACGACGATGTCGCGATCGTCGTGGCGGCGCCTCAAGCCCGCATGTGGGACGCGGCCAAGCTCGACATAGTCGATGAGCGCGAGCCGCGGATCCGGCTGGTCCGTCTGGCCGACGACGGCGATGCTGAGCGCCCGCTCGGCGGCGGTGATCCGGTCCAGCCGGCGTCCGGCAAGGCGCACCTCGCCGCGGCTCGGCGGCAGCGCCCCGCACAGCATGCGCAGCAGCGTCGTCTTGCCGGCGCCGTTAGGGCCGATGATGGCGAGACGTTCGCCGCCGGTCAGCGACAGGCTGACATCGTCGACCAGCGTCCGGCCGTTGGCCGTCGCGCCGAGGCCACGGGCTTCGAGAAGCTGCGCGGTCATAGGCGGCCCCCCCGATGATCGGAGAGAGCTTCGCTGCGCATTTCTTGCGTCGCCGGATCACAGCAAAGCGTGCACACGAAAATGCGGTGGATGCGATCGATGGAGCCGTCCAACATTCCGTCACTTTCCAAAAACGGCGACGGAAGGATGCCGGACGAGCCGGCCGACAGGACCGGTGCCCGCGTCTCCTCCCGGCACACCCCGTCCGGTCAACTCGTGTCGATGGCAGGTCTCCTGGCTCGCGGGTCGCCGCGCCATCCGCCTTCCCAGCCTTGCCGGCCAGTGGCATTCCGGATGGAGCTCGCCGCTCACAGTTGCGGGGGCAGCCACGGCCTCGACCCTGAGCGGATCTCACCGTGTTCCCTTTTCACCCCTCGCCTTGCGGCTCGGGGACCATGACACCGCCATCGTAGGTTGTCCGCGCGCGAGTCGCAACGGACTTCTGCGCGACCTGATCACCCCGTGAAATTCCCAATTTGCAGCTCGATATGTAATAACGTTACATATGCTCGAAGGCCCTATGTCAATCCCTTTCCGGCACTGCCTCAGCCAAACATCGGAAAATTCTCAGAAACCGTTCGGGATTTTCCGGGCCGGAAACCGCAAGAAGATCGGGCTGGCGAAAGACAGGCCGCAAACGCCCGATCCCTCTCTCCAGCCGATATATTTCCCGGTCGCCGCATCCTCCCCGCGCGAACGCAACCTTGGTCGTGGAGACAAGCATGATTGCCGCACTCTCTGATAACAAGGCGCTGAGGCGTCGCCTTGTCGCCGGCTCGATCGCCGTCCTCGCCTGCGGCGCGGCCCTGGTCTGGCACGGCGCAAGAAGCGAAGCCTCGAACGCCACCCCGGCCGCCCCGGAGACGAAGCTCGTCAAGGCCATAGCAGTCGCTCCGATGCTCGGCGCGGACACCCGAACCGCCGTCGGCGAGATACGCCCGAGGCTTGAAAGCGACCTAGGCTTCCGCGTATCCGGCAAGCTGCTCGAACGCATCGCCGAGGTCGGCGCGACGGTGAGGAAGGGCGAGGTGCTCGCCCGCATCGACGATCAGGACTATCGCAACCGGCTCGCCAGCGCCGAGGCCGATGTCGCGGCGGCGCAGGCCGTGCTTGTCGAGGCAAGTGCCGCCGAGGCCCGCATCGGCGCGCTGCTCGCCAAAGGTTTCACGACACGGGCCAACTATGACGCGACGCTGAAGAATCTGCGCTCGGCGCAGGCCAAGCTCAAGTCGGCGAACATCGCCTTCGAGATGGCCAAGGACCAGCTCGGCTATACCGAGCTGCACGCGGAATTCGACGGCATCGTCACCGCGAGCGGCGCCGAAGCCGGCCTGTCCGTCAATGTCGGGCAGATGGTGGTCCGCGTCGCCGATCCGCAGAGCCGCGACGCCGTGTTCTCGATCGCCGAAGCCGCCTTCGCCAACACGCCCGATACGAAGCGGCCGCCAAAGGTGACCGTCTCGCTGCTCAGCAATCCGGCGATCACCGCGGCCGGCACCATCCGCGAGATCGCGCCGATGGCCGATGCCGCCACCCGCACTTTCCAGGTGAAGGTCTCGATCGAGAATGCGCCCGACGAAATGCGCTTCGGCGCCAGCGTTTCCGGCCGCGCCGAGGTCGCCGGCGCGCCGGTCGTGGTGCTGCCAGGCAGCGCGCTGTTCGACAAGGATGGCAAGCCGGCGGTGTGGATCGTGGCGCCCTCGTCGGCCGTCGAGCTCAAGCCGGTCACGGTTGCCCGATACGAGACCGACCGCATCGTCGTCAGCGACGGGCTCAGCAAAGGCGATCTGGTCGTCACCGCCGGCGTAAACCGGCTGCGGGAACACGAAAAAGTCCGTATCGTTGAGGGAGAAGGAAAATGACCATGTCCAAGACAAAGGTCCTCATCGCCGGCGCCGGTCCGACCGGACTGACGCTCGCGCTCTGGCTGACCAGGCTCGGTGTCCCGGTCCGCATCTTCGACAAGGCTGACGGTCCGGGCGAAACCTCGCGGGCGCTTGCCGTCCAGGCGCGCACGCTGGAGTTCCACCACCAGATCGGCATCGTCGACGATGTCCTTGCAGCAGGCATCCGGCTGGAGCGGCTTACCATACATACGCCGGCCGGCGTCGCTGCCAGGCTGCCGCTGTCCGACTTCGGCCGCGGCATCAGCCCCTTTTCCTTCGCCTTCGCCTTGCCGCAGGACATCCACGAGCGTGTGCTGATCACGCATCTGCAGCGCGCCGGCGTCGAGGTCGAGCGCGGCACCGAGCTCGTCGCCTTCCAGGACGAGGGCGATGCGGTCATCGCCACGCTGAGCAAGGATGGCCGCACCGAAACCGTCAGCGCCGCCTATCTCGCCGGTAGCGACGGCGCCCGCAGCACCGTTCGGCATGGGCTCAATATCGGCTTTCCCGGCGGCACCTACGAGCAGGCTTTCTACGTCGCCGACGTCAAGGGCACCGGCGAAGTCACCCACAACGGCATGGACGTCACCATCAGCACCTATGGCTTCGCCATCGCCATGCCGGTCAGGCAGTCGGGGTCGCTCCGCCTCATCGGCATCGTGCCGAAGGCGCATGAGGCCGACGAGACGATCAGCTTCGAGGCGATCCGCGCCGATATCGAGCGCGACACCGGCGTCAAGGTCCACGAAGTCAACTGGTTCTCGACCTACCGCGTCCACCATCGCGTCGCCGAGCGCTTCCGCGTCGGCCGCGTGTTCCTCGTCGGCGATGCCGGCCATATCCACAGCCCGGCCGGCGGCCAGGGCATGAACACCGGGATGGGCGACGCAGTGAACCTCGCCTGGAAGCTTGCAGCGGTGGTACAGGGCCGGGCCGACCCGCGCCTGCTCGACAGCTATGAGCCCGAGCGCATCGCCTTTGCGCGCAAGCTGATCGAGAGCACCGACACCGCTTTCCGCTTCATCACCAGCCGCTCGCGGCTCATCGGCCTGTTCCGGCGCTATCTTATGCCGAAGATCATGAATGTCGCACTGCATACATCGTTCGGCTCGCGCGCCTTCTTCGGACTGATCTCGCAGGCGGCGATCCAGTACCGGGCCGGGCCGATCAGCTCGGGCACGGCGGGCAAGCTGAACGGCGGCGACCGGCTGCCCTACGTCGCCCATGCAAATGGCGACAATTTCGAGCCGCTGCGCTCGCTCGATTGGCAGGTTCATGTCTATGGCGAGGCCAACTGCGATTTCCGGGCGATGCTTGCGCCGAGCGGCATCCCGATCCACGCCTTCGCCTGGACAGACGCAGCCGGGAAAGCCGGCCTGCAGCGTGACGCCGCCTATCTGGTGAGGCCCGACGGCCATGTCGCGCTTGCCTCCACGGTCCAGGAGGCAGCCGCCTTCCAGCGCTATCTCGCCGGCCTCGCCATCAGGCCGAGGCTTGCGGAGCGCGCGCCCTACCGAGTGCCGGGCACTATGCACAGCCTGGCCTGACTTTCCGGCGCCCGCCACGCGGCGGGCGCTGACCGAACCCCGACCGTCACTTGTTTTGGCCAGCCGGCAGCCGCCGGCGGAACGCGCCTTTGCGCGCGCTGAGAGGGATTTGCATCATGACCAGCTTCAATCTTTCCGAATGGGCGCTGCGCCACCGCAGCTTCATCGTCTATCTGATGATCGCTGCCGCACTTGCCGGGCTTTACGCCTATCGTGGCCTCGGCCGCGAGGAGGACCCCCCCTTCACCATCAAGACCATGGTGGTGAAGACGATATGGCCGGGCGCCAGCACCAGCGACACGGTGGAGCAGATCACCGACCGCATCGAGAAGAAGCTCGAGGAGCTGCCCGACCTCGACTACGTCAAGAGCTACACCAAGCCCGGCGAATCCGTCGTCTTCGTCAACTTGAAGGACACGGTGGCGGGCGACCAGGTGCAGCCGCTCTGGTACCAGGTGCGCAAGAAGCTCGACGACATCAAGCCGACGCTGCCCTCAGGCGTGCAGGGCCCGTTCTTCAATGACGAGTTCGGCGATACCTATTCGCTGATCTACGCGCTCACCTCCGACAGCCTCAGCCATCGCGAGCTGAAGGACCTCGCCACCAGCCTGCGCGCCCGGCTGCTCACGGTGAAGGATGTCGCCAAGGTCGATCTCATCGGCCAGCAGGACGAGAAGATCTATCTCGAATTCTCGACGCAGAAAGTGGCGGCACTCGGCCTCGATGTCGGCACGCTGTCGCAGGCACTGCAGGCGCAGAACGCGCTGACGCCGAGCGGCACGGTCGAGGCCGGCCCCGAGCGCATCGCCATCCGCGTCTCCGGCAGCTTCACCTCCGAGGAGAGCCTCAAGGCGATCAACTTCTACGCCAACGGCCATTACTTCCGGCTGGGCGACGTCGCCGAGGTCAAGCGCGCCTATTCCGACCCGCCGCAGCCGATGCTCCGCTTCAACGGCAAGCCTGCCGTCGGCGTCGCCATCTCGATGACCGCGGGCGGCGACGCGCTGGCGCTGGGCGAGAACGTCAAGGAGAAGATGCACGAGATGGAAGCCGAGCTGCCGCTCGGTGCCGAGCTTGGCATGGTCGCCGACCAGTCGCATGTCGTCGAGGAATCCGTCGGCGAGTTCACCAAGAGCCTCGGCGAAGCGATCGCCATCGTGCTCGCCGTGTCGCTGCTGGCGCTCGGCTGGCGCCCCGGCGTCGTGGTGGCGGTCGCCATTCCGCTGGTGCTGGCGATCACCTTCGTCACCATGGAGTATTTCGGGATCTCGCTGCAGCGCATCTCGCTCGGCGCGCTGATCATCGCGCTTGGCCTCCTGGTCGACGATGCCATGATCGCGGTGGAGATGATGATCGCGCGCATGGAGGAGGGCCACGACAAGATCTCGGCCGCCACCTATGCCTACACCTCCACCGCCTTCCCGATGCTTACCGGCACGGTGGTGACGATCGCCGGGTTCGTGCCGGTGGGCTTCGCCAAGAGCGGCGCCGGCGAATACTGCTTCTCGCTGTTCGCGGTCGTGGCCATCGCGCTCGTCGTCTCCTGGGTGGTCGCGGTACTGTTCACGCCGCTTACCGGCGTCTTTCTAATGCCCGATCGCATCAAGGGGCATGGCAGCCATCAGCCGTCGCGCATTGCCCGCGGCTTCCAGACGCTGCTCGATATGGCGATGCGGGCGAAGTGGCTGGTGCTGTCGGCGACGGCGGGGCTGTTCGCGCTCTCGGTCGTCGCCATGGGCTTCGTCGGCCAGGAGTTCTTCCCGAAGTCCGACCGGCCGGAGGTCATGCTCGATCTCACCTTGCCGCGCACCGCCTCGATCAAGTCGACGGATGCCGTGGTCGAGCGCGTCGAGAAGCTCCTCGCCGCCGATCCCGACATCGACCATTGGAGTTTCTATGTCGGCCAGGGCGCGGTGCGCTTCTACCTGCCGCTCGACGCGCAGCTCGCCAACGACTTCTTCGCCCAGGCCGTGGTGGTGACCAAGGGCCACGCCGTGCGCCAGGCCGTCATCGACCGGCTGGAAAAGGAGCTGTCGACCGGCTTCGACGACGTGATGGCCCGCGTCACGCCGCTAGAGCTTGGCCCGCCGGTCGGCTGGCCGCTGAAGTTCCGCGTCAGCGGTCCGGACCCGGACAAGACGCGCAGCCTGGCGCAGCAGTTCGCGCAGGTGCTGGGCAGCGACGCCGCCGTGCGCAACATCAACTACGACTGGAACGAGCCGGCCAAGGTGATCAAGGTCGATGTCGACCAGGACCGGGCACGCGCCCTGGGCATCTCCTCGCAGCAGCTGTCGGAGACTATCAACGCGGTGCTGTCGGGCTCCAAGATCACCCAGATGCGCGACGACACCTACCTCGTCGACATCGTCGCCCGCGCCGTGGAACAGGAACGCGCCAGCATCGACACGCTGCGCGGCCTGACGATCAGCGCCTCGGGCGGACGCCGCGTGCCGCTCGAGCAGGTGGCGAAGCTGTCCTACCAGACCGAGCCGCCGCTGATCTGGCGCCGTGGTCGCCTGCCGACCGTGACCGTCCAGGCCGACGTCGCGCCGGGCAGCGATGCCACAGCGGTGACGCGCAAACTGGAGAAGGCGATCACCGCCTTCAAAGCGGAGCTGCCGGCCCGCTACAGCGTCGAACAGGGCGGCGTGATCGAGGACAGCGCCAAGGCGCAGGCCAGCATCTTCGTGGTCTTCCCGCTGATGCTGTTCATCATGGCGACGGTGCTGATGATCCAGCTGATGAGCTTCCAGCGCCTGGTGCTGGTGCTGCTCACCGCCCCGCTGGCGCTGATCGGCGTCGCCGGCGCGCTGCTCATCTCCGGCGCGCCGATGGGCTTCGTCGCCATACTCGGCGTGATGTCGCTGATCGGCATGGTGATCCGCAACTCGGTGATCCTGATCACGCAGATCGACCAGCACATCGCCGACGGCGAGGAACCATGGGCTGCCGTGATCAGCGCCACTACGCACCGGCTGCGGCCGATCTTGCTCACTGCGGCGGCCGCCATCCTCGGCATGATCCCGATCGCGCCGACCGTGTTCTGGGGGCCGATGGCCTACGCGGTGATGGGCGGCCTGATGGTGGCGACGGTGCTGACGCTGGTGTTCCTGCCGACGCTTTACGTCACCTGGTTCGGCATCAAGGCGCCGGCCGAAACGACAGCAGCAGCGGATCCCGCCGTGGCGGTCGCCGAGCCGCAAGCCATCGCCGCCTGAGGCGGCCACGCATTCCGACAAGCCACGGCGGAATGCCGCCGTGGCAGCCAAACACGTAACCGAAGGGAAACGACCATGACACCGTTCTTTGGAAACCTGCTCATCCGCGTCAACGCCGGCTTCCTGATCCTGGCATCGGCCGGCGGGCTCGCCACCGACATTGCCGGCTCGTTCTTCGGACGCGGCGCCGAAGCCATACTGCTCGCCGACGCGCCCGGCACCGGCATCGGCTTCATCGAGGCGCACGGACTGGCCCTGATCATCGGGGTCACGCTCTCGCGCATCGCCTATTCGCGGACCTGGCATGCCTTCCTGGCTGCCGTCCACATGCTGCTCGGAACGGCAAACCTTTTGTTCTGGCAGTTCTTCATCGCCGCCGACGTGCTCGTCGTCGGCTACGTCACAACCGCGGCGCACTTTGTGTTCGTGGTTGCTCACCTAGCGGCGCTGGCGGGTACCGCCCGGCAAGCCGCGACCTCCCACTGACCTTCGATCAACATCAGGAGAAACGAAAATGCCTATGAAATCTTTCAGGAAAATGCGCTCGGCGGCGGCCCTGCTGGCAGTCGCTCTCGCCGCTGTCGAGATCGTCGGCAGCGCCGTTCCGGCCCTGTCGCTGGTCAGCGCGGCCGAGGCCCGCATCGGCGCGCCCTGGACGCCGCGCAGCGCCGCCGGTGTCGCTCGCCGCACCGCGACATGGCGGGTGCTCAGGCACACCACGGCCTGGGTCGCCACGCTGCCGGCAGGCTGCGTCCGCACCAAGGTCAACGGCTTCGACGTCTGGCGCTGCGGCGGCACCTACTACCGGGCCTATCAGGGCCGTTACATCGTGGTCGTCGTCGATTGAGGCGGCTCGGGCGCAGCCTTCCGCGCGTCGCGCTGAAACGGAATCAGGCGACGCGCCTTAACTCTTTGTCTTTGATGCAAGTCTTTATCCCAGAACCGCTGCACACTTCTGGGTGGCATGCATCAGCCGAGGGCAAGTCTGACGCCCTCGGCGAGATGCTCGGCATCGGCCCGGTTCTCGAACGGCACCCCACGCAGCGCATAGTCGAGCGGCGAGAAGGGATCGCCGTCCTCGATGAGGGCGATCTGCCGCCGCGCCTTCTCCATATCGCCCATCTGGGCATAGCAGGCGGCTAGTCTTGTCCGGATCCAGGGCGCGGGGCGCGTCGCGATCTCCAGCGCCTCCGCCGCCTGGCGGTATTCCCCCATCATGTAGAGCGCCAGCGCCCGGTCGAACTGGTACCAATGCGGGTGCAAGGGATCGATACGGATGCCGCGCGCCAGCCAGGTCAGCGCGTCGAGCGGCCGGCCGCGCATGGTTAGCAGCATGCCCATCTGCTCGATGCTGTCGGCATCGTAAGGGTTGAGCTGCAATGCGATGCGCATGTGATGCTCGGCCGCCTCGTGGTCGCGCATATAGAGGCGGATCAGCGACTGCACGCGATGGCCGGTCGGCTGGTCCGGCGACAATGCCAGGCCCTTGTCGGCAAGGTCGCGGGCATTTTGCAGCACTGCATCGCTGGCGCGGCCGAATTCCCCATCCAACGCCCGCGCCAGAGCGAGGTAGGTGTAGGCCAGCCCGTAGTTCGGATCCTTGGCGATGGCCGCCTCGAACAAGGCCTCGGCGCCGCGCTGGTCGGTCTGGGCCGGATCGCGCAACAGCGCGAAGCCGCGCAGCAGAAGCTCGTAGGCGGCAAGGCTGGTCACCGGCTTGCGCGCGGCATGCTCCAGCCCGGCATTGGTCACCCGCGTGACCAGCCGGCTGACGATCTGCTCGACGATCTCGCGCTCGATCGCGAACAGGCCCTCGCCATGCGACTGGTAGCGATCGCCCCAGAGCTGGCTTGCGGTGGCGATGTCGACCAGGCTGACGGCCACCACGACATGCTCGCCCTGCCGGCGCAGCGACCCCTCGACCAGATAGTCGGCACCGATGCGGGCGCGGATCTGCGGCCACTCGGCGCGGCCGAAGGAAGCGAAGGAAAAGCTCGAATTGCGCGCAAGCACCGTGACCGTGCCGAACCGCGCCACGCCGTTGATAAGGTCCTCGGCAAAGCCGTCGACCATCGCCTCGTCGGCCGGATCGCCGCTCTCGTTGCGGAAGCGCACCACCGCCACTATCGGCTGGCTGCTGATCTCGGGCGCGGCTTCGGCTTCGGCGGCAAGCATATAGCCGCGCTTGGAGACGGTGCGCACCATGTCCTCGCCAAGCACCTTGCGGATTTCGCGCACCGACTGGGTGAGCGAATCCTCGGTGACGTAGACGCCCGGCCAGACGACATCCATCAGCTCCGACTTCGGCACGACGCGCCCCATGTTGCGGGCGAGATGCGAAAGCAGCGCATAGGCTTTCGGGCGCAGGAACAGGGGCTCGTTGACGCCGCGCAGCGTGCCCATGGCGAGGTCGAGCGTGAACCCGCCAAACCGGAAGACCTGATCGGCCGTCGCCGTCGTCATCAGGACACCCCTTCCCGCCTATCGCGCGCAACGCCAAGTCGATCCCACTGAAACCGGCATGCGCATCGTCATTATTGCCCAGTGCGCAATTTCGATCAAACTGGCTGTCGGTGCGGTGCTTAGTCTCGGCCCCGCCAAAATGCGAGGAGCCTATGAACCCGACCGAGAAGGCGCTGTGGTTCGTCGAAAGCCACCTGCCGGATGCTATCTCGCTCGACGATGTCGCGCAAAGCAGCGGCGTGTCGCGCTTCCATGTGACGCGCGCTTTCGGCGCCGCCACGGGGCGCTCGGTGATGGGCTACATGCGCGCACGCCGGCTGAGCGAGGCGGCGCGCAAGCTTGCCGGCGGCGCGCCCGATATCCTTTCGGTAGCGCTCGATGCCGGCTACGGCTCGCATGAGGCCTTCACCCGCGCCTTCCGCGACCTGTTCGGCACCACGCCGGAACTGGTGCGCGCGCAAGGCTCGACCGACACCCTAGACCTCGTGGAGCCGATCCTGATGGACCAGTCGTTTCTCAGCAATCTCGAACCGCCGCGCTTCGAGACCAGCCGCCCCTTCCTCATCGCCGGGCTCGGCGAACGCTACAGCTGCGAGACCAGCGCCGGCATTCCGATGCTGTGGCAGCGTTTCGGACCCTATATCGGCAACATCCCCGGCGAGACCGGCGATGTCGCCTACGGCGTCTGCGTCAATGGCGACGATGCCGGCAATTTCGACTACATCGCAGGCGTCGAAGTGTCGGATTTCTCCGACCTGCCCAAGGAGTTTTTCCGGGTGCGCGTGCCGGCGCAGAAATATGCCGTGTTTGCCCACCGCGAGCACATCTCGACCATCCGCCGCACGGTCAACACGATCTGGAACAAATGGCTGCCGGCCTCCGGCCACGAGGTCGCCGATGCGCCGGAATTCGAGCGCTATGGCCCGGAATTCGATCCGCGCAGCGGCAATGGCGGGCTGGAGATCTGGGTGCCGGTGAAGGGCTGAGACGCTCTTCCTTCTCCCCTTGTGGGCCTGTTGCATAATTGGCTGGTTGTGATTCTCTGAGTTGGAACTCGGAGGGAATCGCGATGGCGGTGAAGCGGACGGGTCAGTTGAGCCTGGCGGAAGCATTTCTGGGCCAGAAGCTTGCTGGTGGATCCTCGCCGCTCGATCGGCTGTCCGGTCTGGTGAAGTGGTATCGCTTCGAGAAGTTGCTCAACCCGCTACGCGATGGCGGCCCGGGACGTGCGGCTTGGCCGCCATTGGTGCTGTTCAAAGCACTGCTGCTGCAATCGCTCTATGGGCTATCGGATCGCGAACTCGAGGAAGCGCTGGGCGACCGGCTGTCGTTCCGGCGCTTCGTCGGGCTTGGCCTTGAGGAGAGCATTCCCGATCACTCAGTGCTGTCGCGCTTCCGCAACCTGCTTGTCGGCGAAGGGCTGATGGAAAGGCTGTTTGGCGAACTGGACCGGCAGTTGGAGAAGGTCGGCGTAATCCTGAAGCGCGGCACGATGCTGGATGCGACGCTGATCGATGCGGTCTCGGCGCCGCCGACAGCCGAGCGGCCCTCGAAGGATGCTGATGCCCGTCCCGTGCGGCGGGGCAAGGGCGGCTTTACCTTCGGCTACAAGGCCCATGTTGGGGTCGACGAGGGCTCTGGTCTGATCCGCACGGTGATCACCACGCCGGCCAACGTCAACGACACGGTAATGGCCGATCACTTGATCCGAGGCGACGAGAAGACGGTGTGGGCGGATGCCGCCTATGACACGCATGCCCGGCGTGCTCGGCTCAAGGCCGAGGGCAGGAAGCCGCGCATTGCCCGCCGCCCCAATAAGCACCATTCGCTGCCCGAGCGGCTCAAGCGCTACAATCGCCTGATCGCACGACGGCGGGCGGCGGTGGAGACGACCTTCGCCACGCTCAAGAACCGCATGAAACTGACCACAATCCGCTATGTCGGATTGGCCAAGGCCGCAGCCCAGGTGACACTTGCCGCGATCGCTTTCAACATGCGCCGATGGGCGGCAATCACAGGATAGGTGCGCCTAGCATCCAGCCTAAGGCCGCCCGCCACCATCAAACTCCACCCCAAAAGCCAAAAATGAGCGAGACCTCACGGGCCAAACCGCCTCGCGGGTCTGTTCGCGCTAACTGCGCAACAGGCCCCTTGTGGGAGAAGGTGTCGCCGAAGGCGACGGATGAGGGGTGTTCCAGCGGAGTGAGACGCTGGCGTTCCCTGGAACACCCCTCATCCGTCTCGGCGCTGCGCGCCGATCCACCTTCTCCCACAAGGGGAGAAGGAAAAGGCTAAAGCTCCAAATCCCAGGTCTGGCCGACCAGATCCTTGCCGAAGGAATGGTGACGCTCTTCCTCAACCAGTTTGAAGCCCGCGGCCTGGTAGATGCGGCGTGCCGAACCCAGTATGTCGTTGGTCCACAGCGTCAGCGTCTTATAGCCCTTGGCGCGGGCAAAGGCGATGCACTCATCGACCAAGCGCTTGCCAATGCCAAGGCCGCGCGCCGAGGGCTCGACATAGAGCAGCCTCAGCTTCGCCACCTTGGGCGACTTGCGCACGACGAAGACCGAGCCGACCACTTCGCCTTCCCGTTCGGCGATCCAGCTGCGCTCCCATTGCGGGACGAAGTTCTTGACGAACTCGCCGAGGATTTCGGCGACCAGCGCCTCGTAGGTTTCGTCCCAGCCATATTCCTCGGCATAGAGCATGCCCTGGCGCCGCGTGACCCAACCGATGTCGCCGACCTGCAGCGGCCGCAGGATGTAGGGCACCTTGGGCTCGGGTTTGTCGCCGAGCAGATCCTGAACGGTGCGCATGGCCTTGACCAGCCGTTCCTGGTCAGCCGGCGCCAGACGATCGAGCAGCGCGCGCACCTGGTCGTGCGAATCCTGGTTGAGCGGCGCGAAGGCGTCCCTGCCCGCAGGCGTCAGCGCAATCGGCGAGCGCCGTGCATCGGCCTCGGAAGCGGCGCGCTCGACCAGGCCACGCTCCTCGAACTTCTTCAACAGCCGGCTGACATAGCCGGGGTCAAGGCCGAGGTCGCGGACGAGGTCGCTGGCGACGAGCCCGTCGCGATGGGCAAGCTCGTAAAGCACCCGCGCTTCGGTCAGCGAAAAGGTGCTCTTCAGCCAGCCTTCATCGAGCACGCCGATCTGGCGGGTGTAGAAGCGGTTGAAGGCGCGCACCGCATCGATGCGCTCCTTGCCGGGGTGATCGTGGATGGTCATGGGAATTCCTCCTGTTCCAGACAGGATCAATCATTTAGTTGACTGAGTCAATAAACTGGTTGCGGCGAACCTTTGTAAGCTGGCGGGACAGCGCCCCCCTCTGTCCTGCCGGACATCTCCCCCACTTGGGGGGAGATCGGACATCACGCCGACCTTCGCCAATCTTCAACGTTACAGGAAGGCGAAGCGCCGAAGCCGCTGATCTCCCCCCTTGTGGGGGAGATGTCCGGCAGGACAGAGGGGGGCGCGAAGGAATGCGACCGAACGCGTTTTTGGGCAGACGAATTCACCCCATCGGCAGCGCCGGCCAGAACTCCATGATCCGTCCCGCTGAGAACACCGCGATCGAGCCAAAATGCTGTAGCACCGCCTCGCTCTGCGTCGGCCGCAGGAAGGCGTAGTCGCCGGGCTTCACCTCCGTTCCGGCAGGAAGGCCCATGAACTGCTGGTTGGACGACAGCCCGATCAGACCGTTCGGCTTCATGCCTTCGGGAAACACCGGCTCGGCCATCCACTTGCCGCCATAGAGATAGCAGCCCTTGCGGGGAAAAAGGCCGAGCGCCTGCAGCGTCCCGGAAACCGCGGCCGGGCCAGGCAGCACCGGATCGATCGCCTTCAGGATCGGCGTCGCGATGAAGGCCGCCGGGTGGAAGCCATGGAGGCCAGGCGTGTCGAAATCCTTGGGCAGCACGAAGGCCGAGCCGATCGAGATTTCGTTCGCCGCCGCGCCGCCGTGCAGCAGCGCCGTCTTCGAGCCCCCGATGTTGAGGATGCGCCGCTGGTCCGCACCAAGAACAGCTACGAATTCCGCGGCCTTGGCCGAGGCCTGCTTCAGCGCTTTTTCAGCGCCACCGAACAGTCCGGGAATCTCCGGCGCATGCGCCTCATAGGCCATGATGCCTTCGCAGCGCAGGCGCTTCGGTATCGTCAGCGCCTTGATCTCGGCCGGATTGACGAAGCCGCCGCGATGCAGGCCGACATCGACCTCGAAGGCGAAGCGCAGTTCGGTGCCGAGTTCGGCGGCGAGCGCGCTATATTCGGCCAGCCGTTCGGCCGTGTCGATCAGCCAGCAGACGCGGGACCAGCCGGCGCCTCCCTTGGTGAGCGCGCCTCTCGCCGCGCCGACCGGCATCGGCTTGCCGTAGAGCAGATCCGCCTCGGGAAAGGCGTCGAGCACGGCCTGCGTCATCGGCGGATGGAAGGTCATGAAACGGCTGGAGCCGAGTGCGCCGGCAATATGCTGGAGCAGCGGCATGGAGGCGAGCGACTTGTCGACCAGCCGCACGGCGAGGCCCGGCGCCAGTCTTTCCTTCACCAGCGCGATGTTGCGGTCGAGCCGGTCGCGGTCGAGCACGAGCGCGGGCTGGAAGATGCCGGCTTGCCTCAGCGCCTTCGACAACTCGGCGAAATAGGCGCTCATTGGCGGATGCCAAAAGGACCGGGCTCGATGCCGAACAGGCCGGCCATGTAGGGCGACACGAAGCGGTTCTCGGGATCGATGTCGCGGCGCACGGCCATCGCATCGTCCCAGCGCGGATAAAGCTTCTTGAAATCCGCCGCCTTCAGGCTGTGCATCTTCCCCCAATGCGGCCGGCCGCCATACTTGCGGAAGATCGGCTCGGCCGCGCGCATGAAAGGCAGCGGATCGCTCGCCGCATCGTGGTGGATGGCGATCGAGCAGGTCAGCCTCTTGTGGAAGGGCGAGAGCCAGAACTCGTCCGGCGCCACGGAGCGCACCTCCATCGGGAAATAGACTTCCGGAAAGTGCTTTTCGGTCAGCGCGATGATCTCGGTCAGCGCCTTCGGACCTTCCTCGTAAGGCAGGTGGTATTCCATCTCGTTGAACCTGGTCTGCCGATCGCTGACATAGACGTTGAGCCAGTCCTGCACATAGTCCTCCGCCGGCACTTTCTTGACCGCGCCCTTGATCAGCGCGCGGCGCAACGACGGCAGCCGGCGCAGCGCTGTGCGCAGCTTGCGCAAGGTCGCCAGGCCCGCCTCGTCGTCCTCGGTCGGTCGCGGCGTCGGCTGCGCATCGCTCAGGTCGCTGGCGATGAACTGCGCATAGCCGGAAAACGGAATGTAGTAGAACTCGGCCGAACGGTGCGCGGCCATCATCGTCTCGAAGTCGCGCAGCATGTCGCCGATCGGCAGCGCCCATTTGCGACGGCGCAGCCGATAGGTCGCGATGTTGTTCATCGTCACTTCGGTGAGCACGCCGAATGCGCCGAGCGCAACGCCGGTGGCGCGGATCATGTCCTGGTCGCGCGCCCTGTCGTATTCGCGCAGTTTTCCTTGCCCGTCGACGAACTGAACCGTCTCGAGCTGCGTGTGATAGGCACCGAGCGCCGGGCCGGAGCCATGCGTGGCGGTGCCCAGCGCCCCGCCGATCGCCTGGCGGTCGATGTCACCCATGTTGGGCAGGCCCTGGCCGATGCCTTCCAGGATGTGCATCAGGGCGCCGAGCCGCGTACCTGCCCTCACCTTTGCCCGATTGGTTGCGGCGTCGTGCGAGACCAGCCCTTCGATCTTCTCCAGCGAGACGATGGTGCCGTCCGACTGCACCAGCGGCGTGAAGGAATGGCCGGCGCCGGCGACGCGCAGCGGACCGGGCGCCGAGCGCACCAGATCGGCCAGATCGTCGGCGTCTGCGGGCGTCGCGATGAGCTTCGGCGCGGCCTTCACCAAGCCCGACCAGTTGCTCCAGAAGTTCGTCATCGCTCTCGCTTCCATCAGGATGTTAGGCGTCGCCGCGCGACCAGCATGAAGACGCCGAGCAGCGCCACGCTGGCCAGCGCGCTCCCTGCGGCGAATTCCGGCACCGGACGGAAGTTTTCGCCGTCGATCAGCAGGGAGGCCGCGATCGGGCCGATGGCGAGACCGAAGAGCTGGGCTGCCGGCACCAGCAATACCGCGTTTCGCGTCTCGTCGGCGGTTATCGCCAGCCGGATCTGGTAGGGCACGATGAAGAGCAGGATGAAGCCCATCACCAGCGCCACCGTCCAGAAGATCGAGAGTCCAGGGCCGGAAGCAAGCAATAACGAACACAAGACCGCGATCGTGCCTATGACGGTTATGGCGAGGCGATAGTCGATGCGCGCCTCGAAGGCAGTCGCGGTCATTGCGCCGACCACCTGCGCGGCCAGGCTTGCCGATACCATCAGGCCGACGGTGCTGCCGTCGATGCCGAATTGCGCCCCGAGCGGTTCGAGAAACGCCCAGACCGCGCCGAAGAAGATGGAGTAGCAGAAGATCGAGAGCAGCGCGGTGATCGCCGGCGCAGTCAGCACATTGGACAAATGCTCCTCCTTCGGCAGATCGGCATAGTCGTCCGGCACCGTCCAGGCGACGGCCAGCGACAGGAGGCAGACGACGCCCAGCACGACGAAGCCGCCGGCGGAGCCGGCGACAGGCACGGCATAGAGCGCAAGCAGCAGCGCCAGCGCGCATTGCGCCAGGGTTTGCAGCGTGACGAAATAGCCGCCGATGCGCTCGGCCCGGCGCGAGCGGGCAATCAGCTCGGTGGCGACGGCGACAAGCCCGCCCTCGGCAAGGCCTGCGAGGATGCGCGCGCCGATCAGCGCATTGGGGCTTTCGGAAAAAGCCGTCCAAAAATTGGCGAGCGCGAGCACGACCAAAAGCACAGCGCTTTTCCAGCGCATGTTGCGCGCCGGCAAGAGCATCGCCACGATGGCCGAACCGATGGCGATCGCGATCATCTCGGCGGTGGCGACCAGCGCCAGCTGGTCGCCGGTGACGTGGCCCTCGTTATAGAGCGCGCCGAGCAGCACCGGCTGCAGGCCAAGGATGAGCACGCCAACCGATCCAATCCACAGCGCCGAGACAAGCTGCAGGCCGGTCGGGTTGCCGACCAGCCAGTCGCCCTCTTCCGCACGTCCGGCATCGGTGACAGTCACGAGACGCTCCTCCCTTGCAGCCCGATCAAAAAACTGACAAGTTGTCAGCATTTTTCACGAAACTGATACTTGATCATGTTTTTTGTCAACCGCAAATTCGCACGTGTGTGAAAGATTTGGCGCATGACGGAAGCAAGGCGAACAGCGACGGAACCGCGGCGCAGGCCTAAACAGGAGCGCAGCCGCGAGCGTATCGATGCGATTCTCGCCACGACCATGCGGCTGATCGGCGAAAAGGGCATCGACGCGGTGACGATGAAGGAAGTCGGCGCGCTGGCCGGCGGCCCGATCGCCACCGTCTATCACTACTTTCCCTCGAAGTCGGCGATCCTGGCGATGCTCTACGAGCGCTTTTCCGAGGAAAGCCGTGCCCGCTTCGGCGCGATCATGGCCGACATCCGTGGGCTGAACGACGTGACCGCGGCCGCCGACCGTCTGCTCGACGACTATTATGCCCGCGTCGCCGCAGACCCGGCGATCCAGGATCTGCAGAACGCGATCCAGGCCGACAAGGCCCTGCAGCATCTCGACATCGCCGAGACCAGGCACCAGGCCAAGATGTTCTGCGACCATGTCGACCGGCTGATCGAGCCCGAGAATCGCGAGGCGTTCGGGCGTGTCGTGTTCTTGATCTTCCAGCTTGCCGGCGGCGTCGTGCGGCTGGCGCTGACGCAAGACGAGGCGGAGGGACGGCGCACGATCGAGGATTATCGGTCGATCATCCACGCTCAGTTGAGGCTGTTTTTGTAGCTTGCGGATCTGTGACGATCGGAGACTTCAACGGCGGCCATGTCCGCGACGACGCCGACATCAACCGCGTCGTTGCCGGGAGCTCGGCCGCGCCGGCGTCGCCGACGACATCGGCCCGATGATCGCCTCGCTGCTGTCCGACGACAACCGCTGGGTCGACGCGCAGCGCATCGAGGTGTCGGGCGGCATGAATATCTAGGTGACCTGATGGATCAGTCCTTCGAAGCCGTCGGCGAGATTGGCATTGCCGGCGGCGATGAAGGCGGACAGGTTGCGGGCACGGCCGGGCGTCTTGTTGGCATCGAGCAGCACCGCCCTGCCCTCATGCATGACGAAATCGAACTTGCCGTAGTCGAAGCCGAGCTCGCGCCTTAGCGCGCGAAGCTCGTCCGGCACCGACACCGCTTCGCGGCGGATTGTGTCGTCGCCCTTGACGAGTGGCTGCGGCGAGACATGGCGGGTGCAGCGCTCGCGCTCGCCGCAGAACAGCCAGAAGCGGGCACCGAAGCCGTCCGGCTCCGGCTCGGGAATGAACTTCTCGACGACCAGATCCTGGCGTCCGAAGACCTCGATCGGAACGTCGGCGAGCGAGGCATGGATCTCGTAGCTGTCGAAAGGTTCGACGCCGGGAAACGGCTCCGGCCTGCCGGCCCGCCGCGCGCGGTTGTTCAGTTGCTGTTCCGGCGTTCCCCAATGGTTGAGGCTGCTCTTGACGATGACCGGCCCGTGCCAGTGATCGTCTCGGCCGATTGCTGCGCCACTGATGCGGCGTTTCGAAATGTCGGCGGCGCCGAGGTTGAGGCAGAAGGGAAAGCGGCGCGCATAGTCGACATAATCGAGCGGCGTCACGGTGGCGTCGAGATGCAGCACCGCGATATCGGCGGCGGGCTTCGCTGACGTGCCGCGCAGGATCCGGACCGAATGGCCGCGGCGCTTCAGCTCCTCCAGCAGGTCGAAGAGCATATACGGGCTATCACGGCGCAGCAGCAGCCCGCGCCGGCTCTGAAAGCGGTCATATTCGTGCGTGATGACCGCGATGCGTGCCATGCGCCCCCCTTGGCTTCTCGAGCGCCCTCGATTATTCGATCGGATACAACGCGCTAACCAGCCAGGGTTTGCATGACAGAACACTGGAATGCAATTCGCAAACACTGGCAGTTGCTCGGCTCGCCGCTGCGGCCGCCGGCTCAGGTGGTCGAGGCCTATGAACGCGAGCTCGAGCTTTCGCAATCGCACGTCGTTATGCTCGGGGTGACACCGGAACTCGCCGGGCTTGGCGCCACAATGACGGCGGTCGACGAGTCCGCCGACATGATTGCCGGCATCTGGCCGGGCGACACCGATACGCGCCAGGCGGTGCGAGGCGACTGGTTCGAGCTGCCGTTTCCCGGGGCAAGCATCGATGCGCTTATCGGCGATGGATGTCTCTCGGTCATCGGCGGCACCGAAGCAAGACGAGCGCTTTTTTCGGCGGTCGGGCGCGTGCTCAAAGCCGACGGCCGCGCCGGCATCAGGCTTTACGCCTCTCCCGGAACACCGGACGACGCGAAGGATGTCCGCGCCCTGGCGCTGAGCGGCGGCGTCTCGACCTTCCACGAGCTCAAATGGCGCGTGGCCATGACCGCAACCGGCGACGCGCCCGACCACATCATACCGGTGAGCAGAATCCTCGAACAATTCGAAGCGCTGTTCCCCGACCGCGCGGAGCTTTCGGCGCGCACGGGTTGGGAGCTGCCTGTCATCGGCACGATCGATGTCTACCGGAACTCCCCGGCCATCTACAGCTTTGCGCCGGTGAACGCGCTTGCCGAGGAGGCCGAGGCGTATTTCGGCGATGTCGGCATTGCCTCGACCGGCACATATGGGCTCGCCGAGCGCTGCCCGCTGCTGGTGCTGCGGTCGCCGAGACGCCGGGAATGACGGGCAAGATTGCGCATCCGTGCCTCGCAACAGCCGGCGCATTCCTCTGCGGGGTTCCGCGCGAGAAAAATTTCGCGCCGCCACCCCCTCCCGCGCGCCTTGACTCTCGCAACCCAGCAGCCTATCTCAGCGCCACGTTAGCACTCGCCTTAGGTGAGTGCTAACTCATATCCGGCATTGCCGGATGGAGGAACAGTTCTCACCGTTCTCATTCGAGGAAGACAAGATGGCAAAGTCCAAGTTCCGCCCGCTTCATGACCGCGTGGTCGTTCGCCGGGTCGAATCCGAATCCAAGACCGCCGGCGGGATCATCATCCCGGATACGGCGAAGGAGAAGCCGCAGGAAGGCGAGATCATCGCCGTCGGTTCCGGCGCCCGCGACGAAAGCGGCAAGCTCGTTCCGCTGGACGTCAAGGCCGGCGACCGCGTCCTGTTCGGCAAGTGGTCGGGCACTGAAGTCAAGCTCAATGGCGAAGACCTTCTGATCATGAAGGAATCCGACATCATGGGCATCATCGGCTGAAATTCGGCCTCTCCATCAACTGAGTTTTCGGGCTCTTCCCGAGCCCCTGTCAGGAGCTAACCATGGCTGCAAAAGACGTAAAATTCTCCCGCGACGCCCGTGAGCGCATGCTGCGCGGTGTCAACATCCTCGCCGACGCGGTGAAGGTCACGCTCGGCCCCAAGGGCCGCAACGTCGTCATCGACAAGTCGTTCGGCGCCCCGCGCATCACCAAGGACGGCGTCACCGTCGCCAAGGAGATCGAGCTTGAGGACAAGTTCGAGAACATGGGCGCCCAGATGGTCCGCGAAGTCGCTTCGAAGACCAACGACATCGCCGGCGACGGCACGACCACCGCGACCGTTCTCGCCCAGGCGATCGTGCAGGAAGGCAACAAGGCCGTTGCCGCTGGCATGAACCCGATGGACCTCAAGCGCGGCATCGACCTCGCCGTCAGCGAAGTCGTCACCGCCCTCGGCAAGGCTGCCAAGAAGATCAAGACTTCGGAAGAAGTCGCTCAGGTCGGCACGATCTCGGCCAATGGCGACGAGTCGGTCGGCAAGATGATCGCGGAAGCGATGCAGAAGGTCGGCAACGAAGGCGTCATCACCGTCGAGGAAGCGAAGACCGCCGAGACCGAGCTGGAAGTCGTCGAAGGCATGCAGTTCGACCGCGGCTACCTGTCGCCCTACTTCGTCACCAACGCCGACAAGATGGTCGCCGATCTGGAAGACGCCTACATCCTGCTGCACGAGAAGAAGCTCTCCAACCTGCAGGCCATGCTGCCGGTCCTGGAAGCCGTCGTTCAGACCTCGAAGCCGCTGCTCATCATCTCGGAAGACGTCGAAGGCGAGGCTCTGGCCACGCTGGTCGTCAACAAGCTGCGCGGCGGCCTGAAGATCGCCGCCGTCAAGGCGCCGGGCTTCGGTGACCGCCGCAAGGCCATGCTGGAAGACATCGCCATCCTCACCGGTGGCCAGGTCATCTCGGAAGACCTCGGCATCAAGCTCGAGAATGTCGGCCTCAACATGCTCGGCCGCGCCAAGAAGGTGTCGATCTCCAAGGAGAACACCACCATCGTCGACGGCGCCGGCAAGAAGGCCGAGATCCAGGGCCGCGTCGCCCAGATCAAGCAGCAGATCGAGGAGACCACCTCGGACTACGACAAGGAGAAGCTGCAGGAACGTCTGGCGAAGCTCGCCGGCGGCGTTGCCGTGATCCGCGTCGGCGGTGCGACCGAAGTGGAAGTCAAGGAAAAGAAGGACCGCGTTGACGACGCTCTGAACGCGACCCGCGCGGCTGTGGAAGAAGGCATCGTCGCCGGCGGTGGCGTTGCGCTGCTGCGCGCTTCGGCCAATGTCAAGGCCACCGGCGTCAACTCCGACCAGGCTGCCGGCATCAACATCGTTCGTCGCGCGCTGCAGTCTCCGGCTCGCCAGATCGCTGCCAACGCTGGTGCGGAAGCTTCGATCGTCGCTGGCAAGATCCTCGAGAACAAGGGCGCTACCTTCGGCTTCAACGCCCAGACCGGCGAGTATGGCGACATGATCGCCATGGGCATCGTCGACCCGGTCAAGGTCGTGCGCACCGCTCTCCAGGACGCGGCCTCGGTCGCCGGCCTGCTCGTCACCACCGAAGCCATGATCGCCGAGGCTCCGAAGAAGGAAGCCGCCGGCGGTATGCCGGGCGGCATGCCTGGCGGCGGCATGGGTGGCATGGGCGGCATGGACTTCTAAGAAGTCCATAAAGCACGCCCATCAACTAACATTGCTCAAGCCCGCAAGCGGGCTTGAGTGGCGGCATGGACTTCTAAGAAGTCCTGTCCCATCGCGAATAAGAAAGGGCGGCAGAAATGCCGCCCTTTTTCGTTAGGCTCGTTTGATTTTGCACTCGGTGACCTTCGCCACGCAGTCGACTCACGCGCCCGCATCGTCGAGGCCACGAGTTATGTGAAGGAATAGGGCCTGGCGCGAAGAACCGCGCTCAGGCCCAGCCCGGCATCCCCCCGCCAAGGTTTGGATTCCGGGCAACTCGCCTTACCGCGTCGCTTTAGCGCGCGACCCTGTTGAGCTTCACGAAAGTCCTGGGGCTGCGCTGGATCGTCTGGAAGATCACGCAGTAGCGGTCGGTGAGCTCCATCAATTGCGTCAGCCGGTTCTGCGGAGCGTCCGTGTCGATGTCGAAGCGCAAGCGGATCTCCTCGAAGCCGACCGGTACGCCTTCGGTGACGCCCAGCGTGCCGCGAAGGTCGACGTCGCCCTCGGCGGA
This sequence comes from Mesorhizobium sp. M1D.F.Ca.ET.043.01.1.1, assembly GCF_003952385.1. Taxonomy (NCBI): domain Bacteria; kingdom Pseudomonadati; phylum Pseudomonadota; class Alphaproteobacteria; order Hyphomicrobiales; family Phyllobacteriaceae; genus Mesorhizobium; species Mesorhizobium sp. M1D.F.Ca.ET.043.01.1.1. The sequence continues at coordinate 493,372 of NZ_CP034444.1, forward strand.
GATTTCCGCCGACTTGATCGGAATCTCGAGCACGGCGGCTGCCGCCCGCATCGAGACGCCGGCGCAGGCGATCAGCGCCTCCAGCAGCATGTCGCCGGAGCAAAGCTCCTGCCCGCTGCCGCCGGCCTTCGGATGGACGCCGGCCAGCGCAAGGCCGCGCCCGGTCTCGACCTTGCAGGTCACGTGTGAGTCGTCGGCGCTACCCTTGGCCTTCAGCGTAAGAAGCGCCGCCCGGGCATCCCTGCGATATAGATCCTTGATCGGCTCCTGCGTGGCGCGAAATGTCGCGATGTCCATGCATGTTCTCCTGTCGTTGAATATGATTCCTGGAAATCGTGGGTCATCGCCTTGGAACTACTCAGGCACGCTCACGCCGGAGCCGCCCAGCTCGGCAGGAAAATCCTTCAGCTTCGGCAATCCGTCCTTCATCGGCAGGACCGTCTCGGCGTAGTTGACGTGGACCCCCGGCGCGAATTCCAGCGTCGGTATCGTGGCCGCGTAGACGTCGACCAGGCCGAGCGGCGGATGATCGGTCATCAGATGGCCGCCGCATTTGGTGCAGAACCGGCGATCGCTCATCGCCGACTTCTCGAAGCCGGACAGGAATTCCGCGCCCCTGGTGACCTTGACGTTTTCCGGCTTCCACAGCGTGAAGGCGTTCACGGGAGAGGCCGACCACGACCGACAGGAACTGCAGTGGCAGTAGCCCATGGCTTCGGCCGATCCGTGGACTTCGATTTCCACGGCGCCGCAAAAACACCCGCCCTTATGTACCGTCATGACTTCCATCCTTCCTTGAGTTCGACTGCGCTCGAGCGCCCGACCAAGGACGCAGCTCAGCACCAGTGCGGGTTTAAGGCTTCCGGCAACGAACGGAATGACGCGGCGTCCGCCTCACTTGACAGCGCGTCCGGAACTCGAATGGGATGTCGCGCCGGGTTGCCGCGCAACCTACTAATGGCCGGGGATGGGATGGCCGGGGACGCTCTGTCTGACCTGTTGAAAACGGTGCGCCTCACCGGCGCGACGTTCTTCGACATCGCGGCGCAGGACCCATGGGCGGTCTGCTCGCCCTCGCCTTCCTCGATACTGCCGCGGATACTGCCGGGGGCGGATCATCTGATTTCCTACCACGTGCTGACGGAGGGCCGTTGCTTCGCCCGCATCATCGGCAAGGAGGCGATCCCCGTGGAAGCCGGCGAGGTCGTGGTCTTCACCAACAGCGACCCGCATATCATGTCGAGCACGCCCGACCTCGGGGCCGATCCGCCGACGGCAGATGTCCTCGAAATCGCCGCCGCCAGCCAGACGCCGTTCCCGATCAATTACGTCAAGGACGGAGCGATGTCGGCGCGGCTGGTCTGCGGCTATCTCGCCTGCGATGCCCTGCCCTTCAATCCGCTGCTCGAAGCGCTGCCGCCGTTCATCAAGGCGGGAGACGTGAAGGGCGATAGCGGCTGGCTCGGCCAGTTCATCAAGCTGGCGGTGTCGGAGGTCGCGGAAAAGCGGGCGGGCAGCGAGACGGTGCTCACCAAGCTCAGCGAACTGATGTTCGTCGACGTGCTGCGCCGCTACGTGGAATCGCTGCCGCCGCAGCACACCGGCTGGCTGACGGGCCTGCGCGATCCGCATCTGAGCAAGGCGCTGGCGCTGATCCATGATCGGCCCGCGCACAATTGGACATTGGAGGCGCTGGCCAAGGAATCCGCGCTGTCGCGCACGGTTCTCGCCGAGCGCTTCACCAGGCTCGTCGGCATGCCGCCGATGCACTATCTCGCCAAATGGCGCATGCAGATCGCCTCGGAATTGCTCAGCGCCGGCAACAGCAATGTCGCCAGCATCGCAGCCGAGATCGGCTACGAATCCGAGGCGGCATTCAGCCGTGCCTTCAAGAAGATGATCGGAGTCCCGCCCTCGGCCTGGCGTCTGGGTGTTCGGCCTGCGCCCAGTTCCGGAAGCGGCGAGGCTTCCGAAACCAAAGGCACGGATTGAGCTAACGATCCGCCAGCGCCAGCTTGGCGCCGAGCATGACGAAGGCGGCGGCGAAGCTGCGGCGCATCCAGGTCAGCACCCTTGGCCGCGACACGATATGGCTGCGGACCGAGGCGGCAAATACGCCGTAGACGGCAAAGACGACGAACGTCATCAGCATGAAGACGCCGGAGAGCTCCAGCATCTTGGCAAAAGCGTGCGGCTCGGTGGTGCTGACGAATTGCGGCAGGAAGGCAAAGAAGAAGATCGACAGTTTCGGGTTGAGGATGTTGACCAGGACGCCGGAGGTGATGACCTTGCCAGTCGAGCGCGGCGCGACGTTCTCGTCGATGCTCAAGCCGCCCCGCTCCTTCAGCGTGTTCCAGGCCATGTAGAGCAGGTATGCGACGCCGAGATACTTCAGCGTCTCGAAGGCGACGGCGCTGGTGTGCAGCACCGCGGCGAGGCCGGTGACGGCCGCCGCCATGTGCGGGATGATGCCCAGCGTGCAGGCAAAGGCAGCGATGATCGAGGCGCGCGCGCCACGCGAAAGGCCGGCGCTCAGCGTGTAGAGAACGCCGGTGCCGGGCGATGCGACGATGATCAGCGACGTCAACAGGAATTCAATGCTCACGATTTCCTCCATTATGCCGAGCCCCGAACCATACCCCATGGCTGTGCAGAATGGCAGATTTCCGCCAACGATGTTTCTATTAGGAACTATCTCGTAAGATGGCTTCCCATAGCCAGCAAGCCGATCTCGAAACCTCCATGCACTCATCTGAATGGCTGAAGTTTTGGCGCAAGCGACGCCCGGACGACGTTTCGCCCCACATCATGCTCGCCAATCTCTCGGGCGACGCGAACAAGCGCCTTGTTGCATTGCGATCTGCCATGCGAGCCTTCCCCGGCGTTGCACGCATTGGCGACGGGTCATGGAGATTGGGCCGCGAAACAGAGCTTCCCATTCGCCTGCACGCAATCCGGGCCATCTTCGTGACCTGGAGCGAATTCGTGTTCGTTGGTGTACGCAGCGATGCCCGGCGGGAAGCTTTCGATGCCCTTGCCGTGCCGCTGGCCAAACTCGATGAGGGCCTTCCGGACTTCTACAATCGCAACATCATAAGCAGCGACTATGCGGTCGCATCCTGGCAAGATGCAACTGAAGCTGCCCGGAGGGGAGTTTCGCTGGTCGAGGCAATTGATGCGCTCGCATTTCGGGACCTGCCGTTCGACCAGGGCCGTTCCTACAGGGATTTTCTCGACACACTAAGCATATACGGTCCAACCGGACGCGACGACATGGCCAGGTGGCGGGCGGCGCAACGCGCCGCGATCGGCGCGGATTGTGCTCTCTTGCAGGAGCAAGAGATGACGCAGGCGGAACTTGCGCTGGCGCCACTATGGCCCGATCCTGCCAGTGCCGCGCTGGAGACCAACCTCACGATGAGCCTGAGCGCACACAATATGCGAGACTTGGGGACCCACGTCGAAAAGTGGCTGCGTGAGCGCAAGGACGGCTCCCTGGTCCTCAACATGGGCGTTGAGCAGGCACAGGAGCGTGTCGTTCGGATCGCGAATCTTTCGCCCTCGTTCTGGGGAATCCGCCCCGCCGCCGACACGCTGTACGCATTGGACTATTGCCTTCACGGGGATTTGGGGAACCCAAACTGGGGCAGTGAGACACAACGTCGGCCCTGAGCGGCGAACGGCAGCCCGGAGGGGCGCGAAGGAACGCCAACCTTGCCTGTCTTCTTCGAAAACTATTCAGAGGTATGATTGAAACTCGGCTGAGAAGCCGGCGGGACAGCGCCCCCCTCTGTCCTGCCGGGCTTTCGTCGTTCGCGAAGCCAAGCAATGGCTTCGTGTCCGCTACGCGGACCACTCCTCAACCCCCCTAAGGGTAAGGGGGGAGATTGGCAGCTCCACGGGCAGCCCATATGCCGCCCTCGCCATCAGGCAGTCGTCGCCGCCGGGCATGCAGGCGCGGCAGACATGCGGGCGGATTTCGTAGATCGCGCAGGCGGTCCCCTTGCCCACCTCGCCGCTAAGTGCCGAGCAACGGCCGCCTTCGCAGCGCATGCCGGACTGATCGGCGGCGACGAGCGCTTCAGGGATGCGGTCGAGCTCGGCGTCCTCTTCAGTCGAGAAGCGCGGCCAATCCGCCGAATAGGCGCAGCAGGCGCCGCAGCTCTGGCAGTCGAAGGCGGTCGATGCGTCGGTCAGGGCCAGGAAGGAATGGTCGTACGGCAAGGCGATCCTCGTGCTGCCTGTGCCTCTAGCACAGAGACGTGGAATCCGCCTGTCTCGACCGGACAAGATTTTTTTTTGATTTTGCCGGGAACCTTTTTGCCGGCTTCAGGTTTTATCCCTGCTGTCGGCAATTCACGAGCAATCTGGAAGAGTTGACAGCAAAAGACGCCTCCCGCGCCGTAAAAAGCGCGAGAGGCGTTTTCTATCGGGCCTACATGATGGTGCTCATCATCGGCAGGATTTCATAGCGGAAGCCGCGGCCTGAACGCGCAACCGGATCGCTGTCGGTGACGGCCCTCGCCTCGGCCTCGCTGCCGACGCGCAGGATCAACAGGCCCCAGGGCCCGGCGGGATCGGCGACCGGACCGGCGATCATCATCGTCCCGGCGCGAAGCTGGTCGCGCAGAAAATCGGCATGCGCGTTCATCAGCGCCCTTTCCTCTTCCGTCAGGGTGAAGGCGAAATCCGGCCGCGGCGGGATCAACCGGCAATGAAAGACCGAAGGCGGTTTGGAACCGGCCTCCTTGGCAAGGAAGTCGCCGAGCCAGCCAAGCACCCGCTCCCAGCCGGAACCGTGGTCGCGACAGGAGTCTTGGCGCGCGCCGAAGCCGTCATGGCGCAGCGTCAGCCGCGTGCCGTTCTCGACCGCTTCCAGCGTGTAGGTGACGGTGGTGACGTGATCGCCGTCCCACGGCGCTATCCAAGTCATCACCAGGCGACGCGGCGGCTCGACCTCGAGATATTCGCCGCCGACATGGAAATCCTGGCCGTCGGCGCCCCTGCCCTCCGAGCGCCAGGCGCCGCCCGGCCGGACATCGGCCGTGTGCTTCGTCGTCCGGTACATCTCGTCTGCGCCCCACCAGAGCGGGATCTGGTCCTCGGCGGTGATGGCGCGAAAGACGCGCTCGGGTGGCACCGCCACAGTCACCGTGGCGAGGATTGTGCCCGCCGAAACGTCCGCGATCGCGCGCGGCCTGTCATTGCTCGCCATCACTCGTCCTCCAGATAGGATTTCAGATTGCCGAGGCTTTGCTGCCAGAAGTCGCGGTAGGGCAGGATCCAGTCGGCGACGTCCTTCAATTCGGCCGGCTCCAGCCGGTAGACGCGCTCGCGGCCGCGCCGTTGCTCGGAGACGACGTTGAGCTCGCGCAGGATCCTCAGATGCTTGGAGATGGCCGGACGGGTCTGCGAGAAGGCGGAGGCCAGTTCGTTGACCGGCGCCGGCCCCTGCCGCAGCCGGTCGAGTATGGCGCGCCGCGTCGGATCGGCAATGGCGCGAAAGACGGAACGGTCCTGCTCAGCCTGCGGCATGATGCGTATCCATTTGGTTACGTATTATGCCGAAATGCGGTGCCGGTCAATCGTCCTCGAACGGCGCCCTATTCGTTCATCGACGGCTCAGCGCTCCTGATCGGTCGGGCGGATCAGGATTTCGTTGACATTCACGCGCGGCGGCTGGCTCACGGCATAGAGGATGGCGTTCGCGATATCCTCGGCGGTCAGCGCTTCCATCGTGGCGAGACGGTGCTCGAGCCCGGCCTTGAACTCCTCGTTGGTGATGTGGTCGCCGAGTTCGGTGCGCACCAGGCCGGGCTCGATGACGATGACACGCACCTTGTCGGCATAGACCTCGCGTCGCAGCGACTCCGAGAAGGCGACCACGCCGAACTTGGTCGCCGCATAGCCGCTGGCGCCGGGGTTGGCGACGCGGCCGGCCACCGACGACACGTTGACGACATGGCCCTTTGAGGCTTTGAGGTGGGGCAGCGCTGCCTTGGTGGTTCCCATCAGACCGATCAGGTTGAGCTCGATCATGCGGCGCCAGTCATCGAGATCGGCTTCGGCCGCGGGCGCAAGCAGCATGACGCCGGCATTGTTGACGAGGATGTCGAGCCGGCCCCATTCGGAAACGGTCTTGTCGACCATGGCGGTGATGTCGCCGCCCCTGGCGATGTCGGCTTCTATGGCGAGCGCGGAGCCGCCGGCCTTCTCGATACGGCTGACCAGCGTCGCGAGGCGATCGATGCGGCGGGCGGCCACGGCCACCTTGGCGCCGGCGGCTGCAAGTGCGGCGGCCGTCGCTTCGCCGATGCCGGATGAGGCACCGGTGACGAGCGCGACCTTATCCGAGAGGGAGGAATTTGCGGATGTCATGAGATTTCTCCAGGTGCCCGCCTCCCCTTCACATAGGCCACGCAGCCCGTTCTTGAAGTCCGCCATCAGAGCAGTTGACGCAATCGCGACCAAACCGCCGCACCCTGAAATTGCCCTAGTCCTGCTCGTGCGGTCCCGGCTCCGGCCAGGGCTCCTTCGCCGCCTGCGCGTACCAATACCGCATCGCCGGCGTCGCCAATACCGCATCGACATAGGCGCGGGTGACGGGCGCAAGCGCGCCGCCATAGGTGTCGAAGCGGGTGACGATGGGCGCGTACATGGCGTCGGCGGCGGTGAAATGGCCGAACAGGAACGGGCCGTCCTTGCCACAGCGCTCGCGGCACTGCCGCCAGATCGCTTCGATGCGTGCGCGCTGCGTCTCGCCCTCGGCATCGAGCGGCTTATAGGCCTTCGGCCGGCGCAGGTTCATCGGCCAGCCATAGCGCACCTCGCGGAAGCCGGAATGCATCTCGGTCGCCACCGAGCGCGCCAAGGCACGAGCGCCGAGATCCTGCGGCCAGAGCATCTTCTCCGGAAAGAGGTCGGCCAGATATTCAAGGATCGCAAGGGTTTCCCAGACGATCCTGCCATTGTGATCCAAGACCGGAACCAGGCCGGTCGGCGAGACCTTGGCGAGGTTGGCGGCAGTCTCGGGCGTGCGCAGGCGCACGAACCCCTCGTCGAAAGGGATTTCCAGGTGCTTCATCGCCACCCAGGGCCTGAGCGACCAGGACGAAAAGCATTTGTTGCCGACGTAGAGTGTGAATTCGCCCATGGTTACCCCGATCCGGACTACGACACCAAGCTACCCGCTTCGCCTCGCCGCCGAAAGTCACCGCCGCGACGTGGCAGGCCGCACGGAACCCACAGGGCAATCGTTCCGTTTTAGAGACGGATGCGGTTCTCGCATCCGTCTCTTGTTCCAGACCCAGGAGATGCGGACATGGTGAACAGGGATCAGGTCGTCGGGCTTGCCAAGCAAGTGAAGGGCTCGGTCAAGCAGGCGGCCGGCAAGGCCACCGGCAGCAGGCGGATGCAGGTGGAAGGCGTATCCGAAAAGATCGCCGGCAAAGTGCGCAAGGCCTATGGCGACGTGAAGGACAAGGCCCGCAAGATGCTCTGATCCGTTCCACCCCTGACGAGGCCGGCGCGCGGTCCGTGCGCCGGCCTCTTCGTCGTTTCAAGCAGCCGACTGCGCCAAGAGGACCGGTAAGCTCGAGCAACCGCCTGGAGGCGCGACCCTTCCCCAGAATTCAAGTGGCCCAGCTTTTGGCGAAGGCATTGGTGAAGACGACCTCGCCGTGGTCTCCAGCCGCCTCACCCAGGACCACGTCCATGTGGCCATCGGTCACGCGCGCCAGCGCGAACCCGCCCATATAGGCGGCTTTCGGCTTGACGAGATCGAGCCCGTCGCGCTGGTAGATCATCGGCACCGCGTGCTGATGGCCGTGGAAAATCGCGATCACATTGTAGCCCTTCAGCGCGGCGATGAGCGCCTGGCGGTCGGCCTCGGCCCACCAGTGCGGCCGGCCGGCGCCGTCGTCGTCATAGGTACGCATCACCGGGTCCCAGCGCTCGACCGAGAAGGTGTCCCAGCCATAGTGCTGGAAGAGGATTACCGGGCGGCCGTCACCGGCGCAGGTCGCCAGATCCTGCTTCAGCCAGGGCAGGCTGTTCACCGCGCCATGACCGGTATCGCCGGCGAAGCGATGCGTCTGGATGAGATGCAGGCCGCCCCAGTCCCAGGAATAGCAGTCGGTGTCGACGTCGTAGTTGGTCGCCGGCACCGGCGGCTTGAAGAAGACCCCGGGGCGATGGTTGACCTCGACATAATCGCGCATCTCGCGGCGGTACCAGTCGACATGGCGCTTCGGTCCATTCTGATCGAGATCGTGATTGCCGAGACCGACATAGACCGGGACATGCACGCGATCGGGGCCGATGCCTTGCTGGTAGCGCTGGCTGAACTGCAGAAGCTGCGTGCCTTCGCTCGGCTGGGTGATCTGGCCGCCGCCGTCGTCGGTGATGTCGCCGCCGGTGACGAGGCCGAGCGGCGTGCCGATGCGCCTGCCGGCCGAGCGCAGGCCAGTGGCCGCGCCGTTGATCTCGGCTGGCCACTCCTTGTCGTCGATGGCGTTGAGCGCCGCGACATTGCGCAGCAAAGCAGCGTCGGTCTTGCCCTCCTGCTCGCAATGCGGGCTCAGGCCGCTCGCCATGCGGCAGGCATGGACATCGGCGATGAACAGGAAGGTGGCGTCGATCGGCTGGATGCGCTTTCCGGTCTGGCCGTATGCCTGGCGACCAAAAGCGCCGGCCGCCGCAAATCCCGCCATCCGTGCCAGGACTGCGCGACGGGAGATCGAATGGGTTCGGCTGCGATTCATCATGGCCGAGATTCAGCACAGGCGGCGCCCGGCCGTCCAGTTCCCTCCCCGACCCGCCAAGCATCGACATGGCGGTATGGGTCTGGCAGTCTTGCGCCTTCAACTTGAGCGGGAAGAGGAGGATGCGATGAAGGCCGCAACGATCGGCATGGCCCTGCTTGCCACGGCGGGCACCGCGCATGGCGCCGAATGCGTCGACGCCAAGACCGCCAAGACCGGCTTCGTGCTGGAGATGCGGGGCATCCGCAGCGAGTTCCGGCCGGCGGCCGGCGGCATGGTTTCGGTCGCCAACACATACCAGTCGGAATCACCGCAGACACAATATCTCTATGCCGGGCTGATCGAGGTGTTTCGCGACAGCACGACCGGCCATCTGGCGATGATCCCGCTCGGCGATCTGAAAAAGCTGTTTCCGCTGAAGGCAGGCGCGAAGAGCACGACGCAGTTCGTCGAGCTATCGCCGAAGAAGCAGCCGAAAGGCACCAAGACGCTGGAACTGGCGGTGAAGGGCAAGGAGACGTTCAGCCTCGGCGGCTGCAAATACAACGTGCTGGCGGTCAAGGAGACGATCAAGAACCAGGCCGGCGAGACGCTGGACACGTTCACCGCGCTCTACGCGCCGGATCTCGGCGCATCGCTGGCCCGGCGCTATGACGAGGGAACGAATTCGGAGAGCGTGGTCGGCTACGAGACGATCAAGCCGCTGGCGAATTAGACTAGGTCCAATCTACACTTCAGGATTCTCAACGCTGGCGCGTTGGTGCATGGCGTTGCGGAACCTCCGAGTCGTGCGCCAGTGTCGTGATTTCGAAGTTCGCATTATTGCGATATCGCGGTCCGAGCGAACTCGAAACGACACTGGAACAGATTCGACGTATTCGGGTCATAATCTGCGCATATCGCCAAATTCCCCAATATGCCATAGTCGCTCAGAGGCGTCGCCAACCGGTGTTCGCCCCCACCTTCAGGACCGCGATCGATACCAAGACGATCGACGCGGAGGAACTTGCATCGACCGCAAGCCGACGGAGGAAATTGGGCCATGAAACATGGATCATCAGAAGAACACCCAACGAGGGTTGAACCTGCCGCTGGTCAGCGAACGATGAATCGCCGAGATGCGCTCAAGGCAGCAGGTCTGGCTGGAGCCGCCCTATCAACGGGTGCCGTGTCGGTCTGTGCCGTTGCAGCGCCGGTCGATGCAATGGAAGACCTGGTTGCGGCCGCCAAAGCGGAAGGGCAGCTTACCGTCATAGCATTGCCTCGCGATTGGTGCGAATACGGCGTCGTGATAGACGGGTTCAAGGCGAGATACGGTCTGACAATCAACGAACTCCGGCCCAATGGCAGCTCAGCCGATCAGATTGAGGCGATCAGGGCTGGGCGAGCCAAGACCGACTCCCAGACCCCGGATGTAGTCGACATTGGCATGTCCTTCGCCTCATCGGCTAAGGAGGATGGCTTGTTGCAGCCGTACAAAGTGTCAACGTGGGACACAATTCCGGAAGCCGCCAAGGATGCGCAAGGGTATTGGTGTGGCCGCTATTACGGAGTCCTTGCGTTCGAGATCAACGCTGACCTCGTCACCAAGATGCCACAGGATTGGGCGGATCTTGCCGTGCCGGAGTATAGGAATTCGGTCGGCCTCGCCGGCAATATTTCTTCAAATCAAGCAGTCCAGAGCGTGTTCGCCGCAGGCTTGTCGGCGGCTAAGGGTAACGTCGAAGAAGCCGCTGCTCAGGGGCTGAAGTTCTTCGCCAATCTCAATGGAAAGGGAAATTTCGTTCCCATCATCGGTGATACCAACTCACTTGCTGACGGCCGCACGCCGATCCTCGTTCGCTGGGACTACCTCGCGCTCGGCGACCGCGAACGGCTCAGGGGGAAAACGAGGATCGAAGTCATCAGGCCAAGGACCGGCGTCGCTGCGGGTGTCTATGTCCAGGCGATCAGCGCCTATGCTCCGCATCCAAACGCTGCTCGGCTATGGATAGAATACCTCTATTCAGATGAGGTGCAGCTCGCATTGTTGAAAGGCCATTGTTATCCGATCCGGTTCGCGGACCTCGCGCGTAGAGGATCGGTCCCTATCGATTGGCGCGAAAGGCTCCGGCACCTCGACCATGAGGGGTACGATGTCGACCCGATATTCCCAGCACTCAAGGACCAGGAGAGGGCGAGAGACGTCATAACCAACGGCTGGGACGATATCGTTGGTGTCAAGGTACGTTGCCTGCCTGCTGACGGGTACCTTGGCCCGGTATCCTTCAACAGTAGCATGGCTAGCGGAGCAAACGGTTCCTAGTTCACGAGTTTGAGGTCAGCGACGGCCTCGTGTGTCGTGATTTCGAAGGTCGCATTGTTTCTATATAGCGCTCCGAGCGAACTTCGAAATCGAAACGACACAGGAAATCAATGAGTTACTAGGATGTTTGATGCCGTTGGGACAGAGCGGGCGGCGTTCCGGCATCAAGATGGTCTGCGCAGCACCCTGCGGCGCCGCCTCGCTGTGACCGGGGATGAAGCTGGGGACCTGGCCTGTTGCAACTCCTTCAGGCAATCGCGCAGCAGGCCAGCGTCCTGCGCGGTCTTGGCCATCGACATGGCGCCCGAATAGGCGGCGACGGTGAGCGCCGCGAAGCGATCCGGATCGGTCCCGCCCTCCCCGCCGCCCTCTTGGTCGGTGCGCAGCTTGTCGGCGATCGCCAGCCGCCACCCGGCGAAGATGTCGGCCAGCGCAATACGAAAATCGGCATCAGCGAGCGACAGCTCATGCGCCAGGTTGTTGAGCGGGCAGCCGCGCACATAGCCCTGTCGCTCGAGCTGCGCCGCAACCGCTTCAAACACCGTGCGCACCCCTTCGCGGGCCGAGGGCGCCGCCCGGACCGGCTCGACCCAGGTCTCCTGGACCGCTGCCGCCACGCGCTCCTCGATCACCGCCAGCGCCAGCGCCTTCTTGGTCGGGAAATGGTGGTGCAGCGCGCCGCCGGTGACGCCGGCCGCCGCCATCAGGTCGCCGAGGCTCGAGGCATGATAGCCGCGCGCCTGGAAGGATTCCTCCGCCACGTCGAGCACGCGCCGGCGCATGCCTTCCGGGTCGTTGGTGCGTTTTTGGCGCATCGCCATCTCCTCCATCTTCCCTTGGGAGAGAAGGTGCCCGAACCAAGTGAAGCCGGATGAAGGGCGCTCCGGCCTGGCAAGGACGGCGTTCCGTCCGGCACCCTCATCCGTCTTGGCACTGCGCGCCAATCCACCTCTCCCGCAAAGGGAGAAGGAAGAGAGAAATAGCAGATTGACAAAACAGGACAACCGGTCTGTTTTACAAAACAGGATGATCACCCTGTTTTGGAGTCGACAATGGACCTTGCTCGAAACAAAACCTCTGCACGCCTTGCGTCACCGATCGTGGAACTCAGGCAGTACACGCTGAATCCCGGACGGCGCGAAACGCTGATCGACCTCTTCGACCGCGAGTTCATCGAAAGCCAGGAAGCGGTCGGCATGACCATCATCGGCCAATTCCGCGATCTCGACCGCCCCGACATGTTCGTCTGGCTGCGGGGCTTCGAGGATATGCAGGCAAGGAGGAACGCGCTCACCGCCTTCTATGGCGGACCGGTGTGGGCCGAGCACCGCGACGCCGCCAATGCGACGATGATTGATTCCGACGATGTGCTGCTGCTGAAGCCGGCATGGAAGGGCGCGGAGTTCAACCTGTCGGGGCTGAAACGGCCGACCGCCTGCGAAATCGAAAACAGGAGCCAGGACGACCATTTAGACAGCATTGTTGAGATAAAGATTCATCATTTGCACCCGGGCACGGAAGCTGACTTTGCCGAGCGTTTTCGGGCGGAAGCGGTTCCGCAACTCACGGCAAACGGCGCACGCCTGGTCGGTGCCTTCGTCAGCGAGCATGCCGAAAACACCTTTCCGCGGCTGCCGGTGCAGGCAGGCGAAAACGTCTTCATCTTCGTCACCGGTTTCGACGACAAAGAGGCACACGATCGATGCAAGGTCGCCCTCGCCGCCTCGGGATCACAGGCGTTCCGCAAAGCTTTGGAGCCGAGCCTCACGAAGCCGTCCCAGGTGCTTCTGCTTTCGCCGACGTCCCGATCGCTGGTCGGCCGGTGATCCCTGCCGGCAGGCTGCCTGCCCACAGATGCGGAATGTCAGCCGCTTCGCCCGGTTCGGCTGCTATGGCTTGACTGTGAATTCTGTCCACATGCCCGTCGCGAAGTGACCGGGAACATTGCAGATGAGCACGTATTTGCCAGGTTTCAGGTCTACGGTAAGCGTGCCCGAAGCGCCCGGGTCGAGCTCCGAAACCTCTCCCTTGTCGCCGGCCTTGTCCTCATCGACCCGGTTCTCGGCATCAATATAGGGGAGCGGGTCCTTGGGATCCGCACGATACATCACGATCATTTCGTGGATGGTATCCTTGGAACTGTTCTTCACCTTGAAGGTGATCTTGCCGGCCTTCACTGTCGCGGGCTTGGCCGTCATCCCCATGGTTGCCTTCGACATGTCGACATTTGGCGTTCCATAGGCGAAGCCGGTGGTCATGGGCGTGTTGGCCCCTTTGTCCCACAACGAAACCTGAACAGTACGGGCAGCCTGAGCAGCGCCAGCCATCGCAATCGCGGCAAGCGCCAGTGCTGCACTGCTTACGATCCTTTTCACAGCGAAGTTCCTTCCAGCAGACACCGGTGAATCGACACCGGCAATCGACCGCCTAAGGGCCGCGAAACCAACGAACGGCCCAACGGTAACTGCATGGTTTCACCTCCGGTCACCCTCAGCCTTGCGCTGAATCAAACCTTCCGGGCCTTAATGAACCGCCCGACCGATGGATACTCAGCGGATCTCCGAGATCGAATCCAGCAGGATATCACCAGCCCCGAAGGGTCTGGCTTAAGACTTCGGCGATAAAAGCCGGGTCCTCCCAGTGCGGGTTGTGGCCGCAATGCTCCGCCAACACCACACGTGAGCCGGCGAGCGCCTCAGCCAAAACCTGCTGGTGTGCCTGCCCGAAGAGCGGATCGCAGGCGCCCGCTATGATCAGCGTCCGGGCCCGCACGGCACGCGCCGCAGCTCCCAGATCGGTCCGGCGAATTTCTTCCAGAATGGCGCGCCAGCGGGCCGCAGGCATCGCCGAAGCGTCCTTTGCCATGCCGGCAAGAAAGGCCCGCGGCACGCCGGGCCCGCATTGATGCCACCAGTCATAGAACGGATCGGCAGGCGAGATCGGATCGCGTAGCGCCGCCACACCGGCCGCCAGCGGATGGTCCGGCTGGAAATCGGGCTTGAGCGTGCCAGCCACGACAACCAGTCCGCCGATCAATTCCGGATGCTGCGCGGCTAGCGCGATCGACACCATGGCGCCCAGCGAATGGCCGACGACGACCGGCCGTTCGAGCCGCAGGCGCCGGATCAATCCGGCGACATCGTCGGCGAAGTCAGCGATGCCAAAGCCCCTGCCCGCCTGCGAGGCGCCGTGGCCGCGCAGGTCCGGCATCACCAGCCGCCGACCGGAAAGATGCGGCGCCAGCAGCGAGAAGCTGCGACTGGTATCGGTGAAGCCGTGAACCAAGAGCAGCGGTGGCTCCGAACCGGCGATCTCGACATAGGCGAAATCGAGGCCACCGACATCGGCGAACCGCTTGCGGCCAGCCCAGGCGCGCTGCTCGGCCTCCTGCGCCGGCACCGGCAGATCCAATGCCGCCGGCCTCACAGTCCGAGCTTTTCCTTGACCGCGGCAAGGCCGGGCTTGCCGTCGAACGTGGTGACGCCTGCAAGCCAGGCGTCGAGGCGATCCTTGTTCAAGGTGATCGACTTCAGCGCCCCTTCCTCCGGCTTCATGCCGTCATTGATGAGGTAGCCCATGCCGACATTCTCCAGATCGATGTCGAAGGTGAGGTTCTTCAGGAACTGCGCGACGTTCGGGCACTCCTGCAGAAAGCCTTTGCGCACCTGTGTCGTCACCGTCGCGGCGCCGAAATTCGGGCCGAAGAACTTGTCGCCGCCGGTCAGGTACTTGAAGTCGTACATCGTGTTCATCGGATGCGGCGCCCAGCCCTGGAAGACGATGAACTGCTTCTCCTTGATCTCGTAGCCGACCTCCGAGAGCATGCCGGCTTCGCTGGACTCGACCACCTGCCAACCGTCGAGCTGGAATTGAGGGTCGGCGATGGCGTCCATCATCAGCTGGTTGGAGCCGGGCTCGATACCGTACATCTTCTTCCCGAATTTATCGGCGAATTTGTGCAGGTCCGACAGGTCCTTGACGCCGGCTTCCCAGACATAGGTCGGCACGGCGAAGGTGTATTTGGCGCCGACTAGATTGACGCGCACATTCTCGATCGAGCCGTCCTTCTTGTAGGGTTCGTAGTAGGTGACCATGGCCGGATCCCAGTAGCCGAGGAACAGGTCGAGGTCTTTGTTCTTCATGCCTTCGTAGATGACGTTGATGCCGAGCACCTCGCTCTGCGGCTCGTAGCCGAGCGCCTGGAGCAGGACCTTGGCCGCGCCCGTGGTGAAGGCGAGGTCGTTCCAGCCAGGCTCCGCCATGCGCACCACCCTGCACTGCTCTGGCTCGGCCGCATAAGCCGTTTGAGCAGCCACCATCAAGGCAGCGAGACAGACACTATTCGCAAGCATGCGCAGCATTCCGGTTCTCCTCATCGGCCTGTTTGACCTTTCGGTCTATTTATTGTCCCATTGGTCAATCATTGATCTGGACGGACGAAAATGTCAACATGGATTCGTCATGCATGGATCCATCCGGTGAAGCTCACGCGTCTCAGCGACATACGCCGCAAGGAGTTGCGGCAGGCGGCCTTCGCGGTGCTGGAGCGCGAAGGCATTGCCGGCGCGACACTGGAAAAGGTCGCGGCCCAGGCCGGCGCCTCGAAAGGCATCGTGCTTCACTATTTCCGCAACAAGCAGGAATTGTTCGAGCACGCGATGCGCGAGGCAAACGCCGTGCTGTGCAATGCAGTGGTGGCACGGCTCAAGCGGGCGCGGACGCCGATGGAGCGGCTGGATGCGGTGATCGAGGGCAATTTCGAGGAGCATCTGTTCCTACCGCCGCTCTGCCATGCCTGGCTGTCGCTCTGCGCCGAGGTGCCGCGCGACGAGAAGCTGGCGCGCATCCAGAAGGTGATCCACGCGCGCATGCGCTCGAACCTATTGTCCGGCCTGCGCGGCCTCGCATCGCCGGAGGCGGCCGACGAGATCGTGCTCGGCGTCACGGCCTTGATCGACGGGCTGTGGCTCAGGCTCGGCCTGCAGCCGGGCAGCGTCACGCGAGAACAGGCGGTCCGCCAGGTGACGGATTATGTCGCCGGGCGCCTCGCCCTGCGCCAGCAGGCACCTGTCGGCCTGGCCTCGGCCGGATAAACCCGGTCCTACACGCCGGCATCGTCCGCGCCATCCCCGTCCTTGAATCCAAGCGCCTCGACCTCGGCGAGGATCTGCTCGCGGATCCAGCGATGCGGCGCCTCGTCGTCGTGGCGAGCGTGCCAGTACATCCTCACCGCGGGCGAAGGGATCGAAATAGGCGCCTGATAGACGCAGATCGGCAGGGATTTTGTCGCCACCGCCGCGAACTGCCTTGGAACGACGGCCAGATAAGGCCCGCCCGCCACCGCCAGCGCGACGGCCTGGAAGTGCGGCAAGGCGAGCGTGACGCGACGCACCCGGCCCATCCTGCCCAGCGCGTCGTCGGTGAAGCCCGACATCGAGCCGTCGATGGAGCGGAGCGCGTGCGGCAATTCGCAGAACAGGTCGAGCGGCACCTGCTTGCCCTGTGCGATGCCCGCTTGGCGAAGCGCGGCGTTGTCTTTCGCCGCGATGACGGCGAAGGGCGAGCCGAACAGCGCCACACTGGACACCCAGTCGGCAACCTCCAGCGGGCGTTCCAGCGCCGCGTCGATCTGATCCTCCTGCAGCAGCCTCGAGACGTCGCCGATAGCGCTGTCCAGAAAGCGGAATGATATGCGAGGCGCAACCGCCGCGATGCGCGCGGCCAAAGGCGGCATCAAGAGCATGGAGAAGAAATCGGCGCCCATGAAGGTGAAGGTTCGCTCCAGCCTGGCCGGATCGAAGTCCGTCGCCGGCTGGAAGGCGCGCTCGATCTCGCGCAGCGCCGCACGCACCGGCTCGGCCAGGCTTTCGGCGCGCGGCGTCGGCACCATGTCATTGCCGCGGCGCACGAAGAGTTGGTCGTTCAGCGCATGGCGCAGGCGGTTGAGCGCCGCACTGACGGCGGGCTGGCTGAGGCCGATCTGCTCGCCCGCGCGCGTCACGCTTTTCTCGCGCAAAAGCGCGTCGAGGACTCTCACCAGATTGAGATCGAGTGCTTTCAAATTCATCGCATCAATTCAGCCCATACGATCATTCGATTTCCATCGTCCGCCCACCCCTGGTTAGGTCGCATCGACGCCGTTTCGCCGGCCCGACACAAGGGAGAGACATCGTGACAATGATCAACCGGACCATCGCAGGCAAGGAGCTCCTGTGGTTCAACAACACGCTCGTAGCCATCCAGGTCTCGTCGGCGGACGGCGAGGACGGCATCTGCGTCATCGAGCATCGCCTGCCCTATGGCGATTCCGCGCCGCTGCATGTGCACCGCAACGAGGACGAGGTGTTCCATATCCTGGAAGGACGGATACGTTTCATTGTCGATGGCCGTGAGCGGGTCGCCGGCGCCGGCGAAACGATCATTGCGCCGAAGGGCCTGCCGCACACATTTAAGGTCGAGTCTGCCGAAGGCGCGCGCACGCTGACTGTCACGCGCGGTTCGGATTTCGAGACGATGGTGCGCAAGGCAAGTCGCCCCGCCGAGCGGCCGGACCTGCCGCCGCTTTCGCACCCGACGCCTGAGATGATCGCGGCGCTGACAAGGATTTGCGGGGAGAACGGGATCGATATTGTTGGAGCGCCGATGGGTTGACCGCTTTCCCTTCTCCCCTTGTGGGAGAAGGTGTCGCCGAAGGCGACGGATGAGGGTGCTCCAGGGAAAGCCAGCGTCTCACTCCGCTGGAACACCCCTCATCCGTCTCGGCGCTGCGCGCCGATCCACCTTCTCCCACAAGGGGGAGAAGGAAGAGGCTATACCCTTCAACCGATTTGCATCCTGCCCGCCCGTAATCTCCGCTTGATGCCATTTGTGCAACGCGATACGCCCTTGCCAAATCGACAGATCGGAGACTTGCCGTGAGCGCTGAAAAGACCAGAACCGAGACCGATACGTTCGGTCCCATAGAGGTGGCGGCCGACCGCTATTGGGGCGCGCAGGCGCAGCGTTCGCTGGGCAATTTCAAGATCGGCTGGGAAAAGCAGCCGGCCTCGATCGTGCGCGCTCTGGGTGTCGTCAAGCGCGCGGCGGCCGAAGTGAACATGGAGATGAAGCGGCTCGATCCCACCATCGGCAAGGCGATCGTGGACGCCGCGCAGGAAGTGATCGACGGCAAACTCAACGACCATTTCCCGCTGGTAGTGTGGCAGACGGGCTCGGGCACGCAGTCCAACATGAACGCCAACGAGGTGATTTCGAACCGGGCGATCGAGATGCTCGGCGGCGTCATGGGTTCCAAGAAGCCGGTGCATCCCAACGACCACGTCAATATGAGCCAGTCGTCGAACGACACCTATCCGACGGCCATGCACATAGCCTGCGCCGAGCGGGTCGCGCATCATCTGATCCCAGCGCTCCATCACCTCCACAAGGCGCTCGACGCCAAGGCCCGCGCCTTCAACCACATCATCAAGATCGGCCGCACCCACACGCAGGACGCCACCCCGCTGACGCTCGGCCAGGAGTTTTCCGGCTATGCCGCCCAGGTCGCGTCTTCGATCAAGCGCATCGAGCAGACGCTGCCAGGCCTGCAGGAGCTGGCGCAGGGCGGCACCGCGGTCGGCACCGGCCTCAACGCGCCGGTGGGTTTTGCGGAAAAGGTCGCGGACCGCATCGCTGCCGTCACCGGCATTTCCTTCGTGACGGCGCCGAACAAATTCGAGGCGTTGGCGGCGCATGATTCCATGGTGTTCTCGCATGGCGCGATCAACGCGGCGGCGGCTGCACTGTTCAAGGTCGCCAACGACATCCGCCTGCTGGGCTCCGGCCCGCGCTCCGGTCTTGGCGAACTGTCGCTGCCGGAAAACGAGCCGGGCTCCTCGATCATGCCTGGCAAGGTCAACCCGACCCAATGCGAGGCGCTGACGCAGGTCTGCGTGCAGGTGTTCGGCAACAACGCCGCGCTCACCTTCGCCGGCAGCCAGGGCCATTTCGAGCTCAACGTCTACAACCCGCTGATGGCCTACAACTTCCTGCAGTCGGTGCAGCTGCTCGCCGACGCCTCCGTCTCCTTCACCGACAATTGCGTCGTCGGCATCGAGGCGCGCGAGGACAACATCAAGGCGGCGCTCGAGCGTTCGCTGATGCTGGTGACGGCGCTCGCCCCCACCATCGGCTACGACAACGCCGCCAAGATCGCCAAGACCGCGCATAAGAACGGCACCACGCTGCGCGAGGAAGCTTTGGCCACCGGACTGGTCAGCGAAGCCGATTACGACCGGCTGGTGCGGCCCGCGGATATGACGCATCCGGGGTAAGCGCTGGTTCGTATCCTTGGGCTGTGAAGTATTTGGCGGCGGGACAATTTGCTCCCGCCATCGAACATTGCGACATCAATTTCGCGCCGACCGAGCGATCACAGGAACATAGAACCTGTGAACAATGTGTCGCCGCATAGACAGCTTTGGTGAACAGTCTCCATCGTCTATCTGACTGGACATTCAACCCACTCGGAGACTCGCCATGTCCATCAACACTTCCGCCGCAGGTGCCGGCGCCGCATCGAACAATTCCACCACCATCCTGCTCGGCCGCATCCTGCTTGCGGTCATCTTCCTGCTTTCCGGCTTCGGCAAGCTCACGGCCATTTCCGGCACCGCCGGCTACTTCGGCGCCCTCGGCCTGCCCGTGCCGACCGTAACGGCCGTTGTCGTCGGCCTGATTGAGCTGCTCGGCGGCCTCGCCATTCTCGTCGGCTTCCAGACGCGGATCGCCGCCTGGGTGCTCGCCATCTTCACGATCGCCACCGGGCTGGTTGCCCACACCGGCTGGGCCGATCAGATGCAGATGATCCAGTTCCTGAAGAACCTGGCCATCACCGGCGGCTTCATCCTGCTCGCCTCCTCCGGCGCCGGCGCCTACTCGATCGACGCCAAGCGCGGCTGATCTTTGTTTGACGCAATTCCCGGCGAAGATCGTTTCCCGGAATTGTTCCCGGCCTTTCCTCCCAGGCCTGAATGAAAGCGGCGCGGAATTTTCCGCGCCGCTTTTTCGTTTTCTTGACGGCAGGCGTAAACTGCAAAGGCGGGCGCAATTCCGAAAGGAATGCCTGCAAGGGAGGCTGCAATGTTTCGCAATGCACTGCTTCTTATCTCGCGGCTGCTGTTTGCCGCGCTGTTCGTGCCCTCGGGCTTTCAGGCGCTCGCCAACATCGCCGGCACGACGAGTTATTTCGCCGGCCTCGGCCTGCCGCTGCCGACTTTAGCCGCCTGGGGCACCGGCCTTTTCGAGCTGATCGCCGGATTGCTGATCCTGATCGGTTTCCAGACGCGGATCGTGGCACTTCTGCTTGCCGCCTTCGCCATCGTCGCCGGTTTCATCGGCCATTACGGCCAGGGCGCCGACGACGCCACGCTCGCCTTCCTGCACCAGCAGATGCTGATGAAGGACATCGCCATTGCCGGCGGCTTCCTGGCGCTGGCCATGGCCGGCGCCGGCGCTTGGTCGGCGGATGGCCGCAGCTTCGGAATCGGCGCCGAGGTGACGTGATCCGCTATTTTACCGAAACGCTTGGCCCGCCCTCGACCGCCAGCACCAGGCGGCGGTTGGTGATGCGCGCCAGTTGCGCCAGGCGGCCGGCCGGGCGCTCGCCATAGAGATCGGTGAGCGAGGCCGGCAGCACCAGCGCCAGCGCGCCGTTGCCGCGGTTTTCCCATTTCAGCCTCGGCATCACGCCGGGCATCGCCGCCGTCATCAGGTAGACGACGCGCATCATCGCAGCCAGCACGCGAGCGCGCTCGAGGATGCGCGGCGGCGCCAGCGCCTTGATCTCGGGCGCAATGCCGTCGTTGAAGATGCCGTCATGGCGGTAGGCGCTGGCCAAAGCCAGATAGGCGCGGCCGGGATGGTCGACGCCGATGAAGGAGGCATGCGCGATGATGTTGAGCGACTGCCGGCCGCGATATTCGGGATGCGCGCGCCAGCCGATATCGGCGAGCAGGCAGGCGGCATGGCGGTAGCGTGCTTCGTCCACCGTCTCATCGATGCCGAAGGCCTTGAAAGCCTTGCCGGTCCATTCGACGAGATCATGCGCGTGGTGGACCGAGCGCGAGCGCAGGAGCGCCAGCTCTTCCGCCGCCGAGATTAGCGGATCGGCCCTCTGCTCGGCCGCGTCGAGCAGGGAATAGAGGAAGCCTTCGCGCACGCCCTGGGCCGAGACAACGATCTTCGACGGCTGCATCGCCGCCATGATCTCCTGCAGCACGACGGCGCCGTAGGGCAGCAGCGAGCGGCGGTTCTTGGAAACGCCTTCGATGCCCTTGACCTTCTCGACTTCGCCCTTGGCCACCTGCCTGAGGAAGGTCTGGGTGCTATCGGCGGCGATCTCGTAATGATGCATGACGCCGAGCGGATAATTGTTCATCTCCATGTGCAGCCGGGCGAGATTTCGCCAGGTGCCGCCGACGGCGTAGAAGACCCTGCCCTGCCCGCCCTTCAAGAGCTTCGCCCGCGCCAGTTCCTGGCGCGCGATCTTCTGCGCCTGGACGAGCGAGTTCTTCGCCATGTCCTGCAGGCGCAGGCCGCCGAGCGGCAGCGTGATGCCGTCGCCGATCGTTTCGCCATTGATGTCGATGAGTTCCAGGCTGCCGCCGCCAAGGTCGCCTGCGATGCCGTTGGCCGGGTGGAAGCCGGAGATGACGCCGAGCGCCGAGTAATGCGCCTCCTGCCGGCCGGAGAGCACCCGGATCTCGGTCTTCAGCACATCCTCGGCGCGGTGAATGAAATCCGGGCCGTTGACCGCCTCGCGGGCGGCCGCGGTTGCCAGCACATACATATGCTCGGCGCCGGCTTGATCCGAAAGCGCGCGGAAACGGCGGAACTCCTCCATCGAGCGCGTCACCGCCTCGGGATCGAGCTTGCCTGTCGACACGATGCCGCGGCCTAGGCCGGCCAGCATTTTTTCGTTGAACAAAAGCGTCGGCGAACGCGCCAGCCCTTCATAGACGACGAGGCGGATCGAGTTCGATCCGATGTCGATGATCGACAGCGGCCGCCGGTCCTGGAGCCGGCCCTGGGAAATAGAAATCACGCGGCGCCGTTCTTCTTGCGGCGCTTGAACTGGGCAATGCGCCTTGGCGCATGCGATTTCAGCGCGTCACCCCGTCCGGAAAGGCTCGGATTGGTCATGAAATATTCCTGCGCGTTGAACGGTTCCTCGCCCTCCTCCAGCGTGACGCGCCGGGAGGTGCCGTCAGCCAATACGTCGAAACTTTGCTGGTTGTCCATGACGTTGCCGAGCATGATCTGGCCAAGCACCTGTTCATGCACAGTTGGAGTGGTGATCGGCACCAGCGTCTCGACACGGCGGTCGAGATTGCGCGGCATCAAGTCGGCGGATGAGATGTAGACGATCGCCTCGTCGGACGGCAGCCCGTGGCCGTTGCCGAAACAGAAGATACGGCTGTGCTCGAGGAAGCGACCGACGATCGACTTCACCCTGATGTTCTCGGAGAGACCCGGCACCTGCGGCCTCAGGCAACAGATGCCGCGCACGACGAGATCGACCTCGACGCCGGCACGGCTGGCGTCATAGAGCGCGTCGATGATAGTCGGGTCGACCAGCGCGTTCATCTTCATCCAGATGCGGGCCGGCCGGCCCTCGCGCGCATGGACGATCTCTTCGCCGACGTGCTTCAGGATGCGGTTGCGCAAGGTGAAGGGCGATACGGCAAGCCGCATCTCCTCGGCCGGTTCGGCATAGCCGGTGATGAAGTTGAAGACCTGCGCGACGTCGCGCGCGATCGTCGGGTCGGTGGTGAAGAAGGACAGGTCGGTGTAGATGCGCGCGGTGACCGGATGGTAGTTGCCGGTGCCGAGATGCACGTAGTTGCGTAGCCTGCCGTCCTCGCGGCGCACCACCAGCGACATCTTGGCGTGGGTCTTCAATTCCAGGAAGCCGAACACGACCTGGACGCCGGCGCGCTCGAGGTCGCGCGCCCAGCGGATGTTGGCCTCTTCGTCGAAACGCGCCTTGAGCTCGACAAGCGCCGTGACCGACTTGCCGGCCTCGGCCGCGTCGATCAGAGCACGCACGATCGGGCTGTCGTTCGAGGTGCGGTAGAGCGTCTGCTTGATGGCGACGACTTCCGGATCGGCCGCCGCCTGGCGCAGGAACTGCACCACCACGTCGAAGGATTCGTAGGGGTGATGGACGATGATGTCCTTCTCGCGGATGGCGGCCAGGCAGTCGCCGCCATGCTCGCGGATGCGCTCGGGAAAGCGCGGATTGTAGGGCGTGAATTTGAGGTCGTCGCGCGGGATGGCGACGATCTCGGAAATCTGGTTGAGCGCCAGCGGGCCGGTGAGCACGCTGATGCGGCTCGACGAGACGCCGAGCTCGCCGGCAACGAAGTCGCGCAGCTCGGCGGGCATCAGCGTGTCGAATTCGATGCGGATGACGGAGCCGCGGCGGCGGCGCTTCAGCGCCGTCTCGAACAAGCGCACGAGGTCTTCCGACTCTTCTTCCACCTCGATATCGCTGTCGCGGATGATGCGGAACGTGCCCGAGCCCTTGACCTCATATCCCGGGAAAAGCTTGCCGATATAGAGGCCGACCGCTTCCTCCAGCGGGATGAAGCGCACAAGATGCTTGCGGTCGGGCAGACGAATGAAGCGCCGCAGCGCCACCGGCAGGCGCAGCAGCGCGCTCATCTCCTCGCCGTTCTTGCGGTGGCGCAGTTGCAGCGCCATCGAGAAACCGAGATTGGGGATGAACGGGAACGGGTGCGCCGGATCGATCGACAGCGGCGTCAGCACCGGGAAAACCTGCTCCTGGAAATGCTCCTCCAGCCAAGCCTTCTCGTCCTTGGTCAGGCCATCGCGGGTGATGCTTTCGATGCCTTCCTTGTTGAGCAGTTCCATCAGCGTCGACAGGCTCTTCTGCTGGTCCTCCTGCAGTCGCTCGACCTCGCGCAGCAATTGCTCGAGCTGCTGCTCGGGCGTGCGGCCGTCCGGGCTCTTCAGCGCGATGCCCTCGCGGACCTGGCCGGCGAGGCCGGCGACGCGGACCATGAAGAACTCGTCGAGATTGGCGGCCGAAATAGACAGGAAGCGGACACGCTCGAGCAGCGGATGGTGCTCGTTCAGCGATTCCTCCAGCACCCGACGATTGAACTGCAGCCAGGAGAATTCGCGGTTGACGAAACGGTCGGGATTGCCGCCGTCGGGGCTCGCCGCCTCGACGCTGATGAACTCGCTCTGCACCGGCCTCAGTTCGCTCATGGTTCCTCGTCCGCAGCCTTTCTCTTTGAGCGCCATACACCGCAGGGCGCGCATGATCGACGCTCTAACACGCTTTTGTGACGCATGATCGGTCACGGAATCGCTCCGATTCCCAAGGTCATGCGTTTAACCGGCTCAACTTATCCTCTGCCAGCCTTTTGCGACAGTTTCATTTCATCGATCTTGCAAACTGCCCGGTTATGATCCAGATGCAAACGGGCCGAACTGAAGGAGACGACGATGGCAGGCGGTACCATTCCCCATTTCCAGAACGACGCGGGCCATCCGGCGATCGATATCGGCGTGAAGGAATTCATGTGCACCGGCGCCAATCCGCCCTTCGATCATCCGCATGTGTTCCTCGACATGGGCGACGACAACGAAAAGGTCTGCCCCTATTGCTCGACGCTCTACCGCTATTCGGCCAAGCTGAAGGCGACGGAAACCGAGCCTGCCGGCTGCCTCTTTATCGACCAGGCCGCCTGATCCCGCTTCGCCTGGTTGGCTGCTAGACCATGAATGAGGCGCGGTCCCGGCAGGTCGTCATCGCCGGGGCCGGCATCGCCGGGCTGACCGCGGCATTGGCCTTTGCCGAGCGCGGCCATGCCGTCACGGTCCTGGAACAGGCCAGGCAACTCGAAGCTGCGGGCGCCGGGCTCCAGCTTTCTCCCAACGCGACGCGCATCGTGCGCCGGCTTGGCGCGCTCGACCGGTTGCGGCCGAGCGCGATCAGGCCGGAAGCGGTGGTGCTGAAGGACGCCGCAACCTTGCGCGAGTTGGCGCGTGTGCCGCTGGGTCAGGCCGGCGAACGGCGTTGGGGCGCGCCCTATCTGGTGGCGCATCGCGCCGACCTGCAAGCGGCCTTGACGGCGCGGACGGCGGAGCGTCCCGAGATCCAGCTTGTCACCGGCGCGCGGGTTACAGGCATCGCGGTGGCACCGCAAAATATCGTCGTCACGGTGCAAGGAGACGGCGGCGGCGCGGAGGTTGCCGCAGGCCTTTTGGTGGGCGCCGACGGCGTATGGTCGTCGGTCAGGTCACAGCTTGCCGGCAAGGATCCCGCTTTCACGAGAAGCCGGTTCTCCGGCGAGTTGGCCTGGCGCGCCACGGTGGCGGCCGAAAGCGCCGCCGGACAGACCTTTGCGGCGATCGGCGCCGCCGCCTGCGTCACCACATTCCTCCATCCCGGCTTCCATATGGTCGCCTATGCGGTGAGCAAGGGCAGCGCCTTCAACCTCGCCGCCTTCACCAAGGGCGAACGCATCGCCGAAGGCTGGTCCGGCCATGCCGATCCCGCAATTCTCGCGAAAGCCATGCGCGGCACGTCGCCCGAACTGGCGAGGCTTGCCGCCTTGGCCGGGCCATGGACGGCGTTTCCGATCCACACCGTCGAACAGCGGCGCTGGACGATGCCGGAGGGAATCGCGCTGATCGGCGACGCCGCGCATGCCATGACGCCGTTCGCGGCTCAAGGCGCGGCGATGGGAATTGAAGACGCCTCGATGCTCGCCAATCTGGTCGCCGACTTCCCCGGCGATGTGAAGCAAAGCCTCACCGTCTGGGAAAACCTGAGGGGACCGCGCGTCGAAGCGGTGCTCAGGCGCGGCGCGCTCAACCGGCTGGCGTGGCATGCCTGGGGTCCGGTGGCCATCGCGCGCAACCTGGTGCTTGCAACGCGGCCGGCAGAGAAGCTCGCGGCGGATCTGGACTGGCTGTATGGGTGGGAGGAGAGCAAGGTTGTGAGACGGTAGGACGTCTGACGGGCGAGAAAGTTGGATAGGCTGGCGGGACAGAGGGGGCGCGAAGGAACGAGGCGCTCGCCGTTTTCCCGTCCTGGCCGCCAGCTCTTAATTATGCAACTCCAACGACCACCCCAGCGACACCGGCAGCGGGTTCCACCAGCCGGTGCGCAGGCCCGCAACGCGCAAGCCGGCCGCCGTCCAGGTGTTGCAGCCGACCAGCGCGTTGAAATGGCCCTTGGCTTCGTAGAAGCGGTCGAAAGTTGAATATCCGGCATTGCCGATGAGCATCGGCCCGTTCGAGCCCTGTCGGAAGCTCGCGGCGATATAGTCTAGAAGTGCGAAGAAATGCTGCTCGTCGACGTCGAAGCCGGCGACGTCCGGGTGCGGCTCGGCGATCGCGCCGGCGACATCGACATGCATGACCGAGGCATCGAGCGTCAACGCCTTCAGGACAGGCGCGGCCTTCAAATCCGACCAGGTCGGCGTCTCCAGATAGAAGGCGCGACCGCCCCAGCCGAAGACGACGTAGCGCGCCTCCGGCGCATCGACCGGCAGGCCGGCATCGGCGAGAAAATGGAAGCGCCGGCGCACGCCGTCGTCGACCGGTATCGCGATGTCGGTGTGGATCGGGTTGCTCAGCACCAGTATGTGACGAGTGCCCTCACCCGCGGCGGCCGCCGGCCAGAGCGGACGCGGCACCAGCGTGCCGAGCATCGCGGCAACCACCGCCGCGACGGCCAGCATGGCCAGGAAGCGCCAGAGCTTTCTCATCAAGATGCGGCGCCCCCCGTTCAATCGAGCCAGTCGATCGCCCCGAACAACAGAAAAGCCCGGCCGTTTCGCGGCCGGGCTTCGCAAATGGTGTCCGATCCGCTCAGTGCAGGATCTGCGACAGGAACAGTTTCGTGCGCTCGTGGCGCGGATGGTCGAAGAACTCGGCCGGCGTGTTCTGCTCGACGATCTGGCCCTGGTCCATGAAGATCACCCGGTTGGCGACCTTGCGGGCAAAGCCCATCTCGTGGGTGACGCAAAGCATGGTCATGCCTTCTTCGGCGAGGCCGACCATCGTCTCCAGCACTTCCTTGATCATTTCGGGGTCGAGCGCCGAGGTCGGCTCGTCGAACAGCATGATGCGCGGGTTCATGCACAGCGAGCGCGCGATCGCCACGCGCTGCTGCTGGCCGCCGGAGAGCTGTCCCGGATATTTGTTGGCCTGTTCCGGGATCTTGACGCGCTTGAGGAAATGCATGGCGATCTCCTCGGCTTGCTTCTTGGGCGTCTTGCGCACCCAGATCGGCGCCAGCGTGCAGTTCTCCAGGATGGTGAGGTGCGGGAAGAGGTTGAAGTGCTGGAACACCATGCCGACCTCGCGGCGCACCTCGTCGATCTTCTTCAGATCGTTGGTGAGTTCCTTGCCGTCGACGATGATCTTGCCCTTCTGATGCTCTTCCAGCCGGTTGATGCAGCGGATCATGGTCGACTTGCCGGAGCCGGACGGACCGCAGATGACGATGCGCTCGCCGCGCATCACCTTGAGGTTGATGTCCTTCAGCACATGGAACTCGCCGTACCATTTGTGCATGCCGACGATGTCGATGGCGACATCGGTGGTCGAGACATGCATCTTCTTGGCATCGACCTTGATGTCTTCCGCGCTGACGGCGTTTTCGGTGCTCATGGCCAATTCCCCTTTTATCGTTTGTAGCCGGTGTCGAGCCGGCGTTCAGTGTACATTGAATAGCGCGACATGCCGAAGCAAAACAGCCAGAACACGAAGGCCGCGAAGACAAGACCGGATTTCGCGGTTTGCGGCGTCGCCCAGTTGGGGTCGGTAAAGTTCAGCTTCACCACGCCGAGCAGGTCGAACATCGAGATGATCAGCACCAGGCTGGTGTCCTTGAACATGCCGATGAAGGTGTTGACGATGCCGGGAATGACCAGCTTCAAGGCCTGCGGCAATACGATCAGCCCCATCTTCTGCCAATAGCCGAGGCCGAGCGAATCGGCGCCCTCATATTGGCCCTTCGGGATCGCCTGAAGGCCGCCGCGCACCACCTCCGCCATATAGGCGGCGGCAAACAGCGACACGCCGATCAGCGCCCTGAGAAACTTGTCGAAAGTGACGCCCGCCGGGAGAAACAACGGCAGCATGACGCTGGCGAAGAAAAGCACGGTGATCAGCGGGATGCCGCGCACCGTTTCGATGAAGACGACGCAAAGCCATTTGATGATCGGCATCTTGGAGCGTCGGCCGAGCGCCAGGACCACGCCGAGCGGCAGCGACACCGCGATGCCGACGAAGGAGAGGCTGAGCGTGACCAGCAGCCCGCCCCAGCGTGACGTCTCGACAGCCGGCAACCCGAAAACGCCGCCCGTCAGCAGGAAGAAGGCGACCACAGGCAGCGCCAGAAAGAGCAGGATGGCGTTCAACCCCTTGCGCGGCACGCGCGGGATCAGCATCGGCGCCAAAAGCGCCACGAACAGGATGGCGGCCACGATGGGCCGCCAGCGCTCCTCGACCGGATAGGTGCCGAACATGAACTGACCGAACTTGGCGTTGACGAAGGCCCAGCAGGCGCCGGTCCAGCCGTCGGGCTGAATGCCGCCCTGGGAGGCGGTGGTGCAAACCGTGCGATCCGGCCCGGTCCACTGCGCGTTGATGAAGGCCCAGTTGAGGACCTGCGGCAGGATCCAGGCAACGATGGCGATGCCGAGGATGGTGAGGATGGCATCGCCGACCGAACCGACGAGGTTCTTGCGCACCCAGGCATAGGCGCCGCGTTCGGTGGGCGGCGCCGGCTGCGCCAGCGCCATCTCGGTGCGCACCCAGGACAAGTCGTGCTCCTGCATGGCTCTACCTCTCCACCAGCGCCATTCTGGCGTTGACGACGTTCATCACCGCGGAGGTGATGAGGCTCAGCACCAGATAGGCGATCATCATGATGAACACGCCCTCGACCGCCTGCCCGGTCTGGTTGAGCACCGTGCCCGCGACGGCGGTGAGATCGGGATAGCCGATGGCGATCGCCAGCGACGAGTTCTTAGTCAGGTTCAGATACTGGCTGGTCAGCGGCGGGATGATGATGCGCATCGCCTGCGGGATTACCACCAGGCGCAGGATCGGACCGGAGCGCAGGCCAAGCGCGCCCGCGGCCTCGCTCTGGCCTTTGCTGACGCCTTTGATACCGGCGCGCACGATCTCGGCGATGAAGGCCGCCGTGTAGCAGGACAAAGCCAGGTAGAGCGACAGGAATTCGGGTTTGACCTGGAAGCCGCCGGTGAGATTGAAGGTCGACTGCTTCGGGAAGTCGAAGGTGAGCGGCATGCCGGCAAGCAGGAAGGCGAGCACGGGCAGGCCGACGATCAGCGCGACCGATGTCCACAACACCGGAAACTGCTGACCGGTCGCCATCTGCCGCTGGCGCGCCCGGTGCGCGACGAACCACGCCATGGCGAGCGCCACGACGAAAGCGACCAGAATCAGCCAGGAGCCGTCGCCCCAGACGGCGCTCGGGAAGTAGAAGCCGCGCTGGTTGAGGAACGAACCGAACGGCAGGTGATAGCTCTCGCGCGGCGGCGGCAGCACCGCGAGCACGCCCGAATACCAGAAGAAGATGACCAGCAGCGGCGGGATGTTGCGGAAGATTTCCACATAGACCGTGCAAATCTTGCGGATCAGCCAGTTGTGAGACAGGCGGCCGACGCCGATGACGAACCCGATGATGGTCGCGGTGATGATGCCGGCGATGGCTACGATGATCGTGTTGACGAGGCCTACGAGGATGGCACGGCCGTAGGTCGAATCGGAGGTGTAGGCGATCGGCGTATCCGAGATGTCGAAGCCGGCCCTGCCCTTCAGGAAGCCGAAGCCGGAAGCGATGTGAAGGCGCTGGAGGTTCTCGATGACGTTATGGACGATCCACCAGACCGAACCGAACAGGAGGATCACCACCAGCGTCTGAAAGAACAGGGCGCGTATTTTCGGGTCATTGATGAAGGAGCCGCGACTCGGCTCCTCACGAAGGATTTCCTGCGAAGCCATGAACGATCCCCTGGAAAGAGAAGCCGGGAGGCAGACTGTCTGCCCCCCGGATCACGTTTCGATCAGCGAACCGGCGGACCATATTGCAGGCCGCCCTTGGTCCACAGCGCGTTGATGCCGCGCGCGATCTTGAGCGGGCTGCCCGAGCCGACATTGCGCTCGAACATTTCACCGTAGTTGCCGACAGCCTTGATGACGTTGACGACCCAGTCGTTGGAGAGGCCGAGATCGGCGCCGTACTTGCCATCGGGCTCGGTGCCGAGCAGACGCTGGATGTTCGGGTCGGTCGACGACTTCATCTCGTCGACATTGGCCTGCGTGATGCCGGCTTCCTCGGCGTTCAGCAGCGCGAAATACGTCCACCGCGCGATATGGGCCCACTGGTCGTCGCCCTGGCGCACGGCCGGGCCGAGCGGCTCCTTGGAAATGATCTCGGGCAGCACCACGTGGTCGGCGGGCGAGGAGAGCGTCAGGCGGATGCCATACAGGCCGGACTGGTCGGTGGTGTAGGCGTCGCAGCGGCCGGAATCGTAGGCAGCGTTGACCTCGTCCAGCTTCTCGAACACGACGGGATTGTACTCCATCTTGTTCTTCTTGAAGTAGTCGGCGAGGTTGAGCTCCGTCGTGGTGCCGCTCTGCACGCAGACGGCGGCGCCCGAAAGCTGCAGCGCCGAGTTCACGCCCGGCAGCTTCTTGGCGTTGATCATGAAGCCCTGGCCGTCATAGTAGGTGACGCCGACGAAATCCAGGCCGAGCGCGCTGTCGCGGTTGCTCGTCCAGGTGGTGTTGCGCGACAGGATGTCGATCTCGCCCGACTGCAGGGCGGTGAACCGCTCCTTGGCGCTGAGCGGCGTGAACTTGACCTTGGAGCCGTCACCGAAGACGGCGGCCGCGACGGCGCGGCAGAAATCCGCATCGATGCCCTTCCAGTCGCCCTTGTCGTCCGGCGCCGAGAAGCCGGCAAGGCCGGTCGAGACGCCGCACTGGATGAAGCCCTTCTGCTTCACGGTATCGAGCGTGCCGGCCGTAGCGGCTGACGCCGTGAACCCGAGCGCGGCGGCGCCAAGGATACCCAATGCAATATGTTTCATGACCCACAGACCCTTTTCTGTTACAGGCGCCCCTGCTTCCCAGGCAGCCCTGATCTTTTTCCGTGTGTGAATGCAGCTCCCATTTGGGTCCGCTCCCGGACCCGCATCGTTAGCCGATGCGCTGCCTCCCATTCACGAAACGCATCGAAGGCGATTATTCCTGTGAGGTCAAGGGAAATGACCGAATTGCGACGGGTTTGAAAACCGATTGCCGCAAATGCCTGAATTGCAGACAAAAGCGCCCGCGAATTGGTCAAGAGCTGCAACCGGAACCGGCAAGTCCCGGCCCCCGGAAATTTTGAACATTACGAGAATTCCCAGCCATTACTATTGTCGACGGCAATGGAAGGACTGGCGCGATTCATGGCGGGGCAAGGCGCACCGGCTGCGTTCGGCAGATATCCGCCGGAAGCGCCAACGGGCGCGCAAACGATAAGGGCGGCAATCCTCTTATTTGGCCCATCCAAACACCGCCGCTTGGCGGATTCGAAGCGGTTGCGCGGCCAGGTCCACCGCTCTATGGCTGGGCTCCTGACACATTTCGACGAGCGACGAACCATGGCGACAGACGGCAGCAAGATCGGCATCAACACGCAGCTTGCCCATTCCGGCAACAACCCGCGCGACTATTTCGGTTTCGTCAATCCGCCGGTGGTGCATGGCTCGACGGTGCTCTATCCCGACGCCGCCTCGATGGCCTCGCGCAGCCAGAAATACACCTACGGAACGCGCGGTACGCCGACGATGGATGCGCTCACGCTCGCCGTCGACGCACTCGAAGGCTCGGCCGGCACAATCGCCGTGCCGTCCGGCCTGGCTGCGGTGACGATTCCCCTGCTTACCTTCGTCTCGGCCGGCGACCATCTGCTGATCGTCGATTCCGTCTATCACCCGACGCGGAATTTCGCCGACACGATGCTGAAGCGCCTCGGCGTCGACATCGAATATTACGACCCCCGCATCGGCGCCGGCATCGCCTCGCTGATCAAGCCCAACACAAAGGTGGTGTTCACCGAATCGCCGGGATCGAACACCTATGAGGTGCAGGACATCCCCGCCATCGTGAAGGCGGCGCATGCCGCGGGCGCCATTGTCATGATGGACAACACCTGGGCGACGCCGCTCTACTTCAAGCCGCTCGACCACGGCGTCGACATCTCGATCCATGCGGCGACGAAATATCCGGCCGGCCACTCCGATGTGCTGCTCGGCACGGTCTCGGCCAATGAAGCGCATTGGAAGCGGCTCTATGAAGGGTTCTGCACGCTGGGCTGCTGTTCCGGGCCGGACGATGTCTACCAGGTGCTGCGCGGCCTGCGCACCATGGGGGTCAGGCTCGAGCATCACCAGAAGAGCGCGCTTGAAATCGCGCGCTGGCTGGAGGAGCAGCCGGGCGTGGCGCAGGTGCTGCATCCGGCGCTGGAAAGCCACCCCGACCATCAGCTGTGGAAGCGCGACTTCTGCGGCTCGAGCGGTGTCTTCTCGATCGTTCTCAAGGGCGGCGGGCAGAAGGAGCAGCACGCCTTCCTCGACGCGCTGACGATCTTCGGCCTCGGCTATTCCTGGGGCGGCTATGAGAGCCTTGCCGTGCCGGTCTTCCTCGGCGACCGCACCATCGCCAAGGGTTCCTATCAAGGGCCGCTGATCCGCCTGCAGATCGGGCTGGAAGATGTCGAGGACCTCAAGGCCGACATTTTGCGCGGGCTCGAAGCGGCAGCGGCCGCCGAGTAACGGCCCGAACCGGCGGGGACGACCTGCCTAATGATGATGTTCCTTCAGGCGATGCCGGTGGGCAGCCTGCTTTGCCCGGTTGCCGCATAGCGCCATGCTGCACCAGCGGCGCCTGTGCCCGCGCGTATGGTCGACAAAGAGCAGCGTGCAGGCCGGACCTTCGCAGGCCTTCACATGCGAGAAGTCCTCGGTGCAGACAAGCTCGGCCAGAGCTTCCCCGACCGGCAGCAAGAGGGACGCCGGCGTCCGCCACCTGCGAACCGGCTGAAGCGCAAATGGCACGGCTTTGCCACCGTGCACCGCGGTGATCCGGCTCGACGTCTCATCGCGCTCGAGCAAGCGATTGAGCGGCTCCAATTCCGCCAGGTCCGCCGCAGCCAGAGCCCGCCCCTTGTGCTCGCGGACAAAGCCTCTGAACCATTCCCTGAGATGCCTTGCCTGATCGGCGACCTTGTCGAGTTCCCCCGGCAGCGCGTTTCTTCGGACAGTTTCCAGCACCTCGGCCGGCACGAGCCGCGCCTGCCGCAGCCAGTCCAGCAAGCCCTCGCCGCCGTCCAACCAGTCGACAGGCGTTTCGACGGGCGCCGCAATCGAATTGAGGAAATCCAGGCCAAGCGCGTCGCCGACGAAAAGCGCAGGTGAGCGGTCCATCGCAACTCCAATCCGACGTGGCAGCAGTCCGCCGCGGGGCATCAATCCATGAACACGAGTCTGTGATAACCGGTTTAAATACGGTTGACAAGTTACCTTCTTCAATCGTAACCGTTCTGTATCGGATAATGAGGTTATCGACCAAGCGACCCCGATACGGAAGGAAGCGGCAATGTCATCGAAAGGCGTAAGTATCGTGCTGGTCCATGGCGCCTGGGCTGACGGATCGAGCTGGGCCAAGGTCGTCGCGCCGCTGGCCGCGCAAGGCCTCAAGGTGGTGGCGGCGCCGCTGCCGCTGACGTCATTCGACGACGACGTCGCGGCGCTCGATCGGGCGCTGGAGCGGGTCGAGGGGCCAATCGTGCTGGCCGGCCACGCCTATGCCGGCGCGGTGATCGGCGCGACCCGCAGCGAGAAGGTGAAGGCGCTGGTCTATGTGGCCGCACTGGCGCCTGACGAGGGCGAGACGGTGGCGGACGTCTTCTACCGCGCCGAACCGCATGCCGAGGCGCCCAAGCTCGGCCCCGACGAGCATGGCTTGATCTACCTGCCCGACGAGGCTTTCGCGGCTGCCTTCGCCCAGAATGCCTCGGCGCAGGAACTGGCAGTGCTTCAGGCCGTGCAGCGGCCCATTTCCCCGGCCTGCATTACGGTCGCCGTGGAGCGACCGTTGTGGCGGGACCGGCCGGCGTGGTTCTTGATCGCCGAACAGGACCGCATGATCGCCGCCGAAACGCAGCATTTCATGGCAGCGAGAATGAAGGCCCGGGCGCGCTCGCTGCCGCTGGATCACACGCCGATGGTCACCGCGCCGGATGCGGTCGTCGAGATCATCCTCGAGGCCGAGCGGGCATAGCGTCGCCGGTCAGTCCGGCACCCGAGAATAACCCTTCACTCGCCAATATTTCGGTTATAGACAAGGAGAGAAAGATGACTGCCTACCGCACGGCCGATGTCGACGGCTTCAGCATCTTCTACCGCGAGGCGGGCAAGCCCGGCGCGCCAAAACTGCTTTTGCTGCACGGCTTCCCAAGCTCCAGCCATATGTTCCGGGATCTCATTCCCCTGCTTGCCGACCGTTTCCACATCGTCGCGCCGGACCTCCCGGGCTTCGGCCGCTCGGACATGCCTGAAGCCCGCGCATTCACCTACACATTCGATCATATCGCCGACATCATCGACCGTTTCACCGAGGTGGCAGGCTTTGATCGCTATGCCCTCTATGTCTTCGACTATGGCGCGCCGACCGGGTTCCGTCTGGCGCTGAAGCATCCCGAACGCATCGCCGCGATCATCTCGCAGAACGGAAACGCCTATGAGGAAGGCCTGAGCGACGGCTGGAATCCGATCCGCGCCTATTGGCAGGAACCCTCGCCGGCCAATCGCGAGGCGCTGCGCGGCTTCCTGAAGCCCGAGACGACCGCTTGGCAGTACACGCATGGCGCCCCGGAGAACGCGGTCTCTCCCGACGGCTATTCGCTCGACAATTTCTATCTCACCCGGCCGGGCGCGCATGAGGTGCAGTTGGACCTCTTCGGCGACTACAAGAGCAACATCGCGCTCTATCCTGCCTTCCAGGCCTATTTCCGCACCCACAAGCCGCCCTTCCTGGCGGCCTGGGGCAGGAACGATCCATTCTTCCTGCCGCCAGGTGCCGAGGCGTTCAAGCGCGACATCCCCGAGGCGGTCGTGCGCTTCTTCGACACCGGCCATTTTGCGCTGGAGACGCATGCCAAGGAAATCGCGGCGGCAATCGACGACTTCCTGCGCTGATCCCGCCTCGAAGAATCAAGGAGAAACGCCCATGGCGAAATCCGTCGCCATCGTCACCGGCGCCAGCCACGGCATCGGCCATGCTGCGGCACGGCCGATGGCGTGGAGGCGGCAAAGAGTTCGGTGGTGCTGACTGTACGCATGGACGGCGGCGAAGCGAAATCTATCTGAAATGCGACGATCGAACCCTTGAGGCTGCACACATGATTGACTGGGACAGGGTGACCCGCGCCCACGTTCTGCGCGCGATGGAAGAAAATGACCGGCTGGGGCCCGAGCGCTTCTTCGCCGAGCACGGCTTTGCGCCAACCACGACCTACGAGCTGGTCGCGGACAACCGCCTCTACCCGCCGAAAGCGATCCTCGGCACGGCCTATGAGTTCGCTACGAGCGAGCGGCTCGGTTCGAGCGACTTCGAGGGCGGCAGGACCGGAGCCGTCAAGGTGCTCGGCAAGCTGGGTTTCACCGTCCAGGCAAAGCAAGCGAAATAAGCGGGTCGCGGATAACGGGCCGCGGAACCTAGATCCGCGAACGGCCGCAAGCATTGGCGCGATTGACGAAGCGAAGGCCGTTGGCGGCATTCCGCCGGACGGCGACGCGCAATAATATTCTCTTCAACCGCGAATAGACGGATTGGTTTGGCTTCCAAATCGGCCGCTTCGGCGGCATTGCGGGCACCGCAAATTCGCACAGGTTCCAGGACTTGCCATGGCGTTCCGTCTCTTCGTTCCGATCCTTGCCGGCGCGACGCTGCGCGAGCGGCTCGCCGCCTGCATCGGCGCCACCATCGGCATCGCGCTGACCGGGGTGATCAGCGGGCTCGCCATGGGCAGCGGCCCGCATGTGGCGCTGCTGGTGGCGCCGATGGGCGCGTCGGCGGTGCTGCTCTTTGCCGTGCCGTCGAGCCCGCTGGCGCAGCCCTGGTCGATCATCGGCGGCAACACCATCTCGGCGCTGGTCGGCGTGACGGTGGCGCATTACGTGCACAGCCCGGTGATCGCCTCCGGGCTAGCGGTGGCGCTCGCGATCGCCGCCATGTCGTTCACGCGCTCGCTGCATCCGCCGGGCGGTGCCGCCGCGCTCACCGGCGTGCTCGGCGGACCGGCCGTGGTCAGCGCCGGCTTCCTCTTTCCGTTCGTGCCGGTGGCGCTGAACTCGATCATACTGGTCACGCTCGGCTTCCTGTTCCACAAGCTGTCGCGCCGCAACTATCCGCACGTGCATGTGCCCGTGGCCAACAGCCACGGCACCGCCGACCGGCCGCCGGCGGAGCGGGTTGGCTTCCGGCCCGAGGATGTCGATGCCGCGCTTGCGGCGCTCGACGAGACCTTCGACATCGACCGCGACGACATCGAGAGACTGCTGCGCCAGGTCGAACTGCAGGCGATGGTGCGCGCACAGCGCACGCTGCTTTGCCAGGACATCATGTCCCGCGACGTGATCTCGGTGCCCGAGCACGCCACCGCCAAGGAGGCGAGCAAGCAGCTGCTCGACCACAACATCCGCACCTTGCCGGTGGTTGACGCCGAGGCGAAGCTGGTCGGCGCGGTCGGCCTGCGCGAGCTGACGGGAGCGACCGACACGGTGAAGGACGTGATGTCGAAGGCCGGCACGGCCTCGCCCGAGACGCCGGCGATGAGCCTGCTGCCGGTGCTGACCGACGGCCGCAGCCACGCGGTGGTGATTGTTGATGCCGAGCGGCACATCCTCGGCCTCATCACCCAGACCGATCTCCTCGCGGCGGCGGCGCGCGTTCAGACTGCAGACAGCCCGCAGTTGAAAGCTGTAGCATAGGGTCAGCGGCCGAAAACCCGGGAACCTTTTGCCGGTGGGCGCATCCAATTGCCGGATGCAACTTGTCGGGAGATCGGGACGCGATGAGAAAGTCCGCACTGCAGGCCGCCGCGATTTCGGCGGCGGAGGCCAGCGACATGGCGCTGGTGCGCCGCGCGGTCGCCCGGGAAGCGGGCGCCTTCCGCGCAATCATCAAGACGCACAACCAGCGGCTCTACCGCATCGCGCGCGGCGTGGTGCGCAACGACACCGAGGCCGAGGACGTCGTACAGGAGGCCTATATGCGGGCGTTCGCCAGCCTCGACGCCTTTCGCGGCGATGCCTCCTTGGCCACCTGGCTGTCGCGGATCGTCATCAACGAGGCGCTCGGCCGGCTGCGCAAGAAAAAGCGCATGGCGGCGATGCCCGGAAACCCGCAGGCTGAGATCATCCGGTTTCCCCTGACCCCAAGCGACTTGAACCCTGGCGACGATCCGGAGCGGACGATGGCGCAGCGACAGATCCTGGCGCTTGTCGAACGGGCGACCGACAGCCTTCCCGATGTCTATCGCACCGTGTTCGTCGCCCGCGTCATCGAGGGCCTGAGCATCGAGGAGACCGCCGACCTGCTCGACGTCAGGCCGCAAACCGTGAAGACCAGGCTGCACCGGGCACGCGCGCTGGTGCGCAAGGCGCTGGACGACGAGATCGGCCCGGTGCTGCTCGACGCCTTTCCTTTCGCCGGGCGCCGGTGTGAAAGGTTGACGCAAGCGGTGATGAAGAGGCTGGGGTTCGAGGGCTGATAGGTCGACGGGACCAGTGCCCGGCTCCCCAGCGTCACGCTTTCCCGGAACCTTTCGCCCCTTCCGGCATCCAATGGCCGTCAACCCAGACAAGCCCGACGCCTTGCGCCGGGCGAAGGAGATGCCATGTTTATCCGACAGACCGCCGCCCTCGCCGCTTTCCTCCTTGTCAGCGCCGCGCCGCTGGCCGGCGCCGCCGAAAAGCCCACCGATCCGCAGATCGCCCATATCGCCTACATGGCCGGCACGCTCGACATCGAGGCGGCCAAGCTGGCGATCAAGACGTCCAAGACCAAGGAGGTCGTCGACTTCGCCAAGGACATGGAGCGCGACCATGAGGCGGTGAACAGCCAGGCGCTCGCCCTAGTGAAGAAGCTGAACGTCAAGCCCGAAGACAATGCCACCAGCCAGGCGCTGGCGAAGGCCGCGAAGGAGGAGCGCGCCAAGCTGGCGAAGCTCAAGGGCGCCGCCTTCGACAAGGCCTATATCGAGAACGAGGTGGCCTATCACAAACAGGTCAACGGCGCGCTCGAGACGCTGCTCATCCCCTCGGCCAGCAATGCCGAGCTGAAGAGCCTGCTGGAGACAGGGCTGAAGATCTTCCAGGGCCATGAGCAGCATGCCGAACATGTCGCCGGCGCGCTGAAATGAGGGCGAGCGCGTTATCGCTGCTCAGCTCGCTGGCGCTGGCGCTCATCGCTTCGCCGGCGCTCGCCGCCACGATCGAGGTGACGATCGACAAGCTGGTCTTCTCGCCGGCGAGCGTCGAAGCAAAGGTCGGCGACACGATCGAGTGGACGAACAAGGATGCGTTCGTCCACACCGCGACGGTGAAGGGTGGCTGGGAGGTGATGATCCCGCCGAAATCGAAGGGCAGGATCACGCTCGGGCAAGCGCGAGCGGTCGACTATTTCTGCCGCTTTCACCCCAACATGAAGGGTCATGTGGAGGTCGCGCCCTGACTTTCGAAGCCGGCGGCGCACGCCACCGGCTTCTCCGCGCTAATGCCAGGTGCGGCGTTCGCTATCTTTTCCGATAGATGCTGATGTGGCGCCAACTGCGGGCATCGAACGGTTCGCGGTTCCAGCCACCATATCGCTGCTCGAGCACCAGGCCGGCGCATCGCGCCATCAGGTCAAACTCGGGCGGGTGCGCCAGCCTGAGCCTGAGCGGAACCATGCGGACCATGTCGTTGCCGATATCGATATGCGACAGGTCCAGCACCTGACTGATCGGATCATACCGGCACGCGGTGATGTGGACCGATGCGGTTCCAGGGTGAGAGACTTCGACGAACCCGTTGTCGGCCTGCTTCGGCGCGGTGGGAATCCGGCATTCGAGCAGGAAAACGCCACCTTCATCGAGGTGCCGGGCCGCATTCTCGAAGCATTTGACCTGGCCATCCTGGGTAATCACGTTGCCGATGGAATTGAACACCAGATAGACTAGCCCGTACCGGCGACCCATATCAGCCGCGGTCATGTCGCCATTGACGACGCCGACCTCCGATCCGCCCGGTTTGGCCCTCAGCACTTCGATCATGTCGGGCGAAAGTTCGATGCCATCGACGCGCAGGCCGGTCGCCGACAGCGGCAATGCAATTCGACCGGTGCCGATCGCAAGCTCCAGGCAATCCCGTCCGGCCGCGATCTGTTTCAGGAATTGAACCGTCTCCTCTTCATCGCCGCGCAACTCGTCGTCGTAGCGCCTTGCGACGTCGCCGCGAAAGCTGTCTTCAGGCCTGAACCCTTCCATATCGTGTCCTCCAATCCCACGTAACTAGGCTGCGCGACGCCCCAGGCAAGCGCCGTCAGGCATGCGGTCGATCAGGGCATAGGTCAAGGCGTTGAGTTTTTCGGAGCGGTTGAGGGTCAGCACCGCGACGCGGTCGCGGATCTCCCACGGCACAAGCTCGGTCATCATCTATTCCTTTCCGGCGTGAACGGCCGCAAGGGATCAGCTTTCGGCTTGTCTGTATATTCACCAGTCGGTATACTTGACGGGTGAACGAAAAGGTCAATCACACCAGGAAGCGCCTTGTCGACGCGGCGGCGAAGCTGTTCTATGCCGAAGGCATCGGCCGGGTCAGCGTCGATGCCGTGGCGGAGAAGGCGGGGCTTACCAAGCGCACGCTCTACTACCACTTCAAGAGCAAGGACGAGCTGATCACGGCCTATCTCGACAGCCGCGACCAGCCGAACCTCAAGCAGATGGCCGACTGGTTCGAGGCTGCGGAAGGCGGCGCGGACAAAAAGGTCACGGCGATCTTCACCCATCTGGCGCGCGTGGCGCGGCACGTCAAATGGAAAGGCTGCGGCTTTCTGCGCACGGCTGCCGAACTCGCCGCGATGCCTGGACATCCGGCGGTCAAGGCCGGCTCGCGCCACAAGAGCAATTTCGAGAAATGGCTGGCGGGCGAGCTTTCAAGCCATGGCGTGCGCGAGCCGAAGATGCTGGCGCGCGAGATCGTGCTTCTGATGGACGGCGCCTTTTCCAGCATGCTGATCCATCACGATCCCGACTACATCACCGCCGCCGGCCACGCCGCCGCGACGCTGGTGCGGGCGCGGATGGCAGCGCCGGCGTAGACTTCGAACCGGCGGAGCGCGGCAGCGTCCCTCGCGCGCCAGATGCCATGTTGGAGGCTTGGCCGGGTTCGTCGCCAACGGGCAGCTCTGACGCCCTGGACCAAAAAACCTGGAAAGGATTAGGGCCAGTCCGCCTGACTTGGATGGTGCAATGCAGGAAGCGGATGGTCATTATAAGGAGACCCTTTATAACGGTCGCCGAGATTTCCGACTTAGCCAAGGGGAGACGATGCGCTACATACGTCCGCAATCAATGGAAGATGCCGTGGGCCTGCTGGCCGGCGCGGCCGGCCCGGCAGCCATTCTTGCCGGAGGCAGCGATCTCCTGGTCAGGATGAAGGGCGGCTTTGTCGAGCCCGAGCTGATTGTCGACATCAAGGCGATCGAGGGCCTAGGCGAAATCACGGAAACGGCCGACGGCTTCAGGATAGGTGCGGCAGTCCCCTGCGCCGTATTGGGCGAGAACGCGGCGCTGAAGAAGGCGTGGCCCGGCGTCGTCGAGGCGGCCAAGCTGATCGGCTCCAAGCAGGTGCAGGGACGCTGCACCATCGTCGGCAATCTCTGCAACGCCTCCCCCGCCGCCGACAGCGTGCCGGCGCTGGTGGCCGCCGGCGCCAAGGCGGTTGTCGCCGGGCCATCCGGCAAGCGCACCATTCCTGTCGAGAGCGTGCCGACCGGGCCTGGCCGGACCTCTTTGGCCAAGGGCGAGATCATCGAGGCGATCCTGCTCGACAAGCGCCCGCCGCATGCGGGCGATGCCTATCAGCGCTTCATCCCGCGCACCGAGATGGACATCGCCGTGGTGAGCGCCGGCGTGGACCTGACGCTCGATGACAAAGGCGTCGTCAAGGCGGCCCGCGTGGCGCTGGGCGCCGCCGCGCCCACGGTGCTGCTGGTCGAGGAAGCTGCCCAAGTCCTCATTGGCTCGAAGCTCGATGAAGGCACGCTTGAGCGGCTGGCAAAAATCTGCGCCGGCGCCTGCCGTCCCATCGACGACAAGCGGGGTACCATCGAATTCAGACGGAAAGTCGCGGGCGTGCTGGCCAGACGGGTCGCAGCAATCGCTTATGAACGTGCAGGAGGCAAGTGATGGCCGGTGTAGCGGTTTCAACGACAATCAACGGCGATCACGTCGAGTATCTCTGCCAGCCTGACGAGACGCTGCTCGACGTGCTGCGCGACCGGCTGGGGCTGACCGGCGCCAAGGAAGGCTGCGGAACCGGCGACTGCGGCGCCTGCAGCGTCATCGTCGACGACCGGCTGGTGTGCTCCTGCCTGGTGCTGGGCGCGGAGGCCGAAGGCCGCCAGATCGAGACCATCGAGGGCATGGCGCATGGCGATCAATTGCATCCGCTGCAGCAGAAGTTCCTGGAGCATGCCGCCCTGCAATGCGGCATCTGCACGCCGGGCTTCCTGATCGCGGCCAAGGACCTTCTGGCGAAGAACCCCTCGCCCACCGAGGAGGAAATCCGCTTCGGGCTGGCCGGCAACCTCTGCCGCTGCACCGGCTACGACAAGATCGTGCGCGCCGTCCAGGACGCGGCAAACGTGATGAAGGGAGCCTGAGATGAATTTCGATCCGCGCTATTCCGGACGCAATTTCTCTTCCGTCGGCACGCGCCCCATCCGCCCCGACGGCGTCGACAAGGTGACGGGCCGCGCGCGCTACGGCGCCGACTTCAACATGGCCGGACAGCTGGTCGGGCGCGTTCTCAGAAGCCCGCATGCGCACGCCGTCATCAGGAAGATCGACACCTCGAAGGCTGAAAAGCTCGCCGGCGTGAAGGCGGTGATCACCGCGGCCGACCTGCCGGACCTGACCGACGGCGATGCCGCGATGTTTGACATCCTCGACAACT
Source organism: Mesorhizobium sp. M1D.F.Ca.ET.043.01.1.1 (assembly GCF_003952385.1). Lineage (NCBI taxonomy): Bacteria > Pseudomonadati > Pseudomonadota > Alphaproteobacteria > Hyphomicrobiales > Phyllobacteriaceae > Mesorhizobium > Mesorhizobium sp. M1D.F.Ca.ET.043.01.1.1. Next base: position 535,767 of record NZ_CP034444.1, read on the forward strand.
GCATGGCGCGCACCAAGGCGCTCTATGACGGCCACGCGGTGGCCGCGGTCGCGGCGATCGACGCCCGCACCGCCAGGCAGGCGCTGAAGCTGATTGAGGTCGACTACGAGGTGCTGCCGCATGTGACCGATGTCGACGAGGCGATGAAGCACTCGGCACCGCTGATCAACGACGCCATCTTCACCGAGGGCCTCGAGGAAAAGCCGGTCAAGCCCTCCAACGTCTGCAAGCGCACGCAATACGGCCATGGCGACGTCCATCAGGGTTTCGCCCAGGCCGACATGATCATCGAGCGCTCCTTCAAGACCGAGCAGACGCACCAGGGCTATATCGAGCCGCATGCCTGCGTGGCCAGCGTCAACCCCGACGGCACGGCGGACCTGTGGGTCTGCACGCAAGGGCATTTCGTCTACCGCCAGCACTGCGCGCAACTGCTTGGGCTGGAAGCCTCGAAGCTGCGCGTCACCTCCTCCGAGATCGGCGGCGGTTTCGGCGGCAAGACCCATGTCTGGGCCGAACCCGTCGCGCTCGCGCTGTCGCGCAAGGCTGGACGGCCGGTGAAGCTGGTGATGACCCGCGACGAGGTGTTCCGTGCCTCCGGCCCGACCAGCGCCACATCGATCGACGTCAAGATCGGCGCCAAAAAGGACGGCACCATCACCGCGGCGGAAGCGACGCTGCGCTATAGCTGCGGCCCCTATGCCGGCATGTGGGCCGAGATCGGCGCCATGACGGCCTTCGCCTGCTACAGACTGGAGAACGTCAAGACCGTCGGCTATGAGGTGCTGGTCAACCGGCCAAAGACCGCGGCCTATCGCGCGCCCTCCGCACCCATGGCGGCCTTCGCGGTGGAAAGCGCGGTCGACGAGCTCGCCAAGGAGATCGGCATCGACCCGGTCGACTTCCGCATCAAGAACGCCGCTCAGGAAGGCACGCGCGCTTCCTACGGCCCGGTCTACGGCCCGATCGGCATCGGCCCGACGCTGGAAGCGGTGAAGAACCATCCGCACATGAAGGCGCCGCTGGGCACGAACCAGGGGCGCGGCATGGCCTGCGGCTTCTGGTTCAATTTCGGCGGCCAGACCTGCACCGATCTCAACATCGGCATGGACGGCTCGGTCTCTTTGGCCGTCGGCACGGTGGATGTGGGCGGGTCCCGCGCGTCGCTGTCGCTGGTGGCGGCGGAGGAGCTCGGCATCGACTATGCCCATGTCAAGGCGATCGTCGCCGACACCTCTTCCCTCGGTTACAACGACATGACCGACGGCAGCCGCGGCACCTTCTCCTCCTCGATGGCCACCATCTCGGCCGCCCGCAACGCGATCAAGATCCTGCGCGAACGGGCCGCGCAGATGTGGGACATCTCGGTCGATGACGTTGTGTGGGAAAAGGGCCATGCGGTCGCCAAGGGCGAGAAGCACGGCAATCTCGGCAAACTGTCACTGAAGGAGATCGCGGCGCAGTCCGGCAAGACGGGCGGGCCGATCGCCGGCCACAGCGAGCTCGTCGCCGACGGCGCGGGCGTGTCCTTCGCCACCCATATCTGCGACATCGAGGTCGACCCCGAGACCGGCTCGACCAGGGTGATCCGCTACACGGTGGTGCAGGACGCCGGCAAGGCGGTGCACCCGACCTATGTCGAGGGCCAGTACCAGGGCGGTGCCGCGCAAGGCATCGGCTGGGCGCTCAACGAGGAGTATATCTATGGCAAGGACGGGCGGCTGCAGAACCCGGGCTTCCTCGACTACCGCATCCCGGTATGCTCCGACCTGCCGATGATCGACACGCAGATCCTCGAGATCCCCAACCCCAACCACCCCTACGGGGTGCGCGGCGTCGGCGAGACCTCGATCGTGCCGCCGCTGGCGGCGATCGCCAATGCGGTGTCGAACGCGGTCGGCGTGCGCATGAGCCACATCCCGATGTCGCCGCCGCGGATTCTCGCCGCGCTCGAGGCCGAACGGGAGAGGTTCTCGCGCTAATGGTCGAAGTGACGCTCTGGGGTTCGCTCGGCGCTGCCGCCGGAGGCCAGAGCAAGCTCGACATCGAAGCCAAGGACATCAGGGAGCTGTTCCGGAAACTTTCGGAACAGTATCCCGCCTTCGAGCCCCTGATCGATCGCGGCATAGCGGTGGCGATCGACGGGACGATCTATAGGGATACGTGGTCGAAGAAGCTGCCGCCGGGGGCGGAGATTTTTCTGCTGCCGCGATTGGCGGGGGGATAGGCGGATCACGATCTCCACATTCCAGAGCTGGCAGCCAAAGGCTCGGCCAGCGCTGGACTTGCTCGAAAAGCGCGATCGCGTCGCAGCGCGCGATCAAAGCTCCAGGGAACGGGTGGTCAGACGAGGCCGCGACGCCCGGTGATCTTCTCGACGTTGATGCGGAAGAAGAGGTGGGGCGGACGGGCCACGTTGTCCTCGGAGCGAGGTGTCTCGCTGCCGGGGTCCCACCAGTTGGAGCGCGCTTTCTGCAACAGCGCCCATGCCTTGTCGCGCTCACCCTGCCGGGGGCCGGCATCGGGGAGCTCTTCGTAGCGGCCGAAGGCGACGACGCTCCACCAATCGCGGGGGCTGCGAATCTCATCGACTTCGAAGCAGACCTGAGGGTGTCCCCGCATCGCCTCGACCTTGTGGCCGATGAGGGAGAAGCTGTAGATGTGGCCGTTCTCGTAGACGAAACTGACCGGCACGACATACGGCACCCCGTCGCTTACGCAACCAAGGCGCCCGACCCTGCTTTCGGCCAGGTGCGACCTGCATTCCTGGGCGGTCATTTCGCTGACGATCACGGGACGCCCCCTGCTGAGAGAGCGAGGCTCATTCTTTTGATCTCCATTCCGCCAAAGTGCGAAGCGCACGCAGGCTCGGCCGGATGCCTCCCGTCTAGCCGATCGTTTCAAGGAACCGATCGGCGAAGCCGGCGAGCGCGTTCCAGTCGGTGAATTCGTGATCGCGCTCGATGTTCGGATCGCCGCTCTTCATGACTACGAATTTGACGAACTGCTCCTGAAAGTAATCGTATTTGGTGAAGCGCAGGGCGCCGCCGAGAAGCAGGATCATGCGGGGTTGCCACGCCGTGACGGAAACGAAGCGATCCACGTACTTTTGAGCGTCCGCCTCGTGACCCTCCAGCGCCGCCGACAGGCTGACGGAAATGAGGGCCGAGGGCTTGGTGCTCAGCTGGTCGTGATGCGCAAACACGAAGTTCGTGACGGCTTCCTGGTGGTGCTCCTGGTGGACCGATGCGGCGACGACGAAGGCATCGAAGTGTCCGAGCTTCAAATCGGGAGCGAGCGCCGCGCTATCCTGCAACTCGACCTGGTGCCCGCGCGCGCGAATTTGCGTTGCCGTCCGCTCGGCGACCTTCTTCGTCTGCCCTTCCGTCGATCCAAAAACAATCAGGACGTTCACGGTGCCCCTCCGACAGCGGATGAGACAGTCATGGGGCGATCAATATGAGCCCGCCCGGCATGCCGGTACCTTGATGCAACGGCAATCGACAACATTATAGCTCACGGAACAGGCATCACGAACCGATTTTCGCTGCGGCATGGAGGCTGGAGTAGTCAAGCAACGAAGACTGAACCGGCGGACTCTTTGCGCATCGCTGCATGGGGGCTGCGGGGCTACCGTTTTTGCCTTGGCGCTTCCCGGTTTGTTCAAAAAGAAAGCGACAGCTTTCTCTCTGGAACTTGGACTCTGGATTCTGGCTTATGGATTATGGGGCTTATCCCCTGCCTTAACCCGGGGGTTATCCAAAGCCGGGATTCCCCAGTTTTTCCAACGGCTTCTGCTTCGGCCCCGACAGCGCGTCGAGCCGCTGTTGAAGATGCCCGTTGAGCACGTTCGCGCGGGTTAGATCCGGTGCTGGACGTCGCCTCCACCGAGTTTTTCCCTATAGGCCCGCCAGAGCCTGAGCAGCAAGGAGCCGAGCTACCAAGCGGTACTGCTCTACGAGGAAATCGTCATTGGTGAACCATTCGGCATAGGGTGCCATGCGAACGCCCTTCGCTTCGGCATCCTTGATTTGGCTGGCGCCGGCGAACATTAGCCGTTTGCCGTCCGACGAACGAACCATCTCAGCGCTGACGGTCATTGCGATCCCTCGGCCATCGCCAACTGGTACGCTCAATGCGTGGTAGACGTTGATCTTCAGCCTGGCGGAGGCGGTCGATGCCGCATCTGTCAGGCGATATCCCTTGCTAATGAGGTCTTCCTTCGCCTGACTCTCGATGAGCTCGCGGAGGTTGGTGCGCGTATCCACGATCTCTTGGAGACGAGAAGTTGCCTCTGCCACCGTGGCGGGCACGTTCCCGGAACTCGCATTTGCCTCACTTGAATTTGGCGCAAAGACAGTGGCTTTCGACAGCTGCACAGGCTCCACGTAGACGAAGCCCATGGAGGCCTTGCTCTGCGGGTCGATGGAGGACGCGACGCAAGCGGTAAGAGCGACCGCGACAAGGGCAATAAGACTGCGGCGAAGCAATGGAATCTCCAAAATTTTCAAAGTCGATTCGCGATACTACTAAACAGGTCATTCGGCCCATCGCGTGGGACACGTCAAGGAGCAATCATGATGCCTCTATCGCGCTCGTGCAGATACTCTTTGGATGGACATCCACATCCGACCATTTCCTGAAGGCGATCGAGGAGCGAGTTCAGGAGCGTGTTGAACTAGCACTAGCCAAATGAGCTGATGTGGCCTCGGCGAGACCGCGCGCTGCTGGCCTGCCGGTGCGGGCCGACCGGCCCGTCGCGACTTCGTCAGATGCCGAGCGCTCTAAGTCACCACCGAAAGGCTCGCCGGCTGCGACGCGCCCGGGAATGGTCCGATCCTGGCCGGGCGATGCCCGGACTGGAACAGGTTGCTGTGGAGGTTGGCGATCCACTGCTTGCCCTCCGTCGTCAGCTCCAGATAGCGCAGCGCGTCGCCGATATAGGGCTCGACCTCGAGCGTGAAGAAATTGGTGAAGATGGCGCCGAGATCGGCGGCGGTCCTGCAGCCGAGCTTTTCCACCATGCCGATCTCGGAGAACTCGGCAAACAGCGCCGTCAGCTTGCGGTGGTAGAAGGGATCGGCGAGCTGGCCGATCAGGTCCGCGGCCCTGACCAGCGCCGGTTCGGTGTTGGTGACGTGGTAGGCCGGATCGTTCGGCACCGGAAAGCGCGTCATCTCGATCGCCGCGACAATGCGCTCCTCGTCGATGAACTTCGAGGACTTGAAACGCTGGCGCACATACATCTTGGCGCGGTCGACATGATAGGGCCCAAGCACCGCGTCGGAGGCGCCGCGCGGCGGCGTGCAGCGGTCGCCCGCCTCGTTGATGACGAAGCTCTCGTCGGTGTCGCCCTCGCACACGCCGTGCACCATGCCGATGTCGTGGACAAGCAGCGCGCAGGTATAATGCAGCCAGTCATCAGGGGTCAGGGCTTCTGAAAGCAGCCGGCCGCGGATGATCTGCTGGCCGGCGAGCGTGACCATCAGCGTGTGCTCGATGTTGTGGTAGAGCGCGTTAGAACTGCCGATGCGCTCCAACACAAGGCGCGCCGCCCCGCCCAGGTAGCTCGCATATTCCGGATTGCGATGCGAGAAATACTGCAGATAGAGTTCCGACAGATAGTCGCCGAGCCGGTTGGCCATGATGGAGATCGGATTGAGCATGACAATCGTTCCTGACCGCTTTGAAGCATGACAAGTCGCGCCGCGCGGCGGCCATCCTAGCACGGTTCCGTCGCAGATTTGTGCCAGACCAAGGCCCTAAGCCGGCGGGGACTGGCGGCTGCTGCCGGCGGTCGCCATCGCCACTCGCGAGACCGTGGCCGCCGCCGGTGCCGACTGCGCCGTCGGCGACTGCCGCGGCCATGTTCACCCATGTTTCGAGGCTCATCTCGACCGGGCATCGGGACCTCTGGACCTGGCACTCTGGGCTTGGGAGCTGAAGTCATGACCGCGGCAGGTCGAAGCTAGTGCCGGTGAAAGCTGCCCGCCCTACGCCCCCAGCGTCGGCTCCGTATTCACCTCCAGCGCCTCTTCCGCCTCATCCTCATCGCCAAGCACCTCGCCGTTCACGCCCAGCGGCCGGCCGATCCAGATCGGGTCGACCAGGTGGTCGCGCTTGGGGTTGGTGGTGTTGGGGTGGATGAGGATGCTCAGGCCGCCGTGGTTCAGCATCAGCCACGGCACGAGCGAGGCGAAAAGCTCGGTCGCGAACGAGACCTGGTACATCGCCTGCTGATGCGGGCCGACCGGCTCGTCGCGCCAGTTGCCCAGGCGCACGCGGAAACGTTCGCCGATGCGCAGGCGCAGCCATTCGGCATGGTGCCGCTCGGCCTGCCCGGCGTAGTAGATATGGGCGTGATAGCTGGCGATCTCGGCGATCGGCCTGACTTCGTTCATCGCGATGCTCCCCTTCGATGATTTTTGCGCGCCGCGGAACTGTAGCCGAGGTGCAGGCGCCTTGTCTGCAACCGGTCCCCCGCGGTTCAGGAAGGCAATCGCGCACGGCAGCGCCAGCCCCGGCTCCGTCTCGGCTTCGCCGAGCCACCTCTCCCCCCACGTTATGGGGCGAGGAACCCAAGCTTTCCGGGGGCGCGGCCTCGGCGGTTGGCGTTTCCTCGCCCCCATGAAATGGGGGAGAGGTGGATCGGCGCGCAGCGCCGAGACGGAGCGGGGGAGCAGCATCTGCGATTGCCCTGTCCGCGGCCGCGGAAACGCGGCCTATGCGGTGCCTTTTTTCGAGAAGACCGAATAGCCGAGATTGGGGCCGATGTGCCTTGCGCGCTAAATCACCGCGGTGACCGTCCCCGCCGCATTGAGGCGACAGTCGACACGCGCCTGCCTGACTTCAATGCCGCCTTGCCTCTTATAGTCTATGCGCACCGCGATCGGGGCGTTGAGTCCGCTTTGAGCTTGACGCGCGGGACCTGCGCTTGCCGCGTAGACACGCACGGCGCCGAGGGGCTTCGCGGCGGTCATGATCGCCGCGTGACAGGCGCGCACCACGTGATCTGGTGTGCCGGGTTTCGCTGTCAGAGGTGACAGGACCGCAAACGGATGCCCCTCGGCGAGCCGCCGGAGGTCACCGTTGCCGGAAGGCCGCAGCGCGGGAGGCAGAGTGATGGATTGTGCCGCGGTCTTGGCCAAAGCGGGGGCTGTCGTGACTGCGGCCGGGCGCCGGGCAGAATGAGCCTGTCCTCTTTGAGCGGAAGGATGGTCGCCCACACGGGCGCCCGCAGACACGCCCGCGCCTTTGCCGCCCATGTTGCCGCCGGCACTGGCGCCGGGTGATCCGCCGCCGCTGGCCGATGCGCCAGCGTTTGCGCCACCGACACCGTCGGCGCTCGCGCCCACGCCCGCCGACACGCCTTGCGAACCGGCGCTCAATCCAGCGCTGACCCCGACACCGCCAACCGTGCCGCCTACGCCGACGTCGACAGCCGAGGCAGGCCCGATCGTGATCCCGATCACCAAGCCAGCTGCGACGTATTTCTTCATGGCCATACCTCCCCGCGGTATCGTTGCGGGTCGCTGCTCTTCACGGGTCCGGCGTCGGTGGTCGCGTCGGCAGCAAGGCGGCGGGAAGAGCTATGGTCGCCACCAGATCGGGTTGCGGCGACTTTTGCAGCTTAACCCTCTGCCTGTCCGGCGCCTTGTGCGCGGACGCGGAGCGCTCCGACATGCTTGCATGCCGCCTTGCGGGGACAGTCGCTTTCGGCATGCGCTTCATGCTCACCGTGCGACGCTCCGCCTTGACGATGCCAGTTGCCTGCCGTGCGGCACTGAGGCTGCGGGCCAGGCCGATAGATCTTTCACGCTCTTGTTCCAACGCCGCGCTCAACGCTGCCGCGGCCTCTCTTGAAGCGTCGCGTTCCTTGCGCACGCTGTCGAGATCCCGCGCGGCGGCATCCGCCCGCTGACGTTCCAGCGCCAGCGCCTCGCCGGTCTGCTTCAATGCGGCCTCGGCCGCCTGGCGGTCCTTTATGGCGTTGGCCTGCTCGATCGCGGCCTGAGTTGCGCCTGTCTTCAGATCCTCGGCGGCCCGGCGGGACGCGGCGAGTTGCTGTTCAAGGAGATCAACCTTGTGCCGCTCCTCATCAAGCGCCCGCTGAACAGCAACCTGAGAGGCCTCTGTCGAGCGATCCGCTTTAAGCATGGCGGCCTTTTCATTGTCCCACACAATAGCCTTGGCCTTGAAGTCTTCGACAACGCGCCGCGCCGCCTCCAGATCGAGCGCGAGCGCTTTGGCTTTCTGCCGCTGCTTTTGCAGGTCTTGTGCCTGTTTGGCCGCCTTGTCGGCCACTGCATGCGCCTCGGCGCTTGCGTCGCGCGCGTTGCGCTGCATGACGTCCAGCTCAACTCGTGCCGCCGCCAATTCGCGGCGCAAAGCCTGCTCATGCTCGCCAGGCAGCGTCTGCGCAGCTTGCTCGAGTGCTCCTGGCGCCGTGGGCGCCGTATCTTCGGGCGCTGCTTGCTCGCCTTCGAGCCCCACGGAACCTGTCGTTTCCGCGGCCGGTTTAAGGATGCGCTGGACGATCGTCTCCGGCCGCTCGGGCAGGCCACTCCTGGCTTGCAGACGATCGGCAATCAGCTTTGCCAACTCGTCGGTACGCAGCCTGGGCCCGCTCCATGGGTCTACCCTGCCGGTCGAGTCGATGTTGAAGTCTCGGTTGAGCTGCAACCCCTCCACAACGCCGCCACGCAGCGCGGTCCAGTGCCAAACGTGCAGTTCGATCCTGTCTCCCGGGCCTAGTCTGTCGTCAACCGTCGACTGGCTCCTCGCCGGAAGACCCAGCAGCAGAACGAGGCATAGCGAAATGAGACAAAGCGCGGGGGTGCAGCCCCTGCCGCGCATTCCAAGGAGTGAACTCGAAACCCGTCGCCCAATGAAGGTGGAGTTACGATGGATGCATGCTGACTGGGTGCCCTGCACATGGTTCATCACTGAACCCCACCGGCTGCGCGCCCCTCACCGCCATCTACGATCCGTAAACCCGTACTCGGCGGCTGGACGCCGCACCAAAGACCCATGATAGAAAAGCACTCTCTCGGCAACGCCAAGTACCGCAAAAGGCTTAGGGGACCGTCACCTTTCAACTTAGTGATTATCGATCCGTCGTGGGCGGCCATGGCATGTGTTGAGCTCGCCCACCGCGCCGTTAAGGGGCAACTTGCAAATTGGTTTTGCCTAATGTGCGGTCGTGTCTGCGGCCAAGTAGATCGCCGTCCCCTCACCCTGGCCCTCGGCGCCGCCGCCCGCTCCCCCACAGAGCCCGCGCGACCAGGCCCCGCGTCCTCCTGCGCGGAATAAGCTCCACGTCGCTGACCAGCTTCGCCCCGCCCTCGCGCCGCTCGAGCGTGATCTTGCGGCTGTGAAACGCTTCCAGCTCGGCCCGGTGGGCGACGCTGATGATGGTCACCTTGGGCAGGGCGCGGATCACCGTCTGCATCATCCTGTCCTGGCTCTTCTCGTCGAGCGCCGAGGTCGCTTCGTCCAGCACGACGATGTCGGGGCAATGCAGAAGCAGGCGCGCGAAAGCGAGGCGCTGCTTTTCGCCGCCGGAGAGCGTCTGGTCCCAGGGCGCGTCTTCCTCCAGCCGGTCTTTCAGGTAAGCGAGGCCGACCTTGTCGAGGGCTGCATTGATCTTCTTGACCGCCCAGTTGTCGGCGGGGGCGGGATAGGCGACCGCGCGGCGCAGCGTGCCGGTGGGGATGTAGGGGCGCTGCGGCAGCATGAACAGCCGCCTGTCGGCGTGGAAATTGACGCTGCCGCCGCCCCAAGGCCACAGCCCCGCGATCGCCCGCACCAGCGTCGACTTGCCGGTACCGGATTCGCCGGCCACCAGCACGCGCTCGCCCGGCACGATCTCGACCTCGGTCTCCTTGACCACGCCGGTGCCGTCATTGAGCGTGACGGAGAGATCGTCGAGCGAGAGCATCGCACCGTTTTCCGTATTGCCATGCCTGATGCGGCCGAAGGCCTCGCTCCGTTCGGCGCGCTCCAGCCCGTCGAGCGACATCATCAGCGAGGCGATGCGGCGCGCCGAGGCGTTCCAGTCGGCAAGGCGAGGATAGTTGTCGACCAGCCAGCCGAACGCGCCCTGCACGATGGCGAAGGCAGACGCGGCCTGCATGACCTCGCCAAGCGACATCGAGCCTTCGAGGAATTTCGGCGCGCACAAAAGCACCGGCACCACCGGCGCGAACAGGCTCGCCCCCTGCGACACCACCGCCGTGCGCATGTGCTGTCCCGTCAGCAGCGCCCATTGCCTCAGCACATGGCCGAAAGTCCTGTCGATGCCGCTGCGCTCCTCCTCCTCGCCGCCGAGGAGCGCGATGCTCTCGCCGTTCTCGCGCACACGCGTCAGCACGTAGCGGAATTCGGCTTCGGCCTGGTTCTTCACCTCGGAGAGCTGCACGAAATGGCGGCCGATGACCACCATCGAGGTCGAGGTGATGGCGGCATAGATGACCGCGGTGACGACGAGGAAGCCGGGAATGGTTATGCTCGCGCCGCCGAACGGCAAGGTCAGCGCGCCGCCGATCGTCCACAGCACCACGATGAAGGTCGAGGCCGACAGGAAGGCGTTGATCACGCCGGAAATGAAATCGACGGGCGCGTCGGTGGCGATCCGCAAATCTTCCGTCAGACGGGCTTCGGGATTGGTGTGGTCGCCAGCGACGAGGTTCAGCTGATAGTAGCGGCCGTGGGCCAGCCAGCGCGCGATGACGCCGGTGGTGAGCCAGGAGCGCCAGCGGCGCTGGATCGTCATACGCAGGTAAACCTGCGCGACGACCAGGCTGGCGCTTCCTGCCACCAGCGGCAGGAAGACAGCGCTCAGCATATAGACGGTGCGGACGTTGCGCTGCTCGATCGCGTCGAAGAAGGCGCGGTTCCAGACGTTGATGCCGTACTGGAAGCCGACATTGACGACGATCAGAACCAGCAGCAGAACCGTGAACGGCCAGGCGAGCCGGTCGCCGTGCTGGCCCCAATAGCCTCGCCCGCTGATCCAGAAACGCCGCAGAAGGTATTTCTTGCGCGCCTGCTCGGCCGCTTGCGGCGTCAGCTCGGGATCCGGCTCGACGGACTCGGGCGGGGGCGGCGCGGCCTGGCCGTTGACCTCGGGCACGGCTTCGGCGGGCGGCTCCTTCTCGCCACTTGTTTTCCCTGCGCTTGGCTTCTTTGGGCCCGATTTCCTTGGTGAAGTCGACTCTTCCGGGCGCCGCTTCGGTTCACGCACTTCGTCTTGGCGCGACGTCTCTTCGCGAGCCTTGCGGGCACCGCGCGGTTTGGCGGCGTCGGTCGGTTTCGGTTTGAATTCAGCCTCTGACATCAGCCGACAACGGCTTAAAATTCAGAAGGTTTCACCGCGCACGCGGATGCATCGCTCCGAGCCAGGTCATCCGACCGGTCGGACAGTCGCGAATGGCCACGATTCCAGACCTCACCTCACCCGGCGAAGCCGCGGCGCGCGGCGGCCATGCCTACCCACATCAGCTTCAGGCCGAGCGCGCCGACGACGGCGCCGGCGGCGCGGTCGATCCAGTGTTTGGTGCCGAGATAGGCCGCGCGCGGCCGGCTGGCGGAAAAGGCGAAGGCGACGATGGCGTACCAGGCGAATTCGTTGAGGAAGAGCAGCGGTGGCAGCACGAAGAGCATCCAGAGCGGCGGCGATGCCGGCAGCATGGCCGCGAACATCGAGGCGTAGAAGATAGCGGTCTTGGGATTGGCGAGCTGCACCAGAAGCGCGCGGCGCAGCGCCCGCCAGAACGAGCCGGCGCGCGCCGATGCATCGCTGGCGATCTCGATCGGCTCATTCGCGCCGCGCCAGATCTTGATGCCGATCCACAACAGATAGGCGCCGCCGGCGATGCGCAGGACAATGTCCAGCCAGGCGACTTGGACGAGCAGCGCCGTCAGGCCGGCCATGGCGATGGTGGCGAAGATGAAGCCGCCGATGCCCATGCCGATCGCCGCCGCCAGGCCGTCGGCGCGCTCGCCGGCCACCGCGATGCGAGAGACGACGACGAAGCTCGGCCCGGGGCTCATCGCGCCCAGCAGGAAAACGCCAAGGATGGACAGGATGGTTGCAAGCTCGGTCAAGGCTCTTCTCCCAGGTCGATGTCGGTCGCGCGCAAACAATGCACGCGCCGTGCGCCTTGTCACCCCCTGGTGGCCTCATCCATCTGGCTGGAAGAGCCTGTTCCTACCAGTTCCTGCCAATTGGGATTTCGCCGAGGGTCCGCGGCAGCCCCAAAAACAAAACAAGGCGCGCCATCTGCAGATTCATAGGCGTACGGCCGCATCGCCAATCCCGCCAAAGCCCAATCCCACACCTTCGAGGTCTTGACGAAAATTGGCCGGCCTGTTTGAGACGGGGGGCAAATGGGGACATTTGCTCAATGCGGCGACGAGCAAGCGGGGGGCAAGCTGTGAAGGGCGTGTTTCGATTGCTTGCGGCGCTGGTCATGACGTTCGCCGTGGCCGGGTGCACCAGCATTTCCTATTACGCGCAGTCGCTGGAGGGCCATGTCGAGATCATGGCGGCGCGCAGGAATGTCGGGAAGCTGATCCGCGATCCTTCGACGCCAAATCCATTGCGCGCCAAGTTGGCGTCGGCCGCCGCCATACGCCGCTTTGCCACCGATGAACTGGCGTTGCCCGACAACAGCAGCTACCGCAGCTATGTCGACATCGGCCGGGACAATGTGACCTATGCCGTTTTTGCCGCGCCGCAATTTTCGCTCACGCCGGTGACATGGTGTTTTCCGGTTTTCGGCTGCGTTCCCTACCGGGGTTACTTTTCACGGAAATCCGCGACTGAAAGCGCTGCCGAACTGCAGCGACAAGGGCTGGATGTTTACGTCTCAGGCGTCACGGCATATTCCACGCTGGGCTGGTTCAGCGATCCGTTGCTCAGCACCATGCTCCGGCACGACGACACCTACATCGCCACCCTTGTCTTTCATGAACTGGCGCATCAGAAAATCTATGTGAACAACGACTCGGCATTCAACGAGTCTTTTGCAGTTTCGGTCGAAACCAGCGGCGCCAGAAAATGGCTTCGCGCCACCGGCAACCGCGCCGGACTGCGCCGCTACGAAGCCAATCGCAAGCGCAGCGCCGATTTTCTCGAGCTGATAGCGAAAACCCGGGACGAGTTGAGGCAGGTTTATGGAAGTCCGCGTAGCCCGGAGCAGATGGCGGCCGCCAAAGACGCCGCAATCGACAGGCTGCGGATGCGCTACCGGCACCTGCGCGACAACCGCTGGGCCGGATACCGCGGATACGACGCCTGGTTCGATAGCCCGATCAACAACGCAAAGCTCGCCGCGACTGCTGTCTACGGCGAACAGGTTCCGGCGTTCCTTCACTTGTTCGACTTGTGCTCAGCCGACTATCCCAGGTTCTATGCTTCCGTTCGACGGATCGCCGCCTTGCCCGCAGCGTCCCGAGCGGAGGCGTTGAAGACCGCGGCGACGTGCAATTGACCTGAACAAGCAAGAAGACCGTCGACAAACGCGGCCCTGAGCGACGCTGGCTCGGGCCGCCACGCGAGGCCGCGACGAGGCCGAAAAACAAAAAAAGGCCCCTTGCGGGGCCTTATCGCAACATCCTTTGCGCCCGGTCGGCGCACAGCTCCACTACTGCGTTTCACCGTTTCACGGAAACGGCGAAACGCCCTATCTCCTTATTTTTACGCAATTCCGGACGGAAAACCGCTCACACGTTCCCGGAGTTGCTCTAGCTCGAAAACGCAACGGTCACGCCGCGCTGCCGAAAATAAGCCTGCATCAACTTGCGGCCCGCGCGGTTGTTGTGCGCCAACTTGGCTGGATCGAACACCGCCTGTTTCATTCCTTCGCGTGCCAGCGCCGCCTTGAGCGTCGCGATATGCGCGTCGATGTCGGCATTGTCCGCCTTGAGCGAGGCATAGATGTTCTCGGTCGCCTGGGCCACGTTCGGTTCACTCACTTGTGTAGTCCTTAATTTGGTGGAGCGGCGGCTTAACACAGATTCGCGGCGCAGCAATACCGATGAGAGCACGGCGCCCGGGCCTGAAAACAAAAACAAGGCCCCGTACGGGGCCTTGTCGCAACAGCTTCGATGGTAGACCCCTGCCCTATTTTCCGGCCAGTTGCTTGGCGTTCTCCGGCGTGATCGCGGTGGTGTCCACCGTCACGTTCGCATCCACGGAGGTCGCGCAATCGAGCAGGATCTTCTTCGACATCTCGATCGCTTCCTTGGCGCCGGTCGGGTAAGTGAAGGTCGCCGCCCAGTCGCCCTTGGCCACCGCCTCGATGCCGCCTGCCGGGCCCGGCAGGCCGTCGGTGCCGATGATCTTGACGTCCTTGCCGGCGCCCTTGGCGGCCAGCAGCGCGCCTGCCGCCATCATGTCGTTCGAGGCATAGAGCACCTTGATGTCGGGGTGCGCCTGCAGCATGGCGGAAAAGGCGGTCTGGGCTTTATCCGGAACCCAGTCGGCAGCCTGCTCGGCGACGATCTGGATCTTCGGGTTGGCCTTCACGCCTTCCTTGAAACCGTTCAAGCGCTCCACCGCCGGGGTCGAGCTCGGCAGGCCTTCCAGCACCGCCGCCTCGCCGCCATCGGGCAAGAGCTTCGAGGCCGTGAACTTGCCGGCTTCCTCGGCGATCTTGAAATTGTCGCCGCCGATGAAGGCCGTGTAGTCCTTGCCGGGGTCGCCCACCGTCTTGCGGTCGAGCTCGATTACCGGAATGCCGGCATCCATGGCGCGCTTCACGGCGGGCGTCAGCGGTGCTGCCTCGAAGGGCGAGATCAAGAGGATGTCGACCTTCTGGGTAATGAAATTGTCGACCTGCGAGGTCTGCGTGTTGACGTTGCCGGCGCCGTCGGCGATCTGCAGCGTGAAGCCCGGCACCTCTTTGGCGGCCGCCGTCAGCTCGTCATTGACGTGCTGGCGGTAGGGCTCGGCGTTGTTTGCCTGCGAAAAGCCGATGACGAACTGGCCGTCCTTGGCGCAGGCCTTCACCATCGGGTCGGCCGCCTGGGCCGTTCCGGCCACGCATAGGCCGGCGCCTGCCAGCAGCGCGGCCCGCAGGACGCGCGATCCTCTCAGTGTGGTTCTCATGCTCAGTCTCCTCCTCGTCTGGCCCGGGGGCCAGACCTTCGTTGCGGTTCCTGGGGTTGCTCTTTCCGAATGCTGCCGCCGGCCTCCTATCGTCCCAATCCCTCGCGGCGGCGAACAAGGGATTGAAGCACTGCCGCGAGCACGATGATCGCGGCGGTCGCGAGCAACTGCGTGGCGGGGGTGATGTTGTTGAGCTGAAGGATGTTGGCGAGCGCGCCGAGCATGATGGTGCCGGCAACGGTGCCGACCATTGAGCCCGCGCCGCCGAACAGGCTGGTGCCGCCGATGACGACGGCGGCAATGGCCGTCAATTCATAGCCCATGCCGTCATTGGCACTGCCGAAGTTGAACTGGCCGGCGTGCACGATGCCGGCAAGCGCGGAGGCAAAGCCGGTGATGGCGTAGACCGAGATCTTCACCATCGACACCGGCACGCCGGAAATGCGTGCGGCGCGCTCGTTGCCGCCGACGGCGTAGACGTAACGCCCGAAGCGCGTGGTGTTGAGCACCAGGGTGGCTAAAGCGGCAAAGATGATGAAAACGATGGTCGCCACCGGCACCGTGTTATCGAACAGGCGCTCGCCAAGCACCGCGAACACCGGCGGCGCAAGGCCCGGTCCGTCGCCATAGGAGATGTTGATATACTGATTGCCGGAGACGATCAGCGCGAGACCCCGCGCCGCCTGCAAACCGGCAAGGGTAACGATGAAGGGCTCCAGCCGGAAGCGGGTGGAAATCGTGCCCTGGACAACGCCGAAGATGACGCCCATGGCAAGCACGGCGAGGATCGTGGAGATCAGCCCGAACCCGCCGGAGATCATCATCGTGGCGGTCACCACCGCGGAAAGGCCAAGAACCGCGCCGACCGAGAGATCGATGCCGGCGGTGATGATGACGAAGGTCATGCCGATGGCGATGATGCCGGTCTCCGACACCGCGCGCACGATGTTGGCGATGTTGTCGGGGTTGAGGAACAGGATCTCGCCATGGCGCCGGGGAGAGAAGATGATGCCGCCGATCGCCACCAGCACCAGCCCGATCAGGCTCTGGAAACGCACGATGATGGCCAGCGGGTCGACGCGATGTTTGGGCGCCGCCGCGGGCGGGTTCGCCGCCACCGAAATCTTCTGGTCCGACATCAGGCCTCCCTGCCGTTTGCCGCAGCAAGCACGGTGTGCTCGTCGACGCCGCCGATAAATTCCGCCACATTGCGCCCCTGGCGCAGCACCACGATCCGGTCGCAGAGGCCGATCAGTTCCGGCATCTCGCTGGAGGCGACCAGAATGCCCAGTCCTTGCGCTGCAAGAGCCCGCAGGCGCGTATAGATTTCGCCTTTGGCGCCGACATCGACGCCGCGCGTCGGTTCGTCGAGCAGCAACAGCCGCGGATTGCCGAGGATTTCCTTCGCCAGCACCACCTTCTGCTGGTTGCCGCCCGACAGCGCACCGACAGCGATGTCCGGGTTCTTCGGGCGGATGTCGAACTGGCCGAAGGATTGCCCCACTGCCTCCGCCTGGCGGCGCGGCGACATCAGGCCGGCCGGCGAGATGCGCCGGATCACCGACATCACCAGGTTCAAGCCCACTGCCATCCGAAGCATCAGGCCGCTGCCGCGCCGGTCGTCGGTGACGAAGGCGATGCCGGCCTTGCGCGCCGCGCTGATGGAGTCAAGCTTCACCGGCCGGCCACCGACCGCAACCTCGCCCTGCCAGCGGCCGGCAAGTCCGGTGCCGTAGAGCGCGGAAAGCAGCTCGGTGCGCCCTGCCCCCATGATGCCGGCAAGCCCGACGATCTCGCCTTCCTTGACCTCCAGCGAAATGCCGCTCGGCGGCTGCCAGCCGGCGCTTTCGCGGGCGAGCCTGAAGCTCGCATCCTTGAGGCTGAGCAGCGTCTTGCCGGCGCTCTTGGCGCGCCCGGGATAAAGCTCGTCCAGCGGCCGGCCGACCAGCAGGCGCACCAGCTCGGCCTGCGGCGCGTGCGGCTCGGTGATGCCGGCAATTCTGCCGTCGCGCATCACCGTCACGCGGTCGGCGATATCAGGCACTTCCTCCAGCCGATGCGAGATGTAGACGATGCCGACGCCGGTCGCGGCAAGCTTCCTCATGATGTCGAACAAGCGCTCGACCTCGCCGACGGTAAGCGCGGCCGTCGGCTCGTCCATGATCAGCACGCGGGAGGCGTAGGACAGCGCCTTGACGATCGCCACCACCTGGCGCTGGCCGATCGAGAGGTCGGCGACGAGGCGCGCGGGGTCGATGGCGAGCTCGATCGCTTCCAGCCGCCGTTTCGCCTCGCGGCGCATCGCCGGCACGTCGAGCATGCCGCGCGGCCGCATCAGCTCGCGACCGAGGAAGAGGTTCGCCGCGACGTCGAGCGAGGGCACGAGATCGAGTTCCTGGAAGATGGTGGCGATGCCGGCGCCTTGAGCCTCGCGCGGATTGCTGAAGGTGACCGGCCTGCCGTCGATGCGGATCTCGCCCTCGTCCGGCGTGTAGACGCCCGACAGAAGGTTCATCAGCGTCGACTTGCCGGCGCCGTTCTCCCCGAGCAGCGCATGGATCTCGCCAGCCTTGAGGTCGAAGTCGACGCCGCGCAGCGCCTGCACCCCGCCGAAGTGTTTCACCGCACCCGTGACGGAAAGCAGCGGCGCGCTCATTCCGGCCTCGCGTGGGCCGACCTCGCCTGGGCGGACCTCGCGTGGGCCGACCTCTTATCGGACGGCCTCGTTTGGGCCGGCCTCGCGCAGGATTGGCGTGCCTTGAGCGTCGCCTGCAGGCGCACGGCGTGGGGTGCCGCGTCACTCGAGGCGATGCGGGCGCTAAGCAGCGCCGCCGCCTGGCGGCCGATCTCGGTGCAGGGCTGCTCGACCAGCGTCAGGCGCGGCTCGAAGCAATCGGCCCATTCGAAATCGTCGAAGCCGACCAGCGAGAGGTCGCGCGGGATCGATAGACCTTTCTCCCGGATGGCGCGGACTGCCCCGATCGTCGTCATGTTGTTGCCGGTGACCAATGCGGTTGGCGGCGCGGGCAGCGACAGGATCGCATGCGTCGATGCCGTGGCGCTCGCCGTGTCGACATTCTCCGGCGAGACATAGTGCGGCAGGCATTCAAGTCCATTGGCGGCCAGCGACGCGCGGAAGGCGTCGACGCGCTCGCGCGTGGTGGCCAGCCCCGGCTGGCCGGCGATGTAACCGATGCGGCGGTGGCCGAAGGAGGCGACATGGTCGATCAGGGCGCGCATCGCCGTCTCGTTCTCGACGCCGATCTGATCGAAGCGGTCGTCGGCGAAGCGGTCGATCAAAACGCAAGGCAGCTTCTTTTCGGCGAGATAGGCAATCGCTCGCTCAGGCGCGCCGGAGGGCGCCAGGATAACGCCGTCGACACGGCGCTGGTGGAAGGCGCGCACCACAGACAACTCGCGGTCGGGGTCTTCCTGCGTGTCGGAGAGAAACACCATCAGGCCGAGCCGCGCGCATTCGGCCTCGACCGCGCAGATGATGTCGGTGAAATAAGGATTGGAGATCGCCGAGATGGCGAGCCCGACGCTGTTGGTCGAGGCGACTTTGAGCGAGCGCGCCAATTCGTTGGGCTGGTAGCCCATGGCGGCGATGGCGTCGTTGATGAGCTGCGCCTTCTCGGGCGAGACGAAGCGGGTGCGGTTGACGACATGCGAGACGGTCGAAACCGAGACGCCGGCGCGGCGCGCGACCTCAGCCATTGTCGGCATGACGGCTCTTATGGAGTGCCCGCAAGCTCTCCTCCCTGAATTGCGTTTCCCGTCCGCTCTGCGGCGGATTTGATGAAACCATAGAGCCATCGAAACGTTTGCGCAATCGATTCGATAGATGCTCATGACAGATTTTTGCCACGGGCGGAAAAGTCCTAAATCAGGAGGTGAAAGCGAGCCAGGCGGTGCCGGCAAGAAGCGTCAGCAAGGTCAGCGGCAGGCCGACCTTGAAGAAGGCCGTGAAGGACAATTCCTTGCCGGCCGCTTTTGCCTGCTCGGCGACGATGAGGTTGGCGACGGAGCCGAGCAGCGTGAAATTGCCGGCAAGCGTCGAGCTCATCGCCACGACCAGCCAGGCGCGCTCGGGGTTTTCCAGGCCGGGAATGAAGGGCCGCAGCGCCAGCACCGCCGGCACATTGCTCATGATGTTGGAAAGCACGGCGGTGAAGCCGGAGAGTCGCCAGACATCGTCGAGCCCGATGGTCTTTGCCCAGGCGATCATGTCGGGGGTGAGCAGCGTCTTTTCAGCGCCCGCCACAACCACAAACAGGCCTGCGAACATGAAGAGCAACGGTCCGTCGATCTCGCGGTAGATGCGATGCGGCTTGATCGCCCGGGTGACGAGCAGGAAGGCGCCGGCGATCAGCGCCGCCTTGGCGACGGGGACACCAGCGAAGAAGGCTATCGCCAGCGCGACGCAGACAATGGTCGCCTTCAGCACCTGGCCGGGCAGCATGCGGCCGCGATAGACCTCGGGGCTGAGTTCGGTGGGCCGCGAAAATTCAACGCGATAGAGGAAGCGCACGATGATAATGACGGCAACAAGGCCGAACAGCGCGACGGGTGCAAGCGCCGCGGCGAAGGCGGGATAGGAAATGCCGGACAGCGCGCCGATGACCATGTTCTGCGGATTACCGGTGATGGTGGCCACGCTGCCGCAATTGGAGGCGGTGCAGGTGGCGATAAGATAGGGAACCGGGTTGCGTTTGATGACGCGGGTAACGTGGACGACGATCGGTGCCATCACCAGGCAGATCGCATCATTGACCAGGAAGGCCGAGAGCACCCCGGTCAGCACCGTCACCATGATGAGCAGCATGAAGGGCGCATGCGCGTGTTCGATGGCAAAGCCGCCGAGCGCGCGGAAGGCGCCGGACACTTTCAGATGCGCCACCACGATCATCATGCCGAGAAGCAGCGTGATGGTGTCGAAGTTGATGGCGCCGTAGGCGTCCTCGATGCTGATCGCGCCGACGGCGATCATGGCCGCGCCGCCAAGCAGCGCGATGCCGGCGCGATCGAGCCTGAGGCCCGGAATGCGGCCTACGGCGACGCCGGCATAGGTAGCTACCAGGATGAAAAGCGCGCTCGCGCCCGTCCATGTCATTGCGAGATCCCCGTTCGCCACCCGGCAGAATCTGCCCGGGCCGCACTTTTGCGGATCACCTTTAGCAAGGGCTGCGCAAAGGGAAAGCGCTGACCGCTGGAAACTTGCGCCAGCCGTCCCCCGCAGCTTTACATTTGAGATAGCTAATGTAACCTTTTCTGAAAAAATCGGACCGGCAATCCAGTCGTTGGGGACTAAACGGATGAACACGGTCGTTGACGGGGACCATCGCGTCTCGCCCAGGGGGAATCCGACGCCCTCAACGGAATGCCTGCGCTGCCATGGCGCCAGGAAAGTCTTCCTTTGCGCCCGCTGGATCGGTTCCAACGGCCATTGCTGTCCGGAAGGGACGCATCGCCTGAGTTGCCCAGGACATAGCGTCGTCTGTGTGGAATGCGTCGGACGCGACGGCCGCAACACCTGACTGGTCACGTTTCAGGGAGCTTGCAAGCACGGCCGGCCCGCAAGCGGCCGCCGCCCTATGGCTTGATCACCTCTGCCCTGTTCTCGGTCGTCGCCTGAACGCGTCTTCCTCGGATCTGGAACCATTCCAGCATCCGCAACGTTGGAACCAGCCCACCTGGGACAACTGGAGGCAGGCAAATGGGTGTGTCGATCCTCATCGGCATCCTGATCACCTTCCTTGTGGTGATCCTGGTGCTTTATCTCATCCAGCGCCTGCCGCTCGACGGCCGCACAAGGCAGATCGCCCAGGTCATCGTCATCATCATCGGCATTCTCTCGCTGCTCAGACACCTTGCGGTGTTCTAGCGGCGATCCATATCTGTCACCGCAAAGCCATGACTGGAAGCGGTGCCTCGATGAAAAGTCTGTGGATCGCCCTTGTTGCCGGCACGATGTTGTGGACCGCCGGTGCCGCCGATGCGCGGCCCGACACCCGCACCATGACCTGTACCGAGACGCAGGCGCTGATTCAGGGCCGGCACGCCGCAGTGCTGACCACGGGACCCAACACCTATGATCGTTTCGTGCGCCAATTCGGCAACGAGTGTGACTGGCCGGATGTCCCGATGTCGGTCGCGGTTCCGACCCGTGACGGTTCGTGCCGCGTCTACCGCTGCGAGGAACCGGTCTTCGACTTCCCTGGTTGAGCGACGCTTCCAACCGCGTTGCGGAACCGTTGCGGTGGCACGCGAATTGTAGCGACTGGTGATATCGATATCCCGGCTGCAGGAGGAACGGCCATGTCCAACGATGTTATGCGCAGCGGCAGTTGCCTGTGCGGCGGCGTCCAGTTCCGGGTGACCGGCGAGCCGCTGAGGGTCGGCCTTTGCCATTGCAAGGACTGCCGCAAGACCAGCGGATCGGCCTATCAGGCCTTTGCCATATGGCCGCGACAGGCATTCGAAAGCGAGGGAATCACCAGCACCTATGGCGGACGAAGCTTCTGTCCGACCTGCGGCAGCCGCTTGCCGACGGTCCGCGAGGATGAGGTCGAGGTGATGATCGGCAGCCTGGATGTCGCGCCGACCGAAGGATTGGAGCCCAGTTACGAACTGTGGATCGGTCGACGCGAGCAATGGTTGCATCCCCTGCCTGATGCGCGCCAGTTCGAGAATGACCGGACCGTCGCCGATTCGGCGGCCGATCGTGGCGAACCGGAGACGGGACAGGAGTCCTATCTTAGGTCAGCCTAAATTCCCAGAACGCGGCAAGGCTTAAGTCCAGACCAAGAGCCATCGGTCCCGGCAATGCCCTGAAATGGCCGGACGCAGGCAGCGTGGACCTCATCTTCTTCTTGACGTCACGCATTTTCAACCACCGGTCGGTTTGCCAGTATGGCAACGGCCGCTAGCATCTTCGGCGCGGCGAAACCTTTTGGAGGCCGCTTCGGCCGGCGCGGCTCAGGCAACACATCAGCATTACCGCGCCGGCCTTGCAAGAACGATAGAATGCCCGGCCTCGGCGTTGCGTCCGAACGAATACAACTTTTAAGGTTGTTTCAAATTCAAAGGTTTTTTCTTATCGCATGAAGCACCAAGCTTCAGTTGCGACAGAGAAGTTAAAATTGTTTCGGCAAAAGAAAATCTTTCATAATCCGCATTTCTGGTCATGCCAAATAGGCGGCCAAGGCTATGTAAGCAGCAGCAGGCCTTATGATTTCCGATCTCGTACAAAAGGCCAACTTTGTTTCTTTTGAGTTTTGCGACATAGTACTGGCGAATCTTGAAACCGAACGGGGCGGTTTTCATGACGCCGGCGCCTGAACGCAGCCGCAACATGCATATGCGGTATCCACCGATCGACGGGTTCTGGACCTGGGACATCAAGCGCGATCGCGTCTATGGCGACGCTAATCTGTCCGCCTATTTCGACCTGACGCTCGACGAATTCTCGCACGGTGCGCCGCTGGAACGGTGGATGCAAAGCATAGAGCGGGAAGACCAGCCGAGGGTTCGGCTGGCGATCCGCAAGGCAATCGAGCGCAGGTCAGGCTTCCGCGAGGTCTACAAGGTCCGCTCGGAAAAGATGGGGCTGCGCAAGATCCTGGCCGTCGGCCAATGCTATGTCGACGGCATGGGCGAGGCAGCGCTCTATCCCGGCTGGTTCGTCGACCTGACGCAGGACGCCACGTGGGAGGAGCACTCGCTGCGCGAAATCCACAATCATGTCGAGCAGGCCAAGGAAATCGCCCAGTCGAGCGGGCACGACATGCTGTCCTACCTCCTGGACAACATCCAGGAAGAGATCCAGCAGAGGCTTGGCGAGAAATCGAGGAGGCGCACCTGAGGCGATCTCTGACAGGTCTTGGGCTAGCTTCTAGGCGGAAGCCTGCCGCGCCGGCCGATCTCGGCCGTCACCAAGCGTGCGAAATGCGACTGGGGCGAGCGGCGCTCGATAAGCCTGGCTCGCTCGAGGGCGGCGTCGCCATAGAACTCGATCAGCACATTGGCGGCTTTGGCGGCGTCGGCCTGCAGCCTTCCCACATCGGCCTGTGCGCTCCCACTCGAGGGCTCGCTCCTGGCAATCACGTCAAGCATGGCTTGCAACTTGTCAGGAGTGCTGCCCTCGTCTTCGTGCATGGTCACTATCCGATTGGGGGCGTAAAATATCGACATTTCCGCGTGTTGTCCAACAGCTTCGTTGATCGAGCGCGGGTGCAACCGGGTACAGCCTGACCGTGAGTCGGACCCATAACCTTCGTACAAGCATAGTCAGCCAAACTTCCCATGCAGACATTGGGGGCACCGATGGACCAGCCAAGCAAAATGGAAAACCTGCAGTTTGCGCAGGGGATCTTGCGGGAGCTTCGCCAGAAGGCTGAGGCTGATGGCGAAAAGCTTCTGACCTATCTCATCGACATGGCCTATCTCGAAGCCAGCGACCGCATCCGCGCCCATTGGATCGGCAGCCATGAAAACGAGAACCGCCGGGCCAAAGGCTGAGGCCACTGTTCCAGCCGGGAGCGTGCCGACAAGGTATCGGCCGGCGCCCGAAACGCAAAAAGCCCGCCATGCCTTTCGGCACGGCGGGCGCGATCATGCATGAGAACCTATTGCGTAGCCGCTATCTTATGATGCGGCGGCCTTTTCACGGACCGGAAGCTTCCAGCCCGGCCGGACGAAATGGCAGGTATAGCCGTTTGGGTAGCGCTCCAGATAATCCTGATGCTCGGGCTCGGCCTCCCAGAAGGGACCGGCCGGAGCGAGCTCGGTGACGACCACGCCCGGCCAGAGGCCCGAGGCGTCCACATCGGCGATCGTATCCTCGGCCACCCGCTTCTGCTCCTCGCTGGTGTAAAAGATCGCCGAGCGGTAGCTCATGCCGACATCGTTGCCCTGACGGTTCCTGGTTGTCGGGTCGTGGATCTGGAAGAAGAATTCGAGCAGCGTGCGGAAACTGGTCTTGGCCGGATCGAAGACGATCTCGATCGCCTCGGCATGGGTGCCGTGATTGCGATAGGTTGCGTTCGGCACGTCGCCGCCGCTGTAGCCGACACGCGTGGAGATTACGCCCGGAAAGCGGCGGATCAGATCCTGCATGCCCCAGAAACAGCCGCCGGCAAGGACCGCGCGTTCGGAAGAAGCCATATCAAACCTCCTTTGGATTTCTCCATAGGTGGGGATTGTGGCCTGCTTCTTCCAGCCGCTCAAGCAGTTGAAAAGGGCGATCGGAAAAGGGTGGTTGGAGCGCAACCAAACGCGGCGCTGGATTTCTGCCGATGTTCGCCGGTCGTGCAACCGGCGAGCATCGGCAGCCTCAGGTCAACCTCACTTGAGCCCCTTGTCGCCCCTGCCGTTGTTGCCGGGATTGCCCCGGTCATGCCCCTTGCTTTCGCCACCGAGGCAGTTGGCGTCGCCAACGCCGCAGCAGCGGCCGGCCCACAGCTTGTTGGTCGGCGTGTTGTTGCATTCGTAGATCTGCTGGCCTGCCATAGCGGAGCCGCCCAAGGCTGACACGGCGACAGCGGCAAGAAGTGCATTGCGAAGTATCCTGGTCATTTGAATTCTCCATGCTGTGGTTTCGTCTGCAACCCTGTGTCGCCTGACGGGGACCGGTTGGTTCATTAAGCGTTCAGAAAATTCGTGATTGCCGGCAACTCGCGCCCTGCCTGTCGGAACCCGGGATCGCGAAACAGCGGCGCCTCATTCTTCTTTCGCTGTCTTGAACCGCCGCACCACCACCTCGAACAGGATGTCCGAAATCCACATGGCAGACACCCCGATGAGGAAGGCGGCGGCTAAAGTGGTGGTGTCGTCGGCGGCGTCGGGCATCGGCAGGCCGCTCGCCTGAACCCAAGCGACAACGGGCAGCGTCAGATAGGCGGCGGCCAAAGCGCCGCAGATCGGCGAGGCCACCATCTCGCGCAATTTGTAGTGATGGCGCGACAGCGCCCTCAGCACCCCGCCGGCAAGACCGGCGGCCACCACCTGGCCCTTGACGCCGAGCAGATCGAAGATGTCGTGCATCAGGGCCTCCACCCGCAGAGTTTTGCGCCCTTGCGGTTGTGGGCGAGAAGCGCCCTCGCCTCCTCGTCCGACAGCGTATCGACAGCCCTGGCGGAGAGACGCAGCGGCGAGGAGACGATGCAGAAGCCGCTTCTGGCCGTTGCGCAGCCGCCAAGCGCAACGAGGAAGGCGGCAACGATCAGTCCCTTGCCCATGACTTCAGCTCCTTCCTGACCGCATCGGCGGGCAACGCGCCGATATCGTTGTCGACCTGACCGGCGATATCGCGGGCCGCCGCCTCGCTCGCCGCCTGCCTGGCGCGCTCGACCCTGGCGCCGGCCAGCCGCTGGTGAAAGCCCCAGCCGAGAGCCGCAATGAGGGACGCGACCACGCCCAGGATGGCGGGATTGCCGGAGAGGAAGGACAGGAACGCCGTCATGCCAGCCACCACACGGCGAGCGCGCCTACAAGGAGCAGCGCGCCGATGACCCAGGGCAAGGCCTGGCGTAGCAGTTCGGTGAAGACCTCGACCATTTTGTAACCTCATTTCGACCAGTGGAATCTGTGGGCGAGCGCGTACCAAGCCTCGGCGGCGAGGCTGAGCGCCAGGCCGACGGCGGTTTCGAGCGCCATCTGGATGTCGGGATCGGCCGAAAGCGCCGCGGCGTCGCCGGCGCCGAGCAGGCCGCGCGCGACCAGAACGCCGGCGCCATAACGCAGCGCGATGCGGATGATGACGGCGATCATTGGCAGAGGACTCCAAGGAGATTGCATGGAAGATGCGCGGCCCAAGCGGCGGCCGAACCGAACGCCAGCGCGACCAGGGCGAGGACACCGACGGCCTTGCGGGGCGATGGCCGGTCGTCGCCGCCAGAGGCGCTGACGGCCGGCTGCCCCGCGGCGGAGGTCGGCGTCTGCGGCGGCCGGGCGGGCGCCTCAGGCCGCGCCGAGATGAGCAACGCCTCGCTTCGCACCGAGGCGACGCGCGCGCTCCAGCCCTTGCCGAAAGTCGACCAGGTCGGCAGGCGGTGCAGGAAGGCGAGACGCATATCGCAAAGCGCGTCGATGACGGCGCCGGCGGATTTCGCCCGGGCCGCCGCGAGCGTGGCCGGCCCGACGCGGCCGTCCTGCGCAACGCCGAGCACCGCCTGCAGATATTTCCCAGCCCTGCCCGGCCCGCTGTTCACGGCGAAGTCGAAGACGGCATAGTCGACACCATCGGGAAGCTGCGCGCAGGCAACCGAATCCCAATAGAAACAGCGGTACACCGTTGCGATTTGGTCATCCGTGATCTTCATCAGATCGGCCTTTCCGGCGTCGGCCTTCACGTAGCGGCGGAAGTTGGCAAGTGTGACGCCCTTCATGGTGGCGCCGCCGGGATCGGCTTTTTTGTCCGACCAGCCGCCTTCGGATTTGAGCACGAGCGCAAGCGAGCGCGCGAAGTTGCGGTCCATGGGAGGTTCCTGGGATGCAGATTGGGGTGGAAAAGTTTGCCGGCGAATTGCGTTCGCGTGGATTTAGCTTTTTAGAAAAGCCTTAATTGCCGCATGGTAATGTCTGAAAATGGCGGTTGGGCTCCGCCGGGTTGAATGGGCAGCGGCGTTGCAAGGCCTAGGGGTTGGGCAAAATGGGTTTGGCGTTTTTCGAAACAGGCGAGTGCCAAGACTGCGGCGGCACCGGCACGATATTCGAATGCCCGAGATGGCGAAGCTCGAACGGCCACTGCTGCCCGGCGGGCACGCATCAGCTTAGATGCCCAGGCACCAGCGTGCGCTGCGTCGAGTGCGAGGGGACGGGCGGATCACGAATGGTCGAGGGATGTACGATCGAAAGCGTGACCCAAGGATAGGTCCTGCCGCGCCGGCAAAAAGTCAACATCGAATAGCCCTCAGGGGTAAACAGACGCGCCCGAGAGCATTTCCACACTTTGGGCTCCAACACACCTGGTCGAGCGAGGCGCAACCGCCTGAAACCGCCATGGGCAGCTCGAGTGCCGGCCATCCCCTCCCGGTTCAAGCACGGATAGACGGCCGCGATCTGCGCACCCCGTGATCTTCCCCGGATCGGCCTGGTGCATCGGCCTTTATGCAGCCGCCTGAGGGCGACATATCTGCGCCGCTTTCATGGAATCCGAGCAGTATGACCGTTTTATAGGCAGAACCGAGTCGATGCCGCGGTTGATCGGGGTTTTCTTTCCGGTGGGAGTTGAGATAGGAAGGGACGCTGGTTGCCTCCAGCAATGGCCCGACCTGAAGGCCCGTCTTGATGCCTGTCGAGCACCACCTGCTAACTACATGAGCGTTATGACCGTATTTTTCCACGCCAGTTCACGATCCAACTATCGAAACCTGGCAACACCGATCATAAGGCGGCTCAGGCAGACACAATACTTTCCACTGCTCACACTCTTCGATCGCCATTGGTACGCTTCCCGCTACCCGGATGTGATCGGCTTCAGAGGCGGCGCTTTCGCGCACTACGTCCGCTTTGGAGCCGCGGAGGGCAGAGACCCAAGCCCTTATTTTTCGACCCGCTACTATGTTCGCCAAGTCAGCGGGGTCTCACCCGGAGGCGCCGTCCAGCATTATCTTAAAAAAGGCTGGCGCATGGGTTTGAATCCCCATCCTCTCTTCGATACCAAATGGTATCTCGGCGAAAATCCCGATGTTAAAATAGCGGGGGTCAACCCGCTTCTTCACTGGATTCTTTTTGGCATCCGCGAGGGCCGAATGCCATCTCCGGCAATCGACGCTGTCTGGTATCTAAGGCTGTACCCCGATGTAGCCGCGGCCGGTGTTAACCCGGGTGACCACTTCTTCCGGAACGGCGGATCCGAACTCCGAAATCCGAATGCATATTTCGATGCCGGATGGTATCTGGACACCTATCCTGATGCCGAGGATTTCGCGCAGAACCCGCTTTCCCACTTCATCGAATTTGGCGCGGCGGAGGAACGTGATCCAGGGCCGAAGTTCTCGACCCGAAAATATCTGGACCAATATCCAGCCCTGCGCACCGAAAAGACGAACGCGCTTGTCCATTTTCTGACGCAGGGCCGTGCGAAGGGCCTGCAGCCATTTCCGAGCGATCGCGGCCTCACAGTACCCCGTCGCTACTTTTCATCTGGCGAGCTCTCGGCTGGCGCCGTTTCCGGCCTTCAAGAACCGGAGTTGCTTTCCGTCCGGCAAAACTTCCTGTTTCGGCCCCTGAACGTCGAAGTGGACCCCGCGCTTTCCGCCGATCCACGCGTACTGATCCTGCTGCCAGGACTCAATCGGCGATACGCCACCGGCGGTCCGAACACTGCCTATATCCTCGGCGCGCTGCTCGCGGAGGCCGAAGTTCCGATCAGCTTCGTCTCTGTCGATGCTCCTCCAGATACGGACATCGGCCCGCTGAAGAACCATATCCGCCAGCTGACCGGCGTCGATTGCGACAAATACGGTGTCCAGTTTCTCGACGCCAGCAATCGGCAGCGGCCATTCAAACTCGGGTACAACGACATTCTGTTCGCAACGGCGTGGTGGACGGCTCAACCGGCCAAAGCAGCCGCAGCAATGCTCAGGAATCGCCGCATCTACTATTTGATCCAGGATTTTGAGTCCAAATTCTATGGCGGCAACGATACCCATTCCGTCGCGCAAGAGACTTATAGCTTTGACCATCTTCCGGTCATCAACACCACATTTCTCCGCGACCAATTGGCTGCCGAAAAGATCGGTCGATATGCAAATCAGGACTTCGTCGACTCAGCGATAGTGTTCGAGCCTGCTGTCGATAGGAGTTATTTCTATCCGCAGCAGCGCCCCGCGGACGCTCCACATCGCCTGCTGTTTTATGCTCGTCCCACCATGGCTGAACGAAACCTCTTCGGCCTGGGTCTGGCGGCCCTGAGAGCAGCCGCATCCAATGGCATGTTCGACGAAGGCGCCTGGGAATTCATCGCGATGGGCGAGGATATCCAGCCAGTATCCTTGGGCGGCAAACATATGCTCAAACCTGCTCCGTGGCTTGATTTCCCGAAATATGCGGAGCTGATGCGAACGTCGGATATGCTTCTGTCTCTGATGTTCTCTCCCCATCCCAGCTATCCGCCGCTCGAGATGGCAGCCTGCGCGAAGCCGGTGGTTACAACTTGCTATGGTGTTAAAACGCGCGAGCGTCTGGCGCAGGTTTCGCCGTACATCTTTGGTGTCGAGCCGACCATCGACGAGATCGCATACGGCATCTCGCGAGCGCTTCTCACGCGGGACCGCCCGATATCGGGGATGATCGATCATCTCCAGGCTTTCCCAACAAGTTGGAAATCGAGCCTGTCGCTCATATTGCCTCAGTTGCTGGTTGAATTGAAAAAGGATGGGATCACGCCGCGGACCTCGCCACCCCTGCCCCGGTTTGTGAAACAGGTTTATCGCCGAACACTCCCCGGAGAAGTCGAGTTGGCTATCGAGCGGCGCAAAGCTTTTTATCGAGACGCCGCCGATGGCGATCTCATTGCTTATCTTGGCATTGGCAGGAACCGTGTCGAACTGGAAGCTTTTAAAGGCCCTCTTCTGGCGCAAGATTCCAAGCATGCGCCGGAATGGATGGTGAAGGCCGCCGGCAGTCGTGCGCTCGGCGACATTCCACCCGACACAGTCCATGTGCAGCTTATCGACACCGCTCTTCGAGACACCCTGGAGAGAAGCCGAAAGCGCTATGTCGTCTGGCTCCAAAGCGCCTGCGAACTTCTTCCCGATGCTACAAGGATCATCGAGGCAGCACTGGAACAATCGGGGCTTCCGGAGGTGCTCATCGTGACCGGCGAGCCTTATGACGGCAGAGGCAGTCGGCATGCACTATCGGACCCCATCGTTGTTATTGACCGACGCGCTCTTCTTTCTTCGGGCGTCGATCTGGAATCATTTGATCCAAAACTAGCCGTGAAGCTCATCCTCGGCGATCCTGCCAAGGCGCCTCGGTTGGATGAACATCTGGTGCTTTTCAGAAGCGAACAAAAATAATGGTGAACTCCCCTCAGAGCGCGATTCCATACGCGTCCTACTTTGAGCAGCATCTGGAAAGTCGATTGGCGAGCGCACCGACTGACCCCAAGGTATCGATTTCGGTGGTCACGACCGTCTATATTAAAACGAACGTGGCTCTGTTCTTGGAGACCGCGAAGTCGATTAAGGCGCAGACCGTTACGCCGCATGAATGGCTTGTCCTATCCCACGGCCCGATTTCTGATGACCTTTCGACCGCATTGGAGCGATTGAGGGATGAAGGCGCTCTTAGATGGCTTACGTTGGACAAGAATCTCGGCATCCAGGGCGGCCTAAGGTATTGCCTGGAGCAGGCAACCGGTAAATTCATCCTGAGCTTGGACGCCGACGACCTCCTGACGCCAGATGCTATTGCACTTCTTTCCGACGCGGCAGCGGAGTCGCCGGAAACTCTCGTTTTCTATAGCGACGAAGATATCCTCGTCGACGATGTGCCAGTCCATCCCTTCTATCGGCCGGCCTTTGACCCGGTCCATTTGTTCTCACATTCCTACATTTGGCACTGTATCCTCTTCCACCGCGCGACGGGCCTCGAACTGAACGCCTACACAAACGCACGGACCGAGTATGCTCAGGATTGGGACCTGCTGATTCGATTTGTTCGAGCCGGACATGAACCGGGGCATATCCCCGAAATCTTGTACCATTGGCGTCACCACCGTTCTTCGCTGTCGAACAGCGGCAGTCTTTTCGAGGGTTCCGTTAGCTCGATCAAAGGTTGCCTCGACGCGATCAGGCTTGGTGACTTTGCGGATTTGCTTTCGATCGAGGAGTATCCGATCGGCCCACCGGCGTCGGATTTCTATTTGCGACGCAGCGCCTCGAATGTGCCGTCGTGCCTGTTGCTCACTATGTCGGACTCCGACGGTGTGCCCAGCGCCGACATCGAGGGGGATGTTTTCTGCCGATCAGCGCATGTGCGGGTCGATCGGGGAATCAATGGCCTGCATGCGCTCAAGGGGGCAATCGAGGACAGCGGCGAAACCTTTGTCTGCCTTCGCAACGACACCGTGACCGATTTCGAGGAGCTCGGGATCCTTCAGGCCTTCAAGCATCTAGAGCTGGTGCCGTCGGTCCAGGTCGTGAGCGGTATGCTCTCCAGCAAATTGGGAATGGTTCTTCACGGCCCGGTGGTCAGATTTGACGGTAAGTTCAGCGACCTGAGCGCAGGCCGACCGGCTACCGGCAACAATGCCCATATGTTCAACATCTGGAAGCCGCATTGTGTCGATCTTCCCTGTCTCGATCTGATGATCGCCGGACGCGACTTTCTGCTCGATGCCCTTGCTGCGGCGCCGGCGAATCTCGCCCTGCGCTCGCTGTCCTGGTGGTTGGGCAGGACAGCCCGTCTGACAAAGCAGCGCGTAGCTTTTGAGCCGCTTTTCATGGGATTTGTGACGGACGAGACGAAGCTCACGGGTGATCCGCCTGCGTCGCTACTAAGAGCCGAAGCGGCTTTCGGCCCATCCGACTTCCATGGCAGCCAGCCGCGAGGGCTTTCCAGGATTGCAGGCATGTCTGGACGTCACATGCGTTAGCAAAGAGTGGGCTACAGCTATGCTGGAGCACCGCGCAGTTGGCCACAACGCCTGGGCGCATAGGTAGAATTATGAAAATTGCCGTCTTGTACTTGGCCCGCAAGAGCGGCGAGCACATCGCGCGGTTTGCCGCATCCTATCAGCATTTTCCGGCTGGCACCGACCATGAGTTGATCATCCTCCATAAAGGCGAAGGCGCTTCATGGTTTGCTGGAGGCCAGCCACTGTCCCACTTCCGGCACAGGCCCATCGTTGTTCCTGAGAGCATCGGCCAAGATATTCATGCCTACAAATACGCAGCGCAGAGGATCGATGCTGACCTGATCCTTTGTTTGAATACCTATGCCGAGATCAAAGCTGCCGACTGGCTGGCGAAGATGGTCAGCCACATTATCAGGCCTGGCGTCGCGGTGGTCGGGGCTATGGGATCTCACGAGAGCTTTCGCGATAGCTACAAGCTTTCAGTGAAGGTTGCTTGGGTGCTGGCTAAAAGACCTCGTTTCAATGCCCGTATCGCGCGTGAATATCGGTTCATCGCAGTCGGCCAGAGCGCGGGTTGGCTTACAGCAAGCGATTCTCGGATGAACAGAGCGTACCGCTTCATCGCAGATTGTTACCAGCGCCGCCCGCGCCTCCAATCCGTCGCGGAAGATTTCGAGCCGTATTGGGAAGAAGCCGTGCCGAAAACAAGCTGGCTCTATCGATTCCCTTCCTTCCCAAATCCTCACATAAGGACGAATGCATTTTTAACAAACCGTCAAACGCTTTTGGCTACACCTCTCGATGGCGACAATGACAGAGAGGCATGTCTTTTGTTCGAGAGCGGCGAGCGCGGTCTGTCCAGATCTGCGACCGGCCGTCTTATGGTTATCAACTCCGACGGCAAAGCATTTGAAACTGATCGATGGGCAGAGAGCCAAACCTTCCGCCTTGGGTCTCAATCCGGACTGCTCGTCGGCGACAACAACACGGACTATTGGAACAAGCTTGACGAGCACGAACGGATAACCGTTTCGGGCACGACGTGGGGTGTGGGTCGCCCGCGACGCTTCCCCACCTTTCCTTGATCATATCTGAGGACGGTGCGACAGCATCCCCTGCCGAGGATCGCTGGTGAAATTTGCTTCCTGATTGGAGGCATCGAACACAAAACGGTTTCGGGCGCCCTCCAGGCATCCACGCAACCTCTTGGATTATGCGATGGCTAGGTAGCCATCGCCGACAGTTCGAGTTACTAGGAGCATTGACTTGATCTGGGGAGGATCTTATGAGCGCCACGGCTTTGCTTCGAAAACTAAAGGGCTCAATGTTTCCGAAACTGGTGCTGGATAGAACGCCGCTAGACAATCAAATCGCGGAGTTGAAGAAAGCTCTCGGAGACATTACGGCCAAGTATGAGGCTGCGCTGACCGCAGTGCACGCCCCGGCGGCGGCGCCGACGACGTTTCATTTCAATGGCTACGATATCCCAGTAGACCTGATGCAGATGACGGGCGGCGGGCCGGAGACTTTTGAAGAGATCTCCGCCATGCACCAGAGCAATCTGGCGAAGTGGATCGGCATCAAACCCCAGCACCACGTCCTGGAAATCGGCTGCGGCATCGGCCGAGACGCGATCCCGCTATCGACAATCCTTAGCGATGGCAGCTACGTCGGGGTCGATATAATAGGACGATCAATTGAGTGGTGCACAGCGAACATTGGCGCCAGAAACCCCAACTTCAAATTCGTCCACTACGATGTTGACGACCAACTTCACAATCCAGGTGGAACGACGAGCACAGAAGCCATTGTCCTGCCAATCGAAGATCGGTCCATCGATAGGATTTTTCTATTTTCCGTCTTTACGCACATGTATCAGGAGGACATCGAGCACTATTTGCACGAGTTCAGCCGCGTCTTGAAACCGGATGGCTTGGTCTATGCGACCACATTCATCTACGACGACGCCGTTCTGGAGAGCGCGCGCAGCACCAACAAGACGATTTTCAATCTCCGGTTCGAGCATGAGCTGCACGAAGGGTGCCGGATCAACAACCTTGAGTACCCGCTTGGTGCGGTCGCCTTCACAAGGGAACTCTGGCAGAAGATGCTGATCGCCGGCGGCATGAAATTGGCCAAGCCGATTCTCAACGGACAGTGGTCAGGCCTTTACGATAAGTTCGATGACGGCCAGGACGTTTTGATTCTTCAGCCGGCACAAATTATGCATTCGCTGACCGGCCTTCCTCATACCAGTTAGTGCCGTCCCAAGTCATTACCAGCATGTCTGATGCGGAGGTGGTGAAGTTTCCGGCCATCTTCAGATTGCTGCCGGCGGTGACTGTGAGGATGCCGTCGAAAATCATGCGGATTGTCGCGCCGGCGACAATACCTGTGCCGTCAATCGTGGCGATATTGGTCGTACCCGACACGTGGAACAGGTTGCCAGTCGGCACGATGGTCGCGGCGCTGGCTACCGTAGTTCCCATGAAGCTGTGGAAGATGCCGCTGACGTTCCACCCCGACTTCAGGTCGTTGATATCGAAGTCAGCTCCGTCGTTGGCCGTTCTGACAAAGACCCCGAATTGACCTCGCCCATTGCTGCTGCTTCGGGTGAGTCCAAAGCCGGCCTTGGCGGACCGCGTCTCGGAGCTGGAGCTTGTTACCTGAAAGCCGATGGCTGCCGTACCCGACGCGCCATTGTCGTTCTCCAGCCTTGCAAGAATTCTCTGCGCGTTGACCGCATCATAACCATGCAACTTGCTCTGCGGGGCCTTCGCGTAGCTGCCGATGATGAGGAGGCCCACGGGATAGCTGCGGCCGGTCTCGATCCAAGCTGCCCCCAACTTACGGAAGGACATCATGGCCCCGTTTGGTGGTGACGTGTTTTGCGCCCCGCGAAGCACCAAGGATGCGCTATGTACCAGCATAGTATTGGCGTCAGCGATGTGAAGTTCGATTTCCTGCCTGTCGTAGCCATCATCAAAGGTAGTGATACTTGTAGCCCCGGCGTTGTTAGTTATAAGGATGTTGTTGACGACCTGAGCAACCGATGGCGTGGTGTCGCCGCTAACCGCGATTGTGAGGTTGGCAACTGGCTGATTATCGTAGATGTAGCTCTGTCCAGCACTGCCATCGCCACCAACGATCGCGTCAACGGTGCCGTCCCCAACGTTGCCATGAATGGTGTTTCGGGTGGTGCTCGACGCCTGGTAGATGCAGAAGAACCCGCCAGTCGTGTTGTTGAATGAGTTGTCGGCGATGATGTTGTCTGCGCCACCTGTCAGGAAAATGCCGAAATTATTGATCCCCGAGGGAGCACCCGGCGTTGAGACCGTGTTTCCACTCAAAACGTTGAAGTGGGCGTTGGACATGAAAATGCCTGGCCAGTCAGCCTGTGACGAGATGTGCGTCTTGTAGATCAGATTGTCGGCAATCGGAGTGTAGACTACGTTGACCAGGCTTATGCCCTTCACGCCCGCATTGATGTGATTGTTCCAGACACCCACCCAAGCATTTGCCGTGCTGCCGTCTGACATAATGCCGGTGCTGACTCCAACCAGACGGCAGTCCTCAATCGCGAGGCCGTCCCCGTAAGACGGAGTATCGGAGGTGGAATGAATGCCAACCTCGCAATGATAGGCGTGGACCTTGCTGACATGGCAGTCATTGCACCGCAACAGCTTGATGGCGTCGTTCATTTCGAATGGCGACTGGTTATCCCCGGCAATGCCCTTGATGCTGCATCGCTCAATCGTGCCGTTCCATCCATCCGTAACGACAATGCCGTTGTCCCAGTAGTCGGCGTCCACATCCAGCCCCTGGATGCTCAGGTCATGGTAGTGGAACATGATGGAGGTGGAAGAAGCGCTGGCCGGGCTGATGGTGTGCGAGAGGGCGGTGCCGCCGCTCGCCTGGCTGGTCTTGATGCTGAAATGGTGCAGCTCGATCTGCCGGGACCACTGGACCTTTCCGGCGGAGTGGGTGGAGGTGATGTCCAGACCGCCGTCGCTGCTGGTCCAAACGAGGATCGAAATGTCCTCGCCCTGCCCGCCAAGAGCCAGGCCAGCCGTGCCGATGTTCTTGGTGATCCTGGAGCCCAGCGTGATGGTGCCCGCAGGGAGTTCCCCGGCGATGCCGGTGTAGACGAGGAAATCCAGGAAGGCCGAGAACGCGGCGGCGCTGTCGGCGCCGTTCAAGGTGACGCCGAACCACAGCGGCGATATGGCCCTTACCGCACCTGAGCCGGAGACGAGATCGATGCGGCGCCATGCACCTGAGGCCCCGCTGGCGTCGGAGGACGGCGCGACCAGCACACCCTGCCAGGGATCGTTTGTGACATTCACCGCCTGATTGGAGGCATCAAACACAAAGATACCGTTCCGCCCGCCCTCGTTCCAGATAAGGGCAACCTTGTCCCTGCCGGTGTCGAGCACCGCGAGCGCGGCGCGGTCGGCAACATAGACCGGCGCGTCGATGTAGTCGCGCGCGACCGCCGGCGCCGTTCCGCCAAGGGGATATTCGACAATGCTGATCGGATCATCGCCGATCACGGGATCCAGCGTGTTGAAGCGGAATGTCTTGCCGGCGTTGATGGCGCCTTCCTGCACTGCAACCGTCGTGCCCTTCTGCAGGGTGCGAGCCGTGCGGGCGTCGGCCGCCCGATACCACTGACCTGCCGAGACGGTGCGGATGCCGTTCTCTGAGCCGTCGGTCTGGTCTTTGACCAGGATGCGGTCGCCGACTTCGGTCTGCACGCCGTCGATCACCAGCAGGCCGCCGGTGTCGACATCGATGTTGGCGACAGTCGCCAGGCGCACGGGTTCGCGTTGGCGACATAGACGACATCGGCCTCGGTGTCCCAGGCAAGCTCTATCGCCGCGGACGGATGGTCCCAGCCGAAATCGAGCGCGCCGATGCGCGGCCACCAGCGTGGCAGCCGGAAAGGCTCGCAGGCGATCATCTCCTCCGGCACCGGGAAGATGCGGCCGGAGCCCAGCACCGGTATGCCTTTGGCGCGGGCTTCCCGCTCATGCTCCGGATAGGCGGCGATGATCTCGGCGCGCTGCTCAGGGCTGTAGTGCCCGGCATCGTCGATGGTCATGAAGGTGACGTGACGGGACATATTAGCTTGCCATAATTAAATACTGCGACGAATTAAAGCCATTGATAATACTGTCTATTGGTGCAAGGTTGCCAGCGGGTTTGGGGGAGATACATGATCCGCATTGCAATCGTCGTGGCCATTGCTGCCAGTGCATCAGCATGCCAATCGAACGTTCCGTATGATACGAGTAAGCAAACCTGCAAGATGTACGATCTCAACGGGCATCAACACAAAGTCTGTGCCCCGGACACACCGAACAAAGTATGCAATGTCTGGTTCAATCGGATTACGGGCGACGAAAGGATATGGTGCCAACCGCTAACCCGGAAAGCGACCGATCCTAAAGCTCGCGCCAGGCAGCTTGCGGGCAGCAAATACCCCTGATTCAGGAAGGCCCTCTCCGGCCGCTGCGCGGCCGCCGGCGCCACGTCGGATCAAACGCCCCGTCCCTGGTGGACGATTCCAGAACGAGCAGCAAAACTGCGGCCACTTCTCATCGCCGGCTTTATGCGGTAGGTCTTGCCTCGCATCGGCGACACCGATGTGTGTTGGGCCGGAGCATCGTGCGCGGCCTCTCCTCTACGCGGGTGGGAAAGCCACCCTTTGCCATGACAGACTTATTCGAGGCTATGCGCCTGTCCGCCGAGGACAGCGAGACCGCTCATCTTTACTTCAGCGAAGGCGGCAAGATGTTGCTGCCGCTCGGCAAATCGACAAATGCCATGACAGGTCAGGAGATGCTGCAGCGGCTGCTGTCGCCCTCCGATGACGACGACGGCACGCTTGCCAACGACCTTCTCGGCGAGCTTGGCAACACGGTACCGCTGGAAAGCCTGCGTCTCCTGCTCACGTCGGCCAATGCCCGGACGCGAGCTGCAGGCGCGTTTCTTGCCACGTTTCAGAACCAGAACATCAGCTCGATGGTGGGCGAACTGGCGGCGTTGCTGGCAGATGACAACCCTCGCATCCGCTTCGATGCCGTAGAATCTATCCTGCGATGCAGCACACGGGGCCACGGCGACTATCTGGCGCGAGCGTTGTTTGCGCTTGATGATGAAAATCGGGGGGTGCGCACAGGGGCCATCGAATTCGTGCGCTTTGCCAAGGACTGGCAGCTGAAGTTGGCCCGCCAGCGCGCCGCATCGCTCAGGCCGCAGACGCCGTTTTCGGCGATAGCGGATATTTCCGCGCAATGGCGGGACGATGCATCAGGGATGATCCGGGCGATGCTGGACCATGCGGAGCCAGTCGTGCGGCGTTACGGTCTGGGGTTGGCCGGCCGGGCGAGATTGGTGGTCGTCGACGCCTATGTCGAATGGGCGCGGGCGTCTGCCGACCCTGAAATCAGCAAGCTGGCAACGGATTGCATCGAGCACAAGCTGATATCGCGGCATGCGATATGGCATTCATCATTGCCGGTAACCACCCGAAATAGCCCGTAAAGGTGACATCGATTCCGGTAGGCGCGGATGTCGAAGCTGCTGATCTCCCCCTTGTTTGGGGGGAGATTGGCAGCGGGGCACCGGCCCTCATCCTGCAACGTTGGAGAGGCAAAAGCCGACGTGACATCTGATCTCCCCAAAAGGGAAGATTGGCTGCCATTCACCCCTTCCCTATCCTCTCCACCTCCTGCGCACTCAAAAACCTGAGCACCACATCGCTCATTCCGAGCAGCGGCGTGAAGGTCACGATCGTTATGCCGGCCGTCGAATTGGTGCGGGTGAGGCCTTCGGAATAGATATCGAGCGGCGGCTCCTCGTCGAACCAGACGCCGTGCAGCGTCTCGCCCTGCCATTTCTCGCGGCCTTTTTCGTAGCTCTTGAAGGAGAGCACGCTTTCGCCGGCCTGGACGTCGCCGCCACCGCCCCAGCGCACGATGACGCTGTCCAGCGCACCGGGCGCGCCGCGGCCCATCACCGTGTCGGCGATGGCGTCGGCCGGGATCATGCCGGTGCCCCATTCGCCCTGCTGCTGCGGCGGGCCGACCAGCACGCGCTGCGGGTTGTCGCGCGTGCCTTCGCCGGTGACGCCGGCGGCCCAGAGCCGGACGGGCTGATCGAACACCTTGCCCGCCCACCAGTCCGGATAGCGGCCGGTGAGGTGGATCGCCCATTCGGCGCCCCCTGCCCTGGTCTTGCCGAGTTGGTTGCCGGCCATGAACAGGCGCTCGCGGTTTTTCGCCCCCGCGGCGTGGAATTCGGCTTGGCGGTCGTAGGGCCGGTAGGCGGCGAGAAGATTATGGCGCCACCTTCGGTCCAGCTCCTCGAGCAGCGCCAGATAGGTTCTCATCGGCATCGAGGAACGGCCTGAGGCTCGCTTCAAGGCCGCGGATGCGGTTGCGGATCTCCTCATCGCTCAATTGACCGAAATTGTTTTGGTGCGCATCGAGACCTTGCGAGAATTCCTTGGGCAGCATCGTCAGCACGACCTTCAAATACTGGTCGGGCTTTTCCGCGCGCACCGCGGCGATGACGCCGGCGCCGTGGGCGCGGAAATCAGCGCGGAGCGCCGCGGCGAAATCGTCACCGAGCGTCTTTCGCGAGCGCTTCGGGCGGGCCAGCGTGGGGGCCGGCTCGGCCTTCGCCCTTGCCGTCTTTGCATTTGCGGCCCGGGCGCCGACAACCTTGCGCCGTGCCTTGCCTGGGGCCTCAACCATCAGCGGTCGCCGATGCCTTGGCGGAACGAACCGCACGTGCCTTGGCGGACTTGCGCGCCGGTTTCTTGCGCCGCTTTACGCGAGCCGGTTTTGGCGGCGGGTCCCGGTGAACCTGATCGGGTGCAGCCATTGGCAAGGCTGGCGGGACAGCGCCTGTCCTGTCCGTCCTCCGCAGCAACTGCGCTGCAGCTGCGGAGGGTGGACCGGACATCTCCCCCACTTGGGGGGAGATCGACAGCTTCGGCGCCGGCGCCGCTGCCTTCAGCGTCGCCGTAGCGACAGCGATCGCCAAATGGTCCAGGTCCGGGCGCGGAAAGCCGAAGCCGGCGACTGCCTCGACGGCGCCGCCGCGAACCATGCCGATGCGCACGCCCGGCGCGACTTGCTCGACGCGGCCAATGTGGCGCGGCAGGCTTGCGCCTTCGAACTCGCCGATGGCACTGACGATCTCGGCACCGTCGTCGGCGGTGATGATGGTGGCATAGCGTGGCATGGGGCCTCGGGTCTGCTGGTAAATCGGAAGCGCCGCATTCCTTCGCGCCCGCTCTGGCCCGCCAGCGTCTGTAAAGATGTTAGCCGCAAAGACATGGACAGAAAAAACCCGCCGGGGCGGCGGGTCATCGGCGCAAATCAGCACCATGGATAAAATCATAGCATAGCTGCCCTCACCGGGCAACGCCTTCTAGGCAAATTTTCCTATGGCCTCTTGCAGCCTCGCGGCCTTGCGCGGCCGGTGGCCGCCACACCTATAGATTGAGCTCCCGCGACAGCTCCGGCGCAAGTTTGTCGGAACCAACTCCGGTTCGACGGGTTCCACCTTCAGTCGCAATGCGACAGACCGCACAACAGAGGAACCGTCTCGCAACAAGAAGGAGAAGATCATGCTCATCAAGATTCTCGCCGCTTCGGCCCTGACGCTTGGCCTCGCCACGGGGCGGTGGCCGAGAGCGCCGGGAACGGTGGCGCGGCCGGCAGTGGCCAGTCGGTGACGGTGGAACCGAGGACGCCGGCCAATTCCCCACCCGACCAGATGCTGCCCGATGACATGTCGCTCGACATGGGCACGACCGGCAGCATCTATGGCGGCCCGACCTATGGCGGCGCGACCTATGACGGCATGAATTCGAACGCCGACCGGAACTGCCCGGCGAGCCCGCAGGGCGCGCAGCCGGATGCGAACAACCTGTCGCCCGGCACGGCATCGCCAAGCGTCAACGACAATCACTGCGGGAAGTAAGGCCGCTGTATCGTTGAGAGTTTCGTCGCAAGGGCCGTGGAGCTCCTCCACGGCCCTTGCTTTTACGGCGACGGCGCGCTTGCGGGAACCATGACCCATCGTGGCCGTTGCAGAAGAAAAAGAAAAAAGGAGAAACCCGATGGCAGACAACAACACCGGCACCACTCCGGCAAGCGGCAACGGCAAGGGCACGACGAGCGCCGCACGCAACAGAGGCGCCTCGCGCCGCAGCGGGCGAGCTTCGGGCGCTTCCGAGGCGGCGATGAAGAAACAGATCGCGGAGCTGAAGCGCGAGGTGAGCCGGCTCAACCGGATGCTCGCCGACCAGGCCGAGGAGACCGCTCACGGCTGGTACCAAAGCGCGGCCGACCGGGCCTCGGACTTGTACAGCGGCGCGGCCGATCGGGCCTCCGACTTGTACAGCGGCGCGACCGGCCGTGCCTCGCGCGCGGCCAGGCAATTGCGCAGCAATGCGCAAAGCGTGTCGGAAACGGTGCAGCACAATCCCGGCACCTTCTCGAGTGCGGTCGCGCTCGGCGGGGTGATCGGCGTGCTGGTCGGCCTCGCCCTGGCCAGGAGCTCGCAGCCGGAGCCGGACTGGTTCCATCGCTGGCATAGCTAAAGCGCGAGACGGCTTTGCCGTCTCGTCGCTGCCGCGCAGACCTTGGCAGGAAAGGCGCGAGACGTCTCGTCGCTACTCGTAGACGTGCCAAGAAGCGGCCGTTTGCTCACAGGCTGGTCATTAGCCGGACCTTATGGAATCATTCCGCATTGGAATCGCGGAGAGCGGGCATGGACAAAGCTGCCATGGCATCCGTCTTTCGGATGCGGCATGCGCCGGCAAGCATTTTGGGTGTTCGCAGCCTGGGCCGGGGCCAGGCGGATCCGATCTTCCATTCTCGGCCGCTCGGCGAAGCCATCCGCTTCATCGTCGAGGCCGACGGCCAGTACGATTTGAGCGCCGTGGCCATCTCCTATGGCGACCGCTCGACACCACCGCTCGGCAGCCGCGAGGTCAAGCAGCTCTGGACCGAATATGGCCAGCGCCTGATTGAGGCGTAAGGCACTTCCCCGGATCGGAAACGCCGCTCGCGCGTTTTTGAGGCGAGGTCAATGGGAGGAAGCGCCATGAACGTCGCAAATCTGCAACTCGAGGGCCTGCTGATGGCCGTCGCGGCAATCAACCATACGCTGGTGCGCAAAGGAGTGCTGACGGTCGAGGAGATCGACATCGCGCTGCGCAAGGCCGAGGCCGTGGAGACCGGAGAAGACCGGTCCGAGGGCATGTCGGCGTCGAGCCGCGACGCCGTCAACTTCCCGATCCGCCTGCTTGAGCTCGCCAATCAATGCCAGCCGGAGGCGGACATGCCGTCCTTCTCCAAGCTGGCGCGCATGGTCGGTCAGATGAAGGAGCCTTATAACGACCAGATGTGAGTCCGCTTTCCCCGGTGATGCCGGCGCCGCCCCTCATCCGCCCTGCGGGCACCTTCTCCCCGTATAGTCGCGGGGAGAAGGATAAGCCTACGCCCGGCCCGGCCAGCCCTGACGCAGGGCGAGCACGCTACCCGGCCCGTGCGCGGCGGCATAGAGCAGTCCGGCGGCGAAGGGGAAATGCGACATGAAGGCGCCGAACTCGGCCTGCTCCGTGGCCCAGTGCGAAGGACCGTGGAAGGCAAAGCCGAGGAAGGTGACGTAGACCGCGCCGATCAGCGCCAGCGGCGTCAGATAAGCGCCGGTCAGAAAGGCGATCACCAGTAGCGTTTCGAGGATCGCGGCGCACCAGGCCAAAAACAGCGGGAACGGGAAGCCGGCGGCGGCGATGTAGCCGGCGGTGGCGCCCATATCCATGAACTTGAACGCCACCGCCATCGCGAACATGGCTGCGAAGATCAGGCGAGCGATGAGAATGGCGGCGGTCTGCCAGGTCGATTGCGTTTCCACGTCTGTCCCTCCGGGTTGTTGAAGCGGTTGATGTGCTCAAAGGACGGACGAAGGGCGATGGTTCCGACAGGGGTGGAGAAAATTGTTTGGAGCGAAGGCGCGGCGCCTCTCCTTCTCCCCTTGTGGGAGAAGGTGGATCGGCGCGCAGCGCCGAGACGGATGAGGGGTGCCGGAAGAAACGCGGTCTAAAAAGACATAGCAATTTTAAGCACTTAGATCTTCAAGGCAGCACTCCGTCCAGCACCCCTCATCCGTCCGAGCTTCGCTCGGACACCTTCTCCCACAAGGGGAGAAGGAGAGGCGTCAGCCCGCCTTCGCCTGCGGCGGATGGCTGATCGAATCCCGCACGGTGCCGTAGGCTGCGCCCCAGCGGTCGGTCATGTCGCAGCGTATGTCCCAGAGCTCGGGGAAGAAGCGATGGCGGGCGCCGCCTTCCAGGATTTCCACCGGCCGGCCCTTCAGCGACTTCGAGCCTAGCCCGATCGAGCGATGGATGAGATAGAGGTGGTTGGCGCGGAATTTCTGGAACAGCTCGTCGAACTCGATCAGCGCCTCGGCCACGACATAGGCGTCGCCATGGTCGTAATGGGCATCGTAGATGTCCGCGACGGAGAGCCCGCGGGCGTCGAGATAGGCGTGCTTGAAGGCCCGCCAGAGGTCCGGCGGCAGGCGCAGGATGAACTTGAAGCCCGGGGATTCCTGGCCGCTGCCGTTGCCGAGCTCGAGGCGGACCTGCTGGTATTCCTTGGGCGACATGGTCTCCAGCACATCGAGCTGCGCTGTCATCAGCCGCATCAGCCGGTGGACGCGGCCCATCAGCGTGACGATGCGGTGCGTGTCCTGCTTTTCCAGATAGTCGAGCACGTCGACCAGCGTGTAGGCGATGA
The DNA here is from genome assembly GCF_003952385.1 of Mesorhizobium sp. M1D.F.Ca.ET.043.01.1.1. Lineage (NCBI taxonomy): Bacteria > Pseudomonadati > Pseudomonadota > Alphaproteobacteria > Hyphomicrobiales > Phyllobacteriaceae > Mesorhizobium > Mesorhizobium sp. M1D.F.Ca.ET.043.01.1.1. The sequence goes on from NZ_CP034444.1 coordinate 579,298, forward strand.
GCTTCATCCACAGCTCCTCGACCTGGTGCACGATCTGGAACTGCAGCTCGTCGGCATTGACCATCTCTGCCAGCGGCTTCTGGCAGGAAAGCAGTTGGTCGCATTTCAGATAGACGCCGTAATCGCGCATCTCGGGCGCCTCGATGCGGCTGTGATAATCCGACTTGTCCATGGCTCATCTCCTCGCGCGGGCATGGTTCGATAGATGCTCCAAGGATAGCGATTCCGGCTTGAACATTGTTTCTTTCTGTTATCCAATCTGGCGAAATTGGAGGACGATTTATCGTCTTTCAGAGAATTTTGGAGAACGAACGATGCTGGATAGCGTCGACCGCAGGATCGTCGCCGCGCTCGAACGCGATGCGCGCATCTCCTTCGGCGAACTCGCCGAAGAGGTTGGCCTGAGCAAGACGCCGTGCTGGAAGCGGGTCAAGGCGCTGGAAGAGGCCGGCGTCATCCGCGGCTATTCCACCCGCATCGATCCGGCCGCGATCGGCTTCGGCATCGAGGCCTTCATCCAGGTGTCGATCGACTTCGAGGTGTCGGACGCCTTCGAGGCGGCGGTGAAGAAGCACCCGCTGATCCGCCGCTGCTATGCCACGACCGGCGAGGCCGACTACCTCCTGCAGGTCGTCACCGTCGACATGAGGGCGCTGGACAGGATGCTGCGCGCGGAGCTCAGCCGCCTGCCCGGCGTCCGCCACACCGTGACCTCGATGGCGATGCGCGAGATCAAGGGCGACATCTCGTTTGCCAACGCGGCGGGGCATGCGCTGAGAGGATAAGGCGCGCGCCAAATGAGCCGCGGATACCGGCCGTAGAGCTGGTCCCTGACTTTTTCTGGGACGGTCGAGAACCGACGTTCAACCGGTCTATAGTCACGCCCGGGGCTACGCGGGTGACTGATATCATGTCGATCAAAACAGGCGCGGAGCCTGCCGGGCGATTGCCGGCAGGACGCTTAAGTTGCGCCTTCATGGTGAATGCCGATATGGCGCGCCGGTCCTTGCCCATTCTGGCGGCGGTGCTGCTCGCATCGACCATGCTGCCGCCGATGGCAGCCCGCGCGGCGCCGATCGCGCCGGAGCCGCGAGACGGATTCCACCAGCCGATCGATCGGAAGGCACAGTTGCAGGAGGCCAAGCGCCTTCTTCTGGCGCAAACCTCGGGCGGCAACGGCGGCAATGGTGGGAATGGTGGTAACGGCGGTAACGGCGGTAATGGTGGCGAGGCCGGCGGGAATGGTGGGAATGGTGGCAACGGCGGTTCCGCTGGCGGCAATGGCGGCGACGCTGGCGGGAATGGTGGGAACGGCGGCAATGGCGGCAACGGTGGAAATGGCGGCGACGCCGGCAACGGCGGCTCAGGCGGAAACGGCGGCTCCAGCGGCAATGGCGGCTCGGGCGGTAACGGCGGCTCGGGCGGAAACGGTGGCTCCGGCGGTAACGGCGGCTCCAGCGGCAATGGCGGCTCGGGCGGTAACGGCGGCTCGGGCGGAAACGGTGGCTCCGGCGGTAACGGCGGTTCCGGCGGCAACGGTGGCTCCGGCGGCAATGGTGGCTCGGGCGGCAATGGTGGCTCCGGCGGCAATGGTGGCTCGGGCGGCAATGGCGGCTCGGGCGGAAACGGCGGCTCCGGCGGCAATGGCGGCGGCCCCAGCCATCACAACACCAATTTCGGCCATTCGGACGGCGGCACGCGCTCCTGCGGAATCTCCCAGGGATCGTCTTGCTGAGGCGGCTTAGAGCGTGATCCCGATAAGTGGGAACCGGTTTTCGGAGAAGATCATGCTCCAACAAAGAGTTGGGTCAGGATGACGATTCAACGAAACGTCACCCTGATCTAAGGCGCGTCGCGATCTGTCAGATTCGCTCCATGCGCTTAGGTTCTGACCTACACATGTCTCTATCCCGAAGCGGTTCCCGCTGTCGGGAGACACGCTTCAACCTCGAGCGACCTCGGAACCACCGGCGGCGGGAATGCAGGCCGCGGATCGCTGGAGGACCGCGCTATGGACCGGTGCGGTAGGCGAAATCGTCGATCGCGGCCTGCCAGTAATGCAGCGTCCGGATCTCGAGCCGCGTGATGCGCCTGTAGTCGGCCGCGAAGTAGACCTGTCCGTTGGCCGACAGCGCAAGCTGGTCCTCATAGACCGGCTCATCGCCCCGCCAGGCCTTGAGAACAAGCGTCTCGCCCTCCGCGTCGTCCCAGCCCGCGCCGAAATAGGCGCCCGTGAAATCGAACGGCTTGTCGCTGAACACCTGCGCGGGATGGCCCGAGCTGTTGTAGGCGATGAATTCGCCCGACATCGTGGTGTTGATGTAGCCCGGGCCGGCGGTGAAGCGCTGGTGCATGGCAACGAGATTGTACCAGTCGAGTCCGCCATAGCCGGACGGAACTTCGAACACGCCCGGTGTCGTCATCAGGTCATCGAAGCCGACGACATGCTCTATGGGCAGCGGCTCCCCGGCGGGTCCGTCCTTGCCCGAGAACGCGGAGAGCACCGCGGGCGCCGTGCCGGCGACCACCACGTGCCGCCGCTCGGTCGTCGCGCCGGCCGAGACGTCGACCAGCCACGCGCCGGGCGCCCCGGGCTGGCTGAAGCGCCCGTCCGGGCCGACCTTGGCTGCGGCGGTCACGCCGTCCGGCCCGGTGAGGGAAACGCGCGATCCGGCGGCGACCACGCCGCTGATCGTCAGATCCGCCGCAAGCCCGACCGGATGCGTCGTCGTCTTTGCGATCATGTCGCCCGGCGATCCAGGCAAAACGACATAGTCGCTTTCCTGCGATGCATTGCCGGTGGTGACTGAAAATCCCGGCGGAGGCACGACGCGAAAGGCGTAGTGTCCGGGATCGACAACCTCAAGATCGCGCTGGACGGCCGACATGCGGAAATTGGCGAAGCCGCTGACATTGGTCAATCGCATGATGGTGCTGCCGTTCGGCTTGTCGAGTTCGACGGCGACACGCGACATCGGCCGATCGCCCAGATCGTAGACGCCGTTCCTGTTGAGGTCGCGGAACACAAGCAGCGACGTGTTCATCTGGCCACCTTCGAAGGAACCCCATGCGCGCTTGGGGTAATAGTCGTCAGCACTGCCGGCACGGGCCGTGCCGCGGACCATGGCCAAACCGATGGCCGCCGCGACGACGACGGCGCCCGAAAACAACAAACCACGCTTCACGAAATTTCCTCTTTGGCTGTCCCTGCCGATCCGGTCCCCTGGAGCCGCGCGATGACCTTGTCGACGGCATCGGCATCGAAATAGGCGAGATAGAGCAACGCCATGGTGGCGCTGAATGTGTAGACCGGCAGCGTCACATAGATGATGGCGTGAAAGGCCAGGCCCGGCAGGACCAGATAGCGCCTCGTCGCGCGAAACGGCAGGCCGATGGCGAGGCAGTATTCGAGCGCGACCACGGCGAGGGACACGATCGTGGCGAGCCAGGCAAGGCCGGCCGGGTAGTCAGAACCGGCATAATACCAGAGGAGTATAGCCTCGATCCGCGCGCCGCTGAGAAAGGCATGGTTCGTCTTGTCGAAGGCGGCGAAGAAGTAGAGCACCGAGAGCTGCACCACGATCAGCCGCAGCCCCCACAGATTGCCGCGCTCCGCCGGCGGCGCAAGACCCGCGCGCTCGGCGCGCATCACCGCCAGGTAGCGGTCCAGCGAATAGGAGCGGCCGCAGGGCGTGAGCGCGATCAGCAGTGCTGCGACGGCAAGCAGATAGGTATGGTGGTGGGTCCAGGGCTCACGCCCTAGCTGGAAGCCGAAATAGTAATACATCGCCAACCCGACCGAGCCCGTCCAGATGGCTGCGACGCGGCTGCGATAGCCGACGAAGAGGAGCGCTGTCGCGACGAAGAAATTGGCGGCGAGGAACAGGCCGGCCGGCGATTGGTCCCTATAGAGCAGCAACTCGCCCGCCCAGCGCGACCAGAACAGCATCGCCAGGCCGACACGGATCAACGCCGACGAACGCGACGAGCCCTCCGTATCGACCGCCCAGCCGACGAAACGCGCGGCAATAGCGTGCCCCAGCCGCCAGCCGGACCAGTCGGCGGCGGCGTCAGTCGGCGCAGGCATTTTCGGCATCGGTACGGACGATCTGCCAGCCGCTGCGCGTGGCCTGGCGCGCGCGGACACGGATGTCGGCGCCCTGCCCGGCTGCTGTGCAGAGCCGCCTGATGACGGACGCGAGCTCGTCGCGGCTTTCGATCCGCTTCAGCCCGCCGTCGCGACGAGCGCCGAGCAATTCGAATCGGTCGAGCGGGACAAGCGTGCCGTCCGGCTGGCGGATCTCGAAGGAGGCGTCGATCACGCCCATCCCGATCGCGCTGAACATGGTCCATGAGCGCAGCCATGCCGTCTGCACCCCGAGGACCTGCTCGGCGACCGGACCGGCGATCATGAAGCCGGCGATCGCGACGAATGCGAACAGCCGCCAGCGTCCCACCGAAACGCGCCCGGCAGGCCTCGCATCCACTCTGATCGAACTGATCGAAACGAATTCCGCCACCCGCGCACCCCCGGCGCGACTATAGAGCGGTTCAATGCCCGTTCCAGACCATCCCAGAAAAAGTCAGAGCTCGACGTCGCGCCCGAGCAGCCGCACCGCGACCTCTATGGCGATGCGCGAGATCAAAGAAGAGGCCTCGCGGAACTGCGCCGCAAGGTTGGGTCAGGCCCGTCGAGCCGGGTCCTCATCAGCAGGCTCGGCCGCCCGCGTCGGCTCTTCCCTCTCGGCGTCGGCCTTGCGCTTCGGACATTCCTCGAAATCATGGTCGCGGCCGCCGCAATAGGAGCAGCATTTGGCGGGGGTGTCGGGGTGCAGCATCGAGGCCATTCCCAAGAATGCACGAAAAGATGTCCGGTTGCAGCAATTGCGTGAAGCCGCTGCAACCGCCGTCCAGCCCGATGCCCCTATATGTTCGCGCAATTCCCACGGAACGCCGCACACTGTCCTGGAATTGCTTATAAAAGGAGCTCGCCGCTCGCGCGGCGGGCTCCCGCTCAATCATCGCTCACGCGTGGGCGTGGGGATGACGGACGTCCCAGACGGCCCAGGCCGACGCCGCGACCACGAGCACGCCGAGGACGACATGCGTGATCATGACATTCCTGTCGGCCGCAAAGCCCAGAAGCCAGGGCGACGCGATCAGCCAGAGCCCGAGCACCAGATTTACCCATTCCTCCCATTCGGCGAACACCGAAAGCGTCGCGAGCGCCAGTGCACCGAGCAGGACGCCGACAATCCAGGCGTTCCACGCGGGCATCATTGCCGCGGTGAATCCGATGACCCAAGGTGAGATGAACAGGCAGATTGCGAGGATCAGGGTAACCCAGTCCTTGCTCTTCCGTTCTTCCATCAGTTTGCTTGCCATGACAACCTCCATCGATGAAGCTTGACCAAAGCAACTGCATTCGCGTGCGACACGCACGCTCTGTTAATTGATGTAATACACTTTTACGGACCTGCAAGGGGAGAGACCTGCGGCAGCCTTGGGTTGCGCGCGAGGCGGCGTCTCCTTATCTGCCTCCATGGCAAAACTCATCGGGCTCGGCATGGTTGTCCTGGCGATCGTCGAGGCCGTCAGTGCAGTTTGGAAAATGGGTATGTCCGCGCGTAGCCGGCACACCTATGCGCCAGTACCGATGCTGGACGAACCGGAGGGTGTGCCCGCCGAGCGAAGGCGGCACGACGAGGCTGGATACACTCGAAAAACCCGCGCCGGATCGGCCCAGCCATCCCTCTGCGGAAAATGGAACGGCTCGTCAGCTGTTGAAATCGCTTGCGTTCTCGGCGCCTAGCTGCGGCACGACGATGGCCTCGAGCGGCGCCGTCAACGACCATTTCATCTGGCCAGGCGAACGTTCGAGGCCGGAGGAGCCGCCGAGCGCTTGCGGCGCCACGCGCTGCAGCACCACCGTGCCAAAGCCCTTGCGCGCCGCCTCATTGGGCTCGCCGTCGCCGGCATCGGTATTCGATGTCTCCTGCCAGACAAGGTGGAACCGGCGCTGCGCCTCGGGACCGGTCTCGACCGTCCAGGTGATCCCGACGTGACCGCCCTCACCCGCCAGAGCGCCATATTTCGACGAGTTGGTGCCGAGTTCGTGGAAGGCCATGCCGAGATTCTGCACGGCGTTCGACTGCAGCGTCAGCAAGGGACCGGAGAGCGAGATGCGCTCCTCGTGGCCGAACGGTTTCAGATGTTCCTGGATGAGGTCGAACAGGCTCGCTCCCGCCCATTCCGACGTGACCAGAAGGTCGTGCGAGCGCGACAGCGCCATAATGCGGGCGCGGATCATCTCCTCGAACTCGTCGGGACTGGCAGAGCGCTTGTTGGTTTCCCTCACCATCGACAGGATCACCGCAAACTGGTTCTTCACGCGATGGTTGACCTCGCGCATCAAGAGCCGGATGCGGCGCTCGCTTTCCTTGGCTGCGGTGATGTCGCGGGCGATCGTGGACGCACCGACGATATCGCCGGAAGGGTTCCTGATTGGCGAAACCGTGACTGAAACTGCAACCAGCGAGCCGTCCTTGCGCTTTCGCATCGTGTCAAGGCTCGCCACCCCCTCGCCTGCGCTGATGCGGCCGATGATGTCGGCCTCTTCGTCATGCAAATGCTCGGGGATGAGGAGCAGCATCGATCGGCCGATAGCTTCCTCCGCACTGTAGCCGAACATGCGTTCGGCCGCGCGGTTCCAGTCGGTGATGATGCTGTTCAGGTCCTTGCCCATGATGGCGTCGAAGGACGAATCGACAATGGCGGCTAACCGCTCGTTGGCGCTGGCATTTTCCGATTGGCGGCCCCCGGATTTCACCATGGGCGTTAGCTAGCGCGTTCGGAGCTCAAGGCAAGCGCCTAAGCCTTGGAACGGTCGGGATTTTCGCCGCTGGCCTTATCCGGGGCCAGCACGCCGAAATCCTGTGACTTCACCCCAGCCTCGGCGGTCAGGAAGCCGTCCGACGCAAGACCGCGGCGCAGCAATTCACGCACCGCGGCCGACCGGCTCGGCATCCGCTTTTCAAAACGCCAGTTTTCCAGCGCCGCCAGCTCTTCCTCAGTCAGCATGATCTGTAGCCGCTGCGGCCGCTCCAGTTCAACCATCTTCAACCTCCCTCAAAAACCGAGGAACGCCACGAATGAGTATCTGTCTCACTGTGAGTAGAAGTAGGGCTTGGCTCAATGGACGTCAAGGAAGACGTATGCGGCAACGCAGGCTTACGCTAACGATACCAAATTGAGTACGAACCCGCATTTGATGAACTATACTAACTAATTGATTTATTTATGTCTTTTAACATTTGTGTATTGTCAGACGCGCGGTATGGGCGCATGCTGCCAATAGAGGGATAAACCGTCCGCGAAAGGGAGGGTTTTCGGATGTCACGAGCATTTTCTGACCGGTTGCGCGATGACGCCCACTGCAAGGTCCAAAGGGCCTTGCAGGACAACGGGATCATCAACATCATAAAGTTGTCGGAGGAAATCAGGCTTATCCACGTCGCGGAGAATATCGCCCGAGAGGATATCGAGAGCCTGGTGATGCACGTGGCCCAGTTCTATGGCGCGGCCATCGAGTTCGATGAGGAAACCCTGACAGCGCTCGACCTGCCCGATGCCTGTCCGGCGGACAGCCGCAATGACCTCGAAAAGGCGCTCAGCGAGCGGGCCCGGCCGGACGCTCCGACCAAGCTGCTCCAGCTTGATCGGGGCGGATAGCAACCGGCGACGGACATTCGCCAGGCCCCTGACCGTAAACAGATCACCTTTGTCGGTCAGGCCCGCTTGATCTGGCGTTTTTGGGCAGGTTTCTTCGGCACGGCCGCAGGCGTCTCGGCTTCCTGCGCCAATCTTGCGGCGCGCAGGCGCTCCGTCTTGGCAATCCTTGCCGCCGCTTCCAGATCGACAATTTGCCGAGCGACACGACTGGTCATGTCACCCTTCGCTTCGGTTCGCGACGGATTCGGCTTGAACAGCCCGGGTTCGGGTATGTGCTTCATTGCTTCATCTTTCTGAATGGAAAAGGCCGGGCAAAGCCCGACCTCCTCCGATACGCCTCGATGGCCGATGCCAGTACATCCGTGGTCAAAGATGCGAAGCGCTCCGATCAGGCAGCCTGGAGGTTTTCCGCAGAGCTCTTGCCGTTGCGGTTATCCTTGACGATGTCGAAGCTTACCTTCTGGCCCTCGACCAGGGAACGCATGCCGGCGCGCTCCACGGCCGAGATATGAACGAACACGTCCGGCTGGCCATTGCCCTGTTCGATAAAACCGAAGCCCTTGGTGGCATTGAAAAACTTCACGGTTCCAGTAGTCATTGCGATCTCCTTTCGAAATCGACGCAAATTATCGCCGCTTGGCCACTAGCCAAACGCCGCGCTTTCGAAATTGAGATGGAATATCGTCAGGGCGCCAAAGCGCGGAAACAACGTTCGTTCAACAAGATCGATGTGCCATACATAGCGCTGAATTTCGACAGCGGCAAGGGAGCCTCGGACAACACTTTCGGGGTGCCAAGAATTTTCCCGATACATCCCAAGCTCTTCACATGGATCGAGGCGTTGGCCGCACACCGGATTTCCCGGATCGAGGCACCTATGCGTCGGCTGTCAATCCGCCGAGCAGATAGAGCCCGACCTCATACTTCGCCGGCGAAACGCCCGCCTGGTGGGCCTGCCAAAGATTATCCTTGAGGTCCGCCTCCTTGACGGCCAGCGCGAGCTCGTTGGACCCCGCGCGGCAGATGAAGTCCTGCTCGCTTTCGTCCATCCGTCTGGTCAGAGCGTCGACGGCCGCGACGACGGACAAGCCGAAGCCCGCCGCACCGAGCCGACCGAGCGTCCACCCTTCGCCCTTCTCGACCACGTCGTGCAGATAGGCGACGGTTTTCTCGTCCAGCGTTTCGACGGCGTCGGCAACACGCCTGACATGTTCGATATAGGGGCGGCCGGTCTTGTCCTTCTGGCCGCGATGGGCCTCCTCGGCGATCTTCGCCGCGCGGTAAAGCATGATCTCTCTCTCAATTTGGAAGCCCGCCCCGGCGGGGACATCCGAGGCGGGCTGGATCGGGCTCTGGAATACCCAGTCCATCGGCGCGCCCTTCACGGGGGGTGCGGAACCGCGCGCCATGAACGAGAACATCAGCAGCGTCTAAAGGTTCCCTCTCCATGTCGCGATTCCAGGGATCGGCCAAAACAGGAACTCGCGGCCGGCGCCGCCGTTACCCATCATGCAAAAAAGGAGGTCCCGCCATGGATTGGAACCGCGTCGAAGGAAACTGGAAACAGGTCAAGGGCAAGGTGAAGGAACAGTGGGGCAAGCTCACCGACGATGACCTCGACCGCATCGCGGGAAAACGCGACCAGCTCGAAGGCAAGATCCAGGAACGCTACGGCATCGAGAAGGATCGCGTCCGCCGCGACATAGACGACTGGGCGAGGCGCCAGGGCTGGTAGCGGCCAGATAAATGATGCCGCAGGCCCCTCAAGCCGGCCTGCGGCTTCAAGCAGGGAATTTTGATTTCAGAGCAATGACACTATATTAGTTGACTAATGATCTATGGCACGATTAGTTGACTAATGATTTGTGGCACGGTGAACCGATGGCCAGGAAGAAATCGAGACCGGCCTTGTCCGCCATAGCGACAGCCTCCCGGTCGGAGGCTAGCGAGGCCGTCTATTTTGCCCGCAAATGCGGCCTTACCCCCGAAGAAGCGCTGCGGATCATGCGCGAGGCGCAGATTACGCCCGCGCTCAAGTCGCCAGATAGCGCAAAGCGGAAGCACTGAGCGGCAATCGCGCCGATCCAATTTCGTCCTGGCTTCAGCCGGAGGCCCGGTTCCTCAAAAGCCGGCAGTCCGGCCGCTAGCCGGGCGACGCATTACCGCGGTTCTTCGCGAGGTCCTTCAATGCCTTGAGAAAGATCGGAGCCGCCAGATCGCATTTGCGTTTGGACGGCCCATTGGTGTGGATGACTATTTCGGCCTGTTTCAGGGTCAGGCCGTGCTTTTGGGCGAATTCGAGCGGTTCATAGGCCTGCTCCCAACCTGGCCCTGTCTTCAGCATTGTGACGGTTTCCTCCCGCGATCGATTGATACGTGGCAACGCGTCCGGCTCAACAAGGTTTCAATGGCATGCGCCAGGACGGCGCGCCGGACTTCAGCCAGCGCCGGGCGCCCAAATATTCGTCAATAACAAATGATCGGTTTGGGCCATGTCATGGCCGAAATTCTCTCCGGAACAAGTCGGTTCGAATGGAGTTGAGGCTGACCAACCCATCAGGAGATGCAAGGCAATGGCAACGACCAAAGCGGCCACGAAGAAAGGCCTGAATGAACTTTTCCACGACACGCTGAAGGACATCTATTTCGCCGAGAAGAAAATTCTGGCGACGCTTCCCAAGATGGCCAAGGCGGCGCAAAGCAATGACCTGAAGGCTGCCTTCGAAAAGCATCGCGGCCAAACCGAGGAGCATGTCGCGCGCCTCGAGGAGGTCTTCGAGGTGATCGACAAGAAGCCGGCCGGCAAGACCTGCGCCGCCATCATGGGCATTACCGAGGAAGGCGCCGAGATCATGGAGGAATACAAGGGATCGCCCTCGCTCGACGCCGGTCTGCTGGCGGCGGCGCAAGCAGTCGAGCACTATGAAATCTCGCGCTATGGGACGCTGAGAACCTGGGCCTCCGAACTCGGGCTTACCCAGGCAGTCAACCTTCTCGACAAGACACTCGGCGAGGAGAAGGAGACCGACGCCGCGCTCACCGAACTTGCCGAAACCGCAGTCAACGTCGCCGCCGAAGCGGCGTAGCGGAAGACAGGATCTTCCCTCAATTCTGCTCTTCCTCGAGCCCTGGCGATACCTCGCCGAGGCTCGTAACCCCGCTCGGGCCGGCATATGGAAAAAGCATTCAATCGAATGGCGGAGGCAGTCGCCCGCGCCACCGGCAGGCCGTGGGCCTTTGCCCTTTGCGTGGCGTCGGTTCTGATCTGGGGTGTCACCGGCCCGGTCTTTCACTATTCCGAAACCTGGCAGCTCGTCATCAACACCGGCACCACGATCGTCACCTTCCTGATGGTGTTCCTGATCCAGAACACGCAGAACCGCGACGGCGCAGCCATCCAGGCCAAGCTCGACGAACTGATCCGCTCGGGCCGGGCCAAGAACGACTTCATCGGTATCGAGCATTTGACGGAGGCCGAGGTCGAGGAGTTCCGGGCCCGCTGCGCCGAAGCCAAGAGATCGCGGATGGCCAAGGCCCAGGTTGGATGACGCCGCCTATCGGCGGCTTGGAGAAGAACGCGGCAAGGTTTCCGCCGGCCGGCAGCTGCCTTGGGGAGACACTGCGGAAATGGAACTTCAGTCGCGGCCGATTGTTCCACTGGGGAGGCGGACATCCAGCATGGCCAGATCGTCGCTGCATCTGCTCAAGGGCATAGGCTATTTGATCTCGACGGTGAGCGTGATGCTACTGGCGGTCGTCAGTTGGGGAAGCGCATCCCAAAGCCCGGTGCTGACTGCCTGCCTGCTCGGCGGCGCCACCACATCGATCGTCGGCATGTTCTGCCGCTGGCTTTCCTATGAAGTCGAAAAGCGCCAGGAGGAGCGACAGGCCCGAGCAACGCCAGACCGCGGATCGCCGGGCAGCAGCGTCAACAACCTTGCCTCCGCCGCCGGAACGCCGAGACCAGCACCGCGATCAGGCCGCTGATGACGATCCACGTGACGACCTCGCCGTCCGACTCGCCCGGGTTCCGGGACCTGCCCGGCCTTCCCGTTTCAGTGCTGACCGCCAGCACGGGCGCGAGATCCTGCCGGCTGCCGCTCCGCACCGAATAGGCACGGGTGATCTCGGCGCCGAAGAGGAAGATCTGGGCCGAGTAGTAGACCCAGACCAGCACGACCATCAGCGCGCCGGCGGCGCCGTAGGAGGTGGCGATGGCGCTGGTGCCGATGTACCAGCCGATCAGCGACTTGCCGACGGTGAACAGCAGCGCCGTGACGACCGAGCCGACGCCGACGTCGCGCCATTTGAGCCTGCGGTCCGGCAGGACCTTGTAGATCGCCGCGAAGAGCAGCGCGATCAGCACGAAAGAGACGGCAGTGTTGATCGCGCTCACAATCAGCTCGCCGAACGGCAGGCGCTGGTTGATATATTCGCCCAGCGCCGAGATCGCCGTGCTTGCGGCGAGCGACACCAGAAGCATGAAACCAAGAGCGGCCACCAGACCTAGGCTCGCCGCCCTCGCCCGCACCAGGCGCGACAGCGAGACGCCATTGGGCTTGACCTTCCAGATCTGGTTCAGCGACTGCTGCATCTCGCCGAAGACCCCGGAGGCCGTGACAAGCAGCGCGATCAGCCCGATGACGGTGGCCAGCGTGCTGGAGCCGCGATGCGAGGCGGTCTCGATCGTTGCCTTGAGGAGGTCCGCGCTCTGCGGGCCCATCACGCCAGCGAACTCGGCCGAAAGCGCGAGCTGCGCGGCGTCGTTGCCGATGACGATGCCCGCGATCGCCACGACGATCAGGAGCACCGGCGCCAGCGAGGTCGCAGCGTAGAAGGCCATCGCCGCCCCATGGCTCAGCGCATTGTCGTCGAGATAGCCGGTGACGCTCTGCGTCAGCAGGACCCGGGCTTCCTCGAACACACGCGGCATATCCCTCACCATCTATTTCGAATGGGAGATGCAGGTTCGGATAATCGACGTTTTGCCATGCGCGGCCGCCCAAATTGGGCGGGCCGGGTGGGACAAGAGCTCGACTGCCTTTTCGTTGGCCAGGGTGTGAAGCCGGAAAAACCAAACCCTGTTCTCTTTACCACCGGGTCCGGCTGACGCGGCCCGCTGAGGTCAATTCGGAAAGTGCACGATGGTTCCGGGCTCGCTGCCGCGGACTTGGGGCTATATGGGATCGCATGTCGGGCCCGTGCCCTGGCGGCAAGAAACCGCCCCGGATGGAACAAACCGGGGCGGAAAATCGTGGGAGCAGTTCCGGTGCCCGGGACTACCAGACGGTAACTCGCCTGCCCCCGAAAAAGTTTCGAGCCAGGCTGATCCGGCGCCCTTATTTTGGCTGCTGCTGCGGCAACTCGCCTGGCTTGATTATCGGCATCTGGCTGTTGTCGGCCGGCGGAACGGTGGCGTTCTTGTCGCCGGTGGGCGGCGGCATCAGCACACCGTTGCAGTTGTCCAGCGTTTCCGACAATTCGGTCGTGTCTGCCTGCTGCTTCTGTTGCTGATCCTTGGTGTCGGGCTTGGCCTGGCAGTCCCCTGGTTGTTGCAGGTCGGGGATGAGCTGCTGGTCCATCGGCTGATCGGCAGTCTGGGCGGCTGCCGGCAGCGCGGACATCATAACGACGGCCATGGTGAGAAGAATTTTCTGCATGGGATCCTCCTCATGGGTTAGTAACCCCCGATGATCGGCAGGATCTCGCCGGTAATGTAGCTCGAGCACTGCGGCGAGGCCAGGAACACATAGGCCGGCGCGATCTCCTCCGGCTGGGCGGGCCGCCTCATCGGCGTTTTGGCGCCGAACCGCGCGACGTCCCCGGCCTCCTTCTCCGACGGGTTGAGCGGCGTCCACACCGGGCCCGGCGCCACAGCGTTGACGCGGATGCCCCTGCCGATTAGGTTGCCGGAGAGCGCCCGCGTGAAGGCGTGAATGCCACCCTTGGTCATCGAATAATCGATCAGATCCTTCGAGCCCTCGATGCCGGTGACGGAGCCGGTGTTGACGATCGCCGAACCCGGCTTCATGTGCGGCACGGCTTCTTGAGCCATGTGGAAATAACCGTAGAGGTTGGTCTTCAGCGTAGTGTCGAAATGCCGCTCGGTGAGATCGGCGAAGTCGGCCGAATGCACCTGGAAAGCGGCGTTGTTGACGAGCACGTCGAGCCTGCCAAGAGCCTTCACTGTCTGCTCGACCGCCTTGCGGCAGAAGGCGCGCTTGGTGACGTCGCCGCGAAGCGTGATGCAGCGCCTGCCGTCGGCCTCGACCGCGGCTTTGGTCGTCATGGCGTCGCGATCCTCGCTGAGGTAAACGATGGCGACGTCGGCGCCTTCGCGCGCGAAGAGCACGGCCACGGCGCGGCCGATGCCGGAATCGCCGCCGGTGATAAGCGCCACCTTGCCGGCCAGCTTGCCCGAGCCCTGCCAGAACGGCGCGTCATACAGCGGCGCCGGGTCGATCGCCCATTCCTCGCCGGGCTTCGGGTGATGCTGCTTCGGAAAAGGCGGCACCGGATATTTGCGCGCGCCGGCCTGCATGGCGCCCTCCTGCTTTGCCTTTGGCTTGGCACGGTCGATCGCATCGACCTTGCGCTGCACGCTGCGCTGCCGGCTCGCCGTCTTCGCGCTATCGGATTTGGATCGGATATCGGTCGACATCGCCATCTCCTTTTCGATAGACAACGCATGCCGGGGGAAAAGGTTGGCTTTCGCCGGGGCGAGCTCGGCCGCATGGCCACGGCGCGCGCTATATCAAAGTTAAATGCGGGCGCTCGTCATAGCTGCTAATCGATCGATGTTTTGGGGGACTCTGTAGGAGGAGAGTTCCATGGACGTTCGAAATCTGATCGGCAGGCTTTCGGCTGCATTTGTGCACCAGCGTGCCGCCGCGCCGATCGCCTCTCTTAAGCCGATCCGGGCCTCGCTCGCCGACGTGCCGCTGAGAGTGCGCCCGCGCCCGCCCCACCGTCCGGCGCCTCCCATCCGGCCCGCGAGCAATATGTAACTCGCCCTTGCGTCAGCCCTGGCCGATCGGATGCAACCGGCCGGCCGCATCTTCGTTTATGGCGATCCCAATCGTGGTGGAGGCAAACATGAAATCCATTCGCATGAGCAATCCCATTTTCATCCTGTCGGCGGCACTGACCGCGGTGCCTTTCATCGGCCTCGCCTGGCGCGCGCATGAATGGCTTGGATGGTGACCAAGAAATGAGCCGGTTCCTGCCGCTCGCCATCCGCTTCCACAATGGCGGCTCGATGGTGGTTTGCTCGGTCGCCGACGCAAAGAAGGCGTTGAACGGTACATGGAAGGACAAGCAGGCCCCGGACTATCTCGCGGCGGCGCGGCTGGTTGACGACGCCATGGCCGGTATCTGCCGTCCGGCGGTGGCTTTCGCGGCCTTCAAGAAGGCCGCAGCCGAGCAAGGTCTCCTGAGGGTGAGCGACCGGAGTGCGGCGCTCACCATGCTCGACGCGCTGTGGTCGCGCGATGGCAAGGCCCCACCGGAGTAGAACCTCACCTCGGCTCGTTGGTCATGCTGAGATAGGTCGGGTCGAATTCCGCGATCTCGACGAGACGCGGCCAGTCGACGATCGTGACCGTTTGGCTCACCCAGTTGATCACATTCATGCGCCGCAACGCGCCGATGACCCGGTTCATATGCACGACCGAGAGGCCGAGCACGTCGGCGAGCACAGCCTGCGACAGCGGCAGATGGAAACTCATGTCGCGGGTCTTGTTCACGACCTGAAGCCTGACCAACAACTCGCAGATGAGATGCGCCAGATGCGAGGTCTTGGAACGGCGCCCCATGGCCACGATCCATTCGCGGTGGATGGCGCCGTCGACAAGCGTATCCAGCCACAAGAGCCTGGTGAGATGCGGCGCCTGCTCGGTGATCGCGCGCAGCTTGCTGTGATCGGCCGCGACCACATGGCAGGGCGAAAGCGCGATGATGCCATGGTCCATGGTCTTCAGGAGAAAGGCATGCAGGTCGACGAAATCGCCGGCCACCTGCAGAGATGTGAACTGCCTGCCGCCATCCTCGAGCACCTTGTAGCGCGCCGCGAGCCCATCGACGATCAACGTGCTGACGCTCGGCCTCGATCCTTCCGGGACAATGTCCTCGCCGGTGAGGAAATACTTCTCGACCGACATTGCGCCGGCCAGCAGTGCCTTTTCCTCGTCCGACAGGGCGTCGTGCTGGCCAAGGTTGAGATAAAGGGAATCCAGCATTCGGATTTCCATCCTCTGTTAGCGAAACCTAACGTTGGAGGACTGGGACTGGTTGCAGGGGAGCAGTCGTGAAATCGGCCGTAGCAGGAGATCACGACGGCCCGAACTGTTCTCGGGATCAGTCGCCTGGAACCATGATCGATGCGATGGATTGATCGTCAAGATAGACGGCAAAGGCGGTGCCGATGGAACGCTTCTACTTCGACCTCTACAACACCGAAAGCACCCAGAGGGACGCCGAAGGGCAGCTTTTTCCCGACCGCGAGAGTGCGCGCATGGAAGCGCTTCGGATACTGCACGATGTTGTGCGCGACGAGGCGCTGGGCGGAGATCGTCTCAAGATCACCGTCAAAGTCCGGAACCAGAAGAGGGACCAGATATTCGAGGCATCCATGACGCTCGATTCCGCGTGGAGCTGAACATCGCGAGGCGCGAGCCGAAAGGACGCTTCGGCCGGCGGTCGCGGCAACCATCCCCACCCTCATCGCGTTCCGCCTGCCGGAGACAAAGCATGTTCGACGATTTCGAAAGTGCCGAGGTCGACACCGGCGGGGCACGGATATTCATCCGGATCGCCGGCGGCGGCCCCGCGCTGCTTCTGCTGCATGGCTTCCCCGAAACGCATCTGATGTGGCGCGACGTGGCGCCGAAGCTCGCCGACCGCTTCCGCGTCGTCTGCGCCGACCTGCGCGGCTACGGGAAAAGCTCCTGCCCGCCGTCCGATGCGGATCATGCGCCATACGCCAAGCGCGCCATGGCTGCCGACCTTGCGGCGCTGATGACGAAGCTCGGCTTTTCCCGGTTCATGGTCGCCGGGCACGATCGCGGCGGCCGCGTCGCCTATCGGCTGGCGCTCGACCACTCCGACCGCGTCGACAAGCTAGCCGTGCTCGACATCATACCCACCGCCGATGCGTGGGCCTTGGCCGACGCCCGGCTGGCGCTGGGCTATTGGCCATGGTCGCTGCTGGCGCAAACCGCGCCGCTGCCGGAAGCGGTCATGGGGATGGCCGCGGATGCGATCGTCGACAATGCGCTGGCCGGCTGGGGCTCCTCGCCCGCCGCCTTTCCCGCCGAGGTCCGGCAGGCCTATGCCGATGCCTTGCGCGATCCGGCTCATGCGCACGCCATCTGCGAGGAATACCGTGCGGCGGCGACGCTCGACCGCGAGCACGACCATGCGGACCGGGCAGCCGGCCGGCGCATCGGCTGCCCGGTGCTGGCGCTATGGAGCGGCCTTGGCGCGCTCGCCGAGTGGTACGTTCAAGAAGGCGGACCGCTGGCACTGTGGCGGAAGTGGGCTGACAATGTCAGCGGCGGGGCGATGCCCGGCGGGCATTTCTTTCCGGAGGAATTTCCGGACGAAACCGTGGCAGCGCTGTGTGATTTTCTCTCGCCGGAGAAGTAGCGGACCGCAAGTCGGTCCTGCCGGCACTTGCCGGTCGCAGCCAGAGGATCAACCGGCAGGCGCAAGCCGGTGCCAGATTTGCTCCTGGCGCCAGATTTTTTGCTCAGGGTCCATTGTGATGAAACATTCTTCCTCCCTTGCCGTTCGAGGTCCAAGGAGGACCGTTATGATTAGGCATAGCGGCGAAGCAAGCCCGAAGAAGAAGGTCGAAATCGCGGTGCTCGTCTCCCAATTGACACAAGCGACCGGGATTTCCAACGCGGAAGCGCGGAAGCTGATCAAGCTGGTCGGCACCGATTGGCCTTCACTGCTGCGACGGGCCGGCTTCCTGAAAGCCCGGTAAGCTGCCGCCTTCCGTTACTAGGTTGGTGACAACCCGGTTAGCGGGCGCCCGGCTGCTATATTCCGTAGACCACCGTGAGATAGATCGCCGGCGCCACGATCAGGCAGAGCGCCATCGCGATCACCACCGCATTGCCTAGGCGCTCGGTGCGCCTGGCAATGTCGGCGACGTCGTCATCGTTGATGAATTGGAGGATCGAGATTTCAGCGAGGGCGGAGAGATGATTGTCGTTTGCGGCGTGGCTTTCAGCATCTCGCGCTTTGGGCTTGGCAGACATAGAGGTCAAATCGTCGTCTCACTTTCGAAACCGGCAACGCGGCTTCCTCATTCCGATGGTTTAGTTTCGGTTCGATGGCCTTGGGTGCCCGCCGTTGCGCGGAATGGCGGACACCCAAATGCCGCCGACGGAGGGGGTCCATCGGCGACCGCTCACCAACTCGAAGCTTCCGCTTTGGTTGCCGCCGACGGCCCAATGCGCGGGACGCTCGGACTTCAGTCGCAGGAACGGTTCGGACCGTGGCCCCTCATGGAGCGCTGGCAGGCGCGATGGTCGCGACGCGCTGCCTCCGGGTACGGCGCCCGCCGTGGTTGGAACTTCTTCGCCTCCTTTCGGTTCCTCAGAAACACGCCGCGGCTCGCCGCCGTCCAGGCGGATGTTTGAACGGAGGAACCGGATGTCCGTGCACGCCCTTCACCCCGATCGCGTCGACGAGGCACGCACGCATGCCTATTCGACCTTCGCTCCGCTGTTGATCCATTCGCTGACCCAGAGGCTGGCACGCAGCCAGGGCATGAAGGAGTTGGACAAGATCGAGACTTCGCTCGTGCGCCTTATCGAGGAAACCGTCCTCGCCGCGCCCGACGGCGAGGCGATGAGGGAGTTCGCGGTCGAGCTCGTGGTGTCGACGCTGCGCAACGTGCGTGAGCATCCCGACGCCAAGCACGACCTGGAAGAGATCGAGGAGCGCCGCACGGCCGGGCGCTCCGAGAATCCGGAGACGCTGGAAGAGCAGTTGCAGTCCGGTCTGGAGGACAGTTTTCCGGCGAGCGACCCGCCGGCGGTCGTTTCGACCTCCATCACCGGTGGCTCGAAGGACATCGTCGGAACCGACGAGGTGCTGCGCCGCAAGAAGGAGGCACGCCGCGGGCCGGAGAAGGCCGGCTAGGCGCGGCGACAACAAAGGAGGCCTGCGATGAACCAGGCAAACGACAATATCCCGAACCGACCTGGTGCCGGTCATTCGCCGTCCCCCGGCCGGTTGCCGACCAAGGGCGGCGAGGATCCGGATGTTCGGTTCCTGGCGGAAAACAGCGATCTTTCGCCGAAGCAGGCGCGCGAATTGATCCGCGAGCACGGTCATGATCGCGACAAGCTCATGAGGATCGCTCGCACCATGAAGGCCGAGGGCTGAAGCGAGGCAAAAATGAGCAATTCACCGAAGAAAGGGCCACCGGGAACTTCCGATCAGTGGCCGCGCTGGGAAGGCCCAAAAGAGAGCCGGCCACCCGGCTACCTGCCGGCCAAGGACGATCCAGACGAGGATCGCGACGCCGCCGGCGAGAATAACAAGGATCCGGAACGGTCCGACCTGGGCGACGTCGCCAAGAAGAAAGGCTCCTAAGACCAATCCCAGGTCTTCACACCTTGAACTTCACTCAGCGCAACAGGAGAAGAAAAATGCCACGCGGAGACAAATCGAAATACACCGACAAGCAGGAGCGCAAGGCCGACCACATCGCCGAAGGCTACGAGAAGCGCGGCGTGTCCGAGAAGGAAGCCGAGCGGCGCGCCTGGGCGACCGTCAACAAGGACGATGCCGGCGGCAAGAAGGAAGGCGGCTCCGGCCGCGGCAAGCACACCGGCAATCCGGCTGCGCATAAGGGCGGGCGGATCGGCGGCAAGGCTTCCGGCGACCGACCGGCCGCGGCGCGTTCGGCTTCGGCCAAGAAGGCGGCGGCGACCCGCAAGCGCAATGAGAGCCACACGCATCACTGAACGGGTTTAGTCTCGGTTTAGTCTCCCCCGTTAAGGCGGAGATGGCGGGCCAGAGGTCGCCTCGCAAAGCGACGGGTGTCGCGCTCGACGTGAGACGCCCTCGGTGACATCCTTCCTTCAAGCGGGGGGATCAGCCTCAGCCGCCGTAGAGCCCGATCTCGTCAGGCTGGATCCAAGCGGCCTCATTCCCGGCGATCTGCTTCTCCAGCGCGGCGTCCAGCCGGTCGCGGTCGCCGCCAGTCGGATCGACGATCGCATTGACCAGTTTCTCGAGCGAAATGCCAAGCTGGTCCAGGCCGAGCTGCCTTTCGATCTCGGCAATCGCCGAGGGCGATTGCCGCTTCAATGCCTCGACCGCATTCTTGACGGCCGAACCGTAGGAAAACACGGACTCGTAGTCGGCCTGGTCGAGGCCGAACTCCTTACCCGCACGCTCCATCAGCCGGACTTTCGTCGCCGTGACGTTGAGCCTGTTCACGCTGAACATGGATTGAGAAATGCCAGCCGGCGCCTGGACGAGCGACGAGCCGGATCCAGCGAGGCTGTCTGTGGCCGATCTGGCCGTCGCCGGCGGGCGCTGCGGCTGCAGGATCAGCAAGGCGGCGTTGTTCAGCGCGAATAGCGGAGACATTCTCGGCCCCAACGGTACCGGTCCGTCATGGAACCGGCGCCGGACAGTCGAGCCAAGACATCATGTCTCGAGCAGAATGAAATCGGTTCGGCAAGGTGATAGCCGCTTATATCTGAAGAATCTCCTAGGCTGCTCAACCTGCGCGCGTGACCGGTGGGCGGCTGTGGCGCGGCCGTTCAGTCGTCGCCGCCGTCATGGCTGCCGCTGTCCCCACCGCTCCCGCCGTCCCCGCCATCATGGCTGCCGCCGTCGCCGCCATCGTCGCCGCCGCTGTCACCGCCGTCGCTATCGTGATCGGCGCTCTGGTGATCACCGTCCTCGTCGTCGCCCTGATGCGAGCCGGAATCGGCGCCCTCGCCTTCATGGCCGGTGTGCTCATTCTCGGCGACGTCGCGGTCGCTGTCATTGCCGGCGGCGGCGCCCTGGTCGTCATCCTCGGTCACGGTCACCTGGCCGCCATGGTCCGAGCCTGCGAAGGATGGCTGCGCTGCAAGAATGCCGAGCAGGCCGATCGCGGTTGCCGCCAGCAATGGAAAGGTCTTCATGATCGCTCCGATCTTATCGTCGGTGCGGATCATTGCCTTGCCGGATTACGGCGCCCTTAAGCGGACGATTGCAATTTTAGCGGCTGCTCATTTTATGCCGCCCATGCGGGCTTGCCGTCTTTCAAGCGGCGCCGCGCCAACGACCGCCCGCGCCACGACCGCCTCGAGCGGCTCCGGCCTGTGCAGGAGATAGCCCTGGCCATGACCGATTCCCATGCCCGTGAGGACCTCCAGCGCCCTGCTTTCCTCGATCTTCTCGGCCACCACGGCGGCCCCCACGCTGCGGGCGATGCCGGCAATCGCCGAGACGATCTCGCGGTCGAAGCGGCTGTCGGCGATGTGCTCGATGAAGGAGCCGTCGATCTTGATGGCGTCGATGGGGAAGCGCCTCAGATATTCGAAGGAGCTCATGCCGGCGCCGAAATCATCGAGGCTGACGCGGCAGCGGCGCTGCCTAGCCCTGCGCACGAATTCTTCCGCCGCGTCGAAATTGGTGACGGCGGCGGTCTCGGTGATCTCGAAGCCGATGCCTGAGGGCGGCGCGCCGCTCTCGGCAATCGCGGCGTCGACGAAATCCCAAAGCTGCGGATCGGAGAGCGTCTGCGCCGACAGGTTGAAGCCGAGCGAGATGGCGCCGGAACGGATCGCCCTGCCGTGCCGCGTCAGCGCCGTGCGGATGATCCAGCGGTCGAGCCGGGCGGCGAGCCCGAAACGTTCGGCTACCGGCATGAACTCCCCCGGCGGGATCGGCTTGCCGTTGCTCCCCTGGAGCCGTGCCAGCACCTCGACATGGCGGCTCTCTTCCCAGGGCCTGCCGAGGCGATGGATCTCCTGGCCGAACAGCGTCAGCCTGCCGTCGTCCATCGCATCGACCAGATCGGCGGCGAGCCGCGCGGCGTTGAGGCCGCTGGCGCTGGCGGCCGTCTCGGCCGAGAACACGGCGAAGCGGTCGCGCCCGCCGGCCTTGGCGGCGTAGCAGGCATCGTCGGCGCAGGCCAGCGCGTCGGCCACCGTCGTCCTGGAATCGCGCACAAAGGCGATGCCGATGCTGGCGGCCAGCCTGCGGGAGGTGACAGCGGAGCCAAGATCGGCGTCGCGCACGGCGGCGAGCACGGCGTGCGCAAGCCGCTCGGCGCAGGCGTCGCCGCAGTTCGGCACCAACAGCGCGAACTCGTCGCCGCCGAGGCGCGCGGCATGCGCCGAGGGCGGCAGGCTGGCGACGATGCCGGCGGCCACGCTCTTCAGCGCGATATCGCCCGCGGCATGGCCGGCATAGTCGTTGAGCGCCTTGAAGTAGTCGAGGTCGACATAGAAGACGGCGAGCGGCAGCCGGTTGACGGCGGCGATGCTTTCGGCCAGCAGCCGGTCGAAGGCCGCACGGTTCAACAGCCCGGTGAGCGCATCGTGGCGCGCGGCATGGGCGAGCTCCTCGGCACGCTTCTTCTCGTCGGTGATGTCGCGCACCGTGCCGAGGATCTGGCCGGCCGAGCCGACGCCGGCGATGAAGCGCACCAGCGACTCGACATGACGGATCTCGCCGTCGCGCCTGATGATGCGGTATTGCGTGGCGGTAACTCTCTCCGAGCCCGGCGGCGGCAGGTGCGCGCGCTCGGTGGCCTCCTTGTCGTCCGGGTGAAGATAGGTGTGCCAGAGGCCGGCCGTCACCTCGTCGGTGTCGCTGACCAACCCGAATATCTCCCTGGTGCGCGCGTCCCAATAACTCTTGTTGGTGCCGATATCGTAATGCCAGATGCCGGTGCCGCTGGCGGCGAGCGCGAGGCGGAAACGCACGTTGATCTGCTCGAGCGCGGCCTCGGCCTCCTTCTGCCTGGTGATGTCGGTCTGCACGCCCATGAGGCGCAGCGGCTTGCCCTCGGCGTCGCGCTCGACGATGCCGCCGCGGTCGAGCACCCAGACCCAGTGGCCGTCCTTGTGCTTCAGGCGCAGTTCCGTCTCGATCGATCCGGTGTGGCCGGCGATATGGCGGTCGCCGCTCGCCAGCGCCCGCTCGCGGTCGTCTGGGTGGGTGAGGGTCAGCCAGAGATCGGAGGTGTCGGCGAGCTCGCCCTCGGCATAGCCCAGCATCCTCCACCAGGTCGGCGAATAGTAGCAACCGCCGGTCGCGAGGTTCCAGTCCCAAAGGCCGAGCTGGGCGCGATCGAGCGCCAGCGCCCAAAACCTTCCCTTACGTGTCTTGTCGTCCGCCATGCCCTGGTTTTGCCTTCCCCCGTCCGGGCATAGAGCATGAAACCAGACAAGAAAGGGTTACCGGGTCGGGGCTGCCAATCTCCCCTCGCGGGGGCAGTGGCCGGCAGGCCACAGGGGGGTGCCTCGCACCATCGGCCGCCAGCAGGAGCAATCACGCCTAAAGGAGCAATCAATTGTCGGGAAGCGGCAACGGCGTGTCACTCAATGTCCGCAGGTAGGCGATGAGGCGCCCTCGGCGACCTCCAACCCGAAGGCGCGCAGCGTCTCCGCGACGAAGCCGGCGGGGCGCTTTTCCTCGAAGCCGAATTCGGGATGGGCGTGGAGATCGCGCAGCCACACCGTCATCTCGCGGTGAAGCGCCTGCTGGTCCATCGTCGTCTTCCCTTCAGGCAGACTGCAACAGCACGTCTTGCGGCGCCATCCCCACCAGCTCGGCATAGCGGCCGGGATCGGTCGCCCCTTCGGAGTTGATGATCAGCACGCGGGAATTGGCATCGAGACCGAGCGCCGCGCGCATGCCCTTGTCACTCGCGGCACGGACGAGACCGGCAAGCCCTGCCCCGCCGCTTTCTCCGGAGACGATCGCCGGATCGTTACCCAAGGGTCGCGCCAGCTGATTCATCACCGCGACCGCGTCTTCCTCCTCCACCGTCATGAAGGCATCGCCGACGCGCGCCAGCACGCGCCAGGCGATCAGGGACGGCTCAGCGCATTCCAGCATTGCCATCACCGTCGACTGCCGATGTTCGATCGTCACCGGACGTCCGGCCGCCGCCGAGGCGTAGACGCAAGCCGAGCGCCTCGGCTCGACCACCACGGTCTTCGGCCGCCGCTCGCCGAGCAGAATCGCCATATGGCCAGCAATCGCCGCCGCAAAGCCGCCAACGCCGGCCTGCAGGAAGACGTGCGTGGGCGGTTCGGCCATGCGCCGCAGCGCCTCGCGCACGCTCACCGTATACCCCTGCATGACAAGCCCGGGGATGCGCTCGTAGCCCAGCCAGGACGTGTTGGAGACGATCTTCCAGCCGCGCTCGGCACCAACCCGGGCGACTTCGCGCACCGCATGATCATAGCCGCCCTCTACCTGCACGATCTCGGCGCCGAAGCGGGCGATGGCCGCCACGCGCCCGGCGCTGACCCCGGCATGGACATAGATGACCGAGCGTGCGCCGACGAGGCCGGCCCCCTGCGCCACCGAGCGGCCATGGTTGCCATCGGTGGCGCAGCAGAATGTCATCTGGGCGGCGATGGCGCGCAGCTCGGAACTGTTGATTTCGCCGACATCGACTGCGCGACCAAAGCGCTTGCCGGCCTCCTCCAGCACCAGCCGGATGACGGCATAGGCGCCGCCCAGCGCCTTGATGCTGCCAAGGCCAAGACGCTGGCCCTCATCCTTGACATGCAGTGCTGCGATGCCGAGGTCATCGGCCAGTGCCGGCAAGGCGCACAAAGGTGTTTCGGTATGGTTGCCGCGCGCCTTGAGATAATGCTCGGCCCGGTCGGCGCCTGCCATGCCGAGGGACTCGGCGTCGGCCGCCACCAGCGGCTGGTTGTGTTCGCGGCGCTGGTTGAGCAGCAGCATGCTATTCTTTCTTCGAGGCACTGAACTCTGTTGGCGGTGCGAATCCGCCGCTTGAGTGATTGAAGTTTGTATCGATCTGATGTCGCCGAATGCGGCGCTGGAGGACCTGAATGCCTTCCAACATGACTATTTCTGGTGGTAATTGGCCGTGGGTCGTCTGCATTCCTCCCCACTATCAGTCACGCCGAACAGCAATCAGTTCGCTGGCGGCAGGCAACATTACTCAAGCCAGTTGCCTCGTCAGCCAACCTCCTGCAGCGTCATCCCGACCAGCTCGGCATAGCGGCCGCGGTCTGTCGCGCCTTCGGAATTGACTATGAGCACGCGCGATTGGGCATTGAGGTGAAGCGCCGCCCGTCTTCGCTCATCCCTACCGCCCCAGCCACCTCGCATACACTTCCCCGACGATGCCACGCCGGAAGATCAGCACGCAGACCATGAAGATCAAGCCGGTGGCGATGGTCACCGGAAAGCCGGAGGTCGCAAGCGTGTTTTCGAGCCCGACGACTAGGCCTGCGCCGACCACCGGGCCGACCATGGTGCCGATGCCGCCGAGCAGCGTCATCAGGATCACTTCGCCAGACATCTGCCAGGTGACATCGGTGAGCGTCGCGAACTGGAAGACGATCGCTTTCAGCGCGCCGGCAAGGCCGGCAAGTGCGGCCGACATGACGAAGGCGGCGAGCTTGTAGCGGCCGACCGAATAGCCGAGCGAAGTCGCGCGGTTCTCGTTCTCCCGGATTGAGCGCAGGATCATGCCGAAGGGCGAGTTGACGATGCGCCAGATGGCGAAGACGCCGATCAGGAAGACGGCGAGGACAAAGAAGTACATGTTCATCGGCACGTTCAAATCGATGATTCCAAGAAGCGTGCCACGCGCAACGCCCTGGATGCCGTCCTCGCCTTCGGTGAAGGGCGCCTGGACGCAGAAGAAGTAGAACATCTGCGCCATCGCCAGCGTGATCATCGAGAAATAAATGCCCTGCCGACGAATGGCGAGGAAGCCCACGACAAGTCCCATTGCCGCAGCGCCCACGGTGCC
Organism: Mesorhizobium sp. M1D.F.Ca.ET.043.01.1.1; assembly: GCF_003952385.1. NCBI lineage: Bacteria > Pseudomonadati > Pseudomonadota > Alphaproteobacteria > Hyphomicrobiales > Phyllobacteriaceae > Mesorhizobium > Mesorhizobium sp. M1D.F.Ca.ET.043.01.1.1. The sequence continues at coordinate 605,021 of NZ_CP034444.1, forward strand.
GAGCAGGATGCCGGCCTCGGGCGGCCAGCCCCAGGCCTTCACCGCATAGGCGCAGAAATAGGCGGCGCCACCGAAGAAGGCGGCATGGCCGAAGGAGAGCAGACCGGTGTAGCCGAGGAGCAGGTTGAAGGCGCAGGCGAAGAGCGCGAAGCACAGCATCTTCATCACGAAGATCGGATAGATGAGGAAGGGCGCCGCGACGAGCGCCGCTATACCCAGCGCGACAAGTCCCCGTTCCAGCCTCACCGAGGCGGCGAGGCGCTCTTCATGAAGGGTTGCCTCGCTCATCTCAGGCGTCCCTTCCGAACAGGCCGGCGGGCCTGAGCAGCAGCACGATCGCCATGATGACGAAGACGACGAGGTTCGAGGCCTCGGGGTAAAAAACCTTGGTCAAGCCTTCGGCGAGGCCGAGCATGTAGCCGGTGACGATGGCGCCGAGGATCGAGCCCATGCCGCCGACCACGACCACCGCAAAGACGACGATAATGAGGTCCGAGCCCATCAGCGGGCTGACCTGATAGACGGGCGCGGCGAGGATGCCGGCCAGTCCTGCAAGTGCTGCGCCAAGTCCATAAGTCAGCGTGAGCAGCAACGGCACGTTGACGCCGAAGGCCTGCACCAGTTCCGGGTTCTCGGTGGCGGCGCGCAGAGAGGAGCCGAGCCTGGTCTTCTCGATCAAGAGCCAGGTGCCGATGCAGACGATGAGCGAGGCCACCACCACCCAGCCGCGATAGTTGGGCAGGAACATGAAGCCGAGATTGGTGCCGCCGGCAAGCAGCGCCGGCACGGCATAGGGATTGCCGGAGACGCCGTAGTAGAAGCGGAACACGCCTTCGATAACGAGCGCGAGACCGAAGGTGAAGAGCAGGCCGTAGAGCGGGTCGAGACGGTAGAGCCGCGACAGCGCCAGACGCTCTACCACGATGCCGAACAGGCCGACGGCCAAAGGCACGATGACAAGCGCCGGCCAGTAGCCGATGCCGAGATGGGTCAGCAGCAGATAGCCGATGAAGGCGCCGAGCATATAGAGCGCGCCATGGGCGAAGTTGATGATGCGCAAGAGCCCGAAGATGACGGCCAGGCCGAGGCTGAGCATGGCGTAGAAGGAGCCGTTGATCAGCCCGACCAGGAGCTGGCCGAGAAGCGCCTGGATGGGAATGCCGAAGATCATGGTCATTTGGCCATCATACCCCCAGCACCTCGTGCAGTTTTTCGGTGTGCGCGGAAAGTTGCCCGACCGGAAAACCTTCCACCACCTTGCCGTGGTCCATCAGGTAGAAACGGTCGGCGATACGGGCGGCGAAGCGGAAATTCTGCTCGACCAGAAGGATGGTCATGCCGCGCTTCTTCAGCGTCGCCAGCAATTCGCCGATGCGCTGCACGATGACCGGCGCCAGCCCTTCGGTCGGCTCGTCGAGCAGCAGCATCTCGACGCCGGTTCTGAGTATCCGTGCGATCGCCAGCATCTGCTGCTCGCCGCCGGAAAGTTTCGTGCCCTGGCTGTTGCGGCGCTCTTTGAGGTTCGGGAAGAGCTCGAAGATCTCTTCCACGCTTATGCCGCCCTTGGCCACCACCGGCGGCAGGATGAGGTTCTCATCAACCGTCAACGTAGCGAAGATGCCGCGCTCCTCCGGCACGAAGCCGATGCCTTGGTGGGCGACGCGATGCAGCGGCAGGCGGATCAGGTCCTTGCCGTTGAAGGTGACGCTGCCCGTGCGCTTGCGGATCAGGCCCATGATGGCGCGCAGCGTCGTCGTCTTGCCGACGCCATTGCGGCCGAGCAGCGTGACGGTCTCGCCGCGCAAGACCTCGAGATTGACACCATGAAGCGCGTGGCCCTCGCCGTACCAGGCATGGAGGTCTCGCACGGTAAGCAGCGGCTCACTCATGCTCGGTCCCCATGTAGGCGACGCGCACGCGCTCGTCCTGGCTGACGGTGGCGTAGTCGCCGGCGGCGAGCACCTGGCCGCGCTGCATGACGGTGATCCAGTCGCACAGATCGGCAACGACAGTGAGGTTGTGCTCGACCATCAGCACGGCGCGGTCCTTCGCCAGCGAGCGGATGATGCCGGAGATCATCCCGACATCCTCATGCCCCATGCCGGCCATCGGCTCGTCGAGCAGAAGCACTTTGGGGTCGAGCGCCAGCGTGGTGGCGATCTCCAGCACGCGCTTCCGGCCATAGGAGAGATCGCCGGCGAGACGATGCGCTACATCGTCGAGGCCGACGATGGCGAGCAGCTCGCGCGCCCTCGGCGTCAGCTCGTCGAGGGCCGAGAGCGAGCGCCAGAACTGGTAGCCCAGCCCGCCAGGGCGCTGCAGCGCGACGCGCACATTGTCGAGGACGCTGAGGTGCGGAAAGATGGCCGAGATCTGAAAGGAGCGGACTAGGCCCATGCGCGCCACTCTCGCCGGCGGCATGCGGGTGATGTCGGTGCCGAGCAGTTCGATCGTGCCGCTGGTCGGCTGCAGGAATTTCGTCAGCAGGTTGAAGATGGTGGTCTTGCCGGCGCCGTTCGGGCCGATGAGGGCATGGATTTTCGCATGGTGGACGTCGAGGTCGACATCCTTCACCGCGACGAAGCCGGCGAAATCGCGCCTGAGGCCGCGGGCGGAAAGCACCACCCGCGGCGTCTGTCCGGTGCCGTCCCGTCGGACGGCGGTCGCGGTCTCGAGCGTCACTTGCTGACGAGCGGACAGCCGCTGTCCTCAGCCTTCAGGAAAGCCTTGTCGCCCGGAATCGTCGCCAGGTAATTGTAATAATCCCAATCCTTCTTCGACTCTTCCGGCTTCTTGACCTGGTAGAGATACATGTCGTGCACCATCGAGCCGTCGGCCTGCACCTTGCCGTTCACGGTGAAGACGTCGTTGACCGGCATCTCATGCAGTTGCTTGGCCACCGCCTCGGTCTCGTCGGTGCCGGCCTTGTCGATGGCCTTCAGATATTGCGTCACCGCCGAGTAGGTGCCGGCCTGGATCATGTTCGGCATCCGGTTGGTGCGCTTGAAGAATTTTTGCGCGAAATCGCGGCTCACGTCGTCGCGGTCCCAGTAATAGCCTTCGGTCAGCACCACGCCCTGCGCCGCCTGCAGCCCGAGGCCATGCACCTCGGCAAGCGTGAACAGAAGAGCTGCCAGCCGCTGGCCGCCGGCGACGATGCCGAATTCGGCCGCCTGCTTGATTGAGTTGGAGGTGTCGAGGCCGGCATTGGCAAGGCCGATGATCTTGGCGCCGGAGGACTGCGCCTGCAGCAGGAAGGAGGAATAGTCGGTGGAGCCCAGCGGATAGCGCACCTCGCCCAGTACCTTGCCGCCGCTCGATTCGACCAGCTTGGCGGTCTGGTCCTTCAGGGAATAGCCGAAGGCGTAGTCGACGGTGATGAAATACCAGCTGTCGCCGCCCTGCTGCACCAAGGCGCCGCCGGTGCCGACCGCCTGGGAGTGCGTGTCATAGGCCCAGTGGAAGCCATAGGGCGAGCACTGCTTGCCGGTGAGGTCGGTGGAGGCGGCGCCGGTGACAATGTCGATCTTCTTCTTTTCCTTGGAAAGCCCCTGGACGGCGAGCGCTACGGAAGATGTCGTGAGCTCCATGATCGCGTCGACCTGCTCAGTATCGTACCACTGGCGCGCGATGTTGGAGGCGATGTCCGGCTTGTTCTGGTGGTCGGCGCTGACGATCTCGATCGGCGCGCCCTGCACCTTGCCGCCGAAATCCTCGACCGCCATCTTGGCGGCCTCGACCGACCATTTGCCGCCGAAATCGGCATAGACGCCCGACTGGTCGTTGAGGATGCCGATCTTGACCTTGCCGTCGGAAATTTCGCCAGCCGCCGCCGGCATTGCGGATGCCGCAATGAGCGCGGCCGAGACGAGATAGGATGCTTTCACTGGTGGTTCCTCCCTTGTGGCCAACCACGTCAAACGCGGCGAGCCTCGCAATGGTTCAACAGTTCCGTCCGATGTCGTGGAAATTCGGGCTCGCGCCCCGATCGCTGTCCCTCCTCTTCCGCCGCATTCCTGGGTGCCGGCGGCGAACCTAGCATCACCTTTTGCGGGCCGAGAATGCTATTTTCGTAGCATGGAGGATAAGGCACGCCGGCGCCGCCCCACCTCACCACGGCAGCCGTTTGCCGTCGCGGAAGAAGCCGCCGGTCGGGCCGTCGTCCGGCAAGGTGGCGGCCCAGACTATGCCGGCGGCCCCTTGCGCGACGGGGCGTCCGCCGGGGCCGCCCATGTCGGTCGCGACCCAACCGGGACAGATCGAATTGACCAGCACGCCGGTGCTTCGGAGTTCCGCCGCGAGGATGCGCGTCAGCGCGTTGAGCGTCGCCTTGCTGGTCGAATAGGCCGGCGCGCCGGCGCCCATCGAGGCGAGTGAGCCGCCTTCGGAAGAGACGTTGACCAGCCGGCCGTGGCCGGAGGCGCCGAGCAGCGGCGCGAAGGCAACCGCCACGCGCCAGGCGCCGAAGACATTGGTCTCGAAGGCCCCGCGGATCACCGTCCAGTCGGGTCCAAGTGCCCGCGCGGACGGGTCATAGTGGATGGCGGCGTTGTTGACCAAAACGTCGAGCCGGCCGAAGCGGCGCTCGACTTCGGCCGCCGCGTGCGCAGCGGCGTCCGGCGCGGCAACGTCAAGCGCGATGGCCTTCACCCTGCCGCCAAGCGTCCTTGCCGCAGCCTCGCCCTTGGCGAGGTCGCGCACGCCGATGAGCGCCGTGAAGCCGAGCTCGGCGAGCTGGCGGGCCGTCTCCAGGCCGATGCCGCGATTGCCGCCGGTGATCAGCGCCACCTTGCCGTTATGCGTTGTCTTGGCATTCATCGTCTCTCTCGCAGGAGCATTGGTCTTCGGGGCTTGGTGTCTGGCCGCCCGGCGGCCTTGTCGGCACATTCGCACGGTCAGAATTGAATGATTAGATGGAAAGACTTTCAGTCATTGCGCGATCCCTTGCATGAATGGATTATCGCAGTCTGGCGCGCTGCCTGCCATCGCCCCACGGCATCGTCTGGCTCCCACGAAGCGGGGCGTCGCAGCGGCGCCAAGCTCTTCCAGCAGGCGCGTGCTGCGGCGCTCGGCGCGGTCTGCCTCGCCGACTTCGGGCTTCTGCTGGCCGGCGCCAGCTCATAGCTCCGGCCGGCCTATTTCTTCTTCTGCGGATGGATCGTCTCGCCGCGCTTGAGCATCTCGACGAAACTCTCGATCTTCTTCCTGCGCCCCGCCTCGGTCTTCATGTTGTGGATGCGGAAGGCGAGCGCGAAGCGGTTCTGCGCGGAAAGCTTTTCCAGCATCTCCTTTGCTTTCGGCTCGGCGTCGATGGCCGCCTGCAGGTCCGGCGGGATGGTCATCTCCCTTGAGCCGCCATAGGCGCGGTCCCAGCGGCCGTCGGCCTTGGCCGCCTCGACTTGGCGTAGGTCATGCTTTGTCATGCGGCCCTGCTCCATCAGGCGGGCAACATTGTCGATGTTGATCCTGCTCCAGATGCTCTTTTCGCCGCGCGGCGTGTAGCGCTGCAGGAAGCTCTTCTCGTCGAGCGACTTGCGCACCGCGTCGATCCACCCGAAGCAGAGAACGACGTCGATCGCCTCCTTCGGCGTGATCGAGGCAAGGCCCGAACCCACCTTGTGGATCTTGATCCAGACCTCGTCCTCGCTGGCATGGTTCTCGCCCAGCCAGGCGTAGAAGCTTGCCGCATCGGGGAATTCATGAACCTTGTCCGGATCGACTTTTATGGGTGCCATTGCCGCCTCGTTTGCTTATCCGGCCGTTGCAGTATGGACGATTCCGCGCCACGGTAGCGATAAGTGCTACCAGTTTCCGTCAGCGGCCTTGGGCGACCGTTCCGCACAGCATATATGCAATTGAACGCCAGCCGGAAAAGTCATTTCTTCCACTTTTTCAATCGCTTAACTAACTCTACACTTCTGTTGACTTCTACAGATGTGTGGAGTACGCTATCTTATGAATGCGAACGAATTCCGGCGCTGGCTCGCCAAGCAGGGATGCACCTTCGAAACCCACCGTGGTGGGAGCGGCCACCTGACGGTCCGTCTTAAAGACAAGGTTTCCCAGCTGCCGATGCATGGCGGCGGCAAGGAGCTTGGAACGCGTTTGGTCGAGAAGATCAAGAAGGATCTGGGCCTGAAATAGAGGAGGCTGTGTATGTGGTATGAACTCGCCCTCACGCCCGACGACAACGATACCTGGCTGGTTACGGCGCCTCAATTCGATGAGGTCGTGTCCTATGGCGACACCAAGGAAGAAGCTTGCCGGAATGGGCGCAACGCAATCGAGGAGGCGATCTCAGCGCGCATTGCTCATGGCGACGACATTCCCTACCCGCTCAAGGAAACCACGGGCAAGGGATGGTTTGTCGAGATTCCGGCGCTCGTCTTCCTCAAATCGGCCCTATACATGGCTCTGAGAGAAAAGGGCTGGAGCCGCGCGGATCTGATGCGCGAACTGAAATGCCAGCGGGAACACGTCGATCGCCTGTTCCGCCTCGACCACAACTCGCGCCTCGACTCGCTCGAGGAGGCGTTCAAGGCGCTTGGCTACCCGCTTCGCTTCGACATGGAGTTCCACAGGGCCGCCTGACTTTCGTCGGCCGCCGCCTTCCCGCCATCGGACTCCTCGATAGCCCTATCGGTTTCTTCCGTTTTCGTTTCGCCCACTCGCCTGCAACAACAGCGTCCATGCAAGGAAAGGCATGGATATGGACAATCGAAAAATCCTGATCGTCGGCGGCAGCTCGGGCATGGGGCTGGCGCTTGCCAGGCGCTGCCTCGATGAAGGCGCGGCTGTAACTGTCGCCGGGCGCGGCGAAGCGAAGCTGGGCGCCGCACGGGACGAGCTCGGCCGCCCGGCCGCGCTCGAGACGGCGGTGGTCGACGTCAGCCGCGAGGCCGAGGTCGCCGCGCTGTTCGAGCGTATCGGCCGGCTCGACCATATCGTCAGCACCGCGGCCGACATCGAGGGCGCCTACCGGCTGTTGCCGGAGGTCGAGCTTTCAGCCGCGCAAAGGGTGGTGGAGAGCAAGTTCTACGGGCCGCTGCTCTTAGCCAAGCATGGCGCGCCGAAGCTTTCGGCAACCGGCTCGCTCACCTTCGTCTCCGACATCGCCGCCTACCGGCCGGCGGCGCGCGGCTCGGTGGTCGCCGCCGTCAACGCCGCGCTCGAAGGGCTGGTGCGGGCCCTGGCCATCGAGCTGGCGCCGATCCGCGTGAACGCGGTGTCGCCCGGCTGGGTCGACACGCCGATCTGGCAGTTCGTTGCCGGCGATGCGAAGAACGAGACGCTCGCCGCCATGGCCAAGCGCCTGCCGGCGGGGCGCGTCGGGCGGCCTGAGGACATTGCCGACGCGATCCGCTTCCTGATCGGCAACGGCTTTACGACGGGAACGACGCTGCATGTCGAGGGCGGGCATCGGCTGGCCTGACCGGCGCGAAGCCCGTGTCCGCCGAAGCGAGCAGCGCCTTCAGCGCCGGCGGCTGGACCCGCCCTCGGCGCCAGATCATCACCAGTTGCGCCGAGCGGACAGGACCCGGCCATGCAAGCTCGGCCACCTCGCCGCGATCGATCGCCGTGGTCACCGCAAGCCGCGGGACGATGCCGAAACCCGCGCCGGCCGCCACCAGGCCCACGATGGCGTCGATGCTGCCGACCTCGGCCGCGAGCTTCGGCCCGTTGAGGCCAGCCTCGGCGAAGACCCTGTCGACCATGGCGCGGTAGACGCAGCCGGTTTCGGTGGCGACGAAGCGCTTTTCGGCAAGCTCGGCCAGATCGACGTCCGCCCGGTTCTCGCCCGGCGGCGCGATCAGCACCAGCGGCTCGGCCGCGACGATACGCCTGGCGAAGCGGTCATCCGGCGCGCTGGCGCCGGACCTGTCGAAGCAAAAGGCGACGTCGATCTCGCGATCGCCAAGCCTTCGCAGCAATTCACCGCTGCCGGCGATCTTCAGTTTTATGGAGATATCGGGATGAACGGCCTGGAAGTCGGCGAGCCAGCCCGCGAGTCTTACGGAAGCAATCGACTCCAGCGCGCCGATCGATAATGTTGCGGCCGTCTCGCCCTTGCTGGCATCGACGGCGGCTCGCGCATCGTCGGCGAGCGCCAAAAGCCCCTCGGCATAGGGTTTCAGCGCGTCGCCGGCCGGCGTCAGCTCAAGCCCTTGCCGCGAGCGCGTGAACAGGTCGGCGCCAAGCTCGGCCTCCAGCGCCTGGATCTGGTCGCTGACGCTCGACTGCGCGAGATTGACCTCGGCGGCTGCGCGCGTGATATTGCGCGTGCGCGCGACCGCAAGAAAGGTCTTCAGCAGCCTTGGATGCATGCGGCTCTACTGCAGCTGCGGCTTCTTCAGGAAGGAATTGCGGTCGGCGGATTTTACGCGCAGCCAGGTCTCGCGGCCGTCGCGCACCACGCGCAGCGGAATCTCGGCGCCGGCAGGGTTCTCCCACAACTTGCGATAGAAGTCGGCGAGACCGTCGACCTCGCCGTCGCGCACGTCGGAGATGATGTCGCCCTGGCGCAGGCCAGCCTTGGCCGCCGGGCCGCCCTCGGCGACGCTCATCACCACCACCATGCCGTTCGACTCGGCCGAGAAGGCGCCGAGCCACGGGCGAGGCGGCTTGGCCACCTGGCCGCGCTTCACAAGGTCGTCGAGGATCGGCGTCAGAAGGTCGATCGGCACGATCATGTTGATGTCGGCGATCTCGCCGGCGCGGCTCATCTGCAGGCGCAGCGAGCCTACGCCGAGCAGCTTGCCGTCGCGGTCGAACAGCGCGGCGCCGCCCCAGGACGGATGCGCCGGCGCGGTGAAGATCGCCTCGTCGATGAGATATTCCCAATACCCAGCGAATTCCTGCTTGGTGACGATATGCGCATCGACCTGCTGGCCCACGCCGTCGGCAAGCGTCACGGCGTCGCCGATATTGGCCTTCCTGGCGTCGCCGAACTTTACCGCCGGCAGGTTGAGCGGCGACAGCGCCTGCACCAGACCGAAGCCGGTCTCCTGGTCGTAGGCCAGCGCGTGCGCGGCGACCACTCGGCCGTTCTGGTCGGTCAGCCAAACCTCCTCGGCCTCGGTAATCAGATAGCCGATGGTGAGCACCAGCCCATTGTCACGGATCACCACGCCGCTGCCCTCGCGGCGCGTGCCCAGCGCATTGGCGGTGAAGGCGTCGTCCGGAACCGTGGCGCGCACGGCCACCACGGAGCGCGATACTTTTTCGATGGTCATCGGTCGATCCTGAATTGCGGGTCTTTTTCTATAAGTATGGCCAATGGGACGCGGTGCAAGGGTTCCACCCCTCTCGCGGGAGAAGGGGGGTCCGTGCTGGCCCAGTCACTAGTTCAACGAAAATTGAACTTTTTTCTTTGACGGACGCGTGGTCGCACCTAAGTCTATGCCCAACCAACCCGCATCCGCCCGCAGGAACCCCCAAGATGAACCAGTACACCCCGCCTAAAGTCTGGACCTGGAACAAGCCGAACGGCGGCGCTTTCGCCTCGATCAACCGGCCGGTCGCCGGACCGACACACGAGAAGGAGCTTCCTGTCGGCAAGCATCCGCTGCAGCTCTATTCGCTGGCCACGCCCAACGGCCAGAAGGTCACGATCATGCTGGAGGAGCTTCTGGCGCGCGGCCATAAGGGCGCCGAATACGACGCCTGGCTGATCCGCATCAATGACGGCGACCAGTTCGGCTCAGGCTTCGTCGAGGTCAACCCGAACTCCAAGATCCCGGCGCTGATGGACCGCAGCGAGCCGAAGCCGGTGCGCGTGTTCGAATCCGGCTCGATCCTCACCTATCTGGCGGAAAAGTTCGGCGAATTCCTGCCGACGGAGCGTGCCGCTCGCGCGGAAACCTTCTCCTGGCTGTTCTGGCAGATGGGCTCGGCGCCGTATCTCGGCGGCGGCTTCGGCCATTTCTACGCCTATGCGCCGGAAAAGATCGAATACGCCATCGACCGCTTCGCCATGGAGACCAAGCGGCAGATGGACGTGCTGGATCGGCGACTCGCCGAGAGCGAATACCTTGCCGGGCCCGACTACACCATCGCCGACATGGCGGTCTGGCCCTGGTATGGCGGGCTCGCCAAGGGCCGCAGCTACAATGATGCCGCGCAGTTCCTCTCCGTGCACGAGTACAAGCACGTGCAGCGCTGGGCCGACGCGATCGACGCCAGGCCGGCGGTGAAGCGCGGCCGCATGGTCAACCGCCTCTCCGGCGACCCGGCCTACCAGCTGCACGAACGCCACGACGCCAGCGACTTCGAGACGAAGACGCAGGACAAGCTGCAAGCGGCGGAGTGAAAGGCAATCTCCCCCGCAAGGGCCACAAGGTGTGAGATCAGGCGCTCAGCCGCTTTCGCCAACCTCCCACGTCTCGCCTATTCCGAGGCTCCCGCGAACGAAAGCGCGCCCGCCACGCCGAATATCTCGGCGCTCGTTGTGGCGGGAGGTTCGCCGCCCAGTGCCTGATAGAGCTTGGCAAAGCAGGCGAAACCGACGATGAGCATCCCCAGCGCCAGCAGCCTGTCGGTCTTTCTTTTCATCAGCGCCCCCAGCGCCTTCCCAACCGGGCAGCGGGAAGTGAATCAGCCATCCTAGCCGAGCTTTTTGCCGGGGCTAAGGGCAAGACATCACACGAGGAAAGTTAAATGCGCCTTCGACCGGCGTGCCTTCTCCATCCGGCCGCGGTGGACATTTTCGACTTTACTCGACTGGCGAACCAATATCCGACGCCCGAAACGGCCGCGCCATGTCTTTCGCGCCATAAGTCCTGACCGCGTGAGCAAAAAGCCACACTCCCCAAGAATAAAAAGCTCTACCACCTGCCTTGGTTGACAGGAAACGCGCATGTGACATTATCCAGCGGGGATTTTTAGGAGAGCATTGGCATGAAGAAGATTTATGAGAGGCCTGTCCTCGTCCGCAAAGGCAAGCTTTCGACGATCACCGCGGTTGCGTCTACCCCGATCCCGGGCTGATCCCACACAACCTTATCGGCTTGATCCCGCTGTCCAAGGCACCAGTCTTCCTCACCGATTTGTAGCGCTGTGTTATTCCGGTGTCGGTGGATAGCCTGACCTATTTGAGGGGGAATCCAACTATGAAGAAGACCTACGAGAAGCCCAGTTTTGTCCGCAAAGGCAAGCTTTCCAGGATCACGGCGGGACCGTCGGCTCCAGTCACAAACGGTGCAACCTGATCCGAAGAGGGATTCAGGGAAACTCAGCCATGAAGAAAACCTATGAGAGGCCGACCCTGCTCAAGAAGGATAGGCTTTCGGCGATCACCGCTAACGGCGCCGCTTCGCTCGTTACGATCTGAGCACCAAAGCGCTGCACCGACATTCAGGCGGCGCACCATAGCGCTTGCCTGACATGTGTCGTTTGCCCCGAAGCTGCCGCGCTTGGCCGGCATGCGTCAGAGCGACAGCACCAGATCATCAAGCACCATCTGCCAGTGATGCTTCGTCGACAGGCGTACACGCGTCACCGCTTTCAGCATCGGCGCGTAGTGAACCGGCGCCAGCGCCGACAGCGCGACCTCGTCGCGCGCGACCAGCTCGTCCCCCAGCCAGCTTTCGACCAGGGCGGTCTCGCCCTGTGAGCGCAGCCACGCGGCAGTCAGCATCACCGAATGGAAGCCGAAGGGCGCCGCGCGGCCGAGCTCGGCCGGATGGCCGCTGCTGGTATAGGCGATGTAGGCGCCCGAGACGTTGCCGTTGACGTAGCCCTGGCTGTTCTTGGTGTGGTCGCGCGACATGGCGTTGAGATTGTACCAGTCCAGCCCGGCATGGCCCGACGGAATCTTGCACAGGCCGCGCGTGGTTACATCGTCGAAGGCGATGGCGCTGAGCGGCGCATCGGGCTCGAGCGCCCCGGGCGCAAGCAAGCCGAGCTCGACCGGATAGGCCGAGAGCGCGAGGCGCCGGTCGAGCCCGCCGCCGGCGATCACGACTTGATCGGCCTCGACGGCGAGAGGGAAATGGAAGGCCTCGCCCGGGCCGAGCGGCCGGCTGTCGAGCAGCCGGCCCTTGCCCATCACCGATAGCGTCGCTGCGGCCGGCGTCCTGCCGCTCACCATGCGCGCGGGCGTTAGCCCGACCGGCCTAGGCAGGCCCTCCCCGGCCAGGCCCACGAGCGAGCCGCGCGCATCCATCAAGCGCACCAGCTGGTTCTCGTTAGCGCCGCTAGCGCGCCAGCCCGGCGGCACTGAGACGGAAAAGCGGTAGGTTCCGGGCGTGCGGATCGCAGCGCTGCGCCGCTTCGACGACATCGGGAAATTGGCAAAGCCGGCAGCATTGCTTCGCACCGCGGCAATAAAGCGGCCCTGCTCGTCGAACAGCCGCACCGCGACGCCAGCCATCGGGCGGTCGGTCAGGCCATAGGTTCCGTCGCCGTCGACATCCATGAAGACGAAGGAGGAGAAGTTCAGCTTGCCGGATGTCGGGCCCCACGCGGTGCGCGGCGCATAGTCGCCGGCCGGATTGGCATTGCCGCGAGCCCTGCGGCGCTTGCGCCGCCAGCGCAGGGCGAGCGCGATGAGCGCTACGGCGCCGGCGAGGACAAAGGCGCAGATGAAGAGAACGAGGGCGTTGTCAGCCATGGCGAGGATCGCGGGCTGTTGGGTTGATGGTCAGCAAAGGCGACGATCCTTGGTTGTTCTGATGCAACCTAGCTTGCTGCAAAGCGGCTGGACAGACGCAACCCTCCTGCTCCCACAAGCGGAGAAGGTCAGGTCGCTAGCTCTACCCACACCGGCGCGTGGTCGCTGGCATTGTCCTGGCCTCGCACATCGCGATCGATGCCGGCCGCCTTCAGCTTTCGCGCCAGCTTCTTCGGCAGCAGGATGTGGTCGAGCCTGAGGCCAGCGTCGCGCGGCCAGCGGTTTCGGCGGTAGTCCCAGAAGGTGTAGAGCTTCTCTTCCTTCGGGAACGTTTTGCGCAGCGCATCCGTCCAGCCCTGCTCGATCAGCGAGGCGAAAGCGGCGCGGCTTTCAGGCTGCACCAGCGCGTTGTCGTCATAGGAGCGGGTTTGGTAGATGTCGCGCGGCTCGGGCACGATGTTGTAGTCGCCGGCAAGCACCACCGGCAGGCCGGTGTCGAGGAGTTGCCCGGCATGCGTGGCGAAGCGCTCGTGCCAGGCGAGCTTGTAGTCGAATTTCGGCCCCGGTTGCGGGTTGCCGTTGGGCGCGTAGAGGCAGGCGATGACGACGCCGTCGACCGCCGCCTCGATGTAGCGCGCCTGGCGGTCGGCATCGTCGCCGGGCAGCGCGTCGCGCGTCAGCACCGGCTCGGCGCCGCGAGCCAGTATGGCAACGCCGTTCCAGGTCGGCTCGCCCTTCCACACCGCGCCGTAACCGGCATTCGCCAGCCTGGTCAGCGGAAACTGCGTGTCGCGCGCCTTGAGCTCCTGCAGGCAGACGACATCAGGCTTGGCGCGGGCGAGCCAGGCCAGCAGGTTTTCGAGGCGACTGTTGATGTTGTTGATGTTGAAGGTGGCGATTTTCATTTTTGGATGCCGAAAGCGCCCCTCGCTTCGTCATCCTCGGGCTTGACCCGAGGATCCATGCCGCGCCCCTTGCCGCGGAACGCGACGGGGCAGAATTCTGAACCGCTGCAACGCCTCAGCATCGCGGCATGGATCCCAGGGTCTGCGCGCGTCGCTTCGCTCCTTGCTCCGCCCCTAGGATGACGAAGCCGCCAGCCTGGCTTTTATCGTCTCCGCCACCGTCTTCAGGTGATCCGCCGTCGAGAAACCCGAGAGAGCCTTGCGCGGCTTGAGGTCGTGGTCGCCGTCCTCCAGCCAGATCACCTCGATTGCCGCTGAAAGCCCGTAGGTAGCGACTTCCTCCCTGGTGCCGAACTCGTCGCGCGTGCCCTGGAAGATCAGCGTCGGCGTCTTAAGGTCGATGAGATGCTTTGTGCGCAACTGCTCGGGCTTGCCCGGGGGGTGGAACGGATAGCCCAGACAAACCAGCCCGGCGATCTCGCCCTTTTCGAACATCTCGTCGGCGACCATGGAAGCGACGCGGCCGCCCATCGACTTGCCGCCGATGATGAGCTTGCCGGTCACGCGCTTGGCGCGAAGATCGGCGATCGCCTTGACATATTCCGGGTTCACCGTCTCGGCGCGCGGCGGCGGCTTGCGATGGCCGTAACGGCGCGCTGCCATGTAGTGGAACTCGAAGCGCGCGACGCGGAAGCCGGCCGCGGCGAGCGCCTTGGCGGTGGCGGTCATCGAGGGCGAGTCCATCGCGGCGCCGGCGCCGTGGGCGAGAAGGATGGTGACGGGAGCGGTGTCGAAGCCGTCGAAGAGGAAGTGGGTCATGGGGTCTCCAGCGTCCCCTTCTCCCCTTGTGGGAGAAGGTGGCCGAGCGAAGCTCGGACGGATGAGGGGTGCTCCAGCTTGGCGGATATGCCCATCGATTTCCTGGAAAGCGACAACGTCACCAGCGCCTCATTCCCTCCAACACCCCTCATCCGTCTCGGCGCTGCGCGCCGATCCACCTTCTCCCACAAGGGGAGAAGGCAAGGCGCTACCCCGCTGTCCGCGCCATATGCAGATCCACGAACTGTACGCCCTTCCGCGCCAGCCTCGCCCATTCGGAGTCGGTATCCAATTCCAGATAGCGCGCCCAAAGCCGGCGGGCTTCGGGAAAATTCCCCGCGTCGAACTCCAACCGCGCCAAATTGAACACCGGGTCGGCATAGGCCTTGTCGAGCGCGATCGCCTTCTGCAAATGCCGGCGCGCCGACGCCACCTTGCCCTCGTCGCTCATCAGGCCGGCAAGGTTGAACCAGGCTTCGACGAAGCCGGGATCGAGCTTGATCGCGCGGGCATAGTCGTGCGCGGCTTCCGCCACGCGGCCGGCGCCGCGCAGGCAGTTGGCGCGGTTGAAGGCGGCAATGGCATCCTTTGGGTCGATCGCGAGGCAGCGCTGGTATAGCGCGGCCGCATCGTCGTGGCGCCCCTCCTCTTCCGCGGCTTCGGCCTCGGCGAAGAGTTCCTCCAGCGTGTCGTCTTCCGAAGACCCGAGGTCGAACAGTAACTGGCCGTCGAGCTCACTCGTCCCCTCGTCGAGATAGATCGCGTCCGGGCGGCCATGCTGCGAGCCGAGGTTGAGCGACTTGGCGGTGAGCGAGGCGACCGGGCCGGAGCGATGGACGGAGCGGGCGATCGCGCCCCAGGTGGCGCCGCTGGCAATCAACCCGGCGTATTTGCGGGCGAGGATAAGATCGCGGAAGGAATAGGGCTCGCCGTCATGCTCGAAGGCGTCGAACAGCGACAGCATGTCGAGGTCGTCGCCGGCAAGGCGCGACTGGTCGACGAGCGACTGCCTCGACAGCGACGAGGCCTCCGGCGCCTTCATCAGGCCGAGCAGGCGCAAAAAGCCGTTCTCGCTGATCAGCGCACGCCCGGCGTCGCGCTCGGCTTTCACGCGGCGCTCGATCTCGGCGTCGCCGGTTTTCGTCAGTCCCGCCTTGGCGAGAAGCGCACGGCCGAACACGACATGCGTGGTGCGCCGCGTGACGCCGCGCCTCAGCTCGGCATGGCGGCGCTCGACCTCGCGCGCGGCGAGGCGCAATGGAAAGGCGGCCAGCGCGCCGACGACGCCGAGGACGGCGCCGGGAACGATCACCGGCCCTCCGGTCACTTCTTGCTCTTGCCGACGGCCTTCAACAGGTTCGCCTTCAGCGGGTTCTCAGGCGCGCCGCCGCCGGCGGCCGCCTTCTTGGCGGGTTTCGCCGGCGCTTCCTCGGCCTTGGTCTTCGACTTGGCAGGAGGCTTCGCCTGCTGCGACAGGCTCGCCTTCAGCGCATCCATCAGGTTGATGACGTTGCCGCGCTCGGGTGCGGCCGCGATGATCGGCTTGTGGCCCTTCAGCTTCTCGCGGATCATGGCCATCAGCGCCACTTCATAGCGATCCTCATAGTTCTTCGGGTCGAAATGGGTTTCCTTCTGCTTGATCAGCGCCTGGGCGAGGTCGAGCATCTCCGGGTCCGGCTTGCCGGCCGGGATGTTGCCGAAATATTCAGTCGTGCCGCGCACTTCGTTGGGGTTCCTCAAGGTGCAGACGAACATGCCGTTCTCGCGCGCGCCGATCGTCACCACGCGCTCGCGGCTGGAAAGCACCAGCCGCGCGATGGCGAGCTTGCCGGATTTGCGCATCGCTTCGCGCAGCACCGCAAAGGTCTCCTCCGCCATGGCGCCGTCGGGCGCGAGGTAATAGGGCGAATCCTGGTAGATCACGTCGACTTCGCCCTCGTCGACGAAGGCCTCGATGTTCATCGTGTGGTTGGATTCGATCCTGACCGCATCGAGATCGGCATCGTCGATGATGATGTACTGCTTGTCCTCGTATTCGTAGCCGCGCACCAGGTCCGAGCGCTCGACCAGGCCGAGCTCGGGATCGACCGGCTTCATGTTGATGCGGTTATGCGTCTTCTTGTGCAGCTGATTGAACGAGATGCGCTCGCTCGCGCTGGTGGCCGGATAGAGCCGGACCGGACAGCTGACGAGGCTGAGCTTGAGGTAACCTTTCCAACTTGCCCTGGGCGCCATGATGAACTCCTACGCGGCCATGCACTGACTTTATCTTGGAGCATGGTCTTGTCCAAAAACCGGTTCCCACTTTTTGGGACCATGCTCGTTGCAGCGCTTTCGTCCGAAGGACGAGCGACGCCGTGGAAATCCTACACCGACCCCCGATTGTACTACCGAATTCCTGACGAAATGTTTTCTGGGGCGGGTTGGCGCGGAGAATAGTTCAAATTGTAGCAAGCGTCGATGGAGATGGAACTGAGACGCTGGCGAGTTGCCGAAAGCCTTTAATGCTTCGTCATCCTAGGGCGGAGCAAGGAGCGAAGCGACGCGCGCAGACCCTAGGATGACGAAGCGCGCGCGGCCGCGCCTAGTGACAACCGCTGGTGCGAGGAACTAGGGCTGCACCACCGGCAGATCCCTCGCCGCCTCATCGATCTCCGCCCACGGATCGCCCGAGGTCTCCAGCAATCCTGGCAGCGAGGCGTAGTTCAGATCCTCCGGCGCGTCGATCGTCTCGAGGTCAGTCCAGCTCACCGGGGTCGAGGCCGGCAGGTTAGTGCGGGCCCGCAGCGAATAGGGAGCGGCGGAGGTGTGGCCGCGGGCGTTGCGGTGGAAGTCGATGAAGATGCGCTTCTTGCGGTTTTCCTTGCCCATGGTGGTGACAAACGTGTCGGGCGCGGTGGAGGCAAGATAGGTCGAGATGGCGCTCGACGCCTGGTGCAGCTTCTTCCAGTTCTGCTTGCGCGTCACCGGCACGGTGATGTGGATGCCCTTGCCGCCGGAGGTTTTGGCGAAAGGCACCAGCCCCAGGCCTTCCAGGCCGCCCTTGATGTGAACCGCTGCCTCGACCACTTCGCGCCACGAAATCCCCTCGCCCGGGTCGAGGTCGAAGACGATCTGGTCGGGCTTGTCGAGTTTCGTGCGGTGCGTGCCCCAGGTGTGGAACTCGACGACGCCGAACTGCGCCAGCGCCAGATAGCCCTTGGCATCCTCGACCGAGAGATAGGTCTTGGTCTCACCCTCCGAATTGGTCGACTCGAACACCGCCACCGAAGGCGGCATGCCGGTGAAGGCATGCCGCTGGAAGAAGCAGTCCTGCGGCTTGCCGGTCGGGCAGCGCACCAGCGACACCGGGCGGCCGACGATGTGCGGCAGCATGAAATCGCCGACCAGCGCGTAGTAGACGGCGATGTCGAGCTTGGTCGGCCCGGTCTTGCCGAACAGCCGCCGCTCCGGATTGGTGACCCAGATGGTGGCGAGGTCGGACTCCGCGATCAGCCGCTTGCGCTTGACCGGCACCGGCGTCGTTAGCCCGCCGACATCGCGCAAGCCGCGAAACACGCCATGGCGGATCGCATTGTCGGCGGTGCGGTTGGAATAGCGGATGCGGGCCGACAGCAGCGGCTTCACCCAATGCATCTCGCGCATGATCTCGCGCGGCGCGCCCTCGGGCGGCGTGGCGCCGGCGGTCAGCCGCTCCAGCCGGGCAAGCAGGTCCGTCGCCATGTCACGATCGAAGCCGGTGCCGACCTTGCCGCGATAATGGAGTTCGCCGTTCTCGAACTCGGCCATGCCGAGCGCCGCCAGCCCTTCCGCCCGATCGGAGACGGTGTAGCCGGCGATGACGAAATCTTCCGTCTTCTGCGCCTTCACCTTGGTCCAGCTCTTGGTGCGGCCGCTCTGGTAGATGGCGTCGGCGCGCTTGGAGACGACGCCTTCCAGCCCAAGTTCCGAGGCCTGATCGTAGAGCCCCTGCCCGTCGCCCTCGACATGGTCGCTGAACTGGATGGCGGAGTTGGCGGCCTGGCCGGCGAGCAGCTCGGCAAGCAGCGCCTTACGCTTCTGCAAAGGCACCTTGCGCAAGTCCCAGCCATCCAGGTGCAATAGGTCGAAGGCGTAGAAATGCAACTTGGTGCCGGCGCCCTCCGCAAGCGCAGCCTGCAGCAGCGCGAAGCGGGAAATCCCCTTGTCGTCGAGCACCATGATCTCGCCGTCGATGATCGCCTGGCTGACCGGCAGCCGGGCAAAGGCCTGTGGCAGATCGCCGTAGCGCTTCGTCCAGTCGATGCCGCCGCGGGTGATCAGCCGCACCTCGCCGTCGACGACATGCGCCATGGTGCGGTAGCCGTCGAATTTGATCTCGTGCAGCCAGAGCTCGCCGGTGCGCTCCGCGGGATCGTCGCTACCCGGCGGCTTCGGCACCTGGGTGGCGAGCTGCGGCTCGATGCGGCTTGGCGGCTCGCCCTTCACCGCGCCGGGCAGCGCGCCCGGCTTCAGCGAGCCCGGCTTTGGCGGCAGGCGCTGCGGCTTCTTTTCGGCGACCAGCTGCTCGATGCGGCGACCCGACTTCACGCTTTCCGGACGCGCCTCGAGGATGTCGAGACTGGTGTCGGAGGCGAGGTCGCGCTCCTTGAACAAGAGCCAGTTCTTCTTGTTCTCGTCCTCGCCGGGCTTGGGCTTCAGCCTGGTGAGCATCCAGCCGCCATTGAGCTTCTCGCCGGCCAGCCGGAATTTGAAGGCACCGGTGCGCAGGCTTTTCTCGACATCCTCCATCGGCGCCCAGGTGCCGGTGTCCCAGACGATCATCGGCCCGCCGCCATACTCGCCCTCGGGGATGACGCCCTCGAAGTCGATATATTCGATCGGATGATCCTCCGTCTCGACGGCGAGGCGCTTGTCGGCCGGGTCGAGCGAGGGCCCGCGCGGCACCGCCCAGCTTTTCAGCACGCCCCCAACCTCCAGGCGCAGGTCGTAATGGTCGGCTGTGGCGTGGTGCTTGTGGACGACGAAGCGGTTGCCGCCGCCGACCGCTGGCCCGCCGGCGGGCTCCGGCGTGCGGCTGAACTCGCGCTTGGCGCGGTAGGATTTGAGTTTGGCGGGGCCTGGCATGGGTCAGGCGCCAAGGCGCAGAGCGGACAATGGCAAAGGCCGCGTTCCTTCGCGCCCCCCTCTGTCCTGCCGGACATCTCCCCCACTTGGGGGGAGATTGGCAGCTTGGCTGGCAGCACTTCTCCAGCAACGTCGGCGATTGGCGAAAGCGCCGGCGACATCTGATCTCCCCCCTTGAGGGGGAGATGGCCGGCAGGCCAGAGGGGGGTGCTGTCCCGCCAGCCTTGCCATGATCATCCGTGAAAACTCAATCGTCGGCGGCCGGCGTGAGCTCGAGCTCAGCCGGGGTCAGCCCTTGCCTGAGCTGGCTCAGCCGGAACTCGTCGACCCAATAGGCCTCGCCGTCGACCAGCACGCGGGCGCTGTAGGTGCCGCCGGAAAAGCTCTGCGCGGTGACATAGACCTTGTGACGGTCGAGCGCCTTCTTCACCGCGGCGCGGCGGGAATTTTCTCTGGCGGCGGGACTGGCCATGGCCTCACTCTGTATACGCTGCCGCTCAAAGGTCGGCGCTTATAAGGATGGCGGAGAGCGGCGAGTGAGTCAATTTGGCGCAGTTGGCGGCGATCGCCCCTGCAACATCGACAGCTGGCGAAGCAGCGCGCTTCGCCAGCCATGGCCACTGCGCTAGTAGTCCATTCCCGCCCCCGGAGGCATCGCGGGGGCGCCCTCCTTCTTCGGCTTTTCCGCCACCATCGCCTCGGTGGTGACCAGAAGCCCGGCGATGGAGGCGGCATCCTGCAGCGCGGTGCGCACCACCTTGGCGGGATCGATGACGCCTTGGCTGTAGAGATCGCCGTAATCGCCGGTCTGGGCGTTCCAGCCGAAAGAGAACTGCCCGTTCTCGCGCAGCCTGCCGACGATGATCGAGCCTTCGGCGCCCGCGTTCTCGGCGATCTGGCGCACCGGTGTTTCCAGCGCTCGGCGCACAATCTCGATACCGGTCTTCTGATCGGGGTTGTCGGCGGCGGCAGCGTCGAGAGCCTTTGCGGCTCTCAGCAACGCCACGCCGCCGCCCGGCAGGATGCCTTCCTCGACCGCGGCGCGGGTGGCGTGCAGCGCGTCGTCGACACGATCCTTGCGCTCCCGGACCTCGACCTCGGTCGAGCCGCCGACGCGGATGACTGCGACGCCGCCGGCGAGCTTGGCCAGCCGTTCCTGCAGCTTCTCGCGATCGTAGTCGGAGGTGGTTTCCTCGATCTGCTGCCTGATCTGGGCGACGCGGCCCTGGATCTCCGCCTTCCCGCCGGCGCCGTCGACGATGGTGGTGGCCTCCTTCTCGACAGTGATCCGCCGCGCGCGGCCGAGCATGTCGAGCGCGACATTCTCGAGCTTGATGCCGAGATCCTCGGAGACGACCTGGCCACCGGTGAGGATGGCGATGTCTTCCAGCATGGCCTTGCGGCGGTCGCCGAAGCCCGGAGCCTTGACGGCGGCGACCTTCAGGCCACCGCGCAGCTTGTTGACGACCAGCGTCGCCAGGGCTTCGCCTTCGACATCCTCGGCGATGATCAGAAGCGGCTTCGCCGACTGCACCACCGCCTCCAGGATCGGCAGCAGCGCCTGCAGATTGGACAGCTTCTTCTCGTGAATCAGCAGATAGGGCTCCTCGAGATCAGCGCGCATCTTGTCCTGGTTGGTGATGAAGTAAGGGCTGAGATAGCCACGGTCGAACTGCATGCCCTCGACCACCTCGAGCTCGGTCTCGGCGGTCTTGGCCTCCTCGACCGTGATGACGCCTTCATTGCCGACCTTCTGCATCGCTTCGGCCAGGAAGCGGCCGATCTCGGCGTCGCCATTGGCCGAGATGGTGCCGACCTGAGCGATCTCGTCGTTCTTGGTCACCTTGCGGGCATTGGCCTTGAGATCGGCGACGATCACTTCCACGGCCCTATCGATGCCGCGCTTCAAATCCATCGGGTTCATGCCGGCGGCAACGGCCTTCGCCCCTTCCCTGACGATCGTCTGGGCGAGGACCGTGGCGGTGGTGGTGCCGTCACCGGCAACGTCGCTGGTCTTCGACGCCACCTCGCGCACCATCTGCGCGCCCATGTTCTCGAACTTGTCCACCAGTTCGATTTCCTTCGCCACCGTCACGCCGTCCTTGGTGATGCGCGGCGCGCCGAACGACTTGTCGATGACGACGTTGCGCCCCTTGGGGCCGAGCGTCACCTTCACCGCGTCGGCCAGGATATCGACGCCGCGCAACATCTTGTCGCGGGCCTCGGTGTGGAATTTCACTTCCTTGGCAACCATGGAACCCTCCCTCAGCGAAGCTCGCCAGCATGCCTCGCGCGTCTACCGCAACTAGTCTGGCGCAGAGGGGTTTCAAGGGCGCCGGCCGGGAATATTTCGGCACCAGTGTCAATTTCAACGCGCTGTAATCACGGCGTTATTCGCGATTGCGGAAGCGGTGGAACTTGTGCGGGGCGGCATCGGAACAGTTCCTGCGTGCCACGGTGGCGAATAGCGTCAACTTGGCGGGGCGGCAGAGCGCTGATTTCCCCACTCGTGGGGGAGATTGGCTGTCGCCGGCGCCTCGCTATATCTTCCTAAGACAAACTAGGGAGACCGCCATGACCCATGTCCGGGCGATGACGAAGAACGATCTGACCGCCGTCTCGCGGCTGCTGGGGGCGTCCTGGCGGCGGACCTATGCGCCTATTATGGGGGAGGAAACCACGGCCCGGCTTTCCGACGAGAAGCATGCGCCGGAGAAGCTCGCGGCCGAGCTTGCCGATAACGACAAGATGTCCTTCGTCGCCGAAGGGGCCGACGGGTCGATCGCCGGCTATGCGATGGCGGCGATGGACGGGGATGGCGATGTCATGCTCGACCGGCTGCATATCGAGCCGGAAGCGTTCGGCAGCGGCCTCGCCGTCGATCTGCTGCATGCCGTGCTCGCCGCTCATGCCGGCATCCCCTCGATCGCGCTGGAGGTGATCGAGGGCAACGAGCGGGCGATCGGCTTCTATCGCAAGCACGGCTTCGAGGTCGTGGAGCGTCGGCCTGCGGCGCATGGCGTCGGCGGCCATGCCTCGCTGATCATGCGCCGGCTGCTGCCGCGGGCGTGAGGCGCCTCAAGCCGAGCGGCGCAGCATCAATTCGGCGTTGAGCAGGATGCGCTCGCCGTCGCGCCTGGCGGGCCCATTCTCGTCAAGGCGCTGCAGCAGGAGCTCGATCGCCAGGCGGCCGATCTCATTGTAGTTCTGCGCAACCGTGGTGATCGGCGGGCAGGCATAGCGCGACAGGGGGTGGTCGTCATGGCCGGCGACGCGCAGGTCGCAGTCGGCGCCGTGACCGACCCTCAGGCCAAGCTCATAGGCGGCGCTGATCACGCCGAAGGCGATGCGGTCGTTGGCGCACAGCACCGTCCTGGTCGCAAAACCCTCCCCCTTAAGAATGCGCAGCGCCTCGTCATAGCCGAACTTCTCGAAATCCCAGGAGCGTATGTCCGCGACCGGCACGATGCGCGGCGCCATCTTGAACTGGCGCATGGCCTCGATATAGGCCTCCTGACGCGCCGACGCGTTGTTGTTGACCGGCGGCATGGCGAAGTAGCAGGGCGGCTCGCCGGAGCGGCAAAGATAGTCGACGACCAGCCGAAAACTCTGCCGATTGTCGGTACCGACGAAGGACGAGGTCTGGTCGAGCGGCGAGTCGATATAGATCAGCGGAATGCTCGACCCGAGCTCGGCCAGGATGCGATGATGCGAGCGCACGCCGAGCGGCGCGATGATCGCGCCGGCGATGTTCATCGACCTGAAGGTCTGGATCGCCTGGTCCTCCATCTCGGCGCGGCCGTCGGAGGACAGCACGAAGGCGAGGAAACCGGCCTCGTTGGCGATCATCTCGATCCTGCGCGTCAGCGCCATGTAGAACGGGTCGGTCGAATTCGGGATGATGACGCCGAGGATATTGGAGCGACGACGGTTCAGATTGACGGCGAACATGCTCGGCCGGAAGTCGGATTTCTTCAGCGCCGCCTCGATAACGCTGCGCGTGTTTTGCCGCACCGAGTCCGGATCGTTGAAGTATTTCGAGACCGTCGTACGGGACAGGCCGACAAAGGCGG
Organism: Mesorhizobium sp. M1D.F.Ca.ET.043.01.1.1; assembly: GCF_003952385.1. Taxonomy (NCBI): domain Bacteria; kingdom Pseudomonadati; phylum Pseudomonadota; class Alphaproteobacteria; order Hyphomicrobiales; family Phyllobacteriaceae; genus Mesorhizobium; species Mesorhizobium sp. M1D.F.Ca.ET.043.01.1.1. The sequence goes on from NZ_CP034444.1 coordinate 628,534, forward strand.
AAAAATCCTCCATCGTCCTGATCGTCTTCGCCATGGTCTGCCCCTCTCTTGCCCGCCCTCACGACTGTCTACGCGAGTTACCGCTTGGCGCAAAGGCGGGCAATCTTGATGGCCGCCTTAGCTCTCGGCCGAGAACTGGACCTTCATCGCCACCGGCATCGCCAGAGTGGTCGAAGGCATGATCGGCTTGACCGCCGATGGCGGCACCGCGCTGATCTTCGGCGTCTGCGCGCCGGACGCCAGGATCGCGGTCGCGCCGTTCGAGATTTTCCGCCGCCAGATCAGGCTGGCCGGGTCGCATTCGCTGAACCGCAACATCCCGCAGGCGCTGGAGATACTGAGCCGCGACGACGGTACCATGGCCAGGCTGGTCAGCCACCGGGTGCCGCTCGACGAAGTGCTGCCGTTCTTTGACAAGGGCGGTGGCAGTCCGGCGACGTCGACGACGAAATCGAACCCGCGCGCCTGCGCCGCCAAATCCTGCGATCCGGAAACCAGCGGTACCAGCCCGAGCGAGGCGGCGAACGCCAAACGCTGCTCGCTGATGTCGGCCACCGCGACTTTCGCCGCGCCGCTGGCCTTGAGCGACAAGGCCATCAGCAACCCGATCGGCCCGGCACCGAAGATGAGCGCGTTGCCGGGCACATGACCACCGGCCCCTACCCCGGCCGCACCAAGGCCGTTCAGCACGCAGGCGAGCGGCTCGGCGAGTGCGGCCGTTTCGAAAGCGAGATCGCCGATGCGGTGCACATGATCGGCGGCGACGACGCCGTATTCGGCAAAGCCGCCATTTTCCGTCACGCCATAGGCTTTCAGCGCCGAGCAGAGGTTGGTGAGACCCTTTGCGCAGGCCGGACACTGCCCGCACGGAATGTTGGGATCGACGGCAACGCGGTCGCCGGGCTTCACCGACGTCACATCCTCGGCGACCGCCTCGATCGTGCCGGCATATTCATGGCCCGGCACAAGCGGAAACGCGCCCGTGCCATAGCGGCCGTGCAGCACATCGATATCGGTATGGCAAAGTCCGGCCGCGCGCACCCTGACCAAAGCGTGACCCGCCGTGAGCTGCGGCATGTCGAGTTCCGCCAGGCCGGCAACACCCGCGGCGGCAAATCGGATGGCCTTCATCGTCACCTCCCTCGAAACGCGACCGATGAACGCCTCAGCTCATCCAGTTGCCGCCGTCAACATTGTAGGTCTGGGCCAGGATGTAGTCGCTGTCGGCCGAGGCGAGGAAGATGGCGAGGCCGGCAATGTCCTCGGGTTTGGCAAAACGGCCGATCGGCACGGACTTCGCCACCTGCGCCTTCTTCTCGCCAGGCTTCAGGCCCTGCCAGCGGGCGAAATGGGCGTCGACGTCGTCCCAATGCTCGCCGTCAACGACGCCCGGCGCAATGGCGTTGACGTTGATGCCATGCTTCACCAAAGCGAGCGCCGCCGACTGCGTGACCGAGATGATCGCCGCCTTGGAGGCGCAGTAGATCATCGCCAGCGCCTCGCCGCGGCGGCCGGCCTGGCTCGCCATGTTGATGATCTTGCCGCCGCGGCCGCGTGCGATCATCAGATTGGCGACCGCCTTCATCGTGAACAGCGCCCCCTTGAGGTTAATGCCGAAGACGCGCTCGTAGCTCGCCTCGGTGATGTCGGTGATCGGCGCCATGTCGAAGATGGCGGCGTTGTTGACGAGGATATCGATGCCGCCGAACTCGCGGTCGACCTCGGCGGCGACGCTCTCGATGGCGGCGAGGTCGGTGACGTCGAGTTTCTTGGCGCTGGCTGCTGGGCCGATCTCGGCCGCCGCCCGCGTCGCGCGCTCGATGTCGATATCGGCGATCACGACGCGCGCGCCTTCGCGTACAAATGCCTGGGCGAAGCCGAGGCCGATGCCGCGCGCGCCGCCGGTGATGAGGGCCGTCTTGTTGGTCAGCTTCATTGCGAATTCCAATTCGTCAGAGTTTCGAAAACGATGTTCGTGCGCCGCTGCGAGGAACGCACGGATCCGGCGTTTGCTCACGCAATTCGCCACGGAAAACCGCTGGAATTGCCCGCACGGATCCGCGCATCCCCGGCCGCCGCAGGGAGTTTGCGGTCAGGCCGGACGGCCGGAAGAATGCGCACGCTGCCTCTCCCGGCCTGCTCGGACGGCTACTTGATGTAGCCCGCCTCCTGCATCGTCTTCTCGACCGAGGCCTGGGCGCCGTTCAGCGCGTCGTCCACGGACTGCTCGCCGGTGAGCGCCGCGGCGACCGCCTGGCCGACCTCGGTGCCGATACCCTGGAATTCAGGGATGGCGACGAACTGGATGCCAGTATAGGGCACCGGGTCCTTGGTCTGCTTGGTCGGATCGGCGGATTCGATCGCCGAAAGCACGGTCGCGGCGAAAGGTGCCGCCTTCTGGTAGTCCGGGCTGGCATAGGTGGACTTGCGCGTTCCGGGTGGTGCCGCGACCCAGCCTTCGGTCTCGCCGACGCGCTGGACATAGGCCTTCGAGGTCGCCCATTTGACGAAGGACTTCGCCATGTCCGCCTTCTTGGTCGAGGCCGGGATGGCGAGACTCCACGCCCAGCCCCAGGCCGAGCCGTTCGGTGTGACCGCGACCGGCGCCTTGGCGAAGCCGACCTTGTCGGCGACCTTGCTCTGCTTCGGATCATAGACGCGGCCGGCGGCGGACGTGGCGTCGATCCACATGGCGCAATGGCCGGAGGCGAACAGCGTCTGGTTCTCGTTGAAGCCGTTGGAGCTGATGCCCGGAGGTCCGTCCTTCTTCATGGTGTCGACATACCAGCCGATCGCCTTCTTCCACGCGTCGGAATTCAGCTGCGGCTTCCAGTCCATGTCGAACCAGCGGCCGCCAAAGGTGTTCACCAGCGTGCCGACGAAGGCCATGTTCTCGCCCCAGCCCGGCTTGCCGCGCAGGCAGAGCCCGTACTGCTCCTTCGACTTGTCGGTGAGCTTGTCGGCGAATTCGGTGATCTGGTCGTAGGTCGGCTGCTCCGGCATCTTCAGGCCGGCGGCGTCGAACAGGTCCTTGCGGTAGAGCGTGAACGAGCTCTCGGCGTAGAACGGCACAGCATAGAGGTTGCCGTCGGCGGTCAGGCCACTGCGCACCGGCGTGATCAGGTCGTCATAGTCATAGTCGTCGCCGAGGTCGTTGAGCGGCGTCAGCCAGCCAGCTTTGCCCCAGATCGGCGTTTCGTAGCCGCCGATGGTCATGACGTCGAACTGGCCGCCCTTGGTGGCGATGTCGGTTGTGACGCGCTCACGCAGCACGTTTTCTTCCAGCACCACCCAGTTGACCTTGTTGCCGGTCGCCTTTTCCCATTCCGACGACAGTTTCTGCATGATGATCATGTCGCCATTGTTGACGGTGGCGACAGTGATTTCCTCCGACAGGGCAGCGCCCGCCATCAACGCCGATGCGGCGGTCGCCGCGGCGAGAATTCCAAAAAGCTTACGCATTGCGTTCCATCTCCTCCTTTACGAATGCGCATGCAAAACTGAACATGCGTGCATCTTCTATCGCGCCGGAGAGCCGCGCCGTCAAGCCCCATTGTGTGAGCTTTTGTCGTTCATTCCCGCGCCAAGAGGCATAATCCTTTGATTTGAAAGCATCACGCAGGCAATAAAAACATGTACGCGCGTATAGTTTTTGTTGACATCGTCTCCGCGGCGATTTACCTCGTTCGGAGACCGGCGCTATCGTGAGCTGCTGCGCACTGATCCGGCTGAGGAGAGGAATCCAGAGGATGGACCGAAGGGAGATCGCCGCCGAAGCGGCCGGGCCAACGATCGTCGCCGGCGAGATCCTGGTCGAGATCATGGCGAACGAACGCGGCTTCGGGTTCGGCGAACCTCTGGCGCTGACCGGCCCCTACCCCAGCGGCGCTCCCGCAATCTTCATCGATCAGGTGGCGAAACTCGGCGGCGGCGCCGGCATCATCGCCTGCGTCGGGCGCGACGATTTCGGCACCATCAACCTCGAACGGCTGAAAAGCGACGGCGTCGACGTCTCGGCCGTGTCGGTTAGCGACCGCTATCCGACGGGCAGCGCCTTCGTGCGCTACCGGCCCGATGGCGGGCGCGACTTCGTCTACAACGTCGCCGAATCCGCCGCCGGCCGCATCAGCCTGACCGAGGAAGCGCGGCGTCTGGCTGACGGCGCCGGGCATCTGCATGTCATGGGCTCGGCGCTGTCGATCGCCGGGCTGAAAGAGATCGTCGCCTATGCCGCCAAGGCGGTACGCGCCCGCGGCGGCTCGACCTCCTTCGACCCGAATGTGCGCAAGGAATTGATCGAGGGCGCCGACGGCAGCCATTTCGCCGCCCTGGTGGACGATGCGGACCTGCTTTTGCCCTCCGGCGACGAGCTGCTCGCGGCGGCCGGTGTCGATGACGAACGGCAGGCGGTGGCGGCGCTGATCTCGCGCGGCGTCGGCGAGATCGTGCTCAAGCGGGGTTCTGACGGCTCCACCCGCTTCGGCGCCGACGGCAGCCGCACCGACTGCGCCGGCTTCCTGGTCGAGGAAGTCGATCCGACCGGCGCCGGCGACTGTTTCGGCGCGACCTACCTCACCTGTCGGCGCCAAGGCATCGAGCCCGGCAAGGCGTTGCTCTACGCCAATGCCGCAGGCGCCCTGAACGTCACGCGGCGCGGGCCGATGGAGGGGCTTGCCGGCTTCGACGCACTCGACAGCTTCATCGCAGGAACCGACCGGGTGAAATGAAATGACGATCAACCCGCTTCAAGGTCTCGCCGCCGCGCGCCGCAGGGCAACGCCGTACGGCATCACCTCGGTCTGCTCGGCCCATCCGCTGGTCATCCAGGCTGCGATCCGGCGCGCCGTCGCCGACAGGGACGCGGTGCTTCTGATCGAGGCGACCTGCAACCAGGTCAACCAGTTTGGCGGCTATACCGGCATGACGCCTGATCTCTTCGTTGCCTTCGTGCTCGAGATCGCCAGCCGCGAGGGGCTGGATGCCTCGCGCATCATCTTCGGCGGCGATCATCTCGGGCCGAACCCGTGGAAAAGCGAGCCGGCCGCGCAGGCGATGAACAAGGCCGAGGCGATGGTCACTGCTTATGTCTGGGCCGGTTTCAGCAAGATCCATCTCGACGCCTCGATGGGTTGCGCCGGCGAGCCGGCCGCGCTGGACGACGAGACCACCGCGATGCGGGCCGCCAGGCTGACCAAGGCGGCGGAAAAGGCGGCGCGATCGCGCGGGGGTGCTGCCCCGCTCTATATCATCGGCACCGAGGTTCCGGTGCCCGGCGGCGCCGACCATGCCATCAGCGACCTGAAGCCGACGGAAGCCGAAGCGGCGCGCCGCACCATCGACATCCATCGCGCGGTCTTTGCCCGCGAAGGGCTGGACGAGGCCTTTGGCCGCGTCATCGCCGTGGTCGTGCAGCCGGGCGTCGAGTTCGGCAGCCAGAACGTCGTCGCCTACAGGCCGGAGGCGTCCAAGCCACTCACCGCTCTGCTCGACGGGGAAGAATCGCTCGTCTATGAGGCGCATTCGACCGACTACCAGAGCCGCGCGGCACTGACGGCGCTGGTCGCCAACGGCTTCCCGATCCTGAAGGTGGGGCCCGGCCTGACACTCGCCTTGCGCGAGGCGCTCTACGGGCTCGACCTGGTGGCCTCCGAGATGGTTTCCGGCTATGACGAGCGCTCGCTCGCCCGGGCCATGGAGAAGCTGATGCTGTCAGCGCCCGGCCATTGGCGTGGCCACTATCACGGCGACGAGACGAGCCTCTATCTGCAGCGCCACTACAGCTACAGCGACCGCATCCGTTATTACTGGACCAACCCTGCTGCGAGCGTCGCCGTCGCGAAGCTGCGGGAGGCGCTGAGCGGCGCGGCCATTCCCGAGACGCTAATGCGGCAATTCCTGCCGACGCTGCCGGCCGAACTCGGCGCCGCCGGCAATCCCGAGGCCATCCTGGTCGCCGCCGTCGACCAGGTGCTTGCCGACTACGACGCCGCCTGCCATCCCGCCTGACGCTGGACGCATTCTCTCCCGGCCCTATAATTTAGCCCGATTGCAAATTCGGCCGGAGAGAAAGCATGAGCCTGGGCAAACGGAAACTTGGCAGCCAGGGGCTCGAAGTCTCGGCGATCGGCCTCGGTTGCATGGGCATGAGCCAGTCCTACGGGCCGGCGGACGAGGCGGAGTCGATCGCGACGATCCACCGGGCGATCGAGCTCGGCTGCACTTTCCTCGACACGGCCGAGGTGTATGGGCCCTTCCTCAACGAGGAGCTGCTCGGCCGCGCGCTGAGGGGCCGGCGCGATAAAGTGACGATCGCCACCAAGTTCGGCTTCCGCATTGTCGACGGCAAGCAGGACGGCACCGCCCGCGACAGCCGCCCAGAGCATATCCGCGAGGCGGTGGACGCCTCGCTGCAGCGCCTCGGCACCGACCATATCGACCTCCTCTACCAGCACCGCGTCGACCCGGCCGTGCCGATGGAGGACGTGGCGGGCACGGTCGGCGAGCTGGTGGCGGAAGGCAAGGTGCGCTTCTTCGGCCTATCGGAAGCGGGTATCGCCAATATCCGCCGCGCGCATCAAGTGCATCCCGTCTCGGCGCTGCAGAGCGAATATTCGCTGTGGGAGCGTAACCTCGAGCCCGAGATCATCCCGGCGCTTGCCGAGCTCGGCATCGGCCTAGTGCCGTTCGCGCCGCTCGGACGCGGCTTCCTTGCCGGCGACGTGAGGCGCGCGGAAGACTATCCGGAAGGCGATTTCAGGCGCGGCGACCCGCGCTACCAGGGCGAGAATTTCGACTTGAATGTCGCGGCGGCGGCCACAGTGCGCGACATCGCCGCGGCAAAGGGCGTCAAGCCCGGGCAGGTGGCGATCGCCTGGCTGCTCGCCAAGGGGCCGGAATTCGGCATCGACATCGTGCCCATCCCCGGCACCAAGCGGCGGACCTATCTCGAAGAAAATGTCGCGGCGGCCGACATCGAACTCGACGCCACCGAGATGCTCGGGCTAGACATGGCGCTGACGCCCGACAAGGTGTCAGGGCCGAGATATAACGAGCGGACGATGTCGATGGTGGATCGTTAGGTCCTGTCAGCGCCTACTTCTTGCAGTCCGGCAACGCCTCCATCGCCTTCCTGGCCTCCCCTTCGCTGGCGTATTTCTTCTTGCCGAGATCGATGACCAAGGTCCCGTCGGGCTCCTTCGGCACGATCTCACACTGTTTCGAGACGGCATCCCTGGCGACCCAGTATTCCTCGGCAGCCACGGCCGGAAGGCTGGCCATGCCGGTGGCCAGGATTGCGATAGCGAGGGTGCGAACCATTTCCGGTCTCCATTGTGCTGCGGGAAAGCAGGCCGGCGTCTTGCGCGAACGGCGTCGGCTCACTGCTCTAACCATTTGTTTTTGCGCAATTCCGGCCAGAAAACCGCCACGCGCTTTCCCGAAATTGCTTGAACGGAAACGCCCTGCACGGCCTTCCGTTCCGGCATGTTCCATCGTCGCGCGGCGATGACAAGAAGACTGGAAAATCATCGCGTCCGTCGGCCCTTCGAAAAAGCCTGACGCAGCGCCAAAGCGGGCCTTGACTTCGGCGAACCAATCACCAGATCGATGCTAGCCGATCTCGTGCGCAAGCGCTGGACATACCGGGTGTGTTTGAAGCGCGGCCGACGCCCTGGAGGACCAGTCAGGCCAGGCAGATGCACAGCCTCGAAGCTGTCCGGTGCCCAGGCACCTGCATCGCCTCACGCAACCGAGAAAGGAGACATTGAAATGGCAATTCGTGATCTCATTCCTTGGGCCAGGGAAGGAAATCAGGCCCCCGGTCTCTATCGCGACAGCGATCGCGACCCCTTCATGGCGCTGCATCGCGAGATGAACCGCTTGTTCGACGACGCATTCCGCGGTTTTGGCAGCAGGATGCCGTCGCTCGAGTCCATTGGCGGTCGCGCGGGATGGCCGAGCGTCGAAATCTCGGACACCGATTCCGAGGTCCGCATCACGGCCGAGATGCCCGGCATGGAGGAGAAGGATGTCGAGCTGATGCTGGACGACGGCGTGCTGACGCTGCGCGGCGAGAAGAAATCGCAGACCGAGGACAAGGACAGGCAGTTCTCCGAGCACTTCTATGGCCGCTTCGAGCGTCGCATCCCGCTCGGCACCGAGGTCGAGGAAGACAAGGTGCGCGCGGATTTCCACAACGGCGTGCTCACAGTGACGCTGCCCAAGACCTCGCGCGCCCAGGCGAAGGCCAGGCGTATCCCGATCGGCGGTACCGGTGCCGGCTCCACCAAGAGCAAGCATTGAAGCCCGCTCGTCGGCCGGGCGCGCTGCGCCCGGCCGGAGTTCAACCGCCCGAATGCGGATCGATGCTGTAGGGATGGACGGGATAAGCGGGGCCGATCGCTTCGCGGACCCGATCGATCCAGGCGCTGACCGCCGGATAGTCGGCAAGCGAAAAGCCGCAATCCTCGGCGCGGTGGCTGTAGGCGTAGACGGCGATGTCGGCGATGGTGAGCGCGACGCCGACGAGGAAGGGCGCGTCTTTCAAGCCGCGATCGAGAGCGCCAAGCGCGCGGGTACCCGCCTCGCTTTTGCCGGCAACCATCGCGTGGTTGCGCTCCAGCCGCCCGGTCAGCGTCCAGAAGCGCAGCGAGCCGATGACCGGCTCGACATGATACTGCTCGAAGAACAGCCATTGCATGACCTTGGCCCGGGAGAATCGGTCCGCCGGCAGAAAGGGCGTGCGTTCGGCGAGGTAGACGAGGATAGCGTTGGACTCGGCGATCGCCTCGCCGTTCTCCAGGCCAAGCACCGGGACGGCGCCGGCCGGATTGAGCTTGAGAAAGTCCTCCGTGCGGCTCTCACCCTCGAAGATCGACACCTGCCGCGTTTCGTACGCGACGCCGAGCAGCCCCAGCAAGACGCGCACCTTCCAGGCGTTTTGCGACGGCAGGTAGTCGTAGAGCGTGAACATGGCTGGGTCCCCTCTCGTGCAGATGGGGTGGCTTCGCATGGAGCATGTATGGGCGCCACCCGATTCATGCGGCGCCGACTCTCGGCATTTGAACACCCCCAATGCAGCACTTGGGAGTGTTCACCCCCGCCTCGCAATATCCTTCGCCACGGCCTGCGCCTCGATGCCGATCTCGCGCAGCAGGCCGGTGACCGGATTGTAGAAGCCGACGAGATAGACGCCGAGATCGGACGCTCGCGGATTGACGCCGCTCTTTGCCGGCCTGAGCTCCGCCGGCAGGATGCCGTCATAGCCCGGCCGGTAGCCGGTGGCGAAGATCACCGCGTCGAATTTCTGCTCGCGCCCGTCGGTGAATTTCGCGCCGTCCTCGGTGAAGCGGACGATGTCGGGGAGGATGCTGATCCTGCCCGCCTTGATCGCCGCCACGGTGCCGACATCGATCACCGGAATGCGGCCGGCGTCGATCTGCGCAAGAATGCCGGTCTTCGGCCGTCTGATGCCGTATTTCTCCAGTCGGCCCAACGCCAGGTCGAGGATTTTTGGGAACATCCAGTCGTTCAGGGCCTGCGGCATCGGCCGGCTGGCGATGCCCACCATCTGGATCGGCACGCCGAAGAGCTGGCGCGGCACGATGTGGACGCCCTTGCGCACCGAGATCGCCGGATGCGCACCGCTTTCGGCGAGGTCGAGCGCGATCTCGGCGCCGGTGTTGCCCATGCCGACGACCAGCACATCCTTGCCGACATAGGGCGCCGCTTCGGTGTAAGCGGCGCTGTGCAGCACTTCGCCCTCGAACGCCTCGATGCCGGGGAAGCCCGGCACGATCGGTTCGGCATTGTTGCCGGTGGCGACGACGATTTTCCGGGCGACGATGCCGCCGGCATCGGTCTCGACCAGGAATTTCTCGCCCGCGCGGCGGATCGATTTCACCGTCACGCCGAACCGCGGCTTCAGGCCGAAGCGCTGGGCATAGGCATCGAGATAGACGACCACCTTTTCGCGCGGGACGTAACGAGGGTGGCTTTTGGGGAACGGCACGAAGGGTAGCGAGGAGAAGGACTTCACCGTGTGGAGATGCAGCCGGCGATAATGCCGCCGCCAGGCCGGCGCCACCTCGCTGGCCTTTTCCAGAATGGTGAAATCGACGCCAGCCTGTTGCAGGCAGGCGCCGACGGCCAGACCGGTCGGCCCGGCGCCGACAATGACGACATTGGTGTCCAAGCTAGCTTCCTCCCCAAGGCAGGAAGAAGCTATGCCCGCGGTGTCGGAGGGGCAAGTGGGGGAAATCACCATTATCCGCGCGCGTGCGTTACTCCATCGCGCCAGGCACCTCGGGCTCGTCTTCGGGCGGTTCCAGAATCTCGATCAGCCGCGCCACCCTGGCGCCCGGCATCGCGCGGCCCTCGTTCACCAGCGCCTCGTCGGCGCCAATCCAAGCGAAGGCCTCGCGCAATTCCTCGAGGCTGGCACCGGTGAGCGCGATGTCGGCGATCACGGCCTCATCGACCGGGCCAAGAACGGAAATGATCTCGTTGCGGGTCATCCTTGTCTCCCCTGGGTCGGAACGATGCAAGGAAACGGCGGGCGGGCGGAGCAGGTTCCGATGCCGTCGCCATCTTTGCTCCCGCACCGACAACCGCTATGGACGAAGCCTCGCCCCGCGATCCTGTAGAGTCCTCATGAAACCCGCCCTGCTGCTTTCCGCCCTGCTGCTCGCCACGCCCGCTCTCGCCGACTGGAAGCCGGTTGAGAAGGTCGAGACCTATGCAATCTCGGGGCAAACGGTGGAGGCGCTCTATGTCTCGATCGGCGAGAAAGGCCCGGTGATCGGCAAGGATTCGGCCGGCAATGAGCGGCGGGCGATCGCGCACACTTTCTTCAAGCTGACCTGGCAGCGGGACTACCGGCCGCAAGGCGGTGCCTGCGTGCTGAAGACGGCGCGGCCAAAACTCATCATCACCTATACGCTGCCCAAACCCGCCGGGAAACTTGCCCCCGCCGTGCAGGCGCGCTGGAATGCGTTTGCCGATGGTCTCGCCGCGCATGAGAAGGTGCACGGCGCCGGCATCGTCGGCATGGTGGACAAGATCGTCGCCTTCAGCACTGGCCTCACCGTCGCCGACGACCCCGGCTGCACGAAGATCAGGGCGGAGCTGACGCAATATCTCGACCAGCTCTCCAGGGCCCAGCGCCAGGCCAGCCACGATTTCGACAAGGCGGAGTTCGGCCAGGGCGGAAATTTGCAGAAGCTGATCGCGGCGTTTTTGATCGGGGGCTGAGAGGGGCCGGGTATCGGCCGGTTGATCGGCGGCAAAGCCGCGGCCCAAAGCGCGTCGCGATCTTTCAGGTTTGCTCCACGCGCTTTAGGTTTTGATCATACGCATGGCCGGTTCTTACTTTCGCGAGACATGCCCCAGCTTGACTTCGCCTCGCGGCGGGCTTTGCCCGTTGTCCCCAACGGCGAAAGTATAAGCGTGCGCGCCGCCGCTTTACAGGCGGATTTGGTAGCGCTACCGTTTCACAGTCGCGTGACCCGGGGGGAGCTGGGGCAGACGTCGCCGACGCCAGTGGTGGATGCTTGCCGGCATCCGTTTCAGCCACACCTGATAGAAACGGGTCTCCGCGAGACTTCGCAGGGACGATCGGGAGGAATGCGATGGCGTCTGTCGCGATTGGCGATGTCTACAAATCGTTCGGGGCTACCCAGATCCTGCATGGCGTCAGCGTCGACATAGACGACGGCGAGTTCGTCACGCTGGTCGGACCCTCCGGCTGCGGAAAATCGACGCTTCTGAGGATGATCGCCGGACTGGAAAAGATCTCGCGCGGCCATATCTCGATCGGCAGCCGAATCGTCAACGACGTTGCGCCAAAGGAGCGCGACGTGGCCATGGTGTTCCAGAACTACGCGCTCTATCCGCACATGACCGTTGCCGAGAACATGGCGTTCTCGCTCATGCTCAAGGGCGTCCCGAAGGCGGAAAGCGATACGGGGGTGAAGCGGGCGGCCGAAATCCTCGGGCTGGTGCCGCTTTTGTCGCGCTATCCGCGCCAGCTTTCGGGCGGCCAACGGCAGCGCGTCGCCATGGGCCGGGCCATCGTGCGCAATCCGCAGGTGTTCCTGTTCGACGAACCGCTCTCGAACCTCGACGCAAAGCTGAGGGTGCAGATGCGCGCCGAGATCAAGGAACTGCACCAGCGGCTGAAGACCACGACGGTCTATGTCACGCACGACCAGATCGAGGCCATGACCATGGCCGACAAGATCGTGGTCATGCATGACGGGGTCGTGGAGCAGATCGGACCGCCGCTGGAACTCTACGACCGGCCGAACAACCTCTTCGTCGCGAGCTTCATCGGCTCGCCCGCCATGAACCTGCTCAAGGGCACGTTCGCCAACGACGGCGCGCCGTCGTTCCGGGGCGCGGGAGGCGTCTCCGTGCCTCTGCCGAAACCACCTTCGATCGGCAACGGCGAGGCTATCGTGCTCGGAGTGCGACCCGAGCATCTGCGGCTGGCCGAGGACGGCATTCCGGTGACGGTGGTGGTGATCGAGCCGACCGGCTCGGAGGTGCAGATCATCGGCCGGACGGCCGGCGGCGAGGATATCGTCGCCAATTTCCGGGAGCGCCATTCCTTCGCGCCGGGAGACACCATCCGGCTGTCGGTCGAGCCAGGGCCCATCCATCTGTTCCACGGCGAAACCGGCCAGCGGATCGAAGCGGCGCGATAAGCCACCCAGCGAGGAAACACACAGGAGGAGACGAGCATGAAGTTCACCAGACGCGACGTGATCCGCACGACCGCCGGCGCGGCCGCCGGAGCCTTGGGCAGCCGCTTTGTCGGCTCGGCGGCCTTTGCGCAGGACGCCCTCACCTACAAGCCCGAGGACGGTGCGAAGCTCAGGCTGCTGCGCTGGTCGCCCTTCGTGCAGGGCGACGAGGACCAGTGGCTGAAGAACACCAAGCGGTTCACCGAGGCCACCGGCGTGGAGGTCCGCGTCGACAAGGAAAGCTGGGAGGATATCCGGCCGAAGGCGGCGGTTGCCGCCAATGTCGGCTCCGGCCCCGACCTGATGCTGGTCTGGTTCGACGATCCGCACCAATATCCCGACAAGCTGCTCGACGTGACCGAACTCGGCGACTATCTCGGCAAGAAATATGGCGGCTGGCACGATGGGCCGAAGCAGTATGCGACGCGCGAGGGCAAGTTCCTCGGCCTGCCGCTTGCCACCATCGGCAACGCCATCGTCTATCGCGAAAGCTGGGTGAAGGAGGCCGGTTTCTCGGAATTTCCGAAGGACACGGCCGGCTTTCTCGAACTTTGCAAGGCGCTCAAGGCGAAGGGCCATCCGGCCGGCTTCACGCATGGCCACGGCGTCGGCGACGGCAACAATTACGCGCATTGGCTGCTGTGGAGCCATGGCGGCCAGATGGTCGACGAGAAAGGCAAGGTGACGATCAACAGCCCCGAGACCCTGAAGGCGATCGAATACGCGCAGGAGCTCTACAAGACCTTCATCCCGGGCACGGAAAGCTGGCTCGACGTCAACAACAACCGCGCCTTCCTGGCCGGCGAAGTGAGCGTCATCGCCAACGGCATCTCCGTTTACAACACGGCCAAGGTCAACAAGGACAAGGATCCGAAACTGACCGAAATCGCCAAGGACATGCGCACGACCAACCTGCCGATCGGTCCGGTCGGGAAATCGGTCGAGCTGTTCCAGGTGACCACGGCCGTCATCTTCAACTACACGCCCTACCCCAACGCGGCCAAAGCCTATCTGCAGTTCATGTTCGAGGATCCGCAAATGTCGGACTGGATCACCTCGTCGGCCGGCTATTGCTGCCAGACGCTGAAGGCCTTCGACAGCAACCCGGTGTGGAAGGCCGATCCGAACAATGCGGCTTACGCGAAAGCCTCGGCGACGCTGCGTCCCAACGGCTATGCCGGGCCGCTCGGCTATGCCTCGGCGGCGACCATGGCCGACTATGTGCTGGTCGACATGTTCGCCAAGGCCGTGACGGGCCAGGCCACGCCGCAGGAGGCAATGGAAGAGGCGGAGAAGCGCGCCAACCGCTACTATCGCGTTTGATCCTGTTCGTCGCCTGAACCGGGGTGGCAGCGCCCGTCGTCCGGAAGCATCCGGAATAAGGGCTGCCGCCCCGCACGCTGTACCAGACCTCGCACAGGAGCCCGCGCCATGGCCGTGCCATCCGTTGCCGTTCAGCAACGTCCGTCGATGCTTTCGCGGCTCGCAGAAAGCCGCAACACCCTCGGCCTCGGCTTCATGCTGCCGGCGGCGGCGCTGCTCCTGGTCTTTCTCACCTATCCGCTGGGCCTCGGCATATGGCTCGGCTTCACCGATACGCGCATCGGCCGCCCGGGCATCTTCATCGGCGCCGAGAACTATGAGTATCTGTGGAGCGACAGCGTATTCTGGCTCTCGGTCTTCAACACGCTGCTCTACACGGTCAGCGCTTCGATCCTGAAGTTCGTGCTGGGCCTCTGGCTGGCGCTCATCCTCAACGAGAAACTGCCCTTCAAGTCGTTCTTCCGCGCGGTGGTGCTGCTGCCCTGGGTGGTGCCGACGGTGCTGTCGGCCATCGCCTTCTGGTGGATCTACGATTCACAGTTCTCGATCCTGTCCTGGGCGCTGCAGCAGATGGGACTGATCGACCATCGCATCAACTTTCTCGGCGACCCGACCAATGCGCGCGCTTCCGTTATCGCGGCCAATGTCTGGCGCGGCATTCCCTTCGTCGCCATCACGCTGCTTGCCGGCCTGCAGACGATCCCGCAATCGCTCTATGAAGCCGCTACGCTCGACGGCGCCAGCCGCTGGCAACTGTTCCGCCATGTGACGCTGCCGCTTCTGACGCCGATCATCGCCATCACCATGACGTTTTCGGTACTGTTCACCTTCACCGATTTCCAGCTGATCTATGTGCTGACCCGCGGCGGGCCGGTGAACGCCACGCATCTGATGGCGACATTGTCGTTCCAGCGCGGCATCTCAGGGGGCCAGCTCGGCGAAGGCGCTGCGATCGCCGTCGCCATGATCCCCTTCCTGCTGGCGGCGATCCTGTTCAGCTATTTTGGCCTGCAACGGCGCAGGTGGCAGCAAGGCGGCGGAGACTGACATGGCCGCGATCAAGGAAGTCGAGCGCATGGACACCGACGAAGGCGGCATGGGCTACCTGCAAAGCCTGCCGCGCCGCGTGGTGACGGTCTATCTGCCGCTGCTGGTGTTTCTGATCGTGCTGTTGTTTCCGTTCTACTGGATGACGATCACGGCGGTTAAGCCCAATGTCGAGATGACCGACTATGTGAACTACAACCCGTTCTGGGTGGTGCATCCGACGCTGGAGCACATACGCTACCTGCTCCTCGATACCTCTTATCCCGGCTGGCTCTTCAACACGGTGATCATCTCCACCGCCGCCACCTTCCTGTCGCTGGCGGCCGCGGTGCTTGCCGCCTACGCGATCGAAAGGCTGCGGTTCTCGGGGGCGCGGCAGGTCGGTCTTGCCGTCTTCCTTGCCTATCTGGTGCCGCCCTCGATCCTGTTCATCCCGCTGTCGGTGATGGTGTTCAACCTCGGCCTCTACGACACGCCGTTCGCGCTGATCCTCACCTACCCGACCTTCCTGATCCCGTTCTGCACCTGGCTCCTGATGGGCTACTTCCGCTCGATCCCGTTCGAGCTGGAGGAATGCGCGCTCATTGACGGAGCAACTCGCTGGCAGATCCTCACCAAGATCGTGCTGCCGCTGTCGGTCCCTGGCCTGATCTCGGCCGGCATCTTCGCCTTCACGCTCTCCTGGAACGAGTTCATCTACGCGCTGACCTTCATCCAGTCATCCGAGAAGAAGACGGTGCCGGTCGGCGTGCTCACCGAGCTCGTCCGCTCCGACGTCTATGAATGGGGAGCGTTGATGGCAGGCGCGCTGATTGGCTCGCTGCCGGTGGTGGTGCTCTATTCCTTCTTCGTCGAGCACTATGTGTCCTCGATGACCGGCGCGGTGAAGGAATAATTGTCGTCCCTGCATCGACCCGGCAATTGCACCGGTGTCGCAGCGTCAATGGAGGCTACCGGATCGGAACCAGCTTCGCTGCCTCGCGGATGGCGCGCACGGCACCCGGATTGGTGACGGGATAGCCCGAGATGAAACCCTCCACCGAGAAGCCGGGAAATTCCGCGCGCAGCCGGGCCGCGATGGCGGCGGCCTCCGGGCCGTCGCCCAGCGTGGCATGAGCGAGCATCAGGAAGATCAGCACATGCGGCGAATCCGGCGTGCTCCGCCGCAGCGCGGCTATGGCTTCTCGGTGCCTGCCGGCCGCGAACAGGACGCGGCCCTGCATGCCGAAATACCAAGGCGGCGCGATCGGGTTGAGGCGCATGGCGCGCTCGATGAGCGGGATGGCTTCGGCCGGATCGCCGGCGACCAGCGCCCTGCTGCCGGCAAGCAGTGCCAGCGTGTCGGCATGGTTGGCGCCGCATTCGAAGGCGCGCCGGTGGGCACTTTCGGCCGCCTCGAGATCGCCAAGGCAGCCCATGAGATCGCCGAAGCAGGTGTACGCGGCGCTGTCGCTCGGGTCGAACCGCAGCGCGTTCTCGACCGCCCAGCGCCATTTCCCGATCGAGGCGTTCAGGTCGTCGCCGTACCCGTTGCACGCTTCGATCGAATAGGCATAGGCGAGTTCGGTCCAGGCCCTGACCAGGGTCGGGTCAAGCTCGAGCGCGCGTGAGAACAGCCTGATGGCCTCCCTGTTGCCGCTGCGGCTGAAGGTGTTGTGCTGCTCGACACCCAAGAGATAGCAGTCATAAGCGCGTAGGCTGGCCGGCGGCTTGCGGCGGATCGCATTGCGGCCGACCGTGGCGATCGCGCCGAAACAGCCGGCAAGCACGTTGATGACGCTTTCGGTCAGGCTGTCCTGCAGCGCGAAGATGTCCTCCACGGGCCGGTCGAAGCGTTCGCTCCACAGGCTGACGCCGGTGCGCGCATCGGCGAGTTCCATCGTCAGCCGCACGCGCCGCGCGTCGGCGCGCAACTGGCCGGACAGAATATAAGCCGCGCCCAGGGCCTTGCCGTCGGCGGCGAAATCGGCCGGCTTGCTGCCCAGCGCCTTCATGGTGTGGAAGGCAACGACCGGCAGATCCGCGTAGCGCGCAAGGTCGACCGTGATGTCCGACGACAGGCCGTCGGCAAAGCGGCGCCAGTGCTCGTCGGCGCTCAGGCATTCGATGGGAAATATCGCCAGCACGGGCGAAGCGTCGGTCACGGCCGGCGGCCCGGCCGGCGCCGTGCCGATGGCGTTGATGTGCATGGCGAGCGCGACCTTGCTGCGCACGCCAAGCTTTTCATAGATCGCCGCGAGATGGGTGCGCACGGTGGACGGCGCGATGACCAGCGCCTCGCCGATCTCGCGATAGGTCAGGCCGGCCGCGAATTTTTCCGCCACGGCGCGTTCGCGCTCGGATAAGGCCGGCAAGGGCTTGCCCGGCGAAAGCGCGGACGGTGTGGGCGTCGCGTCGTGGTTCATCCGATCCCCTGCCCGCGGACGGGAACATTATCAAACGTCCGCCACCGCAAAAAATACTACAAATGCAGGACCTAAAACACTGCATGCGGCCGATGGCTCGGCAGGGCATCACGGTTCAGGCTCCCCGCATGCCCTCGATGAGGGCCATTCATTCCGAGGAGCCGATGATGAAACCGACGTTGAACACGATTTCCGACTTCCACGGCGCCGTGCGCCTCGATGTCCGCGACCCGCCGACCGGCGAAGGCCTGTTGCCCCGCCGTCCCGGCCTGTTCGGCCTTTTCGCCGTGTGGCGCGAGCGGGCCCGCTTCCGCGCGGAGCTGGCGCTCAAGGCGCGCGACACGCCATATCTGATCGGCGATATCGGCCTGACGATGGACGACGTGCGCGAGGAACTGGCGAAACCGTTCTGGCGGCGATAGGCGGAACAATTCAGCAAAAAATCAGCAGTCGTTCAGGACGGCGGGCACCTTTCGCAGCGATGCTTGCGCAAACAGCCGATGAGCGACCCTGCAGCGAGCACCGCTCCGCTGCCGCTGGCTACCTGGAGGTTGATCATGCATATCAACGCCGAAGCGCCGTTCCCGCCCGCGCAACTGGCTCGAGAGGAGATGCTTCGTTTCCTTTCGACCGGCTTTGCCGGCCCCTGTTGCGGCGAGAGCAACGAGATGCTGGCCTACCTCGAAGGGGTGGCGTCCGGCGAGAAAGCCCCGACCACCGAGCCGCCCGGACCAAGGTTTCGCCTGCGCGGCCTCTTTTCAGGCTTGAACTTGTTTCCAGCTTGACCTTGCCGGCATTTGCCATTCCCATTGACGGCGCGCGATGAAGCGCGGCGATGGGGCAAGAGCTTGGCGCTACGGATCGGCGGCGCGGTGCTCGATCTCGACCGGGGTACGCTCCGGCGTGACGGCGAGATCGTGCCGGTCCGGCCGAAGACCCTGGAGCTGCTGGCCTATCTGACGCGCAATCCCGGCCGTGTGCTGAGCAAGGAAGAGTTGCTGCAGGCTGTCTGGCCGGGAATCATCGTCTCCGACGACTCCCTCACCCAATCGATCCACGATGCACGCAAATCGATCGGCGACGAAGCGCAGGCGCTGATCCGCACCGTGCCGCGCCGCGGCTATCTGTTCCAAGCCCCCGAGGTCGAGGCGGCAACTCCGCATGCCGGCGCCATGGCTGCCGCCCGGGCGGAGCCGATGGTGGCCGTCCTGCCGTTCCATGTCGATCCGGCCGACAGCGCCGCCAAGGCGTTGTTCGACGGCGCGGTCGAGGAGATCACCAATGCGCTCTCCTACTTCAAGACCGTCACCGTGCTGGCGCGTCATTCCGCATTCGCTCTGGCCGAATATTCGCGCGAGGACATCCGCGCGACCGCCGAACGCCTCGGGGCCGACTATGTCAGTGAAGGCAGCGTCGAGACTGCCGGAGCGGATTACAGCGCACGGGTGGTCCTGACCGAAACGGCGTCCGGCCGGCGCGTCTGGGCCCAGACCTTCACTTTCGCCAAAGGCGAGATCTTCACGTTCCAGACGATGGTGGCGCAACGCATCGTGACGGCCCTGGTCGCCAGCGTCGAAAGCGCGGTGATGCGGCGCGGCCTGCCCGCCGCGGCAGCCAATGTCGAAGCCTATCTGCATTTCCTGCGCGGGAAGGAATTGCTGCGCAGCTATGGCGAACGGGTCAACCAGGATGCGCGCGAGCATTTCCTCAAGGCCATCGAGCTCGATCCTCGTTCTGGCCTGGCGAACGCCTATCTGGCGCTCGCAGATGTCATCATCGGCGGCTACGCCGATGCGCCACGCGCCGTGCTCGACCAGGCGCGGGACCGCGCGCTGCATGCCATCGCGCTTAGTCCCGACGAGGCGCGATGCCACCGCATGCTGGCGCTGATCCTGCTTTATCGCGGCCGTGACGAGTACGACGCCGCCGAAAAACATTTCGCCCGCGCGGTCGATCTCAATCCCTATGACGCCGACACGCTGGCGCAGACCGGCTTCTTCCGCGCCATGCGCGGTGACGGCGAGGCTGGGCTCGCCCTGCTCGACAAAGCCGTCCAGCTCAATCCCATGCATCCGACCTGGTATTATTACGATCGCGGCGAAGCCCTGCTGGCCGTCGGCCGCTATCAGGAAGCGGCGGCATCCTTCTCATGCCTGCCCCGCAAGAGCGCCTGGCAATGGGCGCGGCTGGCCGCATGCCACGCATTTGCCGGCGACCATGGTAAGGCGTTGGCCTGCGTCAGGGAAGGTCGCGCCTTGGAGCCTGACCTCACCATCGCCCAGATCGTCCGGGAGATGCGCATGGAACGTGCTGAGGACCGCGAACGACTCCGTCGCGGGCTCGAGCTCGCCGGCTGGGACGCGCCGGCTGTATCGGCCGGGACCCCTCCCTAGAAGCTGATCTCCACGGCCGCGGCGCTCCGCCTGGCCTCCCCATGGAACACCGCCTCGATGTTGTTGCCGTCGGGGTCGAGCAGGAAGGCGGCGTAGTAGCCGGGGTGGTAGGGGCGCTCGCCCGGCACACCGTTGTCCCTGCCGCCGGCGGCCAGCCCCGCCTGGTAGAAGGCGTCGACCATCGCGCGGTCCTTGGCCTGGAAGGCGAGATGGTGGCGACCGGTGAGCACGCCTTGCGCCGCCCGGCTGTCGGCGCTGGAGACGAACAGCTCGTCGGCCCAAAAGTAATCGTCGGCCTCGCCGCCGACCGGAATGCCCAGCACCTCGAACGCCGCGCCATAGAAGCGCCGGCTGGCCTTCAGGTCGCGCACGACAAGCTGGATGTGGTCGATGAGCCGGCCGCGATAGAGTTCCATGGGTGTCCTCCTGGTTGAGGGGGTCAATCTAGAGGGGGCTGGCGTGCGGTCAATGCGGGGTATGGCGGTCTGCTGACACTGAGATGTCGGCGGGACAGCGCCCCTCTCTGGCCTGCCGGCCATCTCCCCACAAGGAGGAGATCGGCCTTCACGCGGCCTTTCGTTAATCTCCAACATTGCAGGAAAGCGCCTGCGCCTAAGCTGCCACTCTCACCCCAAGTGGGGGAGATGTCCGGCAGGACAGAGGGGGCGCGAAGGAACTCAGCCTTGCAGGCGACAGCCCAATATTCCACCCCAACAAAATCCGGATAAAAAATGCAACCAGATTGTAGGATCGGCTTCTCCTGCGGCGTCCTTCGGACGCAAGCGGCACGATGAACCTGGCAAAAGCGTGCCGCATCAAACAGGATGCCTTACGGCATGGAGACGAACCATGAACCATTCCTATCGTTGGGTCATTGTCGCGGCTGGCGCGCTGATGACCTGTGTGGCGCTCGGCGCAATGTTCTCGCTGGCGATCTTTCTCGAGCCGATGTCGCTCGACACCCAATGGTCGCGCGCCGGCATTTCCAGCGCCATGACTTTGAATTTCCTCGTGATGGGCGTAGGCGGCTTCGCCTGGGGCTCGATCTATGACCGTGTCGGGGCGCGTCCCGTCGTGCTTGCCGGCGCGGTGCTGCTTGGCCTCGCTCTGGTGGTGGCGAGCCGCGCCAACTCGCTGCTGGTCTTCCAGCTCAGCTACGGCGTGATCGTGGGCCTTGCGGCCAGCGCCTTCTTCGCGCCGATGATCGCGCTCACCACCGCCTGGTTCGACACCAACCGCAGCCTTGCCGTATCGCTGGTCTCGGCTGGCATGGGCGTGGCCCCGATGACCATCTCGCCCTTCGCGCGCTGGCTGATCTCGGCCTATGACTGGCGCACCGCCATGTTCGACATCGGCGTCATGGCCTGGGTGCTTCTCCTGCCCGCCGTTTTGCTGGTGCGCCAGCCGCCGGCGGCGCCTGCGGCATCCGATGGCGCGCCACGACCTGCCAACGATGATCCCGGCCTGAGCGTCGGCCAGGCGCTGCGTTCACCGCAATTCCTGATCCTCGGCCTCACTTTCTTTGCCTGCTGCGCAGCGCATTCCGGGCCGATCTTCCATATGGTCAGCTACGCGATGGCGTGCGGCGTGGCGCCGATGGCGGCCGTCTCGATCTACAGCGTCGAGGGCCTTGCCGGGCTCGGCGGGCGCCTGCTTTACGGCGTGCTTGCCGATCGGCTGGGCGTGAAGCCCGTGCTGGTCACCGGACTCGCCATTCAGGGCCTGGTGATCGCCGCCTATCTCGGCGCCGGCCGTCTGGAGCATTTCTACATACTGGCCGTCATCTTCGGCGCCACTTATGGTGGCGTCATGCCGCTCTACGCGGTCTTGGCGCGCGAATATTTCGGCGGACGCATCATCGGCACCGTGCTCGGCGCCGCCACCATGCTCTCCAGCCTCGGCATGTCATTCGGGCCTTTGGCCGGCGGCATGATCTACGACGCCTATGCCAGCTATTCCTGGCTGTTCATCGGCTCGGCGCTGGTGGGTCTCGGCGCCGCCGGCATCGCCATCGCCTTCCCGCCGCAGCCAAGCCGGCAGCGGCTGCAGATGGCGTAAGCGGAAGCTGGGTTGCTCGCCCCCGCTATACCGGGGGCGAGCGAAACGGCTAAGCCGACACCCCTTCGATGGCCATGATGCGTGTATGGGCGCTGCGGAAGCGGATTTCCTTCAGGCGCACATATTCCGGCGAGTCGTACCAGGCGGCGAGCGAAGCCATGTCGGGAAATTCGATGATGACCAGGCGGTGCGGTTCCCAGTCGCCCTCGAACACCCTGGTCGCGCCACCGCGCGCAAGATAGCGCCCGCCATAGCGCGCCTCCGTCGCCGGGACCTCGCGCCTGTACTCGTCGAAAACGGCCATGTCGGTGATTTCGACATCGGCAATCAGATAGGCGGACATCGCAGCTCTCCCTCTCAAATCGTCTTCCACATCATCAGGATCGGCACCGGCGCGCCGCCAGTGTCGTCGAAGATCCTCTTGCCCAGCTGGTAGCCGCAGGCCCGGTAGAGCGGCTCTCCGGCCATCGTCGCGCCGAGCTCGACACGGCGGAAGCCTTCCTTCCTCGCGGCGTTTTCGCAGACGGAAAGGATGAGGCGGCCAACGCCGCGCCGCACGAAATCGGGGTGAGTGTACATCGCCCTCACGCGCGCTGCGTCCCTGCCGGGATCGAGCAATGCGGCGCTGCGCCCGGGCGTCTTGTCGCCGCCATACATGGTGGCGCGCCGGCTCCAGCCGCCGCAGCCGGCAAGCGCTTGTCGGCAGGTCACGACGAAGTAGGTTCCGTCGTCGATCAGCTGGGTGTCGAGACCCATGATGGCGCGGCTGGATTCGATCTGGGCGTCACCAAGGAAGGGTTTTTGCAGTTCGGCGATCGCCAGCGCCATCAGCGCCGAAATCCCTTCGATGTCGTCGCGGGTCGCTGTCCGGTACTGCAACTCCTGGCCGGCCATTCGCGGAACGCCAAGCGCCGTTGGAATGGAGCTATGTTATATTGGCGTGCACTCAGATCAAGGGCCGAGCGGAGCCACGCCTTGGCTGGCGCGAAAATCCATTTGCCGGATGCCGGCTACTGTGAAACCCTCTGCCAGGGAAGCCGCAAACCGATGCGTTCCGGCCACTTGCCGGCACGCACCATGATCCGGGGAACATTGCAGTGACGGCAAGCTTGGAAGCCGAAGACGCCAGGACCTGGTCGAACCTGCTGGTCGCGGCCGAGAAAGGCGACGCGGAGGCCGTGCGCGCGGAACTCGCCGCCGGGGCGGACATCAACCAGGCCGACGAGGGCGGCTGGTCGGCGCTGCACCTCGCCGCTCACAATGCCCGTATGGCGGCGCTCGAGGCGCTGATTGCGCACCCGGCAATCGACGTCAATTCCAGGAACAGATGGAAGAGCACGCCCTTGAGCCTGGCCGCCGCCAAGGGGCACTACGACTGCATCCTGGCCCTGGTGAGACATCCCCGGATCGATATCAACGCCCGCGCCGACTATTACGGCAGGACGGCGCTGATCGAAGCGGCAAGGAACGGCCATCTCGATGTCGTCAAGCTGCTCCTCGAGCATGGCGCGGACGTCAATCTGGCCGACAAGACGGGACGCAACAGCGCGCTCATAGAGGCCATCAAGGGACGGCACTACGAAGTCGCCGAGTATCTGCTGGACTCTCGCAAGGTGAACTTCCTCAACAAGGACATGCGGCTGAACGCGCTGATCTGGGCCGGCAGCACGCGCAACGCTGAGCTCATCGGGAAGCTGGACGCAGCGATCCACGCTTTCTTCGAAGGCAAGTGAGCGAGATGCCTTCAGTATTGTAGCGCGATCGCCACAGCGGCAGCGCCCATGCACATGACCGCGCCGCGGTTTGAACGGGCGCGCGGCAACTGCAAGCCGCGCCGCGTGCCGGCCCGGCGACAGCGAAAGAGGAACCGTGCCACGGCCAAATGATGGCGGTGATGGCCAGAAGGACAGTGCCCTCAGGCTGCCGGCCCTCCGCAACGGCGCTGCAATTGGAGGGTGGGAACTGCTAGAGCAATCCAGGAAAAGTGTGTAATGGTTTTCCGTCCGGAATTGCGTAAAAACAAATACTTAGAACGGTTCGGCGATTCTATGAATCGCTGAACTGCTCTAACCGCTTTGCGCCGCCACCCTCTTCTCCACCACCCAGCGATGCTTGCCGATCCGGCGGTTGCGGCTGAAACCCTGGGCTTCGAACATCGCCAGCGTGCCGTTGTGCAGGAAGGCGCCGGCGACCTTCCGGCCTTCGGCATCTTCCGGATAGCTTTCCACCGTGCCGCCGCCGAGACGGCCGATCTCGGTCAGCGCGCCGGCAAGGGCCGCCGCGGCCACGCCCTTGCCACGAAGAGCCTTGTCGGAGAAGAAGCAGGTGATGCGCCAGTCGGGCAGCGCCGCCAGCCCTTCCTCATAGGCGCGCCGGTGCTTTATGCGCGGCAATTCGGCGGTCGGGCCGAACTGGCACCAGCCGACGCAGGCCGGACCGTCGAAGACGAGCGCGGCATGCGCCCGGCCCTCGCGCACCAACACCTGCTTCGCGTCGCGGTTGCCGGCGGCGCCAACGCCCTTGGCATGGAAGGCCATGCACCAGCAGCCGCCCCACACGCCATTGTGCCGTTCGACCAGCGCGGCGAAATGCGGCCAGCTGGTTTCGTCGAGCGGTTTTGTGCTGAAGCTCATCGCCGACCTCCGAGCGCCGAGGATAACTGATTTTGGGCGGGCGTCGAAGCTGCCGATCTCCCCCTCGTGGAGGAGATTGGTCAATCGCCTGCCCCTCACCCCGTCCCCGACCTCAGCGCCTCCCTGCCCTCGTCGTCGCGGCGCAGGCGCGCGTCGGAGACCAGCACCACGGGGCACGGGCAACGTTGCAGCACGCCGCTCGTCGTTTCGCCGAAGATGAGCTCGTCGCCCGGCCGCCGCGCCACGCCCATGACGATCAGCGCCACGTTCCTGCCGGCCTGTCGGGCGATGGCGTCGGCGGCGGCGGCCCGCGAGCGGATGGCTGTCTCGATCTCGACGCCATAGCGGTCGGCAAGCGCGACAATGTCCTTCAGCACAGCCTCCCTGCGGCGATGCGAAACCGTGTCACGCGGCTCGTCACGGGCGACCCGCGCAACATAGAGCATCTTGACCGGCGCGCCGGTCACGGCGGCGATGGAAAGCGCCAGCTCGGCGCCACGGCGGGCGACCGACGTGCCGTTGACCGGCACCAGGATCCGGCCCGACTGGTGGCCGAGCCTCGGCATATGCCGGCCGGCGCCCGTCGGCTTCAGCACCAGGCAGAGCGGGCCGTCGAAGGCGCCGGCGATCTCGTTCAGGCGATGCGAGAAGCTGCCTTTCGAAGTCACGGCGCGTCCGAGACCGATCAACAGCATGCCATAGCCCTTGCGCGCTTCCCTGGCGACCGCCTCGGCCGAGAGCGGGGCATCGTGCCGGCGGCGCATGAGCGGCGTCTCATGCGCCGGCTCCTCGTCGGCTTGCCTCGCCGCCTCGCGGCCCTCCTCGGCGCCCTTCTCGATCTCATCGAGATGCGCCGCCTCGCCGGGCTCGGCTTCGCTTTCGCCGCTGGCATGCAGCGCCGTCATCGGCTTGCCGGCGCCGATCACGCCGGCAAGGTAGGCGGCGAACCGGCCGACCACGCCCTCGTCGACCACCACCAGGATCCGCTCCAGGTTGGCGATGAAACCGCGCTGGTCGATCTCCTCGCGCTCCAGCCGCTTCTTCTCGGCCTCGCCTACCGGCAGCCGGCCGAGCGCCCAGCGCAGCGTCGGCGGCATGGCCAAAGTGGTGATGACGGCCATGGTGAGGATCATGGTGAAGAGGTTGTGCGAGAGCACGCCGATCGACAGGCCGATCGAGGCGACGATGACCTCGGTCGAGCCGCGCGCGTTCATGCCGCAGCCGACCGCGATGCCCTCGGCGCGGCTCATGCCGGCCGCTTCGGCGCCGATGAAGGCGCCGCCGAACTTGCCGACGCTGGCGATCGCCACCAGCGCCACCGTGAGCAGGGCGAGTTCGAGGTCGGCGAGCACGGTGAGATCGGCCGAGAGCCCGGCGACGCCGAAGAAGACTGGCATGAAGAGCGCTGTGATCACCCCGCGCAATTGCCCCTCGATGTGGCGCGACAGGATCGGCGACTCGCCGACCAGAATACCGGCAACGAAGGCGCCGAGCACGGTGTGGACGCCAATCAGGTCGGTGATTAAAGCCATGGCGCCCATGATGGCGAGGATGACGGTGACCACCGCATATTCGGAGCGGAAAGTGTCATTGGTCCAGCGGATGGCGTCGAAGACGATGCGGCGGCCGAGCGTGAAGGAAAAGCCCATGAAGAGGGCGACGCCGGCAAGCGTAAAGGCGAGGCTGCCCGCCTCGATGCGGCCATGCGTGGCGATACCGATGGTGATGGCGATGATCACCCAGCCGATCGTGTCCTCGATGATGGCCGAGGAGACGATGACCTGGCCGAGGTCGCGGCGCATGAAGTTCATCTCGCGCACCACCATGGCGACGATCTTGACCGAGGAGATCGACAGCGCCGTGCCGAGGAAAAGCCCGGCAACGACGCGCTCGCTGCCGGCGGCGAGCAATGTCTCCGGCATGAATTGCGCAGCGACGAACCCCAGCACGAACGGCACGGCGACGCCGGCGGCGGAAATGGAAAAGCAGGCACGGCCGACCCGGCGCACCAGCCGCAGATCCGTCTCCATGCCGGTCAGCAGCAGAAGCATCAGGATGCCGAGCTGGGCGATGGCGTTGATCATCGATTTCTGCGCGGCGTCGCCGGCAAAGACCAGCCGCTCGGCCTCGGGCCACAGCCAGCCGAGCAGCGAGGGTCCGAGCAGGATGCCGCCGAGCAACTGCCCCATCACCGCTGGCTGGCCGAGGCGTTCCAGAAGTTCGCCGATGCCGCGGCCGACGACGAGCAGCAGGATCACTTCGAGAACGAAGATGCCTTCGCTGGACATGCCGCTCTTTTCGGCGGCGAAGGCGACGGCCGGCGTCAAAAAGAGCGACGCGGCGCCAAGCGCAATCGTCCAGCGCCGATTGGGTAGGAAGGACAATTTCTGCACCCCTCGATTATGCTTGGCGATAACGGTTTCGCATATCCATCGGTTGCACGGCCTTTCCTCGCCCCTACGATAGTGGAGGAGAGGTGGCTCGGCAAAGCCGAGACGGAGAAAGGAGCGCCCTACGACCGACCCTCTCCGCCCGCTTCGCGGACACCTCTTCCCGCTTTGCGGGGACGAGGAAGGTTCGCGACAATTCTATTCAAATGCGATTGTGGATGTTTGCGTTTGGGTAAAGCGACTCGCGCATGGTCGATACAAGGCGGGCAATAAGGAGAAGCTAATGAAAAGCGACTTTGCCGCCGCGCACCTGCACCTCGACAGGGCCTGCCACTATCTTCGCGGCGACGACGAAACCAGCCGCATGGCGCTTGCGGCGCTCGACCTTGTGATCGAAGCGGTAGCGACCGCCCAATATGCCAGGCCCGAGGCCGAAGTGGTGCCATTTCCGGCTGCTTCAAAGCGAGCGCTGCCTCCCATCGCATCCTGACTTTATCCGCCTTAGCGGCGGGAACATTTTTGCCGGCCGCACATTATGCTATATGGGGTGTGGCCGGCTTGTTCGGCCGGCCACGGCGGGAGGCACGTGGCAAGGGGAATGTCACAGGTCCAGACCATAAAGCCAGCCGAGGCGGCCGCTGCGCCGCGAGGGTCCGACGCATTCGCGCTGAAGCTGACGTCTTCCGAATTCGCTACCACCATGTCGCATTTCCACCGCGCCGAGATCGCGCGCATGGCCGGCTGGCGCGACCGGCTCGACCGCACCAGCAACTGGTCGATAACGGTGGTGGCGGCAATGCTGTCTGTATCGCTGTCGACGCCCTCCGCACACCACGGCGTGCTGCTCTTCGCCATGCTGCTGATCACGCTGCTTTTGTGGATCGAAGCGCGCCGCTACCGCTTCTTCGACGTCTACCGGGCGCGGGTGCGCCAGTTCGAGCGCTACTACTTCGCGCAGATCTTCTCGCCGCAGCCGGATTTCGCCTCCAACTGGCTGGCGATCCTTGGCGAGGGCCTGCGCTCGCCGCGCTTCCTCATCTCGCAGCGCGCGGCGCTGGTCCGGCGGCTGCGCCGCAACTACGTCTTCATGTACACGATCCTGATGCTCGCCTGGGTGCTCAAGATCACCACGCCAAGCCTGGCGCGCGAAGGCTCACCCATCGGCTTCGGCGCGTCACTCCTCGACACATTCCGGGTGGCGACGCTCGGGCCGATCCCCGGCGTCGTGGTGGTGTGCGGTGTGGCGGTGTTCTATGTCGGCATGCTCGCCGCGGCTTTCCTGATCAGCGCCGACGACGGCGAGCTTTCGTTCGGCGACGTGCATGTGTGAGCGGCGAAAGCCGCAACTTTTTTCAAATCAGCCACAGCTTTCGAAGAAGCAAAGCGCACGCCGATGCCTGCCGGGACAACCTCAGGGCCGCGCCGCCGTTAGCACGTTGATAAGCATTTGGTAATAAAAGACGACGGATGAGAGACAGGCCTGGATCCGCAACCAGAAAAGCGCTGTTGCCTGCAGGGCCATGCGGTGCGCATTAAGAGTCAGATCATCCTCAGCATGGTCAGTGCCGCGGCGCTGATCGGGCTGGTTGGCGGCGTCGCGGTCTTCACGCAGATGACGGCGACCAGACTTCTGGGTCTGACCGAAGCGACCAATGTCGCGCGCGAGCTCGCCGACACCATCGTCTTCAAGCCGTCCGACGGCACGTCGCCGCTGCTCGAGCGGCCCGAGACATTGAAGCAATTCCTGGAGCAGCAGCATCGCCGCTCGCAGCGGGACTTCATCGTCGTCGACCGCAACAAGGTAATAGTCGCCCATGCCGCCGACGAGGAGCACAAGGCCGGCGAGAAATTCAACCACGACCCCGCCAACGAGGTCGGCCAGACACTGCAAGACGGCATCCCGCGCCGGTTCATCGATCCGAATGAACTGAACGCCATACTGGCCGTTCCGATCGAACAGGGCGAGGACGCGATCATCGGCGCCGTGCTCCTCGAATATGACCCGGTGGTGAACGCCTCAGAACAGCGCACCAATGGCCTGCTCTGGCTGATCGGCCTCAGCACCGCCGCCGCCATGCTGGTCGCGGCGGGTTTCGCCTGGGTGCTGCTCAGCCGTTTCGGCTCCGGCCTCAAGGACATGATGCGCGGCATGGAGGCGCTGGCGCAGGGCAACGACATGATGCGCATTAGCCATGGGCGCAAGGACGAGTTCGGGCAGTTGGCCGACGGTTTCAACACGATGGCCGACCAGCTCGCATCGGCGCGGGCGCATATCGAGGACATCGTCGACACGGTGGCCGAGGGCATCGCGGTGCTTGACGGCGACGGCCGCATCGCCAGCGTCAACCCCGCCGCGACAACCATGATCGGCCGGCGCGCCGACAAGATCGTCGGGCAGCAATGGGACGAGGCGCTGAAGCTTCACGATCCGCGCGGCGGCGACTTCGCCAGCGGGATGTCTCCCGTCGAGATGGCACTAGCCACCGGGCGCCAACACCAGGGCGAAGTGCGCCTGACCAAATCGGACGGCTCGCAAATGCCCGTCATCGCCAGCTGCAGCCCGCTGAGCCAGTCCGAGGGTGGCCTGGTGCTTACGCTTAACAACATCAGCGAGCTGCGCCGCGCCGAAGGGGTCGTCAACGAGCGCGCCGATCAGCTCGCCATCCTCAATCGCGAGCTGCACGAGAAGTCGGAAACCACAGCCCGGCTGGTCAAGCTCGGCGAATTGCTGCAGGCCTGCGTGACCTTCCCCGAGGCCTTCTCGGTGGTCGGCACGGCGATGACGGAATTCCTCGGGGGCTTAAGCGGCAGCGTGCATCTGACCAGCGCCTCGCGCAACCTAGTCGAGGAGATGGCGCATTGGGGCGATGTCCGCTCGAGCGTCAACCAGTTCGCGCCGGAAGACTGCTGGGCGCTGCGGCGCGGCCAGGAGCATGTCGCCGGGCCGGGAGTGCTGACGCCGCGCTGCGCTCACATCACCGAGAACGGCAAGAAGGGCTATGTCTGCATGCCGCTGGCGGCGCAGGGCGAGACGCTGGGCATCCTGCATCTGTGCGAGCCGAACGCAGCCGAGAAGCCGCAATGGCTCACAGAGCGGCAGCAGATCCTGCGCGGCGTCGTCGACACGCTGGCGCTGGCGCTGGCCAATTTGCGCCTGCGCGAGACGCTCAGGCAGCAATCGATCCGCGATCCGAACACCGGCCTGTTCAACCGGCGCTATCTGGAGGAAACCAGCAGCCGCGAACTCAGGCGCACGGAGCGCTCGAACCAGCCGCTGGCGATCATCATGCTCGACGTCGATCACTTCAAGCAGTTCAACGACACGTTCGGCCACGAGGCCGGGGACCTCGTGCTGAAGCAGGTCGCGGCGACGTTGATCGAGCATGCGCGCGACAGCGATGTGGTGTCGCGCTACGGCGGCGAGGAATTTGCGCTCGTCATGCCGGGATGCTCGCTCGAGGAGGGCGCCGAGCGCGCTGAAACGCTGCGACAGGCGATCAAGAATCTGCATCTGGCGCATCGCGGCCGCACGCTGGGCACCGTGACGGCCTCGTTCGGCGTCGCAGCCTATCCTGAGCATGGCGCGGGCTGGGCCGAGCTCACCAACGCCGCCGACCACGCGCAATACGACGCCAAGGCAGAGGGCCGCGACCGCGTGGTCGTGGCCAGGAACACTCCGCCGGGCGAGCGCCCCGCGATCCAGCTGGTGCCGTCGAAGAAATCGGGCGCGGACGTCAAGGGCTGAGGCCGCCGGCAGCGCGGGGCCGATCGGGCTACTTGCCATGCGGTCGGCGATGAACCCCGGAGCGCCGCCTGCTTTACAATCCCGGCGGCCTGACGAAGCCGTCGGTAAGCCGCGCCAGCGCCTTGGCGACTGCCAGTAGCTTCATATCCGAATGGCGGCGGCCGACGAGCTGGGCCCCGATCGGCAGGCCCTCGCGGTCGAGGCCGATCGGGATGACGACGGCCGGATGCCCGGTCAGGTTGAAGCGGCAGGCGTGACTGAGCGCGCTCCAGTACGGCGCCTCGACGCCGTCGACGGGGATCGGCGCCCCCGTCTCGCGGTGGCGGAATGCGGTGCACATCATCGCCGGGCAGACCAGCACGTCCCAATCGTCGAAGAAGCGCTCCCAGGCGTGGATGAATTCGTCGCGCCGGTTGAGCGCCTCGAGATAGGCAGCCAGCGAGGGCAAGGCTTCGCGCTGCCGGAAGGCCTGCGAGTACCAGGTGATGAGATCGGACAACAGCGCCCTTTCCGCCACGAAATCATGCTGCGGCAGGGCCTCCCGCACGCGCGCTCCCCCGACCTCGATGGCGCCGGCGAAGCCTGCAATTGCCTCGGCGATGTCGAACGCGGTCGGCACGCCCGGGAATTCCGGCGCGAAAGCCACCCGGAGCTGCCCGAGCGGCGGCTCCGGCGCTTCGTCCGTCGTCACAGGCGGAACTTCGGTGTCGATGCCGTCGGCGCCGGCGATGATGCGGTGCGCGAGGATGAGGTCATCGACGTCGCGGGCCAAGGGCCCGATACCGAACAACAGGCGGAAGCTGCGCGGCATGTCGGGCTGATCGGCATAGCTGCCGGTGGCCGGCACGGTCGCCTCGGTCGGCATGAAGCCGTAGATGCCGGTGAGATGCGCCGGCACGCGGATCGAACCGCCGGCGTCGCTGCCGATCTCCAGCGGCACCAGCCCGGCGGCGACCGCGGCCGCCGCGCCGCCGCTGGAGCCGCCCGGCGTGCGGGTGACGTCCCACGGATTGACGGTGCGGCCGAAGATCGGGTTGACCGTCTGCAGGTCGCGCAGGCGCGGCGGCACGTTGGTCTTGCCGATGATGATCGCGCCGGCCTGGCGCAGCCGCGCAGCGATGGTGCTGTCCGTCGCCGGAACGTGGTCGGCAAAGGCCTCCAGGCCGACAGTGGTGCGCATGCCGGCGGTGGCATGGCCGTCCTTCAGCGTGACCGGCACGCCATGCAGCGGACCGACGGCTTCGCCGCGCGCAAGCGCCTGATCGGCGGCCTCCGCTCCGGCGCGGGCAGCTTCCTCGTCGAGGGTGACGATGGCGTTTAGGAGCGGATTGACCAGCTCGATGCGGGCAAGCTGCGCCTCCATCGCCTCGACGGCGCTGACGCGCCGCTCGCGGATCGCCGCCGACAGCTCGCCGGCGGTCAGGAAGGTGGTGTCGGAGTGGCTCATATCGCTATTCTCCCGATGGAAGGGAGTAGGAGAGTACGGCAGTAAGGGAGTAGGGAGAACAGATTGCGTGGACGCGCACTTGGCTCCCATTCCCCTATTCGCGTACTCCCCTACTCCCCTGCTCCCTCACTTCAACGAAAGCGCCGTGCGGAACTCCTTCGTGGTGTTGCGGTTCGGATAGGGCTCGGCCGGCACCGGGACACCGAGATGGGCGCAGAGCGGTTCCCAGCCGTCGCCGAGCTTGTGGACCAGCAGGCGCTCGGCCGGCACGGTGTCGAGCACCGCCTCGACATTGGCCTCGTAGGTAGCGATCGCGTGCGCGCGATCATCCGCCTGCCCGCCGAAGACCTGTCTTGAGACCAGCGAAATGCCCAGCGACTCCTGATCCTGGCTGTCGGCGATGGCCGGCAGGATGGTCTTTGCGAAACTCTCCCACCAGCTTTCCGGCGAGCGCCAGGTGAGGATGACGCGCGCGTGCGGGTAGGCTGCGATCAGCTCGCGCCAGTAATGCGCTGACGGCCAGTCGACGCAGGATTTGTAACCGGCGAAGAGCCGGTCCCAATCCGGCGCGGCGCCCTTGGCGAGCGCCCGCCAAAGCCGCTTCTGCTCGTCATGTGCCATCACCTCCGACATGTGATGACACGGCCCGAAGCCGAGCATCGTCAGCGCCTCGCGCATCGAATCCGTGCCGGTTCGGCCAAAGCCGGTCCCTATCACCCTGATCGACATTTCCCCTCCTCCCTCTGTCCTCCCCGATGGGTCGGCTGCGGCGCGATCAACCTTCCTGAACCACGATCCGCAAGAGATTGCCCTCCGGATCGGCGGTCTCGACGGCACCACCGATGTTTTTCGATGGCGCGCCGGCGGCGGCGAGCCTCAGCGCCACCGCCGCAAGCTCCTCCGCCGACGCGAGCTCGACCGTGAAACAGTCGAGGCCGGCCGCACCCGGCGGCGGCTCGCGCAGCTCCTCGCGCGCCCAGATATTGAAGGCTACCATATGGGGCCGGCGTCCGGTGCCGCAGTCGAACATGCCGAAGGTCCTCGACTGGATGTGCGGGCGGAAGCCGAGCACGCCGACATAGAATTTCATCAGTTCCTCCGGCGCGCGGGCGCGCATGTGGATGTGGCCGATGAAGGCGTCCTCGGCGATCCTCTGCTCGACGTGGCCGGAATTGCCGAGATCGCGCAGCAGGCCCGGGACGTCCAGCGCCTCGAGCCCGGAATGCGCGCTGCCGTCGGCGGCGATCAGCGTCACGCGGCCATCGGCCGATACCTCCCGGCGAAGGAAGCGCTCCGGCGTGTCGAAGCAGATCTCGATGCCGTTGCCGGACGGGTCGGAAACGTAGAGCGATTCCGAGATCAGATGGTCCTGGGCGCTGTATCTCAGGCCCGACGCCTTGAGGCGGGCGGCCGCGTGGGCGAGGTCGCGCCGCGTCGTCACATGGATGGCGACATGGAAGAGATCGCGCGATTTCTGCGGCAGCGGCGTCTGCGCTCCGGCATGGAGCACGATCAGCGTCCTGCCGCCGGCGCCTAGCTCCGCGGTCGCGTCGTTCTCGCCCATCGGTTCGAGTCCAAGGGTATCGCGCCAGACGATCAAAGCCGCCGGGATATCGGTCACCTTGAGATGGACCGGCCCGAGGCGGGTGGCTTGAGACAGCAATCCTTCGTCCATCGTCGTCTATCCGATTGCGGTCGGGAACATATTAGCTCTGAACGATATTTCTGTCTTGCGCCAAGTTCGGGTTGACCCCTTCCCGGCGGGCGGCGACTATTGTCAAAAGGCAGTTTGTTTTACGCAATTCCGAATGAGAAACCGCTGCACGGTTTTCCCTGAATTGCTCAGTCAGGAGGATTTCCCATGGACGAGACCGACCACTGGCGCAACATGGCGAGCGCGCCGCGGGACGGCAGCCGCATCCTGGTGACGGTGCGCTCGTCCGAGCAGGGACCGGCCGAGGTCGACATGGCCTACTGGTCGCGCGCCGACCAGTTCGGCGCGGAAGGCTGGCGTGCGTCGGACTCTTCGCCCGGACGCGTGGTCGAATATGCCGAGCCGGAGCTGAGATGCTGGATGCCGCTGCCGTCGGCAGGGCGGGGATCGATGCCGAGCCCCTGGGAGGGCGAGGATGTGCCGCTGGTGGATGGCGAGGGGATTTAGGCGCGCCTCACCCCACCTCCACCATCACTTCCCCCGCCTCCACCTTCGCCGGATAGGTCCGCAGATTTATACATGGCGGCAGGCGTTTTGCCGCTCCAGTGCGGTAGTCGAATGCGCCGGAATGTTTTGGGCATTCGACCTCGTAATCCATAACCAGGCCATCGGCGATGTGCACCGCCTCATGCGTGCAGAGTCCGTCGGTGCAGAACACCTCGTCGTCCGGCGACCGGAAGATGGCATAGGTCCTGCCGCCGTGGTCGAAGCGGCGGGCGCCTTCCAGTTCGATGTCGTCGAGGCCGCAGGCCCTGATCCAGCCGGTCATTTTTCCTACCTGTGAGTTCGATTGCGGCGGGCCTGCGGGATGCCCCGGAGGCCCAGCCCTGCGATCAGTTCTTGCCGAGGTACTCCGCCGCGTTCGCCGGCGTCACCAGCTCGAAGGGCACGTAGACGACGCGGTCGACCTTCTCGCCCTTGGCTAAAGCAAGCGCCGCATCCACCCCGCCGCCGCCCTGCCCCTTGGCGTTCTGGAACACCGTAACCGAGAGCTCGCCGGCCTTCATCGACTGCAGCCCGTCCTGCGTGGCGTCGATGCCGCCGACCACGACATTCTTCATGTCGACGCCATTGGCCTTCAGCGCCAGGATGGCGCCGATGGCGGATTCGTCATTGTTGGCGATGACGGCGTCGGGCGCCGGACCGGCGGTCAGCCAGTTGGTCATCAGGTTCTGCGCATTGTCGCGCGACCATTCCGACGACTGCTTGTCGGTGACCTTGATGAAGCTGCACATGTCGGTCGAAAAGACCTGCTCGACATCCTTGGTGCGCTGCAGCGCCGCCTGATGCACCAGGCTCCCCATGACGATGTAGGCCGTAGCGCCGGCCGACTTGCCCCTGGCGCGCAGCATCTTGCACACCTCGAAGGCTTCCAGCGTGCCGGACTCGACCTCGTTCGAGCCGACATAAACCTGCTTTTCCGGCAGATTCGCCATGTCGACCGGCTCGAGGTTGACGAAGACCAGCGGAATGCCGGCCTTGGCCGCTTCCTCGCTGATGGTCTTGGAGGCGTTGGTGTCGACCAGCGTGACGATGATGGCGTCGACGCCGCTGGCGATGAAGTTCTTGACCTGGTCGAGCTGCTTGGCGACGTCATTCTGCGCGTCCTCGACCTGGATGTCGACACCCTTTTCCTTGGCGCGGTCCTGCATGCCGTGCATCAGAAGCGTCTGGAAATTGTTGTCGAAATTGACGATCGAGACGCCGAGTTTGGCGGCGAAGGCGTTGGTCGACATCAGCACAGCTAAAGCCGTCGAGATGAGAAGCTTCTTCACGGGGTTCCTCCCTTGGACTGGAGCGCCGGCTCACTCCGCTTCTGATTTTCCGGCCCTTTCGGGATGGCTCGGGTGGAAGGCCGCAGGCCTCCTCACTGGGTGGAAGGCCGCAGGCCTTCTCACTGGGTGGGCGGCCGAAGCCGTTCATCCGGCGGTCTGTCGGCGTCATTTGGCGGCGGCGTTGGCGCGCGCCTTCTTCTTCTCGTAGCGGGCCTGCATGCGCGCCTCGCCGTCCTTGCTGCCGTCGTGGAAGGTGCCGAACCAGCGGTCGAACGGGATCAGGCCGTCGCCGTAGTTCACCTCGAAATATTTGTGGTGGAGGTAGTGGATGTAGGCGTGGCTATCGACGGCTCTGTCCTCGGTCAGTTCGACTTTGTCGAAACCGACATGACCTGGAATGGCGCCGAAGCCGGCATAGTGGAACTGATAGAGCGCCATGAGCGGGTTCGACGGAATGATCAGGTGCCAGAGAGCGACGCCGAGATAGCCGAGCTGCTCCACCGGATGCATCGACAGCGACGACCAGGGCGACGGATTGACCGAATTGTGGTGCACCGAATGCACCCATTTGTAGAGCGGACCCCAGTGGATCGCCCGATGCAGCAGGAAGAAATGCGTCTCGTGGATGATCGGCACCACCAGCGCCAGGCAGAACAGGTAGACCGGATGCGCGGCGAAGGTCAGCCACGGCACGTAGCCATTGGCGTAGGCATAGAGGATCGCCACCTCGATCGCGGTCCAGATCGGCATGCCGGTGCCGAAGGTGCGCAGCATGTTGTCGATGTTCTGGTTCTCGAAGAAGAAGGCCTTGCTCTTCTGCTCCGAAGGCCATTTGCCGTTGTATTTGAAGCGGTTGCCCTGGGCTCTCAAAATGTAGAGTCGAAGCTCGAAGGCGCCGAAGAAGACGAGCAGCGCCGCGCAGTTGACGATGAAGAGACGCAGGATCCAGCCAACGGAGAGCGTCTTCATCACCTCGACGTCGGGCAGCACGAAGCGCCACCACGCCACCGCCGAAAGCGCGAACAGCAGGTTGTAGGGCAGGAAATAACCCGGCAGCCATTTCAGCACCGCCAGCGGGCGCGGCGGAAAGACGAAAAGCGGCGCGGTGCCGGCCGGTTCGATCGGAGCCCAGTCGCCCCTTTTGTTGCGCGTGCCGTATCGAAGATCGTCCATGGCTGATCTCACAAGGACTGTGCGAGGGTGAGGAAGCGGTCGTAGGCGGCATCGTCCATGTCCACCTGGTGCTTCGCTTCCGGATAGGCGCCTTCGGCGACGTCGCGGCCGAAGGCGCGGAAAGCCGCGATGCGCTTTTCCTGCAGTTCGGCCTCCAGCGTGACGAAGTCGGCGTAGCGCTTGGCGTGGCGCGGATAGTGGCCGGCATGGGTGCCCAGCACGTCGCAGGAGAAGAGATACTGCGTGTCGCAGGCGCTGCCGCAGCCCATGCCCATGGTGATCAGCGGCGTCGAGCGGGTGATGTGCTCGGCGAGCCTTACCGGCACCACCTCGACCTCGATGCAGGCGGCGCCCGCATTTTCAAGATCCTTTGCAGCGCGCAGAACCTTGAAGGCTTCCTCGGCGGTGCGACCAACGGCACGGAAATTCGTCCAGGTGGCACGGTTGGGCACCAGGCCGACATGGCCGGTGACCGGGATGCCCTCGGCCGCCATCGCCTCGATGAAGCGCGGCGAATGCGATGAATAGACCGCATCGGCGCCGCGCTTCATCATGGCGAAGCCCAGCCGCACCGCCTCATCGGGCGAGGCGACGGCCCCATGCGGCATGCCGACGGAGAGGAAGGCGTGAGGCGCCGCCAGGCGGATGGCTTCGAGATTGTGGTCGGGCTCGCAGGAGAGGATGGCGATGCCGCAGGCGACCGCTGCGGCGGCCTCGACCGGCGTGTCGACATGCAGTTGCAGCCATTTGCGGCTGCCCTTGGCGCTTTGCAGGTCGTAGGCCGTCAGCCGTCTCGTCACCGATGTTCCTCCCGTTCGCGGGCGGATCGATGGCGGTTGGAAAAGCTCCCCCTCACCCGGATTGCCACCTCTTCCCGCGAGAAGAGGATGCCGCCGGCGCCGGTGCTGCGCGGCGGCCGGATGAGGGGGAGAATGCCTGCGCCGATCGTCTCCCGGTCACCGGCGAGTTAGCACCGCGCTCGCGGCAAAGGCTCGCGGTTCCTTGATCAAGTCAGATCAGAGATTCTCGGCGGTGAAGGTGACGAAGCGGATCGGCGGGTTGTCGACCGGCAGGTCGTGCAGGTTGAGCCCTGCCAGCACTAGGTCGATGGCGCGGCGCGCCTGCGCCTCCGGCGCCTGGTCGAGCACGACGTCCATCGTGCCGTCGCGCAAGGCCCGCGTGCTGCGCTCGGTCAGCTCATGGCCAACAAAGAAGATGTCGCGACCGTGCTTGCGCAACACCTCGTTCAACGCGGTGTTGGCGCCGCCGGCATTGTAGAGGCCGGCAAGGTCCGGCCAGCGCTTCAGCGCTTCGTGAAGCTGCTCGGCGTTGCGGTCGCCGTCGTCGAAGCCGAACAAAGCGGCGATGGGCTCGAAGTCCTGCCCTTGCTCGATCAGGTAGTCGAAGAAGCCGCGCACGCGGTCGCGATGGACGCGATAAATCTGACTGTGGCAGATCGCGACCACCTTGCCCGGCCGCCGCTGCATCTTCGCCATCAACAACCCCGCCATGCGGCCGGCGGCATAGTTGTCGATGCCGACATAGGTGCTCTTGGTGCGCGAGATCTGCGTGACGATCTGCACCGTCGGGATGTTTTCCGCTTCGAGCTTTCGCAAGGCCGCGCTGACCAGCGGATGGTCGGGCACGGCGAGGATGAGCGCGGCGCGCCGCATCCCCGGTTCGAGGATGCGTTTGGCGATCGCCGCCGGGTTGGCCTCGTCGAGAAAAGTGCGGTGGACGGCAATCGTGCGGTCGAGCGTCGCGGCGATGCGCTCGAACGCGCGCGACAGCCTGGCGAAGAAGGTCGCGTCCGGCCTGACCAGGATCACCTCGATGCGGATGACGCCGCGATGCGCCTCCGGCAGCCGGCGCGGATAATCGAGCGAGCGCGCCGCCGCCACCACCTTCTCGACGGTCTGCGGCCGCACCCCGCCCCTGCCGTTCAGCACGCGCTCGACGGTGGCCGTGCCGACGCCGGCGCGACGGGCGATTTCGAGGAAGGTTGGCTTGGGAATGGGCGGGGCTCCCGAGGTGTGTCGGCGCGAGCGTAGCCCTTCTCCCCTTGTCGGAGAAGGTGGACCGGCTCGCCGAAGCCGCCAATCTCGCCAGCGACATATTAGAAAATACTAATTGACAGCCCGCATAAAGCGGCGCTCATTCGAGGCCATACGGATCGCAGCCAAGGCGGTCGATGTCGACCCGCCGACGTCACCTTGGGAGGGTCTCAAATGCCAACGATCATCGGCTATCACGACATCAGCAAAGATGTGAACCACTGGCTCACATCGCCCAAGCGCGAGGAGCTGTTCGGCCCGCTCGGGATCACCAATATCCGCACCTTCGTCGACCCGCAGAACCCAAAACGCGTGGCGGTGATGATGGACGTACCGGACATGGACAAGCTCTCGGCCGTGATGCAGAGCTAGGCGGCCGCGGACGCGATGGCCCATGACGGCGTGGTACCGGAGTCGCTGGTAATCGTGGTGGAATCGAAGGCGTAGGCGAGCGCCCTCTCCTTCTCCCTCATCAGGAGAAGGTTAGGCGCGTCCAGAGTTCAGCGGCGGCGCAAATGCTCTTTCAACACGCCGGTGGACAGTATTGATACGAACGGCGTTGCCAGTGCGAGAAGCCGACGCACGACTCCTCCCAGGTCCATGGTGGACATGGCCGTCAGCCGGCAAGCTCGCTGCCGCTCCAGATAACGCGCCAGGGCGATGTCGTGGCGAGCCGTGGCCGGCGTCTTGTCAGCGCGCCGGGAAATGTCGCCTTGTCGAAAGGGCCAGTCGGTCAGGTGAAGCAGTGCCATAGCAGCTCTCCCACATCTCATGTTTCGACAACTGTGCGACAGCGCCGTGAGGAAGGCGTGGCAACCAGCGTGATCAAATCGTGAAAAGCGCTGCGGCGAGAAATCTCGGTTGAATTAGCGACAGCTAAGCGAAAGAATTGCCCCGATCATGGGTCGGGGTGGCTTCCGATGACGGCGCCGCATCTTCACCTGCTGGGTGGTTTCGACTTTACCGGTGTCGGGGCAACGGCTCCCGCCTTCAGCCGCAAGGCGCGCGGCATGGTGGCTTATCTTGCGCTGCAGGCCGGCCAGGCGCAGTCGCGCGAGAAGCTGGCGGCGCTGCTCTGGAGCCTCAATGGCGAGACCCAGGCGCGGATGAGCCTGAGGCAGGCTGTGTCGTCCGTCCGCAAGGCGATGAGCGTCACCGGCGGCGGCCGCTTCCTGACCGAGGGCGCAAACATCGCGCTGCATCTCGACGATTTCGACTTCGACGTGGCGCGGTTCGAGGCGCTGGCGGCGAGTTCCGCGCCTGAAGACCTCGAACAAGCCGTTGGCGTCTATCGCGGCGACCTGCTCGACGGCCTCAGCCTGCGGGAAGAGCCGTTCGAGGAATGGCTGCGGGTCGAGCGCGAGCGCCTGCGGGCGATCGTCGTGTCCGCGCTGGACAGGCTGATCAATCACTACACGGCTGCCGGTGATACCGCTTCCTGCATACGGGCCGCCATGCGGCTGCTGGCGATGGAGCCGCTGCGCGAGGACGCCCATCGCGCCCTGATGCGAAGCTACGCGGCGCAGGGGCGCATCAACCTCGCGCTGAAGCAATATGAGCTCTGCCGCGAGGCGTTGCAGCGCGAGCTGCGGCTGATGCCGGAAGCCGAAACCCGGAACTTGCACGAGGACCTGCGCGCCCGCCGCACCGCGTCGCCTGCCCGGCCCTCGGCTTCGGGCGCCGAACCCGAGCCCAAGCGGCCGCCAACCCACTATGTCAAATCGTCGGGCGTCAACATCGCCTACCAGGTGACCGGCGACGGGCCGGTCGACCTCGTCTACGTGCCGGGCTGGGTCTCCAATCTCGACCTTGCCTGGGCGTCGCCGCGCTTCGCGCATGTGCTGAAGCGGCTTGGCTCCTTCTCGCGCCTGATCCGTATCGACAAGCGCGGCACCGGCCTCTCCGACCGCAATGTCGGCCTGCCGACCTTGGAGCAGCGCATGGAAGACGTACGCGCCGTGCTGGACGATGTCGGCTCCAATCGCACGGCGCTGTTTGGCAGCTCCGAAGGCGGACCGATGTGCCTCCTGTTTGCCGCCACCTATCCGGAGCGCACCGCAGCGCTGGTGCTCACTGGAGCTTACGCCAGGGGCACATGGTCGAAGGATTACCCCTGGGCGAGAACCGTCGATGAGGTGCAACAGGATATCGACACCGTCGAACGACAATGGGGCGAGCCCGCCGACATGCGCAACGCCGCGCCCAGCCTGATCGAAAACATGGTCGAGCGTGAGTGGTTCGCCGCCTATCTCAGGAATTCAGCCTCGCCGGCCGACGCGATCGCGCTCTGGCGCTGGGGCACCGAGATCGACGTGCGCGACATCCTGCCGGCGATCCATGTCCCGACGCTGGTGCTGCAGAGGACCGGCGACCGCTGGGTGAAACCGGAAGAAGGACGCTATCTGGCGACGCATATCGAAGGCGCCAGATATGTCGAGCTTGCCGGCAGGGATCACGTGATATGGGGCGAGGACAGCGACGGCCTCGTCGACGAGATCAGGGCTTTCGTTACCGGTGCGCTGCCCCCTTCGCCCGGAGAGCGAGTGCTCGTATCGGTGCTGGCGCTCGCCATCGACGGCGCGGCCGAGGGCGCGAAAGCTTCCGACCATGCGGACATCGTTCGCGACGAATTGCTGCTTGGCGGCGGCACCGAGATCAGGCGGTCGCGCGGCAGGCTGCTTGCCGTGTTCCAGCGGCCGACCCGATCGATTCACTGCGCGATGGCGATCGCCGGCCGCCTGAAGCCATGCGGCCTCGAGGTTCGCGCGGCGATTCACATCGGCGAGTGCGAGGCGCGCGGCGCGGATTTTTCCGGCATCGCTATCGAGGTCACGTCGCGGCTGTTGGAGCATGCGCGGCCGGGCCAGATCATCGCGTCGCGAACGATGCGCGACCTGGTCGTCGGCTCCGGCCTCACCTTCGGAGAACAAGGCGAGATGAAAGCCAGCGGCCTGCCTGGCGCGCTCCAGTATTTCGCCGTCACCGGAGGCCCGCCAGGCCTCTGACCTTCGTTCTAGAACAAGAACGCCGCAGTCGCCGGATCAGGCCCGGTGCGGCCGTCGCCCGAATCCATCCCGCGGATGGTCTGCATGTCCTCGCTGTCCAGCTCGAAACCGACGTCGAAATTACCGGCGATGCGGTCCTGGCGGATCGATTTCGGGATGACGATCAGCCCCTCCTGCAGGTGCCAGCGGATGATGACCTGCGCCACCGACCTGCCGTGCTTCTTCGCGATCGCTGCAAGCGTCGGGTCGGCGAGCAGCCGGCCGCTGCCCAGCGGGCTCCAGCTCTCGATATGGATGTTGTGCTTCTTATGGAAGTCGCGCTTGTCCCGCTGCTGGAAGCGCGGGTGCAATTCGATCTGGTTGACGACGGGAGTCACGCCGGTTTCACCGATGATGCGCTCCAGATGATCCTGGTTGAAGTTCGACACCCCTACCGACTTGATGCGGCCGGCTTGCTTGAGTTCGACCAGCGTTTTCCAGGCCTCGACATATTTGTTCTGGCTGGGCACCGGCCAGTGGATGAGGAACAGGTCGATCTGGTCGATGCGGAGCTTCTGCATCGTGTCGTCGAAGGCGCGAAGCGCCGCATCGCGCTGGTGGCCGCCGTTGCGCAGCTTCGAGGTGATGTACAGTTCCGACCGCGGCACGCCGGCGGCGCGGATCGCCTCGCCCACGCCTTCCTCGTTGCGGTAGCCCTCGGCGGTGTCGATCAGGCGATAGCCGGCCTCGATCCCCCAGCGCACGACTTGTGACGTGACATCCGGATCGACCTGCCACACGCCAAGTCCGATCTGGGGAATGGTTGAGCCGTCGTTCAATGTCAGCTGTCCTGGCATGCGGATGTCCTTCTGCACGGTGTTTTGCCCCGCTCTATCTAGGCTGCGCATTCATGAATGCGAGTCGATGACGCGCGCGCCATGGAACCTAGTCCCCCCTTGGCCGATTTTATGATTGAGGGCGGGGCGCAACCCACGGATGCCATGGCCGACGTTCGAAACCGTGTTTCACTTGGGACAAGCTCGCCGCGAGCACAGGCGCTGAACCGCTTCATCATCGTCATCGGCGCGTCGGCGGGCGGAGTCGAACCGCTGAAGCGGATCGTGAGCGACCTGCCCGCCGATCTGCCGGCGGCTGTGTTCGTCGTGCTCCATGTCGGCCAGGTCAGCTACCTGGCGGAAATCCTCAATCGCGCTGCAGTGCTCGATACCTCGGTGGCCAAGAACGGCGCGACCTTCAAAACCGGCAACATCTACGTGGCGCCGCCCGGCTTCCATCTTCTGCTTCATGGCGATCACATGATGCTGCGGCGCGGACCGCGCGAAAACCTCGCCCGGCCGGCCATCGACCCGCTGTTCCGCTCGGCGGCGCTGAGCTACGGCGCGAGCGTCATCGGCGTGCTGCTGTCAGGCTCGCTTTCCGACGGCACCGCCGGCATGAGGGCCATCAAGGCCGTCGGCGGACTTGCGGTCATCCAGCACCCGAAGGACGCGCCGGTGCCGGCTATGGTGGAAAGCGCGCTGCACTACGTCGAGATCGACCATTGCCTGCCGGCGGCGAAGCTCGGCAAGTTGCTGGCGAAGCTGGCCGCCGAGCCGGCCGGCGAAACCTTCGCGCCGCCGTCGGGTGTGAGGCTGGAAGCGGCCGTCGCCGCACAGGAGCATTCGACCATGAAAGATGAAGATCGACTTGGCGAATTGTCGGTGTTTACATGCCCGGAATGCCACGGGCCGCTGTGGGAGATCGAAGACGGTGACATGCTGCGCTATCGGTGCCATACCGGGCACGCCTTCACCGCCGACGCGGTGATGGAGGCGCAGGCGATCGAGGCGGACGAGATCTTGTGGAGCCTGCTGCGGTCGCATCAGCAGCGGGCAGGGTTTGCCCGGCGCATGGCCGAGCGGGAGAAAACGAGGGATCGCTCCGAACTCGCTGCCGAGTTGGGCCGGCGGGCGAAGGAATACGAAGCGGATGCCGCTCTGATCGAGCGCATCCTGGAAAGCAGGCGGGTGCAGGCAACAGACGATGGCGAGGAAAGCAACAGCAAGGAAAGCGAGGGCTAGCGCGCGCAAGAGCGCGAAAGAGCCTGCGCCTTCCCCCATCATCGGCATCGGCGCATCGGCCGGCGGCATCGGCGCGCTGCAGAAATTCTTTCCCCAGGTTCCGGCCGACAGCGGCTTTGCCTATGTGGTGATCCAGCATCTCGACGCCGAGCATGAAAGCGTGCTGGCAAGCATCATCCAGCGCTGCACCGAGATCGAGACGAAAACGGCCGCCGAAGGTTTGGAAATCGAGCCGAACCACATCTACGTCATCCCTCCGGCGGCCTCGGTAACCATCGAGAACCACCGTTTCCACCTGGCCAAGATGGCAACCACGCGCGCCAGACGGACGCCCATCGATGATTTCTTCACGTCCCTCGCTCTGGAGCAGTCGGGGAATGCGGCAGGCATCATTCTTTCCGGAACCGGCAGCGACGGCACCATCGGGCTTAGGGCGATCAAGGAGCGCGGCGGCCTGACGCTGGCCCAGGAAAGCGCCGAATATGACGGCATGATGCGAAGCGCCGTCCAGAGCGGCCTCGTCGACATGGTGGTTCCGGCGGAGGAGATGGCCGGCAAGCTGGTCG
Source organism: Mesorhizobium sp. M1D.F.Ca.ET.043.01.1.1 (assembly GCF_003952385.1). NCBI lineage: Bacteria > Pseudomonadati > Pseudomonadota > Alphaproteobacteria > Hyphomicrobiales > Phyllobacteriaceae > Mesorhizobium > Mesorhizobium sp. M1D.F.Ca.ET.043.01.1.1. The sequence continues at coordinate 673,065 of NZ_CP034444.1, forward strand.
GCTATTTCAGCCACGCCAAACGCACCGAAAGCGAGCGCGACCGCCGCAAGCGCGAGGTGGCCGAGCAACTTTCGCGCATTGCGGCGCTGCTTCGCGCGCGCACCGGCCATGATTTCAGCGGCTACAAGGACAACACCATCCTGCGGCGCATCCAGCGTCGGATGCAGGTGCTGCAGATCGACGATCCGACCTCTTTCTACGAGCGGCTGCGCGAGGAGCCGCAGCAGGTCGACCTTCTGTTCCAGGATCTGCTGATCGGCGTGACCAGCTTCTTCCGTGACCCGGAGGCCTTCGATACCCTCGAGCGCCAGGTCATCCCCAAGCTGTTCGAGGGCCGTAAGCCGGACGAGACGATCAGGGTTTGGGTGCCGGGCTGCGCCACCGGCGAGGAAGCCTATTCGATCGCCATGCTGTTGAAGGAGAACGCGCCGCGGGGTGCCGCTTCGCCCAACCTGCAGATCTTTGCCACCGACATCGACGAGCGCGCGCTCGAAGTGGCCCGCGCCGGCCGCTATCCGGCGACGATCGCGACCGACGTGACGCCGAAGCGCCTCAAGGAGTTCTTCTCGCGCGAGGACGGCACCTATCGCGTTGCTTCCGATCTGCGGGAAACCTGCCTGTTTTCGGCGCACAATCTGTTGCGCGATCCGCCCTTTTCCAAGCTCGACCTGATCGCCTGCCGAAACCTCTTGATCTATATGGGACCGGAACTGCAGGAAAAGATCGTACCGATCTTCCACTACGCGCTGCGCAGCAGCGGCTATCTCTTTCTTGGATCCTCGGAGAACGTCACGCGTCACGCGCCTCTGTTCTCGACCATCGACAAGACAAGCCGCATCTTCCAGAAACGCAGCGGGATCGCCATGCACCGGCTGCCGGAGTTCCCGCTCGCCGCCGCGGCCAGGCAGGCGCCGCCGCTCCTGCGCCGGGGGACGATGGCGGGAACCTTGCGGGAGGTTGCGGAACGCGTCCTCGTGGAGCGCTATTCGCCCGCCTTTGTCGTCGTCAACGCCGACGGCGAAGTGATGCACAGCTCGGGAGGCACCGGCAAATACCTGGAGCTCGCCGCCGGCGCCCCCGACCACAACGTCTTTTCCATGGCGCGGCGCGGGCTGCGCATGGACCTAAGGGCAGCGCTCCACAAGGCGGTCAACACCGGACAGGTGGCGGTCCAGAACAAGATCAGCGTCGGCACCAATGGCGGGCGCCAGACGATCAGCCTCGCCGTGCAGCCGCTGCCGCCCGACGGCTCGTCCGACCCGCTCTACATGCTCGTCTTCCGCGACATCGGCGGCATCACGCCGGAAGCCGAGGACGAGCCCGTCCACACGACCGACGATGTCGAAAGCGCCAATGTCAGTCAGCTCGAAAAGGAGCTCAGGGAAACCAGGGAGCGGTTGCAGATCACGACGGAGGAACTTGAATCCTCCAACGAAGAGCTGAAATCCTCGAACGAGGAACTGTCCTCGATCAACGAGGAACTGCAATCGTCAAACGAGGAGCTGGAAACCTCCAAGGAAGAGCTGCAATCGATCAACGAGGAATTGCAGACCGTCAATGCCGAGCTCAACATCCGTGTGGACGAGCTCAGCCGCGCCAACAACGACATGGCGAACCTGCTCGAAAGCACGCAGATCGCCACCGTGTTCCTCGACCGCGACCTCTGCATCAAGAGCTTCACGCCGACGGCGCGCGACCTGTTCAGGCTGGTCGAAAGCGACGTCGGCCGGCCGCTTGCGCATGTGCGCCCGCGTTTTGCCGCCGACGGACTGCACACCGACATGGAGCAGGTGCTGCATAGGCTCGGCACGATCGAGCGCCAGATCGGGGGCGTCGACAACGGCAAGCGCTACATCATGCGCGTGCTGCCCTATCGCACGATCGACAATGTCATCGCCGGCGTGGTCGTCACCTTCGTCGACGTCACCCAGATCGCGCAGGCGGAGGAACGAATCGGCGCGCTCTCGCACGATCTTCGCAACCGCGTCGAAAGCCTGGAGACGCTGCTGGACCTGGTGCCGGTGGGCATCTTCATCGCCGAGAACAGCAATGGCGACGCGATCCGCGCCAACCGCCGCGCGGCCGAGCTAGCCGGCCGGCGCGCCACGGATGGCAAGCTGACTTCGGTGCCGGCCATCCTGCCGCTGACGATCAACGGTGCAGTTGTGGAAACGGACGACCAGCCCCTGCAGAGGGCGATGCGGACGGCCAAGGCCGTCCACGGCTATGAAGCTCGGATCGCGCGCGAGGACGGCAGCAGCATCGACGTGAAGATATCGGCCAATCCGCTGTTCGACGAGTCCGGCAAGGTTCGCGGCGCGATCGCCGCGCTGATCGACATATCGAGCAACAAGGAAGCGGAGCGCAGCCAGGAAAGGCTGCTGCACGAGTTGCAGCACCGGGTGAAGAACATCCTCGCCACGATCACCGCGCTTGCCGCGCGCATGATGCGTTCGTCAGCTTCGATGGACCACTTCTCGACTTCGTTCCAGGAGCGGTTGCACGCGATGGCCCGCACGCACGAGGTTCTGTCGTCCCACAACTGGGGCGATGCCGACCTCGAGCAGCTGCTCAGGGCGACGCTCTCTCCCTACAACAGCACGGAGCGCGACATCCTGGTCGTCCATGGCCGGCCGTTCCATCTCAATACGTCAACGGCGGCGGCGCTCGGCATGGTGTTCTTCGAACTTGCCAGCAACGCCGCCAAATATGGAGCGCTTTCCGTCGACGTCGGCCGTGTCGAGGTCTCCTGGGATGTCGTGAAGCCAGGCGTATTGTCGATCAAATGGAGGGAAGTCGGCGGTCCGTCCGTGACGGAACCGTCGCGCTGGAATTTTGGAACTACTTTCATCCGGCAGAGTTTAGAGTACGAATTGGGAGGGAGCATCATGTTGGATTTCAGGCCTGCAGGCCTGGAGTGCTTGCTTGAGATTCCTTTGTCCCGGACGGAAGCCCTCGAGCCGTTGCCCAGCCACGCATGAACAAGAGCGCTCCATTGTCGGGCATGCGGATCCTCGTCGTCGAGGACGCTTTCCTGGTTGCGCTCGATCTCTCCGACGAACTGACCGACGCGGGCTGCGATGTCGTCGGACCCGCGCCTTCCGTCGAACAGGCACTCGAGCAGATCGACGGCGTCGAGTTGGACGGGGCGGTTCTCGACGTCAACCTGCAGGGCGAACGCAGTTTTCCGATCGCCGAGCATCTCGCCTCACGCGACATCCCTTTTGTTTTCCTCACCGGCTATGACAGCGCCACGGTCTTTCCCGATCAGTTCCAGGATTCGCCGAGGCTGTCGAAGCCCGTCGACACCAGGGTGCTGATCGAGGCGGTCGCGCGCTTCGGCAACCACAAGCATTGAGCAGCCCTCCCTTCTCCCACAAGGGAGAAGGGGAGCTCACCCTCTCGCCCCGAACCTCAACCCGTCCATCAACAGCTTCACCAGCCGTCCCGACCGCTCGCGCCAATCAGGCGTGTTGGGGGCGGAGTAGATGCCGCCGAGCGCATGCATCACGTCGGAGGCGTCGACATCGGCGCGGATTTTCCCAGAGGCGGCGGCGGCCTCGATCAGGCGCCTCATCGCCGCCGAGACGCGGCCGGAGGTGTCGGAGAAGAGCGTCGAGTTGGTCGTCAGCAGGACCCGCAGGCTTGTGGCCAGGCCGCGCTTGGTGGCGATGTAGTCGACGAAGCGCTGCATCCAGAACTCCAGCGCGACATCGGCCGGATGATCGCGGGCGAGTTCCTCGGCCGCATGGCATAGCCCTTCCACCTCGCGGCGATAGACCACTTCGACCAGATGCTCGCGCGTCGGGAAATGCCGATAGAGGGTGCCGATGCCGACCCCTGCCCGCTTCGCGATCTCCTCCAACGAGGCGTCGACGCCGTCAGCCGAGAACGCCTGCGCCGCCACCTCGACCAGCTTGTCGCGGTTGCGCTGCGCATCGGCGCGCAACGCCTTCTGTGCCGGCGCTTCCCGCTTGTCGGCAATCTCTGGCGTCTGTTCGGACAGTTTTTTCTCCACTCTCGCAATATGGGGCTTGAACCCATGCGGGTCAGCCCCCACGTAGATAAACGGAGGCCCCTCCGCTTTAGTGGAGTTGTCTTATCATATAATCAGGGGAAGCGGTATGTCACGTGTTCGAGAACGGAAAGCTTACCCTGTCCGCTGGAGAGTCGGCGCGCTGGAGCGCGTGATCTCCCTCCAAGTGGGGGAGTTTGGCAGCTTCCACGCCCTCGCCCTTCCTCAGATGTCACCCTTGCCCGTCTCCTCCCAAGCCCCATTTCCATCCGCCTAGCGTCCAGCAATCGGAGCCCGACGCCCTATGAATGACCAAGCCACCATCAGTCCCACCACCCTTTCGATCCAACTCACCATCAACGGCCGCGAACACGCGCTCGATATCGAGCCGCGCGTCACGCTGCTCGACGCGCTGCGTGAGCGGATTCATCTCACCGGCACCAAGAAGGGCTGCGACCAGGGCCAGTGCGGCGCCTGCACCGTGCATGTCGACGGCGAGCGGGTGCTCGCCTGCCTGACGCTGGCGGCGCAGGTCGAAGGCCGCTCGATCACCACCATCGAGGGGCTCGCCGGCGAGGACGGCACGCTCCATGCCGTGCAAGCCGCCTTCCTCGAGCAGGACGCCTTCCAGTGCGGCTATTGCACGCCGGGACAGATCATGTCGGCGGTGGCCTGCATCCGCGAGGGTCATGCCGGCTCCGACGAGGAGATCCGCGAATACATGGCCGGCAATCTCTGCCGCTGCGGCGCCTATCCGCACATCGTCGCCGCCGTCCGCCAAGCAGCACAGGAGCTTCGTTCATGAGAGATTTTTCCTACCTGCGCGCCGACAGTGTCGAGGCCGCGCGCAACGCCGCCGCACTTCCCGGCGCCATGCTGCTCGCCGGCGGCACGACGCTGATAGACCTCGCCAAATGCGGTGTCGCGGAACCCGCCACCGTCATCGACATCAGCCATATCAAGGGGCTCGACGCCATCGACGTCAGCGCCGACCGCGCCGTGATCGGCGCGCTGGCGAAGATGAGCCACGTCGCCGACCATGCCAAGGTGAAGAGCTTGTTTCCGGCCGTCTCGGAAGCGCTCTGGCAGGCGGCCTCGGCGCAGCTGCGCAACATGGCGACCATCGGCGGCAACCTGATGCAGCGCACGCGCTGCCCGTATTTTCGCGACCCCGCCAACTTCTCGGCCTGCAACAAGCGGTCGCCCGGCAGCGGCTGCTCGGCGATCGGCGGCGTGACGCGCGGCCATGCGGTGCTTGGCGTGAGTGAATCTTGCATCGCCACCTATCCAGGCGATCTCGCCATCGCGCTCGTCGCCTTCGACGCCGAGGTCGATCTCGGCGAGCGGCGGTTGAAGGTGGAAGACTTCTTCCTCGCCCCCGGCGCGACAGCCGAGCAGGAGCATGACATCCGCCCCGGCGAGGTGATCACGGCAATCGAAATCCCCGGCTCGGCTGCCGCGCGGCGCTCGACCTATCTGAAGGTCCGCGATCGCCAGTCCTACGAATTCGCTGCCGCAAGTGCCGCCGTCGGACTGGAACTCGAAGCCGACGGCCGCACCATCCGCGACATCCGCGTCGCGCTCGGCGGCGTCGCCACGAAGCCGTGGCGGGCGCGCCAAGTCGAGGCGGCGCTGAAAGGCAAGCCGCTCGATGAAGAGATCGTGCGCAAGGCGAGCGAACTCGCCATGGAGGGCGCCGTCGACCATGGCGCCAACCACTACAAGATCGCATTGGCGCCGCGCGTTGTCGCTAGAGCCATCCTCGAATTGGGAGAGACGGTATGACCGTTCATGACATGAAACACGCAGCGTCGGACAGCGCGCGCCTTGAAGCGGTCGGCGGACGGCTGTCGCGCGTCGACGGACCGGCCAAGATCACCGGCGCCGCGCATTACGCGTTCGAACAGCAGATCGACGGGCTGACGCATGCCGTGCTGGTCAGCGCGACCATTGCCGCTGGCAAGGTGGCAGCCATCGACACACGCGCGGCGGAAACCGCGCCGGGCGTGCTTGCCGTGCTGACCCCCGACACCATCATGGAGCTGAAAGCTGCGTCGGACTGGCTTGGCAACCCGCCATCGCAGCCGACCTATAATCCCCTGGCTCGCGAGGTCACCTTTTCCGGCCAGCACATAGCCGCCGTGGTCGCCGAGACTTTCGAGCAGGCCGTGGCGGCGGCAGCACTCGTCAAGGTCAGCTATGACGAGACGCCGGCCATCGTCGATCTGAGCGACGGCACCGACGGCATCCCGATCGACGCGATGACCAAGGAATGGGGCGACGCCGAAGCTGCCTTTGCAGCAGCGCCGGTGCGCGTCTGCGTGGCCTACAACACGCAGCGCGAGTTCCAGGCGGCAATGGAGCCGCATGGGCTGATCGCGCACTGGGAAGGCGACGCGCTCACCATCTGGGAGCCGAGCCAGTGGGTCGACGGCATGGCGCGCACCTATGCCGAATGGTTCGGCGTGCCGTTCGAGAATGTGCGGCTGGTCTCGCCCTATATCGGTGGCGGTTTCGGCTCCAAGGCACTGGCCTTGGCGCACAGCGCGGTAGCGGCGGCAGCGGCGAAGATGCTCGGACGTCCGGTGAAGCTGGTGCTCAACCGCCCGCAGAATTTCACCTCCTATGGCGGCCGTGCCGCCACCCGCCAGACGGTGGCGATCGGCGCCGACCGCGAGGGCCGCATCCAGTCGATCGTGCATCGCGGCGTCAACGAGACGGCCGTCGACGGCATGTGGGTCGAGCCGCTCGGCTCTGTCACCTCGATCATGTACGCCACGCCCAACTTCTCCTCGAAGCAGAATGTCGTGCGGGTGAACACGGTGGTGCCGGGCGCCAAGCGTGCGCCGGGCGAGAACCCGAGTGCCTTCGGCATCGAATGCGCCATCGACGAGCTTGCCTACGAACTCGGCATCGATCCGCTGGAGATGCGGCTGATCAACTATGCCGAGCAGGACCCGCATGCGAAGAAGGCTTGGTCGACCAGGCAATTGCGCGAGGCCTTTGCCATCGGCGCGGAAGCGTTCGGCTGGGCGAGGCGTTCGCCAGCACCGCGCTCGATGCGCGACGGCCATCAGTTGATCGGCTGGGGCGTGGCGGCCGGCACCTATCCGGTGCGGCGCGCCCATGGCGAGGCGGTGGTGAAGATTTTGGCCGACGGGTCGGTCGAGGTCGAAAGCTCCTCCATCGACATGGGCCAGGGCACCTACACGATCCTGGCGCAGACCGCCGCCGAGACGCTCGGCGTGCCGGTGGAGCAGGTGTCGGTGAAGCTCGGCGACTCGCTTCTTGCCCGCGCCGGCGTCACCGGCGGCTCGCGGCTGGCCGGCGTCATGACCGGCGCCGTCTACAAGGCGGCCGGCCAGGCGCTGGACGAGCTGATCGGGCTCGCGCTCTCCGACCCGCGCTCGCCCTTCCAGAAGCTGCAGGCGAACACGCTGCAAGTGCGAGACGGCCGCATCGCCTCGCCGCGCGGCGAAGGGCCGGAGCTGTCGATCGCCGACTTCATGGGCGCCATTGGCCGCGAGCGGATCGAAGCCAAGGGCGACACCTTGCCGGCGACCACGACGCCGGAGGAGCGCTACAAGAACTACACCACCATCGCCATGGCGATCCCCCACACCGAGGGCGACTATTCGCGCCATTCCTGGTGCGCGCATTTCGTCGAGGTGCGGGTCGATGAAGATTTCGGCACGGTGCGCGTCTCGCGCGTGGTGTCGGCGCTGGATTCCGGCCGGCTCTACAATCCGAAGCTGGCGGAAAGCCAGTGGAAGGGCGGCATCATCATGGGCATCGGCCAGGCGCTGTTGGAGGAAGGCATCGTCGACCGCCGCCACGGCCGCATCGTCAACGGCAATTTCGCGGACTACATGCTGCCGACCAACGCCGACATTCCGGATATCCAGACCATCTCGGTCGGCATCCCCGACCCGCATTCCTCGGCGCTCGGCGGCAAGGGCGTGGGCGAGCTCGGCATCGTCGGCGTGGCGCCGGCGATTGCGAATGCTGTGTTCCACGCGACGGGCAAAAGAGTGCGGGATCTGCCGATAACGCTGGAGAAGTTGATCTGAGGGGGCGGTCGGCGGAGCGCCTAATCTCCCCCTTGTGGGCAGGGGAATCGCATATGGCTTTTTGGGACTTGAAGTTGGCCTGAGAAGGGATTCTTTGGGCAGGCAGTCGAACGAGGGAGAGACTGCCATTTCCAGCCTTGAGAGCTATTTCGGCGCGCTACCCGATCCGCGCGCCGGCAATGCCACGCATCGGCTTGGCGATTTGATCGTGATGATGATCGCGGCGAGCCTGTGCGGGGCGAGCAATGCGACGGAGTTCTCGTTGTTCGCGCAAGAGCGCAAGCAGGCGCTGTCGCGGTTGATCGCGTATGAGGTGGCGCCCAGCCACGATACCTTCTCGCGGCTGCTGCGGCTGCTCGATCCGGAGGCGTTCAGCCGTGCCTTTGCCGCCTTTGCCGCGGGCTTCGCGCGGGCGTGTGAGGAAGTGGTCTCGCTCGACGGCAAGGCGCTGCGGCGAGCCTACGAGAAAGGCCTTGCAGCCAGTCCTCCCCTGACGGTGTCGGCTTTTGCCGCCGAGACGCGGCTATGTTTGGCGGCGGTCTCGCCCGGCGAGGAAGAGAATGAGGTCGAGGCCGCCCTCAAAGTCATCGAACTTATTGATCTTACTGGACGATTGGTCACAGCCGATGCGCTCCACTGTCACACGCGCATGGCAAAGGCCATCACCGAACGGGGCGGCGACTACCTGCTCGCGCTCAAAGGCAATCGTCGCCATTGGGTCGGCCACGCCAATCGCCATCTGGCCGAGACCGCCCCCGCAGTCGCGGAGCGGACCGAAACCAGCCATGGCCGCAGCGAATGGCGCCAAGCCGAGGTCGTGGTATCGGCTGAACCGCTGATGGCCGGCCACAAAGCCTTCATCCGCATCACCAGCCGGCGCGACCAGGCCAAGCCGCTGACGCGCCTGTTCATGGCTTCCACCTTGCTGTCACCCCAGCAAGCCCTCGAGCTCACCAGAGCCCATTGGCAGATCGAGAACGGCCTGCACTGGATGCTGGATGTTCATCTGGACGAGGATCAATCCCGTGCCCGCAAGGACAACGCCCCCGCCAACACCGCCCTCCTCAACCGCATCGCCAGAAATCTCCTTCAGGCCGCAGATGTCGATAAAGTCCCCATCAGTCACCGCATCAAGAAATGCGCTTGGAATGACGGCTATCTCATCCAGGCCATCACCCATATGCGATAGCCCTGCCCTTGTGGGGGAGATTGTCAGTTCCGGCGACGGCGCCCGGAACCCGCCCTCCATCGCCCACGTTTGCAAAGGAGCACTACGTGAAATGGAGATGGACAATGGCAAGCGCAGCCGACCGCGATGCGCGGCACCACACGCAGAAAATGCAGAAAGCATTCCAGGAGATCCAAGACCACCTCCGGGAAGACATCACAAAGGTCGATGAGCCCCAGCTCAAGGCAATGTTCGAAACGTCGGCGGAGGTCCTGGGCGGCCTGATCAAAGCGTTCCGGGATTATGAGCACAAGAACGAGGCAGCCTGGCGATAGCCCGCTGGAGCGTTTCACCGCTCCACGGGAACGACGAGCCGCTTTATCTTTTTTCCGAACGGGGAAACCGTTACGCGCTTTTCCTGGATGAGATCAGCGAGGCAAGACGATGTCCGCGACTGTAAATGTCCGATACATGGTCGACGACGTCGACGACGCCGTGGCCTGGTACACGCAGCACCTGGGCTTCAAGCAGCTTTCGAACCATGCGCCGGCCTTCGCGGACGTCACGCGGGGAGCGCTTCGGCTGCTGCTCAGCGGTCCGACCAGTTCAGCGGGCAGGCCAATGCCGGATGGCCAGCGGCCGGGTCCCGGAGGGTGGAACCGCATTCACCTGATCGTCGAGGACCTTGCGGCGGAGGTAGCCCGGCTGAAGACGGCGGGCCTCAATTTCCGCAATGAAATCGTGAAGGGTCCAGGCGGCTCACAGATTCTGCTGGTCGATCCTTCCGGTAATCTGGTGGAACTGTTCCAACCGGCGCAGTGAGCGCAATTTCCAGGTGACGGCGGGCGAGAGACCGGTGCCGCGCCGGCGCGCCGAGATAGCTATTGCGTGCTGCCTGCAGGTGCTGCCACCGGAGTTTTTGTTTTGTATGTTCCGGGACCACCACCTGGAGAGGGAACCATGCAGCGCATCCCGGCAATACTCGTCCTTGCACTTTTCCTCCCCGCCGCCTTTCTGGCCACCCTCCCTGCCCATGCCGCGTCCTGCGCCTGGTCGGCCAAGATGGAAGAGGACGAGGGCGGCAGCGTGCTGATGGCTTCGGTTTGCGGCGGGCCAGAGGGCGATGCGAGCCTGATGCTGGCCTGCTTCGACAGGCCGGTACTGAGCTACGATCTGGGCGGCGCTGGCGGGGAGATCGAGCCGGGCACCCGCGGGTCCTTCACGTTCAAGGCCGGCGGCAAGAGCGTGACCAAAAAGCTCGTTCTCGAGGCGATGTACAATTATTTCACGACGGACCTCTCCGGCCCCTCCGACCCGCTGCTGGCGCTCTTGCGCGGCAAGGGCGAGGTGACGATCAGCGCCGACAAATATGGCGCGGCGAGCTTCCCGCTGACGGGATCGAGCGCGGCGATCGGCAAGGTGCTGGCCGAGTGCGACAAGGGTTCGGGCGAGGCGGATTGAATCTCCCCGATCTCCTTCTCAGGGAGATCGGGAAGTTCATCGCTTTCGCCGATCGCCGGCGGCGAGTTCCTACCACTCCAGCCCGAATACCAATTTGCCGAAATGCAGGCCGCCGGCGGCCATGTGGGTGTAGGCTTCGGTCGCATCGTTGTGTGAAAACACCTTGTCGACGACCGGCTCGATACCGGCGGCGCCGACGGCGCGGGCGGCGTCGCGCAGGTCGGACACCGAACCGGTGTTGTTGCCCACCACCCTCAGCGCCTTGATGATGATCGGCAGCAGGTTGACGGTCGCCTCGGCGCCGGTGACGAAGCCGATGGTGAACAGCGTGCCGCCGGGCGCGGTGGCGTTGACGGCGCGCGCGAAGGTAGCGGTGCCGCCGGTCTCGACGACAAGGTCGGCGCCAAGACCATCGGTCAGTTCCAGCACCTTGCCGTCCCAGTCGGGCGTCGCGCGGTAGTTGATCAGGTGATCGGCGCCGAGCGCCTTGGCCCGCTCGAGCTTCTCGTCCGAGGACGAAGTGATGACGACGGTGGCTCCGGCCGCCTTGGCTAGTTGCAAGGTGAAGATCGAGACGCCTCCGGTACCGAGCAGCACGACCACCGAGCCCGGCCGGACATCGGCGGCGCGAAGCGCGTTCCAGGCGGTGGTGCCCGCGATGGGCAGGGTCGAGGCCGCCTCGAAGGAGAGATGCTGCGGGATCGGCACGACCGAATTGGCCGGCAGGGCGACATATTCGGCCAGCGACCCGGGCAGCGAGATGCCGCGCATCTGCGTCATCTCGTAAGGCCGCGGCCGGCCGCCGATCCAGCGCGGCTTGGCGTGGGCGACGACGCGGTCGCCGACGGCGAAGCGGGTGACGCCCTCGCCGAGCGCGACGATCTCGCCGGCGCCGTCGGCAACCGGAATGAGCGGGAAGACCGGTCCGGGATAGTTGCCGCTGGCGACGGCGACATCGACGAAATTCAGGCTCGCGGCGCGCTGGCGGATCAGCACCTCGCCGCGCTGCGGTTCGGGCGTGGCGACGGTGGCGGCGCGGAAGGCGTCCAGCCTGGGCTGGCTGAGTTCGATGGCTTTCATGGTTCACTCCGTGGGGTGGACGATTGATGGGTTGAGCGAACCTAGCTACTGCGCTATTTCTCGATAATCATTGGACTTTGCATTTGAGCATTGCAAATCATGCAGCAATCCTATGAACCCTCCGCCCTTGCCGAAATGGCGGCCTTCGCCGCCGTAGCCGAGGCGCGCTCCTTCACCAGGGCGGCAGCGCGGGTCGGACGCGATGCGACCATCCTGTCGCGCCGCCTGCAGTCGCTGGAGGGGCGGCTGGGGGTCAGGCTGCTCCACCGCACGACCCGCAGCGTAGCGCTGACGGAGGCGGGCGCGGAATTCCTGGTGCGCGTGCGCGCCATCCTCGCCTCGGTCGACGAGGCGGAAGCCGCCGCCTCGGCGCATGCCGGCGGCCGGCCGCGCGGGCTGCTCCGGCTTTCGCTGCCCGGCACGTTCGGGCGCATGTGGATCGGGCCGTTCCTGCCGCAGTTCCTCGCCGAATTCCCGGAAGTGCGCATCGAGGCCGAATTCTCCAACCGCTTCGCCGATCTCGTCGCCGAGAATTTCGACGTCGCCGTGCGGCTGGGCAGCCTGGAGGATTCGCGGCTGGTGGCGCGCAAGGTGGCGACGCGGCGCCGGCTGCTCTGCGCCGCGCCCTCCTACCTCGCCCGAAGGGGCAGACCGGAAACGCCGCAGGCGCTGCTCGAACATTCCTGCCTCGGCTTCACCGGTTTCCAGACCTTTCCGGCCTGGGAGATGACCGACCGCGAGGGCCGGCGCGTGCGCGTCGAGGTTTCGGGGCCGTTGGTCGGCGACGATGCCGAGGTGCTGGTCGAGGCCGCCGTGCAGGGCGTCGGCCTGATGATGAGCACCGACTGGCTGGTCGGACGCGAGCTCGCCGACGGCCGGCTGGTGCCGATCCTGGAGGACTGGACGTTGGCCGACGAGGGCGCGGTCTATGTCGTCATGCCCTCGGCCAAGGGCCAGGCCGCCAAGACCCGCGCCTTCGCCGACTGGATCGGCAAGCGCTTTTCGCCGGAGCCGCCGTGGCGGCTCACTTCCCCTGCCCCTTCAGGAACTGGCTGAGCAGATCCACCGGCAGCGGGAACACAACCGTGGAGGAGCGCTCGCCGGCGATGTCGTGCAGGGCCTCGAAATAGCGCAGTTGCATGGCCTGCGGCTCGGCCGCCAGCATGCGGCCGGCCTCGACGAGCTTTGCCGCCGCTTGCTGCTCGCCGTCGGCGTTGATGACCTTGGCGCGCCGCAGCCGCTCGGCCTCGGCCTGCTTGGCGATGGCGCGGATCATGCTTTCATTCAGGTCGACATGCTTGATCTCGACGTTCGAAACCTTGATGCCCCAGGCATCGGTGCGCTGGTCGAGGATCTCCTGAATATCGCTGTTGAGCTTGTCGCGCTCGGCCAGCATCTCGTCGAGCTCGTGCTTGCCGAGCACCGAGCGCAGCGTGGTCTGCGCCAGCTGGTTGGTGGCGGTCATGAAGTCCTCGACCTGGATGATCGCGCGCTCGGCGTCGACGATGCGGAAATAGAGCACGGCGTTGACCTTCACCGAAACGTTGTCGCGCGAGATGACGTCCTGCGGCGGCACGTCCTGCACCACCACGCGCAGGTCCACCCGGACCATCTGCTGGATGAAGGGAACGAGCAGAATGAGGCCAGGCCCCTTCACCCCGGTAAAGCGACCAAGCGTGAACACCACGCCGCGCTCATATTCCCTGAGGATGCGGATGGCCGCCGACAGGAACATGATCACCAGCAGGGCAAGGACCAGATAGGCGACATAACCGACCGTCATCGTCTTGCTCCGTCATTTTCCGAGTTGCGCCGCCGCACCGTCAGCACCAGGTCGCTGACCGCGGTTACCTCCGCGCGATCTCCCGGCGCTATCGGCTCGTCGGCCTTCGCCCGCCAGCGTTCGCCGAGCGCCAGCACATGGCCCTCGCCGCCCTGCCAGTCGAGGATCTCGACCGGGAGGCCGCGCATCGCCTCGCCGCCGATGCGCGGCGGATTGCGCCGCGCCGCCCAGAGGTAGCTGCCGGCAAAAAGTGCCAGCCCCAGCGTCAACGCCGCGGCAGGGCCGATGATCGCCCAGGATATGGCGAAGCCCGGCCCCTCGATCTTGAGCAGCATCGCCGCGCCGAGCAGGAAGGCGGCCGCGCCGCCGACCCCCAGCACCACCGTCGGATTGAAAGCCTCGACGATGAGGAAGCCGACGCCGAGCAGCATCAGGGCGAGCCCGGTATAGTTGATCGGCAGCAGATCGAGCGCATAGAGGGCGAGCACGAGGCAGACGGCGCCGATGACGCCAGGCGCCACCGCGCCGGGGCTCGTGACCTCGAAGACGATGCCGTAGAAGCCGATCAGCATCAGCAGGACGGCGACGTTCGGATCGGTGATGACGGAGAGAAGCCGGATGAACCAGCCGGGATCCAGCGTCTCGACGGCCAGGCCCTTCGTGGCCAGCACCACTTTCTTGCCGGCCAGGTCAACGGTGCGGCCGTCGGCCATCTGCAGGAGCTCGGTCGTGTCGCGGGCGACGAAGTCGATGACATGTTGCTGCAGCGCGGTGCTTGCCGAAAGGCTTGCCGCCTCGCGCACGGCCTTCTCGCCCCAGTCGCCGTTGCGCCCGCGTAGCTCGGCGAGCGACCGGATCAGCGCCACCGCGTCGTTGGTCACCTTGGCCATCATCGCGTCGCCGGCCGGCCGCCCGCTGGCGTCCTTCTGGTCCTTGTCCTTCTCGCCGCCGGGAAGCGAGGGCAGCCCGCCGAACTCGACCGGCGTCGCCGCGCCCAGATTGGTGCCCGGCGCCATCGCCGCCACATGGGTAGCGTAGAGAATATAGGTTCCGGCGCTTGCCGCATGGCCGCCGGCCGGCGCGACATAGCCGATGACGGGAACGGGAGAAGCCAGGATGTCGGCGATCATCTCGCGCATCGAGGTGACCAGGCCGCCCGGTGTGTCGAGCTGAACGATGAGGACCGCGGCATGGCGCTCGGACGCCACCTTGAGCGCATCCTTGAGCTGGCGCGAGCTCGCCGGACCGATGGCGCCGTCGATCGCGATGCTGAGAGCGACCCTCTCCGCCGCCATTCCGGCCGAGGAGAAGGGGAAAAGAACCGCAGCCACGAAGGCCGCTGCCAGAAGGGCCACCCGCGCGAGTCTCACGCTCAAAGCTCCTTCGATTCAATATGGGGTTGTGCCGGGCGAAGTCCAATGAGGGCGGCAGAGGCGCTCCACTTGCAACGTCGGCGATTGGCGAAAGCCGTCGCGCCGTTCAATCTCCCTCCTCGTGGGGGAGATTATGCGCTCCGACGATTCCACGGCAGTTTCGACGCCGGCTCCAACGCTCGCTCCGTCGCCCGTGCCGCATTGTCCCCATCGACGACGCGAAGGAACGCGTCCGCAACCGATGGAGATGACGATGACCACTTTTGATCACGCAACCTACGAAACCCGCAGCATCGGCTTCAACCTGCCCGGCCCTGCCGGCCGCGCGTTGCGGCTGGCCTACCACGCCATGCGGCTGCGCAGCGACCGCGCCGCGCTGCGGGCCATGCCGGACTATCTGTTGAAGGACATGGGCGTCAGCCGCTCGCAGATCGAATACTACACATCCGCGCGCGGCGCGCTCGCCGAATCCGACAGGACGCCTGAAGCGGGATGACCGACTGCATCGGCGGCCGGCCGGAAGGTCGACGAAAACCCCGGCATCGCCGGGGTTTTTCGCGTCTGACCTAGCCCGCTGACCGGCCTGCCGGCGTTGGGTTCCCACGCCCCAAATGAAACGGGCGATGCAATTTCCACGGTGGGCGTATCGAAAATTCCACGCCCGCACCCACTCTCGTTCAAACGCCCGACGGTCAAAGAAGGCCGTCACGGCAACCAAGCCGCAAACCAACCTTTTTGGGAGAAGACAAATGCAACCGAACACCAAACCTGCACGACTTCCGCTCAATGGCGTCGACACACCGAACCTGTTGGCGACGATCAACTTCGTCGCCGGCCAGCCGGAGCTGGCGAAGTTCCAGTTCCGCGCCCACAATGAATGGATCGAGGGCACGCACAGCAAGAGCGTCATGCACGGCTTCCACGGCGCCGGCCAGGAGCAGAAGCACGAAAAGCCCTTCTATGCCGACAGCGACCATCCCGCGATCCTGTGCGGTGCCGACAACGCGCCGACCCCGGTCGAGTGGCTGCTGCATGGGCTGGCGAGCTGCCTGATGGCGGGCCTTGCCAACATCGCCGCGGCGCGCGGCATCAAGCTCACCAAGGTCTCATGCTCGGTCGACGGCGACATCGACCTGCGCGGCATCCTCGGCATCTCGGACGAGGTCCGCAACGGCTTCCAGAACATCCAGGTCTCGTTCGAGGTCGAGGGCGACGCGCCGGCCGAAAAGCTCCAGCAGCTCGTCGAGCAGGCCCGCGCGCGCTCGGCCGTGTTCGACGTGCTGACCAAGGGCGTTCCGGTGGCGGTCGGGATCAAGACCATCCAGTGACGCAAGACTGGGAGACGGTCCGGGGAATCCGGACCGTCTCTTCCCTGGGTTTCGGAACAGAGCCATGAAACACGCTGACGTCGTCATCATCGGCGGCGGGCAGGCCGGGCTTGCGCTCAGCCATTGCCTTGGCCGCGTCGGCATCGACCATGTCGTGCTGGAGCGCTGCCGCATCGGCGAGCGCTGGCGCGCGCAGGCCTGGCAATCGCTGAGGCTGCTTACGCCCAACTGGCTGAACGGCCTGCCCGGCTCGCCCTATGACGGCCCGGACCCTGACGGCTTCAGGACGAAAGACGCGTTCGTCCAGGATCTCGAAACCTATGCAACCCGCTGGCAGGTGCCGGTCGAATGCGGCGTCGAGGTCGTCTCCTGCAGGCGGACCGGCGGCGGCTTCGCGCTCGCCACCAGCGCCGGCGACTGGACGGCAAAAGCCGTCATGGTGGCGACCGGCCACTGCGACCGGCCGGTGATCCCCTTTGCATCCGCGACAATGGGCGGGCGGCTGAGCATCCACGCCTCGCAGTATCGGTCCCCCGGCGAACTGCCGCTTGGCGGCGTGCTGATCGTCGGCGCTTCCTCCTCCGGGGTGCAGATCGCCGACGAGCTCGCGCGCGCCGGCCGGCGTGTCACGCTTTCGGTCGGCAAGCATACACGCCTGCCCAGGCTGTGGCGCGGCAAGGACATCTTCTTCTGGCTCTGCAAGATGGGCCTGATGGCGCAGCCGCTCGACGGACTCGCCAACCCCGAAAGCGCCAGGCGCCAGCCCTCGCTGCAGCTTGCCGGGCGGCCGGACAAGGCCGATGTCGACCTCGCCACGCTGCAGGCGCTCGGCGTCGGGCTGGCGGGCCGTGTGCGCGGCATCGCGAACCGCGAGATCGGCTTCGCCGACGATCTCGCGGCGAGCGTGGCGGCGGCTGAAGCGAAGCAGGCGCGCCTGCTTGCCGGGATCGACCGCTTCGCTGGCGCCGCGCGGCCGACCCGCCGCCAACCGGTGACAGTGCCTTCGGTCCGCCCAATGCGGCTTTCGCTGGCGGACGGGTCGATCCGCACGATCATCTGGGCAACCGGCTATGCCCGCTCGTTCGACTGGCTGGAGCCGCTTGCGCTCGGCGCCGATGGCGAGATCGCGCATCAGGGCGGCGTCACCAGCGTTCCCGGCCTCTACGCGCTCGGCTTCCGCTTCCTGCGCAAGCGGGACTCCAACTTCATCGGCGGCGCCGGCGTCGACGCGCAAGCGATCGCCGCCGAGGTCTCCCGCTATCTCGACCGCAAGGGCCTGAGGGCCGCCTGAGGACACTGACGATGCCAACGACTGCGTTTTCCCTACCGCCCACGCCCAAGCGCGCCCGTTACGACGCGATCGTCGTCGGCGCGCGCTGCGCCGGCGCCTCGACGGCGCTGCTGCTCGCCCGCGCCGGGCTGAAGGTCCTGGTCATCGAGCGCCGGCCCTATGGCTCCGACACGCTGTCGACGCACGCGCTGATGCGGCCGGCCGTGCTGCAATTGTCGCGCTGGGGCGTGCTCAAGCCCCTCATCGAGGCCGGCACGCCGCTGGTCGAAACGACGACGTTCCACTATGGCGACGAGGAGATCACGATTGCGCTCGACGGCGGACCGGACCTGCCCGGCCTGATCGCGCCGCGGCGCACGGTGCTCGACCGCATGCTCGTCGATACCGCGCGCAAGGCCGGCGCCGAGTTCCTGCATGACATCGCCGTCGCCGACCTCTTCGCCGACACGCGCGGGCGGGTGCGCGGCGTCGAGATCCGCGGCGCCGGCCGCGCCGCCTTGCGGGTCGCCGCCGATATCGTGATCGGCGCCGACGGCATCGGCTCGCTGGTGGCGAAATGCTGCGACGCCGAGGTGCTGCGACAAGGCGCGGTCTCGGCCGCCCATGTCTATGGCTATGCGCCGGTCGAGCCCGGCACCGGCTATCACTGGTATTTCCGCGACGGGCTCGCAGGCTCGCTGATCCCGACCAATGACGGCATGGCCTGCATCGTCGCCTCGGTGCCGACCAGCCTGTTCGACCAGCGCTTCCGCACCGGTCATGCGGGTGCCCGCATGGAGGTGCTGGAAGCGCTTTCGCCCGCGTTTGCCGCGCAAGCCGACCGCGCTGCCAGGGATGCCCGCCTGCAGGCGTTCCGCGGGGTGCCTGGCTATATCCGCCAGGCCTACGGCCCGGGCTGGGCGCTGGTCGGCGACGCCGGCTTCTTCCGCGACCCGATCACCGCGCACGGCATTTCGGATGCGCTGCGCGATGCCGAGGGCCTGGCGCGGGCGGTCCTGGACGGATCGGAAGCAGCCTTCGCGGCCTGGCAGCGCGAACGCGACCTCTTCGCCAATCACGTCCTCGACGCTACCGACGCCGTCGCGGGTTTCGACTGGACGCTCGCCGAGATCGGCGAGCGTCATCGTCGCTTCAGCGCGGTGATGAAGGCGGAAGTCCAGGCGCTCGCCGGGCAGGAGATGCCGAGCCGCACCCTCCACGCTGCCCGACGGCGGCCGGCGGCGCGGCGGGCGCCGGCAAACGACACCAATGCACCGGCCGCCGCCGGCTCGATCACGCTACGCAACCGAATGGGGACGAGACTATGACCGCACATATGATGAAGGACGGATGGATCGGCGTCGTCAACGGACGCCCGCAGGTGGGCGCGTCGGCCGAGCGCTCACGGCGGACACGCGCGCAGGACGTCGACGCGTTCGCCGAGATGACCGGCGACCGCAACCCGCTGCACTACGACAAGCGCCTTGCCGAGGCATCGGTCTTCGGCAAGCTCATCGTGCAGGGCGGCGTCACCTCGGGCATTCTCAACGCGGTGGTGGCGGAAGACCTTCCCGGTCCGGGGTCGGTGTTCCTGGAGGTCTCGTGGAAATTCGTCAAGGCGGTCGGCGTCGGCGAGCTGATCACCGGCCGCGTCGAGGTCACCGAGGTGCGTTTCGACAAGCCGATCACGAAGCTCGAGACATCCGTGCGCAACGAAGCCGGCGAACTGTGCCTGACCGGAACCGCGACGGTGTTCACCGTGCCGCTGATCAAGGACTGAGCGGCTCTCCGTCGGCGCTCGCCTTCCGGATCAGGGCCCGGCCGTCTCGGCGACGAAGGCGCGGACATGGGCAATAAACTCGTCGAAGGCCGGCTCGCCTTCAAGCAGAATGTGGTTCTGGCTTTCCAGTTCGAAGAAGCGCGCGCCGGGAATGCCGGCGGCCATTGTGCGGCCGGACTCGACAGGGGCAACGTTGTCTTCCCGCGCGTGCAGCACTAGGGTCGGCACCCGCACCTGTTCCAGGAGCTCGCTGACATCGATCACCGAGAAGGCGCTTTGCAGACGGAAGGCATCGTCCGGAGACACGGTGCGCAGCATCAAGTCGTCCATCCAGGCGAAATGCTCGTGCGTAGCGCCGGGGATGAACATGGAGCAGAAAACCTGGCGGAACATCGGGTTCTGCTTACCCCACCCCTCGCGCATCAGCGTCGCGATCGCCTCGCGCGTCGCGATCTCACCGGCATCGCCGCGCGCCCGCCAGCCTTTGACATAGCCGCCGTAGAGGATCATGCCCGATACCTTTTCGGGATGGCGTATGGCGTAGGCGATCGAGACCGCGCAGCTCTGTGAAAGGCCAAGCAGGGTGAAGCGATCGAGCCCCGCCGCCTCGACCACGCATTCGAGGTCCGACACCATGGTGTCGAACGAGACGTCGACCACGTGGCGTTGCGACAGTCCGTTGCAGCGCTCGTCGTAGCGCACCAGCCGGTTCTCGCGCGACAGTTCCGACATCCAATGGCGCCAGATCGGACTGTCCCAGTCGAAGGTGAGATGCGACATCCAATGCGCGGCGCGCAGGATGGGCGCGCCGCTGCCGGTCATGGCGTAGGCGAGCCTCGTGCCGTCGCGAGCCCGGCAGAAATGCACGGCGCGGCCGGGATCCTGCGCGGTTGCCGGGCTCTTTGCGGGCGAAGACGATTGCGCCGGAGCAGCGCCGGGTTGCGCAGAGCGTCCCGCGGGCTGGGCGGCGGCCGCCCTCACCTTCTCCCCCAGCGCCTCGACCTCTTCCGCCAGGCCGAGGTCCTCCGGCAGCAGGCGGCGCAGGCGCCGCGCAAGCGGCAGCGCACGCCTCGGCTCGCCAGCCAGGCGCTCGACCAGCTCGCGCAATATGCCAAGCTCGGCGAGCTCGACCTCGCTGGCGACGCCCGTGCGCCAGGCCTGGTATTCGAAGCAGCGCTCGAGCGCGAGATCGGCGAGGAAATCGCCACGGATCGAACCGGCAGCGGCCTCCAGTTCCTCGGTCGACGCCAAGGAAAGATCGCCCTTCAGCAGCGGCAGCAGCCGGGCGTAGTCCGTTGCGAGCTTCAGCGCGACAGTGTTGCGGTCGGCGATTAAAGCGCATTCGTCCTCGCCCAGCACCTGGCGGATCTTGGACAGGCTCCAGCGCAGCGCGCCGCGCGGATCATCGGGAATGTCCCAGAAGATTTCGCAAAGCCGCTCGCGCTGGTGCGCCTTGCCAGTGACGGCGAGATAGGCGAGCAAGGCCCTCGTCTTGCGCGACGGCGGCAGGTCGATGAGTTCGCCGCCACGGGCCACCTGGAAATCACCGAGCACGCATAGATCCAGCAGCCCGGCTTGCGGACTGTCGATCATGCGGCCGGGCGTCCTTCCACTGCCACTACCCCCATCGTTTCCTCATCAGCTCGGCGAGAGAAACCACTCCGCATATCAAAATCAGCTAAAATGCGGAAGTCTCGCTGGCCACCGGCATGAGAAATGCCGATACGGCAAGATGGCTGTGAGGACTGTGTGACGGGTTACATTGGTGGCTGGCGAGGCGCGGTGCAGACGCCGCCAACCTTCCCCCCGTGGGTAGATCAAGCGCTCCGGCGCCTTCGCCAACCACCGGCAATTGCCACCGCCACCAGCACCAGCCCAGCCGCCACCGCGAATGTAAGTCGCGTCCCGCCGGCTACCGCCTCAGGCGCGGCGCCTGCGATATCCTTCGTCCCCGCCGAAAAAGCAAACACCGCGCCCATCGCCGCCGTGCCGGTGATCAGGCCGAGATTGCGCGACAGGCTCAGCATGCCCGACACCACGCCGCGCTCGTTGCTGTCGACATTGGCCATGACGGCGGTGTTGTTCGCCGCCTGGAAGAGCTGGTAGCCGGGCGTCAGCAGGATGATCGCCGCGGCGTAGCCGGCGACGCCGAACAGTGTCGGCAGCACGGAGAGCGCGACGCAGCCGGCGGCCATCAGCGCCAGCCCGGCGGCGACCATCGCGGATGCGCCCCACCGGTCGACGACGCGGCCGGCGACGACGCCGCACAGTGCCGAGACGACCGGGCCGATCGACAGGACGGCACCGACCAGCGCTTCGCTCAGGCCCAGGGCGCGCGACAGGAAGAACGGTCCGACCACAAGCGTCGCCATCATCACCGTCGAGACCAGCGCGTTCATGGCAAGGCTCGGCGCCAGCACCGGGTCGCGGAACAGCGCGGGCTTGACCAAGGGCGACGCCACCTTGCCCTCGGCCCAAAGGAACAGGCCGGCGCAGAGAACCGCGGCGCCGAGCAGCCCGACGTTCAGGCCGCCGAAATGGCCGCGCCCAAAAGTCATCGCCAGCGCGTAGGCGGCGAGCGTCAGCGCAAGCAGGATCGTGCCGAGGGTATCGAAGCGAGCGCGTCCCCTCCTCGCGCCCTGATCTTCCCTCGCCTCGCCCACAGGCAGGAAGCGCCGTGCGGCAAGCATGGCCGCCACGCCGAGCGCGGCATTGACGAGGAAGATCGAGCGCCAGCCGCAAGAAACGATCAGCACGCCGCCGAGCGACGGCCCAAGCGCCGTGCCGGCCGCCGACATGGTGCCGAGCAGGCCCATGGCGCTGCCCGTGCGTTCCTTCGGCACCGTCTCGCCGACGAAGGCGATGGTCAATGCCATCATCACCGCCGCGCCCAGGCCTTGCGCGGCGCGGGCGATTATCAGCAGCGGCAGGGTCGGCGCGAGCGCCGCCGCCAGCGAGGCGGCGCTGAACAGCGCGAGACCCGCAACCAGCAGCAGCCGGCGGCCGACGAGATCGCCCAGCCGCCCGACGCTGACGATGAGCGCGGTGATGGTGAGCAGATAGGCAAGCACGACCCATTGCACCGCCGGGAAGGATGCCGCGAAGGCGGTGCTCAACGTCGGCAGCGCGACATTGGCGATGCTGGTGCTGAGCGAGGAGAGCAGCATGGCAAGCGACAGGCTGGCCAGCGCGCCGGTTGCCGAGCGGCCTGCTGATGCGATGCGTGGACCTGCGATGTCGGCCATGGCTCTTCTCCGGCTCGGTGGAACTTGCCGGGAAGATAAGCACGTGCCTGATGTGGCGGAACACGCAGCATTTGCACTTCATCAGTGCATCAAACGCCATATCACAAAACCAGAACCGTGTTAAAATCGCGCCATGTCGCGACCCGATCTCAACCTGCTCGTCACGCTGGACGTGCTGCTTGCCGAAGGCAGCGTGGCCGGAGCCGCGCGGCGGCTGAAGCTCAGCCCCTCGGCGACGAGCCGCGCGCTGGCGAGACTGCGCGAGGCGACGGGCGATCCGCTCTTGGTGCGCGCCGGGCGCGGTCTGGTGCCAACGCCGCGCGCGGTTGAACTCAGCATGGAAGCCGGCCGGCTGGTGAGGGAAGCGGAGGCCATGCTGCGTCCCGCAGAGCGGCTCGACCTCAAGCGTCTCGCGCGCAGCTTCACGTTGCGCAACAGCGACGGTTTCGTCGAGAATTTCGGCCCTGCCCTGCTGGCACGCGTCGCCGAGGAGGCGCCGGGTGTGCGGTTGCGCTTCGTGCCGAAGCCCGACAAGGACAGCGCGCCGATGCGCGAGGGCAGCGTCGACCTCGAAACCGGCGTGGTCGGCGGCTCGACCGGCCCGGAGGTACGGGCGCAGGCGCTATTCCGGGACCGTTTCGTCGGCGTGGCGCGCATCGGCCATCCTTTAAGCGGAGGCAAGATCACCGCCGCCCGTTTCGCCGCCGGCCGCCACATACTGATCTCGCGCCGCGGGCTGGACCGCGGGCCGGTCGACGATGCGCTGGAGCCCGCCGGTCTGGCGCGGACAATCGCGACGGTGGTCGGCGGCTTTTCGGAGGCGCTGGCGCTTGCCCGCGGCTCCGACCTCATCGCCACCGTGCCCGAGCGCTATACGGGCAAGCTGCGCGAAGGCCTGTTCACCTTCGCGCTGCCGGTAAAGCTCGTCCCGCTCACCATCTCGCTGCTGTGGCACCCGCGCCTCGATACCGACCCCGCGCATCGCTGGCTGCGGGACGTGGTGCGGGAGGTGTGCGGGGGGCGGTGAACCATCTCCCCCCTGCGGCGAGATGGGCGGCAGGCGAAGGATCGCGATGCGTTGGGTTTTTGGTTTTGCGCAATGTCTCGAAACCGGTCCACGCTTTGGGGAGAAGTGCTCAAGCGCCGGCGCCGCCCATGAGACCGGCAATCAGCGTTGCAAGGAAGATGAGCAGCCCAAGCGCCAACCTGTCCAGCCAGGATTTGCGCCTGGCAAGCACTTCGAGCAACCGATCGCCCATGGCACCCTCCCTCGCTCGCATTGGATATTATAGCACGCCTGCATGAGGGTATCATGAAGCGGTTCACAAGCGGCCAGCGCTCTCGCCTTGACCGGAGATTTGGCGCGATGTTGCGTGCGGAAATGCGCCCAAAAAAAGTCAGGTTGAGAACCGGGCCTCAAAATAGCTCAGCCGACGAAAAACGAACTTATTCAAACGGATAGACATATAGGTCCGCATTTGACGACAAGGGGAGCCGAAAAGCCCGGAAATCCGCCATTTCCACGCTTCCGCCTAAAGCAAAGGCGTGATCGCGGCAGGCCGTTTTCAGCCCTTTGCAACAACAAAAAGCGCCCTCTATTGGGCGCTCCGGCCGGCGTTGACAGCGAGGCCCGCCAATGGCACTCCGCAATCACTGGTCACGCCATGACCGTTGCTGTTGGGGACGGACGGGGTTTCAGCAGCTTGGCGGCGGCGCCGGACGGGCGGGCACTGCGCAGTGCACCGCCCGCTCCTGGCCGGGAGCGGCGCGCAGCCCATATTTCAGGCTGGCGCACGGCTGTTAGAGCGTTATCGACGAGCCATTGGCGGCCGTGACGGCGGAAAGTTTCCCGCGCTTTTCGAGCGTCGGCTTTCTGTAGACCTTCTTCATCGAGATTCCCCCTGAAGACGATGCGCGCAAAATGAGCGCCGCGGGCAGCTATTGTCAAGTTTGGACCGCCCGGCGGCTTCAGAACGTGAAGCCGGACGCTGGCGCGGCAGCGGTCGCGGCCGAGAGCCGGTCACGCTTTTCAAGCCTGGGCTTTTCGTAGGTCTTCTTCATCGTTCGTTCCTGCGCGGGTCAACGACCGGCGCAGGTGAACGCGATGCGGCTGCCCTGTCAAGTTTGCCGGGATGCCGTGTCAGCCCGCCTGCTGCAGCCAATGGCGGTCGAAGACATTGAGGATGGCGCGAAAATCATCCGGCGGGATCTGGTTGGCGCCGCCGCCGCTGTCGGCGCCAAGGAACTGCTCGAGCTGCCGGTCGACCGTCTCCGGGTGCTCCACGGCGATGCCGAGGCTCGCCAGGTCGCCGGCGATCGAGCCGCCGGCCGGCAGGTATCCGCCCCATGTTTGGGCGCCGAATGCCGCATCGCGCAGACGCACCAGAAGTATCCTGGTGATCGATGGCAGAGCCTCGGGCCCGATGACGGCGGCGCCGCACATATAGCCGCCGAGCACACTGACCGGCTGCGTCTGCGGGAAGAGGCAGAGAAAGAATTGGGCGTCGCCGCCCACCTCCTTCAGATGCACGTAAAGGCCGCGCTTTGCCGGGTTGACCGGGCCGCCGAGCAGCAGCTGCCCGGTCGGCAAGATCTCGCGATAGGTGGCGGCAAGGCCATGCGCGCCGGGCCCGGCCTCGATCGACAGGCGGCCCTTGATGAGCTGGCCGCGATAATAGGGCGACCAGGCGCGCGAATAGCAGGCATAGGCCCCGGCAAGCCCGGAGCCGAGGCTGCGCTCGTCATGCGTGGCGGCCTCGAACTGCATGCCGGCGCGGCGCTCCAGTTCGCTGCTGCCGATGCCGTGGCGGGCCGCGATCGCGGCGGTGAAGCTTGGCAGGTCGCTCTCGGCGATCCAGGCACCGGGCTGTTCCAGCTCGAGCAGCTTCGCCCAGTCGTCATAGACGCTCACCTGGCGCGGCCGCGCGCGGCCCTGCAGCCATTTGTCGGCTCGGCCGAGATCGAACGCCGTCTTCGGGTTGACGGCGCGGAACGCCGCCGCCAGGTCCTTGCGGGTCACGGTTCCCAGCAAGGCCGACGTCAGTCTCAGTTTTTGCGCGATATGCTGCGCCATGCGACAAGCCCCTCGATGTTTTTGCCGCTAGAGCATTTCGGCGTTTGGCAGGGAATCGCCGAGTTGTTCCAGCCATTCGGTCTAGCACGCCGGCAAACGGACTCCATTCCCGGCCATGGCAATTTTCCACCGCCTAATATTCCAGGAAATCCAGAGAATTCCATAGCCTTCCGCACACGCTGCCTTTGCCGCCGGGCAGCCGGCGCTAGGGTCGCCGCCGGGGTGGGTGCAGGGGAGCTGTCATGAAAGTCGTTCTATCCGCTCTTGTCCTCACGCTTGCGCTGTCGCCGGCCGTCGAGGCCAAGACGAAAACTCTGGTGACCGAGACAAAGATCAACATCGAGAAGAAGCGGCCGCCGCTTGACCAGACGTCCACCGGTGGAATCGCGCTTGCCGGCACTACGACGGCGTCGCAAGGCGATCCAGGCCAGGCCTATCCGCCTGCGCTGGACCTGCATTTCTAGAAGCAATCCGGGAAAATTGCCCAGCGGTTTCCGTCCGGAATAGCGCAAAAACAAAGGGGAGCCGTTCCGGAAGACCACGTGGCGGTTTCCGGTCCCCGATCGGCGAGGAAAAACGACCGGCAAAAGGCCGGACCAGACAGCCACCCGGCCAGCCTGAGGGTTGGGGGGCTTGGCGCCGCCGCGGGGGCAGGCGCCCGCCCGCGCGGATCGCCAAGCTGCGGTTCGCGCGGGCCATGCCAATCCCGGCCAATTCTTGCCGCGCCGCCATCGGGGTCGCCGCCCTGCCGTTCGATCTCCCGGTCGAGATCGAGGCCGAGGTGATGATCGATCGATAGGAAGCGTCACCCCGCGGCCGCCTGCAGCTCCTTCTTGCGGGCTGTACGCCGCCGGCGCGGACGGCGCTGGGGGGTGAGCTTCAGCGCCACGACCGGTTCGCTCGAAAGGGCGCCTGCCACCGCGTCGACCATGCCGTAGGCGACGAAATCTGCGTTGAGGTCGCCCGCCAGTTTCGCCGCGGCCTCGGTGTCGCCATTGCCGATCTCCGACCAGAAGACGATGCCGACCCTCAGCTTCGGATTGAGGCGCTTCAGCCGTCGCACCACGAAGCGCGCGTGCTTGGTGGATTGACGGTTGAGGAAGCCGATGACGGCCGCGTCGACGGTGTCCAGGTCGAGGCGGCGGATGCCCAAGGGCTCAAGGTCGATGAAGCTCGCCCTCGACGTCTCGGCGCCCTGCACTTCCAGGACCTGCGCCAGCATCGCGGAGGCGGCATCGTCGAGCTCGCCGCGCCCGCCGGCGCAAAGCACGGAAATGCCGGATCCGTCCGGCAGGTCGACCTCCTCGGCATCGGCGTCTTCCTTGCCCTCGGTTGCCTTGCCTTTGGGGGCCTCCTCGCCGGAAGCCGGCTGTTCGTCCTCCTCGGCGTCTGCTTCCTCCTGGGCGCTGTCGTCGAGATTGGCAACCAGCGTCAGCGCGCTCTCGGCCACCTGCTTCCGCTGGTCGTCATCCATGACGCCGCGCATGCGATCCTGCTCGGCAAGCAGCAGTGCGGGGACGGCTACCTGATCATAGAACTCGAACAGGTACTTTTCCTCGAGCATCTCTTCGGCATGATCGGTCGCCTCCTCCGGATCGCTGGCAAGAAGCCGCTGGTAGAGCCTTGCATGCGGCTCCAGCACCGGCTCGTTGCCGAACAGCACATCGAGGAACTCGAATTGCGGCACGTGTCGGCCGAGCACGACAAGACAGACGGTGAGCGGCGTCGACAGCACCAGGCCGATCGGGCCCCAGACCCAGGTCCAGAAGATCGCCGCGACGATGATGGCGAGCGGCGAAAGTCCGGTATGGGAGCCATAGAGCCAGGGCTCGATAACATTGCCCGTGATCAGCTCCATGACGATGAAGAGGGCGCCGGTCCACAACAGCAGCGACCAGCCGGGCGCCACGGCCAGCGCCAGGAAAAGCGGCAGCAGCGCGCCGATGATCGGGCCGATATAGGGGACGAAACGCAGCGCAAGCGCCAGCATGCCCCAAAGCAGCGCATTGGGGATGCCAAGCACCCACAGGCCGATGGTGATCGGTATTGCGTAGACGATGTTGACCATCAGCTGCATCAAAAGATACTGGCCGACCCGCTTGCCGGCATCCTGCAGCGCCTGCGTGGTTCGGTGGAGATCGCCATAGCCGACGAGACGGATAAAGCGGTCGCGCAGGTCCTCCCGCTCCATCAGCATGAAGATCACGACGACAATGACCAAGCTGGCCGAGGCCAACGGGCTGATGAGCGGCGCGACCAGGTTCTGCAACACTTCGAGCGGCTTCTCATGCGAGACGATCTCGACCGGGATCGGATCGCGCTTCGGCGCCTCGGTCGCCGAGGGCAGTTGCGGCTCCTGGCGGTCTATCTCCTGGCCGACGCGCTCGATCACCCCGCTCAATCGCGAAATGATGCCGCCGCCAAGCCCGCTTTCCTTCAGCGCGCGGATCTTGGTCAGGATGTTGATCTGGTAGACGGGGATGTTCTGGGCGAGGTCGCTGACCTGGCTGGCGACGACAAAAGAAAACAACGCAAGGGCGGCGAACGCGCCAAGAACGCTGGCGATGACCGCCGGAAGGCGCGGGATGCCGACGCGCTTCAGCGCCGAGACGACCGGAGCGATGGCGAAGGTCAAAAGCAGTGCCACCGCGATCGGCAGGAACACCTCACGGCCAAAATACAGCGCCGCGACCGTGGCGACGACGGTGGCGACAGTCGGCAACGCCGTGCGCGGGTGGCCGCGCGAGGCCGCAAGCAGGCCCGCCAGCCCCGGTTCGGATGCGCGCGTGCCATTTTGACGATTGCCCGCCACCTGAAGCCTCCACCCTGCCCCGCCATGATTGGCGATATTTCGCCGGCGTGCAACGCGCGGAGCGGGGGATGGTTGCGCGGAGCGGCTGGAGATTGGCGAAAGCGCCAGTGAGAGCCGGTCTCCCTCGCAGGAGGGGAGATCGGCAGATCACGGCGCGCCGGCGCTCGCGCGAGGTCCCCCTCGTCTACTTAACCGGGATCATCAGATGAGCGTAAGGCGTGCCCGGCCACATCACATAGGGCTTGGCCGTGTCGGGCTTCGGGTCCGACGGATAGCCCGCCATCACATCCATGGCGTTGACGATCATCACGTGTGGACCGGTCTCAATCCAATTGTTGCCCTCCGTCGGCGCCGTTGCATACGGATCGGTGTTGCTGCCGTCGGTGCCGCCGGACAGCATGTACATGAAGCCGACCTTGCCCTTGGGCGGGTCCTTCTTTTGCAGCCAGGCCATGGCCCATTCCATCGCGTTGGCGTCGCCGCACATCGGGTCGGGGCCGGGCGAGGCCGGATTGTCGGGCATGCACCAGAAGCCGTTCTTGCCCTCGCGCAGGGTGCGCATGGCGCCCTTGGCATCCATGGCGTAGATCGCGGCGCCGCTGGCCACGGCCGCGGGCGCGGCGGACTCCGCGCTCTTGATCAGCGCAGCGTCGTCATCGGCGGCTGCGCCTTGCATCGCAATCAAACTCCCCGCCGCCAAAAGGGCAGCGACCGTCAGAAGCCGTTTCATGGCCATTCTCCGGTTTCACGTTGATCTCTTGTGCATGATGTCGGACGCACGGCTTTCCCGAGCCGTTTGTCGGTGTTAAAATTTTAACAGATCGCCTGCAGGCGGACAATTATGCCTTAGCTACCACTAATGCGCTGAGCTGCCTGAAAGTTGGCGAAAGCGGCTGAGCGCGCGATCTCCTCCCAAGCGGGGGAGATGTCCGGCAGGACAGAGGGGGCGCGAAGGAATGAGGCCTCGATCAACCTGTCCGCGCCAGGAATCCTATGCTGGTCTGGGAAGCGCAATCGGCTGATGGGCCGGCAGGACAGCGCCCCCTCTGCCCTGCCGGGCATCTCACCCACAAGGGGGAGATTGGCAGCTCCAGCGTCTCGCGCCCTTATTCGCTGCCTCCCCTTATGTTGCGCTGCGTTAGATTTGTTGCATTGCAATATGACGGTGCAGGGCCGAGGCTTGCCCCAAGGCGGGATACGAACGAGCGTTGCGAGGTTCGCCTTCGTGTCAGCACCATCGCCGGACTTTCGGCCAGACATTGAGGGGTTGCGTGCGCTGGCCGTGGCGGGCGTCGTCGCCTTCCATTTCGGCCTCACCGCGCTGCCCGGCGGTTTTGCCGGCGTCGACATCTTCTTCGTCATCTCCGGCTACCTGATCACCCGCCAACTCGTCACCGAGATTTCCGGAACCGGCCGGCTCGACTTCCTGCGCTTTTACGCCCGGCGTGCGCGCAGGCTTTTGCCGGCGGCGCTTTTCGTCATCGCGGCGACCCTTGCCGCGGGCGCGATCATCCTCTCGCCGGAGGAGCAGACGCTCTATTCCAAGGGCGCGATGTGGGCTTCGGCCTATATGATCAACCTGTGGCTGATCCGCTGGTCGTTCGACTATTTCGCCAACGACGCCGCCAACAATCCCTTCATCCATTACTGGTCGCTGTCCGTGGAGGAGCAGTTCTATCTCGCCTGGCCGGCGCTGTTGATGCTGGCGGCGTGGCTGAAGCCCGGCAAGCGGACGATCATGCTTGCGATCGGCATTGCCGGCCTCGTCTCCTTCGCGGTCTGTGCCTGGTTGACCACCATATCGCAGCCCTGGGCATTCTATTTCTCGCCGCTGCGCGCCTGGGAATTCGCCGCCGGCGGGCTGGCCTCGATGGCGCCGGCATGGCTGCTCCAGAAGCGCCCGTGGCTTGCCCTGGCGCTCAGCCTGGCCGGACTGGCGATGATTGCTTTTGCTTACCTGACTTTCAGCGAGGAGGCTCCCTTCCCCGGTTTCCTGGCGCTGGTGCCGGTTGCCGGCACTGTCCTTCTCTTGCTGGCGGGCGCGGCCGGCGCCAGGGTCGGCGTGAATGCCGCCCTGGCGCTGCCGCCCTTGCAGTGGGTCGGAAAGCTTTCCTATTCGCTCTATCTCTGGCACTGGCCGGTGATCGTCTATGCCGGCATGCTGGTCGAGGAGCTGACTTTTCCCCAACGCCTTGCCTGCCTCGCGCTGACGCTGGCGCTCTCGGCGCTGAGCTACCATCTCATCGAGAATCCGATCCGTCGCAACGGCTGGCTTATGGCCAATGCGGCGCGGGCGCTGGTGCCGGCCCTCCTCCTGACCGGCACCGGCGTCGCAGCCGCCTACGGCAATGCGGCACTTGCGGTGCGTCACCAGGACCCCGAGCAGCGTGAGATCGCGGCGAGTGCCGCCGAGCCCGCAACCGCGCGCGCCGAAGCCTGCGTGGAGGGTTACGACACGGTGACGCCGAAGCCGTGCACGTTCGGCAATGGCCGGCGCATGATCGCGCTGTTCGGCGATTCGCATGCCGATCACTGGTCGACGCCGCTGATCGAAGCGGGAAAGAAGAACGGCTACCGCGTCGAGACCTGGCTGAAGAGCTCGTGCCGGCCCTCGCGCTTCTCCTTCTTTGTCGCCAAGCTCAACCGCAACTACCGCGAATGCGACCAATGGCGCGAGCAGGCGATGAAGGAGATCATCGCGGCCAAGCCTTCGCTGGTGGTGATCTCGGAGCTGGCGCTGACCTCCTCGCGCAAGATGGCGGCCGGCAAGGGCGAGCCGGACACGCCGGACGCCGTGTGGCAGGCCGGCCTGCGCTCGACGCTGACGACCTTAAGCAAGGCCGGACTGAAGATCGCCTTCATCCGCGACGTGCCGTTCAACGACGAGAACATCGACACCTGCGTGGCGAGGGCGCTGTGGCGCAACAAGACGCCCTCGCTCTGCGACCAGACGCGCAGCTATGCCGCCAACGACGCGATGGCCGCGGTCGAGCGCGAGATCGTCGACAGCGTGCCTAACGCCTCCTATGTCGACCTCACCGACCGCTTCTGCAACGCCACCACCTGCCACGTCTTCATCGACGGCCAGCTCGCCTTCCGTGACCAGCACCATCTGGCCACGCCGTTTGCGGAATCGCTGGAGCCTGAGGTGGAAAGACGTGTAATTTCGAAGGTGGGCAGGTGAAGTTGCCAATCTCCCCCTTGTGGGGGAGATCAGCAGTTGCCGTCCCCTCACCCCTCCACAACGACAAAATGCTTGGTCACCGGCTCGAGGATCTTCCAGGTGCCTTTGAAATCGGCCTCGACCACGAAGGCGTCGCCGGGGCCAACCTCTACCGGCTCGCCGCCGTCCGGCGTGATGACGATGCGGCCGGCGATCATATGCACGAATTCGTAGTCGGTGTAGGTGGCATGGTAGGTGCCGGGCGAAGCGCGCCAGGTGCCCGACATCACCTTGCCGTCCTCGCTGGTGTGCTGGACGGCGGTCTGCATGGTCGGCCTGCCATCGACGACGATCCAGCCCGGCAGGTCGCCGGCCTCTGCATGCTCGACGGCGCCGAATTTGAGGATTGTGGGCCTGGTCATAAGGGGACTCCTGCGGTTGGGTTGGGATTGTCAGGGTAGATAGCGGATCGGCCTATGGGTCGCTCGCGAGGCCGCGACACAGCGCGCCGGTATGGCAACGAGGCGCCCACGAGGATCAGCAGTTTCAGCGTCGCTCGCACTCCGAACGCACATTTTCTGGGAACACCGCCCGACCTGAAACCGTTTACCCGTCGAAGGGGCATCCATCGAAACCCTCGAAGAGGAGGCAGCGATGAAAAAGCTTATGTTTGCTTCGATGATCGCCATCGCCTCGGCGTTCGCGATCGCGCCGGCCAGCGCCGGCAGCGTCCAGTTTGGTATCGGCGTCGGCCCGTCCTATGACCCGTACTACGGAGATGACTATGGCGGGTATTACCCTCACCGCTATTACCGACACGTCTACGATGACGACTACTACACTCCCTATCGTGAGCGTTATGTGGTTCGCTATCATAACCGGTATTATGGCGATAATTGCCGGGTCAAGATCGTGAAGCACTGGCGCCATCACCACCGCGTCATCGAAAAAATCCGTATCTGCGAGCGCTGATAGAGCGGTGCCCGCGATCGG
Source organism: Mesorhizobium sp. M1D.F.Ca.ET.043.01.1.1 (assembly GCF_003952385.1). Classification (NCBI taxonomy): domain Bacteria; kingdom Pseudomonadati; phylum Pseudomonadota; class Alphaproteobacteria; order Hyphomicrobiales; family Phyllobacteriaceae; genus Mesorhizobium; species Mesorhizobium sp. M1D.F.Ca.ET.043.01.1.1. Next base: position 705,679 of record NZ_CP034444.1, read on the forward strand.
CTGATCTCCCCGCGGGCGAGATGGCCGCCCGCCCATCCCGGCGATGGGCGGGCGAATATTAGTGAGCTGCCTCCGGCACGTTTATGGGGTGATCAACCTCAGGAGGAGGTAGCCATGAAAAAGCTCCTGCTCGCCTCCGTAATAGCCATTGCGTCCGCGGCCGCCATGATTGGCCCGGCCAATGCCGGCCGCCTCGAGTTCGGTACCGCCCGCGAATATTACAGCTACAGGCCACACTACTACCGGAACCATTACTACTTCCGGCACTACAGGCGTTGCCACGTCGAGTATGTGAGGCACTGGCGTCACCATCCACAGGGTCTACGAGGCAATCCGCGTCTGCAGGTATTGAGCCTGACTGACACGGCAAGCCGGCTTCTAGCCGCTTTTGCAACCCATCGTTGAGGGCGAGTGTCACGCTCGCATCGGCGAACATTAGCGACCGGGAACATAGGCTTCCTGCGGCGCGTTTATCCGATGATCAGCCTTCAGGAGGAGGTTGCCATGAAAAAACTGTTACTTGCTTCGGTAATTGCCATCGCCTCCGCGGCAGCCACGGTCGCGCCTGCGGACGCACAGTTCTTCGGTCCGTTCGGTCCGTTCGGCGGCTTCGGCCCGTCTCCATTCTACGGCGGTCCGTTCTACGGCGGCCCGTTTTACGACTATGGCCCCCGCTATTACGGCCAGCGCTACTACGGTCCCCGCTACTACGGCGGCCCCCGATACCTGATGCGCTATCCGCACCGCTACTACAGGCATCATCATCGCCGCTGTCACCGCGAATGGGTGAGGCATTGGCGTCATCACCACCGGGTGGTGGAACGCGTGTGGGTGTGCGGATATTGACGAGGCTACAGCTTCGTCATCCTAGAGCGAACAAGGAGCGACGCGACGCGGCGCAGGCCCGAGGATGACGAAGCGAGGGGCGGTCCGCCACGTCACCGCCTTGCAAATCCCATGCAAAATGCCATCTAACTCCCGGCATACCGGGAGAAACACGTGACGCAGCGAAGCGGCAGCGCCGACCTGCCGCTGCATGGCGGGCGGGTCCCGAAATGGCTGGGCGAGCGCATGACGCGGCTCGGCGCGGTGCTGTGCGAAGCCATCATCCACCATTACGGCCGCGACGAGCTTCTCAGGCGCCTGGCGCACCCCTTTTGGTTCCAGTCCTTCGGCGCCGTGATGGGCATGGACTGGCATTCCTCCGGGATCACCACCTCCGTCATCGGCGCGCTGAAGCGCGGGCTGAACCCGCTGGCCGGCGGGCTCGGCGTCCATGTCTGCGGCGGGCGCGGCGCGCATTCGCGCAAGACGCCGGGCGAATTGCTCGCCATCGGCGACCGCGTCGGCCTGAACGGCGAGGCGCTCGCCACCGCCAGCCGCCTCGTCGCCAAGGTGGACAGCGCCGCGGTGCAGGACGGCTACGACCTTTATCTGCACGGCTTCATCGTCACCGATGACGGGCGCTGGGTGGTGGTGCAGCAGGGCATGAACGGCGACGCCCGCCAGGCGCGCCGCTACCACTGGCTGTCGGAGGGGCTGACGAGCTTCGTCGACCAGCCGCATGCGGCGATCGAGGGCGAGCGCCAGGGCGAGATCGTCAACCTCACCGACCGTCGCGCGGAAAAAGCGCGTGGAAGCCAAATCCAGCTTCTGAAAACCATGAGCCCGGAAAAGATCCTAACCGAGCTTGCCGTGCTGGAGCCGCAACCGGAGCCCGAGCCAGCCGCGCAGCCGCTGCTGCCCAACCTCGTCATGCCCGCGCATCACGACGTGCGCGAGAGCGACATCGTCATGCGCCGGCTGCACGGCAACATTTCCGCCGCGATCGAAAGCGGCCCGAAGGATTTTCCCGAGCTGCTTTTGGTCCCCGGCGTCGGCCCGCGCACGGTGCGCGCGCTCGCCATGGTCTCGGAAGTGGTGCACGGCGCGCCCTACCGCTTCTCCGACCCGGCCCGCTTCTCGCTCGCCCACGGCGGCAAAGACCGCCACCCCTTCCCCGTGCCGCTGAAGGTCTATGACGAGACGATCGCGGTGCTGAAATCGGCGGTGGGCAAGGCGAAGCTCGGGCGGGAGGAGGAACTGCAGGCGCTCAAGCGACTGGATGGGGAGTCGCGCCGGATGGAGCGCTATGTGACGGGGCCGAGCCTGAAGGAGATCGTGGCGGGGGAAATGGACCAGTCGCATTTGCTGGGCGGGCGGAGCGTGTTTGGGTGGGAGCCACCACCGGAGGGCGGCGAGAAGCCAACCTCCAAAACTACCCACATCGCACTCCGCAAATAACATCGAAGGCAGCGGGCTCAGCGCCGAGCGTCTGTGATCTGGCGACAGTCGCCGGGCTCAGCGATGCTCACGATTCTGCTGACGGACCCAACGCCACACAGCCGCGGTCCCAACCACAAGCGCAGTCAGCCCCGCCGAAAAGAACAGCCAAAAGCGGAATTGCAGCGACGCGAGTTCCGGTTGCCACGCGGGGAACTGCGACAACCAGGCAAGCGTGACCGCCTGCCCGAAAGCGAGCAACGCTACGACCAGCGATACAAAAACAATCGCGAGATAGGCCGGAGACTGTTTCGTCATGGCGCCCATGCCTTCATGTCTTCCGCTCCAGCAGCCGCATCTCCTCCTCGGGCTTCACATAATGGATCAGCCCCGCTTTTTCGGACAGGACCATGATCCCTCGTTCCAGATAGCCAAGGACTTCCCTGGGGTACTCCTCGGAATATTCGTCGGTATCCATGGAGCAGACAACGACGCCTTCGTTCCCTTCCCAGACGAGGATCTTGTCGCCAAGTCGGGCAAGGGTTCCGTCAGGGTATTTCATTGGAGCTCCGCAGGAATGGCACCAGCGCCGGCTATATTTGGTTGCTTCTACTCTAAACGAGCAACTGCTTGCGCATTCGATCAATCGCTATTTGCAGAGCCTCGTCGGCAGATGCAGCTTGATACTCATCGCCATCGACGAGCAGGTTGGAGGCAAACTGAATTTCGTGATCGGAGCCGCCCTCGGGGTGCTCGCTGAAAGTCGGGGTGACTCGAAACAGGTCGTAGTCGAACAGCCTGATCTTGTACCTGCCTTCTTCATCGGCAGATTTCAGCGCTTCGAGGCGAAAGCGTTGGTAGTGTTCGGACGCTATCGCGAACTCCAGTTCGATGGTCTTTTCCAGGTTCCAACGCTTCATCATTGCCTTAGGTACCTGTTGACGGCGACCAGGCCGCGTCAAAGCGGGTTCGTATTGATAGATATCTGTATTTTGGAAGTTTTTATCCGGCAATCAGCAACTATGGTTATTGTTCAACCACCCTCACCCCGCCCGCCTCCCCATCATCCCGTAGTGCACCGCCAGCAGGTCCAGCCCGAGCTTCAGCAGCTTCATCACCACGTCGCGCCCCTCGCCGCTGCGTTCGGCGATGGCCTTCACCGACTGGCCTTCGAGGCAGATTTTTCGCACCACTTCGGCCACCTCCCAATGGGCAAGCGCGGCCGCGGCGTGGGTATGCGCGCGGCCGGCCGACAGCACGCGGTCGGGGACGCCGCCGCCCACCCGGCCGCCGTCGACACGCTCGCTCCAGGATTGCGGCTGCAGGCCCTCGCGCTGGCTGCGCTCGAAATCGTCGCGAAAGCGTTGACCGGCTTCGCGCTGCTGGCCGGTGAGCGAGGTGATGCCGGTGAGTGGATCGACATTGCGCAGGCGCACGATGCCGCCGGTGGAGGTGTAGCCGCCGTTCGACACCTCGTAGACGCGGCGCGCCTCGGCGGTGCCATTGCTGAGGCGCTGGCGGCCGAAGCGGTCTTGCTTCAGCGCGAAATCGTGGCCGACCTCGCGGCGAATGCGCACCTGCTCGGCCTCGCCCTTGGGGAGCTTTGGCGGCTGGGGTTTTTTCGGGGCTTTGCGGGCCATGGGTTGGTCCTTGTGTGGGTGTGGGTAGTTGGAGAGGTCGGCGCGAGGCGCCCCCCTCTGTCCTGCCGGACATCTCCCCCTCAAGGGCAGGGCTATCGCATATGGGTGATGGCCTGGATGAGATAGCCGTCATTCCAAGCGCATTTCTTGATGCGGTGACTGATGGGGACTTTATCGACATCTGCGGCCTGAAGGAGATTTCTGGCGATGCGGTTGAGGAGGGCGGTGTTGGCGGGGGCGTTGTCCTTGCGGGCACGGGATTGATCCTCGTCCAGATGAACATCCAGCATCCAGTGCAGGCCGTTCTCGATCTGCCAATGGGCTCTGGTGAGCTCGAGGGCTTGCTGGGGTGACAGCAAGGTGGAGGCCATGAACAGGCGCGTCAGCGGCTTGGCCTGGTCGCGCCGGCTGGTGATGCGGATGAAGGCTTTGTGGCCGGCCATCAGCGGTTCAGCCGATACCACGACCTCGGCTTGGCGCCATTCGCTGCGGCCATGGCTGGTTTCGGTCCGCTCCGCGACTGCGGGGGCGGTCTCGGCCAGATGGCGATTGGCGTGGCCGACCCAATGGCGACGATTGCCTTTGAGCGCGAGCAGGTAGTCGCCGCCCCGTTCGGTGATGGCCTTTGCCATGCGCGTGTGACAGTGGAGCGCATCGGCTGTGACCAATCGTCCAGTAAGATCAATAAGTTCGATGACTTTGAGGGCGGCCTCGACCTCATTCTCTTCCTCGCCGGGCGAGACCGCCGCCAAACATAGCCGCGTCTCGGCGGCAAAAGCCGACACCGTCAGGGGAGGACTGGCTGCAAGGCCTTTCTCGTAGGCTCGCCGCAGCGCCTTGCCGTCGAGCGAGACCACTTCCTCACACGCCCGCGCGAAGCCCGCGGCAAAGGCGGCAAAGGCACGGCTGAACGCCTCCGGATCGAGCAGCCGCAGCAGCCGCGAGAAGGTATCGTGGCTGGGCGCCACCTCATACGCGATCAACCGCGACAGCGCCTGCTTGCGCTCTTGCGCGAACAACGAGAACTCCGTCGCATTGCTCGCCCCGCACAGGCTCGCCGCGATCATCATCACGATCAAATCGCCAAGCCGATGCGTGGCATTGCCGGCGCGCGGATCGGGTAGCGCGCCGAAATAGCTCTCAAGGCTGGAAATGGCAGTCTCTCCCTCGTTCGACTGCCTGCCCAAAGAATCCCTTCTCAGGCCAACTTCAAGTCCCAAAAAGCCATATGCGATTCCCCTGCCCTCAAGGGGGAGATCAATCTCTTCGCGGCTTTCGCCAATCACCGACGCTGCAGGAAAAAGCGCGGCGGGCGAAGCTGCCGATCTCCCCCCTCATGGGGGATCAGCAGTTCCCGCGCCTCGCCTCTCACATCCCCCTCCCGCGATGGCCGTGGAACCGCGCATGATGATGCGCGCAGTAGGAACGCGTTCCAGTCGTGCGCAGGCCGCAGCAGAGCATGTCCGGCCCCGGGCGCGCGCCGGGCGGGTCGTCCTCGGGCTCTTCGCGCAAGGCGAGGTCGATCGGCGCGCGGCAGCGGCCGAACAGGCAGTCGAGGAAACGCATGGCCGCGACATGCGGCTGTCGGCCGGGATTTACCCGGGGCGGCGGCGCGGGGAGCTTGTAGAGCTGAGCTTCGGATTTTTGGCGCTCGCCGGGGGAGAGCCAGGCCGGCGGCAAGGCCCGCGCAGGCTTTCGCGCTTTGGGTTTTTTGGGCGGGGTGCGAGCGGTGACGATGCTGTTTGTCTGTGCGGAGAGTTCGTACACGGAGAGGTCGGCGGGACAGCGCCCCCCTGTGCCTTGCCCGTCCTCCGCAGTAGCTGCGCTGCAGCTGCGGGAGGTGGACCGGGCATCTCCCCCACCTGGGGAGAGATTGGCAGTTCCAGCCTCGGCGCCTTCCAACAGTTCGGCGTATCTCGAAAGCGCTGCCGGCTCTGACAGCGTTACCCCTCCGGCCGCCACCCTGCCCCGGCGGCCCGGCCGGTCCGGCCGCGCGTTCTTCCTCGGCCGGCCGCCGGCGCGGCCGCCTTTCGGGTTGGCGAAGCCGATCGCGCGGAGACCCGCGTTGCGGTGCACGATGCCGATGATGGCGTTGCGAGAGACCGGGCTGCCGCGCAGGGCGCTGAAACGGCCGGCGATGCGCGAGGCCGAAAGCCCCTCCTTCAGCCAGGCGGCGATCGCGTCGATTTCCATTTCGGTGTAGGCGGCTGCCATGTCTCATTCCAGTTGCTTGCGAAGGGCTTGGGGGAAGGCCTTGGCTGGGGCCAAGCGCCAGGCTTCGGCCGCGAGGCCGTTGATCAGGTCGGGAAAGGATTGAGGTCAGGCGGGCGCAGCACCAGGCAGTCGAAGAAGCGCTGCCTCGGCGGCGGCCCGCGTCACTCCCGACACCGCCCGGCCCGTCATCCGGTCGAACAGGATGACGGTGCCGTCCTCGGTGCGGATGCAGCTTATGCCGCTTGAATCGAGGGCCGGAGCCGGGGGAGGAGCGGCTCCGGCCGTTCCGGTGAACCGGGGTGCGGGCGGTTCGACCGGATCCGGGGCAAGCGCCCCGGAATGCGTCCGGACCGGGGAGGAGGACGGTCCGGACGATTGGAATTCAAAAGTCGAGGGATCGGCGGCGAAGGTGCCGATGCTATGCCGGCGACGTGTTGGCCCCGAGTTGCTCGGTCCCGAGATGGCCGTGGGCGGACTCAAGATGATCATGGGCGATGCGGAAATGCTTGCGGGATGCTCATTCATGCGCTAAGCGTACGTTATGTACGAATGACGCGCAAGCGAAATCGTACACTTTGGACGATAATTTTCAGGCATTTTGTACGATGATGGATTCTCGGCACAGATTGCAGCAGGCGCGCGCCCAGGCTGGCTATGCCTCGCCCAGCGATGCGGCGCGGGCGCTGCGCGACATCAACAAGAACACTCTCATCAGCCACGAGAACGGCAACCGGCCGCTGTCGCGCAAGGCGGCGGAGAAATATGGCCGGCTGTTCGGCGTCGACCCGGGCTGGCTCTTGTTCAATGGTGGTTTGGGGGCCGACGGCGCCGAGGCCGGCCCGGCGCAGCTCGCCCCCTCGCCCGTCACCATCGACGTGCCGATCGTGTCCTGGATCAGCGCCGGCGAGCTCGGCAGCCAGGACAGCGTGGTCAACCTTTCCGACTATCCGACCATCCCCACCGCCGACCTCGAGGAAGGCGAGTGGATCGCGCTGCGCGTCGACGGGCCGTCGATGAACAAGATCTCGCCGCCGGATTCGATCATCTTCGTCAACCTGCGCGACAAGCGGCTGGTGACCAATGGCTGTTACGTCATCGCCGACGAGACCGGCCGCGCCACCTACAAGCGCTACCGCCCGAACGACACCCCGCCCTTCCAGCCGGCGTCGTATCTGGAGATTCCCCCGCCGGAGTTGGAGGGGGCGATCACGATCATCGGGCGGGTGAAAAGGTCGATGATCGATATGTGAGCGCCCATCTCCCCACTCGAGTGGGAGATGTCGCCGAAGGCGACAGAGGAGGGGTCGCCTCGCATAAATCGCCAACGCCGTCGGGCGTCGCGGAAAGCGCTGGCGCTCCACACTCCGGCACCCCCTCTGGCCTGCCCCGTCCTCCGCAGCATCTGCGCTGCAGCTACGGAGGGTGGACCGGCCATCTCCCCCTCAAGGGAGGAGATTACGCGCTTCGCAGCCCAATTGCGCTGCAATGGCGCCACTGTTTTAACGAAGAACAAAAAAAGAACTTTTCGGACTTGTACTTGCCGTCGAAATCCCCTTAGATCACGGAGGCGTGAGGGTTGGGGTCCCGTTGCCGGGAGGGGGAGCATGACCAAATCGATCAGGGAAAATCTGCGTTTCATCCTGCTGGCGCAGGCCTTTATGCTGGCGGAGCCGGCGATCGTGCATGCCGGGGATGCGGACTATCATCCGCAGAATTTCACCCAGCCGCTAAGCGCCGCCAGGGGCACGATCAATCCGGCCGGCGGCGGCGCCATCTACCTGAAGCCGGAGGACAGGTGCAATCTGGTGGTGAAGGAGTTCGGCTGGGACCGCGACCAGTGCGGCACGATCGACCAGCTGATCTTCGGCTTCACGCCGGAGATCGACAACCTCACCGTCGAAAAGCCCGTCTCGGACGGCTATGTCAGCCTGGCCGACTGGGACAGCGCCGGCCGCGGCGAAGAGATCAGCGCCATCGAGGAAAGCTTCAAGGAGTCGGTGAAGGCTCAGTCGCAGCGCATCGGACAGGAGATCCGCTTCGACGGCTGGCTGGTCTATCCGCAAGTCGACAAGGCCAGGAACATCCTCTACTACGCCAACATCCTGAACTGGGGCGGCGACAGGACAATCAATATCTCCGTCTCGATCTTCGACCGGCAGGGTTATGTCCCGATGAAGATCGTGCCGGTGGACGGCAATATCGCGGCCGGGTCCGTGCTGAAGATCGTCGAGGCGTCGGCCGCCGCCTACAAGCCGAAGGCCGGCTCCTCCTATTTCGAACATTCCAGCGGTGACAAAGTGGCCGGCTACGGCGCGCTCGGCGTTCTGGCGGCAATGCTCGGCGTCAAATTCGGCAAGGCCGCCGGCGTCGGCCTCATCGCGCTCGCCCTGGTGGCGCTGAAGAAGGGCGCCTTCCTGCTGTTGCTGCCGCTGGTCTGGCTAAGGCGGCTGTTCAGCCGCAACAAGGCCGATAGCTGATCCCGGAAGGCCGGCAAATGGCAGGCTGGGCGGATGAAGGTCGGTTGATACGGCTGGTGCGAAAATGGCGCCTGCCGCTGTTGCTGCTGCTGGCCGGCCTCGTCGCGCTCGACGTCCGCTGCGCCATGGGGATCGCCGCCAATCTCACGTATGCGGCCTGCATCGGCAATGCGGCCGACCCCGCCCGCCGGCTCGAAGCCTGCACGCAAATCATCGATAGCCAGGCAGAGGGTGCGGACAGGCGCGCGACGGCCTACTTCAAGCGCGCCTACGCCTGGTCAATGGAAGGCGATCTCGACCGCTCCATCGCCGACAACGACCAAGCGATAAGCATCAATCCTCAATATGCATCTGCTTACTACAACCGGGGCTACGACTGGGCCGCAAAGGGCGATTACGGCCGGGCTATTGCCGATTACGGTCAGGCAATAGCGCTCGACCCCAAAAGCGGCGCTGCTTACAACAACCGAGGCCTCGCATGGTCGTACATGGGCGATAATGACCGGGCCATCGCGGATTACAACATGGCGATCATCGCCGATCCCAAGGACGCATCCGCTTACCACAACCGGGGCAGCGCGTGGGCGGCGAAGGGCGCCCACGATCACGCCATCGCCGATTACACCCAGGCGGTCAGAATCGATCCGAACTACGCCGGCGCTTATAACGATCGAGGCAGCAGTTGGGGGAGCAAGGGCGACTACGATCGCGCCATCGCCGATTACAGTCGGGCGATCAGCCTCGATCCGAAACCCGCCTATGCCTATTACAATCGGGGCCTTGCCTGGTCTCGAAAGGGCGACGACGACCGTGCGATCGGCGACTACGCCGAGGCCGCGGACCTCGATCCGAAGATGGCTGATGCCTATTACGGGCTGGGTCTCGCCTGGGCGCGCAAAGGCGACCATGACCAGGCCATCGTCGACTACGACCAGGCGATCGCGCTCAATCAGAAATCCGCCGATTTCTACAGCGCCCGAAGCGAGTCGTGGAAGGCGAAGGGAAACCGCGAACGCGCCGAGGCCGACGGGAAGAAAGCGGTTGGCCTTGGGGCGAAGTAGGTTGCCAGGCTTGAGGGTTGCGTCTCCCCTGACCCGAAACAGGCGCAGGAATACGGCGCCCGCAATTTCTGCTTGCATTCCGGAACAAAAACAGAACTATATAGGCGATTGCGGCCGCCGTCGCGGCAACTCCGGGGGGAGGATCAAAACCATGTCATGCCGCACAGGCGCGTTCGCGCGCGCATTCGTTGCCTTGCTTTCGCGCGGCCCGCTTTTGGCGCTGGCGGGGATCGTTGTGCTTGGCGCCTTGACCGCGCCAGCATCCGCCGTCGTGAGGGACTATGCCCTCTGCTTCGGCGACGACAAAGGCGCGCGGGACGACCAAGGCCTGGGCGACGAGAGTGGCTCGATCTACGAAAAGAAAGCGGTCGTCGACAAGGCCGCGGCCGAGCGGCGCATTGCGGCCTGCACGGTGATTGCCGAGGACGTCACCGAGGCGTCGCGCCTGCGCGTCCCGGCCTATTTCTACCGGGGCGTCGCCCGGGACGACATGGGGGACTGGGACGGTGCAATCGCCGACTACAGCCAGGCGATCGCGCTCGATCCGGCGCGGGCTTCAACCTATTTCAACCGCGGCTCCGACTGGTACCACAAGGGCGACGACGAGCGCGCGATAGCCGACTTCAACATTGCCATCAGCCTGGAACCTTCAGCCAGCGATGCTTATTCCAGCCGCGGCTGGGCCTTCCTGCGCAAAGGCAAGATCGACGCGGCCATGCTCGATTTTCAACAGGCGATCGAGGCCGACCCGCAAAGCGGCAAGCCGCATGCCGGGCTTGGCGCGGCCTGGGACAAGAAAGGCGAACCGGAAAAGGCGATTGCCGAATATGGCGAGGCCATTCGCCTCGACCCGACGGACCTGATTGCCTTGGTCAATCGCGGCATAGCCCGCGCCGCCAAGGGCGAGTTCGACGGCGCCATTTCCGACTACGATGCCGCGATAGACGCTGATCCCGGGGCCGCCGATGCCTATGCTAACCGCAGCGTCGCCTGGATCGGCAAGGAGGACTGGGCGCGCGCGATCGCCGATGCCAACAAAGCGATCGAACTCGATGCCGGGATCACCGACGGCTATTACGCCCGGGCCGTCGCCTGGGTGAGCAGAGGCAACAACGATCGCGCCCTTGCCGATTTCGACAAGGCGATCGAACTCGATGCGACCGAAGCCAGGGTCTGGTTCGCCCGTTCGCTGACGCGGGCGCAAAACGGCGATACCGTCGGCGCGGCCGCCGACTGCCGGCGCGCCGTCGAACTCGACCCGAAGCGGGCCGGCGCATGCCGCGAAACCGCACCGGCCGACGCAGCTCAACAGGCGACCTCGCAACCGAGCGGGGATCCAGCGACCGCCAGGATCTTGCTCGAGCGCGCCCAGATGCGGCTGTCGAAATATGGCGTCGAGGGGGCGCTGCTCGATTTCGACAAGGCAATCAGCCTCGATCCCGACAATGCCGACGCTTATTTCGGCCGCAGCCGCGCCAGGATGCTCGAGGGCGATCAAGCCGGCGCGGCAGCCGATTGCCGGCGCGCCATCGAACTCGACCTGAAGCGGACGGGAAGCTGCAGCGAACAGGTTGCCGGCAATGAGGGCAACCCTGCATCTGCACCGGGCTTGGAGCAGTCGAAGCCGGCGGGCGCCGCTCCAAACCAGCAAACCGTTCGTCCGAATTTGACGGCTACGGACGACACACTTGCTGCAAGGTCGCTGGAGACAAAAGACCCGCGCGCCCTGCAAGCGATCCTCGGTGGCGATGCCTGGCTGGACATGGGCAAATACGACAAGGCGATCGGCTCCTATGACCAGGTGATCGTGCTCGAACCCTACAACCGCTTCGGCTATTTCGGCCGCGGCAGGGCCAGAGCAGCCCTGCGCGACTACGGCCAAGCGATCGCCGACTTCGACATGGTCATCCAGGTCGCCCCCAATTTTGCCGCCGGGTATTTTCGCCGCGGCCTCGCCAAGGTCACCTCAGGCGATGCCGATGGCGCTCTTGCCGATTGCGACCGAGCCGCGGCGCTCGACCCGAAGGCGCGCGACGCCCATTACTGCAAAGGCATGGCCTGGCACGCCAAGGGCGACAGCGGGCGCGCGATCGCTGCCTATTCGGTTGCGGTCGGCATCGATGCGAAGGACGACGCCATCTACTATGCGCGCGGCATGGCGCGGGCCGACCGCAAGGACTATGCCGGCGCCATCGCCGACTTCGACCAGGCGCTCAAGCTCGATCCGGGCAATGCCGACTATGCCGTCGCCCGCAAAGCAGCGGTGGCGGCGGAGGGACAAGGCGAAGAGGCCGACGCGGATCTCCAGGCCGTCATGTCACTGCTGGAGCGTGGCGACGCGTTCTACAAGAAACGCAAATACGATCGCGCCGTCGCTGAGTACAGCCGCGCCTTGGCGCTCGCGCCAAACGAACCGTCGACCTATTCGGCGCGCGCTAGGGCGCGCCTGCAAAAGGGCGACTATGACGGGGCCCTGGCCGACGTCAACCGCGCGCTTGAGATCGATCCATCCTACATCGCAGCCTATCACGGCCGCGCTCTGATACTGGTGAAGAAGCGCGAGCCGGAAAAGGCCATCGCCGATTTCAACCGTGCGATCGAAATGAAACCGGACTATGCCCCGTTTTATTTCGGGCGCGGCAGCGCCTGGTACTATATGGGCGACTTCGATCACGCCATTGCCGATCTCGACCGGGCACTCGAGCTCGATCCTAAATCCGACATGGCCCGTCAGGGTCGAAAATTGGCAATTGCTGCGAAAGAGAAAGCGCCTCGCTCGAAAACGCCGGGCAAGCTTACCAAAGGAACGCTTGACGGGGACACACTCTCCCAAGGCCTCAAGCAGGCAAGCGCGATGGTGTTCTTCAAAATGGGCCGCGCGCTGCAAGAAAAGGGCGACTATGACCGCGCCATCGCAGAATTCGACCAGGCGATCGACCTCGATCCAAACAATGCCGCAGCCTATTACGGCCGTGCTCAGAGCCTTACCTTGAAACGTAACTTTGAGCAGGCTCTTGCCGATTACGACAAGGCCATCAGCCTTGTCCCCAGCGAAGCGAAAATTTATGCGGATCGCGGTTTTGTGCGGATGAGCCGGCATGACAGCGATGGCGCATACAGCGACTTCCAAAAGGCGCTCAGTCTCGATCCCAAAAACGTGTCCGGCTACTATGGCCGAGGCGTGATCCGGAAAACCAGAGGGGACTATGACGGAGCCATTGCCGACCTCAGCAAAGGCATCGAGCTCAATCCGAACTTCGCCCGGCTATATGAGGCGCGAAGTAAAGCATGGGAAGCCAAGGACAACCGCAAGCGCGCCGAGGCTGACCGAAAGAAGGCGCAGAGCCTCGAAGCGAAGTGATCAGGGAGAGGGCCAGCGGATGTCACCTTGGAAATGGTTGCAAGTGGTGGCGGTCATCCCCGTAAGCATCGTTGGGACTAAAGTGATGCCAACGATGTTCGGCGGCGGCAGACATCACCACTATCAGTCAGTGGAGATGCCGCCCCGGCCGGTGACCACCGCCGACATCGATGCCGAGATCCGGAAGCAGGATCTCCGGATCTTCGAGGCTATCGCCCGGGAATTTCCGGACGACTACGATGCAATGCTGCGTAAGATCACTGCCGCGGCCCAGACCGGAAACCAAACAGAAGTGCGCAATGTCAGCAGGCAGGCGGTCACCGATCTCAGGCACAGATATGCACCACTGCTGCCCACGACCCCCGACAGCAATGCTTCGGAAGCGCTTTCGGCGCAACTCGACATGCTCAATCATGTCATGGCGCGCGAAACGCCGGCCATCCTGCGCAACGGGCCGGACGCGATTAGCGCGCCCAGCCACGATTTCCTGGCCGACCTGGACAGGATCGGCGCCACGTTGTTCCACGCCTTCGGCGCCGCCAAAAGAAGCGGCCTGCCGGCGGCCGTGCCTAGCGATCAGGACTGGTCGCTGGTCGCCGACATTTTCACAAAGATCTGAGGCACGCCGGCCGAGATGGAGGCTATCTCGAACGCCAAGCAGGACTTCCCGGGCCTGTGCCCGGCCACGGCGAAATTCTATGAGGCCGCCCTGTTACTGCAAGGCGAGCCTGGGTGGCACATCAAAACCGCGCTGCTCCACGCCATCGTCAAGAATTAGGCTCCGCACCGGATTTTGGGGCGGGCGCTTGACGAAATCGGCACGCAGCTCGAAGGCTTTCCGATACGGCCCGCATGATCCTTGCCTCAAGGCGCGACTTATCGTTCAAATTGTACGAACTTTACTTGACTGTATTTCGTACATAAAGTACGATACCTCCCTTCCTTTGAGGGGACTTGCTTGAACACCGCGAACCATGCCGCTTTCGCCGATCTTTCCTGTCCAATTCAGTCGCCGTCGCCGTTCGCCGAGCGCGAGCGCCTGGCCGGCGCATGGCGCATGGCCAGCCAGGACATCGCCGACGACATACGCTTCATCCGGCAATATCTGAAAGTAATCGCCGAGAAGGATGAGCGGCTTTCGACCGGCACGCTGGTACACGGCCGGGCGTATGTCGAAGCCTGCGCCGCCTGGCTGCCGGAGACAGTGACGCGGTATCTGAGGAACCTCAGGCTGATCAGCGAATGTGAGGGCGCGATGATCGCGGCGGGCGTGCGGTTTGCAAAGTCGAGCGATGCCTGGGAGTGAACGCCAGCGCCGCGCCCGGAACGCGAACAATCACGCCGCTGCAACCCTCGGCTCTCCGTTTCGGAAAATGCATCGTTTCACACAATTGCCAATTGGTGGACGCCTGCGAGCGGCCGGGCGTTTAATTCCTGCAGGCGAAGGAGGGCATAGCCGCATACCAGGGAGGAACTCGTTTGATGCATCAGCAAATCGACATCGGCATACAACCCGACGATCAGCCTTACGAAGTCACCTCATTTGCCAGGAAGCATGGCCTGACGATCCCGGTCGCGGACGCAGTGCTTTTTGCAAAGGGTCCGTCGCCATCGCGGGCTGCCTGCGATACCGCCGCGCTGGCTTTCCTCTGCGCGGTCGCCCAGTACGCTGGGAAGCAAGGGCGGCGGTAGTTGTTCAACCCGCCCCTTCTCTCCATGCGGGAGGAGGTGGATCGGCGCGCGCTGCGCCGGGACGGACGATGGTGTTGGAAGAGACGAGGCGCTCGGTGATTTGAAGCACTCAGGCTTCCATCCCAACACCCCGTCGCCTGCGGCGACACCCTCTCCCACCAGGAGAAGGGGAAGCCTCACCTACCAGCTGAACTGCAGCCCCGCATTACCGCCGACGACGTTGCCGGAAAAGGCAATTCCGAGCGTGCCGGTCAGCCGGCCGCCATGAGCGAAGCCCTCGCTCAGCACCGCGGCACCGGTGATGCCGAAGGCATTGGCGTCGCCGGCATTGCCCCAGTTGACGCGCAGGCCGAAATGCTCGCCCTGGACGAGGTCGGGCGCGGCAAGGGCGGCCGAGATCGAGGCGTTCTCGAAGGCGCGGGTGATGCGGTTGTCGATGTCGTCGACGTGGGCAGCCAGTGCTGTCTTGCCGGTGACGGTGGTGAACCCGCCGTTGCCGTCATCAACCTTCCGGTTGGTCACGCCGGTGTCGGCGTTGATGCAGGTGTCGGTGCCCGGGCTGTAATAGTAGTTGGCGCCATAGGCCGAGCAGATCCTGACATATTCGACCCCGGCCTCGGATGGCGCCGCCAAAAGCGTTGCCGCGCCGAGGATCGCCGGCGCAAGGAAATATCTGAACATGATTGCCCCCTGACCAACTCTTACCAGGTGAGCTGCAGGCCGGCATTGCCGCCGACAGTCTTGCCGGAGAAGGCGACGCCGGCGGCGCCGGTCAGACGACCGTTGCCCGTGGAGAAGAGCCCCTCGCCCAGCACGGCCGCGCCGGTGACGCCCATGGCGTTGGACTGGCCGGCATTGCCCCAGTTGACGCGCACGCCGAAATGCTCGCCCTGCACCAGGTCCGGACTGGTCAGCGCCGAAGCCACCGAGGCGCCCTCGAAGGCTCGCTGGACGCGGCCATCGATGTCGTCAACCTTGCTCGCCAGTGCGGTCTTGCCGACAACCACGCCGTCCTCGGTCAGACGGCGCGTCTCGCCGGTATTGGCGTTGATGCAGGTGTCGGTGCCGGGGCTGTAATAATATTGCGCGCCATAAGGCGTGCATACCTTGACGTACTCGACCGGCGCCGCCTGAGCGGACGCCGAGAAGCCGCCTGCCGCGGACAGAAACGCAAATGAAACAAGACGGTTGATGCCCCGCATACCCTGACCCCCAAAGTTGGATAGAGAAAGACCCTGGCGCGAAAGCACCATTGGGGGGCGAACCGAGTCAACGGGAGTTCCGGGCCCAATACCTGACTTTTACTGGGAGTATTTCAGACGAGAGCGCGACTGTTGCCGCAGAGCCACGGTGGATTGCTCGATCTATTCAGCAACGCGCGATCACGCAAAGCATACTAATAAAGGATAGCTAATTTTAGTTGAAACTAATATTATTCTGCTGCGCCTCCGATAGCGCAGGTCGAGTGCATCCATGCGCGCCCAAACGGGGCGCGGGCTTCCCCGCCTCTCGTTCACCAGCTATGGAGATGGACCGGCGCTGGGGCCGCCGGAAATCAGCCCTTGGCTTTCGGCTTGGCGGACGCCTTTGTCTTGGCAGGAGCCTTCGCCGCTTTCGGCTTGTCTGCCTTGGCGGCCGCCTTTTTCAGCGCGGCCTTCTTCGGCTTTACGGCGCCGTCGATCTCGGCGGCCGCCTGGTCCCAGTGCTCCATATGCGCGCCTTCCGGCCGGCCTGCCTGTTCCCAGATCTCATGCGCCCGCCGGCGAATGCGTTCCTGCCTGTCGTCCGTCACCGTCGCCTCCTTTGAATGGGGCCGTTCCCCGACGGAAACATTAGCCGAATTTTCCGGTGGCGTCTTGCGCATAGGACGCGTGGGACTTGAACTTGAGCAGCGATTTTCTTCAGTGCACGTCAGAAACGACGGCGACGCCTAGATACGCTGCCTTTTTCGTAATCAAAGCGGCCAAATCCGCGTCAGAGCGTTCGGTTCCGGTGCTCTTGCGCAGGATGGTGATCGCTTCATCCATCGACAGCAGGCCGGTGCGATGTTCGGCCAAAAGCTTGTCGACGGCCTTTGCGCAATCGGCTGATTCGACATGGGGATGGTGCATGGTTGCGACTCCTTTCTAGGAGCCGGCATCCCCCCGCCGGCACGGCGGGAGGATCGGGGCTCGTAAGCACAAAGCTACTCGATAACCTGTATCACTCTGCGTGTGCCGGGGTCGACAAGAACCGTATGGTCGTTGACGACGGTATATCTGTACTGGACATCCGGCACCGTCTGCAATTCAACTGTATCCGGCACCGTGGAGCCTATGCCGAGCTCGAGGCCCAGAACATTGACCGAGGCCACAGGATGCTTGTGGACATATTCCTTCACGACAGTCTGCTGCTCAGGGGTGACGATCACCTCGTCCGCAGCCGCAAAGCCGATACCGGCCATCAGAGCCAGGCCGGCGACAGCAGGAATGAGGGTGGTTTTCATCATAAGTCTCCTGTTGCGTTGGCGAGCTCCGCCCTGCCTCCGCTACGCGGAAACCCAGGTAGATCGAACATGGGAGCTCCCGGGGCAAACGCCTGCGGATCGCGGTTGTTCCGTCACCGATGGCTAAATGATCCGGCTCCGCCGAGGGAGCCCGGGAACCGTCGCGGCGGCTTCGCATTGTTAGCATTGCATGATTTGACACGCCGAAGGCCCGCCATGAATGAAGCCCTCGTCAGAAGCGATATGCCCTTTCGCCGCCCGGTGGCGATTGCCGTCGGCGCCGGCTTCAGACGAGAGATCGCTTCGCTGGCCGCGATGGAGAATTTCCTCACCGAATGGCCGCCGGCGATGCGCGGCGACTGCTATCGCGCGGCAGTGCGGGCCTGCGAGGCGGCGAGGACGGGAGACGTGAAGCTCCAGGAAGTGCGGCGGACCTTCCTCGCCTTCGCCCAGAAGGCCGGCATTCTATGGACGGGCATCGATCCGGTGACGGCGCTGCGCGAAGCCAAGATCAGGCGCGTCAGGGCCAGGCGCGAGAACCAGCCGCGGCTATGAAAGAAAAAGCCCCTCGCGAGGGCGAAGGGCTTTCGAGCAGTTGTTTGCGGCGAACGGCAGCGCAACGCGGCTCAGACAGACTGCTGCGACGGCGGAACATCGGCCGTCACCGCGGACAGCTTCTCGCGCTTCACCAGCACCGGCTTTTCATAGATCCTTTTCATCTTTACCCCCATTTGCTCGCTTTGCTTGCGCAGGTTCACGCCACAACCATGGCGCTGTCAATCGCAAGGGCATCGCATGGCAAACTTTGCCGGCACCGGTGTGGCGCATGCGCAACGCCGCTCACTGCCGCCCAAACCCTGTCCGGCAGCGGTCGACATCGATTGGCGGGAAGGAGGCTGCCGTCAGGTCGGCGACGTTTCGCTGAGCGCCTCGGTGACGAAGGATGCGGCGATCAGGTCGTCCGCATCGATGCGTAGGGAGCCGTCGCCGCCTCCCATGATGGCCGCGACCTTCTGGAAGGTCTTCATCTCGTGTTCGGTGATCCTGGCGTCCTGCATCCGGGCTTTCAGATCGGCGACGCGCATCCCGAGCGAGCGGGATGTTCCGATTTCTCGTTTCGACATGTTGACTAGTCCTCCTCGCCCCCAGCCCGTGCCTGTTTTCGCCGCCGCCCGAATCCGCATCCTGCCCGTGCTTTGTGTTGTCTATGAGACAAGACGAACCAGAGGCGGCAACGTCCGCTCAGACGGAAGGTTCCGTAAGCGTATGGTAACAAAATAATACTGGGTTATGGCCCCCCGCCTGAGCCGGCGACGGGCCATCCAGCTTGCTGGCCGGGTATCAGCGGCCGGTTACTGCAGCACCTTGACGATCTTGCGGGTACCGGGGTCGACGATAATCGTCTGGTTATCGACGACCACGTAGCGGTATTTCACGTTCGGCACTTCGCGCAGCTCAACGGTGTCGGGAAGCGTGCTGCCGATGCTGAGCTCAACGCCGGGAACCTTCACCGAGGCCAGCGGCTGCTTGTGTACATATTCCTTGATGACGGTTTCCTGCTCGGGCTCGATGACAACATCCTGTGCGGCTACGGCGCCTGCCCCGGCCAGAAGCAGAAGGCCAGCGGCGGCTGTGGTGAAGTGCATTCTCATGGTCGTCTCCTTTATGGATCAATCGCCTCCGCTGCGCCTGCGATTTTCCACAGCCGGTCCGGCATTGGCCCAACGCCAGCGCCCAAACCTTGTTCCTGCAAATCGCCACCGGCGCTCTCACAAAACGTCACCTCGGCTTCGCAAAACATTTCGGAACAATGCTTTTAAGCCCGGGTTTATCCGAGTGAAGGGACCGACTTTCCGAGGAGAAACCAGATGAAACACCTGCTGATCACGAGCATGATCGCGCTCGGCGTCGGTTGCGGCGCCGCGATGGCGCAGACCGAATCCGTGCAGCCGAGCGGCGACAATAACTGTGCCGCCGGCCAGGCCGACTGCCAGAAGGGCGGCAAGGCGGGCGAACAGGCCAAAGGTAAGATGAAGTCGCAGACCGAGCAGAATGCCCAGGGCAAGGCGGGCGCCAACACCGAAGAGCAGGCCCAGGGCAAAGCCAAGATGAAGACCGATGAGCAAGCTCAGGGTCAGGCCGGCACCAGCACCGAGCAACAGGCTCAGGGCAAGGCCAAGATGAAGACCGATGAGCAGGCCCAGGGTCAAGCTGGCACCAAGACTGAGGAGCAGGCTCAGGGTACGGCCAAATGCAAGACCGGCATGGCCAACTGTCCGAAGGGCTCGAACGAACAGGCCCAGGGCAAGACGAAGATGAAGAGCACTGAGCAGAACGCCCAGGGCAAGACGGGCACAAGCACTGAGCAGAACGCTCAGAGCAAGACCGGTACGACCACCGAGCAGAACGCCCAGGGTACCACCAAGATGCAGACCCAGCAGAATGCTCAGGGCAAGACGGGCACAAGCACCGAGCAGAATGCTCAGGGCACCGTCCAGACCGACCAGAACAAGACGGCCTCGATCACCAACGTGACGGTCGAGCAGAAGACGCAAATCACGCAGATCATCCACGAGACCCACGTGCAGCCGGTCGCGAGTGTCGACTTCGACATCTCGGTCGGCGTCGAGATCCCGCGGCACAAGATCCGCCTGCATCGAGTGCCGGCCCGCATCGTCAAGATCGTTCCGGCTTATGAATCCTATGAATACTTCGTGCTGGCCGACGGACGCATCATCATCGTCGATCCGGACACCTACGAGATCGTGGCGATCCTGGAGGCCTGATCCGGACGGCATTCCCAACTGGACGAGGTCCGCCGCGCCGCAAGGCATGGCGGGCCGTTTCTTTCCGAGGCGGGAATTCGCAAATCCATGAAACAGGCTCTATGAAACTCGGCTCCGCGGCCTTCGGAGGAAATCTGTGGGTCGGGGCTCCCGATGAGGAAGGGACGTCGGCCGTCGTGCAAAATTGCGCGATGATTGGGGACAGACTCTTAAGCGCATCGCGATCTTTCAGTGTCGCTCCTGCGCTCTACGCCTTTGATCTTACGCCTGTCTTTATACACTAGCCGAGCAGGATTCCGGCAGCCGCGAAGACGATGCAGAGGCCGAAAGCAGGCGCGAGAAGCCACCGCGCCTCATAGACGCTGCGGTCCATCAGTTCCTCCTGATTAACGTGATGGAAGGGAACGGATCGGCCTCGGCTTGGTTCCTGAAAGCAGAAGTCCAAGACCCTTGTCCTTGCGGCATCAGCCGAAAGGCCTACGGGATCGTTGCGGGCGTTGTTCAGCCTTGCGATCACACCGGAAAGGTGCAAGGGTCAGGGTGGGTAGAGGAATGGGCGAGATTGCCGACGATCACGAACGGTCGCGGCGCTCGGTTGGGCAAATGTATTTTCCGCAGTTTCTTGTGGGAATGACGGCAACGCTCCTGGTGCTTCTCGGATGGACTTACGCGTCCACCGGGTCGGTCTGGGAATCGCTGGGCTGGACATTTCTGGCGGGCGTGGTGCTGCAGGCAGGCTACTTCGTGGCCGTGCTGTGGCTCGTGCACGCCGAAAGCCGGGTGACGGACGAGAGCAAGGCGACCGATGCCGGCGCCCCTGCCAAGCTGCCGGGCCCGTTCGAGCGGGACGGCATCGTCCATGCGCTGATCTCGCGGCTGTTCCCGAGGCTGCTGCCGTAAGGCGGTTCAGCGTTCGCCCCTCCGACGTCGTCATCCCTGGGCGCAGCGACGCGAGGCGCAAGGACCAGGCATTGGCCACATCGGAGCGCGGGTGCAGAATTCCGCTCCGGGCTGCTTCGGCTGAGGTCACGGAAGGATCCCAGGTCTCCGCGATGGAGCTTCGCTCCTGCCTCGCCCCGGGGTAACGACAGTGAGGCTGGCGCGTCGCGCCAAAACGGGCGACGCGCTTGCCGGTAGGGCCGATCAGCGCGCCGGGGCAGCCGTAGCCGAGCGCACCGTTTCGGAAGACGAGAAGACGACGAAGCCAAAATCAGCACCGCGGCGGCGACAATCAGCGAGCCGATCGCCACGACCGGCTCGACCTCCGGGTGGCCTTCCGCCAGCATCCAGTAAAGCGCCGGCAGCATGATCACGATGCCGACCGTGTAAAAGCCGTAATGGATCATGGCGATGCGGCGCTCGGCCTTGGCCGGATTGAGCGCATAGTAACCGCCGAAGATCGCGCTGGTCACCCAACCGAGAAGGTTGATGTGGGCATGCGCCGGGAATGCGCCGTGGTTGCCCGAAATCGCCATCTCCAGCCCGGCGGCAATGCCCAGGATCAGAAAGACGACGGCAGTTTTAAAGAAAAGCTCCGAGACCCGCGGCATTTGATGTCCTCCCAATGCCCTGTGAAACCCTCACCCGCCAACTCTACACGCCGCAAGGCATATTAGCCATGACACCCGGGGAGCGGCGGCGCGTTTTGGTGTGGATTTTGGGACAGTGTCCGGCGGGGTCGGAAAGCTCGACAATGTTTCAGCCGCTGACGGGGCAGCCTCTGTCCTGCCGGCGGCGCCGCGCTCAGGACTCGCGGCCATGACGGCGATCGTCAACGACGCGCGCAAGCACCTCGGTGGGGTCGCGGTCGACAGGCAGCGCGAGCGCGTTTTCGATGTCGAAGGCGGTGAGGCCGATGTCTCGGCGCTCGCATTCGGTCATGGCGGCAAGGCCCGCGAGGTCGCTGCGCGCCTTCCAGAAGCGCGGCAGCCACAGCAGCGCCGACGTTACAACGGCCAGCAGCCGGAAAAGCCGCGAGGGAGAAGCATGTGACAGGCGATCGGCTGCGAGGCCGACGAAAGGAACCGTCGTTGTCATGGTGTGGTCTCCGTCCTCGAACTGTCTTGAGCGACAGCGAGGATGAGGGTAGCCGGCGCCTGGCCGGAGATCGTGAAGTCCCGCCGAAACTTCGGGGAAATTGCGGCGAAACCGGCGGGCGCCGGCGCCTGGTCGTCCGGCATAGTATCAATCCGGCAGGCCGGCCTCGCGCAGACCCGCGGCGACGCGCTCCGGCGTGCCCGTCTCAAAAGGCAGCTGGTCCCAGACCTTGGCGACCGTCAGCCCCGGATTGCTTTCCAGCAGCCTGACGCAAACGCGCCGTGCCTCATCCTTGCGGCCGGCATGGACAAGCGTCGTCACCAGCCAGCGCAGCGCCCAGGTGGCGCCAGGCTGCCGGCTGACCCCGCGCTGGATCATGACCAACGCTTCCTCGTAGCGTTCGGCAATGAAATGGGCGGCGCCGATGCCGATCTCGGCCATGTAGCCCATCGGGTCGCGCGGGCTCAGCCGTTCGAAATGCTCGAACTTCTCGATCGCCGCCTCGGGCCGCTCGCGATAGACATCGAGCCAGGCGCTGCGCAGCCAGGCCCAGGCGGAATTCGGATCGAGCGTGCGCGCCCGCGCCAGATGCATCTCGGCGACCTCATAGTCGCGGGCAAAGGAATGCGCGGCGCCGAGCACGGCAAGCACCATCGGGTCGTCGCCGGAGAGCGCCGCCCCCTTCTGCGCCAGGCGCAGGCCCTCCTCCCGAGACGCCGCCGGCGCTTCGGTCCAATGGTAGGCGACGCGCTGCAGATGGCACCAGGCAAGCAGCGAAAGCGCCAGCGGATAGTCGGGCTCGATCGCGATCGCCCGTTCAAGCAGCGTCCCGGCCTCGTCATTCTGCGCCCGGTCGAGCGACCAGGTGAGCGGAAAGGCGCGCAGCACGTAGTCGTAGGCGGCAAGGCTTTCCGGCCGCTTGCGCCGCGAACGCTCGATCTCTGCGGACAGGATGGAGGGCTGGATGGCGCCGACGACACTCTCGGCAAACCGATCCTGGAGGTCGAACACGTCGGCCATGGTGCCGTCATAGCGGTTGGCCCAGATCGTCTTGCCGGACGACTGGTCGATGAGTTGTCCGGTGAGACGGATGTGGTCGCCGGCCTTGCGGACGCTGCCGGTCAGCACATAGCGCACGCCGAGCTCGGCGCCGGCCCGTTTCACGCCGTCGGCCTGCCCTTTGTAGGCGAAGCTCGAGTTGCGGGCGATGACGAACAGCCACCGCATGCGCGACAGCGCCGTGATGATCTCGTCGACCATGCCGTCAGCGAAATAATCCTGCGCCGGGTCGCCGCTGAGATTCTCGAAGGGCAGCACCGCGATCGACGGCGCGTCGCCGGCGCCCTCGCCCGCCCCGCCGGCCGACGCGCCACGGTCTCCGATGCGACGGACACGATCCTCGTCGATCACATAGCCTCGCCGCAGTACGGTGCGGATCAGGCCGTCCGCCTCAGGGCCGAGGGCCTTGCGGATATCCTTCATGCATTGGGTGAGGGAATCGTCGGAGACGGCGATGTTCGGCCAGACGGCATTGACCAGTTCGTCCTTGCCGATCACGCGGCCGGCATTCTCCAGGAGATAGATGAGCAGCGAGAGCGATTTGGCGCGCAGGTCGACGTCGAGCCCGCCCCTCTGCAGCCTGCCCTTGTGCAGATCGAGCCTGTGGCCGGAGAATTCGAACGTCGTCATGTCGCCCCCGAGGAGACATCAAGCCTGTTCGGCCGCGCGACGAATAGGTGTCGATCAACACCCTAGCACATCTGAAGTCATCACTACTGTCCCGCGACATCGGGCTTGCGGCCGCTGAAGATAGCATGGCCGGCGAAGAGCCAGGTGCAGTCGACCTCAGTGAAACCGGCTTCGGACAGCCAGGCAAGCTGCTCGGCAAGCGAGGACGGCTTGTCGATCGGCTCGCCGTCGGGATTGCGGAAATAGTTCCAGCCGAGGCGGTTGAACTCGGCGAAGGCCGCAAGGTCGCCGTCGATCGCGAGCGAACGCGAACGCACCGCCTCGTCCCACTGGCGCGCGGCGATGGCGAGAGCGCGCGCGCTCGGCGGCCGCACGATATCAGCGACGACCAGCACGCCACCGGGGCTGAGCGCCTCCGCAAGGTCGGCAAACAGGATCCGTTTCTGTCGGCCGTCGAGATGGTGAATGGCAAGCGAGGAGACGATCGCATGCGGCGGCTCGGCAAAGCGTCGCCAGTCGCGATCCGCCAGCTCGAAGGCGGTCGTGGTCAGGCGGCCGGCATGATCGCGGCAGGTCTTCCGTGTCTGCTCGAGCATACGCTCAGAACCGTCGAGCGCCAGCACGCGGCTGTCCGGAAATCGCTCCAGCAGCGCGCGGCTGAGCAAGCCCTCGCCTGGGCAGAGCTCGACCAGCAGGCCGCCCGGCGCGGCGGGGATAAGGTCGGCGATCATCTCGATCTGGCGTTCGCGCTCGGGAACGAAGTAGCGCGCATAGTCGAGAAAGCTGCGGGAATTGTCCTCGTTCCAGTGCTGTGCGCCTTGCATGTCCGCCATGGTCGGCTCCTTCCTTTTCGGCCATGCTGCCCGAAGCCCCGCCTGCCGGCGTGATGCCCGGCTGAAATTCGGCTGAAATCGACGTGATGCGGCGGACCGCCGATCCCAGGCCTACAGGGGGAGATCGATGTCACCAACGAAAATGCCGCCGGGCTGAGGCCCGGCGGCATGGCAGTTCACCCTCTGGGAGGTTGCGATCGCCTTACGGCGTGGATGTCGCCGCGGCGGCCTGGTCGATCTTGTCGGCCAGCACGTCCTTGGCCCAGTCCGTCACCTCCTGGTCGACCGGCTTGTTGGCCATGTCCTGCAGGGCGGCGTCGAGCGAGGCATCATCGGGGGCAGGTGTATTGTCAACCGTGGCCTGGGCATCCGCGACCGCTTGGGTGTCATCGGCGACTGCCGTGTTCTGCGCGTCGACCTGCGCCTGCACGTCGGCGATCTGCGCCGCCAGAGCCGCCTTCTCGTCATCGGTCATATTGGACTGGTCAGTCGCATTGAGGTCGTCGAGCTGCTGATTGAGCGTGTCGAGCGTGGCCTGGTCGGCGGCCAGCTTGGCGTTTGCGGCATCAAGCGCGGCCTGCGCGTTCTTGGCCGCCGCCGCCTGCGTCACATAAGCCTGAATGCCTGCGAACTTCTTGCTCTTGGAGTTCATGTAGGCGTTGATGTTGCGCTGCAGCGAGTTCAGCCGGCCGAGCTTGGCATGGATGTTCTTTTCCTTGGGTGTCGCGGCCGCGGCCGTATCATCCGTGACGTCGTCGGTCGACTTCGCCAGCTGACCCGGAGCCGATGCCTTGCCATGCGAGGCGCCGCTATTGCCCTTGCCGCCGCCATGGCCATTGCCGTTACCGCCGCCATTGCCGTTGCCGCCGCCGTGGTTGCCGCCGTTGCCGTTGCCGCCACCGTTGCCACCGGCCCCGGCAAGGGCCGGAGCGGCCGCGAGCGCCAGAATGGCCAGTGACGCCAAGAGTGTTTTTCGGATTGTCATTGTCTATCTCCGCAGGTGAATCTTCACGTCTGCCCAACCGCTAGGCCGCGTCTTATGAGAATTCCCTAATGGCTTGGAGTAACTTTTAGACAAATACCGTCGCGACATGCGAGCAAACCGGGGAAACAGGCCCGGCGCCGGCCGAGATCTGATATTAACTCGTTGAAATCATTTCGTAAATAAAAGGGCTAGGCCCAGGTACACCCTCCGGAACAATGAAGGCCCATGCCCCATCGGACCAAGGGCCCAGCGCCATGCAACCTGCGTCGGCAAAAGGAGGCCAGACCCTTGTTTATGCAGCGGTTTTCGAAAAAAAGCCTGCCGGTTTCGGGCGCGGGGGATGAGAGAGCTGCCGGCATCGGCGCGCGAGCGCGCAAACGTTTTGTTTTTGAGCAGTCGCGGACCAACGCCGTTATATACTTTTATATATCTTTCCCGGAACGGCTCTTTGTTTCCACGCAATCCGTACGGAAACCCGGTGCGCACTTTTCTCTCGGCTCTAAGAGCAATTCCACGAAAAAGTGTGAGCGGTTTTCCGTCCGGAATTGCGTAAAAACAAGGAGATAGGGCGTTTCGCCGTTTCCGTGAAACGGTGAAAAGCACTAGGGGCTGATCAGAGGCACGTTGACGGTGGTGGAGTAGTTGATCGGGTAATCGCTGAAATAGGGGAACTGGATGACAAAGGCGTAGCTGGCGTTGACATGCGCCATCTTGAAGCCGCCGCTCGGCGGATCGGTGGTGATCGTGACGTTGACGTTCTTCAGCCCGAGCGCCTGAAGCCTCTTTGTCGCGATGGCCTGGATCTGGGCCTGGGTCATCGTGTTGTCGAGCTGCAGCGAGCGCGCGGAGGCCTCGAGCGCGTAGCGCACGCTGGACTCGCTGTTCATCGACCAGCCGAAGGCGAAGATGCCGAACAGGAGCATGATCAGGAAAGGCACTACCAGCGCGAATTCAATCGCGGCTCCGCCATAGGCATTGCCGGCAAACGCCTTCGCTCCCTGTCTAGCGGACACGGATCACCTGCTGATGGCCGAGCGCGGTGTCTTTTGGGAAGGGGCCGAAGGTGAAAGGCGGGACCCAGGTGCCCGATGCCTGGATCTGGACGAAGACCGAGGGAAGCTTGGATCCCGCGCAGATGGTGGTCGACGTGACCACGGTCGTTCCGCACTTGTAGGTGCGGGTCACCGCGATCGCGGCATCGTCCGGTTTCTTTTCCCAGCTTGCCACCGCCGCGGCCTGGACGGCGCTGTCGTCGGTGGCGCCGGCGAGCAACAGGTTCGCCGCCGTCTTCACGCCCGCCCGCATCGCCAGCGAGTTGGTGACGTAGGACCAGCCGTCGACGATGCCGAAGAGCGCGGCGCACAACACCGGCAGCACCAGCGCGAATTCCACCGCGGCGGCGCCGGAGCGGTTCTTGCGGAAGCGGATTGCCTGCGGCCCCATGGCGCTACTCGACGATCGCAATCGACTGGGCAGCCGGAATATTCTTCATCCCAAGGCTGGTGCAGTCCTGTTTGATGGTCGTACTGCCAGACCACTGGATCGTGTCCGCAACGACTTGGGTGCAGCCGCCGGTCCCGGAGAAGTTGCCGAGATAGTCGACCTGCTGCCTGGGGAAATAGATGGCGCCGGTCAAAAGCGAATCCGCGGTGCCGTTGAATGTGTTCGACGCGTTAGTGCCGGTCCTGTCGCCGTAAAACAGCACGCCGGAATAGGTGCCCGAGGTCTGCGCGCTCAGCGTCACCGTGGCGTTGCCGTTCATGCTGACGGTGTTGCTGCCGGCCATGAAGATGGTCACGCCGGTTCCGGAGACGACCGCGCCGGCGTTGATTTTCAAAGGGCCCTGGACGACATAGACGCCGGGAGAAAGCGTGACATTGCCCTTGAGGTCCATGCCATTGCAGTAGGTGCCCTCCTGGAGTGTTTGCGACGTCTTGCTGCCGTTGACTTTCGAGCACTGGCTCGAGGCCGCGGGCGTCGGCAGGCTGGCGTAAGGATCGGCCGCCGGAAGGGCCCCAGTGATCGGGGCCTTGCAGACCATCGTGGGTGTGGTGCTAAGCGAAACGCCGCCAACCGCTATCAGGCAGTCAGTCTGGAGGGTCGCCGAGCCCTGAACCTTGATCGCATCGCTGGCGATCGAATTCGCCATGATGACGCAGCCGATCTGCTTGAGGCTGGTGTTGCCGGAAATGCTCACCGCCTGCGAGGCCGACGGACTGAGCGCCCTGTTGCAGGCATAGGCGCCATCGGTGATCAGCGCCACCGCCCTCGCCTGCTCCGGCACTTTGCTCTGACTGAAGATGGACGTGAACATCCGGTCGAGGTCCTGGTTGAGGATCACCTCGACCGCCTTGTTAGCCGTGTTCGGCCCCGAGGTGGGCGGCGTGTGGACGGTGATCGTGCCGGTGCCCAGCCCGTTTTCGGTGGCGGACGTTGTGGCGGCCGCCGTGATCGCCGCCGTGTCGGAACCCGCGATCTTCTCAAGCGCGCCGGCGTAGGCGGCGGCGTCGGCCGTCGCCTGCAGCTTCAGGCTCGAATAGTACCAATAGGAGGTCTCGACGCCGAGCCCTGCCCCGCCGACGACAATGGGCAAGGTGAGCGCGAAGATGGTGGCAACATTGCCGCCCTCGCCGCTTCGCAGGCGACGCGAGACGAAATTCCTGAAGATCAGACCGAATGAGGCCATGGCCGAGCTCGCCCAAGCTATCCCGGCCATCACGTTCAGCACCTGCGGATAAACGAATGGCTAATTTTTTTTCTCGACTTGCGGCTTTTGGACCCCTGAGGGCATATTTGCCGCCTTACGTCGCAGCCGCTCAGACTTAGGTCCCAAATACACTAGGACTAAGGTATAAGGCATAGAGAAAGCTGCTATTTTAGCATTTTCTGCATTTTATCTTTTTCGGAAATCTCCCGTAGAGACAGGATGGCGTATCGCTCTTCCATATCCGGCGAGGGTGCTGCCATGATTGGACGGTTCTGGGCTTCGACGAGCGGTAATTTCGCGCTGGCGACCGCTATCGCCATGGTGCCGCTAATGCTGGTCGTGGCCGGCGCCGTCAACGTGGTGGGCACAAGCGACGACGCCGCGCAACTGCAGAACTCGCTGGACGCGGCGGGACTCGCGGTGGGCACGAAATACCAGCCGGACATGTCGGCCGGCGACATGCGCCAGCTCGGCCTGACTTTCTTCGCCGCCAATATGAGCGCCGCCGACGCCGGGGAATATTCGGGCAGCCTCGACGCCTTCCAGGCAACGGCCAGTGGCGATCCCAGCGCCTACACCATTTCGCTGTCGTCCAGCATCAGCCGCCCGGCTTTCGTCAGCGGCACGCCGGCCTGGCAAGCGATCCGCTCGGCCTCCGTCCAGGTCAAGCCCGGGGCGCAGGCGTGCGTGCTGGCGCTTGATCCGCATGTGGGCTCCGCCGTCAATCTGCAGGGCTCGACCAATGTCGCGATGAACGGCTGCGTGATCGCCTCCAACTCGGACGCGGCCGACTCCGTCAACCGGGGCGGCTCGGCGATCGTCAGCGCCGCATGCGTCTCGACGGTCGGCGCCACCTCGGGGCTCACGCCGCCCAGCGCCACGCTTTCCTGCGACGCGCCGCTCGAAAAGCAGTATGCGTCCTTCGATCCGCTGGCCAACGTCACCCCACCCGCCTACGGGACGTGCCAGTCGGTGCCCAACGGCAAGACGATCACGCTCTCGCCCGGCACCTATTGCGACAAGACATGGTCGGGAAAGATCACGCTCAATGCGGGCACGTACATCCTGCGCAACGTCACCATTAAGCCCGGCGGCAACGGCACCCTCACCGGCCAGGGCGTGACGATCTTCCTGATGGAAAACTCGCAGATCTACATCAACGCCAATGAACAGGTGAACCTCTCGCCGCCGACCAGCGGTCCTTATGCCGGCATCACCATCTTCCAGGCCCACGGCAACACACAGGCGCTGACGCTGAACGGCGGATCCGGTTCGATGGTGAGCGGCTTCATCTATGCGCCCGACGCGCCGATCTCCTACGCCGGCAATTCCGACATGAACGCGCAGGGGAGTTGCCTGCGGCTGGTCGGCAAAACCGTGGAAATGACGGGGAACTCTGCCGTGGAGTCGGACTGCGCGGCCGAGCTCGGCAACCGCGAGATGTATGCCGGCAGGATGATCACGCTGGTGAAGTGAGAGATGGCGGGGCGCCACTCTCCCGTCGAGGGGAGATGGCCAGAGGGGGTTGTCTCATCGGAGGCGACCCCCTCTGTCATCGCCTCGGCGTCGCCTCCCTCGAGGAGGAGATCACAACTCGCCGACGATATCGGCGCCCGGCTGTTCGTCGAAGAGCACCGCGCAGCCGCGCTCCAGCGCCACCTGGCTCAAGGCATTCGCCGCGGCTTCGTCCGACGAGACGAAGTCGCCGGTCAAGACGCGCAATTCCTCGACGGCTCTCGACATCGAGATAAGGCGCCCGGCCGAGCGGTCGCTCGCGCAGGCATCGACGACGCAGAGAAGATCGATGAGTTCGAAGCTGTCCATGGCGGCCTCCGCCCACAGCATCCCTTCGCGGGAATAAACGGCGTGGCGCGCAGCCGGTTCCACCCGGGGGTCGTGCAGTCACTATTTCGACAGCGGCCTGGGCGGCGCGCGCCTGAGATCGAAGCGGAGCGGCAGGCAAGGCTCGAAGCAGGCGCCGCGCACGGAGCCGGTCGTGGTCGCATCGACCGGGAATGGGGTCGCCATCCCCGTCCGCCGTTCCGGCCAGAGCGGCCCGCCGAAGACGAGGAAGACGCCGGCGATCAATCCTGCCAGGATGAAGATGGCGAATAGGTTCGCGATAGATTCGCCGGGCTGCATGCATGTCTCGCGGGTTTGCCGCAATTCCGGACGGAAAACCGCTGCGCACTTTTCCTGGAATTGCCCCTCCATTTGCCGCAATTCCGGACGGAAAACCGCTGCGCACTTTTCCTGGAATTGCCCCTCTATTTGCCGCAATTCCGGACGGAAAACCGCTGCGCACTTTTCCTGGAATTGCGGGAGAAGCCCGCCACATCGCAGGAGATGGCGGGCCTCCGTGGTCAACCGCCGATGAAGGGACTTTGCTCGACGGCCTGTGAAGCAATGAATTGCCGGCACACTTGTTTCCGCAAATCCGCCTGCTCGGGCCTCTGCGTTGCAATGTAAGACTTCGGTCCCATCCGCGGCTGGACCCCAGCCCTCGATGCCGAACCGCTCGCCCTGGCTCTGCCCGCCGGCTGCGGCTGCTCGTTTCGACCAGCCTGCAACCAGTTGCCCGGAAGCGCGTTGATTGAACGGCTACTCCAGCTTCGGCCCGCGCATTTTTCCGGAAAGACGCGGGCCTTTTTCACGCCGGCAAGGCGCGCTCAGTCATCCATCTCCATCGGCTTGTGCCCGGGTCTTTGATGCCAGACGACCTGGCGGAAATCCGTCAGTTCGACGACTTGCTCGCAGACTGGGCAGACATAGTTGTCGCAGCACTGGCGAAGCGCCGGCTGGGTGCGGTGCACTGACCCGAGCGGCGGACGGGTCTGCGTTTCTACGGCCCGATGAAGCATCGGTTTCCTCCCTGTTTTTAGTTGATTGCCTCCGCGCGATAGCTCTCCCGCCCCCGGCTACGTCCCGCCCGTCCAGGGTGCGGCGAGCACTCGAGCGTGCCGCGCGCATTTGAGCGAACGCGAGAGGATTCATCGAATTCTCCCTTTTTGGGCGAGAACGGATGGTCCCTCAACCATCGTCGTGCCAACGCTTGGAACAGCAAATCACCGGCATGACGTGCCTGCAATAGCCGTTGTGTGGCAAAATCGATTTCCTGCCGCGACCGGCAATTAAATTAGCAATCGCTCAACAAAAGGCGTATGAGACAGGCAGCGGTCGCCGACGATCGCGCGTCAGGCTCCGCTTGGAATATGGGGAGGATGCCATGGCCGAAGCTCCAATGAATGTCGCCAAACTCGAATCCAAGTCGCACAACAATCCCGACGAGGTCCGCACGCCCGCCAAGACCCGCGTCGAAGTGGTGCGGCTGCCCGGCTACACGCTCGGGCGGCTCAACATGGAGCCGGGCTGGAGATGGTCCGAATGCGTGAAGCCAGTGGTCAAGACCGACAGCTGCCAAGTCTCGCATGTCGGCTATGTCGTGTCCGGAACGATCACCGTGCGCATGAACGACGGGACGCAGAAGACCTTCGAGGCCGGCACGTCCTACACCATCCCGCCCGGCCATGACGCCTGGGTGGAAGGCAATCAGCCGTTCCAATGCATCGAGGTGCTCAGCGCCGAGCAATACGCCAAACCGGCATGGCCGAAGCCAGTCTCTCCCTCGAGGGCAAGATGGCAGCGAAGCTGCCGAGGAGATCATCTCACGCAGATCGCGGCGCCATTTTTCGTCGCGCAGGGCGCTGGTGCTCCATGCGAGACGATCCCCCGCCACCCCCGGCGATATCCCCTTTTTGAGGGCTCGGGCATCGCAACCAGCCGCCAAAATCCCCGGTTGCGCGAGGTTGTAAATGTTCTCCTGTCCGATGCGACGGCTTGACAAGAGACTGGTTTTGTTCTCTTTATGTTCCGGCAAACACCTCTTACAAAAGTCTTTACTAATGCTGCGGCGCGGTATCGGGCCGGAGATGGGAGCGCGCGATGCCCGCCACGAACGCCGCTTCAGCCGCCACCATCCTGCATGCCGATCTCGACGCCTTCTACGCCTCGGTCGAGCAGTTGCTCGACCCGTCGCTGCGCGGCAAGCCGATCGCGGTCGGCGGCGGCGTGGTGCTTGCCGCCTCCTATGAGGCGAAGGTCTTCGGCGTGCGCGGCGGCATGCCCGGCCGTAAGGCGCGCGAGCTCTGCCCGCAGCTGATCTTCGTCGGCGGCCGCTTCAGCGAATATCAGCGCCTCGGCGATGCCGCGATCAAGGTGCTCGATGATTTCACGCCGCTGGTCGAGCGCATCTCGATCGATGAAGCCTTTGCAGACGTCGCCGGCTGCACGCATCTGTTCGGGCCGCCGGAGGAGATAGCCAGAACCATCCGCCGCCGCGTGCAGGCCGAGCTCGGCCTGCCGATCTCGATCGGCGTGGCGCGAACCAAGCATCTCGCCAAGATCGCCTCGCAAGTGGCCAAGCCCGACGGCCTGGTGGTGGTCGAGCCCGGCACCGAGCTCGCCTTTCTGCACGACCTGCCGGTATCGCTGATGTGGGGCGTCGGCCCGGCGACCAAGGCCAGGCTCGCCGAGATCGGCGTCGAGACCATCGGGCAATTGGCGCGTACGCATAGCGGCGCGCTGGAGCGGCTGATCGGCCACGCCGCCGGCCAGAAGCTTGCAGCCCTTGCCTGGAACCGCGACCCGCGCCGGCTGGAGACGCATCGCCGCGCCCATTCCGCCGGAGCGCAGTCGGCGCTTGGCCGCAAGCCGGCGCTGCCACGCATATTCGTGCCGACGCTGTTGCATCTCGCCGACCGCGTCGCCAGCCGCCTGCGGGCCAAGGACCGGCCGGGCCGCACGGTGACTGTGCGCGTGCGCTTCGCCGACATGCGCGCCGTCACCCGCGCGGTGACGCTGGAGCAGCCGATCCAGGCCACGACCATGCTCGCCGAGATCGCCGAGGAGCTGGTGCGCGGCGTGCTCGCCGCTCACCCAGGCGAGCGGGAAATCTCGCTGCTCGCCATCTCGGTCTCGCATCTCGAAGAGCATGCCGAATTGCAGCTCGAGCTGCCGCTCGGCCTCGCCGACGAGAAGCTCAAGCCCGGCAGCCGCAAGGGGCTCGCCCGCTTCGGCGCCGACCGCGCCATCGACAAGATCCGCCAGCGCTTCGGCAAGGAGGCCGTCGGCTACGGCACGGTGGCGCTGGAGGCGGCGCGCTCGGTGCCGGATGAATTCAGGGAGCTGGCCGAGAAGGAACTGTGAGGCGACGTCCGATCTCCCCCACAAGGAGGGAGATTGCACGCTCCGCCGTTGGCGTATCCTCAATCCGTCTCCACCACCGCCCACTCCAGACGCATCGTTGCACTCATCGTCTCCCGATCATCGAGCGCCGTCAGCCCCTCCCCGTGATGCGCGTCGACCGCGTGCGAAACCGGCTCGAAGCAGAAGAAGCCGGCGTCCTGCGACGGCGAATAGAGGATGTAGACATCGAGCTCCGGCGATGCGGCGAGCGTGACCGCGATCCCCTCTCCCGGTTGCGTGATCATGGCGCGGCCGTCCCAGCCGTCGAAGGCGTTGTTCACCCATTGCGGCGGCAGCGGGACAGGGCGCTCGAAATCCCACCCTGGGCGCTCGCTCACCGGCACCACGCCGACGGGCAGATGGCGTTCGTCCTCCAGCCAGACGCGCCTGGCCTTCGCCTCCAGCATGGTTGTCTTGTCGCGCCGGAACCAGGGATGGAACCCGAGGCCGTAAGGCAGGCGCATGCCGGCGCGGTTCTCCACCGTCAGCCGAGCCTCCAGCGCGCCGTCGCGCAGCGCGTAGGTGACCGACGCCGCATAGCGATAGGGTCCGATGGCGCCGTCCTCCAGCACCAGCTCCGTCTCGGTGGCGGTGCGGACGGCGAGCCGCCATGGCTTCTGGAATCCGTCGCCGTGGATCGGAAAGGCTTCGTCCGGCACGTTCGGCTCGACGGCATGGAACCGGCCGTCGAAGGTGAAGCCGCCACCCGAGATACGGTTCGACCACGGCACCAGGAGCTGGCAGCCGGACGCGCCGGTGCCGTCCCCGGGCTTCAGCAGCGGGACCGGCGAGCTGCCGGCGACAAGCGCGTCGTAGCGGGCGATCGCCGCGCCCTGTTCCGGCGCCAAGACCAGCCGCGCACGCCCGTCGTTCAGCTCGACCATGCCGGGCATGCGCCTCACCAGCCGCCGTCGATGGCGATGTTCTGGCCGCTGATCATGTCGGAGGCCGGCGAGACGAGGAACAGGACAAGCTCGGCGATGTCTTCCGGCTCGATGCGCTTCTTCAGGCTCTGGTTCTCGAGGATCCAGTCATTGTACTCTCTCAACCGGTCGCCGAAGACGCGCTCCTCGGCCTCCGAGACAACCGCGCCCGGCGACACGGCGTTGACGCGGATGCCATGCGCCCCGAGCTCGCGCGCCAGCGACTTGGTGAGGCCGAGCATGGCGCCCTTCGACGCGACGTAGGGCACATAGCCGTCCCAGCGGCCGTTGAGCGTGATCGAGCAGAAGTTGACGATCTTGCCGTAGCCCTTCGCCTTCATGCCCGGCGCGCAGGCCCGCGCCAGCGCGAAGGCCGCCGAGGAATTGACGCGGATCTGGTCCTCATACTCGGCGAGCGAGAATTCCTCAAACGGGCGGTTGATGATCAGCGCGGCATTGTTGATGAGGATGTCGATGCCGCCCTCGCTCGCCGCCAGCGCCGCGACCGCGGCTTCCGCCTCGGCGAGACGGTTGAGATCGCAGCCGATGAGGGCGATATCGCCACCGGCTTCGCCGGCCAGCATCTGGACGATCTGTGACCCGTCGGTGACGTCAGGCCGGTCGAGCACCAGCACGCGCGCGCCGGCCCGCGCCAACGTCACCGCCTGGGCCCGGCCGAGCGAGCCGAGGCCGCCCGTCAGCAGAATTTTTCGACCAGCGAGCACCTTCATTGCCTAACCTCACAGGACAGAATGGACTTCGTCGATCGAGGTGTCCCCGATGCGCTTGTCCAGCACCACCTCGCCGCGCGCCATCGCCACGACGCGGTCGCAGCAGTCGAAGACGTGGTGCATGTTGTGGCTGATGAAGACGCCTGTCACCCCCTGCTCCTTCAGGCCGCGCACGAAGCCGATCACCTTGTTGGTCTCCTTGACCGAGAGGTGGTTGGTCGGCTCGTCGAGGATCATCACCTTGGACTTGAAATGCATGGCGCGCGCAATCGCGACGCCCTGGCGCTGGCCGCCGGACAGCTCGCCGACAAGCGCGTCGGGCGAGCGCAGATGCAGGTCGACATTGGCGATGGCGCGGATGCTCTCCTCGGCCATCTTCTTCTGATCGAGAATGCCGACGCCGAGGACCGAGAAGCGCGTCGGCTCGCGGCCGATGAACAGGTTCCTGGCGATCGACATGGTGGGGACCATGGAGTTGTACTGGTAGATGGTCTCGATGCCGAGATCCATCGCGTCGCGGGGGGTGGCGATGGTCACCGCCCTGCCCTCGACCCTGATCTCGCCCTGGTCGGCGCGGTGGACGCCGGACAGGATGTTGATGAGCGTCGACTTGCCGGCGCCGTTGTCGCCGACCAGGCCAAGCGCCTCGCCCCGCCGGAAGTCGAGCGTGACGCCTTTCAGCGCATGCACGCCGGAATACCATTTGTGCAGGTTGCGCACCGAGATGATCGCGTCGTTCACCGTTTCAGCCCTCCATCTTGATGGCCTTGGCGCGCTTGCGCATCCAGGCATTGGCGACGACGGCGAAGATGGTGAGGAAACCGATGGCGAACTTGAACCAGTTGGCGTCGACATGGCTCAGCACCAGGCCGTTGTCGATGACGCGGATGAGCGTCGTGCCGATGATGCCGCCCATGACGGTGCCGATGCCGCCGGTGAGCGAGGCGCCGCCGATGACGGCGGCGGCAACCGCCTGCAGCTCCAACCCCTCGCCGATCGAAGGCAACGGCGAGCCCAGCCGCAGCACCTGCAGCATGCCGGCGAAACCGGACAGCACCGAGCAGAGCATGAAGCAGACGATCTTGACCCTGGCGGTCGGGATGCCCATCGAGGCGGCGGCCGGCAGGAAGCCGCCGGTGGCCTTGATCCAGTTGCCGAAATTGGTGCGCGACAGCATCAGCGAAGTGAGCACAGCGACCGCGGCGAACCACAGGAACGACATGCGGAACATGTTGCCCGGGCCGACGAACGAAATGAACAGCCAGTTGGGCAGGTCGGCGGGCAAGAGCGGCGGAAAGCCGCCGGAGACGACGACGGTGAGCGAGCGCGCCATGAACAGCATGCCGAGCGTGGTGATGAAGCTCGGGATCGCGAAGCGGATGGTGACGTAGCCATTGATGAAGCCGATGGCCGCTGAGACCAGCAGCCCGGCGAGCAGCGCCAGCGGGAACGGCGCGCCATGCACCATCAGCACCGCCATCGTCATCGGCATCAGGGCGAAGACCGAGCCGACCGAGAGGTCGAACTCGCCGCTGATCATCAGGATGGTGACGCCGATGGCGACGAGGCCGGCTTCCGGCAGGATGCCGAGGATGCCGCGCAGGTTGTCGGCGTTGAGGAACACGCCATGCGAGCGCACCTGGAACAGGATGATGAGCAGCACCAGAAGGATCAGTCCTGCCAGCTCCGGCTTTTCGAGATAGGTCTTGAACAGGCGCTTCAATGAAAGGCTCCGGTATCGATCTCAAGGTGCATCGGCGACGCCGGTGCAAAGTTCGAAGTTCTTGTTCCAGGCAGGTCCGGACGAAAGGACGGCCGAAGTCGCCGCGGCGTCGTCATCCCAGGGCGAAGCAGGAGCGAAGACCCTGGGATGACGAAGCGAAGGGTGTGTCGGCCAATCTCCGGCGCATGCGACCTGCTCAGCGCATGCCCTGCGCCGAGAGCGCCATGATGCTGTCGGCCTCCTTCGGCCGCACGATGCCCTGGCCGGTGTCGATGTCGGAAGGAGCAAGACCGATCTTCTTGTTGAGATAGGCTTCCATCACAGGCATGAAGCCCTGCATGTAGGGCTGCTGGTCGACCAGCGCCTGGACATAGCCCTTCTGCATCTGCTGCAGCACTTCGGGCACAAGGTCGAAGCCGCCGAGCAGGACCTTGCCGGGCGCGACGCCGCGATCGGCCAGCACGCGCGCCACGCCGGCGCACCAGAAGCCGGTGTCGAAATAGGCGGTGGTGTCGGGATGCGCGTTTAGATAGGCGCCGACGCGGTCGGAGGTGATGGCGAGATCGGTGCCGCTGTCGATGCGTTCCCACGACACGTCGCGGTCTTTATGAGCGGCCTTGTATTCCTCGAGGAACTGCATGACGCCGGCGCCGCGGCTTTCCGACCAGTTCTGGCCTGGCGCGGAGATGCCGACCAGCACCTTGATCGGGCCGTCCTTCGGGAAGCTCTCGGAAATCGCCTTGGCGAGCGAATAGCCGGCCGGCTTGAAGCCCTGGCCGACGAAGGCCTGCCGCGCATTGCCCTTGGCGCCTTCGGTGTCGTCGACATTGACGGCTATCACCAGCACGCCGGCGTCGCGCGCCTCCTTGATGACGTCGTCGAAGGCGTGGTCATCGACGATGGAGGTGAGCAGCGCGTCGGGCTTGGCGGCAAGGGCGGCGCGCATGTTGGCGACCTGCTGCTCGATCGAGCCCTCGGTTTGCGTGAAGACCATGTTGCAGTTCGCCTCGACCTTGGCGCAGGCATCGTCGAAGCCCTTCTTCACCGCCTGCCAGAAGGTGTTGGAGGCCGACGAATGGTGGGTGAAGACGATGTTGAGGCCATCTGCTCTGGCCGCGGTTTGTCCGCCAACCAGCGCCGCGCCGAGCAAAAGCAATGCAGTCAGTTTCTTCATGTCTGTTCCTCCCTTTGGCTTTTTCAGATGTCCGCCTTGCCTAAATGTCTGTGTGGTCGCTGACGCGGCGGTGGACGGTGTAGGCGCGGCCGAGGTCCGGGCTAAGCGCCAGCCCGAGCCCCGGCCCCGGCGGCACGGTGATCATGCCGTCCTTGACGTCCGGCAGCGCCGTCACCAGGTCGCGGTACCAGGTGCGGTAGAAGGCGCGCACGCTTTCCTGGACGAGCGCGTTGGGGGCGTTGAGCGACAGATGCGTCGAGGCGGCGAGCACGACCGGACCGGTGCAGTCGTGCGGCGCAACCGGCAGCCGCCAGGCCTCGGCCATCGAGGCGATCTTGCGCGCCTCCGACAGGCCACCGCACCAGGAGATGTCGAGCATGACGATACCGGCCGCGCCGGTCTCCAGAAGATCGCGGAAGGCCCAGCGACTGCCAAGCGTCTCCGAGGCCGAGATCGGCGCCGGGCTGGCGGCGGCGTAGCGCTTGAGATCGCCGAGGCTGTCCATGCGGATCGGGTCCTCGTGCCAGTAGGTGGCATAGGGCCCCAGCGCCTGCGCGATCTTCATCGCCGGCAGGAGCTGCCACATGGAGTGGAACTCGACCATGATGTCGATTTTGTCGCCGACAGCTTTGCGAATCTTTTCAAAAGGTTCGAGCGCGGCCTTCAGGTCGGCGGCCGAGATATCGTTGCCGCGCGTCTTTTCCGCCGCATGGTCGAACGGCCAGATCTTCATGGCGGTGATGCCGTCGGCAAGCAGTTCCCCGGCCAGCTCATCGGCGCGAGTGAGGAAGGCGTTCAAGTCGTCATAGTCGCGCCCGGCGCCGATGCCGTAATTGGCCGTCGTCTGGCCCTTGGCGTCCTTGATGTATTCGGTGCCGGCGCAGGTGTTGTAGGTGCGGATGGAACGGCGGCTGAAGCCGCCGAGCAACTGGGCGATCGGCAGACCCGTCACCTTGCCGAAAATGTCCCACAGCGCGATGTCGAAGGCGGAGTTGCCGCGCACCTCGGCGCCGCTGGAGCGGAAGCCGAGATAGCCGACGAGGTCGGCGGCGAGGAGATCGATCTCGAGCGGATCGCGGCCGATGACGCGCGGCGCGACATATTCGTGCAGATATTCCTCGACCGTGCGCGACAGGTAGAAGGTCTCGCCAAGGCCGGTGATGCCCTCGTCGGTGTGGACCTCGACCCAGATGAGGTTGGGCCGCTCCTCGATGCGGACGGTCTCGATGGCGCTGATCTTCATCTCAGGAGATCCCCGCGTCGATGAGCGCCTTGACGCTCTTGTCGAAATGCTCGGCCATGTGCTCGGCCGCGAGCCGCGGATCGCCCTTGAGGATGGCGTCGGCGATGTCCTCATGGCCCTTGATCATCTTGAGCTGGGCCTCGTCGGAGGAGCGGGTCCGCCAGCCGATCACCCAGGTGCGCCGCGTCACGCCGCTGAAGGCGGTGACGATCAGCGAAAAGACCGGATTATGCGAGGCCGCCGCGATCGCCTCGTGGAAGGCGATGTCGTGCTCCATGACGATCTCGGGGTGATTGAAATTCTCGCGCATCAGCCGGGCGGACCGTGCGATCGCCGCCGCTTCCTGGTCGGTGCGGCGCAGGGCCGCCAGCGCCACGGTGCGCATCTCGATGGTGCGCCTGACATCATAGACCTGCTGGACGCTGATCTGCTGGGTGGTGATGCCGTGCTCGATCACCATCGACATTGCGC
Organism: Mesorhizobium sp. M1D.F.Ca.ET.043.01.1.1; assembly: GCF_003952385.1. NCBI lineage: Bacteria > Pseudomonadati > Pseudomonadota > Alphaproteobacteria > Hyphomicrobiales > Phyllobacteriaceae > Mesorhizobium > Mesorhizobium sp. M1D.F.Ca.ET.043.01.1.1. The sequence continues at coordinate 745,417 of NZ_CP034444.1, forward strand.
CAGTGTCGAGCTTGGCGACGGTGGCGCGGCGCCCGGCGCTCATGTCGATCAGGCGCATCGCCGACAGCGAGCGGAAGGCTTCGCGCACGACGGTGCGGGACACGTTGAGCTGGCGCGTCATGGCGGCTTCGCTGGGCAGCGGATCGCCCGGCGCCAACCCTTCGGAGCGGATGTGCTGGGTGATCGCCTGGATCGCCGTGCTGACCAGGCCAGGACTGGGCTCACCCACTGGATCCGTCTCTTCCTGCATCTCGCTCCCTCAAACCTGTATGACAGGTTGTTATTGAATTGCTCATAGCTCTGGCAAAAGATATATGTCAAGCGCATTTCCACGGCGGAGGAAACCCGATGAAGGAAACGGAAGCCGGCCTGATCTTCGACGCGCGCGACGTGGTCGGCGAAAGCCTGGTGTGGGACGAGCGGCGCGGCAGGCTGGTCTGGGTCGACATCATCGGCCGCAGGATCCATGGGCTCGATCCGGCGAGCGGAGCGCATGAGTGCTGGGCAACGCCGGATCTAGTCACCGCGGTCGGCCTGCGCTCCGACGGCGGCGCGATCGTCGGTTTGCGCAAGGAGATCGCGCTTTGGGATTTCGGCGGGCCGTTCCGGACGCTCGCGACGATCGAGGCCGACCGGCCGGGCACGCGGCTCAACGAGGGCGTGGTGGCGCCGGACGGCTCGTTCTGGGTCGGCACGATGGCCAACAATATCGGGCCGGACGACGCGCCGGCGGCGATCACGAGCGACGAAGGCCAGCTCTACCGGGTGGGCTCCGACGGCGACGTGAGGCGCCTCGGCGAGGAAAGGTTCGGCATCACCAACACGATGGTGTGGCTGCCGGATGGTCGCTTCGTTACCGCCGACACGATGAAGAACGCTCTCTACAGCTATGGCTGGGACGACAGAGCGGGACGGCTTGGCCAAGCCTTTCCCTTCTTTGCCGGTTTCGAGCGTGGTCTGCCGGACGGCTCCTGCCTCGACGCCGAGGGTCATGTGTGGAACTGCCGCGTGGTGGGCGGAAGCTGCCTCGTGCGCATTGCGCCCGACGGCAGGCTGGATCGGATCGTCGAATTGCCCTGCAGCTGGCCGACAAGCTGTGCCTTCGGCGGCGCCGACCTCGACACGCTGTTCGTCACCTCCGCGCGCTTCACGATGAGTGCGGAGCATCTTGCCGCCTACCCCTTCGAGGGCGGCCTGTTCGCGCTGCGCCCGGGCGTGCGCGGCATGCCGGCCAACCGCTTCGGTTAGTCTCCCCTTGCGGGGAAATTACGCGCTTCGGCAACGGCCGGCCGCAGAAAATCTTCTCCATCGATGTCGGGCTGGCCAAACGCCGTTCGTCATAGGAGCATAGACCGGCAATCATGAGGAGAAACGATATGCCAAGCACTGTCCGCCTGCACCGCGTGCTCGCCACCAAGCCCGAGAAAGTCTACCGCGCCTTCATCGAGGCAGACGCGCTGGCGAAGTGGCTGCCGCCGAACGGCTTCACCTGCACCGTCCATCACTTCGATGCAAAGGTCGGCGGCACCTTCAAGATGTCGTTCCGCAACTTCACCACGGGCGACAGCCACGCCTTCGGCGGCGACTATGTCGAGCTCGTCCCGGGCGAGCTCGTGCGCTACACCGACAAGTTCGACGATCCCAACCTGCCCGGCGAGATGCAGGTGACGGTGACCTTGAAGAAGGTCTCGGTCGGCACCGAGATGGAGATCACCCAGGCCGGCATTCCAGACGCCATTCCGGCCGAGGCCTGCTATCTCGGCTGGCAGGAGTCGCTGAAGAACCTGGCAAGGCTCGTCGAGCCCGAGATCAATCAGTAAGGCTTCATGCCCCTGTCACAATGATGATGCAAATTGGTAGCCGCCGAACGAATGATCCTTGCTCGGCGTCCCATCACCTCCGCCCGGCTTGCGACCGGGCTTTCTTTTTCCTGGGCGATTCCAGGAAAAACGCGTAACGAGTTTCCGTCCGGAAGGGCGCAAAGACAAATAGCCAGAGCAGCTCGGCGTCTCCATGAAACGGTGAACCGCTTAATGCGTATCACCGTTTCACGGAAACGGCGAAACGCCCTATCGCCTTGTTTTTACGCAATTCCGGACGGAAAACCGCTCACGCTTTTCCTGGAATTGCTCTAGGCTTCAGCGGCGTCCAGTTTGGACCGGATGGCGCCGATGGCGTTCACGATGGCCTCAGCGGCTTGTCGGTCCAGCGCAATATCCAACAGGCCCTCCGTGGTCCGAATCGAGAGGATGCCGATAGCGCCCTCCTCATCCCTGACCGTGCCGACATGGATTTCGGTCGGCACAAAAGGCCGTGCCTTGTCCGTACGCATCATCGTTCACCTAAGTTGATAGACCACCATCGCCCAATCCGGCGACCTGTTCAAGCGGGCTCAGGTTGTATCGCCCACCCGATGCGCCCGAACGGACCGCCTAAGGCGCGTCGCTCTGAAACGGATTCAGGCGACGCGCCTTAAGTCTTTGTTTTGATGCATGTCGTCTTCCCAAAATCGCTGCGCACTTTTGGGAGCGATCCGGCCTACGGCGAAGCGATGCGGTTTGCGCTGCAGGCGTCGAAACGCGTGCTCGTCATCTTCAAGGGCGACCTCGGCCAAGAGCAATTCCAGGAAAAGTGTGTAACGGTTTTCCGTCCGGAATTGCGTAAAAACAAATACTTAAGGCGGTTCGGCGATTCTATGAATCGCTGAAACGCTCTAAGAGACGGGCCGGTCGGCAGCTACGAGAGGAAATAGTCGCGGCTGGTCGGGATCGGGTTCGGCTTGAACCAGCGTGCCTGCCAGTCGGCCGTGGTTCTCAGGAACCCGCCCGAATTGGCAGCCGGCGGCTTTCCCGTTTCGACCAACGACTTGCGCAGGCGGTCCGAGAGCTTTGCCCGCATCAGATAGTGATCATAGACATCCAGGACATGGACCGCATAGGCAATCGCTAGCGGCTGGTTGCCACGAATGATGAGCAGGTTCTCGTCGTTCTGGTAGGAAGCCTTGTAGCCGAAGTTGTGGCTGCCGGTGATCACCGTGCAGGCCTTGGCGTCCAGCGGATCGATAACGATGATCTTGTCGTGGATGATGGCGTGGCCGGCCGAGAGGAGTTCCGGCCGCAAGTCCCCGGTTTGCATGGTGACGGCGGCGGCGCGGATGACCGCGACGCGGCTGGCATCGCCTCCCGGCCACCAGACGGCCGGCTGCGGCAGCTTCTTCGTCGTTCCATCGGGCGCAGTGTAGGTTGTGGGCTCGCCGGCCTTGGCCCGCGGCGGCAGCGCCTTCGGGTCGCTGACCGCTCCCTGGACAAGGAGTTCCGGACGCTCGGCGGCAAGCTTCGCCGCCTCGCCGATGATGTTCTGGACGCCGTTGTAGCCGGGCAGGAAAGCCAGGAACAGGATCGCGTTGTTGGCATGCTCCATGAGCGAATAGACCCGGCTGAGATCGACGGGTGTCGGCGAATCGGCGTTCTTCGTCTTGGCCTTGGTGTTCGGCGAGAAGAGCACCTCGACGGTGGTGCCGCCGGCGAGCGTATCGGGTTTGGCCGGCGTTGCGTTCGCTGCGCGAAGCACGGCCCCCTGCACGCCGTTGTTCTTCTCGAAGCCCGTTAGCGGCTTGTTCTCGTAGGTGACGGTCAGTTCCTGGCCGGCAGGCTGCGGGTCATCGAACAGGCGCTTCCAATAGGCGAGATATTGTCCGGCCACCTGCCTGTCGTCGATGATGATCGCGTTGTTGGACTGCGTGCACAGGCCGGTCTCGGTCCAGTTCGTGCTGCCGGTCAGGACGGACTTGGCTACGCCGTTCTCGACATAGATGGCGAATTTGTTGTGACCGATATGCGCCGTGTTGTTGAAGAGCCTGTCCTGCATATTGGCCGCCGAGGCCGCATGCAGGCCGGCCCGCGCCGCATGGTTCTCGGTGTCCCAGACGACGGGCTGCTTCTGCTCGGGCGGCGTCTTCGGCCGGTTCGGGTCAGTGGAGCCAGCCGTCGACAGGATCACATGCGCCTTACCTGCCTTGGTCAGCTTGGTCAGGCGCTCGATGAGTTCCGGGTCATGCAGCTCGTAAAGAGCCATGTAGAGCTCGGCGCCCTTCTTCTTTTCGGCGCGATCGATCATCGACAGGAGGAATCCCAGCACATCGCCGGTGAGAAAGGTCCTGATCTCGTCGTCCTTGACCGGGATGTGCTTCAGCAGTGTCTCAACAGGCCGGGCGTGAGCTTCGTGGTCGGGCCGGCGGCAACGTTCGCGGGCTTGGTTCCCTGGACCGCCTCAAGCTGCTGCAGGAGATTCTGCGTGGACAGGATGCCGTTCGTGTATGTGGCGCGCACGCCGGCGTAATCATGCGAAACGTCGATTGACGGCGTGTCGATGGGATCGCCGATCTTGGCCAGCGGATGCAGCGGTCCTTCGTATCGGGGATTGCCGTTCTCGTCGAGAAAGGGCGCCGTCGGCGAGGCCGGGAGCGCCGGGCGCCCGGGGCCCGCAAGGCCCACGGGCGTGATCTCGTAATGGACCCTGAAGTCGATGGGGCGCACCTTGGCCGTGTCGCGGGAACGCCGCAGCGTCAGGTCGCGCCATTCATATTGCTGGATCGGCCAGACCGAGCTGTCCTGGTCCAGCCAGTTCGGATTCGATTGGTCGGTGAAGCCGATCCAGGTGGGCAGTATTCGGCGCTGCCCGGCCTCCGGGCCCGTCTCATGCACGCGCGTGATCATGAACCCAACACAATCGGCGATCGGTCCATCGGCCACCCAAGACAGATAGGCGACCTCGCCATTGCACCATGCAGTTGCCTTGACCAGCTTCCCCATGCCTCACCCCTCCGATGGCAATCAAACGATACTTCTCTACTTACTTTAAGCTCTTTTCGAACCCACTATTTCGCCGGCAAACAGCTCAAGCGCCTTGCCCGACCGCGTTTCCATATATAATACTTTAGTTTACTACGCTCGCAGATTTTGATCACAACAACATGTGATCTATTTCACAGTTCGCTAATGAAATTTCGGCACCTTCGGCCTGATATCCTGACGATTTGACCGCGCCGGAGTCCGGCGCAAGCTCGCGGAATCCATTCGGAGACGACTGATTTGACACCGTCGCTCGCGCAGCTTCAGCTCACACGCGAAATCACCTTCGACTACGCCGGCGCCCGCGACATCGACAATGTGATCGGCAACATCTCCGGCATCGGCATCGGTGGCGGTTCCGCCTGGACCGTCTCGGACGAAGGGCGGACTTTCGAGCGCCTCGCGGTCGCCGATGGCGGCTTCGCGCTGGTCGAGCAATACGATCTCGACGATTTCTTCCCCGGTCTGCCCGAGGGCCATGAGGCCGACCTCGAATCCGTCGATGTCTTTGACGGCAGGCTGTGGCTTTGCGGCTCGCACTGCCGCGTCCGGCGCGAGGCGGAGGAGCCCGGTACGCTGGATCCCAACTTCAAGCGCCGCCCGAGCCGGCATCTCCTCGGCTCGATTGCGCTCGGCGGCTCCGGCAAGCCCAAGAAGGGCACCGGGCTGGCCCTGCCTTACACCGGCGCCGGCAGCCTGCGGCGCCGGCTGCGCGAGAATCCCTATCTCTCCAGCTTCCTCGACCTGCCGAGCAAGGAGAACGGGCTCGACATCGAAGGCCTCACCCTGCTGCCGAACCGACTGCTGCTCGGCCTGCGCGGCCCGGTCACAGCTACGCAGTGGTCGTCTCGCTGCCGCGCAGGGCCGCATCGCCTACCGATGACAAGCCGCACCTGCATATGCTCGACCTCGGCGGGCTCGGTGTGCGCGACCTTGCCCGACGCGACGACCACGTGCTGGTGTTGGCAGGCCCGGTGACGGCCGCGGACGGGCCGTTTCGCATCCATGGCTGGCAGCCCTCCGGCGCCGGCCGGATCGAGACCGCCAACGTGCTTTACGAATGGACGTCCAGTCGTGAGCATCCGGAAGGGCTCTGCCCGTTTGCGCTCGACAACTGGCCGGGTATGCTCGTCGCCTACGACACGCCGGACGGGCGCCGTCGCTCAGGCGCCAAGGTGAGCGTCGACTGGTTCGCATAAGCTCGCCGGCCAGCGAGGAGGCAGGGGGGACTACAATGGGCCCGGATACGGTCGAGGTCTTGTCGGCAAACGGCGAGACGACAACGCGCCAGGGCCTCGGCCTCTGCCTTTCGGGTGGCGGCTACCGCGCCATGCTGTTCCATGCCGGCGCGCTCTGCCGGCTGAACGAGGCCGGCCTGCTCCAAGAAATCGACATGGTGAGCTCGGTCTCGGGCGGCTCGATCGCCGCCGGGCTGCTGGCGGTTATCTGGCCGCGCCTCACCTTCGCCAATGGCGTCGCCGGCAATTTCCGCGAGCTTTACCTGGAAAAGATCCTCGCCTTCTCGCAGGTCTTCCTCGACGCGCCCTCGATCCTCAAGGGCCTGCTCAACCCGTTTTCGAGCGCGGCGGCGGAAGTCGCCGCCTGCTACGAGCGCCATCTGTTCGATGGCGCGAGGCCGATGCTGAAGGGCCTGACCGGGCGCCCCTGGTTCGTGTTCTGCTCCAGCAATCTCAGCACCGGCTCGCTGTTTCGCATGTCCAACCGCTATATCGCCGATTATCGCATCGGCGTCGCCTACCATGCCGACCTGACGGTCGCGACCGCGATCGCGGCGTCGTCCGCCTTCCCGCCGTTCCTATCCCCGCTCAGGCTCGACCTGACGCAATTCGAGTGGCGGAACGACAAGCTCGACGCCAGCGTCGGCCCCGCGGTTCCGGCCGGCCGCGCCGTGCTCACCGATGGCGGCGTCTACGACAATCACGGCATCGAGCCGGCGCTGAAGCGCTGCCGCTGGCTCTTGGTCAGCGATGCCGGCGCGCCCTGGCGGGCGTCGGGCTCCGGCTACTGGAACTGGTTCTCACAAGTGAACCGCGTGCTCGACACCACCGACAATCAGGTGCGGTCGCTCAGGCGGCGCGATCTCGTCGCCCGTTTCCTGGCTGCCAAGGACGCCGAGGGCCTGCCCAGCGAGGCGACCCGCCCCGATTATGCGGCCACGCGCGGCGTCTATTGGTCGATCGCCAGCAAGCCGGACGCAACAGAGCCGACCTTCGTGCAAACCGCGGCAATCGCGCCCGCCGACATCGGCACCTCGCTGCATTTCCTAGGAAGCGAAGAGACGATCGACCTCGTCAACTGGGGCTACTCAGCCAGCGATCAGGCGCTGCGCAGCTGGTACGAACCGGCCGTGCCGCCCGGAAAGGGCGTGCCGCTGGCGGCGGGCGCGGTGAAGCCCGGCCGCTGCGCGGTGGTGTCGAAGGCAATCATGAGCGCTTTCAAGATTTGAGCACGGCGCGACCTGCCGGTTTCCTCCTCAGAGAGGGAGATCATGCGCTCCGCCGCTTTCGCCCATCGCCATGCGCTGTTGAATCCCTTGCCCGCAGCGCGTAACACTGTGGCGGGCGTGACGCCGCGCCAATCTCCCCGAAAATCTGAGCATGCCGACCGCCGAAAGACGGGCGGCGCTTTTATCCAACCACGAGGCAGCCCATGCGAACCGCATCCTGTGCCTGCGGGCAGCTGAAGATCTCTTGTCACGGCGAGCCGCAACTGGTCGCGCTCTGCCATTGCCTGGACTGCCAGCGGCGGACCGGCAGCAGCTATGGCATCGGGGCTTTCTATGCTCGCGAGAAGGCGAAGGCCGAAGGCGACGCCAAGACCTTAGGCGATCGTCCCACAGCGGCCATGCCGTCACCTTCCATTTCTGCCCGAACTGCGGGTCGAGCGTCTTCTGGGAACCGGAGCGCAAGCCGGAGGTCATAGCGGTTGCCATGGGCTGCTTTGCCGACCCGGCCTTTCCAGCGCCGACACGCATCGGGTGGGAGGAGCGGCGGCATGGGTGGGTTCACAATCCCGAAGCGAAATAGCTGGCGCCGGCGCCGTCGTCTTGGCGCAATCCAAACCGGTTCGTGCCTTCCCGCTCTCGTGCTAACAGAGGCGCCTTCATCAACAGGCGGCCTCCCCGCCTCAACGAATGGATTGAGAAATGGTGGACAAAGTAGCTCTGGTGACGGCGGGCGGCAGCGGCATGGGCGCTGCGGCGGCGAAGCGGCTGGCGGCGGACGGCTTCAAGGTCGGCGTGCTCTCCTCCTCCGGTAAGGGCGAGGCGCTGGGCCAGGAACTCGGCGGCTTCGGCGTCACCGGCTCCAACCAGTCGAACGAGGACCTGAAGCGCCTCACCGACGGCGCGCTGGAGCGCTGGGGCCGCATCGACGTCCTGGTCAACAGCGCCGGCCATGGGCCGCGCGCGCAGATCATCGAGATCAGCGACGAGGACTGGCATAAGGGCATCGACACCTATTTCCTCAACGTCGTGCGCCCGACCCGGCTGGTGACGCCGGTGATGCAAAAACAAAAGTCGGGAGCCATCATCAACATCTCGACCGCCTGGGCGTTCGAGCCGAGCGTCGGCTTCCCGACCTCGGCGGTGGCGCGCGCCGGGCTCGCCGCCTTCACCAAGATCTTCGCCGACACCTATGCGGCCGACAACATCCGCATCAACAACGTGCTGCCGGGCTGGATCGACAGCCTGCCGGCGACCGAAGAGCGGCGTGGCAGCGTGCCCATGCAACGCTATGGCACCTCGGAAGAGATCGCCGCGACGATCTCGTTCCTGGCCTCGGATGGGGCGGCCTATATCACCGGCCAGAACATCCGCGTCGATGGTGGGATAACGAGGGCGGTTTGAGGTGAAGCCGGCGTCGCCTCAAGTCATCCGGGTCTGCGGGAATTGAGCACCAACAGAAAGGCTATCGAAGCCACCAGGACAATCGAATTGCCGACCACGATGTTCCAAAATCGGGTCGGATCGTCTGCCAGGGCGACCCAATGCGAGCTGCCCCGGACTTCGCCTGTCTTGATGCCGCAGGCAATGTTGTAGATCGCCATGGCGGCAAGCGCTGCCATCAGGACAAAGATGTCGTTGTTCTTGTTGCGATCCATGGGAGCGGCTTCTAACAGCGCTTGGTGAAATTTTGCTTACCTTGGGTAAGGCGGCGGCCGTGACATGGGCCGCCGTGCACTTTCGCTGTCAAATTGTTTGCGAGGCGGCTACCGTGCGGCCCTGCAACGGAGGCAGGAATGAGCGCTTCGATCAAGCTCGGCGTCGTCGGCGGCGCGGGCTGGCTGGGCGGCGCCATCGCAGGAGCTGCGCTTGCGGCCGGCGTGCTGCGCGCCGAAGACCTCGCCCTCTCCTATCGCAGCGCGAAGCCCGACCGCTTTCCAGGCGCCTTCTGGACCGACGATAACCAGGCGCTCGCCGACCGCTCCGATGTCATCGTGCTTTCGGTGCGGCCGCAGGACTGGCCCTCGCTCGAGCTCGATGCAAAAGGCAAGCTGGTGATTTCGGTAATGGCCGGCATTCGGCTGGCCGAGATCGGCGAGAAGCACGGCACGCGCCGCGTGGTGCGCACGCTGCCCAATGCGGCGGCCGAGGTCGCGAAATCCTACACGCCGTGGATCGCAAGCAGCGAAGCGACCGAGCAGGACCGCACAACCGTGCGCGCGATCTTCGCCGCCTGCGGCGTTGAGGACGAGGTCGGCAGCGAGCGCGACATCGACTACCTCACCGGTCTGACGGGTTCGGGCCCGGCCTTCCCTGCCCTGCTGGCGAACGCGATGATGCGGGATGCGATCGCCTTCGGCCTCTCGACCGACGTCGCGCGGCGCGCCGTCAATACGGTGCTCACCGGTACCGGCCGGCTGCTGGAACTCAGCGACGCATCACCCGCCGACACGGTGGAAGCCTTCCTCGACTATCGCGGCACGACCGCCGCCGCGATCGAGACGATGCGTGAAGCCGGCTTCGAGGAGGCGGTGGCTAAAGGACTGGCGGCGGCTTTCCGGAAGTCGATCGCGATGGGGAAGAAGTGAGCGGGCGCGCACGCAACCGCCAATCTCAAATGTCCACCACGGTCGGCTGAAGCGGTCCTCAGCGACAACTTCGATGGCTTGGCCGATTCGAACCGTCGCTCTGACAGCAGAAGCAAAATGCATCCATTCGTTTCGATATGCCTAATCTTTCGGCAGAAATTCCTGCAATATTAAGTAAAATTTGTCGAGCTTCGCGCTTAAATTGCATTAGAGCCCCCTTATTCTCTCTGGCTTAAAGAATTGATCGCTGAAATATAACTTTTCTCTGTACTATATGGCGATTCCTTGGAACGATAACCTGAATTACAAGTTGATCCGGCATCGATCGGTTGAACTCGTATCGCCCGATTCAAGCAAGACGTGCACCACGAGGAAGGATTGTCCGATGGCCAGCTTCGTCAATGCCGTAGGCGTTCCTCTCCCCTATAGCGGCACGTCCACCCATTGGTTCTCGGCATCCGGGTCCGGGCCGGACTTGTGGGGCACCTCCGGAAACGACACTTTCTATGGAGCCTCCGGTGTCAATGTCACCATGCACGGCAGCTACGGCGATGACATCTATTACCTCTATGCGGCGGGCAACAAGGTGGCCGAGGGCTATGGGGCAGGCATCGACACCATCAGCACATGGATGAGCTACAAGCTCCCCGACAACGTCGAGAACCTCATCGTCACCAACGCCAAGAACTTCGCCTTCGGAAACGACCTGGACAACATCATCACCGCCAAGGCCGGTCACCAGACGCTGGACGGCGGCAAGGGCAATGATGTGCTCATCGACGGTGGCGGCGGTTACGACACGTTCATCATCGCAAAAGGCAACGGAAGCGATCTGATCGCCAATTTTGCCGCGACCGACACTGTCCGCCTCGACGGCTATGGGTTCACTTCCTTCGACGCCATTCACTCAAACATGATCCAGGCGGGATCGAACGTCATCTTGAACCTCGGATCCGGCGAGATCCTCGAGTTCAAGGACACGACCATCGACAAGCTGCAGCCCAGCCAGTTCGAGCTGCCGATAGACAAGTTCGGCATGACGCTGTCCTTCAGCGATGAGTTCAACACGCTGAACCTCCACAACAGCCAAGGCGGCACCTGGGACACCAACTTCTGGTGGGGCGCGCCGAATGGCAGCACGCTCACCCAGAACAACGAGCTGCAGTGGTATATCGACGCCAATTACGCCCCGACGAGCTCCGTCCACCCGTTCAGCGTCAACAACGGCGTTCTCACCATCACCGCGGCGCAGGCGCCGGCGGACATCAAGCCGCTGATCAACAACTACGAATACACCTCCGGCATCCTGACCACGCACGATAGCTTCTCGCAGACCTATGGCTATTTCGAAATGCGGGCCGACCTGCCGGAAAACGCCGGCGCCTGGCCAGCCTTCTGGCTGCTGCCTCAGGACGGCTCGTGGCCGCCGGAGTTGGACGCCGTTGAAATGTACGGCCAGAACCCGAACTCGCTTCTGATGACCGCGCACTCGAATGCGACGGGAACGCACACCACGGTCTCGTCCACGGTGAACGTCATGGATACCGCCGGCTTCCACACCTACGGCGTGCTGTGGACGCCGGACAAGCTGGTGTGGACCTATGACGGCGTGCAGGTCGCGGAAGCGGCGACACCGTCGGACATGAACAAGCCCATGTATATGCTGGTCGATCTTGCGATCGGCGGTCAGGCCGGCGCGCCGCCGGATCATCTGGCGACCCCGGCTCAGATGAAGATCGACTACATCCACGCCTACACGCTGGGCACTGTGCAGGCGAACCCGCTGATTATGACGAGCAGCACCACCACCTCAACGCAAAGCACCGCCACGCAAAGCACCGCCACGCACAGCTTCGCCACGCATAGCTTCGCCGACAGCACGCTGCACCACGGTTCCGAGTTTGGGGGCCACGCGTAAGGGCTCGGAATCATGCAACGGGGAACGCGTAAATGACTGGACCGTCCGGCCTGCGGCCGGTCTTCCTGCGCGCCATGGCCGATGTCGGCGTCTTCTCTGTGCTGATCAACATCCTGTTGTTGGTAATCCCGCTCTACCTGCTCCAGGTCTATGATCGCGTGCTGCCGTCCTCCAGCGTCGAGACGCTATTTTACCTCTCGCTCATCGCGGTGCTGGCTCTCGCCTTCCTCGGCTTCCTCGACGCGGTGCGCGCCATCTACACGCAACGAGTCGCCGCGACCGTCGACCGGAGGCTGGGTGCCGGAACGTTCGCGCTTTCGCTGGCGCCCAAATATGCCGGCGGCCTGTCGCCTCTCAGCGACCTCGCCTCGGTCTGCGCCTTCATCCGGTCGCGCGGCGTCGCGGTGCTGTTCGACCTGCCCTTCGCTCCGATCTTCCTCGCTTTGCTCTATCTCATCCATCCGATCCTGTTCTGGGTGACGCTCGCCGGCACGGTGCTGCTCGTTCTGCTGGTCATCGCGAACCAGCTTGCCATCGGCAGGAACGATGCCCTGTCCGCGGAACGTTCGGCTTTGGCCAGCCAGGCCGAGCAGGTCTTTGCCCGCAATGCCGAAACGTTGCGCGCCATGGGCATGGTCGAGAACGCCGCACGCGTCTGGGGACGGCATATCGGCGAAGCGCTCATCCTGCACGACCGCTCTGCCGGCGCCAACGCGATCTTCAGCGGCGCCTCGCGGGCCTTCCGCATGATGCTGCAGCTCGCGATCCTCGGCGCTGGCGCATGGCTGGTCGTCGAGGGGCAGATGACGGCCGGCATGATCTTCGCCTCGTCGCTGGTGTCGTCGCGCGCGCTGCAACCGCTCGATCAGCTGATCGGCGCCTGGCGGCAGATCCTCGAGGCCAAACGAGCATGGAAGCGGCTGGAAAAGGCGCTTGCGGCGCAGCCGGCGGAAGCGCGCAAGCTCGCCCTGCCCGACCCGTCAGGCGCGATTGCCGTGCAGGAGGTTTTCTTCATGGCGCCGAATGCCCAGCCCGGCACCGAACCCATCCTCAAGCGGCTGAGTTTCCAGATCGGCGCCGGCGAAGCGGTGGCGATCATCGGCCCGAGCGGCGCCGGCAAATCGACGCTGGCACGGCTGCTCGTCGGCGCCGCCCAGCCGACCGGGGGGGCCGTTAGGATCGACGGCGCCGACCTCCGGACCTGGGACGAGAACCAGCTCGGAAAATATATCGGCTATCTCGCGCAGGAGGTGGAGCTCTTCCCCGGATCGATTGCGCAGAATGTCGCCCGCTTCGACGCGCAGGCGGAAGACGCCGCGATCGTCGAGGCGGCCAGGCGCGCCGAGGCGCATGAGCTGATCCTGGCGCAGCGCGACGGCTACCAGACCATGATCGGCCCCTCGAACAGGACGCTGTCGGGCGGCGAGCGGCAGCGGATAGGGCTGGCGCGCGCCTTCTACGGCAATCCGCGCATGATGGTCCTCGACGAGCCCAGCTCCCATCTCGACGGCAGCGGCGAAGTGGCGCTCGAAGCGGTGCTCGCCGCCGCGAAAGCCGCGGGCGTCACGGTGATCGTGATCACGCATCGCCCTTCGATCGCCGCCGCCTGCGACCGCGTGATGCTCTTGCGCGGCGGCGTGGTCGAAGCCTTCGGACCGAGCGGCGAGGTGCTACGGCGGCCGACTGTCGAAAAGGGCGCCGCAAAGAGCTCTGTCGCGCAGCCGGGTACGGTGGTGACGGGCTCGTTCATCCCGACGATCCGCACGCACGGCGTGCGCCTGGGATCGTAGACGATGACCGTCGAGAGCCTCGCCTGGAACGGCCAGCCACGCACCGATTTCCGGCGCATGGCGCTGGCCGGATATGCGGCAATCGCACTCTTCGTCGGTTGCTTTGGCTATTGGGCGGTGAGCGCGCCGCTCTCCGGCGCGGTGATCACGCAAGGCACGATTTCGGCGACCGGCGGCAACATCCTTATCCAGCAGCCCGAGGGTGGGATCGTCCAGCAACTGCTGGTCCATGAAGGCGATCGCGTGCAGCAGGGCCAGGACCTCATCCTCCTCGACCGGACGGCGGCGCAGGCAGATCTCAACCGGCTGACCAGGCAGTCGATCGCGCTCAAGGCGACCGCGGCACGGCTGGAGGCGGAGCGCGACGGACTGGACAGGCTGGCGCCGATCACCGAGGCGGCAGCGGCGCCGTTCCAGCAGGATTTCCAGAACCTCATCCGCGAACAGCAGAAGGAATTCGACGCCAGACTCGCCCGCTTCCGCTCCGAACAGTCGATCATGGCGCAGCGCGTCGCCATGCACCGCGAGTCGGTGATCGGCCTGAACGCCCAGAAGCTTGCCATCGAGCAGCAGTCCGACGTGGTGAAGAAGGAGCTCGGCATCAAGACCGGGCTTTTGGACAAGGGCCTCACCAACCGCACCGAATATTCGCAGCTTTTGCGCTCGGAGGCCGATCTCGTCGGCCAGGCCGGCGCGCTGGAGGCAAACCTCGCCGCGGCCAACAGCCAGATCGTCGAAGCGCAGGTGCAAGTCGAGCGCCTGACCACGCAGCGCGTGGAGGAAGCGTTGACCAAGCTCGACGACGTCCGCACCAACCTCGCCGACATCGAGGAGCGGATGCGCGCGGCCGAGGCGGTGCTTCAGCGCACGACGATCAAGGCGCCGGCAGCGGGCATCGTGGTGTCGTCGACCTATAATTCGAAGGGCAGCGTGATCGCGCCCGGCGAGAAGATCATGGAGATCCTGCCCACGGCTTCAGGCCTCAACGTCGACGCCAAGCTCAGGCCGAAGGACATCGACCAGGTGCGCGTCGGCCAGCAGGCGAAACTAAGGCTGTCGGCGCTCAACATGCGCCTGACGCCCGAAGTGTCGGCGACCGTGAGCGAGATCTCCGCCGACCGGCTGATCGACCAGGCGACGCGCGAACCGTATTTCCGCGCCAAGCTGAAGATCGCCGATGCCCTGCCCCCCGGCGTGAAAGCCGAGCAGCTTTATCCGGGAACGCCGGTGGAGGCCTTCATCAGCACGGGGGATAGAACCTTCTTCGAATATCTGGCGCGGCCGATGATGGACTCGTTTGCAAGGGCGTTTGCGGAGCGGTAGGGCGGCAGGCTACCGGGATCTCAAGACCATGTTCGCCACCGCCTCGTTCCGTGGCGGTCTCCCGCAGCGGAATTCAGTCCGCGAGCGCTGGAACCAAAGACGTGCGAGACTGTTCAGCTATACTTTGATACGACGCTGACGTGCCCGGCCGGTTGGGCAAGCGGCGCTCTTGAGGAGTCTTATCATGTCCATATTTCGTTCTGTCGCGATTGCCGTTTTCGCGGCCGCGGGCGTCAGCCTTGCCAGCGCAGCACACGCCGACAGCGGCACGATCCGCTTTTCCGTCTACAAGGCGGCCTTCTTCATCGGTGGATCCGGTGGCGAGGGCACGCTGACCTTCCACGGCCGCCGCTATCCGATCTCCATCGGCGGCATCTCGGGCGGTCTCGCCTTCGGAGCCTCCAAAACCTATTTCCAGGGCACCGTGCGCCACATACGCCGCGCCCGGGATGTGACGGGAGTGTATGGCGCAGCCGGCGGCGGCGGCGCGCTCGGCAAAGGGGCCCAGGTGATCGTCATGACCAACGACAAGGGCGCTGAACTCGAACTCACGGGCCGGCAGGTAGGCCTGCAAGTCAACGCCGATCTCAGCGGCATGAGCATCGGGTTGAGGTAAGGGCCGCCGCTCCGTTTGCCATCGCTTGGAGCATCGGGGATTGAACGATTTCGGCATGCTGTCGGAGAACCGCAGCCTATGCGGCGCGAGCGGGGCTCGGCCTGGGCTTGATTAGCGTCGCAAGCACGATGCCGGCGACGATGAAGGCCGCGCCGAGCAGGTCGTAGTCGTGCAGGCTCTCGCCAAGCAGCAGGTAGGCAAGGATGGCGACGAACAGCGTCTGCAGATAGAGCAGCATGCTCGCGCGGCTGGCGCCCAGCGTGTCCACGCTGCGGTTGTAGAGATAGTACATCAGCGCCCCGCCAGGGCCGGCCAGATAGGCGAGCGCGAGCCAGCCATGAACGTTCAAGGCGGAGCGTTCGTCGTTGAACCATTCCCAGACGTGAAACGGCAGAGCGACGAGCGCGCCGGCGCCGAGCAACAGCACAACCAGCGGCAGGAGCTCGATGCCGAATTTGGAACGGCGCACAAGCACGGTGTAGAGCGCCCAGCAGAAGGCACTGCCGACGATCCACAATTCGCCGAGGTTGAAGCGCAGCTGCAGCAGCGCCGTGAGATCCCCATGCGCGACGATGACCAGCATGCCCGCGAGCGCAACCGCCGCGCCGAGCGATTTCCAGAGCCCGAGCGGCTCGCCGAGCACGAAACGCGCGAGCACCATGGTCATGACCGGCGACAGCGCCATGATGATGCCGGCCGTGGTCGCGTCGGTGGCAGCGAGGCCATGGTAGATCATGCCTTGGCACAGCGTCAGGCCGATCGCCCCCACGGCGACGATCTCCAGGGGCCGGGATTTGAGAAGCGCTACCATCGCGCCGTGATGACGGTGCACGATCGGCAGCAGGATGGCGCAGGCCAACGCAAGCCGCCAGAAGCAAAGCCCCCAGGGCGGCATTTCCGGCGCCACCCATTTGGCCGCGATATAGACGCCGCCGACAGAAGCCAGCACAGCACGGCGGCCGGATAGCCGGAGAGCGAGGGTATCGAGGCGACCGCAGGCTGGTCTGCTTGATGCGCTATCGGCACTGCCTGCATGTCATCCCCCTTCGATGCACGTCAGACGCAACTGCAATATATCACCGTCCTCGAATGTTACCTATCTGTGCGGATGACGGTGATGGCGGGGATGCTTGCGTCGCACGGGAAGATGGATCGGCGTCAGTTCGGCGAACCGTCGGACGAGTGCAGAAGCCTCCAGGTCGAGCCGATGCGACCGTGAAACTGTGAGGCAAAATCTTCGGCGGCGGCATCTTCCAGGCCATCGTCGACGAGCGCCTCGATGCTGCGCCGCATCAAGGCGAGTTGCATCGCCCTTGCGTGCGTCGCGTTCGTCTCTCTCATGATTGCCGTGACGTGGTAGGCAACAACAGGCTGGCCTAGGCAAGATACAAGCGCGCCGTCTTCGGCCGTCGCTGCAGCAACTGCGTCTTCGATCTGCATTTGGCGCTCCTCATCAAAGCCGATGCAGGCGCCTCCCCGGGAGACGACGGTATTCCGTCGCTTCTTTTCAACTCAGCCGCGCTGACTCTCGCGGCTAGAACCAATATCCTCCAGGATCGTATCGAAGGCCATCGAATAGTTAACTGATGGTTAACACGAAGGTTCGCATCTTAAGCGTCGCCTGAGGAACTCGGCCTAGCATGGCGGCAGGCGGTTGCCGAGGTGCAGAAGGCCGATGGCGACAAGGGCGCCAATGTCGCGCCGCGATACGCAACCGACAGACTGTCAAGGAAGCGGTTGATGCGATGGCGCGGCGGCGCCGGCCAGAGGCTATTCGTTCGTTCTAATGTTTGGTATCTTTATGTCAGACCGATAATAGAACCAACGCCTCGTCCATTCAAATGGCCCCTCACAGATCGCCTTAAGTGGCCTGCTTTGAAACCCTGACCGCTATCAATCTCCCCCATACGATGACGGCGTGAGGCGGTGAGCAAGTGCGGGACCATAGCCCATCATTGGCAGCCATCTACCGGTAAAGCTTCGGGTACTTGGCCTTCTCGGTTTGGCAATTTCCCGCTCTCTGGACTGCCATGGCGTAAGCTCTTTCATAGGCGTGGACGGCCCTTTGGAACTTTCGTGGATTAGGCGTTAGGTGTTTATCCAACCCCTCGTACAAAAGGACGGGGACAGTAATGACGGCTTTCCCGTCTGCAGTCGGCATTAGCCGACACCTTTTCATTACGCCGTTCATATCGCCCGCCATCGTTGCGGCCTTATTCAACCAGCCATCGTCCTTCCGAGCCAGGAAGTTGATGTTTTGCTGTTCTCCCTGTCCGGCCGAAGCTGCCGATGATGCAAAGCAAATTCCTGCAGCGAGTGTAACCAAAATTCGACTCAAAGAGGCGTTCGCAATTGCTCCAATAACGTATCCAATTTTCATTTCACCTCCCCAGATAATGTCCGCATGAAGCACGTTTTAGCCCAGCTGAATAGCCACTGGCGCGGTATCCAGATCCCCATCCACAAGCGGCTTACAGTTTCGCGACAGCCAACATGATCATCTGCTCAATCGATAGATTGGAGCAGTTATGCCGCGCGCTGGTCGAGTTTACTCTGCCCCTCCGGGCGCCCTATTGTGTTTGTGTGACCTGCAAGCACAAGCGGAGCCCCGCCATGACCCTCACCAATCGAGATCTCATCGAGCTTACCGCGTGGCGCCGGAAGCTGCACCGGCAGCCGGAGATCTCCAACGAGGAAGAGAAGACCGCGCAAGAGGTCGTCGCCTTCCTCGCCGATACCGGAGCGGACAAGGTGCTGACCGGACTGGGCGGGCACGGCGTGGCGGCGGTCTATGACAGCGGCCAAGCCGGGCCGACTGTGCTGTTCCGCTCGGAGCTCGACGCGCTGCCGATCGAGGAGCTTTCGGGGGTCGAGCATTCCTCGCAGGTGCCCGGCAAGTCGCATATGTGCGGCCATGACGGGCACACCGCGATCCTCGCCGCGCTCGGCCGTCAGCTCGGGCGCAAGAGGCCGGCGCGCGGCCGCGTGGTTTTGATGTTCCAGCCGGCGGAGGAGACCGGCAATGGCGCGGCCGGCGTTGTCGCCGATCCGCGCTTTTCAGAGATCGCGCCGGATTTCGCCTTCTCGCTGCACAACCTGCCGGGCGTGCCGTTCGGCGAGGTGCGGCTCAAGGCGGGCGTGGTGAACTGCGCCTCGCGCGGCATGCGGATCATCCTGGAGGGCAAGACCGCGCATTCCTCCATGCCCGAAACCGGCGTGTCGCCGATGCTGGCAGTGAGCGAGCTGATGCCGCGGTTGCCCGCGCTCGGGCACGGCTCCTTCGCCGACGACGATTTCAGCATGGTCACCGTTACCCATGCCGCGATGGGCGAGGCCGTGTTCGGCATCGCGCCCGGTTACGCTGAGGTGTGGGCGACGCTGCGCACAAGGCGCGACGAGGGCATGGCGGAGCTGGTCGCCGCCGCGGAAGCGCTGGCGGCGAAGATCGGGGCCGAGCATCGCCTTGCCGTGCGCTTCGACTATCATGAGATCTTCGTCGCCAGCGTCAACGCGCCGGATGCGGTGGAGCATCTCGCGCGGGCGCTCGACGAGGAAGGTGTTTCGCGCGGCGAGGAAGCCCTGCCGATGCGCGCATCGGAGGATTTCGGCATCTTCGGCCATAATGCCAAATCCGCAATGTTCTTCCTCGGCGCCGGCGAGCGCTACCCTGCCCTTCACAATCCCGACTACGACTTTCCCGACGACCTGATCCCGATCGGCTCGAAAATCTTCATGCGCACGGTGCGCAATCTTTTGGGGTGAGCGGCTGGCTTCTCCTTCGACAAGCCTTAGCTATATCGCGGCAGGAACCAAATCTCGGAAATCGTGTGGGCAGCAGGGAGCAGGCCATGTCCCGCATCGTCGTCATCGGAGGCAGTGGTCACGTCGGAAGCTATCTGGTGCCTCGGCTCGTCGAGCTCGGACATGATGTCGTGAATGTAAGCCGCGGCATGGCGGTGCCCTATCGTCCCCATTTCGCCTGGAATTCGATCGAGAACATCGCCATCGATCGCGCCGCCGAAGAGAAGGCGGGACGGTTCGGCACGATGATCGCGGAGCTGCGTCCGGAGATCGTCGTCGACATGATATCGTTCGATCTGCCAAGCGCCCGGCAACTTGTCGAGGCGCTGCGCGGCAGGATCGAGCACTATCTGTTCTGCAGCTCGATCTGGGTACACGGTCGTTTCTTCACCATCCCGTCGACCGAGGCGGACCCGCCAAACCCCATCGACACATACGGGGCGGACAAGGCCGCGATCGAGGCCTGGCTGTTGCGGCAGGCACGGCTGACCGGTTTTCCGGCGACCTGCTTTCGGCCCGGCCATATCGTGGGAGAGGGATGGATCCCGATCAACCCGCTCGGCAATGCCAATCCCGCCGTCTGTTCCTTGATCGCCCGCGGCGACGAGCTGGTTCTGCCGAATCTCGGGCTCGAGACGGTGCATCACGTTCATGCCGATGACGTCGCCCAGTGGATCATCCGCGCGATCGAAAACCGGACGGCCTCGATCGGCGAGGCATTCAACACGGTTTCCGAGCAGGCGGTCACGCTGCGGGGCTATGCCGAAACAGTCTATCGCTGGTTCGGCAAGGAGCCGCGGATCGCGTTCAAACCCTTCGACGAATGGATCCTCGATCTGGAAGGCGATGATGCCGTGGGCTCGCGAGGACATGTCATGCGCAGCTCATGCCACTCGATCGAGAAAAGCCGTCAGCGCCTCGGCTACAAGCCTCGCTATACGAGCTTCGAGGCAATCCAGGAGTCCGTCCGGGCGCTGATAGCCGCGGGGACGGTTGCCGCCCCGGATCCCGGCTTTGCGGGAGAGGCCGCTGACCGTTCTGTTGCGTGATTTCTTTGCCCGTGACGCGCTTGTGGTCGCGCGCGAGCTCATCGGCGCGCGGCTTGGTCTCGCCGGCGTCGGCGGCATCATCGTCGAGAGCGAGGCCTATAGCCCCGACGACCCGGCCTCGCACAGCTATCGCGGCCGCACGCCGCGCAACGCGCCGATGTACGGTGCTCCGGGCACTGCCTATGTCTATCGCTCCTACGGCCTGCACTGGTGCCTGAATGCGGTGTGCCTGCCGGGCAGCGCGGTGCTGATCCGGGCGATCCAGCCGCAATCCGGCATCGCCGCCATGCGCGGCAGGCGGGGAACCGACGACGACAGGCTGCTGTGCTCCGGTCCGGGCAAGCTCTGCCAGGCGCTTGGCATCGACGGCTCGCACAACGGGCTGTCGTTGAGCGCGCCGCCCTTCGAGTTCGCCCGCTCCGAGACCGACGCCGCCGCGGTCCTCAGCGGACGCAGGATCGGGATTTCCAGGGGCGTGGAAGCCGAGTGGAGGTTCGGCCTTGGCGGATCGTCCTATCTCAGCCGGAAATTCTGAGCGGCCAAGCGGTGTAAAGATCGCGGCCCTCGTCGAGCCGCGAACCTCTTTCTTATGCCGCGGGCTGTGGTCATGGATCAGGAGGCCGTCGCCCGACTTGATTTGGACGATCTGCGCGCTGCAGCGCGGTGGCGATCAAGCCACCTTTGCCAATATCTTGGTCATATCGGCCGTATCAAATGCCCTCAATGTCTGAGTTCTGATGTTGCCTAAAGATGCGATCGATAAGGAGAGTGCGGTAGCGGCAATGTCGTCTTCGGCTTCAGTGATCCCCACGACATCATATTGACCCAGCGTCCACAACAGCGTGTGAACCTTGACGCCGCTTTTGCTGGCCGCCGCCTTGAAGGCCTCGGCACGCTTCTGAGTATCCTTTATTGCCTTGATACCCTGGTCTGTGAAATTCGACAGGAATACGTAATAGGCCATTTGTTCCTCCCACAACGGGGAGCGGGCGGGCGCTCACGGCGCGTCCGCCGTCTCCCGCAGCAACGATACCACGAGGTGGGTGCGCAAACCACAGGCGGCCCGAAAAGCGCCGTCTGCAAGGACAGCTCCCGCAGACCCTGCCAAGCGCTCGGCGTGGACGGCTCGCATGGCGGCCTTTGTTGGGCGCGCCGCCCTTCGCGTTCGCCCGGTCCGGATCCGGCACGGTCGGGCGGACAAGGGCGGCAGCTGTTGGCCTCGGATATCCTCCTTGTGGGAAGAAGGGTTCCTGTGTACTCCCACCCTGCTTTAGGAGAGGCTTAAGGATGAGATATGCAATGGCCGTCGCTTTGAGCGCGGTGGTGGCTGGATGCGTCAGCTCTCCGGTCGACTATGGATCGTCGCTCTCGCAGCAGGACCCGAAATGGGCATCGCCGGAATGCCAGCAAGCCCGCTTGGCGGCCTCGGACTACGCCACCCGTGAAAAAGAGCACCCCGGCTGGGGTTTCGGCGTCTTGCTCGGCCCCTACAGCATGGGAATGGTGGCGGCGGTCAAGGAGCATGAGCAGCAGCAGCGACGGCTTCTCGCCCGGCAGATGCATCTGCAGTGCTCCAGCCAGCCACTGCCGAAGGAACTGGATTTCGATCCTGCGATCTACGCGCCAAAGAAGGCGAAGTATCCATAAGCGGTGGCCGCGCGTTCCGATCCCTACTCCGGCCGTGCAGCCTTCTTGTCGAAGGCGTAGGTGAGGATTGCCACGCCCGTTTCGGTCGCGACCTGGCTCAACAGTTTCAACGTCGAGGGCGCCTGCCCCGGCTCGAAAAGGCGAAAACCTTCGCCCAGCACCAGCGGGTGGACCACCAGCACCAGTTCATCGACCAGCCCATGCCGCATCAGCGCGCGGAGCAGCTTGCCGCTGCCGAACATGACCAGCGGCTTGTCATGAGCTTGCTTGAGCTGGCGCATGGCTGCCTCGCCGGCAAGCAGCGTCGAATTTTCCCAACGCGGTTCGTAGCCTGGGTCGTGGGAAGCTACGAATTTCCGCACGTCGGTCAGCGCCTTGGTCATCGGACTGGCAGGCTGGCGGACGACCCAACCTTCGTAGAGGTCCTCATAGGTAGTCCGGCCGGCGAGCAGCGACCATCCGCCGGCCATGGCGTGTCCAATGACCTCCTGCATCTTGCGGTCGCTGCCCGGATTGCCCCAGCCGCCATGGGCAAAACCATTGCGCGTATCCTCATCGGCGCGCGCTGGCGCCTGGTACACACCGTCCAGCGTCAGATGCTCGATGGCGACGATCCGTGCCATCAGCCTTCCTGCCATGCGGCAAGCAGCGGGCCTTCGCTGCCATAGACGGGGTCCTTCTCAGGACGGCCGACCTTGGGGATGGTGCGCAGCGCCTCTTCGTGCTGCTCGGCGCGCGTGCACAGATCGTAGGTGCCGAAAGGCGGATAGGCGCCGACGACGAGCAGGTCAGATGACGACGACAGGCGCTGGTGGCCGGTGCCGGCCGGCAGGATCGCGACGTCGCCGGCCTTGACCGTCAGCACCTTGCCCTTGCCGCCGCCGAAGCGCACTTCGGCCGTGCCGCGCGCGATGCCCAGCACTTCGTGGATGCGCGAATGGTAGTGGACGTAATCGTAGATGCCGTTGCGCCAGCCGTCGCCCCAGCCGTTCGTGCTGAAGAGATCCTCGAAGACGGAAGCCGGATCGACACCGTCCGGCAGCGTCACGGCCTCTCGGTAGACGAGCATCGGCCAGCGTGGATGGTTGGGCACCAGGCCGTCATCCTCGAAGCGGAAGGTGAGCGGTTCACGCTGCTCGACAAGTTCCCTGAGCTTTGCTTGTCCTGGCATGCCGTGACCTTTCCGCCACTCGATTGCCGACCGTTCTCAACCAGCGGCGGCGCGCTTTGTTCCCGCCCCTTGCGGCGATTGGCGAAGGCGAACGTGACATCCGATCTCCCCCCTTGTGGGGGAGATGGTCGGCAGCCCAGAGGGGGGCGCGAAGGAATGCAGCGTTGGCGCTTGCCAAAGTGCGCCCCTCGCAAGGATGCAGGTACGATCGACCGGCAAGGCCGGCGGGACAGCGCCCCTCTGTCCTACCGGACATCTCCCCCACAAGGGGGAAATTGGCAGTTTTGCCGCCGGCTCTCCCTTGCAGAGACCTACACCTCGAGCATGACCTTGATCGCGCGGCGCTCGTTCATGGCGCGGTAGCCTTCCGCCACCTCGGCCAGCGGCAGCTTGAGGTCGAAGACCTTGCCGGGCTTGATCCTGCCCTTGAGCACGCGGTCCATCAGATCGGGCAGGAAGCGGCGCACCGGCGCCGGGCCGCCCAGCATGCGTTTTTGGCCGAAGAACAGGCGCTGGCCATCGAAGCTCACGCCATGCGGCACGCCGACATAGCCGATGGTGCCGCCGGGCCGCGAGCAGGCAAGCGCCTGGTCGAAGGATTCGGCCGTGCCGACGCATTCCAGCACCGAATCCGCGCCGACGCCCTTGGTGAGTTCCTTGATGCGGGCAATGCCTTCCTCGCCGCGTTCGGCTACGATGTCGGTCGCGCCGAATTCGCGGGCGAGTTTCTGACGGCTCTCGTGCCGGCTCATGGCGATGATGCGCTCCGCACCCATCTCCCTGGCAGCGAGCACGCCCATCAGGCCGACCGCGCCGTCGCCGACAACGACCACCGTCGACCCCTCGCGAACCTCGGCCGCGTCGGCTGCATACCAGCCGGTGCCGAGCACGTCCGAAACGGCCAACAGGTCAGCCACCAGCTCGGCGGGCGGAACCTCGGCGGTGGCGACCAGCGTGCCGTCGGCCAGTGGCACGCGGGCATAGGGCGCCTGCGCGCCCGACATGAACTCGCGCTGCTCGCAGGAGGACTGGAAGCCGAAGCGGCAGTGCGGGCAGGTGTTGTCGGAAAGGCAGAAGGAGCCGACGACGAACTGGCCGGGGCGCACGTTGCGCACCTCGCTGCCCACCTCGACGACGATGCCGCAATATTCGTGGCCCATATGCATGGGGCCGTCGACCGGCTGCAGCCCGCGATAGGGCCACAGATCCGAACCGCAGATGCAGCTTGCCGAGAGCTTGATGATGGCGTCCGTCGGGCGAAGGATTTTCGGTTCCTCGATTTCCTCGCAGCGGATGTCGCCGGGCCTGTGAAGAACGGTTGCGAGCATTTTGCTTTCCTTTCGTTCGCGAGAGGGTCAGGCGCCGTAGTCGGCGTCGCTGACATGTTCCAGCCATTCGACGACCCTGCCGTCCTTGACCTCCTGGACGGCAATGTGGGTCATGGCGGTCTCGGGCGATGCGCCGTGCCAGTGCTTCTCGCCGGGCGCGAACCAGACGACGTCGCCGGGCCTGATCTCCTCGACCGGGCGGCCCTCGCGCTGGACGCGGCCGCGGCCGGAGACGACGATCAGTGTCTGCCCGAGCGGGTGTGTGTGCCACGCGGTGCGGGCGCCGGGCTCGAAGGTGACCTGCGCGCCCTGCGTGCGGGCGGCGCCGAAGGGGTTGAAGAGCGGATCGATGCGGACGGTGCCGGTGAACCAGTCAGCCGGACCCTTGCCGGACGGCCGCGTGCCTGCGCGAAGAATGTCCATGGTGATCTCCTGTCAGATGCGTTCGATGCGAAGCGGAAACTCGCCGCTCTGCCGAGGGCGTCTTGATCCTCATTGAGGCGGCCGAGCCTCACGGGGGGCGCGGGCTGGCCCGCACGGACTTGCCAGGGAAGATATTGCAGCGAAGCTCGTGGGATTAGATGAGATAATCCGCATGGACTTATCGGCCTGTGATATAAATCTGAAACCGAAGAAGGTTTCCGATGCAGCGCGACGACATGAAGGATCTGCTGTGGTTCCTTGCGGTCGCCCGCGAGCGCAGCTTCACCAAGGCGGCGGCGGGGCTCGGCACCTCGCAGTCGACGCTCAGCCACACCATAAAGGAGCTGGAGGCGCGGCTCGGCGTTCGCCTGCTCACGCGCACGACGCGCAGCGTGGCGCCCACCGAAGCCGGCGAGCGGCTGTTCCAGTCGCTTGCGCCGCGCTTCGAGGAGATCGAGGCGGACCTCGCCGGCCTGGTCGCCTTTCGCGACAAGCCCTCGGGCACGGTCCGCCTCACGCTGTCTGACCATGCGCTGCAGACGGTCGTCTGGCCGAAGCTTGAGCCGGCGCTGCGCGACTATCCGGATCTCCGCGTCGAGCTCTACAGTGATAACGGCATGCGCAACATCGTGGCGGAGCGTTTTGACGCCGGCGTGCGGCTCGGCGAGAGCGTCGATCGCGACATGATCGCGGTGCGCATCGGCCCGGACTGGCGGCTGGTGGCCGTCGCCTCGCCCGACTATTTCTCGCGCCGCCCCGCCCCGAGGATACCTCAGGATCTGGTCACGCATGACTGCATCTGCCTGCGGCAGGCGACGTTCGGCGGGCTCTATGCCTGGGAGTTCGAGAAAAAGGGCCGCGAGCTTCGGGTGCGAGTGGACGGCCAGCTGACCTTCAACACGACGCTTCCCATGGTCGACGCGGCGCTGAGCGGTTACGGCATCTGCTACGTCCCGGAAAACCTCGTCAGCCACCACATCGCGGAGGGACGGCTGACGCTCGTGCTCGACGACTGGAGCCTGCCCTTCCCGGGCTATCACCTCTACTATCCGAGCCGACGGCAGCTTTCACCGGCGATGGCGGTGGTCGTCGAGGCGCTGCGGCATCGGAGTTGAAGCCGCGGCCGGATCGATCGCTGCTGAGCCATCGCAGCCGCTCGCCTCTCAGGCAGCGCTGCCGGTTCGTCGTGAGGGCCCGGGATCGAAGGAAGCTTTGGCAGAGCCGTCGAAATGCCTTGGTTCGAAGGCAAGAGCGTCATGCATGGGAAGCGCTGCCGAGAAGAGAAATCCCTGGGCGATCATGCAATCGAGCGAGCGCAGGATCAGGCGGTCGGCGTCCGTCTCGACGCCCTCGGCCATCACTTCTATTCCCAGCGTTCGCCCGAGATCGATGACCGCCTTGACGAGCGCCTGGTCTTCTACGGACTTCGGCAGATCGCGAACGAAGTCCTTGTCGATCTTGATCTTGCGGATGCGGCTGTCTTTCAGCGACACCAGGGTCGAGAAGCCGGTGCCGAAATCATCCAGCACGATCGATATGCCCGCGTCCGCCAGGCGTTCCAGCTTTTCGTCGACCCTCTCGCGATCCACGGGCGCCTCTTCCGTGATCTCTATCTCGAGCATGGCCGCGGGCACGTTGTTTGCCCTGAGGCCGTCGAGGATCATGTCGTCGACATTGCCGGCCTCGAGCTCGCGCGGCGAAAGATTCATCGCTACGCGCACATCCTGGCGACCGTCCCTCGCGAGTTCTTCGATCATGGAGCAGCAGTTGAGAAACACGGTCTCCGTCAGCAAGGAAAGCAGACCGGTTTCACGCGCCGCCGTGACGATCTCCGGCGGCGGAATGGCCCCATGGACCGGATGCTGCCACCGCAGGAGCGCTTCGAAGCCGACGACCGCATGGGTGTCCAGCCGCACGATCGGCTGGAACCACGAGCAAAGAGCGCCGCTCTCGATGGCTGCGCGCAGGTCGCGCTCGATGCAATGCTTGCGTTCGAGCCCTTGGTCGAGTTCGGCATCGAAGAGACAGTATTCGTTCCTGCCGCTGTGCTTGGCCGCATAAAGCGCGAAGTCCGCGCGCAGCAGCATCTCCGTCAATTGCGGTTTCTCCGATGCGTAGATTCCGATCGACGCGCCGACACGCACCGAATTCAGCGCCGGATCAGGATCTGCGATGGCCGCGATGATCGAGGAGGCAAGCTCTTCCGTCGAATGCGGGGATCGCGAGGCGGGAAACAGCAGCACAAACTCGTCGCCGCCGATGCGCGCAATTGTTGCCCCTGGCGGAGCATGGTTCTCTATCCTGCGCGCGACCCTGACCAGCAGGTCGTCGCCGATATTGTGACCATAGGTGTCGTTGACGGATTTGAAGCCGTCCAGATCGATCAGCATGGCCACGAACGGACCGTCGGAACGCCCCAGACATGAGATGGCCTGCTCGAGCCCGTATCTGTTGAGCAAATTCGTCAGCGGATCCCGCCTGGAATTCCGTTCCATCTGGGCGGCGAAGGCCCTCGCCTCGTATTTGAGGCGGCTTGTCTCCTTGAAGCGGGCCTCACCGAGAAGCGAGCTCCTGATCATTCCGCAGAGAAAAAGCAGGACCGTGAAACCGAGGACGTAGTTCTCGATATTGCCTTTCGCCAACACGCATCCGGCAGCGATCAGCAGCGGCAGCGTCATGAAGTTGATCGAAGCCGGTGCGTATGACGCTCCGTAGGTTACCGAACCGGCCGACAGGCCCGCAAGAACGACCAGGTAGAGCGGCGCCTGCGGCGTGGTGTACCCGTCAGACAGCGCGGCCAGAAAAGACCACGCGACGCCGGATGCCAGAGCCAACAGCCCGTAAAAGGAAAGTCGGGCAGCGACCGGCTTCAACCCGCCATCGGGCCCACTATCGGGAACGTCCGACCGGGCAAGCGCCAGCCCTATGCGGGCGCCATTTATGATGGTGACCGCCGCGAACCACAGCACCGCCGCGAGGCGGCCGCCCGAGAGCATCTGCACCGCCAGGACCAGGGCCGAGAGCACCGTGCCGACGGGCATCGAGATGAAGAGGCCCTTCCTCAGGTCAGCGAGCTGATCCCGGAGTATCCCGTCCTCCACGGATTCGCTTTGCCCCTGAGGGCCCGGGCCTGAGCCAGGCGGCTTGAGATGTCCCATGATACTAAGTGTGTAGGTGAGCGGGATGAAAATCACGTTAAGGATTTCAGCAGCTTACGGCGTATCCGGCAGATACAGGCGCGCGCGGCGTCGGGGTCGAGGCTGCCCACAGCCCGACGGGCAGGGTTTGCACGAGCGGAGATCCCTGACCCGATCCGACCGTGCGGCCGGGCCGCGAAAATTGATCGGTCCGTTGGAACCGATCCGACGAAACTTCATCTAATCATCGGTCGGTCTCCACGGTCAGGGAAGGATGGCGCACCGATGTCGCAACAAGGCCCCGAACCTTCACCGACTGGAGTAAGCAGGCCAAGCGATCGTGTGATTGCCCAAAACATGGCCCGGAGTCACTCTGGCAGGTTCTAGATGGCATAAGGGAGGAGAAGATGGCTCAAGACCATTCCAAATCGAATGGACCGGATTTGACCCAAGGCATCGCGCAATCCGACCTTCCCGATGGCGGAAAGCTGGTCGGTCACTGCGGCGATGAACAGGTGCTGCTGGTGCGCAGCGGGACGGAAGTCTTCGCAATCGGAGCGACGTGCACGCATTACGGCGGGCCGCTGGTTGACGGTCTTGTCGTGGAGGATACCGTTCGATGCCCCTGGCACCATGCATGCTTTGATTTGCGCACCGGCGAAGCCTTGCGCGCGCCTGCCTTCAGTCCGCTCGCCTGCTGGTCGGTGGACCAGCGGGGTGACCGGATATTCGTGGGCGAGAAACGCAAACGGGTGGCTCGGAAGCCCGCCGGCGGAGACGCCGGCCAGTTTGCCGGTAAAGTCGTGATCATCGGCGGCGGCGCGGCAGGTTTCGCGGCCGCCGAAAGACTACGGCGCGAAGGCCATCGGGGCAGCATCCTGATGCTCAGCGACGACGAGGCGCCGCCCGTCGATCGTCCCAACCTTTCCAAGGACTACCTCGCCGGCAAGGCGCCGTCGGACTGGGTTCCACTGCGTGGCGCAAGCTTTTATGCAAAGAATGACATCGATCTGCGTCTCAAAACCACCGTCGCCGACATCGATGTCCGGTCCGGCGAGGTCGTGCTCGCCGACGGAACCCGGGCTGCTTACGACCGATTGCTGCTTGCAACGGGAGCCGAACCGGTCCGCCTCACCATTCCGGGCGCCGATCAGCCGCACGTTCACACGCTGCGCTCGTTCGCAGACTGCAGCACGATCATCGACCGGGCCAAGACGGCCCGCAGCGCCATCGTTCTGGGCGTCAGTTTCATCGGCCTCGAGGTTGCCGCGTCGCTGCGCGCGCGAAACATCGAAGTTCATGTCGTCGCTCCCGACGAACGCCCGATGGAACGGGTCCTCGGGCCGCAAATGGGCGACTTCATCCGCAGCCTCCACGAACAGAACGGCGTCGTCTTTCATCTCAAGGACACCGCGACCGGCATCGACGGCGCGAACGTGCAACTGAGCAGCGGCCTTGCCCTGACCGCGGATCTTGTCGTAGCCGGCATCGGCGTGCGGCCGCGGCTCGGGCTCGCCGAGAAAGCCGGGCTCAGGCTCGACCGCGGCGTCATGGTGGACGCCTTCCTGGAGACGAGCGTGCCGGGCATTTTCGCGGCCGGCGACATTGCGCGGTGGCCCGATCCCCACACCGGCGAAAACATCAGGGTCGAGCACTGGGTGGTCGCGGAAAGGCAGGGGCAAACGGCAGCACTGAACATGCTCGGACGCCGGGAGAAATACACTGCCGTCCCGTTCTTCTGGAGCCAGCACTATGACGTCCCGATCAACTACGTCGGGCATGCGGAGCGATGGGACGAGATAGCGGTGGAAGGCGACATTGCCGCCAGAGATTGCCTGCTGCGTTTCAAGCGCAAGGGACGCACGCTGGCGGTCGCTTCGATTTTCCGCGACATCGAAAGCCTGCAGGCCGAGATGGAAATGGAACGCCAGACGGCCAACGGATGAATGATACAGGAGGCGGTCAGATCGGGATGACGACCTGGGAGCGACGAGCCGTACTACCTTGGCGTCGGCAGCAAAAGAGAGATCTTAGCCCGTGGCGCGAAAAAGCAGCGCAAATAGGGCTGATTGGTTATGACGTAATGATTCTCGCAGATATGGTATTGGCCGTCCGGCGATTCCTGCACGCGATCTCGCGGGATGTTGAAACCGTCGGGCACATAGGTATAGCCCCCGTCAACCCTCGACTGTACCGAAGACTGAGGTATGGCGCGGCAGTCATAACCGCCGCAGCATTTGAACTTCGTCACCGGATCAACCTTGTTTTCGTACCAGTCATGCGCGTTGGCGCCTGTTGCGGCGGCGGCGATGCACATGGCTGTGAGAATGAAGCTTCGCACGGCATTCCTCGTCTGCGGAGACGCTGCTCATTCGAGCGTCATGTATATTAGCGTTCCGCCAAAAACGCCATTGGTCCGCGAATGCCCAGCAAAGCCCCAGCAGGCGACGTTCGGCCCTGGTGAGAGCAGGACACCAGGTCTTCCGCCCTGGCCGCTCAGACCAGCCGCTGCCCGCCGTCGATGTGGATGGTCTCGCCGGTCATGAAATCGTTCTCCAGCAGATAGAGATAGACCGGCGCAACATCGGCGGGCGTCGCGATCCTTCCCGCGGGAATGCTAGCGCCCATCTGGTCGAAATGGCGGCGTGGCTGGCCAGCGCCAGCGAACAGGCGGGCCGGCGCGCCTTGCATTGAGTCAGGGCCTGTATGGAGACGAGACAATCGATCGCTCTAACAGACTGACTAAACGATTTTATTAGTGAATCGCGGAACATCTTTTGGCCGACGACGTTTGACGCCCGGGATGGCTGTTCAGGTGGGCTATCAATGAACAAGTCAATCGTAATGGATTCGGTAGAGATCGACGCATTGGAGGACAGGTATTACGTGCGCGTCATCGAAGACGGTGTTGTAACCATAAAGGGGTTCGGGTCCGAACCGGACGCGAAATCTTTCGCCGAGGGCGAAAACACACGACTGGGACTTGACGCTGTCAAGCGGCCGGGTGCCGGCCAAAAGTAGCCTCGTAGAGATCTCCAGCAAGTTGATGCATCGGCGATGCAACCTAGACAGCCAGGCTCGCTGCCGGTGGTGCGGACTCGGCAGCGCCGCGGTTATCAATAACGATTCATTCCGGACCTCGCGGCAGACAGCGAAGGTCCCTTCGCCGTGAACACCACGCCGGCCATCTCAAACGCGCGGCGGATGCGGGTTCGTTTCTCGACCCGCAGAATTCTAATCCCGTTC
This sequence comes from Mesorhizobium sp. M1D.F.Ca.ET.043.01.1.1, assembly GCF_003952385.1. NCBI lineage: Bacteria > Pseudomonadati > Pseudomonadota > Alphaproteobacteria > Hyphomicrobiales > Phyllobacteriaceae > Mesorhizobium > Mesorhizobium sp. M1D.F.Ca.ET.043.01.1.1. Next base: position 776,768 of record NZ_CP034444.1, read on the forward strand.
TCGAATTCGCGAATGGTCCCTTCGCCAAGGCCGGCTTTGGCGCCGAGGCGCACTTGGGACCAGTGCAATAGTTCTCGTGCGGCTCGGGACTGCTCTGGCGTCAAATCTATCAAGGGGCTCTCCACTAAGACCTTTCAGCTGTCCATTTCCGGCGGCTTGTGCCCCGCTGCTCATGCCAGATCACCGGCCTGAGGTCGGGCCCAATCTAGTGCCTGCAGGCGCGACGGACCTGGAACCGATCGTCTTCCTTGGCAGTTGCACTGACCGCAGTCGGCCAAAGATCGGCGGTCCCAAATTAGAAAGCTTTGTCACCTAGCTTCCTGGCCTCACGTTGCAAAGTCTTGCGGTCGTTACCGTGCTCACTGATCAGTTCCCGAACCTGTTCGGCCGTGATGCGGTGCTGCTTGGCGAAGTAGCGAACCTCGTAGTCCTCGTCTGCCGACACACGGTCGCGGTCCCGGAAATCGCGCTTCATTTTGACGCCTGCCATGGGTGCTCCTCCTGGCAAACGAACACCCGGGAAGCAGGAATGTTCCAGAACGCTAATATAGGCGTGCGGCGCTACCATTTGCCTCGGTCGGCGACCTTGGCGCATCGGTCGCTTTGAATCGAATGCACGCCGGGTCGGCCTCGGCATTGCTCGATTTTGAGGCGCTCAAATGGGGCAACCGACGGCATGGGCGGGGGCGTTGGGGAGCCGCCGGTCACCAGGACGGGGGCCATGGAATCAGAGAAATGCATAGGCCCTTATATAAGCATGCCATCAATCTGCGTTTTTGGGAACTGGTTCCGGCTTAAAATTCAAACGCATATGCCTAGGAGTGCACATTCACGGTGATGTTCGCGCGACTCTCGTGACAGGAACCAGATCGGCCGCGCCGCGTCATTAGGACAGGTACATGGGAGACAGGTATTGGCGCGGTCCTGGAGTGACGTCGATGGTCAGGTTCCTTCTTGTCATTGCGATGGCGCTTGCGCTCGCATGCGGCGCGGCGCAGGCGGCCAGGTTCGACCTCGACGCGGTCAATCAGGCGCAGTTCATCGAGGGCGAGCCAAAGGCCGTCGATCCGATGCTGCTCAAGGCGCAGATCCTTCTCGATCGCGCCCGCTTCTCGCCCGGCCTGATCGACGGCCGGCTTTCCGACAATTTCGCGAGGGCCGTCGCGGCTTTCCAGGCGGCGAACGGGCTGCCGTCCGACGGCAAGCTCACGCGAGAGACCTGGGACAGGCTCACGGCAACCTTCGCCGGTCCGGTGCTGACAAACTACGAGGTCACGGCCAGGGATGTGCGCGGGCCCTTCACCAGGCGCATCCCTGCCCGCATGGAGCGCATGGCGCAATTGAAGCGGCTCGGCTACCGCAACGCGCGGGAGAAACTGGCCGAGCGCTTCCATCTCAGCGAACAAGTGCTGAGAATGCTCAATCCCAGAAGCGGTTTCAGGAAGGCCGGCACCACGCTGGTTGTGCCCAATGTCGGCCGAGGCGATCCTCCCGCAGCGGTCGCAAGCGTCGAGGTCGACAAGGCGTCCCGCGAGGTGCGCGTGCTCGATCCATCGGGCAAGCCGCTCGCGGTCTACCCCGCCTCGATCGGCAGCGAGGAAAAGCCGGCGCCGAGCGCCGCGGCCGAGGTCAGGCGCGTGGTGCGCAATCCGACCTACCACTACAATCCGAAATTCGCCTTCAAGGGCGTCAGGAGCCAGCGGCCCTTCACCATCGCCAGGGGGCCGAACAATCCGGTCGGATCGGTCTGGATCGACCTCTCGATCGAAAGCTACGGCATCCACGGCACGCCCGACCCCGGCAAGATCGGCACGACCTTCTCGCATGGCTGCATCCGCTTGACCAACTGGGACGCCGAAGACCTCGCCGCCATGGTCAAGCCGGGCACGAAAGTCGACTTCAAGGACGAGACGGCGCAGGACGGGCAAAGTCAGTGAAATGCTGCCAGTGTGCCAAACCGCCGAAGCGGACCGCTGCATAAGTCGAGCTTATCGTCACCCCTAGTTTTTCAGAACGTTACACGGCGTTCCACCGCCTGTAGCTTCGGCGTCGCGCTTTTGAAAACGGTCAATTGGCGGTTCGATGCAAGCACATGCGAGAGTGGTGATCGTCGGCGGCGGATGCGTCGGGGCAGGTATCCTGTATGGTCTGGCTAAGCGCGGCTGGACCGATGTCGCGCTGCTCGAGCGCACCCAATTGACCGCAGGCTCGACATGGCACGCCGCGGGCCTGGTCCCGTCCTATGCCCGCAACATCAATGTCGGGCGCATGATCAAGAAGACCATCGAAATCTATGAAGGGCTGGAGGCCGAGACCGGGCAGCCGGTCGGCTGGCACAAATGCGGCCAGTTGCGCATCGCCAATTCCCGGGACCGGCTGGACGAGTTCAAGAGCTATATGAGCGTCGCCGACGTCCAGGGCATGCGGGCGCAATTGCTGACGCCGGCGGAGGCCAGGGAGCTTTGCCCGCTGCTCCACAACGACCACATGCTCGGCGCGCTTTATCACCCCGATGATGGCCACATCGCGCCGGCCGACGTGACGCATGCCATGGCCCGAGGCGCCCGGGATCTGGGTGCCAAGGTCTACTTGAACACCGAGGTGACCGGCTTCAAACGAACGCCCGGTGGCGAATGGCTCGTTGAGACGAACCAGGGCGACATCACCTGCGAGCACGTGATCTCAGCCACCGGCAACTATGCGCGCCAGACCGGCGCGCTGCTCGGCCTCGATATCCCGGCTATCCCGATCCTGCACCAATACTGGATCACCGAGGCGGTGCCGGAGGTCGTGGAGCGGAAACGGCAGGGACGGCCCGAGATGCCGATCCTGCGCGACGAGGGTTTCGAGGGGTATCTGCGCGAAGAAGGCGACGGCCTGATGTTCGGCCCCTACGAGCGCACCGCGAACCTCAAACTCTTCGCCGAGGACGGCGTGCCCGCCTGGTTCGGCGCCGATCTCGTCGAAGAGGATTTCGAGGCGGTGTCGTGGAACTGGGAGCAGGCTTTGCAGCTCGTCCCGGCGCTCGGACGGGTGGGCATCAAGGCCAATGTGCGCGGGCCCTTCCAGATGACCGCGGACGAGCTTCCGCTGATGGGACCGGCCTGGGGCCTGCCCAATGTCTGGCTGGCCGAAGGCGTGCCGGGCGGCATCCTGTGGGGCGGCACGATCGGCTACTATCTGTCGGAGCGGATCGTCGAAGGCGGCAACAGCCTCGACACCTCCGATCTCGACCCGCGCCGCTTCGGCGACTACGCCAACAAGGCCTGGACGCGCGAGAAGGTCCGCGAGGCCTGGGGCACGCATGCGGAGCAGAAATATCCGGGACAGGACATGCCCGCAGCCCGGCCGCAGAAGACCGCGCCCTCCTATGACAGGCTGACCGAGCTCGGCGCGGTCTGGGGCGTGCTCAATGGCTGGGAAATGCCCAACTGGTTCGCGCCGAAGGGCATCGAGGCGAAGGACCAGTACAGCTGGCGCTGGACGACCAAGGGGAATTTCGTCGCCGAGGAAGTTCAGGCGGTGCGCAACGCCGTCGGCCTGGTCGAGATGACGCCGATGACCAAGTTCGAGGTGTCGGGGCCGAGTGCCGCCGCCTGGCTCGACAATATCCTCGCCAACCGCCTGCCGGCGACCGGCAAGGTGACGCTGGCGCATCATCTGACGGCGGCCGGCGGTGTGCAGGCTGAGTACATGGTGGCGCGCCTCGAAGAAGACAGCTTCTACCTGATCTCGACGCCGCGCGCGGAGCGCTGGAATTTCGACGACCTCTCGAAGTTGCTTCCGGCCGACGGCAGCGTGAGCCTGAAGAACGTCACCAACGATCGCGGCTGCTTCACCGTCGTCGGGCCGAAGGCGCGAGACGTGCTGCAACCTCTCACCGAGATCGACCTTTCGAACGAAAAGTTCCCGTGGTTCAGCGTGAAGAGCGGCAGCGTCGCCTTGGCCAGCGACGTGCGGCTGCTGCGCGTCAACTACGAGGGCGAGCTTGGCTGGGAACTCTACCATCCCCTCGCCTACCAGCGGCAGCTGCTGGATGCGATCCTGAAGGAAGGCGAGAAGCACGACATGCGGCTGGTCGGGCTGCACGCGCTGGAATCGCTCAGGCTCGAAAAATCCTACCGCGCCATGTATCGCGACATGAACCCGGAGCTCAACGCGCTGGAGAGCGGGCTCGAGCGTTTCATCCGCCTCGACAAGAGCGATTTCGTCGGACGCGGGGCTGTCTTGAAATACAAGGCGAGGAACGACCAGCGCCGGTCGGTGACGCTCAAGATCGAAACCGACGGCGCGAGCACGCTTGCCTCCGAGGGCCTCTACATCGACGGCGCGCTGGTCGGGCGCATCACGTCCGGCGGCTATGGCTACGCGCTCGGGCATGACGTGGCGCTGGCGCTGCTGCCCGAGCGCCTGAGCCGGCCCGGCACCAAGCTCGACGTCGCGGTCCTCGGACAATGGAAGATCGCCGAAGTCATCGCGGATTCGCCTTATGACCCGACCTCGGCCAGAGCGCGGATGTAGCAGACGGGGCCGTCGAGCCCCCGTAGCTGATGCAGCCCTTGAGTGGAGCCGAGCATGCGCATCGATCGGATCAATGTCTACTCGGTGCAGCTGCCCGTCAAAGGCGGCGTCTACCGGATGGCCAGCGCCGACGTGGAGGCGCTGGACTCGACGCTCGTCGAGATCGTGACGGATGATGGTTTCACCGGCTGGGGCGAGACCTGCCCGGTCGGCCCGGTCTACCAGCCGCATCATGCGCTTGGCGCCCGCGCGGCGATCGCCGAAATCGCCCCGGGTCTGATCGGCGCGGAGATCGCCTCGATCAGGCTGCTGGCGAAACGCATGGACGAGCGGCTCAACGGACATGGCTACGCCAAGGCCGCCTTCGACATGGCCTTTCTCGACCTGCTTGGCCAGAAGCTCGGCGTGCCGGTCTCGACGCTGCTCGGCGGCGCGCTGACCGACCGCGTGCCGGCCTATTATTCGCTGATCGTCGGCCCGCCGGACGAAACCGCCAGGATCGCGGCCGACAAGGTGAAGGCGGGCTATCCGCGCCTGCAGGTCAAGATCGGCGGACGCAATCTGGAAGAGGACGTGGCCGTCGTCCACAAGGTCTGGGAGACGGTCGGCTACAAGGCGCGGCTGGCGGTCGACGGCAACAGGGGCCTGACGGTCGCCGCCGCGATCCATCTCGACAGGCTCTGCCAGGCGATCCCTTTCGTTTTCGAGCAGCCCTGCAACACGATGGACGAGGTCGCGACGCTGAAAGGCCGCGTGACGCATCCGGTCTATCTCGACGAGAGCACCGAGGACCAGAACGCCGTGCTCAGGGCAATCTCGACGGGCATCGCGGACGGGTTCGGCTTCAAGGTCACCCGTCTCGGCGGCCTCACCAAGATGACGACGGTGCGCGACCTTTGCGCCATCCGCTCGCTGCCGCACAGCTGCGACGACGCCTGGGGCGGCGACATCATCGCGGCGGCCTGCGTGCATCTCGCGGCAACCGTGGAGCCGCGCCGCATGGAAGGCGCCTGGATCGCGCAGGAGTACATCAAAGGGCATTTCGACGCGAAACACCCCGTCGTGATCCGCCAGGGCCATATCGCCGTGCCGCAACGGCCGGGGCTGGGCGTGAAACCCGAGCCCGGCATGTTCGGCAAGCCGCTGGCCATATACGGGCCCTGACCGGCACGCCGGCCAACCCGGTTCTGGCCGGTCGCCGATCATTTCTCGAAAAGCGCGGATCGTTCCGCCTCGCCCTGCGTTGAGGACGACGCACGGAGGAAAAGGCGATGGACGACGACCGGATCGAGAAGATCAGGCAGCGTGCCTATGAGATCTGGCAGCGCGAAGGCAGCTTCGATGGCGACCACGAGCGCCACTGGCACCAGGCCGAGAAGGAGATCGATCGCGAGGCGGCCCTGCCGCTGACGGCGGACGATGCGCTGCCGGAAACCCGCGAGATCGACAGCTCCGACGTGCTGACGGTCGAGGCGCTGGCGATACGTACCGGAATCAGCAGTGGAGAGGCACAGGAACTGCTCGACCGGCTGGGCAACGACCGCGCCGCGATCGAGCAGGCGGCGCGGGCCATCCAGGCGCGGAAAGGCTGAGCCAAATACGACAGGCAGGACGCGACGCAGCCGGCGCTACGCGAGCTGGCGGCGGATAGTTTTGCCGGCCGGTCAATGTCTCGAACCGGCGCTTCTGGGCAACTGGCCCCATCTTCTCGCAAGGGTCGCCCATTGGCCAGAGCATCTGCAACGCGCCGGCCATCGCAGGTCTGCCGGATCGTCATGCTTGCGCCACTCATCGTCGCGACAAACACGTTGCGCGGGAACCCGCTTGTTTGTGACACCCGCCTCCGCTGTACTTTCCAGGACGAAACCTTGTTTGAGGTTGTTTGAGGAGGCGGGGCGATGAACTGGAAAGCGGCGGTTTCCTGTCTGGCGACGATGTCGATGGGTGGAGTGATGCCCGGCCAGGCGCTGGCCTGGGGCCAGGAAGGCCATGCAGTGATCGCCGAGATCGCGCAGCATAGGCTCGGCCAAAGCGCCTATGGCACGATCGAGCAGCTGTTGCGCGCGCATCTCAAGCTCAAGCCGCCGGCGACGGTGTCGCTGGCCTCGGTGGCGAGCTGGCCCGACGACTATCGCGCCGAGAACCACAAGGAAACGTCGAACTGGCATTTCGTCGACATCCCGTTGGCGTCGAAGCCCGGCGATGCGACGGCCAGTTCCATCGCCTACGACCCGGCGCGCGACTGCAAGGACGACCCGGCTTTCGGTTTCTGCCTGATGAAGGCGCTGCCGGCGCAGGAAAAAATCCTCGCCGATCCGAAGAAGAGCGACGAGGAGCGTTGGAAGGCGCTCGCCTTCGTCATCCATCTGGTCGGCGACCTGTCGCAGCCGCTGCACTGCGTCGAGCGCCTCGACGGCAACCAGGGCGATCAGGGCGGCAACACGCTGACGGTGACCTTCAACGTCTCGCGGCCGAAGCCGGACGGCTCCACCTACCGCGACCTCACCACCTTCCATGCGGTCTGGGATTCGAGCCTGATCCTGTTCAGATACTATGACTGGGGCAAGGTCGCGCTCGACCTCGAGACCGACGTCATCCCAAATCTCGCGCCGTTGCCCGCCGCCGACCAGACGCCTGAGAAATGGCTGGCGGCGTGCCATGCGATTGCGGAGGACGCCTATCGCGCGCTGCCCAAAGGCACGTCGATCAAGGCGGACAACCCGCACGCGGTGATCCTCGACCAGGCCTATTTCGAAAAATTCTCGCCGGTCGCCGTAAAGCAGCTCGCGCTCGGCGGCCTGCACCTGGCCGCCGTGCTCAATGAGACGCTGGCGGTGGACAAGTAGGCGGCGGGTCGGACTCGGGCAGGCGCCGATTGCCGCTTCGTCTGTGCGGATGCATAGTGCCGGCTCGGCAATGGCGCCTCGTTTCGAGGACTATCGGAAATGGCCATGAGCGACGAAAAAGACAATCCCGGCGTCGCGGCGTTCCCGCCGCTGCTGTTCCTTGTGACGGTGATCCTGATGCTGGCGCTGCGCTATGTCTGGCCGCTGGCGATCGGCGGCAGGCCGGCGACCTTGGTGCTGGGCCTCGTGCTGGCGGCGGTTGCGATTGCCGGCATCGCCTGGGGACGCATGACGATGCAGCGCGGCGGCACCAATATCGACCCGACGAAGCCGACGCTGGCCATCATCACCGGCGGCCCGTTCGGCTACAGCCGCAACCCGCTCTATGTCGGCCTGATGGGGCTGCTTCTCGGGATCGGGCTCGTGTTCGATACCTGGTGGGGCGTGGTCGCGCTGGTCCCGGTCTTTTTCATCCTGCATTCCGGCGTGGTGCTGCGCGAAGAGGCCTATCTGGAGCGCAAGTTCGGCGAGCCCTACCGCGCCTACAAGGCAAGCGTGCGCCGCTATCTCTGAGACGATGCCGCATACCGGGTCCACGCGACCGGCGTGACAGCAGGTGGGCGTGTTTCGGGCGTCAGGCCTTCATCGAATTGCTGAACATCTGCACGCCGACGCGCTCGTTGCGCCGCCAGCGCACAACGGCACGATAGACGGCATCATCGTCGGGAACGATGAGCGTGAAGCCTTCCGGTATCTCCACCTGCGCACCGACGCGCAGCTCGGCGCCATGCTCGTGCTGGTTACGGATGGAGCACCTGATGCGGGCGTCGGCGGTGACGATCGTGGCCTCCTTCAGCACGAATTCTCGTGAATGAAGACGGCGCTCGGTGTGGGGAAAGGTGGCCATTGTGCACTTGTCCCGGAACTTCCTCGGCGGGCTCAGCCTCCCTCACCCGAAGCCGCATGGTAACAGCGAGGCGTTTCCTTTCCGTTAGCGATTGCTAATTGCGGCATCATCCCGTTCCACACAAATGCGGCGCCGTTTGTGCCGGCACATCGCTTCGGTCATCGATTGCCGCCCAGGCGCCCGCAACCTGCTTCTAAAGCGCGTCACGCCGAAACGGTTCCCAAAACTGCCGCACATTTTTCTGCGACACGCATTCAGACACCCAGGACCTGATGGAGCGCCGCGCCGATCAGGATCAGCCCGGTCGCCACCTCCAGTAAAGTTGCGAGCCGCGCGGTGCTCGAGCCGAACCGCTCGAGGATGGCGACCGAGCCGCGGCGGAAGAGCACCGCCAGGGCGACCACCATGCCGAGCGTGATCGCGACGCCCGCCATCATGGCGACCGCGAACGCGAGTCCGGCCCAGGGCACGCCCCGCGCAATCGCGAAGGTCATGACGAACAGCGTCAGCGGACACGGGATCAGTCCGGCCATGACGCCGACGACCTCGCCTTCACGGGCGTGATGATGGTGACGGCCGCGCAGCGCCCGCCAGATCATCCAGACGCCTACCAATCCGAGAAGGCCCCGGCTAAGTGTTTCCAGGGCGGGAGCGCGGCCAACGCTGCCCAGCGCAATCGAGACCAGCGGCAGCGCCAGCACCGCAATCAGCACGGCAAGGGTGATGTGGGTGAAGGATAACGCCAGCGACGCCAGCAGCCCCCGCGACAGCCGCACGCGCGAGCCGGTTATATAGGCGGCGAGCCGGGTCTTGCTATGGCCGGGCGTGATTGCATGGGCGGCGCCGAACATAACGCCCATTGGCAATACAGCAAGAAGCGCCAGCCAACTGCCATTGGCGGCGAAGGATTTCAGATGTTGCGCCACCGCGATGTAGATCTCGCGCTGGTAGTCAAAAAGCGCCTGTATCATCCATGCGCGTGCTCGTGATGATGGCCTTCCGGTTCGGCCATGGCGAAGGGCAGTTCTTCGCTGTCGGCGCCGGCGGCCAGTTGCAGCCTGGCGGAAAATTCATGCGGCTCGGCCGGCGCCACGATGCTTTGGAGATAGTGATGGTCGCCGCCGACAGGCGACAGCGGCAGGCGCTCCACCGCACCGCCCGGCCGCTCGATGGCGACATTCGCCCGCAAGCCCTCGGCGTGGCGCGACAGCCGCAGGCGCATGCGCTCGCCCTGCGGCGTGTCGACGATCTCCAACAGTCCGCTCGCCAGCTTGCCCGACACCAGGAACGGATCGGGCGCGTGATGATGCCCGGCCCGTGCGTAGGATTCAGCGAAACGGACGGTAGCGACATCGAGGGCCGGAATGTGCGCGAACAGTTCGGTTTTCAGCGACACGGCGATATTGTTGGCGGCGGCAAGCAGCAGCCCGTCATTGACCGCGATCGCCACATCCACATGCAGCTTGTGGCCGAGCCATCGGGCTTTCGCCTCGACCACCTTCTCGATGCCGGGGACATGTTCGGCGGCGTGGTGGATTTCGTTCACGAGGCCGGGCTCGACGCCGTCAAGCATCCGCGTCAGCACCGAGCGCGCCGACTGCCACACGATGCCGAAGATGGCGGCGGTGATGAGCAGGCCGATGATCGGGTCGGCCAGCGGATAGCCAAGCCAGACGCCGATCGCGCCGGCGACGACGGCAAGGCTGGTGAGCCCGTCGGTGCGGGCGTGATAGCCGTCGGCGATCAGCGCGGCGCTGTTGATCTGGCGGCCGACTCGGATCCGGAACACGGCCACCGCCTCGTTGCCGAGGAAGCCGACGACGCCGGCGGAGGCAAGCCAGCCGAGGAACCGCACCGGCTTCGGGTCGAGCAGGCGGTCAATCGCCTCATAACCGGCGACCAGCGCGCTTGCCAGGATGATCAGCACGATGACGATGCCGGCCAAGTCCTCGACACGGCCGAGGCCATAGGTGAAGGTCGTGGTCGGCTTGCGGCGCGCCAGCACGAAGGCGATCCAGAGCGGTATGGCGGTGGTCGCGTCCGCGACATTGTGGATGGTGTCGGCGAGCAACGCCACGCTGCCCGAAAACACGACAACGGCGATCTGCAAAGCCGCGGTTATCGCGAGGATCACGAACGACCATTTGATCGCCCAGATGCCGCGATCTGTGGTCGCGATCGTAGCGTCGATCACGCCATGCGTATGGCCGTGCGGCCCGTGGCGATCATGGCTGTGCCCACCATGGTCGTGACCATGCGCCTCGAACCCGAACCAGGCGAGAATCCTTGCCCACATGGTTGCCTCACAGGTATTTGGTGAGCTGTTTCAGCTCCTTGAGCGTGTCGCTGGTCGGCGCGCCGCCTTCGACCAGGCAGTGCTCCATATGATCGTGGATCAGCTCGCGCTTGGCGTTGCCGACGGCGCTTTCGACGGCATGAAGCTGTTGCGCCAAGTCAAGGCAGGAGCGCCCCTGCTCGAACATGGTGAGCACGGCGGCGAGATGGCCGTGCGCGCGCTTGAGCCGGACGATGATATCGGGATGGGAACTGTGTACCGTCATGGCGTTATCCTATCCTCCGGGGTAGGATAGCGCAATGGAGAACCACCCGAAGCCGACCATGCGGATTTGGCCGCGAATCCTCCGCGCATCCGTTACGCATCGCTTGGAAAACAATCCGGAACCATGGCGTCGCGCGCGCCTTTCTTCCGTCAGGAGGAATTTTTCGATGTCAGACAATGAAAGCTCACGCGACGCGGCTGATCACGTCTTGATCGGCGAGGATTTCGACGTCGCCTGTTTCGCGAGGAAGTTCCAGCTTACGATCCCTGAAGCTCGGCAGCTCTTTGCCAAATATGGCAATGATCGCGTGGCGCTGGAGCGCGAAGCCCACGCGCTTGGTTCGAGCCCGAACGGCGGCCGCACGACGGACTAGAACGCACCTGCTTGCTTGCCCGCGAAGTGCTGCGACATGGGCGATGACGCTGCTCATTCGAAAGGCCGAGCATCGCCGGTTTCGACAGCAGGAACCCGAGAAGATCGAAAGCAACGGGCCTCAAAAGCCGCTAGTGCCGCTTGAAGTATTGCACCTCGCGCTCGTGCTTCTCGGCGGCCTCGCGCGACTTGAAGGTGCCGAGGTTCCGGCGCTTGCCGGTCCTAGGGTCCACTTTGCGCGAATAGAGACGGTATTCGCCGGACTTCAGCTTGCGGATCATGGCTGCCTCCCTTGAGATTTCATAACCTCTAACCCCCTCAAGCTGTCCGGGTTCCGCAGGCCGAACGTGATCCATTTCACGGAAGCGGCGGGCCGAATGTCGGAATCGACAGGGCGGCGACATAATTCGGTCGGATTATTTGCATTCAAATGATTTCCGTGACGTTAGGGTAACGTTGCGGGCATGCGGACTGGAGGAGGGTGAGATGATGACGGCGAAGCTTCACGGCGTCGAACTCGTCAAGGGCCAGAAGTGGACGGTGCGCGTCACCGCCTATGGCACCACGCTGACCTTCCCCTTCGAAGCCGAGCAATATGCCCGCTCCTATGCCGACGGCCAGGCCTTCCGCCTCGGCGTCGAGGTGATCGAGCTGAAGGACTGCGCGTGACTAGGTCCGGCGCACAGACACCACCAGGCAGACACAGAGCCTCACATTGAGCGTTGCGGCAAGCGCCAGCGTCGTCAGGACGAGGTTGGCCCCGCCCGCGCCGAGAAGCAGCGCCCCAATCGAGGGAGCTGCCGCCTGGACGATCAGGCTCGGCGTCGCGAGCCTGCCCATGAGCGCGGCGTATCGTTGCGGATCGAACAGGACGAGCGGCAGGGCGCCGCGCGCGATCGTATGGATGCCGTTGCCGGCGCCATAGAGGATCAATGCCAGGGCGATGAGGGCCGGGCTCGCAAGCAGCAGCCAGACGCCGGCCGCAAGCAGCGATACGGATCTCAGCATCGTCCAGATCGGGTGATGCCGGTTGCGGCCGATCAGCATCTCGGCCACGCGCGCGCCGACCTGTGACGGACCGACCAAAGCTCCAAGGCCGACCGCGGCCGCCAGGCCCACCCCGCGAAGCTGCAGCAGGGCAAGGAGATGGACTGAGAGCATGGATGCTATCAGTGCCGCCACGGTCTGGATGGAGGCGAGCAGGATGAGACGTGTCCTCGTCCGGCCGGTGGTCGACGGCTGCTTCAGCCCGGTTGCAGCCGGCGCCGGCGTCGGGAGCGGCGGAGGCGGCGGTATCGCCCAGAGGTGAAGCGGCAGGCAGAGCAGAAGGTGGATCGCGGCGCCAAGCGCCGAGACGAGGACATGGCGATTGCGAGCGACAGGTGCCGCGGCTTCCAATCAGGCTTGCCCCGGCACGTAGCCGACCTTCTCGCCATCCTCCTTGACGAACTCGCGCACCGGATTGTCAAGCAGCGGGAGCACCGCCTCCGACGGACGGCTGAGCTTGGTGCCCTTAGGCGTCTCGACGATCGGCCGGTTGATGAGGATGGGATGGGCGAGCATGAAGTCGACCAGCTCGTCGCCGCTCCATTTCGGGTCGCCAAGGCCGAGCTCGGCATAAGGCGTTCCCTTCTCCCTGAGTAGCTCGCGCGGGGTGATGCCCATCGCCGCGATCAGTTCGAGCAGCCGCTCGCGGGCGGGCGGGGTCTTCAGATATTCGATCACCACCGGGTCCTCGCCGCTGGCGCGGATCATGGCGAGCGTGTTGCGCGAGGTGCCGCAGGCGGGGTTGTGATAGATCGTGACGGTCATGGGTTGGCTCTCGGGCTCGGCTCTCGGGGGTTGGGATGCTCGATGGTTTCGGGCTGCAGCAGCCAGCCCATCAGCGCCAGCGCGATCAAGGCGCCAAGCAGCTCGGCGACGATGAAGCCGGGCAGATCGGCCGGCCTGATGCCGGAAAACGTGTCGGTGAGCGAACGCGCCAGCGCGACGGCCGGATTGGCGAAGGAGGTGGAGGCGGTGAACCAGTAGGCGGCGGTGATGAAGAGGCCGACCAGCCAGGGCACGGCCCGCCGCTCGAAGCGAATGCCGGCGAGGATGACGGCGACCAGCCCGAAGGTCGCGACAACTTCCGAGAACCATTGCGCCGGTCCGGCGCGCAGCTTCGTCGCGAACTCCAGCACCGGCAGCGCGAACATGAGATGCGCGGCAATGGTGCCGGCGATGCCGCCGGCGCCCTGCGCGGCGAGATAGGCCGGCAGATCGCGGGCCGGCAGCGTCCGGTTCAAACAGAAGACAAGCGAGACGGCCGGATTGAAATGGGCGCCGGAGATCGGTCCGAGGATGGTGATCAGCACCACCAGCATGGCGCCGGTCGCAAGCGTGTTGCCGAGCAGCGCCAGCGCCGTGTCATGCGTCAGCGTCTCGGCCATGATGCCGGAGCCGACCACGGTCGCCACCAGGAGACCGGTGCCCAGGGCTTCGGCAACGGCGCGTCGCGGAAGATCGTAGGCGGTCACTGCCGGCTCCCCTCGCCCGGCCGGCAGCAAGGCGCGGCAAGCGCCGGCGCGCAGATTTCGGGGCGGCCCGAGCAGCAATCCTCCATCAGGAACCGGATCAGGCCGGACAGCGCGTCATATTCGGCGCTGTAGACGATCGAGCGTGCGTCCCGCCGCGCGCTGATCAGGCCGGCGCGCTCGAGTTCCTTGAGGTGGAAGCTGACATTGGAGGGCGAGACCTCGACCTGCTCGGCGAGCGAACCGGCGGCGATGCCATCCGGCCCGGCGACAACCAGCAACCGAAGCAGCCTCAGCCGCGTGTCCTGCGACAGCGCGCCAAAGGCGATCAGGGCTTGACGTTCATCCACGTTTCAATAATCCTTGAAATGTTGAAATGAGGATTAGCCGACATGCTCTCTCCTGACAACCGCAAAATCGCCCCCATCCTCGCCATCGACCCGTCGGATCTCACCATCGGCGACCTGCTCGACGCGCTGGCTGACCACAAGGACAAGCCGCTGGTGTTCCGCTATGGCGGACGGCCGGTTAAGCCGGGCTACCATGTGACCGAGGTCAAGGCCGGGCAGTTCTCGGCGCTGGATTGCGGCGCCAACCCGGAATCCTGGTCGGAAATCTTCGTCCAGCTATGGGACGTCGACGAAGGCGGGCCGGTGCACATGCCGACCGGCAAATTCGCTGCCATCATCCGCAAGGTCGCCGACCACGTCGCTCTCGACCAGTCCGCCAGGCTGACCTTCGAAGTCAGCGACGGCATCAGGCCGATGGAGCTTCACCGGGCAACGCAGCCGACACTGGTCGGCGGCACCGTCGAGGTCGAGTTGTCGCCGCGGCCGGCAAGCTGCAAGCCCCGCGACCGCTGGCTGGAAGAGCAGAAGGCGGCCGATGCATCGCTTTGTTCGCCCGCGAGAGACAAAGCCTGTTGCGCCTAGGCGGTCGACAGCGCCAATCTGAGGCCCCCGGACCTATCTGCCCGTGCTCCGATAGCGGTGCACCCTTACCCTGCTCCCGTTTATTCCGTGCCAGGGTTCGCAGGCGATGCCGTCATGGTCGGCGTCGTGCGTCGGCCAGTAGCCGGGCTGCCCGGCGCGTGCCGGCGCGAGGCCGACCAGTCGGGCGGTGGCGCAATTGGGAAAGGCAGCTATGTGCCGCAGCACCGAAAAGGGAGACGCGAAACGGATGCCGATTGAACCATAGACGACATAGCCGGACAAAAGGATAAAGGGCGCAGCCAAGGCCACCCACCTCCACGCGCCCAGGCGGCGGCGGTGATGGACCGAAGGCCAATGGAAGAACGGCAGCAACATCGGCCCCCGGCTGACAGCGCTCCTCTCAAATTAGCGATCTCTTGTATTTCTCGCAAATGAGGCTCATGCTGGGATCAATGTATGGCAACCTGATGCGCAGCGGGGTGGTCTAAAGGCGTCATGGGATTTGCAGTCTGCTATGATCACGGCGGGATCGATCTGGCTTTGTCGATCTTCTTTGGTGTCACGGCGGTTTTCATACTCATGGCGCCGTTGGCCGTTGCGCGGCTGATCGCGATATCGCGGGCGGATCCGAATTCAGTCGGACAGCTTCAGACGGCATAACGGCCGAGGGCCGCCCTACCGCCGGGTGACCTTTGGCATAGGAGCATCACCGAACAGCGCCGAGCAGTCGATCTCGTCGCGGAAAAGCGCATCGGGATCGAGCACCAGCCATGACGTGTGCGTGCGAAGGTCCCTTAGCCTGGCGTTCTTTTCGGCGCGCGCCTGGCGCTCCGCCTCGGCAAGCGAGGCAAGGGCCGGTCTCTCGGCCTTGTGAGCGAAAGAATTCTTCGGCATAGCGACACAAAAACGCGGTCGCCCCGCTTTGCGTTCCGCCGGAAACCGCGCCGTCAATGCCGCCTTTTCTCTATCGCGAGCCGCCTGAATCCGTTTCAGCGCGATGCGCTTTTGGCACTTTCCAACGGCCATTCGCATCCGGCCGCCGCGATGGCGTTAACCCCTTCCCGGGACGCAGGACCAAGGTCGGTGTCGCATTCGCTGCGACTGGCCTATAATCTTTGCCAGTGGCGGGGTGAATCGCGCGTATGCTCAGCGAGACTTTGAAACGACTTTTGCAAGTCTGGAGCGGGCTGTCGCTGGCCTGGCAGTTCGTGATTGCCGGCGGTATCGGACTTTTGGCCGTGATGCTCGTCGTCGGCCTCTGGGTGACGTCGCAGATCCGCGAAGGCGTGATGCACAACTCCGCCACCACGACAGCGCTCTATGTCGACAGCGTGATTGCGCCGCTTTTGCCGGACCTGCGCAAGAGCCGTGAGCTCGACGACACGGTCAAGCGGGCGCTGGACGAGACGCTTGGCCAGGGCGCGCTCGGCAAGAGGCTGGTGTCGTTCAAGCTGTGGCGGCGCGACGGCACGGTGCTCTACGCTGACGACTCGTCGCTGATCGGCAAGAGCTTTCCTGCCAACCCGAATCTGATCTCGGCCTTCGGCGGCAATGTCGTGGCCGAGTACAACGACCTCGACGACGATCCCGAAGCGGGCGAAGAGAAAGCGGTGAACGCGCCGCTGTTCGAGATCTACAACCCCGTGCGCGAGCCCTGGTCGGGCGAAGTGGTGGCGGTGTCGGAATTCTATGAGATCGCCGACGACTTCCAGCAGACGCTGAACTCGGCGCTCAGATGGACCTGGCTGGTGGTGGCCGGCGCCACGGCGGCCTCGCTGGCGCTGTTGTCGGGCATCGTCTTTCGCGGCAGCCGCACCATCCAGACACAGCGCGCAGCGCTCGAGGCCAAGGTCACCGAGCTGCAGTCGGCGCTGGCGCAGAACTCATCGCTTCGCCAGCGCGTGCAGCGCGCATCGCGCCGCGCCACCGCCATCAACGAGCGCTATCTGCGGCGCATCGGCGCCGACCTGCACGACGGCCCGGCGCAACTGGTGGCGCTTGCCGCGCTCAGGATGGACAGTCCGGTGCTGGTCGACCCCGCCACGCCCAGACCGCAGCGCGAAGCCGAGATCGCAGGCATCCACAAGACGCTCGGCGAGGCGATGCGAGAGATACGCGGCATCTGCAACGGCCTGGTGCTGCCGCAGATCGAGACGCAGGCGGTCGCCGACATATTGCGGCTGGCGGTCGCCGAGCATGAGCGACGCACCGACACCAAAGTGCTGCTGACGCTGCCGGAGCGCTTGCCCGAACTCGGCACCTCGGAGAAGATCAGCATCTATCGGTTCGTGCAGGAGGGGCTGAACAACGCCTACCGGCACGGCAAGGGCAAGGGCCAGCAGGTGAGGGCCACGATGAAGGGCGGCAAGCTTCTGGTCGAGGTGCAGGACACAGGTCCGGGCTTCAACCCCGCACGGAGCGAAGGCCTGGGGCTCGCCGGCCTCAGGGAGCGTATCGAAAGCATCGGCGGGCAATTCGAGACGCTTTCGGGTCCTGGAGGAACGAGACTGGTAATCACATTGTCTGTCGAGGAGCAGCCGTGACCACACCCATCCGCATCGCTATTGTCGACGACCATCCGCTGTTTCGTGAGGGCGTGGCGCGCAGCCTCGGCGAGATCGGCGGCTTCGAGCTTGTGGGCGAAGGCGCCAGCGCCGAGGACGCCGAAAGGCTGGTCCGCGGCAGCACGCCCGACGTGCTGCTGCTCGACATCAGCATGCCGGGCGGCGGCCTCAACGCATTGGCCAGCATCCTTTCGGCGGCGCCTGAGCAGAAGATCGTAATGCTCACCGTGTCCGAGACCAATGCCGACGTCGCCCAGGCGCTAAAGGCTGGCGCGCGCGGCTATGTGCTGAAAGGCGTCGGCTCCAAGTCGCTGGCCGAGATCCTGCGCGACGTCGCCAACGGCCAGAGCTACGTCTCGCCGACACTCTCGGCGCGGCTGCTGTCGGACCTCTTGCAGCCCACCAGCCGCAAGCCCGACCCGCTCAGCCAGCTCACCGGCCGCGAAGCCGAGATCCTGAGGCTGGTGGCCGAGGGCCTGAGCAACAAGGAGGTCGCCGCCCGGCTGTCGCTGCAGGAAAAGACGGTCAAGCACCACATGACCCGAGTGCTCGCCAAGCTCAACGTGCGCAACCGGACGGAGGCAGCGCTCTTGATGCATGAAGCGAAGGAAAGACCGTAGTTAGGGAGTAGAGCAGTAAGGGAGTAGGAAAGAAAGCATTCTGCCCCACTCCCTATTCCCCTACACTCCCCTAAAAAGGCAATCACCCCCGCCTCCGGACGGCGGGGGTGACATGCGAGGGTGCGGAAAAGGGGGTAGCCTCTCTCAACCCTCACAAGCCCAGCAGACGGGCCTGATCCTTCTCGGTCGCCCGGCGCTCGACGATGGTGCGGCCTTGCGCATCCGTCATCTCGAAGCGTCCGTTCTCGATCTCTTCCTTCATGCCGTTGCGGTGGGTGACGGTGATCTTATTGCCGTCGATCTCGACGATGTCGCCCGTCGTCGCATTGACATGGCTGGCGGCACCGCCGCCCGGGTTGGTGTTGCCTTTGCCGTTGTTGTTGCCCGGACCGGCATTGGCATTGCCGCCACCGGCATTGCTGTTGCCTGAATTGCCACCGCTGTTGCCGCCACCGTTGCCGCCGCCATGACCGTTGCCGGCATAAGCGGTGGGCACCAGAAGCTTGGCGAGGCTATCGGGGGTGAAATGACCAGTCGCGACAACAAGCGCCAGCGCGGCCGCAGCGCGCAGCGTAAGGCGGACAAACCTTCTGGAGGCGGGTTCGCGCATGCTATCCTTGGTTCATGCCGGTTCCGCCTCGGCCCTGCCGAAGTTCCGCTCTCAGCCGGGCCAAGGCGAAACCGGTTTACTAACCGGAAAAAGATTCACGGTTTGGTAAGCCTACGGAAGCGGCCCACGACCCATGCCATGCCCGGTCGGACCTTTTTAGCAACCACCTGGGGACCATCGTCGCAACTAGAGCGCGTCGCGGTGAAGCGTACCCAGGCGACGCGCTTAGTCCTTATTTTGCGCATGTCACCGTCCCCAAACCGCTGCGCACTTTTGGACGACATACTTGGAGGGAGAAGGAATTCGAAGCCGCGACTGCAGCTGCGTTAACCAAATCGCTTGGAAATTGTCCGGCAATTCATTATGACTATGGCCTGCGAGAACCACGCGGACGCCCAACGAGCCGCGGCATTCTACGGCGCAGCTGTTTCTACTTGGACGCGAAAAGCACCGTAACTCTTTGATTTGCGTATGGATTGTGTCTTCCCGCCTTGCGGGGCCATGCGCCAAGAGCCCGCCTTACCCGGCAGCCATCCCAAGGGCCCCAAAAAGTACCCCCGCCAAAAGGCGGGGGCAAGGTGAGTAGCGGGAGTTCTGTCATAAGATGATCAGGACCGAAGAGACGAAGCAAAAGGTGGCAACCTGATTTTGCAGCGCTGGCCTTTGGTCCCTTAAAGATCTAATCCAGATAGAACCTCGCTCTCACAAACTTTGTTCTCACAAACTCTTCAGGCGATTGAGATCGGCCATTGTGGCCTTGCGCTCGACGATGGTGCGACCAAACTTGTCCTCCATCCTGAACCTGCCGTCCTCAACCGTCTCCTTCATTCCGTTCCGGTGCGTGACCTGGATCCCGCTGGCACTGACCTCGACCTTGTCGCCGGTCGCGGCGGTCACATGATCGTCGACATCGGCGGTGCTGCTTGCGGCACTGTTGGAGGCACTGTTCGTTGCGCCCTTGCTGTTGCCGTTGTTGCCGCCCGAGTTGCTGTTTCCGTTGTTGCCGCCCGAGTTGCCGTTCCCGTTGTTACCGCCGCCGTTACGGTTTCCGTTGCCGCCGCCGCCGCTGTTTCCGCCGCCGCTGTTTCCGCCCCCGCTATTGCCGCCGCCGCTATTTCCACCGCCGTTGTTTCCACCGCCGTTGCCGTTGCCATTGCCGCCCTTGCCGGCATAGGCCTTGGCCACGACAGGACCATCGAGGGAGAGATGAAAAGGCGCGACAACAAGCGCCAGCGCAGTGAGCGCCCGCAAGACATGCCTGCAGCCCATGCGCGATACGCGCATCCCATTCTCCCCTTGCCAGCCATCCGACCCTTCGGCCGAACTACCCCACCGGCAATGTCGCAGCATCAGCATCCCCAATCAGCGCGTCGTGGGGAAGTGGCCCACGACCCTTGTCTTGTTTTATCGGACCTTTTTCGCAACGATATCGGACCTAAGTCCTATCTCAACCACCGGATGCGGTCGGGCGCGGCTGCGCGCACAGCTTTTTTGGCGGCATGCATCGGGCTCAACCAGTCGACGGAACCGGCGCTCTCGCTGTCACGGCCGCGCCGAAGGCGGCGGCGATCACGGCACCGATACCGGCGCATTGCAACGCGCTCAGGCTCTCGTGCAGGAACAAAAAACCTGTCAGCGCGCCGCCTGCGGGCTCCAGGCAGACGATCATGCCATAGACTTTCGCCGGCATTCTGGCGAGCACCATCATCTCCAGCCAGAAGGGCAGCGCGCTGGAGAACAGCCCGACGACGACCGCGGTCGCCATGACATGCGGGTCGGCGAGATAAGGTTCCGCGGCGGTGAAACCGAAAGGCAGCGCGACCAGCGCGGCGATCGCCATGCCGTAGGCCGAGGTGCGGGCGCCAAGCTCGGCGCCGGCCTTCTGCGCGAAGATGATATAGAGTCCCCAACAGCCGCCGGCGGCAAGCGCAAGCAGCACGCCCACCGGATCGAGCCCGCGGCTGACATCGGCGAAAGGAGAAAGCAGCACGATGCCGGCGACCGCCAGCACCACCCAGACGAGGTCGAGCAAACGCCTGGAGCCGAGTGTGGCGACGAAAAGCGGGCCGGTGAATTCGAGCGCCACGCAGATGCCCAGCGGAATGCGCTCGAGCGCGGCATAGAATAGCAGGTTCATGACCGAAACGGTGACGCCATAGGCGGCAAGCCAGGGCAGCCCCCTCGGTGTCGGCAGCACTTTCCATGGCCTGAGGACCGCCGCCAGCATCAGCGCGCCGATGACGAGCCTCAGCATCGTCGTGCCCTCCGCCCCGAGGACCGGAAACAGGCCCTTGGCAAAGGCGGCGCCCACCTGCACCGAAAGAATGGCGCCAAGCAGGCCCACGACGGGCAAGGCGCCCAGCTGCGCCTCCGGTTTTGCGATCGGCGTCGACGTCACTCCATCCCCCCTGCCCGCATGGTCGGATGCGGAGATAGGACCTGGCGGCCGCGCTGTCGTGAGGCAGCGGGCGAAGGATGATGGGACAAGGCGCCCGTCACGTTGCCGGCAGGCTGCTGCGCTGCACAAAGCCTTGAGATTCAAGGGACTTTCTCACAAGTTCGAACGGGGATCGGCGCGCAACGACCGAGCCTTTCTTTCAATACTCCTAACATACTCGTTATGGTTGTCGGCGTGATCGCCCAACATCTCTTGCGATAATACTGCTCGAAACTCAGACCAACTGCCCATGAGTACATAGGACCATTGGACGCCGCGGGAATATTTTTGAACGAAAACTATTTCCTCCACGCCTCCCCATCACATCTTTATTTCAAAGCCGTAAGGATTTTGTGTTGCGCTGCAACATAGGCCGCGACAATCGTGGACCGGGGGCATGCCTGGTTGGAGGCTGCCATTATTTTGACTCGGATGGGTATTGCGCTGGCCGGCAAGGAAAGCACCGTCGGCTTGGACGGCGATTTCTCGGCAGGCGGCCGCGCGGTTTGCGCGTCCTATGCTCCCTGTCACCGCAAAGCTGCCGGACGCCGCTGATGGCGAACGCGCGCGACATCCAGTTGGACGCGTTGCGGGCCGTTGCCGTGACGCTGGTGCTTTACGCGCATTTCCTCGCGCCCGGCGGCTCGTCCTTCCTCGGCCATCTCGGCGTCCGGCTGTTCTTTGTGCTCTCCGGCTTCCTGATCACCCGGCTCCTGCTGGAGGCGCGCGACGCCGCCCAATTCGAGGCCGGACCGGCGCTGCGTTCCTTCTATGCCAGGCGCGTGATCCGAATCTTCCCGCCCTATTTCGCGGTGCTGGCGCTCGTCTGGTTTACAGACCTGGAACAATCCAGATCGTCGCTCGCCTGGCATGCCCTCTATCTCTCGAATTTCTGGTACGCGCTGCGCAACGATTGGAACCCCTGGCTGCTCTGCCATTTCTGGAGCCTCAGCATCGAGGAGCAGTTCTACCTGGCCTGGCCGCTGATCGTGCTTCTGGCGCCGCGCAGGCGCATCGAGGCGATCACCATCGGCGTCATCTGCTTCTCGCTCGTCTACCGCTTCTACTGGCCGATCGCCACCGACACCGCGCTGGCGCGGGATCTGCTGCCGCCGGCCTCGATGGATGCGCTTGGCTGCGGCGCGCTGCTTGCCGTGCGCCGCGCCAGGGGCGCGGACGTGCCGCAATGGATGCGGCGCGGCTGGCCGGCCTTGGCGGCGGTTTTCCTGCTCGTCGTGTGGTCCGACCCCGGGCTGGCGAGCTCGACTTGGGAGTGGCCGCGCTGGCTGCTGGTGCAGGTGCTGCCGCTGGTACCGCTGACGGCGGTCGTCGCCGCCTGTTCGAACGGCCTTGGCGGCGCGCTCGGCAGGCTGGCAGAACTGCCGCCGCTACTCGGGCTCGGCCGCATCAGCTACGGCGTCTATCTCTACCACCCGATCCTTCTCGCCTATGCCGTCAAGGCGCAGCCGTGGATCCCGCTCAACGTCTCGGAACAGGGACCGGGGCGATTCGTCGTCGCGGGCACGGCGACGCTGATCGCCGCCTCGCTCTCCTGGGCGTTCTTCGAAAAGCCGCTCAACGGCCTCAAGCGCTATTTTCCTTATGTCGCGCGGCGACGCGCGCCGGGCGAGGCCGATTGGACCAGCCAAGCGGCTGGCGCGCTCGACCTTCAGCGAACCGAGGCAAGGCGATAATGGCGAACGCGCCCCTCATCTCCGTGCTGCTGCCGGTCTACAACGCCGAGCCCTATGTCGCGGCTGCAATCCAATCGATCCTGCGGCAGGACTACGGCCGGCTTGAGGTCATCGCCATCAACGACGGATCGACCGACAAGTCACTGGAGATCCTCGAGCGCTTCCGCGGGGACGACAGCCGCGTCTCGATCATCTCGCGCGAGAATCGCGGCCTCGTCGCCAGCCTCAACGAAGGGCTGCGGATGGCACAAGGCGAGCTCGTCGCGCGCATGGACGCTGACGACTTCGCCTATCCGTGGCGACTGTCGCGGCAGGCGGCGCTGTTTGCCGCGCGGCCCGAGCTCGGCTTCTGCGGCGCGCTCGTCGATCCGCTGCTCCATGGCCGCATCGCGCGAGGCCGGCCCGATCCGGTGTTCCGCCTCGGCCTTCCCGTGCTGTCGAAGTTCTTCACCATCTTCATGCACCCGACGGTGGTCTACAACCGCGACGTCATTGCGGAAGCCGACCTCCATTACGACGGCTCCTACCGACATGCCGAGGATTTCGACCTCTTCCGCCGGCTCACCGACCGCTACCCGGCGGCACTGATGGAGGAAAGCCTTCTCATCTACCGGGTGCACTCCGGCAGCGTGACCAGCCGGCACACCCGAGAGATGCGGCGCACGCATCTCAAGATCGTGGCAGAGAATCTCGAACCCGAGGGCCTGGCGGAGGATGGCGCGGACCTGCGCGCCATCGGCGATCGCGTCTCCTTCGAGACTGTGCGCCGGGTAGCGGAATTCATCCGCGCGCTGGAGGGGCGGATCGCCGCCCTGCCCGATACGACGCGGCCGAGCTTCGAAGCCGGCGCGCTGAACCTGTTCTATTTCCTCTACCAGCTCGTCAACGATGAGGAGCGGCCGGCGCTGACGCATGAGCTTTTGACGGCGACCGGGAAATGGAACGCGATCCGCCGCCGCGAGAAATACGCGCTCAGCCCCGGCGCCTGGGCGCCCTGGCTGAGCCAGGCCTCAATGTGGGCCGGCAAACGTGCCGACCGGGTGGCCTACCGCTTCAAATCCGCGCCGGCGGCGGCGGTGCTTGCGCCTTATCGGATGGGGGCGGCATGAACGCCGAACGCCATCCGCTGCTGCGAGGCTTCCGGCCGGCCCTGCCCGCCCCTCCCTGGCCCCGGCAGCGGCCGCAGGTCTCCTTCATCGTCTGCACGCGCGACCGCGTCGCGGTGCTGGAAGCTTGCATCCAGTCAATCCAAGCGGCGTGCCTTGCGCACCCTGCCTTCGCGGCCGAGCTGGTGGTGGTCGACAACGGCTCGCGCGATGGCACGGCCGAGTACCTTTCGCGGATCGCCGCCGCGTCCGACATCGCGCTCACCGCAATCTCGCAGCCGCGCCCCGGACTTGCGGCGGCGCGCAATGCCGGGCTGGCGCGGGCGCGCGGTCGCGTGCTGGTCTTCATCGACGACGACTGCCGGCTCGAACGCAACTACCTCGTCGACCTCGAGCGGCACTATGCGAGCGGCGAGAAATGGCTCATCCGCGGCGGCCGCGTCGAGATCGGCGACGCGCGCGACCTGCCTTTCACGATAAAACGCTGCGAGAAGCGCGAGCGGCTGACGCCATCCGTCCATCCGGGCGGCTTCGTGCTCGGCTGCAACATGACCATGCACCGCGACGTCGCCGCCCGCATCGGCCTTTTCGACGAACGCTTCGGCGCCGGCGGCGCGCTGCGTTCGGCCGAGGACACGGACTATCTGGTGCGCGCCATGCTCGCCGGTGTAGCGGTGGAATACGTGCCCGACATGACGATCTTCCACCATCATGGCCGGCGCGACGGCAAGGCGATCGGCCGGCTGCACCGCGACTATCATTTCGGCAACGGCGCGCTCTGCCTAAAGCACATCCGCCGCGCGCCCTGGCTGCTGCGTCATTTCTACTGGGCGGCCCGCGCGGCGATGCGCGAGCTCGCCGGCGGTCCGAAGTTCGACGGCGATCTCAAGCTGTCGCACTGGCCGATCGTGCTGATGAACCTCGCCGGCGCGGCGAAGTTCGCGCTTCTCGTGCTCGCCAGGCGGCCGGACCGGCAGCCACGGCTCGCCGAGGAAACCATCGAGGCCAGCGCGGAGGCCGGCGCGCGATGACCGGGCGCCCGACACTGTCGATGCTGCGCCGCGCCCTCGGCCGCCGGCAGCTCGGCCTGCTGCCGGCCGTCGTCGCGCTCGGGCTTGCGAGTGCTGCGCTCGAAGGTTTCGGTATCGGGCTGATCATCCCGTTGCTCGGTATCATTATGGGGCATGGCGACACAAGCGGCATGGCCGGCTTCTCGGCGCTGCTGCAGAAGATCGGCGCCGAGCTCGGCGAGCGCGAGCGGTTGATCGCGCTTGCGGCCGCGATCCTCGGCTCGATCCTGTTGAAGAACATCCTTGCCTACGCCAATTCGGTGCTCACGGCCCATATCTACGGCAGAGCCGGCCAGTCGATCCGCGGCGCGCTGGCCGAGCGCCTGCTCACCGTCGGCTATCCGTTCTTCCTGAGGGAGAGCCCGGGGCGGCTGCTCAACATCATCTCCAACGAATCCTGGCGGGCGTCGGACGCCATACAGGGGATGCTCGGCGCGGTGGTCAGCGCTTCGGCGGCGGTCATCCTGCTCGGCTTCCTGCTGCTGTTATCCTGGCAGATGACGCTCCTGGTGATGCTTGGGCTGGCGCTCGTGCAGGCGGCACATATGGCGCTATCGGCGCATCTGAGGGCGCCCAGCCGCAGCGTGGCGGCGCGCAACAGCGGGCTCGCCTCGCAGATGCTGCATCTCGTCCATGCCGGGCGCCTGATCCGCATCTTCGGCCAGGAGGCGCGCGAGAAGGCGGCGTTCGAGAAGGCATCGGACGGCGTGCGGCGGGCGGCCTTCCTGCTCTCCAGCCGCCAGGGCGCGCTGGCGCCGCTGACGGAGGTGCTTCACGCCGTGCTGTTCCTGGCGGTGGTGATCGGCGCCTGGCTGGCCGGCCTGAGCTTCCCGCTGGTTGCCGCCTTTTTGATCCTGCTCTACCGCCTGCAGCCGCATGTGAGAGCCCTGCAGATGACCTGGAGCCAGGTGCAGGGGCTTTCCGGCTCGTTGGAAGAGGTGACCTGGCTGCTCGACCCAACCGGCAAGCCGGCGCCGCCCAGGGGCAGCCGGCCGTTCGCGGCCTTGAGCGAAAAAATCGCCTTCGAGGGCGTGAGCTTCAGCTATGCCAATGAGGAGCAGCGCGCGGCGGTGCTGCACGCGGTGAGCTTCGATATCGCAAGCGGCCGCTCGACGGCGCTGATCGGCCGCTCCGGCGCCGGCAAGACGACGATCGTCAATTTGCTTTGCCGCTTCGTCGAGCCGGATGGCGGCAAGATCCTCGTCGACGGCGCGCCGCTCGGCGAGATCGACCCGGTCGCATGGCGGGCGCATATTGCCTTGGCCAGCCAGGAATTGGAGCTGGTGGACGGCACCATCCTCGACAACATCACCTACGGCAAGGACGAGGCGACGCCGGAAGAGGCGCGCCGCGCGGCCGAGCTTGCCGAGGCGCACGGCTTCATCGAAACGCTGCCGCAGGGCTATCAGACGGTGGTCGGCTATCGCGGCCTCAACCTGTCGGCCGGGCAAAGGCAGCGCATCGCGCTCGCTCGCGCGCTGCTGCGCGACCCCGACATACTGATCCTCGACGAGGCGACCAACGCGGTCGACGGGCTTTCGGAAGCGGCGATCGTTGAAACGCTGAAATCGCGCGCCGGCCGCCGCACCACCATCGTCATCAGCCACCACCACTCGACGATCTCGTTCTGCGACGACCTGGTGATCCTGGAACATGGCCGGGTGAGGAAGCAGGCGCCGTTTGCCGAATTGGCGGCCCGCAGCATGGATGAATTGTATCAGCCGGAGTGAGAGATTTTTGCCGGGCTCTGCCCTGAGAAGCTGGCGCGAAGAAGAGGCGCGGCGGAGCCGCGACGGAGAGGGGA
The DNA here is from genome assembly GCF_003952385.1 of Mesorhizobium sp. M1D.F.Ca.ET.043.01.1.1. Taxonomy (NCBI): domain Bacteria; kingdom Pseudomonadati; phylum Pseudomonadota; class Alphaproteobacteria; order Hyphomicrobiales; family Phyllobacteriaceae; genus Mesorhizobium; species Mesorhizobium sp. M1D.F.Ca.ET.043.01.1.1. Next base: position 803,328 of record NZ_CP034444.1, read on the forward strand.
TGGCGCCGGCGTCCTACCTCCCCCTTGTGGGGATGGGGGTCGGCGCAGTCCCCGCCCCGATCCGCTCCGCGGATCGACCCTCCCCACAAGCGGGAGGGTAAAAGATCACCCCGCCATGGCGAGCGGCACGGCGCTCTTGTTGGGGATCTGGATGTCGATTTCCAGCGTCGACATCGTGGCGCCGCGGTCCATCGAGACCTGGAGATAATCCTGGTCGATCTGCACGTGCTTGGCGATGACGGCCATGATCTCCTCGCGCAGGATGGAGACAAGGTCGGGCTGGCCGCGGCTCTGGCGCTCATAGGCGAGCAAGAGCTGCAACCGCTCGCGCGCCACTGGGGCGCTGGTGCGCCGCTTGAAGAGGTCGAGGATGCTCATGCCGCCCTCCTTCCGAGAAGCCGGTCGAGGAAGCCCTTGCGTTCGAAGGGGACGACCACCGGCAGGTCCTCGCCTTCCAGGCGTCTTGCCGCTTCGAGGTAGGCCTTGGCGGCGGAATTGGTCGGTTCCGAGAGCGTGACCGGCGCGCCGAGGTTCGAGGCCCTGAGCACATCCTGGCTTTCCGGGATGATGCCGAGCAGCGGCGTCGACAGAATCTCCAGCACGTCGTCGATCGACAGCATCTCGCCGCGCGACGCGCGGGCGGCATCGTAGCGGGTCACAAGCACGTGCTTCTGGATCAGCTCGCCCTGCTCGGCTTTCATGGTGCGGGCGTCGAGCAGGCCGATGATGCGGTCGGAATCGCGCACCGACGACACTTCCGGGTTGGTGACGATGACAGCCTCGTCGGCGAAGCGCATGGCGAGCTGGGCGCCGCGCTCGATGCCGGCCGGGCTATCGCAGAAGACATAGTCGAACACCGAGCGCAGCCGCGCGATGACTTCGGCCACGCCCTCTTCGGTCAGCGCGTCCTTGTCGCGTGTCTGCGATGCGGGCAGCAGGTAGAGCGTCTCCAGCCGCTTGTCGCGGATCAGCGCCTGCGACAGTTTTGCGGTGCCCTGGATGACGTTGACGAGGTCGAACACCACACGGCGTTCGGCGCCCATGATGAGGTCGAGGTTCCTCAAGCCCACGTCGAAATCGACCAGCGCCACCTTCTTGCCGGTCTTGGCCACGGCAGCGCCGAGCGCGGCCGTCGAGGTCGTCTTGCCGACGCCCCCCTTGCCCGAAGTGACCACGACTACCTTGCCCATATATCCAGCCTCCATTGGCGTTTTTATTCATGACCGTGCCCGGCACGGCGGGATTCTTTGTCAGCTTCGCACGCGAAACCGGTCCGAAGCTTGCGGCCAAAAACTCAGCCGAGCGGCACCACGCACAGCGCATCGTTGTCGAGGAAGGCCTGAACTGCCTTGCCGCGCGACACGCCTTCCATCTCCTCGGCCGTGGTGTACCAGCCGTCGACGGCGAGCAGCTCGGCCTCGTTCTTGCGGCAGAAGATGCGCGCCGAAATATTGCCTTCCGAGCCGGCGATCGCCCGGCCGCGCAGCGTGCCATAGACATGGATCGAGCCGCCGGCGACGATCTCCGAGCCGGACGCGACCGAGCCCAGCACGATGACGTCGCCATGCGGGTGGAACACCGACTGCCCGGAGCGGATCGGCGCTTTGATCATCAGCGTGCCGGCGGCGGGCTCATGCCTCTCGACCATCCTGTCCGGCTCGGGCTTCGCCGCTTCCGGCTTTGCCTCATCGAGCTTCACCAGATCGTCCTGCGGCGCCCTCACCTGCCCGGGCTGAATATCCTCGACCGCGGCCGTGTCGACTGTGATCTCTTCGGCCTTGGCCTTGCGCGCGGCCCTGCCCAGCAGGCCTTCGGCGGTGGCTTCCTTGGCGCCGCCAAGCAGCGGCGGCAGTTCGGGCCCGAGCTCGGCGCCCTCGAGCTCGATGGCGTAGACGCGGATGCCGCGCGAGCCGAGCACGCCGACCAGCGCCCCAATCTCTTCCGGCCCCGGCTTCAGCGTGTTCAAATCGAGCACCACCGGGCGGCCATTGAAATAGCCCGGCGAGTTGCCGATCCAGTGATCGAGTCCCTCCAGCCAGTCGTCGATGGGAGCTTCCGGGGTGAGCGTGAAAGCGACGAATGAGCGGGCGCGGAAGCGGATGGATTTGTTGTGCAAAGGGGCGGCGAAGGTCACGACCAGGCGAATCCTTACTCAATGGTTAAAGGGTGCCGGGCGAATGGTTAACAAAAGGTTAATTTCGGGGGTGAGACGCGTTAAGTGCTGACGCGGCTAACTTCTGTGGCGGGGCGGCCACACGGCCTGTCCGCGCACCGCTGCCCGCTGAAGACCCGCGCCGGTACGGGCCGGACATGTGAAATTCCTAATATACGAAGCGAGCATCCACCGGCACCATCCGGCACGGTTAATTTTCCATTTCCTCCAGAGCAAGGGGACCTGGCATGCGCATCGATCAGGCAAGCAGCAGGCAGGCGGGCAGCAAGCAGACGGGCAGCAAGCGGGCAGGCATCAGGCGGGCAGTCAGGGCAAGCGCGGCAATCGCCGTGTTGTTGGTACTGGCGGGATGCTCGTCATTCCGGATGAGCGGCAGGAGCATGTACCAGACGAGCAGCATTGCCGCCTACCAGGCGAACGGCATGGACCAGTGGCTGACGACGGACAACGCCAACGAGGTCGTCAATCAAATGGCCGCGAAGGGATTGATACCGGAGACCATCGACTGCCGCTTCGCCGACACCCGGCCCGGCCAAGTGGCCTACGTCTCGAAATTCACCTGGAAGCGAGCGCCCGCCAACACGCGCTATCATTGGGAAATCGGCGACCCGACCTACCTTGCGAGCAAGGAAGTCAAGACCAACCGGGTGGGGTTGAGGCGGGTGTTCGCGAAGGTGGTGCGGGACACGGTTACGGGGCAGAAGGTTGGGTGCTCGGTGTGGACGAATTAGTCGACGGATTGGCTGCGCCGACAGCGCTCGACAATCGAGGGGAAGCTGCAGTCCTGCATTAAGCGCCCGCGGCGCTGATGCGGGTCGTCCAATCGCCCTGGCCAGGAATCGCATGCCGCTCGAACGGAATATTTGGGGCTGGGGACTCGTTAATTCCTCAGATAATGCCAGGTAAGGCAAAGTGGACATATTCGACGATCAAAATCATTGAAGCCGCCAGACAGGCCGCGGCTTGCTCTGGCGTAACCTCGAAGGGAACCAGAGATGACAACGGCTGTTTTGGCCTCTTTCACAAGACGATGTGTCGTCACGGGGCTGGCGATTACCGCCGCATCGACGGCTGTATTGCCCGCCGACAACGCACGCGCGCAGACCAAGCAAACCGCGCCTGCGAAAAGTCTGTATGAGCGGCTGGGGGGCGTGTTCGCCATTGCGGCGGTGGTGGATCACTTCAGCGATGCCGTCGTGAAGAACCCCATCGTCGGCAAGAAGTCCAAAAACCCGCAACTGCGGAAATGGCACACCAAGAACCTTCAACGACTCCCAGGCCTCAAATTCATGCGCACGCTGTGGGTCTGCGACGTTTCCGGCGGCCCCTTCAAGTTCGTCGCCACAAGGCCCGGCGCGACGCCGCTCGGCCTTGAAGAGGCTCACCGCGACTTGCGGATCTCTCCGGCGGAATTCGACGAGGTCGCAGCGGAACTCGGGCGGACCCTGGACCACTTCAAGGTTCCGAAGGCTGAGAAGACGGAGGTGCTGGAGGCCTTCGCCGCGCACAAGGACGAGGTTACCGAGGGCTACGTCAAAAAGGGCTGAAGCACGCCGCCAGGTAGAAGCGGTCCTCTCGTGCTGTTGCGTCCAGCGGACGACGGCGCGCACGGCGACGTCCTCGTCGCGCAGGAAATCGAGCGCGGTGCCGCGGCAACGGGCTTGACGCCTGGAAACTGCGCGATCGGCGTCTCGGCAAGCTCGCGTGACTCCGAGGCTCCGGTTCCTCTATAGGATGGCGCTTTCTCCCCTCCCCGGAGCCGTCCCATGCCCGCCTCCCTTGTCGCCGAATTGCGCGCTACCCTCCCTAACGCCACCATCTGGGACGCCGCCGAACTCGCCTCTCGCGATCCGGGCTTCGACGCCCGCAATTTCGGCGCCTCGGCTCTGGTGCGACCGGCCGATACCGCAGGAGTCGCGGCGCTACCAAAGTTCTGCGCGGAGCGCGGCATCGGGCTGGTCGCGCAGGGCGGGCGCACGGGGCTGGCGGGCGGGGCGGCGACTTCCGAGGGCCAGGTGATCTGCGACCTCGGCGGGCTCAACCAAATCGAAGAGATCGACCCGTTCGCGCGGGTGGCGATCGTCCAGGCCGGCGCGACGCTTGGGGCGCTGCAGGAGGCTGCGGCCCAGCATGGGCTCGACCCCGGCATCGACCTTGCGGCGCGCGGCAGCGCCACCATCGGCGGCATGGTTTCCACCAATGCAGGCGGCATCATGGCCTTTCGCAACGGCACGATGCGCCACCGCGTGCTCGGCCTAGAAGCCGTGCTGCCGGACGGGCGCGTGTTCTCCGACCTCACCCGGGTGCTCAAGACCAGCGCCGGCTATGACCTGAAACACGTGTTCATCGGCGCGGAAGGGACGCTCGGCATCGTCACCCGCGTGGCGCTCAGGCTCGATCCGGTGGCCGGCGCAAGCGCCACCGCGCTGGTCGGCGTGCCGGATGCGGCCAGCGCGCAGCGCATCGTGCGGCATTTTCTGAGCCAAACCGGCACGCGGCTTACTGCCGCCGAGATCCTGTGGCGGCGCTTTGCCGCTTTGATGCAGCGGGGGCTTGGCTACGCGCCCGGGCAGTTGCCGCTCGACGCGCCTTGCCTGCTGGTGCTGGGCCTCGGCGCCGACAGCGTCGAGGCGGCGCGGGCGGCGCTCGAGGACGGGCTGGCGGCGATCTGGGAAGAGGCTGGCATCGTCGACGCGCTGGTCGCGGCTTCCGAGGCGCAGGCGGCCGCGATGTGGCGGCTGCGCGAGGAGACGGAGCAAATCGAGCGCGCGCATCCCTTGGCGCCCTCCTTCGATGTCTCGGTGCCGGGCGGCGCGCTGGACGCCTATGTGGCGCGCATCGAAGCCGGGCTGAAGACGATCGACGCTGCCTACGCGCCCTATGTCTACGGCCATCTCGCCGACGGCAACCTGCACATCTCCATCAACTGCGACGGGCCGGTCCCGCATGAGCGGCACGCGGCGATCGAGGACGTGCTCTATTCCGGCTTGCGCGAAGCCGGCGGCTCGTTCTCGGCCGAGCACGGCGTGGGGATCGACAAGCGCGAGGCCTATGAGCGGCACGCCGATCCGGTGAAACAGGAATTGGCGAGGGCGATCAAGGCGATGATCGATCCGGGCAATGTGATGAATCCGGGGAAGGTTGTTTCGGGGGAGTGACGGCTATGCCCTGAGAGGCCGGCGGGACAGCGCCCCCCTCTGGTCTGCCGACCATCTCCCCCACAAGGGGGGAGATTGGACGTCGTGTTGGCTTTCGCCAGTCGCCAACGTTGCAGGAATGAGCGGAGCGCCGAAGCTGCCAATCTCCCTCCTTGTGGGGGAGATGTCCGGCAGGACAGAGGGGGGCGCGAAGGAATGAGGCGCTGATTTCCTTTCGCCCATATCGCCCGCACGGCCAGGCAAGCCAAGACGGAGAAGGGGAACTCGCTACAAAGCCCCTTCTCCGCCTCGGCTTGGCTCGGCCCCTCGCTCCGCCAAGCGAGGAGCCAAAAAGCCGAATTCAAGCCGCCAGCTGCACCTCGCGCGCGGCAGCGATCATGACGCCGGCGAGCAGGCCGTAGGCCGCTGTCCAGGCCTCGCGCACGTCAGCCGTGAAAGCCTCGCCGAGGCCCGCCTCGAGCGTCTCGATCAGCGCCTGGCCGACGATTGGGTAATGATGCTCCTCGACGCCGTAGCCGACATGGCGCCTGGCGAGATCCTGAACAGTGGGCAGGATGGTCTCGGCGCGGGAAAGCCCGTGCACGACGAAGCCGAGGGCCGTCATTAGCTTGGCGCCCTGCTTCTCCATCTCGGTTGTGTGAAACAGCGCCTTGAGGCTGCCGTCGATGGCAAACAGCTTCTCGTAGAACAAGGCCGCAGCCGCCGTCTTGATCGGGACGACGTCGCGAAAACTATCCTGCACAAGCCTGATCTGGTCGGGTGTCATCGGCGCGCTCCTCGGCGTTCTTGGTCCGCGTGAGGATCACGCGTTGATGTTTCGCCGGCATGCCGGTTGTGGAGGCGATATGTTTCAGGCTTGTCTCTGCCGCGTATCGGGTTGCGGGAGGCCGGGTTCCTCTCCCACAGCGAGAAGAACGACTGAGACGCCGGCGCGAAGGATCGCGGCGTCCGTGCAGCTTGGGATCAAGCGGCAGGGCCCGCGCCTCCCACCAACCGCTTCGCCGCGTCCACTGCCGCCGTGCAATAGTTCCGGTCGCCGTGGATCAGGATCATCACCATGGCGCCCTCGATCAACATGATCAGCTCGCGCGCCCGCTCCTTCGGGGCCGGCACGTTCGCCTGGGCAAGCATCGCCTCCAGGTTCCGCTCCATCAGCGTCTTGTGCTGGCGCGCGATCGAGCGCGCGGGATGGCCCGACAGGTCGGCGAGCTCGATGGCGAGGCGGGTGAAGCCGGAGCCCGCCCAGCGCGGCTTGGACGACCATTTGACGAGCCCCTCGAACAGCTTGTCGATCAGCGCATCCGCGCCGCCCGACAGATCGATGCCGTAATTCTGGAAGTCGGCGAAGGTGCGCTCGTGCTGCGAGGCGAGCACCGCCGTCAGCAGCGCGTCCTTGCTGTCGAAGTGATAGTAGAGCGTGCGCTTGGTGACGCCGGCGGCGCCCGCGATCTCGTCCATCCCGACGCGGAAGAAACCCCGGCGGCGAAAGAGCTTGTACGCCGCCTGCAAGATCACGGGCCTGGTCGCGTCGGACGTTCTGGGCATGGGCACTGCCGGTCGAAAGTATACTCGCTAGTGAATTTACATCAGGGCAAACGCGGCCTTCAATGATCAGTGCTTACTAATCTTCGAAGGGAGGACGACGATGGAAAGAGTGGTCCCCACGGTGCTCGATGTCCCGACAGGGATCGTGACGTTGCCGGACACGATCGGGGCGACGGCGACGGCACCAAAGCTGATGGCGAACATGACCTGCATCGAGGACCTGCGCCAGGCGGCGCGACGCCAGGTGCCGCGCGCCTTCTTCGACTATGCCGAGGCCGGCTCCTATGCCGAGCAGACGCTGCGCGCCAACCGCGCCGACCTCGAGCGGATCACGCTGAAGCAGCGCGTGCTGGTCGACGTCGAGCAGCGCGACACGTCGACCACCATCCTCGGCGAGAAGGTGGCGCTGCCCATAGCGCTGGCGCCGATCGGCCTCGGCGGCATGCAATGGGCCGATGGCGAGATCCTTGCCTGCCGCGCGGCAAAGGCCGCCGGAATTCCCTATACGATGAGCACGATGTCGATATGCTCGATCGAGGACGTGGCGCAAGCGGTCGGCAAGCCGTTCTGGTTCCAGCTCTATGTAATGAAGGACCGCGGCTTCGTGCGCGCGCTGGCCGATCGGGCGCATGCCGCCCGCTGCAGCGCGCTGGTGCTCACCGTCGACCTGCAGGTGCTGGGGCAGCGCCACGCCGACGTCAGGAATGGGCTTTCGGTGCCACCGGCGCTGAAAGTTCGCACGATCCTCGACATCGCCAGCCGGCCGGCCTGGGCGGCCCGCATGCTTACGGCAAAGCGATGGACCTTCGGCAATCTCGCCGGCCATCTCAAGGGCGAGGACAGCGTCAAGGGTGTGGCGGACTGGGTGTCGCACCAGTTCGATGCGTCGCTGAACTGGAGCGACGTCGAGTGGATCCGGAGCATCTGGCCGGGCAAGCTTATCCTCAAGGGCATCCTCGATGTCGACGACGCGCGCTCGGCCTGCAAGGCCGGCGCCGACGCCATCGTGGTCTCCAACCATGGCGGCCGGCAGCTCGACGGCGCGCCCTCGACCATCTCGATGCTGCCCCGGATCGCCGAGGCGGTGGGTTCGCAGGTGGAGGTGCTGTTCGACGGCGGTGTGCGCTCCGGCCAGGATGTGATGCGGGCGCTGGCGCTCGGCGCCCGCGCCTGCCTGGTCGGGCGCGCCTATGTCTACGGCCTCGGCGCCGGCGGCGAGGCGGGCGTGGCGACCGCCATCGATATCCTGCGCAAGGAACTGTCGGTCACCATGGCACTGACGGGAACGCGCAATGTCGCGGAGATTGACGAGAGGGTGCTGAACTAGAGCAATTCCAGGAAAAGTGTGAGCGGTTTTCCGTCCGGAATTGCGTAAAAACAAGGAGATAGGGCGTTTCGCCGTTTCGGTGAAACGGTGAAACGCACTAGGTTGGCGCGCTTGACAGAGGGGATGCAGGCGCGAGGCAACCCCCCTCTATCCTGCCGGCGAGAGAAGCGCGCCGCCCCTACTCGCATTGCCGGCGCGGGCCGCCGTCGAGGGGCTGGTAGGTGTTGTCCTGCGGATCGTAGGAGCGGTAGCGGCTGAAGCAGTCGCTGACATGGTCACCCGAAAACTGCGGGCCCAAAAGGCGATCCCTGGGGGCTTGCTCCTCGGGCGCGATCTCCTCCGGCGGGCCGCCATAGGTGGTGGCGTAGCCGTCACGCGTGGGAGCGTAGCCTTCCATCTCGGCCTGGTCGTCGCTCACCTCGCCTTGATCGGCCTGGCCACTCCGACCTGCGTCGGTCGAAGCGGTGGCGTCGCCGCCCGGATCGAAATAAGGCGAGACGCAGGGGCGCAGCTCGCCGCTGTAGGAGCGGTAGCTGTTTTCTTCCGGACGATAGCTGCGATAGCGGTTGGCGCACCATTCGAGATGGGCGGCGGGCAATCGGGCCTGCCCGGCCGGTGCCTGCTCGGAAGGGGTCTGCCCGGAAGGTTGGGCGGCCGCATTGGTATCGGGCTGGGCCATCTGTGAAGCGTTGGGCTGGGCGGGCAAGGGCTGCAATTGCCGCGGCGCGGCGGGTTGCGGGGTGGCGAGAGCGGTGGTCTGCGCGCCGGCATCCGCCTTGGCGGGCGCGCCGGCCGCCTGCTGGGCCGGGATGCGCTCGAGCTCCTGCTTCGCCGGATCGACCGGCTGGGCGTCCTTGGTCCACAGCTCGGAAACGCCGATCGCGGGTGTGGCCTGGCGCACCGGCTTGGCGGCTAGCAGCCAGGTGGCGAAGCCAAGTCCGCTGGCGAACACGGCCAGGGTCAGCACGAAGCCGCCGACGATTCCCAACAAAGCCTTCACGCTGCACTCCTTAAGCCCCCGCTCGTAGAATGCCAGGCACGGGATGGAAGTTCCCGTCCCCATGAAATGGTGGTTCGGCGAAGCCGAGACTAAGTGGTGGCGCCGACCTGCGCCATCCGACCATAAAGAAGGTCATCGCCCTACGAAGCCTCCTCTCCGGCCGCTTCGCGGCCACCTATCTCCCCGCCATACGGGGGGCGAGGAAGGAGCTAGCCGACCACCTCGCGATATTCCCTCACCTTCCCGTCCTGCCCACGAATCCGCCAGGTCTCGCCGTCGCGGCCCTCGATATGGCTTGCCGCGAGCGGCACCTTGCCGCCGCCTTCGGGCAAATCGATGACATAGGTCGGGTTACATATGCCGGAGAGGCGATGGCGCAGTTCGGCGACCAGCGCCTGGCCCTCGGCAATTGTCGTGCGGCGGTGCGCCATACCGCGCGTCAGGTCGCCATGGTGCAGGTAATAGGGCTTTACCCCGAGGCGATACATAAGCTCGCGGCAGAGCCCCTCCAGCACCTCGACATGATCGTTGACGCCTTTCAAGAGGACGCTCTGGTTGAGCAGGACAAAACCCGCCTGCCGCATCGTCCGGCAGGCCGTCTCGGCCTCGCCGGTGATCTCGCGCGGGTGGTTGAAGTGGGTGACCACCGTCACCAACAACCGGCCCTGCAGCGCCGCCACCAACCCCGCCGTGATGCGCGACGGCAGCGCCACCGGCACGCGGGTATGGATGCGCAACAGCCGGACATGCGGGATGGCCTCGATGCGGGCGCGCATTTCGGCCAGCGCCTTGTCCGGCAGCGAGAGCGGATCGCCGCCGGTCAGGATCACCTCGCGGATCTCGGGGTGCCCGGCGATATAGGCCAGCGCCGGCTCCAGCGCCTCGCGCGTATAGCCGCGGCCGATCGACGTCAGCGACTCCTTGCGAAAACAGAAGCGGCAATAGACCGCGCATTGATAGGTCGGGAACAAAAGCACGCGGTCGGCGTGGCGATGCGTCAGCCGCGGCACCGGGCTGTAGGCATGGTCGCCGATCGGGTCGTCGAGCTCGCCCTCGGCGGCGATCAACTCGTCCGGCGACGGGATCACCTGGGCGCGGATCGGGTCGTTGGGATCGCTCCAGTCGATCAGGTCGAGGTAAGCTTTCGGCACGCGCACCTTGTGGCTGGCCGCGGCTTTCTGCGCAGCCCCGCGCTCGGCGGGCGAGAGCGGCAGCGCGGCAAGGTCACGGACATGGCGCACGCCGGCGCGGACATCGCCCTGCCAGGCGGCGTCGGGCGCGAAGGCCGGTTGTTTGAGGTTGGAGTCTGAGGTCATCGGAGGTCCCGCAAGCAATTTCGGCGGACCTATCGGCCGGATGGACGGCGGGGTCAACCGCCGCGGTTGCCGCAGACCAGCAGGCGCCGCGCCTCGCTCCCCCTGCCCATGCGGATAGTTGTTTTAGCGAAATGCTACTAGTCTCAGCCATCCGGGGCTTCGGGGCGAACAATGGATTTCAACACAGGCCATGGCTACCTCCTGATCGGCGGGCTCATCCTGGTCGGCGCGGGACTGCTGATCCTTTCTTTGATCGTCAATCTGCATGTGGCGCACAGTGTGCGCGACGACATACGCCACCGCGAAAAGCTGCTGGAATATTACCGCAACATCTTCTCACAGCTTGGCGTCATCCTCATCGGCATCGGCGTTTCGCTGTTCATCTTCTTCTTCCAGCAGAATTATCAGGACCAGCGCAAACGCGAGACCGAGCTGCAGCAGGTGCTGGCCAAGCTTGCCGCGCGCATTGCCCGCGGCGCACCCGTCATCGAAACGCTCGGCGAGTTCGACGATGTGCTGGACGAGGGCGGCGCCTATGTCAGCCCGGACCTTGGCGGAAAGAACGCTGCGGTGAGCGCGCAGGGAAGCGAGCTCGGCAAGCAGGTCACCAAGATCCTCCTGGTCGAGCGCGATATCGATGTGCGCGACTTCGACATCCTGAACCTGTCGCGTGATTTCGAGACGACTTTCGTCGTCAACGAGATCGATCCCAAGCTGTGGTTCAACATCGTGCGCGACGAGAGCGAGATCAAATACGCCACCACCCAGCTCGTCCTCGACTACAAGGACCTCCAGGACGCGATCGGCGGCGAGCCGGTCGAGGCCGCGGTCGCCAATCCGGAGAAGGAGCGCAAGATCAAGCACGAGGTGCTCGACATCTTCTATGACGCCGATCTCTTGCGCCTGCGCAGCAGGCAGTTCCTAGGCCGCGCGTGCTGGCTGTTCAGCAAGGGCCGCGCCTTCGTCAGCGCAGCATCGGCGGATGCGATCGAAGCCGATGCCAGATCGCACCAGGAATGGATCGACCGCTCGAAACCGGTACTGGCGGAGTCGAAGTCTGGCGGCAGCGATTGCTTCAGGTTGCTTCACCACAAAGAAATTGCCGAATAATCCTAAGAGTGCAGGCCAAGCCGGCGCAGGCAGTATGCTGAGTTAGTCCCCCACCCGCCGCAGCGTGCCCATATGGTTGTCGTCGAGAAAATCGATCGTCACGGCCGACGCCTTGCCGTCCGGGCCGACGACAAAGTTCACGCCCGCCGGCCGGTCCGGCGTCTCGGCATCAGGGAAGGTCAGGAAAATGTCTCCATCGAAGTGCTTCAATGAATAGGACCGCGCGCCGGCCGGGCCTAGCTTGAGCACGAGGCCGTCACCCGCGCCCGACACGACCGTTTCGCCGATGAAGGCGTTGGCGTAGCGCCCGGCATAGGCGCCGGCCGGCGCCGCCGGCCTTGCCGGCGACGGCGGCTTAGCATAGGCGGCTTTGGCCGCCTCGACCACCGGACCGAACATGCCTGCGTAGATCCCATCCCACGCCCCGATCCAATCCTTGTCGACCGAACCGTCGAAGACGAGGTCGGCAAAGCTGTCGGACAGTCCCTCCGGCACCCCGGTCGGAAAAGCGTTGGCGAGGACGACGATGCCGAGCTTCTGCTCGGGGAAGACCGTCACCAGCGTGCGCGCGCCGACGCTGAAGGCGCCGGCATGACCCCAGCTCAAGCCATGGCGGCCGAATTCGACGTTCCAGCCGAGCCCGTAGAAGGATTCGCCGCCCGAGACCGGGTTCTTGCCGCGCGTCATCAGCGGCACATGCGTCTGGGCGAGCGCATCGGCCGCGATCAGCGGCTTGCCGGCATAGACGCCGTCGCCCAGCACCAGGCGCACCCATTGCGAGAGATCGCGGGCGGTGGAGCTGACGCCGCCCGCGGGCGACTGCGCGTCCGGATCGCGCTTGATCCGGGCCGCCCAGGCGCCGTCGACCCTGACGTGAAGTGCTGCGCGATCGGCGTGCATGACGAAATCCGCGAGACGCGAGCTGGTCGAGGCCATGCCGAGCGGACGGTAAAGCTTCTCCTCGGCGACCTCCTCCCAGGACTTTCCCGTCGGCATGGCGGCCGCGACGGCGCCTTCGGTCAGGCCGAAATTGCTGTAGGAGTAGCCGGCGCGAAAGCTCGATGACGGCGGCACGAAGCGCAGGCGATGCAGGATCGTGGCGCGATCGTAGCCGATGTCCTCGAGGTCGTCGCCGGCGGTGCCCGGAAGCCCGCTGCGATGCGCGAAGAGATCGCGCACCGTCAGTTGGCTGGTGAGATAGGGGTCGGCGAGCCGGAAGCCTGGATCGAGATCGGCGATCCTGGAATCCCAGGACACGACCCCGTCGCTGACCAGCACCGCCACGACCGTGGCGGAGACCGGCTTGGAGAGGGACGCGATCTGGAACACCGTGTCGGGGTCGACAGCCTCCGGCTTGCCGGCCTCGCGATGACCGAACCCTTTCAGGAAGACAACCTCGTCGTCGTGAACGACCGCGATGGCGAGACCGGGCACGGCACCGTCCGCGACGGCGCCCTGCGCCAGCGCCTCGAGCTTCGACAGGGCCGTCGACATCCGCTCGGGCGAGATTGGATCCGCAGATGCCGCCTGGTTCCAAAGCCCGATAACGCCGATGAAGGCCAAGATCCTCAAATGACAGAGATTCCGATCAAGCCGCATGCTTGCGCCTCCCCTCTCCGCATTGACCTCGCGACAATACAGGGCAGCGCCGGCCGGGCCAATCCCCGTCACCTCTCGAACTTCCGGATCGCCCCGGCGGTCACCGGTGTGAAGAAATTGACGAGATTGCCGTCGGGATCGCGGAACAGCAGCGAGCGGTTGCCCCACGGCATGGTGGTCGGCGCCTGCACCAATGAGCCAGCGATGCGATCGGCGAGCCGCCGGTACTCGGCATCGACATCTGCGACGCGGAACTCGATGATGGCTGTTTGATTGGCTGCCGGCCGAGCGACGTGGTCGCCGCCGAAGAGCTGCAGCGTGCGCGTGCTGCCGATGGCGAGCGTGCCGGCCTTTGTGATCAGTTCGGCGAAATCCTCGGTGTAAAGCGTGAGCTTGGAACCGGTCGCCTCCTCATAGAAGTCGACCAGCCGCCTGACATCGGCGGTGATGATGCGGGTCGAAACGAAATTCATGAATCTTCTCCATCAGATGCTGGCGCCCGTTGCGGCGCCGTGTCCGACTTGTGGACGAGGCCTGCTGCCAGCATAGTGGCAACAGGAGACATGCCTTGCGCCGCGCCGACAGACTGTTCCAGATCATCCAGATCCTGCGGCGCTCGACCCAGCCGATCACCGCCAGCCGGATCGCCGAGGAGCTCGAGACCTCGCGCCGTTCGGTCTATCGCGACATTGCCGACCTCATCGGCCAGCGTGTGCCGATCCAGGGGGAAGCCGGCCTCGGCTATGTGCTCGACCGCGATTACGATATGCCGCCACTGATGCTGACGCCGGACGAGCTGGAGGCGGCGGTGCTCGGCGCGCAATGGGTAGCCGACAAGGGCGACGCGGTGCTGGCGGATGCGGCGCGCGACCTCATCGCCAAGATCGCCACTGTCGTGCCGGAGCGCCTGCGCCCCTTCGTCAGCCAGCCGAGCGTCGGCGCGCCGCTCAGCCGCGCAAGCCTAACGGACGGGCTCGACATCGCACGGGCGCGGACATCGATCCGCAACGGTCACAAGATCCGCATCCGCTATCGCAACGAGCAGGACGAGGAGAGCGAACGCGTCATCTGGCCGACGATGATCGGCTATGCCGAGACGGTGCGGCTGCTCGCAGCCTGGTGCGAGCTGCGCCAGGATTTCCGCCATTTCCGCACCGACCGCATCAGCGCCGCCACCTTCCTCGACGAGCGCATCGGCTGCCGCCCGGTAGAGCTGCGCAGCCGCTGGAAACGGCACATGGAAGCGCAAGGGCTGCGCCTGCCCTGATCCCTAAATCTCCGCATAGATCTCCAGCACATTCCCATCCGGATCGCGGAAGAACAACGTGCGGTGGCCCCAGGGCTGGTCGGTCGCCTCCATCTCAATGGCGACGCCCTTGTCTCGCAGCGCCTCGGCGCATTGGTCGACCTCGGCTGGCGCGACGCGAAAGGCAAGCTGCAGCGAAAGCGCGCCTGCCGGCGTCGGCGCGTCGTTGAACATCACGCTGCGCTCTGTCAGGGCCAGGAGGCAGGAGCCGACCTGGTAGGCGGTCCAACCCTCGCCGAGGCTCGAATGAACGGGAAAGCCCATCACGTCCGCGTAGAAGCCGCGCATCGCTTTCATGTCGCGGGCGAAGATGACGGTGTAATCGATGTTCCTGATCTTTTTCAGCGCATTCATTTTTGGATCCTTGTCCAGTTGGCCGCGTCGGGTACGACCAGTGTGGTGTTAGAAGCGCCGCTGGATTTATACTGGTAGTCAGGTAGTACAAGATGAGCGGCGCTGCTGGTAGCGCCGCTAACCCCCTTCGAGGTACGGGATGCTGGAACGGACGGCTGAAGCGGACAGACGCAAGGAGCTCGGTCGCTTTCTGCGCGCCATGCGCGAGGGCGTCGAGCCGGCGCGGCACGGCATCAGCCCCGGCACCCGACGGCGCGCCCCGGGCCTGCTGCGCGAGGAGGTGGCACTGCTCGCCGGCATCAGCGCCACCTGGTACACGTGGCTGGAACAAGGGCGCGAGGCCAACCCGTCCGCCCAGGTGCTCCACGCGCTGGCCGACGTGCTGAAGCTCTTGCCGGTCGAGCGCGAGCATCTATTCAAACTCGCGAAGCCGCAATGGCTGCCCGAGACTTCCCGGTCCGAACGCCCCTCGCCCGATCCGTGGATGGCTGACCTGCTCACCGCGCTCTCGCCCAACCCGGCTTACGCGCTGAACCGCGCCTGGGATTTCGCGGCATGGAATGACGAGGCGGCGGCGCTGTTCGGCGGGTTCGACCGGGAGGACCCGGTGAAGCGCAACCTGCTCACGCGGCTCTTCCTCGATCCGGACTGGCGGGCGCTGTTCGCCGACTGCGAGGTGGTGGCGCGCTCAGCCATCGCGCAATTTCGCGCGGCGACGGTCGGCTATGCGGCGGCTGCAGACATCCGCGCCGTGCTCGATCCGCTCAGGGCGCTGAGCCCGGAGTTCGATCGGCAATGGTCGGAGATGCGTGTCGAGGAAGCGCCGATCTGGTCGAAGGGGCTGGTTGGGCCAAGTGGCGAGGTCGTGACCTATGATTACTTCATGCTGACGCCCGCCGGGGCGGGCAAGGACATGACGATCAGCCTTTATCGGAAGCGTGGCGAAAGCCTGCGAGCGCGCCCCTCTCCCCGACTTTCGCCGTAATCGACCAGCGCCGGGTTTTCGGGCAATCTCTCTCAGCCCATGCCATAGGGAGGTGGCGTGCGGCCAAGGGAGGATTGCCATGACCGAAATGTCAGCGACGCTGCCGCGCCACGAGGATGCCGTGCGGCGCTTCCGCATCGAGGACGAGATCGCCCGGCTCCACGGCGATCCGGCGAGCGGCATCAACGCCTATGTCGAATGCTGCGGCCGCTATACCGGCGAAAACCGGCTGGCGCTGCGGGCGATCTCCGCCAATGACGAGCTGCGCGAATACAGTTTTGATGATCTCGCCGACATGTCGGGCCGCGTCGGCAATCTCCTGAAGGATCTGGGTGTTCGTCCCGGCGATGTCGTTGCCGGCATGCTGCCGCGCATTCCCGAGCTGGTGGCGCTGATCCTCGGCACCTGGCGCGTCGGCGCCGTCTACCAGCCGCTGTTCACCGCTTTCGGGCCGAAGGCGATCGAGCATCGCTTAAGCTACAGCAAGGCAAAGCTGGTGGTGACCAATCCGGCAAACCGCGGCAAGCTCGACGAGGTGGAAAACCCGCCGCGCGTCGCGACCATCCTCGGGCCCGGCGAGACCTTACCCGCCGGCGACATCGATTTCCGCGCCGCGCTTGCCGCCACCTCCCCCGACTGTGAACCGGTGATGCGCAAGGGCTCGGATCTCTTCATGATGATGTCGACCTCCGGCACGACCGGCCACCCGAAGGGCGTGCCGGTGCCGCTCAACGCCCTGCTCGCCTTCGGCGCCTACATGCGCAACGCGATCGGGCTTCGGTCCGACGACGTGTTCTGGAATATCGCCGACCCTGGCTGGGCCTATGGGCTCTACTATGCCATCACCGGGCCACTCCAGCTTGGCATCGCCACCACCTTCTACGAAGGCGCTTTCAACGCTAGAAGCACCTACGACATCATCGAGCGTCTCGGCGTCACCAGCCTCGCCGGCTCACCCACCGCCTATCGCCTGCTGATGGCGGAAGGCCCCGAGGCGGCCGCCCGCGTCAAGGGCAAGCTGCGGGTGGTGAGCAGCGCCGGCGAGCCGCTCAATCCGGAAGTGATCCGCTGGTTCGACGCCCACCTCGCCGCCCCAATCCACGACCATTACGGCCAGACCGAAAACGGCATGATGGTCAACAACCACCATGGTCTGGCACACACCGTGCGCGCGGGCTCGGCCGGCTTCGCCATGCCGGGCTACCGCATGGTGGTGCTGGACGAAGCGGGCCGCGAGCTCGGCCCCAACCAGCCGGGCGTGCTCGCGGTCGATATCGCCAAATCGCCGCTGCGCTGGTTCGACGGCTACCATCAGGCGGAGACGCCGGCGATCGCCGGCGGCTACTACCGCACCGGCGACACGGTGGAATACGAGCCGGACGGCTCGGTCTCCTTCATCGGCCGGGCCGACGACGTCATCACCTCGGCCGGCTACCGCATCGGCCCGTTCGATGTGGAAAGCGCGCTGATCGAGCATCCGGCGGTCAACGAGGCGGCCGCGGTCGGCGTGCCCGATCCGCAGCGCACCGAGATCGTCAAGGCCTTCGTGGTGCTGGCGCCCGCCTATAAGGGCAGCGACGCGCTTGCGGAAGAGCTTGCGCAGCATGTGAAGAAGCGACTTTCGGCCCATTCCTATCCGCGCGAGGTCGAATTCGTCACCGAGCTGCCGAAAACCCCGAGCGGCAAGATCCAGCGGTTCTTGCTGCGGAAGGCCGAGGTGGAGAAGCGCAACGGGTGACAGGGCTGATCTCCCCCCTTGTGGGGGGAGATCAGCCCTCACGCAGCCCTTCGCCAATCATCAATGCCCTTGTGGCGAGATCGGCAGCTTCGTCGCCGTCGCCTGCCGTCTTTTTTTAGCCCAATCTTGTCTTCAAACGTTCGTATGTCTTTGGGCGGAACGCCGAGCGGGGGTCATATCATGCGGTTGGTCTTAACACTTCTGTTCGCGCTCGCGGGCACTGCTGCTTTCGCGGCCTCGCCGGAGGACGACTATATCGCCCAGCGCGACAAGGCGATTTCCGACATCGCGGCGCTGGAGAGCTCGAACACTCAGGTGGAAACGCTCGATGCCGCGAACACCAAGGCGCAGGCCGATCTCGAAAAGCGTCTTGCCGCCATTCTCGGCCCGCTTCCGTCAAGGATTTTCCGGCAACCGGCAAGATCAACCTCGAAAGCCTAAGTGCCTCCGATATCGGCTTCGGCATGCTCGACGGGCTGCGCTACGCCAAGAGCGACGAGGGCCCGAGCATCGTGGCGACGACGCGCGGGCTCGCGGAGCGCTGGCTGCAGTCCAAGACTGATGAGGACGATGAGAGCCTCAAGCTGCCAACCGGCATCGACGACGCGCTCAAGCTCGATGCCTTCTACACCCAGGCCATCGGCGCCGACGCGGCATTCGTGAAGACGCTCGACTTTGCGCTGAAGAAGCCCGAAGGCGCCGATATCGTTGTCGCCAGGCTCGGCGGCTGGACACAGGACGTCGGGCCGATCTACGCCCAGCAGGTCGTCGTCGCGGTGGTCAAGGGCGACCGCGTCCTCATCGCCGAGGCGCCCGCATCACCGCCAGTGCCGAAGATCGCGGCCTGCGAGGCGCTTTGGACAGCGGCGGACGCGACGGCGCAGAAATTCCAGGAGACCTATCAGAGCTCGGACCTCAAGGACCAGCAGGCCTACGATGCCGCCAACGCAGCCTGGGAAAAAGGCGACGGCGATTATCGCGCCTGCATGAGCGAGCGGCTGCCCGGCGATGCGGCTTTCCCGGCGCTGCTCGCAGAGGCGCAGCAGCTGGCCGACCACATGGCCGGCCAGTAACGCAGGCGCTTCCCGATCTCAGCTTGCGTTGGCGCGCATGTTGCGCCGGCTGTTGCGCCGGGCGGTCGGGCGCGCGGCCTCCGCGATGATGCCGTTGGTCACGGGCACGACGTCCTTGCGCGCCCTCGCATCCGTCACCCTGTGCAGCCGCTCGTAAGGCAGCAGCTCCTTGATGCGGGCGTTGAGCGTCGCGATCTCGGCGCGCAGATCCTCGCATTCCTGCTTCTGGATATCGAGCTGGATCTGCTCGGACGCCTGCTGCAGCGAAAGCTGCGACAGGTTGGTGCTGATCACCGACAGGTTCTTCTTGTCGATTTCGCTCTCGTTCCGGAGAACGGCCAGCCTTTCCTCCGCGATCTGCCGTTCGGTCTCGGCATCGTTCAACCGTGCCTTGAGCCTCATCGTGTCGGCAGCGGCTTCGGCCTTGTCGTTGGAGGCCTGCTCCAGCCGTGATTGCAGCTCATGGATCTCGGCGCGCAAGCCGCGCAGCTCCGCCTGGCTCCGCGCCAGCTCCGACGCGCCATCGCTTTCGGCGATGCTGGCCGCCTCGGTTGTCTCCGCAAGCTTGGCTTGCGTCGTCTCGAGCGACTTCTGCAGCCGAGCCTCTTCCTTTTCGTGATTGCCGATCTGGGCCATCAGCTCGGCAATTCGCGCGCTTTCGTTGGCGTGGGTTGCCGCGAACTCGTCGAACTTGTGCCGGGCTTCCGCCTCGCGCTTTTGCGCCTGCTCAAGGTCGACCGAAAGGCCGACCTGCTTTTCGCGCAGCAGCTTGTTCTCGGCAGCACGCTTGTCGGCCTCGACGGTCTTGGCCGTCAGCGTCTTGACGATCTCGCCGAACTCCGCCTCGCGCCTGGCGCTCTCATTGCCCGTCTCGACCAGCTCGAGCCGCACCGCCGCTAGCGCCTCGCGCAGCGACTCGCGGTCCTGGACAAGGCTTGCCTCACGCTGCTGCCAGGCCTCGGCCGCGCCGTCGCGTTCGCGCTGCTTCCTGGAGGCGTCGAGCAGTTGCTCCGCCAGGGTCTTGTGTCCGGCGCTCAACGCGGCGTTCTCCAGCTCCAGCTCATTGGCGCGCAGCGCATCGCGATGCAGGACGTTCAGGATCTCGCGCGTCATCTGATGCGCGGTGGCGATCTCGGCCAGCCTCGCCCCGATCTCCTCCAGATGACCCTGTCCGTCGCGGAACAGCCCGGCAACGGCTTCCAGAGCGGCCAACCGTGTCTGTGTGTGCGGCGTCAGCCGCGAGGCCGAAGCCTCGGACTGGGCCTCGCCCGGCGGATCCTCGTCGCTTGCCGCCGCAGCGGCGACCGCATCGTCTTCCAAGGACGTCTGTTCGTCAGCCGAAAGACATTCCTCGAAAGCCTCAGCCAGATCCGACTGGAGCTCCTGAAATTCCTTGTCTACGTCTTCGGCCCGCTTGATCAGGGATTTGAAATTCATAACGGCACACCTCTTACGCTCACACCCGCCGTCTTACTTAACGAATTACTAATTTATCCCTTTACGTTCCGCGCGGGAAGCCTGACCAAAAGAAGGAAGAAATTAAGGTTATCGCGGCTTTCCAGAGGCTTGCGCGACGTTCCGCCAGCGTCACCTCTGCCGAGCGCGGTAAGTGCCTTTTCGCCCTTGCGGGGGCCGGTCGCTTCACCCGCCATCGACCCGCAAACCCACCTCTTGTTGCCTTCGCCTCTCGTCACGATATTGTCGTACCGAGGGCGGCCCCGGCCGGGCGCCGCCAGCGCAATTAAAATGATCCAAGGATGAGATCCCGGACGCGTTTCGGCGCGACGGGCAAACAAGAAGACGTGGGAAAGTTTGGATGACGGATATCAAGACGGAAACGAGGACATTCGAGGCCGACGTCTCGCGGCTGCTGCATATGATGGTGCATTCGGTCTATTCGGACCGGGATGTCTTCCTGCGCGAGCTGATCTCCAACGCGGCGGACGCCTGCGAAAAACTGCGCTTCGAGGCAATCACCCTCCCCGAATTGCTGGGCGAGGACGCCAGGCCACGCATCACAATTTCAGCCGATCCCGACAACAGGCAGCTCAGCGTCGAGGATAACGGCATCGGCATGAGCCGCGACGAGATGGCAGAGGCGCTGGGCACGATCGCCCGCTCCGGCACGCGCGCCTTCATCGAGCGGGTCGAAGCCGGCAAGGCGGCGGAAGACTCCGCGCTCATCGGCCAGTTCGGCGTCGGCTTCTATTCCGCCTTCATGGTGGCCGATCATGTCGACGTAATCAGCCGGCAGGCCGGCAACGAGGAAGCCTGGCGCTGGTCGTCGGACGGCAAGGGCACCTACGAGATCGCGCCGGTGCCGCTCGCGGCGGCACCCAAGCGCGGCACGCGCGTCGTGTTGCACCTGATGGAGGATGCGACCTCCTACACGACGCCTTACCGGCTGGAGGGGTTGGCGAAATCGCAGTCGGGCCATGTGCCGGTGCCGATCGCGCTTGTCGAGAAGCCGGGCGCCGAGCCGCGCGACATCGCCGACGGCACGGCGCTGTGGGTTCGGCAAAAGAGCGAGATCAAGCCGGAGGAATACACCGACTTCTACCGCAGCGTCGCCGGGCAATATGACGAGCCGGCCACCACGATCCACTTCCGCGCCGAGGGCCGGCAAGAATACAGCGTGCTCGCCTTCGTGCCCGGATCGCGTCCGTTCGATCTCTTCGACCAGGACCGCAAGGAACGCATGAAGCTCTATGTGCGGCGCGTCTTCATCACCGACGACGCCGACGTCCTGCCGCGCTACCTGCGCTTCGTGCGCGGCCTGGTCGATTCCGCCGACCTGCCGCTCAACGTCTCGCGCGAGATGATCCAGGAAAGCCCGCTGCTCGCCGCGATCCGCAAGGGCGTGACCAATCGCGTGCTCGGTGACCTCGCCAAGCTGGCCGACAACGATGCCGAGGCTTACGCCAAGGTCTGGGAGAATTTCGGCGTCGTGCTCAAGGAAGGTCTCTACGAGGACTACGAGCGACGCGAACAGTTGCTGAAGCTCGCCCGTTTCCGCTCGACGGCTTCGGCCGAAGATTTGCGCGGCCTTGCCGACTATGTCGCCGCCATGAAGGAGGGGCAAAAGGCGATCTTCTTCATGGCTGGTGACGACCGCGCCCGGCTCGAGGCCTCGCCGCAGCTCGAAGGTTTTCGGGCACGCGGCATCGAAGTGCTACTTTTGACCGATCCGGTCGATAGTTTCTGGACGACGATGGCGCCGGAATTCGACGGCAAGCCGTTCAAGTCGGTGACGCAGGGAGCCGCCGAGCTGTCGGAGATCCCGCTGCTCGACACGACAGCGAAGCCGGAGACGACGGCGACGCCGGAAATCGACGGCTTCCTGGCTTTCATGAAGGCGACGCTCGGCGACGAGGTTTCGGACGTCAAGGCCTCGGACCGCCTGACCGAAAGCGCGGTTTGCCTGGTCGCGCCCGAGCATGGCCCCGACCGCCAGTTCGAGCGGCTGCTCAACGCCGCCGGCCGGTTGGACAAGGCCGCGAAGCCGATCCTCGAGATCAACCCGCGGCATGAGCGCGTCGCGGCGCTGGCCAGGCTCGGCGACGACGAGCAGGCCTTCAAGGAAGACGCCGCGCATCTGCTCTACGACGAGGCACGCGTGCTCGACGGCGACAAGCCGGCGGATGCCAGGGCCTTCTCGGCGCGGCTTGCCCGGCTGATCGATCGCGGCCTGGCGAAGGGGTGATTGGCGCCGGTGCCGATCCAGCGTGGGGAGGCGCCGCCCTACCCCCGCAGCCCCGGCGCTTCCTGGCCGGTGCGGGCGACATATTCCACGTAGCCGCCGCCATAGGTGTGGATGCCGTCGGGCGTCAGCTCGAGCACGCGGTTGGAAAGCGCGAAATGGTTGATCCCGATTGGCATCGATACGGATGCAAAGCCGTACACCGGCAAAGAGCCGGGCACTGCGTTCCGCCGCTTTTGCCAGGATGGACATTGGCGAACGGCAGCTTCCGCCCCTTCTCCGACATTCGTGGAAAGGGGAGAATTACTTCGCCAAATGCGTACAACTCATCGAGCGAATCCGAGGCTCGCGATCCCAATTCCCCCCACCAGGATCAGGCTTACGGCCCACACAATGTCGAGATTGAACCAGCTTCGTGAGATGAACTTGGGTCCGAGCCATCGAAAGACGGCAATGGCGATAACGCCGCCGCTTGCAATCATGGCGGCCGTATGGGCCATGGAGACGGTAATGGCCGTGATGAGATTACCGGCCACGAGCGTGGCGGCCGCTTGGTGTCCAACGTCATGTTCCCCGGTTTGGCACAGGCCCAGATAAATCGGCACCAGCATCAGCCCAGCACCATGCGCCGTGGCGGCCGCAAAGGACCACAAGGCGAGTTGCGCCGGCGGGATACGGACAAGAACACGCGGGTGGCGCCGATTGAACAGGAGAAAGACCCCCGCTGCGACCACGATCAACCCCGCAGCGATGCGAATCTGTCGTTCCCAGACAATCAGCGTCAGCATCGCGCCGAAAGGCAGCAGGATGCCAATCATTGCCACAAAGTGTCCCGTTGCCAAAAGGCCGAGCGCCCGGAACAATTCGCCGGCGCGCCTGTTTAACAGTCCGGCCGAGACGGCCAACGGCCAGCCCATGCCGGGGTTGACGCCGTGATAGATGCCGCTGGCGATGACGGCCACCCAGAGGCCGGCCGTCATCCACTCGCTCATCGCCTCATCCGCCCGGGCAAGTCGGTTACACCGACGGATAGCAGAATGAATCCGTAGAGCAGTCGCCGCCTTCCAGACGAATCTGGTGCGAGCGATACCCCTCGGGGAACTTGACGTAGAAGTCCTTGTCCAGGGTGATCCCGCCGTTCTCGCCGACATCGGCCTTGACCATCGCTGCCGGGATGCCCCCGGTATAGAACTGGTCGTCCCAGGTCGAATACAGGGAGTTGGTCCAGTAGACGCGTTTGCCGTCGCGGCTGATCTCGACCATCTGCGGTCCGCCCCGATAGTCGCCGCCGCCGGGATGCTTGGTCTTGCGCGCAATGCCGCCAATATGGACGGACCCTGCAAGCCTGGGCTTCATCGGATCGGTCACATCATACTGGCGCATCTCGCCGGTGCCCCAGCAGGAGGCGTAGAGAAAGCGGTCATCGAGCGACAGGTCTATGTCGCTTACCAGCGGCGGAACCGCCTCGAAGCCCTGCAGGAGCGGAGGCAGGTCATCCTTCGCGGCTGCCTCTGGCGGGATAGTCGCCGTCTTTTCGCAATGGAACTTGCCGTCCTCGCGCCACCATGTCCAGATCGATCCCTCGAGGTTTGTCGTGTCGACGACCACTCCAATGAAACCGTATTCCTTTACCGGGTCATGCGCGGGGCGGACTTCCAGGGCCATCTGGTGGTTGGCTCCCAGATCAATGGTCTGCACGTTCCTGCGTTCGCGCAGATTCCAGAAATGCACCCGGTGTCCGTATTTGTTCGACAGGAGATCTTCCGGGACGATGCCGTTCTCGAATTGGGGTGGAAGTGCCCACTCGCTCGACACCATGTAGTCGCGCGGCAGGTTCCACCAGAAATCATACTGCTTGTTCTGTGGCCCTCGATCGATCTCGTAGCGCCCGATGACGTCGAACGTCTGGCAATCCATGACAAAGATGCCGGGAGGTCCGTCGGTGCCGTCAGGGCCACCGCCGCCAAGGGTCGAGACATAAATGCCTTCCGGGCCGCAGTGAATCGTATGAGGCCTGGAATAGCCGGTCTTGGCAAATACTTCTTCCGGCTCGATGATTTTGTGGATCTTGGCCTTGGTCGGTCCGCCCTTGGTGTCCACAACGTAGATGCGCGAAGATCTCATGCCGGGGATTATCAGAAAACGGCGCTCAAGAAACGGGTGGCCGTTCAGCGGCGACAGGGCCGAAGAGCAAGCGTTCCAGCCGAAGTGGTGAAACTCGTCGCCCTTGTTCGGCATTGTCACGCTGTGGACGATCTTGCCGCAGTCCTTCGACTCCGGGTTTACGTCAACAACTGCGAGTCCATCAGGCTGAGAGAAGTCCGCACTCAACATCAAAGTGTAGGCAAAGTTTTCGACTGGCGCCTGCATTGCGAGCTTGGCGGTCGCGTGGAAAGTCGGGTCCGGCCGTAAGGTCATTGTCGTCCTCCTTGGCGGGTTAAGCAGCCCGACCGACAATCAGGGGCACGACCTGTGATGCGCTTCGATGCCCGCCGAAAAGGTCGGGGCGCGTTGTTTTTCGCACGCTCTATTTTCGTGCGGCTTTCAGAAGAATCTCACGGATTTCGGAGAACGGCAATCTCGACTTGTGCGTGACGAGCGCCACCAGACTGCATGGGTGAGCCGCGGCAATGTCAAGGTTGGCGGGCAACGCACGGTCAAACTTCGCTATGTCGGAACGTCTGGATCTGGCGCGCAAACCGGCCAAGGGCCGGTGCCCGCCTTGGGCCGACATCTGCTCTCCCCTACCCTCTCAGCCCCGGCGCTTCCTGGCCGGTGCGGGCGACATATTCCGTATAACCGCCGCCATAGGTGTGGATGCCATCGGGGGTGAGCTCTAGCACGCGGTTGGAGAGTGCCGCCAGGAAATGGCGGTCGTGCGAGACGAAGAGCATCGTGCCCTCATATTGCGCCAGCGCCTCGATCAGCATCTGCTTGGTCGCCATGTCGAGGTGGTTGGTCGGCTCGTCGAGCACCAGAAGATTGGGCGGATCGAAGAGCATCAGCGCCATCACCAGGCGGGCCTTCTCGCCGCCGGAGAGCACGCGGCATTTCTTCTCGATCTCGTCACCTGAGAAGCCGAAGCAGCCGGCAAGCGCGCGCAGCGGCGCCTGGCCGGCCTGCGGGAAATTGTCTTCAAGGGTCTGGAAAACGGTGCGCTCGCGGTCGAGCAGCTCCATGGCGTGCTGGGCGAAATAGCCCATCTTGACGCTTGGCCCGCGCGCGACGGTCCCCTCGTCCGGCTCGGAGGCGCCGGCCACCAGCTTCAGCAGCGTCGACTTGCCGGCGCCGTTGACGCCCATCACGCACCAGCGTTCGCGGCGGCGGATCTGGAAGTCGAGGCCTGAATAGATGGAGCGGCTGCCGTAGGACTTGTGGATCCCTTTCAGCGTCGCCACGTCCTCGCCGCAGCGCGGCGCCGGCTGGAACTCGAAGGCTACCGTCTGGCGGCGCTTCGGCGGCTCGACGCGGTCGATCTTGTCGAGTTTCTTGACCCGGCTCTGCACCTGCGCGGCATGCGAGGCGCGCGCCTTGAAGCGCTCGATGAAGGCGATCTCCTTGGCCAGCATCGCCTGCTGGCGCTCGAACTGCGCCTGCAGCTGCTTGTCGGCCAGCGCCCGCTGTTCCTGGTAGAATTCGTAGTTGCCGGAATAGGAGGTGAGCGCGCCGGCATCGATCTCGATCACTTTCGAGACGATGCGGTTCATGAACTCGCGGTCGTGCGAGGTCATCAGCAGCGCGCCGTCATAGTCCTTGAGGAATTTCTCCAGCCAGATCAGGCTTTCGAGGTCGAGGTGGTTGCTCGGCTCGTCGAGCAGCATGACGTCGGGCCGCATGAGCAGGATGCGGGCGAGCGCGACGCGCATCTTCCAGCCGCCGGAAAGCTTTGCGACGTCGCCGTCCATCATCTCCTGCGAGAAGCCCAGGCCGTCCAGCACCTCGCGCGCCCGGCCGTCGAGCGCATAGCCGTCGAGCTCCTCGAAGCGGTGCTGCAACTCGCCGTAGCGCTCAATGATCTGATCCATCTCGTCGGCGCGGTCGGGATCGCCCATGGCGTGCTCCAGCTCGCGCATCTCGGCGGCGACCGCGCTGACCGGCCCGGCGCCTTCCATGACTTCGGCCACGGCGCTTAATCCCCCCATATCGCCGACATCCTGGCTGAAATAGCCGATGGTGACGCCACGATCGACCGAGACCTGGCCCTCGTCGGGCTGCTCCTGACCGATGATCATGCGGAACAATGTCGTCTTGCCGGCGCCGTTCGGGCCGACGAGCCCGACCTTCTCGCCCTTCTGCAAGGCGGCCGAGGCTTCGACGAAGACGATCTGTCGGCCGTTCTGCTTGCCGATGTTTTCGAGACGGATCATGGGCTCGTAGGGGAGTAGGGGAGTAGGGGAGTAGGGGAGTAGGGCAAATAAGCGAATGCGCGGGATAAGGGAACCCCTTATCCGCCGCTTCGGCGATCACATCCCTTCCCTGCTCCCCTACTCCCCTACTCCCTTACTCCCCTAACCTTACTTCGCGTCGTGGAAGATGATCCCCACCGTGTGACGCTGGCCCGAGCGCAACCTGCTGACCCCATGGCGCAGGTTTACGCGGTAGTAGCCCCGCGAGCCCTCCACCGGCCGATTGTGGACGGCGAAGATCACCGCGTCGCCTCTTCTCAGCGGCACCACCTCGGCGCGGCTCTGCATGCGCGGGCGCTGTTCGGTCAGCACGAATTCGCCGCCGGTGAAATCCTCGCCCGGCTCCGACAGCAGGATCGCCACTTGCAGCGGAAAGGCGAGCGCACCGTAAAGATCCTGGTGCAGGCAGTTGAAATCGCCGGGGCCGTATTGGAGCAGCAGCGGCGTCGGCTTCGTCTGCCCCTCGTCATGGCAGCGCTTGAGGAAGGCGGCGTGGTCGGCGGGATAGCGCAACGCTGCGCCCATCTTCTCGTTCCAGTCGTTGGCTACACCGGCAATCCGCGGATAGAGGGCGGTGCGCAGGCCTTCGATCAGATCGGGGAGCGGATAGCGGAAATAGCGGTATTCGCCCTTGCCGAAACCGTGACGTGCCATGATCACATGGCTACGGAAATGTTCTTCGTGCGTGTAGAGCGCGGCTATCTCGGCGCATTCCTCGGCCGACAGCAGCCCCGGCATGACGGCGCAGCCTTGGGTGTTGAGCTCCGACACCAGCGCGGGCCAGTCCTGCGCTTCGACGCGCGCTTCGGCGGACCGGCTGGCGCGCTTCGTGTTGAGAGAATGGATGGTCATTGGTTGCTCCATCGCTTGCTTGTCCCATAGATGGGGCGAGCGGCGCGAGCGAACCACCCGTTTCATGACAAGGCGGGTGTGAGATCACTGGAGACGACGGCAGGACAGACGGGCGCGAAGGATCGCAGCCTAGGCCCTGTCCTTGTGGCGATACCTCTCCAGCTCCGGATCGAGATCCACCTTCACCGCATTGGTGAACACGCAGGTCGCCACCATGATGCCGGCGAAGGCGACGAGGTTGACCAGCAGCGTGTCGTCGTAGCGCGCCTTGAGCGCGGCCCAGATCTCATCCGGAACGGCATTGGCATCGGCGGCGACCGCCTTGCCGAACTTTATCAGCAGCGCCTCGTCGGCGGTGGGCTCGATCACCTCGGGATCGAGGCCGGAATCGATCAGCGCGCGGCGGAAGAAGGTTACGGGAATTTCGGCCTGCATCGTCTCGGCGATCGCCATCGAGAGCAGCCAGATGGCGCGGACGTCGAGCGTGGGCCTGAGCAGATCGCGCAGCGTGAACCATTCGGCATAGATGCGGTGCGCCGCCGGCGAGCGCAGCAGGATGCGCTTCATATTGGTCATGCGGCCGCGCAGCGCGAGCTCCCGGTCATGCTCGGCGCGGATTTCGGCGGAAGCGGTCGCGTAGTCGATCGGGGAGAGATGCGCCATCGCCCTTACCCAAGCGTCGCGTGAAGTACCGGCGCGCTGCGCAGCGTGTTGGAGACGGTGCAGATCGCCTCGGCATCCTCGACGATGTGCTGTTTGACGGCCGCGCCGAGATCGCCGGCGATCGTGAGCCTGATGGTGAACGTCTCGACTCGCGAGGGATCGTCCTTCGCCTTCTCGCCGCTGACATCCGCCTTCACCTCGCCAAGCCGATCGGCGACGCCGAGGCGGGTCGCGGCGATGCGGGCGCTGAGCACCATGCAGGCGGCCAAGGAGGCATAGAGCAGGTCGAGCGGATTGAAGCCTGGCGCGCTGACGGAAGTCACGACATCGACCGTGCCGCCCGTCGGCGTCGTCACCACCGGCAGGCCGCCTGGTGGAAGAACGGCGGAAGCGCCGGTGGCGCGGGTTCTGATTTTGAGTTCGCTCATCGAATGTCCTCGTCCGATCTGATGGCCATAGATAGCGGACGGGAATTCGTCGGCGCAATCGTGGAAGACTGTTCCTCGCCCCGCGAAAGCGAGGGGAGAGGTAGCCGCGAAGCGGCCGGAGCGGGGGCCTTCATAGGGCGCTCCCCCTCTCCGTCTCGGCTTCGCCGAGCCACCTCTCCTCCACTTCGTGGGGGCGAGGAAACTCGACTTCAGATGCGCTACTTCGCCAAATCGAGCGCCGCCGTCAGATCCCCCATCGGCGGCTCGCCGTTGGCGGCCAGCGCCTTGTCGCGGGCGACGATGCCTTGCAGCACCGGCAGGTCGTAGCGGGCGGTGATGAAGCGCAGGATCGAGGTCGTGTCGTATTGCGTATGGTCGACCGTGCCCATCCTGGCATAGGGCGAGACGATGAAGGCCGGGACGCGGTTGCCCGGGCCCCAGCGGTCGGCCCTGGGCGGCGCGACATGGTCCCAGAAGCCGCCATTCTCGTCATAGGTGACGACGACCAGCATGTGCTGCCATTGCGGGCTCTTCTCCAGATGCGCGACGAGGTCAGCGAGATGCTGGTCGCCGCTGGCGACGTCGGTATAGCCGCCATGCTCGTTGAGGTTGCCCTGCGGCTTGTAGAAGGTGACGGCCGGCAGCTTGCCGTCGTCGATCGCCTTGATGAACTCGGTGCCACCGAGGCCGCCGTCCTTGAGATGCTCTGCGCGCGCGGCGGTGCCGGGCGCATAGGCGGCGAAATAGTTGAACGGCTGGTGGTGGAACTGGAAGTTCGGCACCGGGGTGGCGTTCCTGCCGTCGAGCGCCGCCTGCCAGGCGCCGGAATACCAGGCCCAGGAAACACCCTTCAGCGACAGGAGATCTCCGATAGTGATCTCGCTCTGCGGCGGCAGCGTGGTGGGTGCCGCCGGATCGGCGAGCGCCTTGTCGCCGCCCTCGGCCGGCTTGTTGGCGCTCGGCTGGTACGGCGGCTGCATGGTGTTGACGGCGTGGAAGTCCGGCGTGATCGCACCGTCGTTGACGAATTTCGGCACGCCGCCGAGCGCGGAGGCTGGCGAGTTGTCGGCCAGTTTCAACGTCACGCCGTCGGGCTCGACGACGGCGATCTGGGCCTTGACCGGGCTGGTGTCGGCATGGGGATAGACCGGCACGCAGGCGCAGGCGAGCATGAAGTGGTTGAGGAAGGAGCCGCCGAAGGCGCCCTGGAAGAAATTGTCGGCAAGCACGTATTTCTTGCCCACCGCCCACATCGGCAGGCCAGAGCCGTCATAGTGGCCCATGACGAGTGAGCCGGAATCGGCCCAGGCGACGAACTTGTCGTTCCGGCCACCGTCGATCTGCATCTGCTCCTGGTAGAAGCGGTGCCAGAGGTCGCGGGTGATGACGCCCATGTTCTCGTTGAAACCCTTGGGATCGTCGATGGCGAAGCTGGCATTGGCGAGATGCGCGGTCTGAGCCTCCGTCACCGCGGGGGTGACGCCCTTGCCGGTCAGGCCGCCCCAGGCGGGCGGCAGCTCGGCCAGCGGCTTGCCGTCGCGGTCGAGCTGGCGCGCCTGCTCGGCCGAGACGTTCGCCAGGCCATTGGCGCCGGGAAAGCCGCCATAGAGATTATCGAAGCTGCGGTTCTCGGCGAAGATGACGACGACGGTGTCGATCTTGTCGTAGCCGGGGGGAGCGGCATGGACAGCAGCAGTGAGCGATGCCAGCGCCGTCGAGGCGAGGCAAAGGGAGAGAGAAGACCGGATCATTGGGACAATGCCTCGTGGCTGAGGAATGGCTGGAGGAGCAACGCATGTGTCGGAACAAGGGACTGGCATGGACCCAGCTACTTCGATGCCTTATCACCTTTGTGACATTTCCAGCCCTTGCGATACACGGTTTCGTGAGCACGAAGACCGGTCATCATTCCTTTGCACTGCGACCTTACTTCCCGGCAGAACTCAGGATGGCACCGATGACGATGGGACGATGGAAAGGCCGGGCGATCGCCGTCATAGCGGCATCGATATTCGGCTTCGCCGCGCCAGCGAATACGGCGGGACCTGGGGGCGTCCATCCAGGCCCGCTATCGCGCGCCGAAGCTTTCGCGCGCGCCGAGGCGCTCACGGCGCTCGGGCGGCAGATGTTTTTCGATCCCTCGCTGTCGGCCTCGGGCAAGCAGGCCTGCTCGTCCTGCCACGATCCCAACCATGCCTTCGGCCCGGCCTCGGCCGCGCCAGTCGAACGGGGCGGCCCGAAGCTCGATCAGCCCGGCCTGCGCGCCGTGCCGTCGCTGCGCTACCTGCAGGCGGCGCCCGCCTTCGCCGAGCATTTCTATGATTCCGAGGACGAAGGCGACGAGAGCGTCGACAACGGCCCGACCGGCGGGCTGACCCGGGACGGCCGCGCCGACCACGGCAAAGACCAGGCGAGGATACCGTTGCTCTCGCCCTTCGAGATGGCGAACAAGGACGAAGGGGCCGTGGTCGCGGCGCTGCGCAAGGTCCCCTACGCCGACGCCTTCAAGGCGGCGTTCGGCGCCGATGTGTTCGACCATCCGCAAGATGCCTTCGACGCCGCGGTCGAGGCGCTCGGCACCTTCGAGCAGAGCAGCGTCGATTTCTATCCCTATTCCAGCCGCTACGACGCCTTTCTCGCCGGCAAGGCGAGCTTGACCGCACAGGAGCTTCGCGGCCGCGCGCTGTTCGAGGACGAGGCCAAGGGCAATTGCGCAAGCTGCCATCTGAGCGAGCCCGCCAACGACGGCGAGCCGCCGCAATTCACCGATTACGGCCTGATCGCCATCGCCGTGCCGCGCAACCCGGCGATCCCGGCCAATGCCGATCCCGCCTATTTCGACCTCGGCCTATGCGGTCCGCTACGCACCGACTTCAAAGGCCGTTCCGAATATTGCGGCCTGTTCAAGACGCCGACGCTGCGCAACGTCGCGCAGCGCAAAAGCTTCTTCCACAATGGCCGCTTCCACACGCTGCGCGAGGCGGTGGCCTTCTACGCCAGCCGCGACACCGATCCCGGCCGCTGGTATCCAAAGAACGCCGACGGCACGGTGAACAAATTCGACGACCTGCCAAAGGCTTACTGGGGAAACCTCAATACCGACCCGCCCTTCAACGACAGGAAGCCAGGCGACAAGCCGGCGCTCACCGATGCCGAGATCGACGACATCGTCGCTTTCCTCAGCACGCTGACCGACGCCGACCAGGCGGGGCAGTGACGGCGGCGAGGCCTTCGGTGCTGCCCGAGCGCACGGTGCGGATTTGTCGTTCGGCACCGAATCGACGTAATCGGAGATATGTGGGCCAGATCACAGGATCGGCATGAAACGCCTTCTATATTAGAGGCTCTTCATGGATTGAGTCTCGGATGAGATTCGTCGCTTTACAGGACCCGACCGACCGCTGGACGGTGTTTGATACGGCCATTGAGGAGCCCGCCGAATTCGGCGGCCGCGTGCTCATCGGCCTGACGTCGCATGAAGCGCTGCGGCTCGCGGCCGCGGCCAACGACGAGGCGGGATGGGAAATCGACGCGTTGGGGTCTCTTCAGGGCCGGTAACGCCGGCCGCGGACAGTACCCCTTTCCTCCAGGAAAATCGCAAGCGAACAAGCGGTTGAGACGGCGCGCTGCCGGACTGATTCAGGTCCCTCGCGCGGCCGGCGCGTAGCGGCTCACCACCATGCCGCAGGCATAGGCTTTCGAGCCGATGATCTTCAGCCCGGCGAAGCCGCCCTGGTCAAAGATGCGGCGGCCGCCACCCAGCACCGCCGGGTTGATGAAGAGCTGGAACTCCTCGACCAGGCCGGCTGCAATCAGCGCCGAGGCGAAGCCGACGCCGCCGAAGACGGCGATATTGCCGCCCTCGCCCGCCTTCAGCGCGTTGACCTCGCGCGGCAAGTCACCGCTGACGATTCGCGTGCGCTCCCACCGCGAGACCTTCAGCCTGTCGCTCGGCACCACCTTCTCGGCTTCGACGATGCGCTGGGCGAAGGCATAGAAACGGTCCTTCTGATATTTCCGCGCCGCATTGCTCCAGTGGTTGAGATACCCCTCCTCGGCCATCTTGCGGCTCAAGAGGATGGTGTCGACGGTTTCGACCACGGCGTTGAAGTCCTCCTTGAGCTCGTCGTCCCAGTCGCTCTCATCGCCCCATTCCCAAAGCTGCCAGCGACGATCTTCATCCGCGCCGACGAAGCCGTCGACCGACATCTGCATCTGCAGGATGAGCTTTTTCATCGCGCGGTCCTCCTTCCGGTAAACGGTTTACTTTTGGAAGTATTGACCTGCGAGACGAGTGATGTCAATTGTAAAGTGATTTAAAAATGGAACCATGGCCATGTCGACCAGGGAACGATCCGGCTGTCCGATCAGCCTCTCGCTCGAAGTCATCGGCGACCGCTGGACGCTGCTCATCATCCGCGACCTGGCCTTCGCCGGGAAAAAGCATTTTCGCGAATTCCTGCAATCAGACGAGGGCATCTCGTCACGCACGCTCGCCGAGCGGCTGCAGACGCTGCAGGACGAAGGCATCCTCACCCGCAGCGACGACCCGAGCCATGGGCTGAAGGCGATCTACCGGCTGACCGAGGCCGGCATCGACCTGTTGCCGGTGCTGGCGACACTCGGCGCCTGGGGCAGCAGATATCGCAAGGCCGACGATGACCTCGCCCGGATTGCCGATAGGCTCGCAGCCGGCGGCGATCCGGCAATCAAGCGGATGAAGGAGAGGCTGCGGGCGGAGCATCTGGGGTAGCGCCAGCCTTACGATCTGCTGATCTCCGCCCTTGATCGCAAGCCTCCGTCTTGCCTGACAAATTAAAAGTTGACTCTTTTACTCATCTTGAATAGCGCTGCCCGCAGCTTGGAGATGGGGATCAGGGTGATGACGAAGCGGCGCGTTCTGGCGGGGCCTTTGCTGGCAATGACTTTCCTGCATGCACCGCATGCGCTGGCGCAGGACAAACAGGACGTGCTGGCCCCGATCCAGGTCGAGGGCGAGGCCGGCGACAGCACTTCCGACTTCGACGGCTACAAGGCCAGGAAAGACGCCAGCGCCGGCAAATCCGACCAGCCGCTGGAAAAGACGCCGCAAGCGGTGAGCGTCGTCGGCAGCCGGCAGATCGAGGACCAGGCGGCGCGGTCCGTGGTGGAAGCCACGCGTTACGCGCCGGGCATCCGCTCCGAAACCTTCGGCAACGACACCCGCAACGACTGGTTCCTGATCCGCGGCTTCTCCTCGCAGGTCAGCAGCTACTTCCTCGACGGGCTGCAGCTGCAGTCGAGCGACAGTTTCGCCACCTGGAAGGTGAACCCCTATCTGCTCGACCGCATCGACGTCCTGCGCGGGCCCTCCTCGGCGCTCTACGGCGCCTCCAACCCGGGCGGCCTGATCAACCTCGTCTCGAAGCGGCCGACCTTCCAGAACCGCGGCGAAACCGCGATCGGTGTCAACGAGGTCGGCAATGTCTGGACCGGACTTGACGTCGAAGGCGTCAACAAGGACGGCACGCTCGCCTACCGCTTCATCGCCACTGGCAATTATGGCGGCACGCAGGTCGACTACACCGACAACGACCAGTTCGCCATCATGCCGGAACTGACCTGGAAGCCGGACGAGGACACCAGCCTCACCGTCTACGCCAATGTCTCGAAGCTGAAGACGCGCGGCCAGAATTTCCTGCCCTATGTCGGCACCGTGGTCGATGCGCCGTTCGGCAAGATCCCGCGCGACCTGTTCACCAGCGAACCCAGCGTCGACAAGTTCGAGCGCTCGCAGCAGATGATCGGCTATGAATTCGAGCACCGCTTCGACAATGACGTCACGGTGCGCCAAAACCTGCGCTACGGCCATCTCGACGTCGATTTCCGCAATGTCTATGGCGAAGGCTGGGTGAGCCCGCCGACCACGGCCACCGCCCTGCTCGACCGCGCCAACTTCCTGTCGAAGCCCGACCTTGGTCTTTTCACCGTCGACAACCAGGTGGAGTGGAAGACCTCGACCGGCCCGGTTGATCACACGCTGCTCCTCGGTCTCGACTACAAACGCTTCGACCTGCATGACGAGTCCGGCTTCCAGGACGCGCCGCCGCTCGACGTGCTCGATCCGGTCTACAACGGCGCCCCGCCCGTCACCTCGCGCTACGACCAATCCAATACGCTGCAGAACCAGACCGGCCTCTACGCCCAGGACCTGATGCAGATCGACCGTTGGAACCTGGTGTTCAGCGGCCGCTACGACGATGTCCAGACCAAGGTCACCGACCGGCCGACCGGCGTGCGCACCAGCTATGCCAGCGATGCCTTCAGCGGGCGCGCCGGCGCGATCTACAATTTCGACAACGGCATCTCGCCCTATGTCAGCGTCTCGCGCTCGTTCCTGCCGCTGACCGGCACGGATACGGCCACCGGCGATGCCTTCAAGCCCGAAACGGCCGTGCAATACGAGGCCGGCGTCAAATACCAGCCGACATGGCTGTCGGATGTGATGCTGACCGCATCGCTGTTCGACCTGACGCGCGAAAACGTCGTGACCAGCGACGGCTTGCTGTTCAACCGGCAGATCGGCAAGGTCAATTCGCGCGGCGTCGAGCTCGAGGCCGTCGGCCAGCTGACGCCCGACCTGAAGCTGACCGGCGCCTATACCTGGTACGACCTCAAGATCAAGGACGGCAACCCGGCCGAGATCGGCAAGGTGACGACCGGAACGCCGGAACAGTTCGGCTCGCTGTGGCTCGACTATGCCGTGCCCTCCGACAGGCTCGAGGGCGTCACCCTCGGCGGCGGCGTGCACTATGTCGGCTCCTCCTTCGCCGACAGCGCCAATACGCAGAAGGTGCCCGATGTCGTGCTGGTCGATGCCGCGATCCGCTACGAGAAGGACAACTTCAAGGCCGCGCTCAATGTTTCCAACCTGTTCGACAAGGCCTATGTCGCCTCATGCAACATCACCTGCTTCTATGGCGAGAGCCGCGAGGTCAGCCTGACCATGGGCTACAAATGGTGACGGCAGCCGGTCGCAGCCCGTGATCGAAACGCTTTTGGCATTCCTGCTTGCGCTGCTGCCGGTGCAGCCGGCGGCGGCCGATGAATCCGTGCCGGCGCATGCCGAGCGGGTTGCGACCATCGATTGGGGCACGGCGGAGACACTGCTGGCGCTGGGCATCACGCCGCTCGGGCTTGCCGAAAGCGCCGGCTATCGCGACTGGGTCGGCTCGCCCGCCCTGCCCTCCGGTGTCGCCGAACTTGGCCTCAGAGCCACGCCAAGCCTGGAATATCTGGCGGCGCTGAAGCCGGACGTGATCCTGTCGACGCCGCAGTTCACGGCGATCGAGCCGGTGCTTGGCAGGATAGCGCCGGTCATCAGCCTCGCCACCTTCACCGAAGACCTCGAGCCCTACCGGCATGCCGAAGAGAACACGAGGCGGCTCGGAGCGCTTACCGGTCGCGAGCAGGCGGCGGACGATCTCATCGCCGCTATCGACGCGCGCATCGCCAAGCTCAAAGGTGCCGTCGGCATGGCGGCAACCAGACCCGTGCTGGTGCTCTACTTCCAGGACGACCGCCACGCCTGGGTGTTCTGCCGCGGCAGCCTGTTCGACGACGTGCTGAAGCGCGCCGGGCTGAAGAACGCCTGGACGGGCGCAGG
The DNA here is from genome assembly GCF_003952385.1 of Mesorhizobium sp. M1D.F.Ca.ET.043.01.1.1. NCBI lineage: Bacteria > Pseudomonadati > Pseudomonadota > Alphaproteobacteria > Hyphomicrobiales > Phyllobacteriaceae > Mesorhizobium > Mesorhizobium sp. M1D.F.Ca.ET.043.01.1.1. The sequence goes on from NZ_CP034444.1 coordinate 839,706, forward strand.
CAATTTCTGGGGTTTTGCGAATGCAGGCGTCGACCAGCTCTTCGCCGCCCGCGACGCAGCCGTGCTGGTGATCGAGCCGGTGCCGCCCGCAGTGCGGGCCAAGCTTGCGGCGCGCGACGGCCTGCTCGGCCAGCTGCCGGCCTTCGCACCCGGCAACTATGAAATCCTGCCCAGCGTGTGGGGGTTCGGCGGCTTGCCGTCCGCCGGTCGTTTCGCCGATCTCTTGCGCGAGCACGCTCGCCTTTTTGAGCGCGGCCATGCTTCATGACCGCCGCCGTCTCGGGGCCTTTTTCGCGGGCGGCGTCTATCTGTTGCTCGTCGCCGGACTGATCGCCCACAACATCGCCGCCATCCAAGGCAGCGAAGCGGTGCGCGCGCTGCTGCTCGACTATGCCTATTGGCCGCGGCTGACCGTCTCGCTGCTGGCGGGCGCGGCACTTGGCCTCGCCGGCGTCCTGATGCAGCAGGTGCTCCAGAATCCGCTCGCCGCGCCCGAGACGCTCGGCGTCAATGCCGGCGCGCATCTGGCACTGACCATCGGCCTGCTCGCTTCGCCGGCCTTGCATGCCGCGCATCCGGAGCTGCTGGCGATCGCCGGCGCCTTCGCCGCCTGGGGACTGATCGCGGCGGTCGGCTGGCGCTGGCGCGCCGACCCCACGACGTTGATCCTCGCCGGCTTCGTCGTCAGCTTCGCGCTGGGCTCGATCTCGAGCCTCCTGATGCTGCTCAACCAGCAATATCTCGCCTCGATGTTCATCTGGGGCGCCGGCTCGCTGGTCGAGGACGGCTGGACCGGCGTCGAGCAACTGGCGCTGCGCGTCGCCGTCGGCGCGACCGTCACCGCCGCCCTGGCGCGGCCGCTGCTGATCCTCGGCTTCGGCGACCAGCAGGCAAAAAGCCTCGGCCTGACCAGGCTCTTGAAGCCGCTGCTTCTGGCCACAGCCGTGCTGCTCTCGGCAAGCGTGGCGGCCGCCGTCGGCATCATCGGCTTTGTCGGCCTCGCCGCGCCGCATCTGGCGCGCGTGCTCGGCGCCGAAAAACTCGGCGAGCGGCTCGTCGCCGCGCCGCTCGCCGGTACCGGCCTCGTGCTCCTCGTCGACCAGCTCGTCCAGCTTCTGCCGCCCGGCCAGGCCGCGAACCTGCCGACCGGCGCGGTCACCGCGCTGATCGGCGCGCCGATGCTGATCCTTTTGCTGCGCCGCGTGCCGCGCCTGATGCTGGAGACAGGCGCAGGCATCGCCACCCGTCTCGGCGGCGGCAGCGCAAGGCGGCCAATGGTCGTGCTTGCCGGCCTGGCCGTCGCGCTCGCTCTTGTGCTTGCTCTTGCCTTCCTCCTCGGCCGCGCGCCCGACGGCTTCGGCCTCCACCCGGAGGCCTTCTCCTGGCGCCTGCCGCGCGTCACCGCCGCCTGCGGCGCGGGGCTTGGACTCGGCGTCGCCGGCTGCCTCGTCCAGCGCCTGTTCGCCAACCCGATGGCGAGCCCGGAAATCCTCGGCATCGGCGGCGGCGTCGCCATGGGGCTGATCGCGGCGCTGCTTCTCTTCGCCGACTCCAGCGCCGCGGTTCAGCTTCTCGGCGCGACGGTCGGCGCGTTGGCGGTCACCGGCGCGATCCTGCTGCTCGGCCTCGACCGCGGCTTCACGCCGGAGCGGCTGCTCTTGACCGGCATCGCCATCACCGCCCTGCTCGACGCTTCGAGCCTGCTGTTTCTTGCGCTCGGCGACCCGCGCTCGGGCCAGGTGCTGGCCTGGCTGAGCGGCTCGACTTATTGGGTGGAGCTCGACTTCGCGGTCGTCGTGCTCTGCGCCGGTCTCGTCGGGCTAGCGCTCTCGGCATTTGCCTGCCGCTGGCTGGAGATCCTGCCGCTCGGCGCCGGCGTCGCCATAAGCCTCGGCATTCCGCTCCGTACGGCGCGGCTCGCGGTGCTGGTGCTCGCGGCGATCACGACGGCGGCCGCGGCGCTGGTCGTCGGCCCGATGAGTTTTGTCGGGCTGCTTGCCCCACATCTGGCAGGCCTGCTCGACTTGAGGCGCGCCGGGCCGCAACTGTTCGGCGCGGCGCTGGTGGGAGCAGCGCTGGTGGTGTTTGCCGATTGGACCGGGCGCATCGTGTTTGCACCGACTGAGCTGCCAGCGGGGGTGCTTTCGGTGCTGATCGGGAGCGCCGCCGTGATCGGGATTGTTATGGCGCGGCGGGTACGTTGAGGTTGCAGACAGCCCTGCAAATTCGCGCTCTACGGCTAGGCGCGAAGGCCGCGGCGCTTGCCGAGATCACGGCGACAAGGTGCCCCTGTCTGCAAGCTCACCATCCGCCGTTTCCGCTTCGCCCACTCTGCGCTAGACTCGGCCCCGCAACAGGATCGCCATCGTCATGATCGTCCAGGCTTGCATCAACGGCGCGCGTCCCGCCGATTTCCATCCGGCGCTTCCGCTCGACCCGGATGCCATGGCGCGCGACGGCGCGGCCTCGATCGCGGCGGGCGCTGCCGAACTGCATGTCCATGCGCGCGGCGCCGACCGGCAGGAAAGCCTGGCGCCCGAGGCGATGGACCGGACGGTGGCGGCGCTGCGCCGCGCCTGCCCGGGCACGCTGATCGGCGTCTCCACCGGTGCCTGGATCGAGAAGGACGACAGGCGCACGCTTGCCGCCATCGCCGGCTGGCATGAACTGCCCGACTACGCCTCGGTCAACCTCAGCGAGGCGGCGGCGCCCGAAGTAATGGAGGCCCTGCGCGGCCGCGGCGTCGGCATCGAGGCGGGGCTGGCATCGATCGGCGACGCGCTCAGGCTCGCCGGCCTCGACCATGGCGGGCGGGTGCTGCGCGTGCTGATCGAGATTTCCGAGCAGACGCTGGACGAGGCTTTTGCCATCGCCAACGGCGTCGAAAAGGTGCTGCAGCGCGAAGGCATACGACGTTCCATCCTGCTGCATGGCGAGAATGCGACCGTATGGCCCTTCGTCCAACGGGCGGCGGTGCGGAAATTCTCCACCCGTGTCGGGCTGGAGGACGGGAAGGAATTGCCGGACGGCAGCGTGGCCGAAGGGAATACGGCGCTGGTGAAGGCGGCGGTGGGGATTTGTCGCAAACCGTGACGAGATGTTCCTCGCCCCACGAAGTGGGGGAAGAGAAACCCAAGCTGGAAGTCAGCCGAATTTCGCCAAAGGCTCGGCGTTTATCTCGACCCACTCGCAGCGCCGGCTGTCATGATAGAAGGACTGGAAGGGCGGCGGGAACGACGGATCGGCGAATGCGCCCACCGGAATGGCAATCAGGCCGGGCTGCGTGTCGATGCGATAGTGGACATTGCTGCCGCAGTCCGGACAGAAGCTGTAAATGACGCGGCCACCCTGGTCGCCGACGCGCGTGAATTGCGCTGACCGCCCCTCGATCGAAACGTCGCCTTCGGCAAACCGGACATTGTAGCTGAAGGCGCTGCCGGTACGCCGCTTGCAGTCGAGGCAATGGCACACCGAGATACGCACCGGCTCGCCCACGCAAGTGGCCGACAGCTGACCGCAGGAACATTGGGCGCGACGGGTCACCATAAGCGGCTCCTTCCAGTTCCTCGATCCTCGTCAGGACAGCGGCATCAGCAGCTTATGCAGTTTGGCAACACAGCGGAAGGACGCTTCGCGCCGTTTGCGCGGCAGCCCTTGTCAGGCCCGCCACACCGCCAGATCCGCCAGGATCCGCGCCTTCACCGCAGTGTCGGCATAGCTCGCATTCACCGATGTCGCGGCGAGCTGGCGGATTGTTTCGCCGTTCCAGGCGAAGGTCTCCGCGCAGGCGGCGTAAGACGCTTCGAGCGTCGTGTCGAGCAGCGTCGGATCGTCGGTGTTGATCGAGACCGGGACGCCGGCCTTGCGAAGCGCATCGATCGGATGTTCGGCAAGCGACGGATAGATGCCGAGCGCGATGTTGGAGATCGGGCAGACGCCAAGCGGAATCCGCCTCTGTGCAAGCAGCTCGACCAAAGCCGGCTCCTCGATCGCCCGCACGCCGTGATCGATGCGGTCGGCGCCAAGCAGTTCGATGGCGTCGCGGACTCCCTCGGGACCACTCGACTCGCCGGCATGAACGGTCCGCCGCAATCCGGCCGCGGCGGCGCGCCGGAACGCCTCGGCGAAGCGCGGGCCGGTCCGGCCTGCGGTCGCTTCGTTTCCGTCGATCGAAAGGGCAACGACGCGCGGGTGCCTGATCCTGCCCAGCAACTCCACCAGCTCGGTCGCGTCCTCGGCCGACTGGATGCGCAGCAGGCTGACGCAGAGCCCGACCGGCGGGTACCCATCCTGCTCGGCGGCGGCGAAACCCGCGTCGAAGGCGTCGATCATGCCGGGGATGTTCCGGTGCCAGTGCGGCCAGTGGGTCGGGTTGACGATAACGTCGGCGTAGCGCACGCCGCTCCCGGCCATGCGCCGCGCAAATTTATAGGCGGTAACGGCCAGTTGCTCGCGCGTGCGGAACGTACCGCACAGCCAGTCGAGCATTTCGAGGAAGCTCTTCAGATCGTGCGCCTCGAAGAGCCTTTCGCGCGGCGCGCGCAGCGGAATGCCTGCCTCCTCGCAATTCCTGATCACGTCGTCGGCCTCGAAGCAGCCCTCGAGATGGATGTGTGCACTTCGGCCTTCGGCAACCCGATATAGTCGGTCAATGAAGCCTCCGAGCTTTGTGGCCGCATCAAATCACGAAAGGTGAGGTCAAGGCTTCAAGAAATGATTGAAAGATTTGCGCGTGATGACAGCCAATCTCCCCCGCAAGCGGCAAGATTAGCGCTCCACCCTCACTGCGTGTCCGCATTGGCCCTCAGTTCGGCGCGCTTCTCGTCCGACACCACCGCCAGGTCCAGCACCTTCTGCAGGCCCGCCGCGTGGCGGAAGTTCGGCTCGGTCTGCGCGCCGCTGCCGACGGCATCGACAAAGCGCTGGTAATTGGTCGGCACCGTGCCGGCGTCGAGCGTTTCCCACTTGGCGTTCTCGACGTCGGCGCCAACGCAGGCCTTGAGCATCGACCCTTCGAGATTGTGCACCACCTCGATGCCGCCCTTGTCGCCATAGATGCGCAGGCGAAGCTCGTTGAGATGGCCGGTCGCCCAGCGGCTGGCATGCACCACGCCGAAGGCGCCGTTGGCGAAGTCGAGCGTCATGGCGAAGCTGTCATTGGCGTCGAGCTGATAGTCGCCGATGCGGTTTCCCGGCGCCTTGTCAAAGGCGCGCAGCCGGCAGAAGACATGGTCGATGTCGAGGGCAGCGCCATAGCTCGCGAAATCGAGGATGTGGATGCCGACGTCGCCAAGCACGCCGTTCGAGCCGTGGCCGCGCGACAGCCGCCACAGCCATTTCGGGTCGCTGCGCCAGTCGCCCCAGAATTTCGACACCAGCCAGCTCTGCAGATAGGACGCCTCGACGTGGCGCACCGTGCCGATCTCGCCGTGCTGCACCATCTGGCGCGCCTTCTGCAGCGCCGCCACATTGCGATAGGTGAGGTTCACCATGTTGACGACACCGGCGGCTTCCGCCGCATCGGCCATCTCGCTCGCCTTGCCGAAATTCTCGGCCAGCGGCTTTTCGCAAAGCACCGGCTTGCCGGCGGCAATCAGCGCCATGGTGGTGGGATGGTGGATGCGGTCGGGCGTGACATTGGCGACCGCGTCGAAATCGCCCCAGTCGAGCGCCGCTTCCAGCGAGGTGAAACGCTTCGGAATATTATAGGCGTCGGCATACTCGCCGACGCGCGCCGGATCGACATCGACGGCGCCGACGATGTCGACGCCCTCGATGGCGCTGAAGCGGCGGGCGTGCTCCTGCGCCATCCAGCCGGTACCGAGTATCAAAAGTCGCATTCTTGCTCCTCCGAGCGGATTGGTTCGATTCAATTACATGCCCAATGTGGCCTAAGCGTTGTCTTCGCGCAATTCCCGAATGTTTAGCGGAAGCCGCCCTCGGCGGCCGCGTGCAGCTTGCCGCCGCGCTCTACGATCGGCTCCAGCGCCTTCTCGACCGGCACGTTCGGCGCGTTGAGGATGGCAGGCTTTGCCCCTTGCGGGTTATTCGCCCACTTCACCGCGTTGCGCAGCACCTTGTGCACCGTGGCGTCATGATAGGTCGGGTAGGTTTCGTGTCCGGGGCGGAAGTAGAAGACATTGCCGGCGCCGCGCCGGTAGGTCAGCCCCGAGCGGAACACCTCGCCGCCCTGGAACCAGGAGATGAACACCGTCTCCAGCGGCTCCGGCACGGCGAACTGCTCGCCATACATCTCCTCGTTCTCAAGCTCGAAATATTCGCCGATGCCTTCGGCGATCGGGTGGCTGGGGCTCGTGACCCAGAGCCGCTCGCGCTCGCCGGCCTCGCGCCATTTCAGCGTGCAGGGCGTGCCCATCAGCCGCTTGAAAATCTTCGAGAAATGGCCGGAATGGAGCACGATCAGCCCCATGCCTTCCCACACCCGGCGGGCGACGCGCTCGACCACCTCGTCGGCCACCGCGCCGTGGTCCTTATGGCCCCACCAGACGAGCACGTCGGTCTCGGCGAGGCGCGCCTCCGGCAGGCCGTGCTCCGGCTGCTCCAGCGTCGCCGTCGAGGCGGAGATCGCCTCGTCGGCGTTGAGCGCGTTGGCGATGGTCGTGTGCATCCCTTCCGGATAGATGCCGGCCACCACCTCGTTGGTCCGCTCATGGATGTTCTCGCCCCAGACGACAGCGCGTATTGTCATAGATAGCCTCGTGAATGATTGTGAGGATGGAGCCGCCCCGCGCCATAGATAGCGTCTTCGGCCGCTATTGGAAGCAGTTTTCGCCTGCCGCTCCGCTTCGCGCGGAGCACAGGTCACAAGTGCCCTTTTCCAACAACAGCATGCTCCTTTATGTTCCCAATTTGATTCAATCGCCGCGCACCCGATTGGCAAGCGCCCCTTCCCGTGCGCAATATCAGCCATGGGCGAAGTGCTTGTAGGGGCTGCGATCTTTGCTTGCCTGGCCGGGGCCTCGCTGGTCAGCCTGATGGTGCACGAGCGCTTCCCCAGCCACCACCTTGGGGACGACACCAGCGCGGTAGTGCGGCTTGCTGCGAACCTTTTCGTGGTGATGTCCTCGCTGGTGCTCGGCCTGATGATCAACTCGGCCAAGAACACGTTCGAGTCCATCAATGGCAACGTACACACCTTCGCCACCGATCTCATTCTGCTCGACCGAACGCTGCGACATTACGGACCAGAGACGGACAGCGCCCGGCAGTCGCTCACCGCCTACGTGCAGCGCGTCGTCGACACCTCGACCGCCGACAGCAACACGACCGTCGTCCCGAGCAGGCTGTCGGAACTGCTGCTCAATCAGGTCGGCGACATCCTGGCGGGGTTGGCGCCTACCGATGCCAAACAGATCGCCGCGCAGCAGGCCGCGACACAGCAGCTGCAGAAGGTGATCGAGCAACGCTGGATACTGGCCGAGCAGTCCGAGGGCGCCATCCCCGCGCCGCTGATCGCCCTGCTCGTGGCCTGGCTGACGCTGATCTTCGCCAGCTTCGGCTTTCGGGCGCCGCGCAATGCCACCATTGTCTTTACGTGCCTGATTTCCGGGGCACTGGTGGCGGCGGCGATCTACCTGATCATCGATATGGACTCGCCCTTCTCAGGCCCGATCCAGGTCTCGCCGGCGCCGCTGCAAAGGGCGCTGGCGGAACTGACGCAGTGACGTCACCGGCCGGGCTGGGCCAGGACCTCGACCAGCAGCTTAGCAGCCACCTCGGCGCCGTCGGCGCGGATCAGGCGGGCGACCGCGTTCGCTCGGACGCGGGTTTCGGGCGCGAGCGCCGTCTCCAGCCCCTCCGACAATGACTCCGCAGTCGGCACAGGGCCGTCATGCGCGGCACCTATGCCGAGCTCAGCGACGCGACGGGCCCAGTAGGGCTGGTCGCCGATCTGGGGCACCACCACCTGCGGCGCCCCTGCCCGCGCGGCGGCAACGGTCGTGCCGGCGCCGCCGTGATGGATGACCGCCGCCACGCGGCCAAACAGCGCCTGCTGGTTGACATCGCCGACAGCGAAGCAGTCGTCGTGGTCGTCGATCAGTTCAAGCTCGGCCCAGCCATGCGCGATGACCGAGCGCCGGCGCTTGGCGCGGATCGCCTCGATGGCGGCCCGGCCGGCCTCGCTGGCGACCGCAATCGAGCCGAAGCCGACATAGACCGGCGGCGCGCGTGCATCGAGGAACGCTTCCAGCCCCTCGGCAAGCGGCCGCTCGTCGGCCAGGATCCAGGCACCGGTCTGCAAGGCGTCTGTCATGTCCGAGGGCGGCCACGACCCGAGTGTCGGGTCGCATGCGAGCAAGACAGGATCGCCGAAGACATAGTCGCGGACATTCTCCACCGCGGGCAATCCGAGCGACGCGCGGTGGCGGTTGATCGCCTCGCCGAACAGCGCATTCTTTGTCGCGATATCCGTCTCCCACAGCAGCCGATTATCGCTCACCCCGGCTGGAAGCGGATGTCCCGGATATTCGTGCGGCCGGTGATGTGCCGACGGCAGCCAGATGGGACAGAAGGTGCCGAGGATGTAGCGCATGCCCTTCTGCTCGGCGACCAGCCGCGCGGCGGCGCAGGAAGGAAAAAGGCCACACGCCACCACGGCATCGCAGCCTTCGGCGGCTGCGGCCAGCGCTTCGTATTGTCTGGCGAGGATCTCGGCGGCCTGGCGGGAGATGAGCGCGGCCACGCTCTCGGGCGACGCCGATGCCCTGCGGCGCGTCATCTCCTTCACCCATTCGCGCACCGGCGAGAAGGCCGGCACCAGCGGCACGCCGGCGCGGGCGCAGAGCGCGGCAAATTCCTCGTCGCCGGGGATACTCACCCGCACCTCGGCGCCAAGCGCCTGCAGCCGCGCCCCGAGCGCCACCACCGGCTCGACGTCGCCGCGCGAGCCGTAGGTCGACAATAAAATCCGCATGCAAAACTCCCTTTCCTAAGATTCAGGCCAAGGGCAGCGTAGATACGTCATGGCCGGGGTCTTGCCGCAAGCCCGGGGTGCGCCATATATGCTTTCCGGGAGGGACAGATTGCTGCCTCCCAATTCCGCTGATTTTCCGATGTTTCCCGCCCGCCGCTCCGCGAGGTCGCTGATCATCCTCGCCTGCGCTCATCGTGCCCGGCGCTGACGGCGGCGACGGACAAAATCTGGCCAAAGCAGAAAGAGACGATGCCGGCAGGATGAACGTTCAACGTGAAACAATGCCAGCGATCGTATTGTCGATGCCCGATATTTTTCTACAGAAGACAACAATCTTTTTTGGCTTTTCCGGAATTCCCCAAAAAAATTGCTGTCAATACGCTGCCTGTGCAAATTTCATTCTTGTATGTGAAATATTTCACCCACGACCATTTTTCTGTTGATAACGGGGATAAGTTTTGATCGCCGTTAAAGCGAGCTAGCAAACCAAAATCATTTCTCCAGCATGAATGCTCTGCGAGTGGGGGCACTCATGTTTGTTTCATTTCATGGATCGGCCTGGCGGTGGTGCCAGGCCATGTGTGCAATTTCCAGCCATACGGCCCACCGGTATCGCTCCATCTGCGCGGTAATGTTTTGCCTCGCAGTCCTCGGCTGCATGCCCGAAGATGGTTTTCGCCACTATGCCGGCGCGGTCGGTCCGGATCTCTATTCAAGGCAGACCGTGGCCAACACCGCCCTCCTCGACGCCTATACAAGCAACATCTGTACTCAGGCGGGCCTGGCGGCAGGAGGCCATTGCATCATCAGCACGACGGCCGACTGGAAAAACTTCGTCGACATGGGGCTTTATGACATCGATCAGCGATGCGACACCTTTCTCGACGGCCTTTACTACAAAGCCAAGACCGGCGATTCGATCCTCGCGCAGATTTCGGATACCGGCAATTTCACCGCCTCCGTGCTCGACGCCACGTCTTCTTCGGCCGCATCGATAAAGATCGTCGCGGCTGCTTTCGGCCTGGTCGAGAACACTTTCCGCAACACAAACAAAACCCTTCTGGAGGCGCTTGACGCGACAACCGTGAAGTCGATCGTTTTCCGCCGTCAGCAACAGATCAAGCAACAGATCTACAGCACGACCATCTGGAACAAGCCGCAGGCCCTTCATGCGCTGCGCACCTATCTGCGCGTCTGCATGCCGTTTGCCATCGAAATGGAAGCCAATGCGGTGCTGACGACCGCCCAATGGACAGAGGGCGACGTCGGAAAATCACCGATCGTTTTCAGGGAGCAGACGGGGCCGCTGGGCGGGGATGCGACTGTCGACGTAGGGCGGGGTCGCAACAGAACTCCCGTCAAATCGTGGGAGTCTGTCAATACCAGTGGCATCCCGATCGATTTGCCCACGGCCCAAGCCATCCAAAACGCCTTGTGCTTCGCGGGATCGCAGGCGGATGGCAAATACGGTGACCAGACCGAGGCCGGCCTGAAGCTTTTCGAGGTGACCGTGGCGCGGCAGTACAAGTCAAAGGAGTGGCGCCAAGCCTCAGTGAAGCTCGATCTCTCCGACATTGGCAAACTGCGAGACAATCAGACTTGCGAGCAGGGCGCCCGGAATTATCTTGAGCGAGCCTTGTTTAAGGAAGGTTTTCTCGTCTCGCTCAAGGGCTTCCTGAAATCGAAATATGGAGACGCCGTCAAAGATACGGCGACGCTCGATGACCTCAGGGAATTGGTGCAGAAATTTAAAGACGAAAAAGGGATCGATTCCGGCCCAAATGGAATGTTCAAGAACCAAATAACACCTGACTTTGTGGCGGCGTCCGGAATATTCAGCTCATAGCAAAATAATAGAAGGTGGCTAGAATGTATTATCAATTTCAGCAACCGACTACTTTGAAAACAAAACCTGATCTGGCGGCTGAGGACGGACCCTTGGTAAACGTCAGCGAGATAGGGTTCGTCACCGCTGAGCAGGATAACTGGGTCCAGCTTACCGTCTATGACAAGCTGACGGATCCAGCTATCGGCTGGGCTCGCAAGATCGGCGACGGTGATCAGGTCCGGCTGGTCGAGGTAGCAGCTCCGCCGCGCATCGAGTTCGGCATCTGGTCCTTCATCAAGGGCTGTGTCGACGCGGAGTTCTGGATCAACGGTCTGGATCCCAAGACGCCGTTTTTCGTCACCGCGGACTATCTGATCGCCTGGGCGCTGATCGAGACCGGCAATCTCACCGATACCAAGAACAAGTTCGGCAATATCGCTTCCAAAACTCCACCGGGCGACGGGACCGGCCCGTTCCAGCTGACGACGGACGAATGGAAGACCTTTTTGGAGGACCCGCTCGGCGCGGATTATTCCACCGCCAGCAGGGAGCTTGGCCTCGACCAGATCGCCGGCGCCGCCTTCCTCGCCCGCAAGGCGATGTCCGATATCTCGGCGGCCATCACCCAGAATGATGCCGCGGCAGGGATGACTGACACCCAAACTGTGGCCGGGCCCTATACTCCCGCCTATATCGACGTCCTCCTGGCGCATATGTTCGGCCTGCCGACTGCGATCAAGTTTCGCGCCATGAAGCTTGCCGGCCAGGGCGGCACGGCCGCCAAAGAGGTGCTCGCGCAGTCGTTCGGCGCCGCCGACGTGGAAACGCTTCTTACGACGCGCGAGAATGTGCTCAAGGACTGGGACTCCAAGGTCGAGGAGACCGTCGACGGCGCGATTGTCAATGTGGAGAAATTGTTGCAGGCCGCTTTTGCCAAGGCATTCGCCCTGATCAAGGAGCAAGCGCCCGAAGACCTGCCAAACTCCGACGGCGACGCGCCATGGATGCCAGTGGCGGAAGCCGAACAGGCGGCCTGGGCGCCGCTGGGCGACGAGACGACGCCGGCAGCGCAGGCGCGCATCCGCGAGTATTTCCAGGCCGTAGAGCGGCCATTGGCAGCCGGGGCACAGATTCCGCCCTGGTGCGGCGGCTTCGCGGGCTTTTGCGTGAACAAGGCCAGCCCGGCGCTGCTGAAGACAATCAAGGATCCTCCGGTCTCGGGCAGTTGGCGGTCCTTCGGCAACGAAACGGTGCCGCTCGGTGATCCAAGCCCGCCCAAAGGCGCGGTGGTGGTGCTGTCTCCCGACAAAAATTCGTCCAGCGCCAGCCATGTCGGCTTCTTCTCGCGCTATCTCGGCTCCGACAACGAGCAGGTGGAGTTGCTAGGCGGCAACCAGAGCGACCGCGTCACCCTCACCAAGTTCGACCGGGCCAAGATCCTTGCCATTCGCTGGCAGAGCGCTGCGAAAACCCAGGACGACAACGCCGCCGGCGCTGCCAATGCAGGACAATTGAGCACCCTGCTCGACTTCATCGGCCAGTTCGAGAGCGGCAAGAACTACAATGCCTTTTTCGGCAAGTCCGGCAACACCGACAATCCTCCCGTGGCAAGCATGAAGGTCAGCGAAATCCTGATTTTCCAGGACAAGATGGTCGCCAACAACAAGATCTCCTCGGCCTGCGGAAAGTACCAGATCGTCAGGAAAACGCTGAAGGGGCTGATCAGCAGCGGCGTCATCAAAACGACCGACGTCTTCAGCCCGGCAAACCAGGACATGCTGGCGATAGCGCTGATGAAGGGACGAGGGCTGGGTAGCTTTCTCACCAATCCGATGACGGGCGATCGCGTCCAGCAATTCATGCTGAGCCTGGCCAAGGAATGGGCTTCGATGCCGGTGCCTTTCGACACCAGGGGCAGATTCAGGAGGGTTGCGAGAGGCGAGAGCTATTACGCCAGCGACGGCGTCAACAAGTCGCTGACCACGCCCGAGCTTTTCGAAGCAGCCGTCAGGAGCATCCACGCCTGACACAGACATCATCCACGCGTCGGTTTTGATCGGGGACAAAGCATGATGGAGAAGATGACGTCGCGGACAGCTGCCGGCTTTTTCACGCTTGCGGGCGTGATCTTGCTCGGCCTTTGCCTGGTCTCGGTGGCATGGCAGAAACTGCATGGCGGCAGCGATCCGACCGACAAGGATTGCAGGGACAATTTGAAATTCACCGTGAGCGACAGCCAGAAGGCGGCAATCGTCGACGGACGATTGCAGTTGCTGGGCGTCTGGCCGGAGCTTACTTCGATCAACCGCCATGTCTGCGTTGCCGTCGGCGGCGTCGTCTCAACGGCCGCCGAAGCGCATCTGAGCGACGAGATAGTACGGGCAAGGAAGGCGCGTGACGACGCGCAGGCCATCTATGACAACGCAAGCGGCGCCGCACGAGACACCGCATGGGACAAGCTGCAAGTCGCCAACACGACGCTGTCGACGACCCTTGCAGTCGCGGCAAGCCAGCCGAAGCCGGTGGAGCTGTCGGTCTTCCTGAACGGCAAGACGATCCCCGACCTCGCCGTGAAGGCTTATCCCGTATCGGCCCCGCAAATCCTGCGGATATTGCTGAAAGTGCCGGCGAATGCGGGGGACAGCGGCGCCACCTTCTGGCGCGAACTGCTGAGCGCCAGCACTGCCACCGTGAACGGAGCCGACATCAAGGCGACCGACCACGATGTGAAGCTTGGCCAGAAGGCTGTCGTCGTCGGCCTCTCGCGCAGCGCCGCCTCAATGCCCGAGGCGGTCGGCGATACCGAAGTGATTGTAGCGATTTACAATGTCGCGACTCTTTGGGCAGGCATTCTTTCGTTCCTGTGCTTTGCCCTAGGCTTTTGCGGCCTGGCGCGGCAGACGACGCTGTTGCGCGACAATGCCAAGACCAACAACGCATCGCGCCTGGCCAAGGAGAAACTGGCGGCGGTGGAGACGGCCGACGCCGATGCAAAGGCAAAAGCGAAAGGCGCGGCCGATATCAGCGCGAAGGCCAAGGCCGATGCCGACGCGGCCGACGATGTCGTCGCCAAGGCTGCCGACGAGGCGGCAAAGGCTGCCGCGACCGACGCGGCGAGCAAGGCCGGCGCCGCACTGGCGACCGCCCAGGCCGAGGCATCGGCTGCGGCCAAGGCGGCGGATGATGCGGCCACGGCGTTGAAAGCAGCGCAAGCCAATGCCCTCGAGGCCGCAACGGCGGGCGACATCGAGCAGCCGACCGGGCCCTACAGCCTGGCTCGCACGCAGATCGCGTTCTGGATGTTCCTTACCATCGGTGGTTTCGTCTTCATCTGGCTGACCATGGGCCTTTATCTGGGCCTCATCACCGCCGGCATTCTCGTGCTGCTGGGCATCAGTGCGACTTCCGGCCTGGCGGCCATCAGCCTCAACGGCGACAGCGACAAAGACAGCGTTTCGAAGTCGTTCTTCCTGGATATCCTCAGCGACGGCGACGGGCCAGCGTTGCACCGCATCCAGGCAGTGGCGTGGACCTGCATTCTCGGCATTCTTTTCACGTGGAATGTCGTCTGGAACTTCACCTTCATCGATTTCGACACCAATCTCCTGCTTTTGATCGGCGTCGCGCAGGGCATGTATCTCGGCTTTAAATGGCAGGAAGCGCCGGCCAAACCGCAATGACTGGCACACAATCGCCTGACAACAGGAGAAACTAGCCCTGGCGGCCTTCCTGGGCGACCTGGGTGGGCGACCTGGTCAGGCGGGGCACCACGACGAGGCGCTTGATCTTGCCTTTCTTGTAGGCGGCAAGGAAGCGGTGATAGTCCTTGAAGACGACGCAGCCGTTGGATTCGGCGCGGCCGCCGCGCAGCATATAGGTGTGCGCGAGCAGGCCGTTGCGGTTATATTTGTTGTTGCCGCTGGTCGGCGTCAGCCGGATCGCCTCGACGCCGTGGAAGCGCGATTCACGCATCGACAGATTGTAGGTGTCGGGCGGCGTCGGGCCGACATTCTTGCGGTTGACGAAGCGCGGCTGGTCGACCATCGAGCCATACCCCGAATGCGCCTCGAGCTTCGAGCCGTCGGGCATGTAGACGGTCGCCGCCGAGATGTCGTAGACGGCGACGCCATTGCCCGTCGAAGGCGAATTGAACAGGCTCCCGAAAGCCCTGCCGAGGCCGCCGCGCTCAGGCGTGTCCGGCTTGGCATAGGCGAGCATCTCGGAGGGCTGCGCCTTGCCGCGCTTGGCGGGCTTAGAGTCCGGCACGAGAGGCTTCGAGCCCTGCACACCCGAAAGCGCCTGGTCGGAGAGCCTCAGCGAGCGCGGCGACTGCTGGCCTTCCGCGGTATCGACGGCGGCCGGCTGCGGCTTGGCAGGTTCCGGCCTGGCTGGCTGGGGCCTGGCCGCCTGGCTTGCCTGCGACTTGGCCGGTTCCGGCTTGCGCTCGGCATTCTGTTCGGGCGCCTCGGTCGCGCGCTCGAGCGTGGCCCGCGGCCTCAAGCCGGGCACGGCGATGCTATCGGGCAAGCCATCCTGCGGCGGCACCGAGGCGACCTGCACTTCAGCCTGTCCACCGTCGGGAGCACCCGCCGAAAGATCGGGCGCATCGCTGTTGGCGAGCGCGACGGCGGTCGGCACGTCGACCGTCTCTTCGGGCATGACATTGGCTAGGGCAAGCGCCAGCTCGGACGCACGCTTGACATCGACCTGGCTTGAGCCGAAGCGTGCCTCGGCCGGACCGCTCGGATCGCTCTGGGCGGCGCCGCCGAAGCGGCTCGCCGCCGGCAGGCTCGCAAGCAGGAAGGGCGCGTTCTCCGCGCGATGGAAGGCATCGGCGAGTTTCTGCGGCGAAAGCCCGGCGCGCTTGACCACGGTGTCGAAACGGTCGGCGACATCCGCGGCGGAAGCCTCCAGAACGACCTTCTCACGCGCAACGCTGATCTTTTCAAAAGCGACGCTATCCGGCGTCGCCGGCTTCAGGCGCGCCGCCTTGCCGTCATGGGTTACAGCGGAGGGCGCGAAGCTGGTGGCGAGACCGACACAGTCGGCATCGCAGCCGCCGGTGAGCGAGCCCGTCTTGTAGCCGCCGGCCGCGGCAAGGCGCGGCGCCCAGGCATTGGCAAGGTGGCGGCGCTGGCCGGCGAGCGCGATGTTGCGCGGCGCGACCAGGCTCTGCGGCAATCCGTTGGAGGCAGCGGTGAGCGAGGTGCTTACCGAATAGAGCCCTGCCACGGTCGCCACCGACCATAGGGCGAGCGCGGCGCCGACAGCGGGCACCACAACCCAACGATGACCACCAGATTTCTTCGAAGTTACCCCCTCTTCAGGAGTGTCACCCCGGTTCTTCAAACGCAAAAACGCCATACGACCACTCTCAATCGGCATGCCGGTTTTGCGGACCTGGCACCCGTCACGATCACAGTTCGCCTGGTGCCCCCTGCACCTTCACGCGTCTGTTGCCGATTGATTCAAAAGATGGACAAAGATGGTTAACCAATCCCTCCACCAATCGCCATTGTGGCGACGGTCCATACGAAAAAAGAGCCCTCCATGGTCTTCGCCACGGTAAAAATGCTCTCCCTCGCCCGCTTTTGCTGCCCGTTTTTGCGGGCTGAGTCAAGCAAACGCGAAGGTTTTGCCCTCTCGGACGATCGCCAGCTAAGGACGGATTGAGGTAAAAAAGCGGCAGGAAGAGCCTGGCGTGGCGAGGTGCGGCAGTTCTTCGCGAGCGGAATGCGACGCGCAGCCCCGTGGCGGGAGGGACGGCTCCGCCGCGTGCCGAAAATCAAGGACAGGGCTATCAAGCCAGGTCGCTTCGCACCCTGGCCGCGCGGCGCTTCGAAAGCGAGTGCCACAACTCCACTTCAGCGGTGAAGCCGCTTTGGAACGCTTGGATGACGTCGCGGGCAAGCTGTTTTCTTTGGTCGCCGTCCTTAAGGGCCAGACGGCGCTCGTTGCACAGTTGGTCAAATACCTTCTGGAGAAGCTCAAGCTCGCCTGGGCCAAATATGCCGCTGTGTTTGGTGAAAACCATAACGCTTCCCTCCCCTTGGATGGGCGAAAGCGCGATCTGCTCTTTCAGCGTCCGTGTGCCTCTGCCGGGTGCGGACGACAGAGCATCCTACACCCTTCGAGGCGGCGTAGCGATTCCTTCGTAGTCGTAGATCGGGTCTTCAAATTGAGACACCCATCGGCCGGGGTCCCCAGGCTCAGCGGCGCTGGCGCGGTTCACCTTTTGAATCGCTTACCCGATCTAACTATTTGTTTTTACGTAATGCCTGACGAAATCGCTGCGCATTTTCCCGGAATTGCTCCCAAGAACCGGCGAGCGTCGCAAATTCAGCGCATCTGGTCCGGGCCGTCGGCAACCCCCACGTGATGCCGGTAGACCATTCCCCAGCCCTTCCAGCCGGTGAACAGCAGGACAAGCACAACGATCAGCGACAGGACGAGGCCAACCGGCAGCACCGCCGCCTCGCCTTGGGCATATCGCGAGTACCAGTTGTAAAGCTCAATCAGGACGACGAGCGCATTGCCGCCGGCGTGCAGCCATACGTCCTGGAGATTGCGGATCTGTGCATCGCCGAGCACATCGGTCAGACCGGCAAGAGCGGCCAGCGCGGCCATGATCAGACCGCCCCCGAGCAGCCAGAGCGTCGGCGTGACCCAGGCCGGATTGCCGGTCCGCCAGAAGATGAGGTCGCAAACGAAGGTCGCGACAAAGAAGGCGATCGGGAACGGGATCAGCATTGCATGGACAGGATGGCCGGCAATGCTCGCCGTGCTGTGCGGATTGTGGGGGATCGTATGGTTAGCCATCGTAATGCCTCCCGGGGGGCGTGGCGAGCGCCGCCCTCAGGCCACATCACAACGCATCACGGGCTTGGCGGCAAAAGAGCCGGATACATACGAACTCCGGTAGCCTCGGAATGTTCCACAAGCTTGGCCGGTGCGGGCGCTTCAACGCCCGACAGCAACGACCGGCATAACCCCATATGCCGCTGCGCGGATCTCGGTCGAAACCGAGCCAAAACAAACATTTATGTGCTAGTCTTGCGAGCCATCGAATGAACGGCTGGTAATCGCAATGTTGGAAACGGATAAGGTGTTCGCGGGCTCGGTTCCGGAAAACTACGACCGCTATATGGTGCCGTTGATTTTCGAGCCCTACGCCGCGGATCTGGCGCGACGGGCAGCGTCGCTCTCACCCGGCTCGGTTCTGGAAATCGCCGCGGGCACCGGCGTTGTCACCCGCGCGTTGGCGCCAAAACTGCCCTCCGGCGCAAGCTATGTCGTAACCGACCTCAGCCAGCCGATGCTCGATTACGCCGCTTCGCGGCAAGAACCCGACAGCCGCATCACGTGGCGCCAGGCTGATGCCCTGGCGCTGCCGTTCGAGGACGCGGCCTTCGATGTCGTTTGCTGTCAGTTCGGCGCGATGTTTTTTCCAGACCGCACGCTTGGCTACCGTGAGGCAAAGCGCGTGCTCAAGCCCGGAGGACGTTTTCTGTTCAACGTATGGGATCGCATCGAGGAGAATGTCTTTGCGGACGATATAACGAACGCGCTTGCGCGGATTTTTCCGGACGATCCGCCGCGCTTTCTGGCCCGCACGCCGTACGGCTACCACGATACGGCACTGATCCGCCGCGAGCTGGAGGACGCAGGTTTCTCCCGAGTGGTGATCGAGACGCGGGCCGAACAAAGTCGTGCATCCTCGCCGCGCATTCCGGCCGTTGGCTATTGTCAGGGCTCCCCCCTTCGCAACGAAATCGAGGCCAGGGACGCGGGCAAACTGGAAGCGGCGACGGACTATGCCGCATCGGTGATTGGGGATAGGCACGGCAGCGGCGAGGTCGCGGCCAAAATTCAGGCGCATGTCATAGTGGCTGTGGCCTGAGGCAGTTTATCGAGCAAGGCGTGCATCGGCGAGGCCGGGAACGGCTTTCGTCTTGCCGCTAAGCCGCGCCCCCAGCGTCAACGTCCGCGGGAAATTGCGGACGACCGCCTCTATCAAGGCTGCGCCGCCGGGGCCAAGGGCCAGTCGGGCGATGGCTTCGGCGGCGACGATCCGTGTCATGAACAATCCCCGCCAGGCCGCCTCGTAGCGCCTGCCGGCCGCCTCGAGCTTCCCCTGCCCGCTTGCCGCCCCGCCGAGCTCATGTGCCAGAAGCCAGCCGGACTGAAGCGCCATCGATATGCCCTCGGCGATGATCGGATGCGACTCGCCGGCGGCATTGCCGACGCGGAAGATGTCCGCTTCGTAGCCGGCGCGGATGCCTGGCCGGATCGGACCGGCGGCAAGCCACGGACCGTCGCGGCGGGCCTGCTCCAGGGCGTCCCGCACGCCCCGGCAAGTCGCCAGGATGTGATGCTCGACGGCCTCGGCCGCCGTGACATGGCCGCCGCCCGCGCGGGCAAGGCTGGCGCGCAGCCGGGTCAGCACATTGCGCCTTATGCAGCAGGAGATCGACATACGGCCGTGGTCGGCGAGCACCATGCCGCCATAGCCGCCCGGGAATGTCAGCAGCGGCATCAGGTCGGGCGGCAGCGATGATCCGGTGAAATGCGCCTTGAAGCCGAGCAGGTCCGAGGGGCGATTGACCTTTCCAAGCTGGCTCGGCAGCGGCCCCGGCTCCCACGAGCCGTGCGCGGCGACGATCACCGGCGCCCGAAGGATCGTCGCCTCGTCGGGGGAGCTGCCGCCTTTAGCCTGGATCCGCACCGCCTGGCGATCACCGTCGCGTTCGACGGCGATGGCGCGACTGGGCTGGAAGATTTCCGCGCCAGCCGAGCGGGCGGCATCGAGCAGCAAGCTATCCAATATGTCGCGGCCAAGCGCGCGGCCGAAACCGTCTCTTGCCGCGGGTCCAGCACGCGCGCCCGGCATTGGCGCCTCGATGCGGGTGTCGCCGGAAAACAGGCCGACCCGGCGGACTTCGGGACCGGCCTCGGCGCGCCAGGAATCGCCGATCCCCAACCTGTCGAGGAGCGCGAGGTTGCTTGCCGAAATGTATTCGCCGCACACCTTGCGGCGCGGAAACGCGCTCTTTTCCACGATCGCGACGGCCCATCCGCGCCGGGCGAGCGCCAGCGCCGCAGACGCGCCCGCCGGACCGCCACCGATGACGATCGCATCGTGGGTTGGCCGCCTCATCACGCATCCGCCGCCGGCGCCGCGCCGACGAAGACATGGGAGAAAGGCCCGGCGCGCCGCTCCTCCAGCGGTCTCCCGCCGGCGGCGCTCCAGAGGTCGGAAAGCTCGCTGCCGCGAAAGCCGGCGCGCACGCTCTGGACCGCGTCATGCCGGGTGACGTCGTTGACGCCGATTGCCGGCAGAAGCCGGGCGGCGGTCAGCGCGAAGCCTGTCCGCAGCGGTTCCGACGCCAGAATGAGCGGAGCCTTGCGCCGCAAAAGTGAAAACAGGAGCAGCAGTCCGGCGTCGTCGAAATGATGCAGGAACAGGTTGACTGTGATCGCGTCGAAGCGCCTGCCATCCGCCCTGCCCGCCCAATCGAACACATCGGCGGTGACGGTTTCGACCGTCCATCCCAGAGCGGCGAAATCCGCCGCGAGCTTTGGCGTGACGAGAGCGACCCGATCGAGCATCGTAAGTTCCACCTCGCGCCAGTCCCTTGCCATGCGCCGGGCCACCCTCAGCATTAAGGTGCCGTCGCCGGCGCCGATCTCCAGGATGTGGTCGGGCGGCCGCGGCAAGAATTTCCGCATGAGCGATGCCATGATTGGCGCCTGGAACATCAGCGCATTGATGCGCCGCAGGTCGCGGCGCGAGGCAAGCGCCCGTTGATCGTCGGCCGCGAGGCGATCGAGGATTTCCGGGATGAGGCTGCGCTGGGCGAGCGCGCTCATGAGACGGTCCTGAACAGCATGGTCTCCGCCGTCAGCCCAGGTCCGAACGACAGGCCGCAGCCGAGCAGCCCGCCCGGCTTCTTCAGCATCTCTTCCATCACGAACATGACAGTCGGCGACGACATGTTGCCGTATCGGCGCAGCACCTCGCGCGACGCTTCAAGCGCGGCCGGCTCGAGGTCCAGCGCCCTCTCGACGGCGTCGAGAATGGTGCGGCCGCCGGGATGCACGGCCCAGAGGTCGATCGCCTCTGCAGCCCGGCCGCCGAGGAGGGCGTCCTGGTTGCTGCGCAGCGCGTGCTGGACCGCCGCCGGCACCTGGCCCGAAAGATACATGTCGAAGCCGTGGTCGCGGATGTCCCAGGTCATCAAGTCCCGCCGCTCGTCCGCAACGGTGCAACAGAAGGAGTCGAGCTCTATGCCGGGCGGCTCGGCGGTGACGAGGCTCGCCGCGCAGCCATCGCCCCAAAGGCAGAAGGACAAGAGCTTTTCCAGCTCGCTGGTCTCCCTGATGTGCAGGGTGCAAACCTCGATATTGACCAGCAGCACCCTCGCCTGCGGATCCGAGCGGACGATGTGGCGGGCAAGCTTGAGGCCGTTGACCGCTGCATAGCAGCCCATGAAGCCGATCATCGTGCGTTCGATGTTGTCGGGAAGGTTGCAGCGCCGAACCAGGTCGAGGTCGATGCCGGGCGCCGAGAAACCGGTGCAAGAGGTGACGATGAGATGGGTGATGCGCGACGCCTCGTTGCCGAGGTGAAGTCCGTCAACGGCCTTTTGCGCAAGCACAGGCGCGGCTTCGCTGTACATCGCCATTCTGGCGGCCGTACCGGGGAACGCGCCGCGCCTGAAGGTTCCGGCAAGGTCGACCGACGGCCCTTCGGGGTCGAGGGCGGGCGCGAAGCAGGAAAAGCGGTGCTCGATGCCGGCGAGGCCGGCCATGCGTTCGAATATCCTGCTGCGATCGGCGGCAAGCATCGAGCCCGCGTAGCGTAGGTAGAACTGATGAACTTCGTGCTCCGGAACCGCAGTCGCGATGCGGTTGATATAGGCGTTGGCGGGCATGTTCTGTCTCCCTGGGCGTCGGGCGCGGTGCGCGCTGTTGCCGGAGGGGTTCCTTGCTCACAGGGGCTACTGTCAGATGCCAGGCGTTGAGCGTTGCCTGTTCGATAAACGTTTCGGAAAACCTGTTTCTTCCAGGGCGTATGATCCCGGGCCAAAACTTCGCAAACGATCAGGCGCAAAATCAAAGTGTTACAGTCCTTTCCGCAAGCGGAGACGCGCCGTGCCACAAGAGCATGGAGCCGACGGGAAGCTTCAGCCTGTCGGGCAAAAACTTCGGGCCGGTCACTTCGTGCCCTGCGCCGTTCCGGGTACGATCAAGGCACCCTGATCGCGCTCCGAATATCTGAAGCCGATGAAGAACAAGGCGATGATGATGAGACAGAGCGCCAGCACGATGGCTAGGGTCCTTCCCGGATTTTCGGCAGGCGGTTTGTCTTCCATGGCAGTTCGCCTCGCCTATAAACCCTGCGCGAGCGTCAAGAGTTCCAAGCTCTGAAGGCGCGCGCCGGATCCGGAAGGCCGACGGAACGCCCCGTCGCGATCACGTGACGTCGATGACGACCATCAGCCCGCCTCCGCCCTTCTCCTCGACATTGTTGTTGGTCGTGTGATGCGGGATGTGGCAGTGGATGAGCCACTTGCCCGGGCGCTGTGCCTTCCAAACGACGTCATAGCGCTGGCCCGGCCCGACATTGACCGTGTCAGCGAGGAAGCGAGCCGAGGCTGGAACCGTCTCGCCGTCGCGAGCGACGACCTCGAACGGGCCGCCATGGATGTGCATCGGGTGGATGAGGCCGTTGTTGGTGCCGATGAAGCGGACCTTCAGCGTCTCGCCGACCTTCATGCGGATCGTATCGGTCGAGGGATAGGCCTTGCCGTTGATGGTGAAGAAGTTCGGCATACCGCCGTCCATAGGCATTGAGGGATAGGTCAGGCCCTCCCGCACCAGCCATTCCTGCAGCTCGATGACATAGTCATGATCGGCGGCGACCTCGTCGGCGGGATTGGCGGGATCGACGATCAGCGCACCGTAGAGGCCGAGCGCCTGGGTCCGGTCGGGCTTGGCGTGCGGATGATAGAAATAGGTGCCGTGCTGGGTGGCCGTGAATTCGTAGGAATAGGTCTGTCCAGGCTCGATCGGCGCCTGGGTGATCTCGGCCGGCCCGTCCATCTGGTTGGGCAGGATCAAGCCATGCCAGTGCACCGTCGTCTCCTCCGGCAAGCCGTTGATGACGTCGATGCGGACACGGTCTCCCTGGCGTATATGAATGCGCGGGCCCGGAATCTGGCCGTTATAGGCATAGGCGTCGACCGCCACGTCCGGCAGGATCTGCCAGCGGCCCACCGACGGCCTGAGCTCAAACACCTTCACTCCATTCTCCATGCGGAACGGCAATTCCTGATCTCCCTTGGCCACAAGATCGTAGGAGGCGGTCACCAGGCGCGGGTCGGCCGCCGCCATGTCGCGCATGGCGTCGGCCGGCGTGTCGCGGTCCATGATCATGCCCTGCGGCATGATCACCCCGCCGACGTCGCGAGCCGACAAGGTCAGGTTCAGCCAGTTCGCAGGCGCGATCATTCCGATGGCAAGCGCGACCAGCGAGGCCATGCCGAGGGCGGTGATCTGCGGCGTGGTCGCATCCGAGCGCATGTGATGGCCAGCGCCGCCGTTGCCGGAGGCCGGGCCGCCGCCTTGCCGATGATGACCATGGCCGCCCGCATCAGCCTGCTGCATTTGCATTCGCGCATGCCGTCCCCTCACGGGCTGGGCAGCCGCCTTGGCCGCCTTTTCGCGCTCCGTCATCAGGCCATGCTTCAGCCCGCGCGCGACCAGCCAGACATTGGCCGGGTAGGCCAGCGTGAAGCCGGCGATCACGCCGATCGACATCACGCCCCAGAACAGAAGCTCGGTCGGTTCCATGGCGCGCATGTCACGGCCCATCATCAGGAAACTCATGACCGGCGCCATGCCGGCCATCATGAAGTTCATGGAGATGAACTCGGGCTGGAAGCTCCTGCGGACGTTTTCCCAATAGCTGCCGCCCATCATCGATTTCATGAAAAGCGACTGGAAGATGAAGAGGCCGAAGGCGAAGCCGGCAAGATATTCAACGATGAGGTCGAGCCACATCGGCAGGCCGAGCGTGGCGGTGACGACCGCGGCAAGGATGATGCCGGTGGCATCGCCGGCGACGCAATGGATGGTCGAGCCGACGCCCTGTTTCCAGAGCGGGCCGGTAAAGGCCTCGTGCTCGCCGGGACGCGGCTCCTTGTCGGCCAACACATAAAGAAGCAGGCCGAGCGGGCCCATATAGAGAGTCACAAGGATGAAGCCCCATTTCATCACCACCGGCTCGGGATTGTTGCGGTACTGGTCGAAGCCGACATAGAGCGTCGACGCCGCCGCGAGCACGAACCAGGCAAGGAGGAAATAGTCGATCGGTTGGATGAGCATGATGCGGCCTCTGCTCGATGAAACGGCTGGTTGCATCCCGTGCGCATGAACGCGGCCGGGGCCACTACGATCCATTCGCCGGAAATTCCGGCGCGAGGCTTCGATCGGGCTTGACCTTCCAGCAACTGGAACCCTTAGCGTCGGGGCCAGACCTTTCGGCGGGACCTTCTGATCGAGATCGAGGAGAAAAAGATGCATCGTCGCGGCTTTCTGGCAGCCGGCCTGGCAACGGCTCTGTCGGTCCCTCGCGCGCTGGCGCAGATGAAGATGGATGGCATGTCGAACATGGATTCCATGCCGGGGATGGGCGGCCATGCGGGCCACGACATGGGCGCCATGTCGAAAGGCCCGGCCCCGCTGCCAGAAGGCGAGGCGCTGCGCGAGCTATCGCTGCTTGCCAACGACGCCGGCCGGCCCGGCCTGTTCAGGGCGAGGCTGACGGCGGCGCCCGCCACGGCGCGTTTCGCCGCTGACCGGGACACTCCGATCCTTGGCTATAACGGCATGAGCCCGGGCCCGCTGATCGAGGCCCATGAGGGCGACCGCGTCGAGATCACTTTCGCCAACCGGATCGAGGGCGAGCCAAGCACCATCCACTGGCACGGCATGCCGGTGCCCGCCGGCCAGGACGGCAATCCGATGGACCAGGTGGCGGCGGGTGCGGACCGCGTCTACGCCTTCGAGCTGCCGGAAGGCAGCGCCGGCTCCTACTGGTATCATCCGCATCCGCACGGCCGGACGGCCGAGCAGGTCTATCGCGGCCTTGCCGGCGCCTTCGTCGTCAAGGCCAAGGCCGATCCCGTTCCTACGGCCTATGGCGACACGGTGCTCATGTTCACCGACCTTCGCCTTGCCGCTGACGGCTCGATGCCCGAAAGCGATATGAAGGATCTGATGAACGGCCGCGTCGGCGACCATGTCCTGGTCAACGGCCAGAAGAACCCGCGGCTCGCCATGGCGATGGGCGCGAAGCGGCGCCTGCGGCTCTACAACGCCACCAATGCGCGCTTCCTCAGGCTTGCCTTCGATGGCGCGGCGATGACGATCATCGGGACAGACGGCGGCCTGCTGGGGAAGCCGGTTGCGGCCGACGAGATCCTCCTCAGCCCCGCCGAGCGCGTCGAGCTGGTCGTCGCCTTCGACCGGCCCGGCGCCGCAACGCTCACCGCGCTCGACTACGACCGCGGCTGGATGGGTCCCGGCCAGCCTGCGGATGCCGGGCTGACGCTGCTGACGGTCGACGTCTCCGAGACGCCGGCGGAAGCGATGCCGCCGCTGCCCGAGCAGCTCAGGCCGATCGCGCCGCTTGGGCAGCCCACGGTCAGCCGCCGCTTCGTGTTCACCGAGACCATGGCGATGAACGCCACCGGCATGGAGATGGGCTTCCTGATCAACGGCAAGGCCTTCGACATGGAGCGCGTCGACATCGTCGCCAGGGCCGGCGAGACCGAGCTCTGGGAAATCGTCAACCAGGCCGATATGGACCACCCGTTCCATCTCCACGGCACGCAGTTCCAGGTGGTGGAGCGCGAGCGCGACGGCAAGGTCTCGAAGCAGCCCTATCTCGCCTGGAAGGATACGGTGAACGTGGCGCGCGGCGAGACGGTGCGGCTCAAGTTGCGCCAGGAGCGGCCGGGGCCGCGCATGTATCACTGCCATATCCTCGAGCATGAGCAGCTCGGCATGATGGGCATTGTCGACGTGCAGGCATGAGGTCCGGCGTCGGGCACGCGGCGGCGGTGCTGGCGCTGGCCGGCTCGCTGCTCGCCGCCCCGTCGCTGGCAGAGGGGCCAAGCAATGCAATCGTCAAGGCGCGCCAGGCTTCGATGAAGGAGATGGCGGCGGCCGCGAAGGCGATCGCCGAGATGTTCGACGGCAAGCGCGCCTATGAGCCGGCGGCCTTCAGGGCGGCAGCGGGCACGCTCAGCGCCCGCACCGGCCCTGCCCTGATCGCGGAATTCCCTGCCGGCACGCTGGGCGCGCCGTCAGCTGCCAAACCGGAAGTCGACCAGGCCCGGCCGGAGTTCGAGGCGCTCGCCCGCCACATCGGCCGGCTCGCCGATGCGCTCGCCGCCAAAGCAGAGAAGGCGCCGGCCGGGATCACCGCCGACATGCGGATGACCGGTCCGCCAATGGATGGCGGCAGCCTGCTCGGCAAGCGGCCGCGCGCAGCGCGGGCCGATCCCGCCGGCATGCCGGCCGAACATCTCCTGCACCTCATCCTGCAGGACTGTTCGAGCTGCCATTCGAAGTTCCGGCAAAGGCAGCAGTGAGGCGCGAGCAGCTCGACTATTTGCTTTACACAATTCCGGACGGAAGACCGCCACGCACTTTTCTGGAATTGCTCTTGGCCAGCGCCGTTCTGCACATTTAAATCAGAACGTGCTAATGTTGCGCAGCCATTGCCTATCCGTGCATGGCAGGTTTAGGGAGGATGCGATGAACAAGCTGAATCGCAGGTCCGCAATTGCCCTCGGCGTCACGGCCGCGACTATTGCGCCCCTGTTCGCAACGGCAACATTCGCCAAGACAAAGAAGTACGGTCCGAAGGAAGGCAAGGAGATTGCGCCCGGCGTCAGGGTTGTGGAGGTCGGTACCGGCAATTCCGATATTCCCGCCTACAAAAGCATCTCCATTGTCGACGTCGTGTTTCAACCGGGAGCACACGCGCCTCAAAGTGTGATGGACAACGACATGGTGTGCACGATTACGTCGGGTGCATTCACCATCAAGAAGGCTGACAAGGAGTTCAAGCTCAAGGTGGGTGACATGTATACCTGCTCCAAGGGCAAGACCGACGAGGCGACGAATACGAGCAAGGAGGTCGGCGTGCATCGCATCGCCGTCCTGGTGCCCGCATAAGCGAGAACCACAGCCGACCCGCCGCGATCGGCCGTGACACCGGCGTGGCGGCCGCCAGACCCTGATCAGGAAGGCCGCGAGACGGTTTGTCGGCGCGCATCACAAAAGTGACGCGCTGACCCGGCTATATGCCGGGCTCATGCAGCCAACACAGGGTTCCGGTCATGGATGCCAGCGAACTGCAGGCCATAGGCGACACGCTGATGCGCCTCGTCACCCCCGACATGACACCGAAGGAGCTGGTCAAGGCGGTGCGCAAGGTGCATCCCGGTACCAAGAAGAAGGACATCGCCCGCGCCGCCTTCCACGCCATCATCGCCAATGCCGACCAGGATCTCGGCAAATCGAGGAACCTGCAGGCTTTCGCGATCGCCGAGCGCACCCAGCAGGCGGAATAGCGACTACCGACGATAGCTGCAAATTGCATCGATCGAATTGTCAGAAAATTAATCAGCGATTTCTAATATTATGGGTCACCCGGCAGCAAATCCCGGCGACGGACCCATGACCAAGAACCTCGGCAACGCCAAGCCCAACGCTCCAGCGAGAGAGATGAAACGCTCGCCGTTCGGCAGGATCGCGCCGGCGCTTTTCCCGCTGGTGGTCGTCGCGCTCGGCTACTTCGTC
Source organism: Mesorhizobium sp. M1D.F.Ca.ET.043.01.1.1 (assembly GCF_003952385.1). Taxonomy (NCBI): domain Bacteria; kingdom Pseudomonadati; phylum Pseudomonadota; class Alphaproteobacteria; order Hyphomicrobiales; family Phyllobacteriaceae; genus Mesorhizobium; species Mesorhizobium sp. M1D.F.Ca.ET.043.01.1.1. The sequence continues at coordinate 867,347 of NZ_CP034444.1, forward strand.
GGCAAGCAGTTCTTCGGATTTTGAGGCGGGCTCGCTCCCGGTTTTCCCCCGCGACTCGCGACAATCCGATTGCAATGTGCAATCAGGCTGTGCATCCTTGGCGTCGAGCGGGCCGGAAGGAGGCGCCGGTGGCCAGGATCGTCTATTCCATGCTGATGTCGCTGGACGGCTATATTGCCGGACCGGACGGGAACATCGACTTGCCCGTTCCCGAAGGCGAATTGCACCGGCACTTCAACGAAGACATGCGGCGGACAGCGACAATGCTTTGCGGGCGGCGTCTGTACGAGGCGATGCGCTACTGGGACGGTCCGGTCCGGGACGCCGGCGCCAGCGAGGTCGAGCGCGACTTCGCCCGCGCCTGGCGCGAGACGCCGAAGATCGTGTTCTCGACGACGCTGCGCGAGGTCGGAGCCAATGCCCGCCTGGCGGATGGCGACGCCGTAGCGATGGCAAGATCGCTGAAGGCTGAGACGGATGGCCAGATCAGTGTCGGCGGCGCCGGATTGGCGGCGCATCTGGCCCGAGCGCGCCTGATCGACGAGTACCGACTCTACATGCACCCGGTCGTCCTGGGCGGCGGCAAGCCGTATTTCCAGCATGGATTGTCGCTCGCGCTGACGCCACTTGGCAGGGAGCGCCTCTCCCAAGGCGTGACGCTGCTGCGCTACGCGCCTGCCTGAGCGCGGCAAGTTCAAGACGAGCCAGCCGGAGTTGAAGGGAGAAGGCCGCCGCTTCGGCCGTTTGCGCCGCCCCCACTGCTTTGGTCCTAGGGCCTAGGTCGTTCTTGCCCTTGTATAAGCACAAGCGCATGTTCGAGATAGCCGGCAGGCTCGCAAACTCCGGTCAGGCCCGGCCGCCGAACCCAATACACCCCCCCAGGCTGCCGGGCCGCCGGCGCGGCGGACGTCGCCAAAGCAAGCCTTCGACCACCCTCACATTCGATCCGAACCATCGGCGCGGCGGACATGTCGGCCTCACAATCCGCTTGGACGCGTTCGTGACGCGCTGGCGTATTGTTGCGCGAACCGGGTGACATATCGAAGTCGAATTCCGCCGAGCATGCCCTAAAGCGCGTCGCGCTGAAACGGATTCGGGCGGCGCGCTTTAGGTCTTTGTTGTTATGCATGTCGTGTTCGCAAAACCGGCGCTCACTTTGGCGCGACGTGCATTAACCACGGTTCCGAAACCTGGCTTTTTTACACAGTATCGGCGGTTTCTCGATATTTTTATTTGCGATGTCGAATCGACTGGCGGCCGGCGACTGCTCTCCTACTAAAGGCCAATGCGCCGATACTTGCGGCAACCCTTCGCACGTTAAATCGTATTGCCGTTCAAGGATGCATTTCTTGTGGCAACGAGCTGGAGCTGCACATGGTGGCAGGCGAACCAGACAGCGTCCGCGTAAAGGGCATCAACGGCCAGTGGATCGTGCGCGTCGTCGAAGGCGGAAGACTGACGCAGCAGGTGTTCGACATTCACGCGGAAGCCGAAGCCTTCGCCGAGGAGGAACGGCACCGGCTGGGCCTGCCGGGCGAGCCGCCGGCCGAGGAGCCGGTCGAGGCAAGGCGGCGCGGCGGGCGCGGACGTTGACACAATCCGGCAGGTAAGCGACTGGCATGGCAGGCTCCGCTTCCGGGATCGGGTGGTTTGCGCTTCGCCCGGAAATGCGGGAACAATCCGCGGACGGGAGCGCTGCCGATGTGCAATCTTTACAACATCACCACCAGCCAGGAGGCGATCCGCCAGTGGACGCGGGCGTTGCGCGACATTGCCGGGAATCTCGAACCTTCGGTCGACATCTATCCCAACCAGCCGGCGCCGGTGGTGCGCAACGCCGCCGACGGCAGCCGCGAGCTCGCCAGGCTGCGCTGGGGCATGCCTACGCCGCCGGAGCGGATGCGCGGCAATGCCGATTCCGGCACGACCAACATCCGCAACCCGCAATATGCCCATTGGCTGCCCTATCTCGGCGTCGAGAACCGCTGCGTGGTGCCGGTGACGAGCTTTGCCGAGCCCTCGCCGACGCCCGGCGACAAGGACCCCGAAACCGGCGTGCAGAAGAATTTCTGGTTTGCGCTGAGCGAAGAGAAGCCGCTGTTCTTCTTCGCCGGCCTCTGGACCCCCTGGCATGGCGTGCGCAGGGTCAAGGAAGGTCCGGGCGACCATGAGCTCTACGGGTTCCTGACGACAAGGCCCAACGCGCTGATCGCGCCGATCCACGAGAAGGCAATGCCGGTGATCCTGACCACTGAGGAGGAGACCGAGACGTGGCTCACCGCGCCATGGGCGGAGGCGAGGACGCTGCAGCGGCCCGCGCCGGACGACGCGCTGGTGATCGTCGAGAAGCCGGCGACGCAGATAAAGTTTCCTGCCGAGCCGCCGGCGCAGGGGTCGTTGTTTTAGAGGTCTTCCCATTCGAAGCGCCGGCCCGCATCTCCCAGCACCAGGGGCGGTTAGCTCACGCGCCAGAGGAAATATGGCCAGTCCGGCGTGTCGAAGGGCAAGGCGGTCCAGCGCGGCGACTGCATCACCCGGTCGCTGACCACCAGTCCGCCCGGCGCCATCAGCGCGTCGATCAGCGTTGCCAGCCAGCCGGCCTGGGCAGCGTCGCGGATGGGGTCCTCGCTTCCGAAATCAGCATGGGCCAGGACTGCGGACGCACGGCCGGACAAGGCGGACAGCGTTTCGCGGAAATCGCCCAGCACTAGGTCGGTGCCGGCGGGCGCAGCATCGGCCGGGGCGTGCAGGTCGCGGTCGAAGGCGATGATCCGGCGCTCCGGGAACAGTTTGCGCAGATGGCTGTAGGTGCGGCCCTTGCCCAGGCCGATCTCCAGCACTGGTCCAGGCAGGCCCCGGATCTCCTGCGCCGCCCGCTCCAGTGCCCGGCGCTGGGTGGTAAGGCGGGCGATCATGCGATCGAGGCGGCTGTCCATGGGCGGCTCCGGGCAGGGCTTGAGGGTGTCGAGGGTCGCCACTGTAGGTTCGGCCGGTTACGTCGTCGATCCCGTGCGTGCTTTCTGTAGTTTTTCGAGTCGTCCTTGAGCGATCGATACACAGTGGAAAAGCGTCTAGCGATCATGTCCTCGCCTTCTGCAGCACCCAGATATAGCCCTTGGGCGGGTGGTCCTGGTCGATGAACTGGGTCTTGACCTCCGTGTCCTTGCGGCCGCAATGCTTGCAGCGGAAGCGGATGGCTTCGAGCGGCTTGTTCCAGCCGACGACCTTGGCCACGTCGTTCGCCTTGAAGCGGCCGACGTGATAGCAGTGGCGGCATTCGACAACGAGCAGCATGTTGGCCTTGGCCGCCCGGCCGACGCTGTCCATGGGTCCGGCCATCTCTCATGTCCGGTCGCAGTAATCCTCGGGTAGCGGCAACAGGCCGAGCCAGGCAGCGCGGAAGTCGGGCTCCCGTCCGGCAATCGCGCCCATCACCTCATGCAGCTTCTCCACCAAGCCATTGAGCCGCCAGTATATTTCGCCATTGGCTTTAAGGTTGAGCTGCGCCGCCAGCACGGTCTGGCGCAGCTCCAGCGCATCGCGAATGATCGCCTCCGCGTCCGACCGGAACAATCTGTCATAGCGGCCCTTCCGTCTGCCCAATGCGGCTCTCCCTGATCCCGAGCAACCGCCCCATCTCCTGACAAAATAGGAACCCATTCCTCGCAAAGTCAATTCGCTCTTGACATTTTTGTTCACTTTTTGTTCACATGCTAATACGAGCCAAAGGGAGCCCCCGCCATGGACCACATCGTCAGGCTCGACAGCCGCCAGGAAGCGGCACTTCAGGCGACCGCCGAGCGCTTCATCGCCCGGCACAAGGGCGACCCCGTGAAGGCGCTGAAGGAGATGATCGTGCTCAACGGCCACCTGCAGGAGCGCCTGGATGCGCTTGTCGCGCCGAGGAAGGCTGCGCGTTGAGCAACCGACAACATGCCCGGCAATTCGCGTTGAACACGGGCGAGCGTGTTCAGCGCGGTTCCGGGTCGAGGAAGACGTGCAGCGACTTGATCCGCCCGTCTTCGACATGGGCGACGTCCGTGCCGGTGGCCGCCACCGGAAGCGCTGCCCCATCTGGAGAGCAAAGCGCTGCTGCGCCTCGTTCCTGATTGGTATGCAGATCTCGGCTCGATCTCTCGCTTATTACGCGAGCCGCACCCTGCTGCCGGCCAAGACGCGGGTCTTCGTCGATTTCGTGCTGGAGGCTTTTCGGCGGGACCGTCTGGCCGAACGTTTCGCCGGGAACCTCGGCTAATGCCCGATCGATCCGCCCTGCCTCGCTCCGCTACCCGGCAGGACAGAGAGAGCACTGTCCCGCCAGCATCGGAGTATTTGCACCCCCGCACGCTATAAAGCGAACCGCCCCTACGCCTTCACGCGCTTCAGCGCCTGCGCCATGCAGTGGATGCCGCCGCCGGTCTTGGAGATCTCGCTCATGTCGACGGCCGCAACCTCGAAGCCCTGGGCCTTGAGCTTTTCGATCAGCGTCTTGCTCGACGTCGGCGCGATCACCCTGTCCTTGCCGAGCGACATGAAGTTGCAGCCGAGCGCCATCGTGTCCTGGAAGGGCACGTCGATGATCTCGTGGCCCTTGCCCTTCAGCCAGTCGACGATGCCGGGCTCGGTGCAGGCGAGGCAGACCGCGGTGAGCTTTTCGGCGATCGGCACCACCATGAGATCGATGTGGACATAGTATTCGTCGATGAAGGCGATACGCGTCTCCCAGCCTTCCTTGTCGAACCAGGCCTGCACCTGGCGGGCGCCCTCCTCCTGCGTGCGGGCGCCGCCGCAGCCGATCAGCACCACGCCCTCCTCGATGACGTTGAAGTCGCCGCCCTCGAAGGTGCCGGCCGTCACCATGTCGTAGATCGGGATGCCGAGCTTTTCATAGGTACGGATGGCGGCGTAGTTCTCGCCTCGGCGCCACCAGTTGGCCATGGCGGTGATGAAGGCGCCGTAGGGCGTCATGACGCTGGAGTCGCGCGAATAGACCTGCATCGGCAGTTCCGGCGTCGGCTCGTGCCAGTGGATGTTGACGCCGAAATGCTCGTAAGCGGCGACAAGGTCCTTGTGCTGCGCCTGCGCGATCTGGATGTTGCAGGGCGCCTCGCGCAGATGCTTTCTCGACAGCGAACTGGTCGAGAGATGCCGCAGGAAATTGGGCGAGCCGAGCAGCACGTCGGTCAGTGGATCGGTCTCGTTAGCGAAGCCCCAGGCGGTCAGTGGCTTGGTGCCGCCATTGGGATTGCGGCGCTGCAGCGAGAAGGGCTCGGCGACGATGCGGTCATGGACGGTCATGGGGTTCTCCTCGATCGATGTTTGTCATGCGGTGGAAGCGGACGGAATCCACCAGTCGCGCCCGCGCGGCGTGGTGACATATTCCGGCCAGCGGAAATGGATCGGCGGATCATAGTCGCAAAGCGGCGCGATCCAGTTCGAGCCGCCGACGCCGCCGCCCGTGCGGGCGACGAACTCGTCCATCGCGGCATCGCGCGCGGCCTTGTCCTCGAGCAGGCGAAGCGCCGTCAGCGCCACCGTCTTCGAAGCGCAAGTGACCATCGGGTCGATGGTCGCCGGGATGCCGCCAAGCGCATTCATGACCCAGGCCGGATAGGCGCGGCCTTTGGCCGAACGCAGCGCCGGACGGCCGACGTAGAAGCGCGATGTCGGCGCGTGCCAGCTCATATCGGTGTAGTCGTCCGAGGTGGAGTTCACCTGTGACGGCGGCAGATCGCGGCGCAGGATCGCCTCGGCCTCCTGCGGCGAAATCAGCCGCTCCATCTCGTCGATGAACGGGTTCTCGGTCGCCTCGCCGCCGGCATTGACCTGGATCTCGCGGGCGATGGCCCTCGCCTCTTCGTTCCACTGTGGCGCACCGACGGTCGACAGCGCCTGGTAGGTGATATCGGCCATAACGTGATTGGCGAGGCCCGGCCGCGACTTCGACACCAAGTGCCGCTCGTAGCGGCAGCCGCTCATCCTGGCCGCCGCCTCCGCGTTGCGGTCGAGCACGGCGGCTACCTGCTCGGCCATGGCTATGGTCGGCACGCGGATCATGTACTGGATCTCGGCAAGACCAGCCGGCAGGTTGTCGGCGGTCGCCTGCCCCGCGGTGAGGATCGCCTCGCTGATCGACCAGCCGCCCTGATGCGTCAGCATGGAATCGCGCAGCGCCTTGGAGGCCATGTACATCATCATCAGCGCGTCGTTGGCGCCGGGCGCCCTCACTGCCGAATGCGCCTGCGGGATCGGCGCGCCATCGCCTGCGCGAACCCAATTTTCGGGCTCGTCGCAGACGAAGCGGTAGATCATCGCATAGGCCGCGCCGCAATGCGTGTCCCAGCGCGCCGTGTTGCAGAGCGGCAGCATGTAGAAAGGGTGGAAGGAGATTATGGCGGCCAGGCCGTCATAGTAACCCTTGGCCGCGTGGATCGGCTTCGAGCCCCTCACCTTCTCCGCCGGCTCGCCGGTGAAGCGCAGCGTGCCCGCAATACCATGCTGCTGCATCGCCGCCTTGGCGGCGAGCAGGCCGCCGAGGCTGCCGATGCCGAGGCCCGAATGCGGATCGGTGTGGCCGCCGGCCTCGACGCCGAGACCTGGGCGCGGCTGCTTCACCACACCCGCGTCCTGGCAGTTGCCGGGCACGGCGTCATATTCGGCATACATGCCGACGGTGGGCCCGTCGCCGTTCGTCCAGTGAGCGCAGAAGGCGGTCGGCATGCCGCCGGAACCTTCCTCGACCGAAAAGCCCTCGCGCTTCAGCCGGTCCACATACCAGGCCGCCGACTGGTACTCGCGCCAGGCGGTCTCGCCGAAGTCGAAAATGGTGCGCGTCCAGGCCGACAAGAGCGGCTGGATCCCGTCGATGCAGGCAAGCGCGGTCTCTTGCGCCGAGGTCGTCACCGGTTTCTCCATGCCGCAAGAAAAGCAGTGAAGCGGCTCATCAAAAAGTGATATGTTTTCCCGGCTCGTGCAAATTCGGTTCACCTGAGGCCTCTTGCGCATACCATCCACGCAGGCGCTGCGCGCCCTCGACAGTTTTGCTCGTCACGGCAGCGTGTGGCGCGCCGCCGACGAGCTCCACCTCACCCGCAGCGCCGTCTCGCACCAGCTTCGCCTGCTCGAGCGCGACCTCGGCTTCGATCTGCTGCAGCGCATCGGCAAGGGCGTAGCGCTGACGCCGCGCGGCCAGCGCTACGCCTCGGATGTGCGCAAGGCGCTGACCGTGCTCGGCGACGCCGGAACGCAGACCAACGGCGCCGGCGTCGGCGGCTCCTTCGCCATCTCCTGCCCGCCCGGCTTCGCCTCGATGTTCCTGTGCACCCATATCGGCGAATTCCAGCAGATGTATCCGGATGTGGCGCTGTCGGTGCTGACGCCGCGCCGCCTCGACGACGTCAGCAATCCGGATGCCGACGCCTTCATCGCCTTCGGCGTCGGCAACTGGCCCAACCGCGCCGTGGAGCTGCTTTGCGAAGTCTCCTTCATGCCGCTCTGCAGCCCGACGCTGCTCAACAAGGTCGGCGGCTTTGCCAAACCGGCCGACGTGCTGCGAGCCAACCTGCTCCATCTCTCCGACACCGAGGACTGGTCGCGCTGGCTGGCGCTGTCCAAGGTGGAAAATCCCGATACCGAAGGCGGCATCTTCTTCTCCGACATGAACCTCGTCTTCTCGGCGGCTATCGCCGGCCAGGGCATCGCCCTGGGTGACGAATTGCTCGGGCGCCGGGCGCTGAGCGAGGGCCGGCTGGTGAAGCCGTTCGAAGCGTCGGTGCCCTCGCCGCGCGCCTATTTCCTGGTCTTCGAGCATGCGAAGGCGGGGCATCCGGTGCTCAATGCCTTCAGCGACTGGCTGAGGGCCAAGCTGTCGGAAAACAGGGTGGCGAACTACTGAGGCAGGGCGCCGCCCTTTCCAGACGTGAATCAAATTTGCCGATCAGGCGAAAACTATTCGGTTGCGGTGAGCCGCAGCCGTGCCTACGATTTGAGTTGACGGTGAGGAAAGAGGCAGGATGCAGCAACCCGGCCGGGCCGCAGAAATCAAGGCGAATGGGATCGGCAAGAGCTTCGGCTCGTTCCGAGCGCTCGACAATCTGTCGCTCGATATCGGCCGCGGCGAGTTCCTGACGCTGCTCGGTCCATCCGGCTCCGGCAAGACCACCTTCCTGATGATCCTGGCCGGCTTCGTGCAACCGAGCGAGGGCCGGCTTTTCAGCGACGGCGTCGATATCACCGACCGGCCGGCCGAACAGCGCGCCGCCGGCATGGTGTTCCAGGGCTATGCGCTTTTCCCGCATATGAGCGTGGAACAGAACATCGCCTTCCCGCTCAAGGTGCGCAAGAAATCGGCCGCCGAGATCAAGCGGCGCGTCGGCGAGATGGTCGATCGCGTCGGCCTCAACGGCCACGAGAAGAAGCTGCCGGCGCAGCTTTCCGGCGGCCAGCAGCAGCGCGTGGCGCTGGCCCGCGCGCTTGTGTTCGAGCCGGGCGTGCTTCTGCTGGACGAGCCGTTCTCGGCGCTGGACAAGAGCCTGCGCGGCCAGATGCAGGCCGAGATGAAGCGGCTGCATCAGGAGACCGGCACCACCTTCGTCTTCGTCACCCACGATCAGAGCGAGGCGCTGGCGCTGTCCTCTCGCGTCGCCATCTTCAACCATGGCAAGCTTCTGCAGGTGGGCAGGCCGGACGAGGTCTACGACCGGCCGGACAATCGCTTCGTCGCCGAGTTCCTCGGCGAGATCAACATGCTGCCGGTGAAGGGCGTCAAGCCCGCCGACAATGGCGCGACGGGCCTCTGCGAGGACCGCGCGGTCAACATGCGCTGCAAGGCCGAGAAGGTCCGCGGCGACGCCATCCTCGCCATCCGCCCCGAGCACATGTCGATCGCCCCTGAGGCCGCCGTCGGCGAGAACGGCATTGCCGCGACCGCGGTTGCTTCCACCTATCTGGGTGCAGCGACCAAGCTCGACCTCACCACGCGCCAGGGCGCCAAGGTCACCGTCTCGGTGCCGAACGAGGTCGCGGCTGCAGCGCTCAGCAAGGGCAATTCCGTCTGGCTGACCTGGCCGGCCGAAAAAGGTTTCCTCCTTCCGGACGGAGGACAATGAGCACCGAAGCGGCCTGAAGATCGCCGCACCGGCTTCCGGATCAGATCAAACAAAACAAGGGGAACTGACATGACGAACGATGCCAGGAAACAGACCATCGAATCGCTTGCCGAAAGAGCAAAGCGCGGCGAGATCTCGCGCCGGCAATTCGCGCAGCTTGCCGGCCTTGTGCTTGCCGGCACGCCGATGCTATTGCGCTCGACCCAGACCTTCGCCGAGACGAAGGGGCTGGTGCTGGTGAACTGGGGCGGCGACGCTATCACGGCTTACGACGCAGCCTACGGCCAGGCCTTCACCAAGGACACCGGCATTCCCGTCAAGATGGACGGCTCGGGTCCAACCGAAGGCGCGATCGCCGCGCAGTTCAAGAGCGGCGCGCCGACCTGGGATCTGGTCGACGTCGATCCGTTCTCGGCCATCACGCTGGGCGGCCAGGGCATGCTCGAACCGATCGACTATACAATCGTCGACAAGAAGAAGATGCGCGAGGGCTTCGGTTGGGAATACGCCGCTTCGACCTACTTCTTCTCCTACGTGATCGCCTATGACTCGCAGAAATTCGGCTCCAACGCGCCAACCGGCATGGCCGACTTCTTCGACGTCAAGAAATTCCCCGGCAAGCGCTCGCTCTACAAATGGGGCGTGTCGAGCTGGGAAGCCGCCCTGCTCGCCGACGGCGTGGCGCCAGCCTCGCTCTACCCGCTCGACCTCAAGCGCGCGCACGACAAGATCGCCGCCTTCAAGGAAAACGTCGTCTCCTATTGGGGCGGCGGCGCCGAAAGCCAGAGCGTGCTGCTCAACGGCGAAGCTTCCATGGCGATCGTGTGGTCGACGCGCGCCTCGCTGATCGAGCAGGACTCGGGCGGCCAGATCAAGTTCATCTGGGACCAGGGCCTGATCTCGCCCGGCGCGCTGGCCGTGCTCAAGAACAATCCCGGCGGCAAGGAAGCGGCGATGAAGTTCATCGCCAGCACCCAGGATCCGCAGAAGGAACTGGTTATGTTCGACAAGCTCGGCCAGGGCCCGGCGAACCCGGCGGCCGACGCGCTGATCCCGGCCGACAAGAAGCGCATCAATCCCGTCGATCCGGAGAACATGAAGAAGCAGATCGCGCTCGACATGGAGTGGTACGCCAAGAACTACGGCGCAGCGCTCGACGAATACACAAAGATCATCTCGGCCTGATCAGGCCGAGATTTCGGACCGATGAGAGGCATCCTCTCCGACAGGATGGGCGCGGCGCTGCTAATGGCGCCGCTGCTCCTGTTCCTCATCTTTGCCTATGCCTGGCCCTTCCTCGGCGTGGTGAAGTGGAGTTTTACCCTCCCCTCGCCCGGCCTCGGCCAGTACCACGCCCTGCTCACCGACGACCTGGTTCAATCGGTGTTCATCCGCACGCTGCGCATCGCGGCGATCGTCACCGTCGTCTCGGTCACCGCCGCCTATGCCATCACCGTGGTGTGGGTGCGCGGCAGTCCGGTGCAGCGCGTGCTTGCCGAGTTCTGCATCCTGGTGCCGTTCTGGATCTCGGTGCTGACGCGCGCCTTCGGCTGGGTGGCGCTGTTATCCAACCGCGGGCTGATCAACACCTGGCTGCAGTCGATCGGCTTCATCTCCGAGCCGCTGACTTTGGTGCGCAACGAGTTCGGCGTCATCGTCGGCATGTCGCATTTCCTCATCCCCTTCGCGGTATTCCCGCTGGCATCGGCCATGCGCAGTCTCGACGAGCGCGTGCTTTTGGCGGCGCGCGGGCTCGGCTCCAGCCGCATGCGCACCTTCTGGACCGTGTTCGTGCCGATGACGCGCTCCGGCATCATCGGCTCGGCGATGATCACCTTCGTCTTCTCGCTCGGCTTCTTCGTCACGCCGGCGATCCTCGGCGGCGGCCGCAGCGTGATGATCGCCGAACTGATCTACCTGCGCATCTTCCAGAGCCCGGATTGGGGGCTGGGCGCAGCGATCAGCGTGGTGCTGGTGGTGTTCGTCGGCGCGCTGATGGCGCTGCTTTTCCGCTACGTCAAACCGAAGCAACTGGTGTAGCGCGATGCCGACCTACCGCCCCGGTCCCGTCTCGCTCATCCTCGCAGTGCTTGTGGCGCTGTTCCTGCTTATGCCGTTGCTCGCCGTCATCCCGGTGTCGCTGACGCCGAGCCGCATGCTGACCATGCCGACGGGCGAACTGTCGCTGCGCCACTATCGCTCGCTGATCGAGGATCCGCGCTGGCTGGAGTCCATCCTGCTTTCGCTGCGGGTCGGCGTGGTGAGCAGCGCGCTTTCCACCGTGCTCGCGCTCACCTTCAGCCTGGGGGTGTGGATGTTCCAGCCGCGCTTCACGGCGGCGCTGGTCGGCTTCGTGCTGTTGCCGATGGTGGTGCCGCCGGTGGTCTCGGCGGTGACGCTCTATTTCCTGCTCACCTCGGTCTCCGGCATCTCGTCCTTCTTCGGCTACGACACATGGCTGGGTGTGGCGATGGCGCATTCGGTGATGACCGTGCCTTTCGCAACGGTGCTGATCCTGGTCTCGCTCAGCCAGCTCGACCGCCGCATCGACCTCGCCGCGCGCGGCCTCGGCGCAACCGTGTGGGAGCGCGCGACGCGCGTCATCATGCCCAACATCAAGTTCGGCATCGTCACCGCCGCGCTCCTCTCCTTCGTGCTCTCCTGGGAAGAGATCGGCGTGACGCTGTTCATCACCTCGGTGAACGCGATCACCCTGCCCCGGCTGATGTGGATGGGCCTGCGCGACAACATCGACCCGGCGATCGCGGCGCTCTCGGTGATCCTGATCATCATCACCGTGCTGGTGCTCGCCGTGCGCAGCGTCGTCACGCGCCGGCAAGCCGCACCCTAAGCCCGCTCACCCAGACGAAAGAGGCCCGTCGGGAGCGACGGGCCTCGTCGGGCGCCAAAGTGGAAGTTTGGCTCCTAATGATCCGGGGGTGTGGATCCCGCTGACCTTAGCCAATGGCGGTCCGGCGGGCGATTTACAAATCCGTAAGCTTCGTGCCGGCAACAGCGAGCGGTGTCGGCAAAAAGGGCCGTATTATCATCGCCTTGCAAGCATCCGCGAGTGCGCCGATGCGGCGCCCTTCAATCAAAAGTGATGGAACGCCGGCGAGACACGGGCAAGGACGCAATGGGCCTCCCGCCACCCGACGAGCCGGTCAGGCGGATGCTCAGAGAGGCTGCCGATTTCCCGGCAGCATTCTGGTCAGGATCGTGTCCCGGCGAACGAAGTGATGATAGAGCGCGGCCAGGGCATGTATGCCAGCCACGATCAGTATGCCGTTCGCGCACAGCGAATGCAGTTCGCGGATGGTCCGCGCGGTCGCTCTGTCCGGGGCAAACGGGGCCGGCACGGTGAACAGGCCGAAGAAGCTCAACGCGTCGCCCCTGAACCAGGTCAAAAGGATGCCGAGCACGGGAATCGCCACGAGCAGCGCGTAGAGAACGAAATGCCCGATCCGGGCGGCGGCGCGCTCCGGGGCAGGCATATCCGCCGGGAGGCGCGGCGCTCCCCTCATGCCGCGCAGGACCACCCGCCAAAAGACGAACGCGGCGAGCAGGAGCCCGAACGAAATATGCAGCCGCCAGACGGCCTCGACGGTCGGATCCCCGCGGCGCAGCAGGTCTTCGCCATAGGTCAGGGCGTAGAGCAATACGACCAGCACAAAGAGCGCCCAATGCAGGAATTTTTGGGTGGACGTGTAGGCGTCACGGGACATTCGGCAAGGCTCCTTGAACCGCGTCGCGCAGGAACGGATCCTGGCGAGGCGCTTTAAGCCGCTGTCTCAAGCGCATTCCCGGCGAACTTGTGGCCGCTAAATTACGAATTTGTAATGGGAATTACGGATCGGAATATTCCGGCTAAACAATAGGCAAAACAAACAATAGGCAAAAGAAAATACCGGCACCGCGCGGCGCGTTGCCATCCCGTTGCATTCGCGCAGGCGAAGGCCGCTCCGGCCCTCGCCTGCGCCGCAGCCGATCACGCGGCCTGGGGCCGCCGCATCCTTTCGACAAGAGCCTGCCGGGCCGGGCCGGCGAGCGGCCTGTCCATGGTCAGCAGGCCGTCGAGCAGAGCGAGGAGCTCACGCGCTGCGGACGACTTGCAGGAGTAGTAGACCATCTGGCGGTCGCGGCGGGTGTCGACCAGGCCAAACCTGCGCAGTTTGGCCAAATGCTGGGAGAGTGCGGACTGGCTGAGTTCGACCTTGTCGGCAAGCGTGCCGACCGACAGTTCGCCCTCGGCCAGGTAGTTCATGATGAGCAGACGCTTCTCGTTGCCCATCACCGCAAGAAAGGCTGCCGCGCTTTCTGCGTTGGCGGTAAGTTTCTTCGTCACCATCGGTTTCCCCATGTTCATGCTCTTCCGAGGCCATGGGGGCAATGGCTTCAGAATTCCAGAGCATTTGGTTGGCCTGCACCGACACGGAGTCGGAACCTGCCCTGCTTCTTTGTTCGACCAAACCCCTTCGTAACCCGGTTGCCACCACGTCGGGATATTGGCCTCGGACAGCATGCGCCGCGTTGCTGCGTGACGCAAGTTGGCGCAGACTCGGAATAATTCCGCGCTGCTAATGAGTATCAGCGCTTCGTTGTTTCGGCAAGGATATAGCGAAGCTGGCCCAGTATTCGGCATGCCTGAAGTCCAGACAACGAGGCGAAAGCCCCACTGGCCCGGACGTCACGAAAGACATTGTCGCCATCTCCTTGAAGACTCACCCTCGTTTGCGAACCCGTGTTAACATTAGCCGGGGAAGAAAGGGGGACATGAGCTGAAGGAAAACGCCCATGTCCAACATTTCACGAAACGCGTTCACGCCCGCCGAGACTGCCCTGTTCGGGCGCGTCTTCGAGAGCGGGCGCGTCGATGGAGAAACCGAAGAGCAGAAGGAGGCGCGCGCCTCGCGCATCATCGCTAACTACATGGCCGGCATCACCGACGAAGCCGAACTCATCGAACTTTCCCGCAAGCCGCTCGGACGATGAAACTGGGCCATGCCCGTTGTCGGTGCGCTGCTCACATCCTGTTGAAATATCGGGATGAAACCTGCCGGGCAGTTGCGCGTTTATCATCCGCTCACAACGCATCAGGGGTTTCGCGATGATCCAGGGATGGTTTTCCAGACCGGTCGAAGTCGCCGTCGGCGTGGCAGGCTCGATCCGACATATTTCCAATGCACAACAGGCCGTGGAATTGCTGACAGGCCAATGGCGCGATGCCGGCAGCGCGCAGCATGGCGCGGCGCTGCGTGCCTGCCGCCGGGCAATGAGCGGCGACGTTCCGGCCGACAACGCCAGGGAAGCCTTCATCAGCGCCGCGCGCGAAGCGCATGTGCTGGTCGAATAGGTCCACGGCGGCAACTGACGACCTGCCTATCTGTAGAAGAGCCACAAAGCACCGCCACCGCGGGCGACAGCGCAGCCAGGTGACTTTGGTCACACGTCTTTTGCGCCGACAAAAATCCGGCCCGTGAGCCGACCCGGACGACCGATCGCCGATCTCAAGAATTCTTCGGAACATTATCGGGAGTGATTGGTTAATGCGCGGGTCCGCCAATCATCCCGGACCCGCATCCCAACCGGCGCCCGCCGGCGCCGCTGTCAAAAGACCATCATACGAACGGAGGATGTGATGAACGACGTCTGGTTTTCAGAGCCGGTCGTGATCGATTTCGAACCAAGCGGACAACACAAGGTCTCAAGCTGCTTCGAGGCGGTCGAATGCCTTGACCAGCGCTGGCCAAGACGGGCGCGCGACGGCGCCTGGCGGTCGGCAAGCCGTGTCTGCCGCGATGCGCTCGACGGTTTGAGAAGTCCCGTCGAAGCCCGCAAAACCCTGCGCAAGGCGGCGAAGGCCGCCGGCCTGCTGGCCTAGTCGGCGACCCGCAAGCCGAGAGATTTCGGAACATTGCAACCGCCGACCTGTTTCTTCCCTGTAGTCTCGTGACTACGGGGTTCCAGACCCAAGCCGAGCCCGTTCCGGCCTTCCCATCGCCGGGGCGGGCTTGATTTTTGCGCCGGGCAATCTGGACGGAAACTGCAGCGCGGCCGGCGTATACTGGAGAGGGTTCAGAGCGCCTCCCCCGGGGTACATGAAAACGCCGGCCGCTGGGCTTCGGGCGCCTGTTGTTCAGGCCCTTTCATTTCGGCGAGCGGGGCCTCCGGATTCAACGCCGGGGTCAGGTTGTGGTGAACGAGAGGTTACTATCCACAGGTGGGCCCGAGCGACCCCGGACCGTTCGCCGCCTCGATCAGTCGAACCCGCCAAGCACTTCCGGAAACTGAACCGCGATCTCCCCCGCCTCCGCCTGCCTGGCGTAGATCCGGTGCATTTTCGCCCCGTCATAGCGCGCGCGGCGGCGCTGAACATCCCTACCGAACACGCCTGCGACAGCGTCGAAACGCCGGAGGAAGCGCTTGATCACGCCGCGTTCGAACGGCACGCGCTGCTCGAAGGGTTTGCACCAGGGCGTGCCCTTTGCCAGATCGCGCCACACCTTAAGGGCTTCAGGTTCGACGCCAACCTGGTTGCCCCATGGCTTGCCGCCCGCGAAATGCCGGGCATAGGCCTGGGAGAACCGAAATTCGCTGGTGGCGTTCGACATCAGATTCCAGTTCGGGTGCATCGTCTGCCATTTGCCCTCGAAGACGATGTTGAGCGCGTTCTGGTCGTTCATTTTTCCATTGATGGCAGTCTGGCGCGTCCTCTCCAGGAGGCCCTCCGCGCGCACCGCATCCATGTCGAAGACCAGCACGCCGGAATTGAAGTATGGCGCGCCCTGCTTCATCCCGAGGCTTTTGCGATAAGACGGCCGGAAGTACATGTAATCGTCGTGGGCCGCGAGCAGAGGCGCGTCGAGCCCTTGGCAAGCCAGGTCATTGATGTCGCGGTTGAACAGGACATCACAATCGGTGTAGGCGACCCGGCCATAGCTGTCGAATTGCGGTAGCAAGTCCGCGAACAGGCGGACATAGGCAGCGATGCTGTAGGTGCCAAAGCGGAAGCCAACGCGATCCATGAAGTCAGACACGTCGAGCAGCGCTACTCTGTTCCCGAGCAGCCGCCTCGCGACCTGCATATCGCTCTCACGAACCTTCACGTGGAGAATGAAGCCATCAATTGGCGCGGAAACATCCAATATCCGGCGCGCCGTTAGGCATGCATAGGGAAAATAATTGCTATCCGTAGCCAAGAAGTAGCACGGCCGCTGCAAGCCTGCCTCCATGATATCGAGCTTCGCCTGACCGGCCGATCTAAAATCAATTGCGGTTTACGCAGTTTGAGCCACCCAACTGCTTATCCCAGCCGCCGTACTACGCCGAAGCGGTGCCTGCCACAAAATGGCTCTCTATGAAAGTCTCAATGGGGCCGGTGAGCGTGTCGGCTTCCCGTTTGATTTTATCGTCGTCCCATTCCCACCACCGGATTGCCAGCAGCTTCGAAATCACATCGTCAGGGAAGCGATATCTAATCAGTCGGGCCGGCGAGCCGCCAACGATCGCATAAGGCGTCACATCCTTGGTGACCACAGCCCCTGCGCCGACGACTGCGCCATCGCCGATCACGACCCCCGGCAATATTATAGCGCCGTGGCCAATCCAGACGTCGTTGCCGATTGTGACACCGCTCGGTCTGCCGCCATTTCCGACGGGATCGGATTGCTTCAGCATCCGGCTGTGGATCGGAAATGTCGTGGCGCGATCGGTCAAATGCTGACCGGAGCACATGAAAAGCACTTCACCGGCGATCGAGCAGAAAGCCCCAACCGTTAGCGGGGCCTCCTTTGAGGCGAAAAAAACCTTCCGCCGTGACATCCCATAGGTGTGGCGTCCTACCGTCACGTGTTCCGGCAGTTTCGAGCGAGCGTTCCTCAACCAGCCGGATAATACGGACATTCTGAAGGCCTACCCCAGCACAACAACGACATAGCCGCAGACGGGCCAAATCCACAAGCCTGAGGTTTCACAAGCCGGGCGAGTGATCTTCAGGTTGGGACCGGATCGCCGAAGATATCGGTTGCAGCCTTTTTCGTCTCTTGGCGCTGTGTTTTGCGGTGGATTGCGCCTGGGAGTGTTGATAGTGGAGCGGACGGCCCGCTCCGCCTAATAGAATGAACGACTTGACCGAATGAATGACGTCTTTGGTTACATCGCCTATGGCGACAACGAGCTCTATCACCTTGGCGCGCTACTCAGCGCGCTTAAGCTTTTGCACCATTGCCCCGGCGCCAAGATAATCGTCGCAACTGACAGACCGGCGTTCTTTCGCGGATACCCGCTTGAGACGATACTTGTGAGCGCCGAGAAGAAGAACGAGCTATCCTTCGATTGGCGCTATCATTTCGGCATCAAGGCGGGGGGCCTTATCAAGCTTTTGAAGCGCGCTGACCGATTGCTTTTCATGGACACGGATATGTACCCGGTCGGGAACCCATCCCGAGCCTTCGAGGCCATTACGCCCTGCCATTCAATCATGCGTCTTTGCGAGGGGCCGCATGCGTGGTGCCCGCGGCTGGAGGGCAAAGGTGTTCGGGTGGGCGACTATGTCGTGACCGGCCATGAGCCGATGTGGAATAGCGGCATCCTCGGCGTGCACCGTGACAACCTTCCTGCCCTGCTCGACGCCTATCCTCCGATGCTCGCCGTTCATGAGATCGCGATGATAGATGCTGCTGAGCAGTTCTGCATTGGCATCGCCCTATCCCAAGATGGTCGAACCATCAGCCCGCATCGCCTTAAAATTAGGAACTACAACACGCGGGGTAAAAGGCTGTTCGCCGGACCGCGCGTTCATCAATTCTTCAATGTCTACGGCGACGCGCCAATTGCTCAGCAAATTAAAGAAGCCGCTCGATATCGTCTTTGGCGAACGCCCATAGACTTATGGCGCCAGCGACACATGTGGTCGCGCTGACTCCGCAGCCACGGCGCGGCAGAGATCTCATCAACTGATGAAAGTCGAACTCAGCCTGCCTCTTCGGGCGCGGCGGACGAATTGGCGATCCCGGCAGGATTCGAACCTGCGACCATCGGCTTAGAAGGCCGGTGCTCTATCCAGCTGAGCTACGGGACCGCTGGCCGGCCGAGGCCGGCTGATGCACTCACGCCGAGGGACGCTCGACCGGGAGGTCAGTGCGTCCAGGGCGTCCTGCGGTCATAACGGAAATTGTCCGAATAGGAAATCTGCCGGCGCTTGGTCTCTTTGGGTTCCTCGACGCGGAAGGCGATGCCCTGCTTCTCGGCATAGGCGACCGCCTCTTCCTTCGTGTCGAAGGTGAGCCGCACCTGGCTCAGCATGTCACCTGATGTGGTGTAGCCCATCAGCGGGTCGATCTTCTTGCGCTGGGCGGGATCGAACTCCAGCACCCAGTGGCCGGTCTTGGCCTTGCCGGACTGCATCGCGGTTTTGGCTGGGCTGAAAATGCGCGCGGACATGACCACCTCTTTGCCGCCCGAAGACCGGGCACCCTTTTCGCGGCGCGCGTCCGAAAAGCCGAATTCGAGCCCGAGGCCGCGCGCCAACTCGTCAATACTGTGCAACGGCGGCGCCCGCAAGCGGCTGCGGCCCGGCAGACGGCCCCCTATCCGCGACACAATGCCGGGCCCTTCGCAACCGCGGCCCATTCCCATTGCCTTGTCGGCGGCATATGTCGGATACATGACCGTGGCACCTGAGAGCCATGACGACGATAAAGACAAGAATGGGCATGGAAGCGGAAATCTCGCCGGATTGGACCGGCGAACCGGCGATCCTCGAAGGAGCGATCGTGATCGGTGCCGGCGCCGCGGGATTGGCGACCGCCTACGCCTTGATCGAGGCCGGGGTCGCCACCGAGGTCCTCGAGCGCGAGGGACGCCTGGCCGAGCCCTGGCATCACCGCCATGAGAACCTGCATCTCAACACGCATCGTGACCTTTCGACACTGCCCGGGGTTTCCTTTCCGAAAGGCACCCCTGCCTTTCCTCACCGCAGCGCGGTGATCCGCCATCTCAACGACTTCGCCCGGACGCACCGGCTGCCGATCGCCTTCGGCATCGTCGTCGAGGAAATCGAATTCCGCGGCGACCACTGGCTGGTGAAGACCAACGCGGGACGGCGGGCGGCCCGCCATGTTGTGATCGCCACCGGCCGCGACCGGCAGCCTTTCATCCCGGCCTGGAAGGGCATGAAGGATTTTTCGGGCAAGATCGTGCATTCGGCGCATTTCGGCCTGGCGGGCGACTATGCCGGAAAGAAGGTGCTGGTGGTCGGCGCCGGCAATTCCGGCTTCGACGCGCTCAACCACCTTTCCGGCGTCGAGACCGGACAGATGTGGCTCTCGGCGCGCAACGGGCCGTCGCTCCTGCCCAAGCGCATCGGCAAGATCGCCGTGCATCGCTTCTCGCCCGTCATGGCGCGCCTGCCGGCCCGGCTGGCGGACGCGGTTATGGCGGCAACGCAGCGGCTGGTCTTCGGCGACCTCAGGAAATACGGCCTGCCCCCTGCCCAGTCGGGCGGCGCCAGCCGCCTCGGCTCGGACTATACGGCGATCGCCGCCGACGACGGCGCGGTCGAGGCGATCAAGGCCGGCCGCATCATCGTCGTGCCGCAGGTCAAGGCGTTCGGACACGACAGCGTCGTCCTCGAGAACGGCCAGACGATCGCGCCCGACATCGTCATTGCCGCGACAGGCTACCGTACCGGCCTGGACGCGATGGTGGGCAAACTCGGCGTGCTCGATGCCAAGGGCGTGCCGCTTTTCAACGGTGCCGCGAGCGACCCGAAGCTGCCGGGCCTCTGGTTCACCGGCATGCGGCCGAGCATTCGCGGCTGCTTCGCCAACGCCCGCATCCAGGGCGCGGCAGTCGCCGGCAGGATTGCCAGGCAAAAGCGCTGAGGCGCGTTCCGCGTGCGAAAGCTTCCGTTTTTGGGTTGCCTTCCGGGCCACGGAACCCTATACGCCGCGAGCGTCGGAGTGTAGCGCAGCCTGGTAGCGCACCTGATTTGGGATCAGGGGGTCGCGTGTTCGAATCACGCCACTCCGACCATTTTCTGTCTTGTTTCCAATCGATGAGCAGGGGCTGCGATCCTATAGCGCGCTTTCGATGTCGGTCTTCGAAAAATCCTCGCCGACATAGAGCAGCCGGCAGCCGCGATCCTTAGCCACTTCATAGGCGAAGCAGTCGCCGAAATTGAGCGCCGCTGCGTGGATGCCTTTGCCCCACCGCGCGCAGGCCTCGGCGATGCGGCGCGCGGCACCCTCGGTCACCGGCGCGATCTCGAAGCCAAGCCCATCGATCAAGGCTGACACTTCCTCGACCACCCCTCGCCTTGCCGCGACGATCAGCAGTTCAGCCAGTTGGAAGCGGCCGTAAACCCGCCGGGCGAGTCCCCAACAACCTCAAGCCCGGCGAGCCTACAACCCGATCTGAAACGCGATCGGGACCGGGATCAACCGGCGTCTCTCACGGTGCAAGATGGATGCCAGCGGGAACCGTCCCGGAATGGGACCATGCGCCATCCCATGGATTGATGACTGGCACACCCGCCGCATGGAACAGCCCGGCATCTCGCGAAGCGACCTGGAAACCTTCGCGGCGGCGATCGCCGCGGTGTAGCCATCCGGAACCGGGAAGCCCTTGCCGGCGGTTCTGGCCTTTACGGCGAGACTGGCACAGCGACGAGCCGCTTCGATATCGAACGCCAGAACTTTTCGGAAGTACACCAGTTTCTGTCCGAGCACCGCTCGAATAATCGCTCGCTTCCAACTAAGCCGCCGGTCTAGACTTTGGACAAAAGGGGGATTTTCCGATGCCTGGTGTTGAGGCGTTGCTGTCGCTGATCGGCCCGGCTTACCTGGCCTATTACGGCTTCACGGTTCCGGTCATGGTCGTCTGGGCAATTCTTTGCGCTGCCCTGTGGATCTGGAACAACCGGCCGGGCAAGAGGCAGAATGGCGGCGCCGGCCGGTCGCGATCGGCGAGCCTCATATTCTTTGTCTTCGTCGCCACCTGCTACGTGGCGGCGCATACGGGGGTCTATCTACTGGTCCAGCATTTGTCAGGGCTATGGGCGTAGAAGGACCTCTCGGTCGAGCGCCTTCCTCGTTATCCTAAGGCGCATCGATCTTTCAGATTCGCTCCGTGCGCTTTAGGTTTTGATTTTACGCATGTCTTTGTCCCGAAACCCGCTCCCACTTTCGGGAGCCATGCCTTAAATATCGAACTCGCCCTGCCCTTCGTCCATGGCGCTGACGGTCTCGGCAGCAAGTGCGCGGGTGATCGGCGTCTTGCGTTCGAGCGCGGCGCGGTCGAGGCGCTCGACGACGCGCATGGCGGTCGCCAGCGAGCGTTCGATGCGCCGCACCAGATATTGCACGACATGCGGCTCGACCTCGACCTGGCGGTCGGCGAAGAGCTTTGTGATGACGCCGGCAAGCAGCAGGTCATCCGGCTCGTGGATCTCGATCGTCGCCGCCGCCTTCAGCCGCGAGACGAGGTCCGGCAGCGTAACGCGCCAGGCGGAGGGAAAGCGCCGCGCCGTCAGAAGCAGCGTGGAGCCGGCGCCGCGCACCGTGTTGATCAGGTGGAACAGGCCTTGCTCGTCGATCGGGCTCTTGTCGACGTCGTCGATGAATGCAGGCATCGCGCCAAGCCCGCCGATGTTCTCGCCGATCCTGTCGGGAGCGATGGCGACCGCATGCGCCCGTGTTTGCCAGATCTGGGCGAGATGCGTCTTGCCGGAACCCGGAGGCCCGGCCAGCACCACCACCGGCGAGGGCCAGTCCGGCCAGCGGTCGACCAGTGCCGCCGCCTGGGCATTGGTGCCGGAGACGACGAGCTCGTCGCGCGAATAACCGGTGCCGTGGCCGAGGTCGAGCGGCAGCTGGCGCGGCGGTTCGGTGCGCTCACCAGCCATCTCAGCCACGCGGTTGGCTGCGGTGGCCGCCGCCGCGATCGGCCGGCAGCGGCGGCGTGGTCTCGGTGGCGTGGCCCCTGTAAAGCGGCGATTCGAGATAGCGGGAAATCGCAAAGCGCACCAAAACCGCGATGGCCGCCGAAGCCGGCACCGCGATCAGCAGCCCGACAAAGCCGAACAGCGCGCCGAAGGCAAACAGCGCAAACATCAGCCAGACCGGGTGCAGGCCGACGCTTTTGCCGACCAGCCTTGGCTGCAGGATGTTGCCCTCGATGAACTGGCCGACGAAGAACACGCAAGCCACAAGCACGACCATCGTCCAGTCCGGCCAGAACTGGACGAAGGCGACGCCGACGGCGAGCACCAGCCCGGTCAGCGAGCCGACATAGGGGATGAAGGAGATCAGCCCGGCGAAGAAGCCGATGAGAATGGCGAAGTTCAAGCCCGTCAGCGTCAGGCCGGTGGCATACATGGCGCCGAGCACAAGGCAGAGCGTGCCCTGCCCGCGCACGAAGCCGGCGGTGGCGGTGTTGATGTCGCGGGCTAAAGCTCTCACCGTCTCGACATAGTCGCGCGGCACCCAGCTGTCGACCACGGCCACCATGCGGTCCCAGTCGAGCAGCATGTAGAAAGCGACGACCGGGGTGACGACGAACAGGCTGACGACCGAGACCAACGCCACGCCCGAACTCCAGATCGAGGTGAAGACGGTGGTCAACAGGCTGAAACCGGAGGTGAGCAGCGAGTTCAGCCCGTCGCGCAATCCGGCGGCGTTGACGCCAAAACGCTGCTCCAGCCACTTCGGATCGAAGCTGGTGATGAGTGACTGCAGGCGGGTGAGATATTCCGGCAGCTTGCGCGCGAAATCGGCCATCTGGGTCGCCAGCACCGGCACCAGGATGACGAAGGCGAGCACCACGACGACGATGAAGGCGATGAGGATCACCACCGTCGCCATGAGCCGGGAAAGGCCGAGCCGCTGCAGCCGATCGGCCACCGGATCGAGGAAATAGGCGAGCACCATGCCGGCGACGAAGGGCAGCAGGATGCCGGAGAAGATGTA
This sequence comes from Mesorhizobium sp. M1D.F.Ca.ET.043.01.1.1, assembly GCF_003952385.1. NCBI lineage: Bacteria > Pseudomonadati > Pseudomonadota > Alphaproteobacteria > Hyphomicrobiales > Phyllobacteriaceae > Mesorhizobium > Mesorhizobium sp. M1D.F.Ca.ET.043.01.1.1. The sequence continues at coordinate 890,421 of NZ_CP034444.1, forward strand.
GAGGAACAGCGCAAGGATCACGGCAAAGATCAGCCAGAACGCGATCTGCCGGCGGAGCGCGGTCGAGGCCGCGGCCGTCCAGGCTTCGCTGTCAGGTGCCCGTGTTGGAATTGCCCGACTTGGTGCCGCTCGTCTGGGAGCCTTCGCCATTGCCGCTCATATGCCTTAGCCAGGCCACGAGATAGGCCGCGGCCGAAGCCACGGTCAAGACCCCGGATAGCAATATAAGCGCCGGCCGCAGCGGATCGAGATAGACGGAAAAGGCAAGCTCGCCCAGCACCAGCGCCGCAAGCGCGATCTGCACGGCGGTGTTCACCTTCGACACGAAGAGCGGCTTCACCTCGACCGGATGCGCCATCACGCTCGACAAAAGCACGGCGCAGACGATCAGTCCGTCGCGCGAGACCATGGTCACGACCAGCCACAGCGGCAGCTCGCCGGCAAAGCCCATGACGACGAAAACCGAGACCAGGAGAAGCTTGTCGGCTATCGGATCGAGATAGGCGCCGAGCTGCGAGAACAACCGATAGCGGCGGGCGATGAAGCCGTCGATGCCATCGGAGATGCCGGCGACGAGGAAGCCGGCAAACGCCCAGTCCCATCGCGACTGCAGCATGGCCAGTACCACGGCTGGCACCAGCAGCAGGCGCATGATCGTGATCATGTTGGGTATGGTCACGCGATGTCCCGTCGTGGCTTTTATTGGGAAATAGATGAGCGAGATGGGGGGTGGATGCAAGGGAGGGAGCTTGCTTCCTTCTTCTGCGCTGGCCATTCGCGAATGCGGCGGTGACGGCCAATCGCCTCGCCGGCCAGCACTTTCCCCGGAACAAACTCCCTCACCTGCGCGTCAACCTTGCCCCCCGAAACCATTCATGCGAAGAGCCCGCAATGGAAACAGGGACGAGCCGAAGATGAGCAAGGGCGACAAGGCCAAGCGCAAGAACGGGCTCACCTATGCCGAGGCGGGCGTCGACATCGATGCCGGCAATCTGATGGTCGAGAAGATCAAGCCGCTGGTGCGCGCGACGCGCCGACCGGGCGCCGATGGCGAGATCGGCGGCTTCGGCGGCCTGTTCGATCTGAAGGCCGCCGGCTTCACCGATCCGGTGCTGGTCGCGGCCAATGACGGCGTCGGCACCAAGCTCAAGATCGCCATCGATGCCGGCAAGCACGACACGATCGGCATCGACCTTGTCGCCATGTGCGTCAACGACATCGTCGTGCAGGGCGCCGAGCCTTTGTTCTTCCTCGACTATTTCGCCACCGGCAAGCTCGACCCCGAGCAGGGCGCGGCGATCGTCGGCGGCATCGCGCAGGGCTGCCGGCAGGCCGGCTGCGCGCTGATCGGCGGCGAGACGGCCGAGATGCCAGGCATGTATCACGACAAGGATTACGACCTTGCGGGCTTTGCCGTCGGCGCGGCCGAGCGCGGCCAGTTGCTTCCCACCGACGACATTGTCGAGGGCGACGTGCTGCTTGGGCTCGCCTCCTCCGGGCTGCACTCCAACGGCTTCTCGCTGGTGCGCCGCATCGTCGCCGCGAGCGGCCTTGGCTGGAGCGATCCGGCGCCGTTCAACGACGAGATCAGCCTCGCCGAGGCGCTGCTCGAGCCGACGCGCATCTATGTGAAGTCGATCCTCAAGGCCATCCGCAACACGCATGGCATCAAGGCGCTCGCACACATCACCGGCGGCGGTTTTCCGGAAAACATTCCGCGCGTGCTGCCCAAGGATTTTTCCGCCGAGCTCGACCTCGAGGCGATCGACGTGCCGCCGGTGTTCTCGTGGCTCGCCAAGACCGGCGGCGTCGCGCCGGAAGAGATGATGCGCACCTTCAACTGCGGCATTGGCATGATCCTGGCCGTTGCTTCGGGCCAGGCGGCGCAGGTGGCGGCGGTGCTGCAGGAGGCGGGCGAGACGGTGACGCCGATCGGGCGCATCGTGCCGCGCCGCGACGCGGGCGTCATCTATCGGGGCTCGATCGGCCTATGAGCAGGAAGCGCACGGTCGTCCTGATATCGGGGCGCGGCTCCAACATGACGGCGCTGATCGCGGCGGCCGCGGATCCAACCTATCCGGCCGATATCGTCGGCGTCATCTCCGACCGTGCGAACGCCGCCGGCCTCGGCATCGCGCAGTCGCGCGGCATCGCCACCAAGGTCATCCAGCGCGCCGACCATCCGAGCAAGGACGCGTACGACGCAGCGCTCGACGCAGCGCTCACCGGCTTCGGCGCCGAGATCGTGGCCTTGGCCGGCTATATGCGCATCCTTGGCCGCGGACTGGTCGAGAAATGGCAAGGGCGGATGGTCAACATCCACCCTGCCCTGCTGCCGGCCTTCAAGGGGCTCGACACGCATGCGCGCGCCATCCGCGCCGGCGTGCGCATCCATGGCTGCTCGGTGCATTTCGTCACGCCCGAGATGGACGACGGCCCCATCATCGCCCAGGCGGCCGTGCCGGTGATGGTCGGCGACAATGAGGACACTCTAGCCGCGCGGGTGCTGAAAGTGGAGCACCGCCTCTACCCGCTGGCGCTGGGTCTGGTCGCCGAAGGCAAGGCCCGCATGGAAAAGGGCCACACCGTGCTCGCCCACTTCGCCGACGACGCCGACAACGCCACCTCGATGGTGATGGCGCCGGATCCGCTGCGCGAAGAGCGTGACCTCGAACAGCTGGCGCGGATCACGCCTTAGAGGCAGAGACGACGCACCAATCGGGACCTGGTAGCCGTGGATATCTTCGACAGCGCGGTCTGCACCAAAGGCGACATTGCAGGTGTCTTCGAGCACGAAGAGGCCGACGGGCCGCAAAATGCCACGGCGTGCTTCTGCCTGCACCAGACGGAATGCAACCAGGCTGGCACGGTTCTCGGTGCAATCCATGTTAGACCCGGCCAATGGGCGATCACCGAAGCAGATGTTGCCGTGAGGTGGGATAGCGACGAACAGCGCGTGGGCCTGTTTGTCTTCGGTGCACTGGTAGCGGCCTTTGATGCCACCACGGGCGCGAAATATGGTGCCGAATATGGCAAGGATTTCAACGCCGAGATTACCTGGTCCTGAACAATGCCGATGAGACAACTGCTTATCCTGCGCCACGCCAAGTCGAGTTGGGACGATCCCAAGCTTGCCGATTTCGACCGGCCGCTCGGACCGCGCGGGCTGAAGACGGCGCCGCTGATGGGGCGCGAGCTTTCGCGGCGCGGCTGGCAGCCGGATCTGGCGCTGGTCTCGCCGGCGCTGCGCACGCGCGACACCTGGCGGTTGGTCTCCCGGGAACTGCCGAAGCATGTGCCGGCGGAGTTCGCCGAGGAGCTCTACGAAGCGGCGCCCGCCGCCATCCTGGCGCGCGTGCGTCAGGCCAAGGCGGCCAGCCTGCTGGTGATTGGCCACAATCCCGGCCTGCAGAATTTCGCGCTGCGGCTCGCCGGCGCCGGATCGGATGAAGGGGTGTTCAAGAAGATCGAAGCGAAGTTCCCGACGGCGGCGCTGGCGCGGTTCACTGTGAAGGACGGTTGGGCGAACCTCGAATTCGGCGATGCTCGGCTGACGCATTTCGTCAGACCGAAGGATTTGGAGTAGCGCGCGTTTTATACGCGACCGGACCTGTCGTCACCACCCAGGTAGGCCGGCGGGACAGCACCCCCCCTCTGTCCTGCCGGACATCTCCCCCGCAAGGGGCAGGGGAATCGCATATGGCTTTTTGGGACTTGAAGTTGGCCTGAGAAGGGATTCTTTGGGCAGGCAGTCGAACGAGGGAGAGACTGCCATTTCCAGCCTTGAGAGCTATTTCGGCGCGCTACCCGATCCGCGCGCCGGCAATGCCACGCATCGGCTTGGCGATTTGATCGTGATGATGATCGCGGCGAGCCTGTGCGGGGCGAGCAATGCGACGGAGTTCTCGTTGTTCGCGCAAGAGCGCAAGCAGGCGCTGTCGCGGTTGATCGCGTATGAGGTGGCGCCCAGCCACGATACCTTCTCGCGGCTGCTGCGGCTGCTCGATCCGGAGGCGTTCAGCCGTGCCTTTGCCGCCTTTGCCGCGGGCTTCGCGCGGGCGTGTGAGGAAGTGGTCTCGCTCGACGGCAAGGCGCTGCGGCGAGCCTACGAGAAAGGCCTTGCAGCCAGTCCTCCCCTGACGGTGTCGGCTTTTGCCGCCGAGACGCGGCTATGTTTGGCGGCGGTCTCGCCCGGCGAGGAAGAGAATGAGGTCGAGGCCGCCCTCAAAGTCATCGAACTTATTGATCTTACTGGACGATTGGTCACAGCCGATGCGCTCCACTGTCACACGCGCATGGCAAAGGCCATCACCGAACGGGGCGGCGACTACCTGCTCGCGCTCAAAGGCAATCGTCGCCATTGGGTCGGCCACGCCAATCGCCATCTGGCCGAGACCGCCCCCGCAGTCGCGGAGCGGACCGAAACCAGCCATGGCCGCAGCGAATGGCGCCAAGCCGAGGTCGTGGTATCGGCTGAACCGCTGATGGCCGGCCACAAAGCCTTCATCCGCATCACCAGCCGGCGCGACCAGGCCAAGCCGCTGACGCGCCTGTTCATGGCCTCCACCTTGCTGTCACCCCAGCAAGCCCTCGAGCTCACCAGAGCCCATTGGCAGATCGAGAACGGCCTGCACTGGATGCTGGATGTTCATCTGGACGAGGATCAATCCCGTGCCCGCAAGGACAACGCCCCCGCCAACACCGCCCTCCTCAACCGCATCGCCAGAAATCTCCTTCAGGCCGCAGATGTCGATAAAGTCCCCATCAGTCACCGCATCAAGAAATGCGCTTGGAATGACGGCTATCTCATCCAGGCCATCACCCATATGCGATAGCCCTGCCCTTGTGGGGGGGAGATTGGCAGCTTCGTCGGTGGCGCTCTTCCTGCAACGTCGGCGGCCGGCGAAGGCGGGCGCGATATCCTATCCCCCCCTTGCGGGGGGAGATGGCCGGCAGGCCAGAGGGGGGTGCGAAGGAACGCCAGCCTAGCCAAAGAACGACTTTAGGGCGGCGGGGCGAGCCTGCCGCCCTAAGTGCTTCACAAGACAAAATATCAATTGCCCCAGATGCCCTGGCCCGGATCCGGCCAGGCTTGCGACGGCGCCGATCCAGTCGTCGTCGAGGTGTCGACATCGGCCGGCTTGGCGGCCTTGTGCTTGCGCACCGAGGCGGTGGGGCCGCGGTCGACGCCGGCGGTCGGCTGGTTGGCGCTGTCGTCGCCATAGTGGTCGCTACTGGCGAAGGCAGAACCATGGCGAGAAGCATGGCGGCGGCGGTGAGAGCGATCCTGGTCATTGCAAAAGTTCCTGTCGTTGGACGGTGAAGGTTTTGGCGAGGTCGAGGCGGCGTCAGCGGCCCCAGAGGCTTTCGTCGTTGTGCCGGGCAATGATGTCGGCGGCCGTCTCGCTGGAGCTTGTCGCCACCGAAGCCTCGTGATGCGCCATGTCCCGTACGCGGATCGAGGCGGTCGGAGCTTGGTCGACGCCGGCGGTCGTCTGGTTGGCGCCGTCGGCGCCGTAGTGATCGCTGCCGGCAGAGGCGCTGCCCATGGCAGCGACAAGCATGGCGGCCGCGACGAATGCGATCCTGGTCATCTCAATGTTCCTTGTCCTGTCGTTTCATCGGCGGCGCCTTGGGAGGATGGCCCCGCTGCCGACAAGACCCGGAACGGCCCGGTTTTATTCCCGTGCGAAATCTCTTCCTCGCTGAGCACGTCGAAGCCGCTGTCGTGGCCTCGCCTGGAAGTTCGTTTCGCAACAACAGATTCAGGCCGACCGGCAGCCGGCTCTACAAGAGCAGAGCGGCGGGACAACCCCGCCGCTCTGAGGTCTGTGGTTCTTATCGGTTTCGGGATCGGGTCGGCTTAGCGGCCCCAGATGCCCTGGCCGGATTCCGGTTGGTTCTGATCCGGGGTGATCTTGAGATCGCGCTGCTCGAACTTGCGGATCGAGCCGGTGATGCTGCGATCGATATTGTCGCCGGATCGCGGAGCGACCGACTGGGTGACAGCCGGCTGGTTGACATTGTCGGAACCATAGTGGTCGCTGCCGGCAAAAGCGCTGCCGGTGGCAACGAGAACGGCGGCGGCGGTAAGAGCAATCTTGTTCATTTCAGGTACTCCAGATTTCAAAAGTCGTGTCCGTTAGTGGCGTGCCTTATTGGAAATTCGCGTCGCTCGGATCACCCCGAGATGGGTCCACCCTGTTGCCATTTCCAATCACGAAAAAGTGCAAATCGAACCGATCGGTTCGACATTGAAATCCGAAGAAGAGCGCCCCATCGCAACTGGATGTTCTTTTATTTGCAATAACTTACATGTCGTCACATCCGGCGCCGCGCCCTCAATTGGAGCGCCGGTGTTCACCCATGACGCACGATCCGTCAACATAATTTGAACCGAACCGTTCGGTTTGATCAGAGGCAAGATCGGCTGAGCGATCGAAAGCCGGCGCCGCCAGGTTCCGGCCGGCGTTTGCCTTGTGAACGGATCGATACTATCGGTTGACGTCGAGGATCGAATTCGGATGCCGCGCGCTCGTCAGGGCCGGCGCGGTCCGCGGAGTGAACAACGACAGACGATGCGGCTCCTGCTTGTCGAGGACAATCGCGAACTGGCAGATTGGCTGAGCAAGACGCTGCGCCAGGCGAGTTATGTCGTCGATGTCGTCCATGACGGCGAGGACGTCGAGCATGCGCTGGCGGCCGGGGACCATGCGCTGATCATCCTCGACCTCGCTTTGCCCCGCATGGGCGGGATGGAGGTGCTGAAACGGCTGAGGGCGCGCGGCAACCCGGTGCCGGTGATCGTGCTCACCGCCAACGCCAGTCTCGACGGCCGGGTCAAGGGCCTCAACGAAGGCGCCGACGACTATCTGGCAAAGCCCTTCCAGATCGAGGAGCTGGAAGCGCGCATCCGCGTGCAGCTGCGCCGCGCCAACGACCGGACCGCGCCCGTCATTTCCTGCGGCGACCTCGTCTTCGACACCAACACCAGGCTGTTCTCGCTCGGCGACGAGACGCTGTCCCTGACGCCACGCGAACATGCGGTGCTGGAGCAGCTGGTGGTCAAGGCCGGGCGCACGGTGAGCAAGGCAGCCCTTTCGGCGGCAATCTACGATTTCGACACCGACGCCGACCCCAGCGCCATCGAGATCTATGTGCATCGCCTGCGCAAGAAGCTGGAAGGCTCGCGCGTCCAAATCGCCACCTTGCGCGGCCTCGGCTATCTGCTGCGCCATGAAGAATAGGCGCCATGCGGATTAGCAGCCTCCGCCTGCAATTGCTGGCCTGGGTGGTGCTGCCGCTGGCTGCGCTGGTGACCGTCAACCTGTGGACCAGCCAGCGCAACGCCGTGTCGACCTCCGACCTCGTCACCGACCGCATGCTGGTCGGTTCGGCGCGCGCGATCGCCGAGCAGGTGGCGATGGCCGACGGCGTTCTCGACGCCACCGTTCCGCCAGCCGCGATCGAGATGTTCGACACCGGCGACCGCGACAGTGTCTACTATCGGGTCGAGACCGCGAACGGCCGGCTGCTGACCGGTTATCCCGACCTGCCCGGGGCGCCGCAAGGCGGCAGCATCGAGGCTTCCTATCGCGATCACCGGCTGCGTCTCGCAACGCTCAGCCATGCGGTGATCGGCGCCGGCGCGGATTCGCCGATCAGGGTCACCGTGGGCGTCACGCTTGCCGGGCATGACGCGATGGTGAAGCGCCTCTGGTTCAGCGCCTTCGCCCAGCAACTGGCGCTGGTGGCGATTGCCGGCGTGTTCGTGCTGCTTGGCCTGCGCCGTGGGCTGGCGCCGCTGATCCGCCTGCGCGATGCGGTGCGCTCGCCGGACCGCAGCGACCTCGACCCGGTCGAGGTTCCCGGCGCGCAAAGCGAGATCCGGCCGCTGATCGACGCGCTCAACGCCTATATGGAGCGCGTGCGGGCGCAGATGGCGGCGCAGCGCCGTTTCATCGCCAATGCCGCACACCAGCTGCGCACGCCACTGGCGCTCATGTCGACGCAGGCAAGCTATGCGCTGCGCGAAAGCGCCGCCGACCAGCGCCAGGAGGCGCTTGTCGCCTTGCAGGCAAGCTCCGGCAGGCTGGCGCGTCTGGCCGAACAGCTTTTGACCTTGTCACGCGCCGAGCCCGGCAGCCGGCGACCGCGCGCCGACCGCATCAACCTCACCGAAGCCGCCCGCCAGGTGCTGGAAGGCCAAGCGCCGAAGGCGATCGAGCGCAACATCGACCTTGGGCTCGATGAGACTGGGCCGGTGCTCGTCATCGGCGACGGCACCATGCTGCGTGAAATGATCGTCAATCTTGTCGACAATGCACTGCGCTACACGCCGGCTACCGGCAACGTGACCGTCAAGCTGGCCGCGATCAATCGCGAGGGCGTGCTGACGGTCACCGATACCGGCCCCGGCATTCCGGCTGAGGAGCGGGAGCATGTCTTCGAGCGCTTCTATCGCATTGCCGGCGCAACCGAGGAAGGCAGCGGGCTCGGCCTGGCAATCGTGCGCGAGGTGGTCGAGAATGCCGCCGGCAGCGTCACGCTTGGAGACGCCGCCGGCGGCGGACTCAAGGTCGAGGTGCGGCTGCCGCTCGCCGCCGCCGATGACAGTCCCGTCAGGTCCCCTGCTCGTTGAACGGCGCCGGGCGCCACTTGACGACGTAGTTCTCGAAGCGGGTGATGAGGAATTCCACCACAAGCGCCATCACAGCCAGGATGATCATGGCCGCGAAAACGCCATTGGCGTTGAAGGCGCCTTGCGCGGTCGAGATCAAGAGGCCCATGCCTTGCTTGGCGCCGAGGAACTCGCCGACCACGGCGCCGACCAGCGCGAAGCCGAAGCTGACGTGAAGGCTCGCCAGGATCCAGCTCATCGCCGACGGGATGATGACCGTGGTGGTGATCTGATAGGGCGAGGCGCCGAGGATCTGGGCGTTGGCGATCATCGCCCGGTCGGCCTCGCGCACGCCCTGGAAGGCATTGGCGAAGACAACGAAGAACACCATGACCACGGCGAGCGCCACCTTGGAGGCCATGCCGAGGCCGAGCGCGATGATGAAGACCGAGCCAAGCACCACGCGCGGCACCGAGTTGGCGATCTTGATGTAGATCGAAAAGACATCCGCCAGGAGACGATTGCGACCGAGGATGATGCCGGCAGCGATGCCGCCCAGCGCGCCGATGACGAAGCCGAGGAAGGTTTCTTCCAGCGTCACATAGATCTGCAGCCAGAGCGGACCCTGCGAGGTGCCTTCGGTGACCCAGGACCAGATCTGCTCCCAGATGCCGGAGGGGCTGGAGAAGAAGAACGGATCGATGATGTTATAGTCCGCGCCGAGTTCCCAGAGCGCGAGGAAGACGATCAGGATGGCGAGCCGCAGGCCGATGACCAGGGCATGGCGGCGGCGCAGCCGCGCCCTCGCCCGGGCCTCGGCGGCGACGATCGAGGTCGCGCGGGCGGCAGCCTGATCGGTGGAAGAAATGGCGGTCATGCTGCTTCTCCTCTCAATGGCCGGTCTGCAGGCCTCGGCTCTGGCCGAGCTGCACTTCCTCGCGCAGGTCGTTCCAGATCACCTTGGCGATCTCGATGAATTTCTGGTCGTAGCGGATGTCGGCCATGACGCGCGGGCGCGGCAGGTCGATGCGGTAGACGCTCTTCACCGTGCCCGGGCCGGCGGTGAGCACGTAGACCTTGTCGGCCAACGCCACCGCTTCCTCGAGGTCGTGGGTGACGAAGACCACTGAGGATTTCAGCTCCGACCAGAGACCAAGCAGCTCGTCCTGCATGGCGGTGCGGGTCTGCATATCGAGCGCGCTGAACGGCTCGTCCATCAGCAGGATCTTCGGCTGGTTGATGAAGGTCTGGGCAAGGGCCACGCGCTTGCGCATGCCGCCCGACAGCTGATGCGGATAGTGTTTCTCGAAGCGGGCAAGGCCGACGCGGGCGATCCAGTCGCGCGCCCGCTCATAGGCTTCAGCCTTCGGCGTGCCGCGATAGAGCGGGCCGGCGGCCACATTGTCGATGACGCTGCGCCACGGAAACAGCGCGTCGGCCTGGAAGACGAAGCCGATGTCGCGGCTGATCTGGGTGACGGGATTGCCCATGACGCGGACATTGCCGGTGGTCGGCCTGAGCAGGCCGGTGACCAGGTTGAGCGTCGTCGACTTGCCGCAGCCGGTCGGCCCGACGACGCAGGCGAACTCGCCGCGCGCCACCGTCATGGTGAAATCGCGGATCGCCGTCATCATGTGGCCGTCGGGCGTGACGAAGCGCAGCGTCACGTCGTCGATGGCGATTGCGGCATCGGCCGGCGGCGCGGCCGGAGACAGCCTTTCGGCCGCCATGGTTTGCAACTGCATGGCACACTCCTTTGGCGATGGTGCGGGGATGCCCGGGGCTTACGCCCATGGGCCTGCGGTGCCTCGGCATCCGGAAGGCGCCGCTGCCGAATTGATTCAGGCAAGCGGCGCAAGTTGTTGATCTTCAACGACCGAGCCGGGCAAGCCCGGCTCGCCAATCGATGCTACTTGGCGGCGTCGACGAATGCCGTGGTGTAGGTCTTCGACAGGTCGATCTGCTTGCCCTGCAGGCTCTTGGAGAAGGTCGACAGCACCTTCAGCACAGTCTCCGGGCCATCGGCGGGCATGCGGCCGTCGGGCGTGAACATCGCCTTGCCGCCGGCCAGACCCTGGACATAGAGGTCCTTGTTGCCGGCGTAGTAGTCCTTCGGCATCTGGTCGGCGATCTCTTCGGCCGAGTGGCTGGCGATGTACTTCATCGTCTTGACGAAGGCATTGGCGAGCTTCTGCGCCTCGTCCTTGTGGCTCTCGATCCAGGCGGACTGGACATAGAAGGACGCCGCCGGATAGTTGCCGCCGAGCGCTTCCTTGGTCTTCTCGGGCGTGCGCATGTCGACCAGCACCTTGGCCTCGCCGGTCTGGAGCAGCTTGGCGATGGTCGGCTCGGTGGTCATGCCGGCCTGGATCTGGTCCTGCTTGACGGCGGCGATGAAGGTGTTGCCGGCGCCCACGGGCAAAAGCGTGTAATCGCCGGGCTTCAGGCCGTTGCGCACGGCAAGATACTGCGTCAGGAAATCGGTCGAGGAGCCGAGGCCGGTGACGCCGAGCGTCGCTCCCTTGAAGTCGGCCGGCGACTTGATCTCCGGATGCTTGGCGGAAACCAGCTCGACCTCGCCGGGCGCCTGGCTGAACTGGACGATCGACTGGATGTATTTGCCCTTCGACTGCAGGTCGACGGTGTGATCGTAGAAGCCGACGACGCCCTGCACGGCGCCCGCCAGCAATTCGTTTTCGGCCTCGACGCCGGCGCGGGAATTGACCAGCTCGACATCGAGCCCCTCATCCTTGAAGTAACCGAGCTGCTGGGTGAGCACGGCCGGCAGATAGATCTGCTTTTCCATGCCGCCGACGATGATGGTGATCTTGTCGGCGGCCGATGCCGCCGTCGCGCTGGCGGCGACAACGGCAAGCGTGAGCGCTGCCGAACGCAAGACGCACTTCGAGATGAAACCGGTCACGTAACTTCCTCCACCTGGGCGGTGCGCCATGCAAGGCCGCGCCGCATTCCTCCTGCCGACCCTCCCAGGCCGGTCGCGTGGCGAACGCCACGAAACTGTCATGGCATGCCCAAGCTTTCAGCTGGCTTTCAGCCGTTTTGACGGCCGAATAAACGAATTCCGGAGCTATTGTTGGTCACGAAGCGGCGAAGCCAAGCACATCGCGCATGCCGTATTCGCCAGGCGGCCGTCCGGCGATCCAGAGTGCGGCCGCAATGGCGCCGCGCGCGAACATCGAGCGGTCGCCGGCGGTATGAGAGAGCGTGAGCCTCTCGCCCTCAGCGAAGAAGCTGACGCTGTGGTCGCCGACGATGCTGCCGCCGCGCAGCACCGCAAAGCCGATCTCGCCGGCAGGGCGCGGACCGGTGACGCCGTCGCGGGCGCGCTTCGCCACCTTGCTCAGTTCGATGCCGCGCCCGCGCGCCGCCGCCTCGCCCAGCATCAAGGCGGTGCCGGACGGTGCATCGACCTTGAAGCGATGGTGCGCTTCGAGGATTTCGACGTCGCAGTCGTCAGGCCCAAGCGCTCTTGCCGCCTGCTCGACCAGGCCGGTGAGCATGTTGAGCCCGAGCGAATAGCTGCCGGAGCGCACGATGGCGATTTTCGTCGCGGCAGCGGCAATCGGCTCCAGCTCAGCGGCATCGAAGCCGGTCGAGCCGATCACCAGCGCCGGGCCGCCGCGCTCCGCGCAGGCTTTTGCCAGCTCAGCGGAAGCCGCTGGCGTGGTGAAATCGATGACCACATCGGCAAGCGCCAGCGCCTCGTCGCGCTCGACCAGCCCCTCGCCCGTGCTGCCCGGCCTGTGGAAGCGGGCGACGAGCTCCAGCCGCGGATCGGCCTGAACGGCTTCCGCCATCTGCCGGCCCATGCGGCCGAGCGCGCCGGCGACGGCTATCCTGAGCGGCTGCGGCACGGCTTTCCCCGTCGAGATGAGAGTCGGAACAACGCTTTAGCACGCCGCCTTGGCAAATTGATTCAGCCGGCCGTCGCGCCGTTCGTCTTCAGCATCATGCCGGCGATCTCCTTGACCAGCTTGGCGGCGACGAGCGCGGTGACGTTGGAAAGGTCCTGGCGCGGATTATATTCGACGACGTCGGCGGCGACGATTGGCTGGTCTATTCCCTGGATCAGGCCGACCACCTGGCGGGTGGTGAAGCCTCCCGGCTCACGGTGGGAGATGCCGGGGGCGAAGGCTGGATCGAGCGCGTCGATGTCCATCGAGATATAGACGGGCGTCTTGAGGTCGAGTTGCAAACCTTCCTTGAAATGCCGCATCTCCACCACCTCGACGCCGAAGCGCCTGAACTGGTCGCGGTGGTGATCGTTGACGGTGCGCAAGCCGATCTGGATCAGCCTGTCGGCCAGCTTCTCTTCCATGATGCGGGCGAAGGGCGAGGTGTGCGAGCGCGCATTGTCGTCATAGGAATGATAGATGTCCGGATGCGCGTCGATATGGACGATCGTCAGGCTCGGATGGCGGCGGCGCACGGCGCGCAGCACCGGCCAGGAGATCGCATGGTCGCCGCCGAGCGAGATCAGCGGATGGCCGGCATCGAGCGCGCGGCCGGCCTCGTTCTCGATCCGCTCCCACGGGTCGCCGCGCTGCGTGAAATCGATGTCCCCGTGGTCGACAAAACGGTCAGTCAGATCGAAACCGGTTTCCGACCATGACGTGTAGGCATCGCTGGCAAGCTCGCGCCGGATCAGCGGCGGCGCCTCGGCCGGCCCGCGCAAGTAAGACGAGTTCTCGTCATGCGGAATGCCCAGAAGCGATACCTTGGCCACGACTTCCTCCCTCGTTACGGAGACCGGGTGCCTCTATAGACGCACTAGCTGACGGTTGCGACGAAAGGCGCTTGGGCCAGATGGCGAAGCACGCCGCAGGCGCAAGCGAACCATGCGCGAATGTGAAGCACCACACTCATCATCGCTGACGTGATGTGCTAATTTAACGGCAGTGTCCGGCGGCGAAGCGCCCGGGCCGTGTCCGAGGGGGACGCCCATGTTGCGGCCGGTGCATGCCCTGCTTCTTTCGTGCTTCGCCCTGATGCCGCTTGCCGGCGGGGCTTTCGCGGCGCAGTCGTCCTCCGACAAGCCCGACGATGCGGCGAAGAAGGCCGCGCTCGCCGAGGCGATCAGCACCTGTGATCGTGGCGCCTCCGTGCCGCTCGACCCTGAGGCCAAGGCGCCGCCGGTCCAGTATGGCGCGCTCTTCCCGTTCGATATGAACTTCAGCAAACTCAAAGACCTGGCCGACAAATGCCAGGCGGCTATGCTCGGCGCGCCGCAGGAAAAACGACTGACGCTGAGTGGCTGCGGACCCAGGTCGCGCTCAACCAGCCGGGGCTGGTCTTTCTCCTGCCGCAGGTCAAGCTGCTCGCCGATGGCGGCAGCCCGGAAGCGAATTTCCTCCTCTACGAGTTCTTTTCGGTGCATCGGCACGACAGCGCGGATGCCGGTTCGCCGCCGGTGACGCGCGGGATGGCGCTCGACGCCTTGCAGAAAGCAGGCGCCGCCGGTCATCTCACAGCTCTTTTGACGCTGCTGCAGCAATATACCGATGGACCGCTGCTGCGACGCGACGCGCACCGGATCGTTGAGACCGCGCAGCGCGTTACCGACGCGCCGGCCCAGGGCCAGTCGCCCGGCGAATGGGACAGCCAGTTCCGCGCCGCCATGCCGCTGTTGATTGCGCGCACGACGCTGACGGAATACGGATTCACGAGCGAGGAGCAGCAAAAGGCCTTTCATGCCGTCGAGACTGATTCCCAGGCCGGGACCAACGGCTCCGGACGATCGGCGCTGGCTTACATCAAGGCGTTGCGGCTGGGACGCGGGACCTCGCAGGACGCGACGAAGGCCAGGCAGTTGCTGGAGGCGCGCGCTGGCCACGACGGCGAAGCCATACCGATGCTGGCCGACATGCTGGCCAAGGGCGAAGGCGGCCCGGCGGATGGCAAGCGCGCCATCGCCATGCTGCGCGCGGCCACCAAGAATGTTGCCGAGGCCGGGCCGATGCTCGCCGGCCTGCTGCTGGACGGCAAGTTTGTCGGCCGCCAGCCGCGGGCGGCGGTCCAACTGTTCAACGGCTCATGGGACCTCGGTGCCTGCATTAGCCTTGCGGGCTCGCTTCTCGCCTATGATGGCGTGCGGGTCGACTATCCCGATCTGCTGGTCGAACGCCTGAGCGACGGCGCCGATGCCGGCGAGCCCGGCGCAGCGCTGGCGCTGGCGCGGCTCGAGCTTTCGGACAATCAGCAGTTCAAGAACGAGGACCATGCGCGCGCCATGCTGAAGCCACTGGCGAATGGGGGCGACCGCGACGCGCTCTGGCTCTATGCCTCGACGCAATATGCCAATCTCGATTCGACCAGCTATCGGCCGTCGCGCCGTGAAGACGGCCTGAGTGACGACCAACTGAAAACCCTGATCGACCAGGGCGAAGGCAAGAAAGAACCGCAGGCCTATCTGCTTCATGCCAAGCTGTTGCGGCGGGGCGTGGTCTACCCGCAGGACGACGTCAGGGCGACCGCGATGCTGATCAACGCCGCCAATCTCGGCAGCGTGGAGGCCATGGTCCTGCTCGGCGACGCCTATGACGACGGTCTCGGTATCGACAAGAACCCGCGCGAACGGCTGCATGCATGGCGCGAAGCGGCGCGGCTCGGCTCACTCAAGGCAAAGGGCAAGCTTGCGAGCGCCTTCACCTTCGACAGCTTCGACCATCTGATGACGTTGCGCGAAGGCATCACCGACCGCATCGCGCTTTACAATGACGGCTTCGGCCGCATGGGTGCCGGCGTGTTCGGTGGTGACGCCAGCATGGAACTGAGTGGCCTGTTTTCCGGACCGGCCTCCAGCGCCGGAACGGCGGCGGTTGCGGCCGCGGTGATGGACGCGTTTCGCGAAGCGCCGGCCGGCCTCGACGAGGAGAACCTGGTCAGCATCGGCAAGGCGCTGCCCGACGAGATCCGTGTGGCGATCGAGACGACGCTGAAAAGCGAAGGTTTTTATGCGGGTGAGCCGAAGGGCTATTTCGGCCCGGACGCGCGCAAGGCACTCGCCGCGTGGGTCGATGCGAAAGGCCCGCTCGCCGATGCCCCCAGCCCGCAAGCCGCAGGGGCGCAGCAGGCAGCGCCGGCCACCGACCTGCTGGCGGGCGAAATGCTCGATCGCGTCCGCAACAAGGTGTTCGCCCAGGCCCAGGCGGCCAAGACGGACAAGCAGAAGCTTGCCGCCATCAAGCAGCTCGGCATCCTCGCCCGCTATGGCGACCTCCCCTCGCGCTGGGTGCTGGTGCGCAACTACCACCAGGCAAGGGCCATCCGGTCGGTCGTCACGCCCGAGGAAGTCACCCGCTATGCGCTGGACATCCTGGTCTCGAAGCCCGACGGCGTCGACAAGGCGGAGTTCGAATTCATCTTCGACCTGACACAGATCGCGCAGGATCGAAAATCCAAGACGGTCGGCAGCGCCACCCTGCAGGCAGTCCGCGACGATCCGCGTTTGCAGGACCCGCTGACACTCGGCGCCATCATGGGCCAGTTCGCCTTCGCGCCGAACGCCTGCGACTCCGTGCTAGCTGCTGCCCGCAAGGCCAGCATCGACGGCGTGGGTGAGGATGGATGCGACGAGCAAACACGCACCGCCCTCATCGCCTTCGCCAAGGACAAGGGTGCATCCGGCATCGACGCCGCGGCCCGCAAGGCTGCCGCGGAAGAGATCAAGACGCTGGACGCGCAGGCCGCGAAGTAGCCAGGGCCAAGTAGTCAAAGCAGTTTACGCAATTCCGGACGGAAAACCGCTGCGCACTTTTCCTGGAATTGCTTTTAAAGCGCCCTCAGCCACACCTTGTTATCGTGGAAGGCAGCACCCCCATAGGGCGCGGGCGCATCGGCGCCGGTCAGCACGTTGATGCCCTCGCCGCGCTCATGCGCGCTGTTCGGCCAGATGCCTTCGGCCACCACGACGCCGCGCTTCACGCCGTCGAAAAGCCTCGCGTGCAGCACGAGGTCGCCACGCCGGTTGCCGATCTCGACGCGGCCGCCATCCTCGATGCCGAGCACGGCCGCATCCTCGGGATGCAGCAGCAGTTCGGGCCTGCCTTCCTTGGCCTTCGACACCGGCGTCTCGGCAAAGGTCGAGTTGAGGAAGTTGCGGGCCGGCGAGGTGGTCAGCCGGAACGGATGCTCCTCGTCCGCGACCTCGATCAGCTCGACATGGTCGGGGAATTCAGGCAGCCGCTCGACCGGGCCGAACAGGCCCATGCTTTTCGGCGGCCGGTTGGGCGCCGACTGCCCGGTCCAGTCGGCGCGGAAGTGGAATTTCCTGTCGGCATGGCCGAAACCGTTGATGAAATGCGCGTCGTCGAAGCCGGGCTGCAAGTCCACCCACTTCTCAGCCTTCAAGCTGTCGAAGCTGCCGATCCCGCGCTTGCCGAGGATGATGTCGATATGCTCCTTCTCGGTCAGGCCGAAGCCCGGCCGGTCGGAGACACCGAGCCGCTTTGCCAGTTCCTCGATGACGAAATGGTTGGTGCGCGGCCCCTCGGGCGGCTCGATCAGCTTCGGACCCAGCGTGACATGCTGGTTGCCACCGCCCTTGTAGACGTCGTCATGCTCCAGAAACATCGTCGCCGGCAGCACGACATCGGCGAGCTTGGCCGTATCGGTCATGAACTGTTCGTGCACGCAGGTGAACAGGTCCTCGCGCAGAAAACCCTGTTTCACCAATCGCTGCTCCGGCGCGACATTGGCCGGATTGGTGTTCTGGATCAGCATCGCCGTCACCGGCGGACCGCCATAGAGCGCGTCCGCGGCACCCGTCAGCACCGGGCCGATGCGCGAATGGTCGAGATAGCGGATGTTCGGGTCGCGCATCGCGGTTCCCTCCAGCACATCCTGGTTCAGCTTGAAGATACCGGAATTGGAATGGAAGGCGCCGCCGCCCTCATACTGCCAGGCGCCGGTGACGGCGGCGATGCAGGACGCGGCATGCATGTTGACCGAGCCGTTGCGCTGGCGCGCAAAACCGTAGCCGAGGCGGAAATAAGTCTTCTTGGTCGTGCCGACGATTTGCGCGAAGGCCTCGATCTCGGCGACGCTCAAGCCGGTGATGGCGGCGGCCCATTCGGGCGTCCGCGTCCGCAAATGCTCCCCCAGTCCGCGCGGATCGTCGGTGTATTTTTCGAGATAGGCGCGGTCGGCCATGCCATCGCGGAACAGCACATGCATGACCGCGCAGGCGAGCGCGCCGTCGGTGCCGGGCCGCAAAACAAGACCGAGGTCGGCCTGTTTCATCGTGGCGTTGTCGTAGATATCGATGACGACGATCTTCGCGCCACGCTCTTTCCGCGCCCGCATCGCATGGGTCATGACATTGACCTGCGTGACCACGGCATTGGTGCCCCAGATCACCACGCAATCGGCCTTCGCCATCTCGCGCGGATCGGGGCCACGCAAAGCGCCTGCTCCCATCATCCAGCCGGTCCAGGCGAGATTGGTGCAGATCGAGCCGAAGAAGCCGGAATATTTCTTCGCGTGCCGCAGCCGCTCGATGCCGTCGCGCTGCACCAGCCCCATCGTGCCGGCGTAGAAATACGGCCAGACCGTCTCGGAACCGTATTTGTCTTCGGCGGCAATGAATTTTTCCGCCACCAGATCGAGCGCCGCTTCCCAGCTCGCTTCCCTCCAGGCGCCCTCGCCTTTGGCGCCGGCGCGCACCAGCGGCTTCAGCAACCGGTCGGGGTGATGCACGCGGTCGGCATAGCGCGCGACCTTGGCGCAGACGACGCCGGCCGTGTAGCTGTTCGTCTTGGCACCGTGGACGCGGCCGATGCGGTTATTGTCGAGAAGCTCGACGTCGAGCGCGCAGGTGGAGGGGCAATCGTGCGGACAGGCCGAATGGCCGATCCTGAGCTTGGCATGCTGGTTCATGGGGGGCGTGTAGCGGGTTTTGGCGGAGAGGTGTAGGGCCAGAGGGCTCCTTCCCTTCTGCCCTTGTGGGAGAAGGTGGCCGAGCGAAGCTCGGTCGGATGAGGGGTGTTGGAAGGATCGCTACCATGAAGAAATGGGCGCTTGAAGCATCCTATTCCTCATCGCCTCGTTTCTTCCAACACCCCTCATCCGTCTCGGCGCTGCGCGCCGATCCACCTTCTCCCACAAGGGGAGAAGGGGAAGCCGCACTCACTCCGCGATCCCTTCCTCATACTCCGCCGACATGGTCAGCCACTTGTCCTCGTTCTGCGCCAGCGTATGCGCCAATTGCGAGCGCTCCTTGGCGAGCCGCGTCGCGGTGGACGGATCCTTTTCGTAGATCGCCGGATTGGCGAGCTCGTCCTCGATGAGGTCGATGCGCTTGCGCATGCGGTCCATCAGCGCCTCGGTGGCGCGGATTTCCTTCGCCAGCGGTTCCAGCGCGGCGCGGCGCTGCGCGGCCTCGCGGCGGCGGTCGGCCTTGGAGGCCTTGTCGGCTTCCTTCTGCTCGCGACGGTTGGAGGACACGCCGGTGACGAGCGTCTTATAATCCTCGAGGTCGCCGTCATATGGGTTGACCGCGCCGTCCTTGACCAGCCACAGCCGGTCGGCCGTCGCCTCGAGCAAATGCCGGTCGTGCGAGATCAGGATCACCGCGCCCGGAAAATCGTTCAGCGCATGGATCAGCGATTCACGGCTGTCGATGTCGAGATGGTTGGTCGGCTCGTCGAGGATGAAGAGGTTCGGGCCCTCGAAGGTCGACAGGCCCATCAGCAGCCGCGCCTTCTCGCCGCCGGACAGGTCCCTCGCCGCCGTGTTCATCTTCTCTGTCGACAGGCCGAACTGGGCGACGCGGGCACGCACCTTGGCTTCGGGCGCATCGGGCATCAGCCGGCGCACATGCTCGTAAGCGCTTTCCTCGGGGCGCAGATCGTCGAGCTGGTGCTGGGCGAAGATTGCCACCTTCAGCCCCGGCGCAATCGTCATCGTACCAGTCTCGCCCTTCAGGCGGCCGGCAAGCAACTTGGCGAAGGTCGACTTGCCGTTGCCGTTGGCGCCGAGCAGCGCGATGCGGTCGTCGGCATCGATGCGCAGCGTCATCTTCTTCAGCACCGGATTGTTCTCCGTGTAGCCGACATTGACGCCGTTGAGCGCCACGATCGGCGACGCCACCGTCTTGACCGGCTCGGGGAAGGAGAACGGCCGCACCGTGTCGTTCACCACAGCGGCGATCGGCTTCAGCTTCTCCAGCGCCTTCAGGCGCGACTGCGCCTGCCTCGCCTTGGAAGCCTTGGCGCGGAAACGCTCGACGAAGGACTCCATGTGCTTGCGCTGCGCTTCCTGCTTGGCGCGGCTCTTCTCCTGCAATTCGCGCTGCTCGGTCAGTTGGCGCTCGAACTGATCATAGCCGCCGCGCCAGAAAGTCAGCTTCTTCTGGTCGAGATGGACGATCGAGTTGACGGCGCGGTTGAGCAGGTCGCGGTCGTGCGAGATCAAAAGCACCGTGTGCGGATACTTCGAGACGTAGTTCTCGAGCCACAGCGTGCCTTCGAGGTCGAGATAGTTGGTCGGTTCGTCGAGCAGCAAAAGGTCCGGCTCGGAGAACAGCACGGCGGCGAGCGCGACGCGCATGCGCCAGCCGCCGGAGAAGGACGAGGCCGGCCGCCGCTGCGCGGCATCGTCGAAGCCGAGGCCGGCAAGGATGGTGGCCGCACGGGACTCGGCCGAGTGCGCGTCGATGTCGGCGAGCCGCGTATGGATCTCGGCGATGCGATGCGGATCGGTGGCGGTCTTTTCCTCTTCAAGCAAAGCCGCACGCTCGACATCGGCCTTGAGCACGATCTCGATCAGCGGCTCCTCGGTGCCCGGCGCTTCCTGCGCCACCTGGCCGATGCGGGTGTTCTTCGGCAGGCTGACCGAGCCGGTCTCGGACGGGAAATCGCCGGTGATCGCCTTGAACAGCGTGGTCTTGCCGGTGCCGTTGCGGCCGACGAGACCGGCCTTGGTGCCGGCCGGCAACGTCAGCGAGGCATGATCGAGAAGCAGGCGCCCCGCCATGCGCAGCGAGAGGTCGTTGATGATGAGCATGGGCTGCGCTTTTGCACGGGACATCGGCGCTTCGCAAGAGCCAGGCCGCGGATGGGGTTCGCCGCGCGCGACCGTGGACCATTCGGCAGAAAAACCCGACGGACTGGAACCACTCGCCTCCCCGAGCGTTTTGGGGCCCGTGATCCGCTATCTCGCACTCGCCTTCATCTTCTTCCAGGTCGCCACGACGGCTGCGCTCGCGACGCAGGTGGTTCTGTTCGCGGGCGATGCCTCTGGAGCACTCTCCTCGACTGAGCCGGCGAGCGCGTTGCTGACACCTTCAATCTCCCCGCTCGTGGCAGAGACGGCCGGCAGAACGGAGGCACGCCAGATGGAACACCTGCTGATCCAAATCGATCCCGGAGAACAATCTCAGGCGTCGCCTGTGAACGACTGAGAGGCCGGCGGCACAGCGCCACCTGTGCCCTTCTCCAGTTGGAGAGATTGCGCGCTCGTCCGCTTTCGCCAATCGCAACCGCTCACCCTTTGGTTGCCACGTCCCCGGTTTGACGTTGATGGCCGCCATCGTCTCAACCTATGCTGGCGCGAGCGGCTGGGGCCTATCCACGTAAAGGACAGATCCGATGACGTGTAAGACCACCCTCCTTTCGGCCGTGCTGGCAGTTGCGGTTGCCGCCATGATGGCGGTCCCTGCCCAGGCCGCAGACTGCGCGGCGGCGAAGACGCAGGCCGATCTCGCCACATGCACAGCCAAGGACGCGACCTCGGCCGATGCCGCGCTCAACGTCGTCTACATGGCGCTGGCGGAACGCCTCACCACCGCCGACCAGCAGCGCCTTCGTGATGCGCAGCGCGCCTGGATCCCGTTCCGCGACAAGGAATGCGCCTTCCGCACCCGGCCCTATGCCGACGGCTCGGTGTATTCGAGCCTGGTCGAAACCTGCAAGGCGGAGCTGACCCAGGCCCGGCTGGCGCAGTTGCAGCACCAATTGCAATGTCCGGAAGGCGACCTCTCCTGCGTACCGCAAGCCGCCGGCGCCGCCGCGCCTGCGACGGCTGGCGCCGCGCCTGCGACGGCCGCTCCTGCCAAGGCAAGCCAGAACGGTACGCGGCCGTGCGTGCAATCGGCAGGCAAGGCGAAATCGGACCAATATGTCTCGCAACGCATTCAGGTGTCGCCGGCGACACATCCGCCCTGCAACGGCCAGAACACGTGCGGCATGATGATCGACGAGATCAAGCGCGGCTGCGCCATGATCGGCAGCGACAATCCACCGGCCTTCTGTTCCGCTTACAAGGGTTGAGCGACACGGCGAGCCGGCCGTTCAGTCCGGCCCCGCCACCGATCGGTGAGCAATGCTATTTCCTCGCGGAAGGGAGGGCCAGCCAAGACAACCGCAACTTCCACCTTGGCTTATATTGGCGCGGCTCGCACCGTTGCCAGCAGAAAAGGTCGCAAATCTTTTGATCCAGCCGTGATGCTTGGCGAAAAATTGGTTTCAGTTTTACCGCAATCCTGCGAATTTATGATTGCGCCATGAGTCGCGTCATAGGCGCCAATAACAATCAACAATAACAACAATAACTTGACTGTGTCAGGAGCTCACGATGGACGGAGCAGCCAACGATCTGCGCATGCTGAGATATGTCGCGGAGATTACGCGCAAGCTTGCGAAGATGCTTTCACGCACGCGCTATCAGATGCTGGTCTATTTCCTGGAGATGACGGCTGTCGAGGCCGACAGCCTCGCGGCCGAGCAGGACCGCCGCGCCGAGGTCGGCAAGCCACCTCGCAACTGAGGACTGCCAGAGCACCGGCAGAACCGCCGACACGGTCTGCCTATCTGTCTTCCGGGAATGCCGAGGACGCAATCGCGCGCCTTTTCATCCGCCGATGATGCCGCCCAGGACGGCGAGGCATCTCAGCCGTCGCGCAGCGACGACCAGACGATCGTCATGCTCGACGATGGCGCGCTCGAAATTGTCGAGCGCGACAAGCGCGGCATGCAGATCGACGGCCGGCAGGTCCAATAAGAACAGGACGCGCCGCGCCTTGACCCCCTTCGCCGGCGTCGGCGGAAGGCTGGATGGCCACCCTGCGACGCAATGCGTCGAGCGCGGCCACCCGGTCGGCCGGACGGCTTGGCGTCGTCCGTTGCAGGCAACATGGCCGTCGGCTCAGGCCTTGGCTTTGCGCTTGCCCTTGCCCGAATCCGCGGCCGGCTTGCGGCCCAGGCCGGAAGACTTGGCGAGCGCCGAGCGGGTGGCCGAATAGCTGGGCGCCACCATCGGATAGTCCGCCGGCAGGCCCCATTTGGCGCGGTATTCGTCCGGCGTCAGGCCATGGTCGGTCGACAGATGCCGCTTCAGCGACTTGAACTTCTTCCCGTCCTCGAGGCAGACGATGTGATCGGGGAAGACCGAACGCTTCGGATTGACGGCCGGCGTCTGCGGCGCGCTCTCCTTGACGGCGACGCCGCCAGCGAGCTTGCGCACCGATGCGCTGACGCTGGCGATCAGATCAGGCAGGCCGGAGGCCGGAAGCGGGTTGTTACCTACATAGGCCGAGACAATGTCGGCGGTCAGCTCGATTGCAGTCTTGTCGTCGATATTGGACAATTTTTTTCACCCTCTGCTGGCTCTCAAGTGACCAGCTGTTTTTAAGACTTTGGTCTAGGTATCGTATAGGACCTGTCCCCCAACGGACCGTCCAGAGTCAATAAACGCATGAGACTCAATACCGCAGGTATGTTTTCACTGCGGATCGCGACCGCGCAAGTTAGGAATTCTAATACCTATAACAAACACTTTACGCGCTGAAATCCGGCGCAAGACCGGAAATGACCGGGCAGCACTTCGATTTTTGAGAGTAATTCCTGCAAAAATCGAATTCAAGACGGATATGGATGCTGGCGAACAGAATCACGTCCGGATGAACGATTGTGACCGATCATGCCCGATTCGATGGCGCGAGTCGCTATTTCGCGGCGGCCCCGCGCCGGAGGGTGGTCGGTCCGCCGTCAGCCAGGATATCCAGAACGCGTTTCCAGCGGGCGCAGCGGCCGAAATCCTTCTGCTCGATGGCCTTCTCGGCCTTCATGGCGGCATAGAGCTGCGCGTCGGCACCGAATTCCTTCACCAGCCAATGCGCCTCCTGCCAGGCGCGGCGTTCATCGTTGTCAAGTATGTTTCCTGGCATGTTTCCTGGCATGGTCTTCAGGCCTCCGGACGTTCGATGCCCACAGCGATGCAACTGCCGATGACGAGGACAGCGCCGGCAATGGCCGTCATCGACAGGCTTTCGCCCGACAGCGCCAGCAAAAGCGTGGAAGCGATCGGCGTGAGATAGGCGACGACCGCGAGCCTGCCGCCCTGGTCGAGGCTGAGCGCCCGCGACCAGAAATAATAGCCGAGCCCCATCGGCCCGGCGCCGAGATAGAGGCCGAGCAGCAAATCCAGGCCGCCCATGCCGGCGACGCCGTCGTGCAGGCACCAGGCAAAGGTCAGCGCGACGCCGAGCACCGCTGAGGGCAAAAGCAGGCGGTCGGGCGGCACGGCCAGACGGCCCACGGCGATTGAATAGAAAGCCATGCAAAGCGCCGAGCCCAAGGCGGCGCAATAACCAACGAGGCCGCCTTCGAACCAGGCTTGCGCGCGTCCGCCGGAGATCACCAGCGCCACGCCGGCGAAGCCGAGCGCGGCGGTGAGCCCAAGCAACAGCGGCCGCTTCGGGTTGCCGATGATGATGATCCCGGCCGCCACCAGAAGCGGCCAGGTATAGGCGACGAGATTGGCCTCGATGACCGGCATCGAGGCGAAGGCGATGTATTGCAGCACCATGGTGCCGACGAGGCCGATGAAGCCGACGGCATAGGCGGCGAGCGGGGCCCTTCCCTTCTCCCCCAGGTGGCCTCGCGAAGCAAGGTCGGATGAGGGGTGTTCCAGCGAACGCCAACGTCTCAGTTCGCTGGAACACCCCTCATCCGTCTCGGCGCTGCGCGCCGATCCACCTTCCCCCACAAGGGGGAAGGAGAAATGCTCATCAGCCTGATCAGCGCAAAGACCAGCGCCGCGCCGAAGAACTGCAGGAATTGCACGTGCGACACCGGGTGGCTGGCAAGCAGCGTCTTGCCGACCAGCGCATTGGTCGCCCAGAGCGCCACGGCGCCGAAGGCAAACGCCAGCGCCGCCGTCGAGGCACTATTGGACCGGGATTGCTGGCTTTCGGCCATGACCGGAGCGAGGCTCGGCGACGCCGAAGGCAGCCGAGCCGGGTCATCTGCCACTACCACGATTCCCTTGCTCCGCCCGAGACCGGCTCGTCAGCCGGCTTCGGCACCGGATGTTCTTCGGCATGGCGGCGATAGGCCGGCAGCTGGTTCGTCCAGACGTCGTCGGCCAGTTCGTTCACCCAGGCGCGGTCCTGGTCGTTGTCGGCGGCGAGGTAGAACATGCGGTTGTCGTCGACATAGGGCTTCGTCACCGAACGCTGGTTGAGCACCAGTGTGATGCGCGAGCCAAGCTGGATCGGCGCGGTGCGATGGAGCACGCCGAGGAACTGGCCGAGCGTGGCGTAGTTCATCTTGTGATCGATGCGCATGACCTTGTTGCGCGGCAGGTCGCGGCCGGATTCGAGGATGGCGCGGCCGGTCTCGGAATCGTCGCAATAGATCTCAAGATGGCCGCCGATCAGAGGGTCGCTGATCGAGAGCGGAATGAGCTCCGTGACCGGAACGCCATCGCAGTGCCATTCGACGGCGCCGTCCTTGGGGTTCATGAAGGTGACGGTCGAACCGACGATCGACAGCGGATAGGGTTCGAGCTTGGTGCCCATCATGTCGGACAGCCGTTCCAGCCGCAGCTTGTCGTTGAGCAGCTCCTTGATCTCCGGAATGTAGCGATCGGCGCCGGTGATGAAGGTGAGGTCGAGATGCTTGTGCACCGCATGGCTGGCCTTTAGCTTCAGTGCCGCCTCCTCGATCGCGGCAAGCAATTGCGCGTCGTAGCCGTGAAGATACTGGGCGACCCCGAAGCTCGACACTTTCCACGCCGTATCATGGCCGATGATGGCTTCGCGGCTCATCGCATAGCGCAGTTCGGGGATTGTATGGGCGTTCATTCTACTTCTCCAAGGTAGGGGCAACACTTGGTAAACAGTCGATTAAGCCGCCCGCCCCTGTAAATTTAGGAATGCTGGTGCTACTTTAAGCGCAGCTAAAGGTCGAACCCCGTGCGTCTGCTCAGTCAGGTCAACCTGAACTCGCTGAAAATCGTCGAAAGTGCCGCCAGGCACCGCAACTTCACGCGCGCCGGCGAGGAGCAGTTCATCACCGCCTCCGCTGTCAGCCAGCGGGTGAAGAGCCTGGAAGACCAGCTGCGCTTCAAGATCTTCCAGCGCGGCGGCAACGCGGTGTCGCTGACGCCGGAGGGCGAGACCTATGTGGCGCGCGTGCGCGAGGCGCTGGAGCGGATCGTGGCGGCAAGCATGGAGGCAACCGGCCAGTCCCAGTTGCATGTGCTGAAGATTTGCGTGCTGCCGACCTTCGCGGCGCGCTGGCTGTTTCCGCGCCTCTCCACTTTCCAGCGGCAGTATCCGGACATCGAGATGCGGGTGTCGACCTCCTATGCCACGCATGAATTCTCGGCCTCCGAATACGATCTGGAGATCCGCTATGGCGACGGCGACTTCCCCGGCCTCCATTGCGAGCTCTTGTTCAAGGAGGACCTGACGCCGGTGTGCAGCCGCAAGCTGTTCCATGAGGTGTTGGGCGACAAGCCGCTGTCGAAGGTAACGCCCGAGGATCTGAGGCATTTCACCCTGCTCCACTCCGATACGTGCACCCAGAACTGGCAGTCATGGCTGGGCTTTGCCGGCGCGAGCTTCGTGCTGGGCGAAACCAAGAGCATCTATTTCGATTCCTGCATGATGTCCTACGAGGCGGCCAATGCCGGCATGGGCTTTGCCGTCGCCAACCGCGCCTATATGGCGAGCGACATCCGCGCCGAACGGCTGGTGGCACCCTTCGCGGTGCACCATCCCAACACCGCCGGCTGGTACTTCGTCAGTCCGATCAACGCGCACGGCGCCCGCAAGGTCGAAGTTTTCAAGCAGTGGATCATGGCCGAGGCGGCGCTGACGCAGCGCCAGCTGGATCTCGAGATCGCCGGCATACCAGTGAAGCGGGCGGCGATGGCCTGAGGCAGGCCCAGCGAACACGCAATCCTTTTCAAAGATTTCTCGGTCCTTGAAAGACGGCACCAGCCATCGATAGCCGGCTTGCGCGATCACGCCATGACGCGGCGGAGAGACTCAGCTATCTTCATGTGTGCGGCGGGCCTGATTTCCCGCTTGGCCGGCGCTTTCCAGCTTCCTCCCAAGCAGCGCCGGCCTTCTTCTGTGGCGGCAGCGGCTTCGTGCCGGCCGCCCGAATTTCCGAAAAGACATCGCCTGGCTTCGTCCGACACCATCATTGCTTCGGCTGCATGCCTTGCTGGTCGCCGCCGGTGGTCGATTTCGGCACCGGATTCTTGTCGATTTGCGGGTTCTGGTCGACGGCGGGCGCCTTGGTCGGCGGGATGCTGTTGTCGCAAGCGGCGAGCGCGACCCCTGCCGCAAGAACCAGCAGTACGGGAAGCTTCTTCATGACGACCTCCTCTCGTTCGCCTCTTCGAGCGCCCCATTCTTTGAGGCAAACGAGACGGTGGCGGTTTGGTTGCGTGGCCGGCGGGAACCAATCATCCAAGCCCCGGTTGAACTCCCAACAATCCAATGCACCGAGGAGATGGTCATGATCCGCCTGCTGCTTGTCGGACTGTTCGCTTACAGCGCCTACCGCGTCACGATGAGGATCATCTATGAGATGTCCGGCGATGCCGCGCCGCTGGACGAACGACGGACGCTGCGGCGCCAGTCCGCCGCGATGGGGGTAGAGCCGAAGCGGTAGTTGCCTTTCCTCGCCCCCCGTCGAAGGTGGGGGCGAGGAACCCAAGCCCAGAAGGCCGGCGCGAGATCGCCCCGTCTGCCCTGCCGTGCATCTCCCCTCTGTTGGACCGCTTTCGCTATTCGCCAGCGCGCGAGTTGTATTGCGAACAAAGCGGAAACGATGCTTGATGGGCGATGAACATCGCCGCCCGTGATTCGTCCTTCGAAGCGCCCGCCTATCTCGTCCGGCTGAATGACGAGCAGCGGCTGGCGGTGGTGCATGGCGACGGCAAGGTGGCCGCCCCGCTGCTGGTGATCGCCGGCGCCGGCTCCGGCAAGACCAACACGCTGGCGCACCGCGTCGCGCACCTCATCGTCAAGGGCGCCGACCCGCGGCGCATCCTGTTGATGACGTTTTCGCGCCGCGCGGCATCAGAAATGGCCAAGCGCGTCGAGCGCATCGCCGGCGAGGTGCTGGGGCGCGACGCGGCGATCATCGCTGACGCGCTCGCCTGGGCCGGCACGTTTCACGGCATCGGCGCGAGGCTGTTGCGCGACTATGCCGAGCAGATCGGGCTAGACGCCGCCTTCACCATCCACGACCGCGAGGATTCGGCCGACCTGATGAACCTCGCCCGGCACGAGCTCGGTTTTTCCAAGACCGAAAACCGCTTTCCGACAAAAAGCACCTGCCTGCAGATCTACTCCCGCGCAGTCAACGCGCAGGCGCCGCTCGGCGAGGTGCTCGGCGCGGCATTCCCCTGGTGCGCAGCCTGGGCGGATCAGCTCAAGGAGCTGTTCGCGGCTTACGTGGAAGCCAAGCAGGCGCAGAACGTGCTCGATTACGACGACCTTCTGCTCTATTGGGCGCAGATGGCGGCGGAGCCGGAGATCGCGGCGCATCTCGGCAGCCGTTTCGACCATGTGCTGGTCGACGAATACCAGGACACCAACCGGCTGCAGGCCTCGATCCTCTTGGCGCTGAAGCCGGACGGCGCCGGGCTCACCGTGGTGGGCGACGACGCACAGTCGATCTATTCCTTCCGCGCCGCGGAAGTGCGCAACATCCTCGATTTCCCAAAACAGTTCACGCAAGGCGCCGAGATCGTCATGTTGGAGCGCAACTACCGCTCGACCGAGACGATCCTGGCCGCCGCGAACAAGGTGATCGGCGAGGCCACCGAACGCTTCACCAAGAACCTTTGGACCGAGCGCAGGTCGTCGCACAAGCCGCAACTGGTCAGCGTGCGCGACGAGGCCGAGCAGGCCAACTATGTCTGCCAGGCGATCCTCGCCGAGCGCGAGGCCGGCACGGCGCTGAAGGCGCAAGCCGTGCTCTTTCGTGCCTCGCATCACAGCGGGCCGCTGGAGGTGGAGCTCACGCGCCGCAACATCCCCTTCGTGAAGTTCGGCGGCCTGAAGTTCCTCGACGCCGCCCATGTCAAGGACTTGCTGGCGATGCTGCGCTTCGCCGAGAACCCGCGCGACCGCGTCGCCGGCTTTCGCGTGCTGCAGCTCATGCCGGGCATCGGCCCTTCCGCCGCCTCGCAGATCGTCGAGGCGATGGCGACGTCGCTGGACGAGACGCTGGGCCTTGCCCGCTTCCGGCCGCCGCAGCGCACGGCTGCAGATTGGCCGGTCTTCCTCGATATCTACAGCGGGTTGCGCGCCGGTCCGAAATGGCCGGCCGACCTCGAGCGGGTCAGGCTCTGGTACGAGCCGCATATGGAACGCATCCATGAAGACGCGATCACGCGCCGAGCGGACCTCCTGCAGCTCGAGCAGATCGCGTCGGGCTACCCCTCGCGCGAGCGTTTCCTGACCGAGCTGACGCTCGATCCGCCCGACGCCACCAGCGACCAAGCCGGCCCGCCGCATCGCGACGAGGATTACCTCATCCTGTCGACCATCCATTCGGCGAAGGGCCAGGAGTGGAAGAACGTCTTTGTGCTCAACACCGTCGACGGCTGCATCCCGGCCGATCTCGGCGTCGGCACCAAGGAGGATATCGAGGAGGAGCGGCGGCTGCTCTATGTGGCGATGACGCGGGCCAAGGACAGCCTGCATCTGGTGGTGCCGCAGCGGTTTTATCCGCACAACCAGCCGGCGCGCGGCGACCGCCACGTCTATGCCTCGCGCACCCGCTTCATTCCGGCTTCGATGCTTCAAGCCTTCGAGCAGTCATCCTGGGCAAGCGCCGCGATCAAGGACGACCCGCGCCAAAGGCCGGGCGTCAAGGTCGATCTCGGTGCCCGCATGCGCGGCATGTGGAAATAGCATCCGCCCGAACATCGTCCGACCCGCCAACACAACGGGCAACCGCCCTGCAGCCTTCGCTATGGAACTTTTCACCCGGCAATGGATTTCCGTTAGGAAAATCTAATGCGAGGAGGCTGCAATGAAGAATCTTATTCTAGCCGCCATGCTCGGCGTGGCTGCCATGGCACCGACAACGATTGCGACGCAGGCAACAAGCTTGACCATCACCACTGATGACGACATGGGCCGGTACAATGACGACTACTACTGGCGCCGCCATCACATGCGCGACGACAACTGGCGCTACGGCAGCCGATACGAGATGCGCGACTGGCGCAGCTATCGTCACCATCGCGACTGCATGGTCAGGGTGCACAAGCGCTGGCACCACCATCATTGGGTCGTGAAGAGAGTCTGGAGCTGTGGCCGCCATAGAGGCTGGCGATATTAGGAGCCATCCCTTCACGAAATTGACGCCGCGCTGGGCGGCGTCTGTAGGACAGGTGGACAATGCGCTTGATCCCATCGGCGATGAACTGGCGGCAACGGCTTGCCGAACGGGCCGGCCAGCTCTTCGTCAACATTGTTGCGATGTTGTTCGCAGGGGTTGCCATCCTCCTGCTGGTGTTGTCGGCACATTACCACGTCCCGCAACCCCCGGCGGAGATGGCAATCACGACCAGATCCGGCCCATGACGATCTGCCTCGCGATTGCCGCCTCTGGCGGCGGGCAGGAAAAGATCTCCCAACGTGGAACCTCGCGCCCCAAAGGCGCGTTGTGTGGCGTCCAGACCGAGGCCGGCAGCCCGCCGTCCTCCGCCCCAATCCGAGAGGTCTCAATGCACGACAGGTTCTTCCTCACGCCGGTCGCAGTCAGTGTCGGCGCCGGGCACAAGCGCATGATCGCTTCGCTGTCCGACATGCATGAGTTCCTGACCGAGTTCCCGCCGTCGCGCCGGCGGCTGAGCTACGGCGCCGCGGCGAAGGCCTGCGAAGCCGCACGGGCCGGAGATATCTCCGCCGAATCGGCGCGCGATGCGCTGATCACCTTCGCGGTGACGGCCGGCATCTTGTGGCCGTCGGATCAGCCGATCGTCTCGGTAAAGCCGGTCGCGCGCGGCCATAGCGGCTTCGCCGCCTGAGATCGGCCCCGCCTGACGCCGACAACGGCCCGACTAGACCCGTCTGAGATGGCTCTCAGACGGGTCTTCCTGTCTTCCCCTATGCATGCCGCTGCCTGGCCGGCCCCCTGCGAACTTTTCCCGCGCTGCATGAAACACCGCATAGAACGGTCCGCCGCGTGAAACAGCGCACAGACCAGCCGGCTGCGTGAAACAGCGCACAGAACATTCGCCTTCCCCGTGCAGGTTTGCGGACATGCAGCAGGGATGCCAATGTTTCTCGATCACGACCAGTTCAAACCGGCGGCGGAAATGAGGCTCGGCCGCGACAAGTCGTCGATCCGGGTCACGGTAACCGACCCGAAGGTGTGCGAGCTTTGCGAGGCCGTCTATGTCTGGATCACCGCCGACGGCAAGCCGGTCAGGATCGGCACTTGCGGCGCATCGGCCGGCAAGCGTCTGCTCTCCTATCCCGGCTATATCAACCGGAGCCTGGCCGGGCACGGCGGCGCGACGCCGAAATGGGAAGCGTTGAAGTGGCTGGGCCTGCTGACCGCGCATGGCATGCTGACGGCGGTTGTCCATCAGCCCGAGCCGGCATTGACGGCCGCGGGCCTGATCAGGCCCTGTCTCGACATCGAGCGCCGGCTCATCCGCCAGCACAGGCCGCTGCTCAATCGCAGCCGCCAGTGAGAGCCGGTAAGGCCCGTCGCACAGAACCGATCAGTGGAACGTGCTGGCGGCCCCGCCGGATAACCGGTTGCGCGGGCTTTCGAAGCTCACCTGGTCGCGTCCGTTCGATTTCGCCTTGTAGAGATGCCTGTCGGCGACTTGGAACATGGCGTGATAGGTGGTGGGGCCGCTGAAAGCGATGCCGCCGATGCTAACCGAAAGCGGACATGGCTGGCCGCCGGGCGCGAAGTCGGCCTCGCGGATGCGCAGCCTGATCGATTCCGCGACCAGGAAGGAGCGCGTTGCGTCGGCGCCCGGAAGGAAGACCGCGAATTCCTCGCCGCCGATGCGTCCGACGATGTCGGCGCCGTGGAGCTGGCCCTGGATCGTCCTGGCGATCAGCTTCAGCGCCTCGTCGCCGCAATCATGGCCGAGGCGGTCGTTGATCGACTTGAAATGATCGGCGTCGACGATCAGCAGCGCGCCGGCATCGGCGACGTCATGGCTGCGGGCCTGGTTGAGATAGGCCTCGACCAGCATCGAGAACGCGCCGCGGTTGAAGACCGCCGTCAAGCTGTCGGTCGCAGCGACGATGCTGAGCTCCTTCTGGGTGATGGCCAGTTGGCGCATCTTCCACATCAGGAAGAACAGGAAGGAACCGCCCAGGATGAGCGGTAGGAACAGGTCGGTGAGCTTGGCCCAGAGCAGCGCCTCGGGCGACAGCGAAGGAAAGTTGAAGGAATCGACAAAGAAGGCGGCAGCAATGAAGAAGGCGGTGCCGGCGACCGTAACAGCCACCACCCTGCCCCAACTGGTGGCGGACAAATCGATGCGCATGGCATTCGCTCCCACTGCAACGGGTCCATTGTGCAGTGCGAGCGCAAACGAAATCCTAATACATTGGCTTCAATGCGACGTTGGTTAACCAGTTGTCCTTTCGATCTCTCGAAGGTTGAAGCGTCAGAGGGCCCACCACCGCAGCGGGCCCTCCGACGGCTGGAGGATCTCGTCAGCATGCAGCCGGCAGCGGCCGGCGACACGGTAGGAGAGTGCCGCAGAGCCTCACAGCTTGGTTCCGGCTATGCCACCTGCGGCGCTGTCAGCGACGCGAAATCATCAGGCAGAGCGCCCTGAGATCGCGGTCGTAGGTGCCTTCGCTGCTGAGCACATCGACGCAGCGCTTCTTCATCCGTGCCAGCTGGCTGCTCGACAGTTGGGCGACGGCGGAAGCCACGTTCGGGGTTCCGGGCGGTGTCGCGCCGAGAGCTCCAGGAACGATGCCGCCAACGCCAAGACCGGCGCCAACGCCGCTCGTGCCGCCGACCGTCGCGTTGAGCGCGCTATTGGTGCCGTTGCCCAAAGTCGCATCGGCTCCGGCCCCGTTTGTCCCGCCGATGGATGCCGTGGCCGTGGAACCGCCGCCGCCGATGGTGCCGGTTCCGTTGGCGCCGCTCGTGCCGCCGATCGAAACGTTGGCGCTGGTGCTGCCGCCGCCGAAGGATGCATTGGCGTCAGCCCCATTTGGGCCGCCCGCGTTGGCATCGGCGCTGTTGCCGCCTACCGATACGCCGCCAACCCCTCCAAGCCCGACGCTCTGCGCGTTCGCCGGCATGGCAAGAACAGCGATGATTGCACCACTCGCCAACGTGCTGGCGAATCTCTTTGCGATACTAGCCATAACACTCTCCTTGTGGTTTTCTATTTCCGCATTGCAGCATTGTTGCAATGTCACTCGCATGCACTTTTTAAGACAGGAGATACGCCGAGAGTGCGCTTTTGGTTTCTTTAGCTTCTGCGCATATGGCTAATCGTGGTTTTCAAACACGATATTGTCGTTTTAAAAATATAGACGAAATTGCATTAGATTTTTGGGATTGGCCAGCCAGATCCGAGCAAGCTTCAGGCGTAGGCGCGGCCTTCCTCGGAGCGCTGGAACAGCATCAGGTCGAGCGGCACCGAGGGCCTGCCGAGCACGGTGAGGCACATATGCGCCTGGCCGCGGTGATGGGTCTGGTGGT
Source organism: Mesorhizobium sp. M1D.F.Ca.ET.043.01.1.1 (assembly GCF_003952385.1). Lineage (NCBI taxonomy): Bacteria > Pseudomonadati > Pseudomonadota > Alphaproteobacteria > Hyphomicrobiales > Phyllobacteriaceae > Mesorhizobium > Mesorhizobium sp. M1D.F.Ca.ET.043.01.1.1. The sequence continues at coordinate 924,018 of NZ_CP034444.1, forward strand.
TGAAGAAATGGCTGAGCGCCGGCGCCAGCCGCTGCGAGACTGTGCGCATATCGGAAAGCGTCATGTAGGAGAAGCGGCCGGCGAGCGCCTTCTCGCTCATGCCGCCGAGCCAGTCGATGATCCGTATGTCCTCTGCCTCGCGCGCGCTGTGCAACGGTGGCAACGCCTTGTAAAGAATGGCGTCAAGGGACGACGGTGCGTGCCCCTCGCCTGTGAAACGCTTCATCCAGATACGGTCGGCGGTCAGGATATGGTTGAGCGTTCCCATCATAGAGCCGAAGAAGGCGCCGGTATCGCGGTTGAATTCCTCGTCGCTGAGATCGGCAGCGGCATCGTAGATGCGCGCATTGGCCCATTGATTGTAGGCCGCAAACATCATGAAATGCTGTTTCATTCTTCCATCTGGTTCGCAACGAATCCCGGCTCTTCCTAACCCGCAGGAACCGCAATGACCATTCTGTTCTATGACCTCGTCGGCCACGACGCCCACCGCCCGTTCAGTCCGCATTGCTGGAAGACCAAGATGGCGCTGGCCCATAAGGGGCTCGATGCCACCAAGGTGCCGACGCGCTTCCTGGAAGTGCCTGAGGTGGAGGGCGGCGTGTCGAAGACGGTGCCGGTGATCCGCGACGGCGACCGCGTGGTGGGCGATTCCTTCGCCATCGCGCTCTATCTCGAAGAGACCTATCCGGAACGGCCGACGCTGTTTTCCGGCGAAGGCGGCAAGGCAATGGCGCGCTTCATCGAGCGTTGGTCGCAGCTTACCATCCATCCTTACGTCGCGACCGTGGCACTGACGGATCTCAATGGGATGCAGGATGAGGCAAACGCCGCCTATTTCCGGAGGAGCCGTGAGGAGCGTTACGGCAAGCGGCTGGAAGATGTGGTGGCGAACCGCGACGCCGGGCTCGCCGGCTTCCGCGCCTCGCTGGAGCCGCTGCGCTCGATGCTCAGCTACCAGCCTTTCATCGGCGGAGCATCGCCGCTGTTTGCCGATTACATCGTCTTCGGCGCGCTGCAATGGGGGCGCATCGCCTCGCCCTATCGGCTGCTCGAGCCCGACGACAGCGTGGCCCAGTGGTTCGAGCGCTGCCTCGGCCTGCATGACGGCATCGGCCGCCAGGTCGCGGCCGCGGCGTGACGGGATGATCTCGCGGGGCCGCGGGCGGCGGGATCGCCATGCTGCGCTATGAGATGCAGGGCGAGATCTGGGTCTATCCCGGCAAGGGCGGCTGGCACTTCGTGACGCTGCCGGCGGAACTCGCGGCCCGGATCAAGACGGCGATGGCAGGGCGGGCGCGGCCCTGGGGCTCGCTCGGCGTGACGGCCGTCATCGGCAAGACAAGATGGAGCACGTCGCTCTTCCCCGACAAGGCGTCCGGAAGCCTGCTTCTGCCGGTCAAGGCCTCGGTGCGGCAACGCGAAGGACTGAAGGCCGGTGACGCTCCGGCATTGACCGTAGAGATCGAGCTGTAGCGTCTACTTTGGCGCGCGCTCTTGTTCGGCGCCCCTTTTCGGCGTGCCATTGTCGACAAGCCTGACGCAGATCGGATCGCCTTGTTCCATGCGAGCGCATTGCCATTCCGGGCCGAAGCCGAAATTCTGCTGCCCGCGCTGTGGAAAGAACAGCAGGACGAAGACGATCGCGGCAAGAACCACGGCCATCAGGAGAATGCCGGCGACATCGCCGCGCCTGAGGTGAGGCCGGTTCATCGCTTCCAGCTCCGCTGCCGCGACACCGGGACCTCCATGCGAAGCGCGCTCGCAGCCGTCTAATTATCCCGCAAACAGTCCGCATTGACCAGAATCCGCCTCCCCTTGGCAAGCCGCCGGGCGGCTTGTATAGAGCCCGCCACTCCAATTTCCATTCCCAGAACAAGGACGACCCAATGGCGATCGAACGCACCTTCTCCATGATCAAGCCGGACGCGACCAAGCGCAACCTGACCGGCGCCATCACCAGGATGCTGGAGGACGCGGGCTTGCGCGTCATCGCGTCGCGCCGCGTGTGGATGAGCCGCCGCGAGGCCGAGGGCTTCTACGCCGTCCACAAGGATCGTCCGTTCTTCGGCGAGCTGGTCGAGTTCATGTCGTCGGGCCCGACCGTCGTGCAGGTGCTGGAAGGCGAGAACGCCATTGCCAAGAACCGCGAAGTGATGGGCGCCACCAACCCGGCCAACGCCGCCGAGGGCACCATCCGCAAGGTGCATGCGCTGTCGATCGGCGAAAATTCGGTGCACGGCTCGGACGCGCCGGAAACCGCCGCGCAGGAGATCCGCTACTGGTTCTCGGACACCGAAATCGTCGGCTGAGCCTTGGCCGTTTGACTGAGAATAAGGGCGGCGCCGCTCGACCGACGCCGCCCTTTCTTCATTCCGCGATGGACAAACGCGAAGCGCGCGCTAGCTCCATGGCATCGGCGACAAGTTGCAAGGGCGTCGCCGGCTGTGAGCGACCACCACGCTTCCGCCCGTGAAAAGGGAGGGAAGCATGATCAAATCCCATGTTTCCAAAAGCGGCGTTGCCTATCCGGACGATCTCGTCCTGTTGAAGCGTATCTATGACCAGGTCTGCGACGAGCGGGGCATCACCCGCGGCAGCCCCGAAGCCTCCGAGCTGGCGATCGAAGCCATGAAGCTCTTTTCCGCGGGCATTTTCGACGAAGACTCGATAAGCCGTCGTCTTCGCCATGGCTGATCGAACGGTCGGGTTCAATCCCCGTCGCCGTAGCGGATCACCTCGACCTTCTCCCTGGTGATCAGGCAGCTGCTGGTCAGCGCCTTGATCTGAGGGATCAGCGCATCGATCTTCTCCGGCGCGTCGACGATCTCGACGACGATGGGCAGGTCCTGCGACAGCCGCAGGATCTTGGCGGTGTGGAGCACGCTCGAGCGGCCGAAGCCGAGCGGTCCCCTGAGCACAGTCGCGCCCGCCATGCCGGTCTCGCGTGCCTTGATGACGATCGCCTCATGCAGCGGCTTGCCGTCGGCCGCCTTGTCGTCCTCGCCGAAGAAGATCCTGAGCAGCACGCATTGGCTGGGAAGTTCCATGTTCTCCTCCCTGATTATCGATTGATCCTGGTCGCCATTGCGTAGCCAAGCCAGGCGGACGCCAGCGACAGCACGAGCACGCTGGCAAGATAGGTCGCGGCGAGGCCAAGGTCGCCCTCGAAAAGCAGGATGAAGGTGTCGAGGCTCATGGCCGAGAAGGTGGTGAGGCCGCCGCAGACGCCGCTCGTGACGAACTGACGGCCGGCGGGCCCGACCATCAGGCGCCCGTCCGGCCGGGTCAGCGTGGCGAAGAACATGATGACCCAGGAGCCGACGACGTTGACGAAAGCCGTTGCAAGAAGGGCGCTCCAGCCCAGCAGCGAGACGATGACGTAGCCGCACAGGAAGCGCGCCAGCGAGCCGACTGCCGCGCCGCAGCCGACCGCCAGATAAAGCCGCAGGGTCGTCTGTCTATCGTTTCCGGACACCGGCGTCCTACCCTGCCACGACGGCCCAGAAGCCGAGCGCAACGGCAAGCACGCAGAGCGCCGCCGAGGCGACGGCGTTGAAGGCAGCGAGCCGCCGCTCGCCGTCGAGCGCCAGGTTCAGCGTCTGCAGGCAGAAGGACGATACCGTGGTATAGCCGCCGAACAGGCCGACCACGATCAGGTCGCGCACCAGCTCGGCGGAAAAGATGCCGCCGACCGACCGCGCCGCGCCGGCGAAGGCGCCGATGGCCAGCGCGCCGGAGACGTTGACCGCCAGCGTGCCCCAGGGAAAGGTCTCGCCGACGCTGCGGCCAACCAGGCCCGACAGGAAGAAGCGGCAAATACCGCCGAAGAAGCCCCCGATCAGGACCAGGGCGCAAGCCGCAAGGGTCATCGCTTCATGCCTTTCCAATGCGATTCCACACAGGAATCACCTCACCAAAACAGGCATGATGCGAGCGGAAAAACAAATCCTGCCGCGCGAAAGCACGCCTGGCAGGAGTCATCAGCCCAAAAGGGCGGTTTCGGGGGAACCCCATCCCCATTTTTCTGTCGGCGAAAACTATGTGTTTTCACAAACCTGGTCAATTGGGTGGCCCGACTAGACTTGCCTTGCCGCCCGCCAGCGGCCCTCAATCGAGATCAAAGGAAAAACGGTGTTTCCTCCCGAAACCCACATTCCAATTCCCGTTCGCAAATCCGCCTTGCTTGCGATTTTTCGAACCCCGCGAGTTGTGATAAATTGACCAGCGGTGGCCCACTATCGACGAAGGCCAATTCGAATGGCTGCCAGCCGGGGAATCGCATCCGCGATCGAAGATTGCTACGATGCCGCCTTCGAATTCGGACGGTGGCCGGTGGCCCTGCAAAACTTGGCTGATTGCCTGGGCGTGACGAGTTGCGCTGTCCGCACCCACGACAACACGCATCCGTTCCGCAGCGATCAAAGCAAGCGAACCAGACCGACGCCGGACTCGCTGGAACACGCTGAATTCACGGAACTCTGGGTCGAGAACGCTCGAGACGCGCCCGACCCGCATCCGGAAAGGGAGCCGCTGCTGCCGAAATCGGCACCCTGCTTCACAGTCGAAGACGAAATCTCCACGCCGGAGGAACGAAGGCTCCTGCCTTACTATCAGGAGATAGCCCGTCCGGGGCATCGCGAGTTGTGGGCCGCCGTGGTTTTCCCGGTCAAGCGACGCAAATGGGTCCTGTCGATGTACCGCGATGCCACAAAGGGCGGCCCCTTTGAAATGTCGGAAGCCGAGCATTTTCTGCGCGTGGCGCCGGACCTAGCCCGCATCGTCAGTCTGGCCGAGAAGATCTGGGATGTTTCGCTTGACCCGACATTGACCATGCTCGACCAGTTCAATTGTGCGGCAGCGCTGCTCGATAGCCGCGGCGGTCTCAGACGTTGCAACAAGCACGCGGACGCCTTGTTCGGCTCTGGCCTTATGGTCCGACACAGCCGCATCCACGCGACGGATCGCGAGAGCGATTCACGTCTTCAGCGGATGATCCATATGGCCGCCACAAGCGCGCGAGACGAAACGTTTCTGGCGGAGCCGGAGGTCGTCACCCGTGACGGATTGTTCTGGCTTCTGGCCGAGATCGTGCCGATGACGTCATTCGTGCGCGATCTGTTCAACGGTGGTGACTTCCTGCTTAGCTTCACCGATCTCGTCAGCGAAAAGATCCCGTCGGAACGGTTGCTTGGCCTGGCTTTCCAGCTGACCGCGGCCGAAGCGCGGCTGGCCTCCAGCCTTGCCACTGGCGGCGGCATCGACGCGGCGAGCGCGCGGCTGGCGATCGGCCGCGAAACGGCGCGAACTCAACTCCGCGCGATTCTCGCCAAGACCGGAACGCATCGCCAGGCCGAGCTCACGGCGCTACTGTCGCGCCTACGCGCGCCTTCGCGGTACTGAACAGCCCTCACCCGTTCGGGTGAAGCGTGCCACGATCTGCCAGCCCAGAGTCCCCTTGAACTCTCGAAACCGCGGCCGCGCGCCGGGCTATGCCGGATGGCAGCAATGTTGGGGTGGCGAAACAGGCCCGTCCTTCCAAAACAATCGGGGCCGGCAACATCATATTTGTTGATACTGACGCTCCTCGCCAGCGGCCCCTGTTCTCCGACAGCGGCCGGTAGCCTGCGAAAGCCCAGCGTCGACCTCGAACTGGTCCTCGCGGTCGATGTCTCATCCTCGATGACTCGCGCCGAGCAGCAGGTCCAGCGCGACGGTTATGTCAGTGCCTTCCGCCACCCAGACCTCGCACGAGCAATCGGATCAGGCGCTCGCGGCGCGATTGCTGTCTCTTACCTTGAGTGGGCCGGGCCAGCATATCAACGCGTCGTGCTGCCGTGGACGATTGTCAGCAGTGCCGACGATGCAAAGCGCTTGGCCGAAGCCCTCTCGACGAAACCAATCGTCGCGGAAGCGGGTACGTCCATTTCCGGTGGGTTGCTGGCAGCGGCCGGTCTGTTGGCGCACAATCAGGCGGATGGCGAGCGCCGGGTCGTCGACATATCAGGCGATGGCCCGAACAATGCCGGCCTGCCGGTCGAACCGATACGCGACATGCTGACAAGCTCGGGAATCACCATCAACGGCCTGCCGGTATCGCTTCCGCATAGTGGCTCCAACGGCTTTCAATCCTTTGGCCGACGATATCTTTCCTTGTACTATGAGCGTTGCGTCATCGGCGGGCTGGACGCATTTGTGATCGGAATCGACGATCTCGCCATGTTCGAGGTGGCGATCCGGCGAAAGCTGCTTCTAGAAATCGCCGGCCTGCCCTCACGACCCAGTCTCGCTTCCTACACAACACCGGGCTCCCCCGCATTCGACTGTTCGATGCCTGGAACTGCCCCGCGCTAGCTGATGATGGCGACACGCTCTGCGGTGAGAAAACCCGCCGCCCTCACGGCGGGCTGACTTTATTTCGGTTGACGCTCTTTCACATTCGCGTTGAGGTTGGCTGCATCCGTGTCGGTGGCCGGCGTCTTCGTCTCTTCGCCGGTGAACGGACTGCCCTGCCCAGGCGCAAGATCGCCGCTGTGGCCGGCCTTGTTGGTCTGGTAGGGCTGACTGTCGAGGCTGAGGCCATGCTGTGTGGCATTGAACAGGTGATCGTCCGCCTTCGCAATGCCGGCGAAGGCGAGGAGCGACGCACCAGTGGCAAGGATGAGCGCGTGCTTTTTCATGTCTGGTCTCCTTTTGAGTGGCCAGATCGAGCCGCGCATTCGGTCTGGCGGCTTCAGTGAAGGGATGTTTTTGGAAACAGCCCTTTTGCCTGCCCGCCTTACTGAAAAGGTAACGCCTCGGGCGCCCGGATTATTCCGGCAGTCGTGGGATATTGTCGTGGCGTGCAAGGAAAGACCCAGCTTGCGATCCTTCGCGCCGCCCCGGCGTGTAGCACCCTTTGTCGAGACCTCAGCTCGCGGCGTTGAAGCGCAGGATCACGCGGTCGTCCTTGTCGGCGATGACGAGCTTGCCGGCGTCGACATGGTATGACGCAGCCTTGCCGAGCGCGTCGAACAGCGCCTTCTCCTGCGCCATCACATCCGGCGCGCAGGCCATCTTGGTCGAGCCGATGTTGCTGATTTCGATCTTCTCGCCGTCGACCTTGGCGTTGGCGAAGTAGCTGTTGCACGGGCCCTTGCCGCCGGCCTTTCCGGCTTCGCTGACGCGGAACGTCGCCTGCGGGTCGGCAATCACACCGACGCCGTCGATATATTCTATGAGCCAGCTCTGGCCATAGAGCGCCGCGGCATCCGGCTCGGTGGCGGGCGCCACCATCTTCATCACGACGGTCTGCGGCTTACCGTCCAGCGGATCGACCCGGTGGCGGGTGTCGGTGACGAACAGCAGCCGGCCTTCGACGGTGATGCGGGCCTGCAGCGCATAGGTCCTGCCGGGCTTGACCGCCGTGGGATCGAAGCCGAACTCGAACTTGGTCGGCAGCTGGCCGGCCGGCACGATCTTGCGGTGAACGATGATCGTCGCCGGCGCATCGGCAAGCGACACGTCGGCGAGCTCGACCGAAAGCTCGGCATCGGGCGGCAGCGCGATGCGCTCGCGATAGGTCACCTCGCCCGTCAATGTCTTCTCCGCGGCGCCGGAGATTTCCGGCACGGCGAGCACGCCGACGACCAGCGGCACCAGGCCGAAGATGAAGAACTCCGCGATCCTGTCCAGCATGACCCTGCTCCGCAAAGCAAATCAAACCGATTGCAGGTTCAGGAAGGATTGCGGTCAATCAATGGCCGCAGCCAGCAGTGGATCAATTTGAATTTTGTGGGCCATATAAGATCTGCGTGCCGTCCTCGCATAGAGGACAATGAACCCAGCGCTCGAACCTGCCTTCGTCGCCAAAAGGTACATCATGTACGACGAGAGTCGCTGTCTGGCAGGACGGGCAGAGCACGAGTTTGCGTGGCGCCTTATCGAGCGCAGATGCTACGGACAGCCATTTGCTGGATTTCGAAGACATTCGGCTGCCTCTGAGGCCGTGCGCGGTCGACTTTGGGCTTCCCGGTACCTCGCCCGAAGTTTATCCATCCGATTTTTTCCAGCGGCCGGCGGCCTCGTCGTCGGCCTCCTTGGCCTCGACCCAGCCGCCCTCGGAGCCATCGGCGCGGTGCTCCTTCTTCCAGAATGGTGCGCGCGACTTCAGGTAGTCCATCAGGAAATTCGCCGCCTCGAAGGCCGCCCGGCGGTGGGCGGAGGCTGCAACGACCAACACGATGTTCTCGCCTGGCGCGATCTTGCCGTGGCGGTGGATGACGGTGAGCCCCTGCAGCGGCCAGCACTCGATGGCTTCTGCGGCGATGCGGCCGATCTCGGCCTCGGCCATGCCGGGATAGTGCTCAAGCTCAAGCGCCGCAAGCGCGCCCCGCTCGTCGCGGCACAGCCCCGAGAAGGTGACCACGGCGCCGATGTCGGCGCGGCCCCTCGTCAAGGCGGCGATCTCGGCGGCAATGTCGAAATCCTCGCGCTGGACGCGGATGGCCGGCACGACGGCGCTCGCCATCTCAGCCCCCGGTCATCGGCGGAAACAGCGCGATCTCGCGCGCGCCCGCGATTTTCTCGCGGTGGCCGACATGTTCCTGGTTGATGGCGACGCGGATGACGTCCGGATATTGCAGCGCGTTTTCGTATTCCTCGCCGCGCGACTTCAGCCAGCGCAAAAGGTCGGCTACCGTCTCGATGCCGGCCGGCAGCTCGACATGCTCTTCCGGCTTGCCGATCCGCTCGCGCACCCAGGCGAAATAGATAAGTTTCGTTGACATCTCACTCGTCCATGATGTGCTTCAGACCGGCGCGGAAATAGTCGTAGCCGGTGTAGAGGGTCACGAGCGCCGCGATCCACAACAGCACCAGGCCGATCTGGGTGGTCAGCGGGAAGATCTTGTCGCCGGCCGGGCCGACGAGCAGGAAGGCGATGGCGACCATCTGGATGGTGGTCTTCCACTTGGCGAGCTGCGTCACCGGCACCGACACTTTCAGCGCCGCCAGATATTCGCGCAGGCCCGAAACCAGGATCTCGCGGCACAGGATGATGATCGCCGCCCAGAGCGACCAGCCGGCAATGCCGGCATGCCGGTCGGTGTCGGCGGCGAGCAGGAGCAGACAGGTGGCGACCAGAAGCTTGTCGGCGATCGGGTCGAGCATCTTGCCGATGTTGGACGTCTGCTGCCAGGCGCGCGCGAAGTAACCGTCGAAATAGTCGGTGATGGAGGCGAGCAGGAAGATCGCCAGTGCCGACCAGCGGGCGAAGTCGGACGACTTCAGATGGCCTTCGAGGAAAAAGCACAGCACCACCAGCGGCACCGCTACGATGCGGGCGTAGGTGAGGATATTCGGCAGGTTGAAAGCGCGCTGGGCCATGTCTGATCGGGAACTCTTCTCCGCCTGCGTACTCAAATCAGAAGCCAATGTGGCGGGTCAACAGGCGAGATTCGATTGGTCGCCTGAAAATTGGCGCAAGAATGGTCAGCTGTCATGGAAATGGTTGTAGACCAGCTTCGCCACATGCTCGGAAATGCCGTCGACCTTGACCAGGTCCTCGACCGCGGCGCGGCTGACCGCCTTGGCTGTGCCGAAAGCAAGCAGCAGCGCCCGCTTGCGGCCGGGACCGATGCCGGCGATCTCGTCGAGCGGGCTTTTCACCATCTCCTTCTTGCGCCGCGCCCGGTGCGAGCCGATGGCGAAGCGGTGCACCTCGTCGCGCAGGCGCTGGACGAAATAGAGCACCGGATCGCGCACCGGCAGCATGAAAGAATCCCGGCCCTTGACGAAGAAGCGCTCGCGCCCGGCGTCGCGGTCCGGTCCCTTGGCGATGCCGATGGCCACGACGCGATCCTCGATGCCGAGATCGGACAGGATCTTGCGCACCGCCGTCATCTGGCCCTGGCCGCCGTCGATCAGGATGACGTCGGGCCAGGCCGGGAAGCTGCCGTTTCCCTCGACGAGATCCTCGGCCGCATCGTCCTCGGCTTCCGGGCCCGCCCCGCCTGAAGACTTGGCATCGCCGTGCTCCCTGAGCAGCCGCGAGAAGCGCCGCTCCATCACCTCGCGCATCATGCCGAAATCGTCGCCCGGCGTGATCTCGGTCGAGCGGATGTTGAATTTCCGGTACTGGTTCTTCACGAAACCTTCCGGCCCGGCGACGACCATCGCGCCGACCGCATTTGTGCCCATGATGTGCGAGTTGTCGTAGACCTCGATGCGCACGGGCTGCTTTGCGAGGCCGAAGGTCTCGGCAAAACCTTGCAGCAGCCGCGCCTGGGTGGAGGTTTCCGCCAGCCTGCGGCCGAGCGCCTCGCGCGCGTTCTGCAGCGCGTGGTCGGTCAGATCCTTCTTCTCGCCGCGCTGCGGCACCGAGATCGCTATCCTGCGGCCGGCGCGGGTGGAGAGCGCCTCGGCGAGCAGCTCCTGCTCCTGTACCGCGTGGGAAAGGAGGAGCGTCCGCGCGGGCAATTTGTCGTCGTAGAACTGCGCCAGGAACGAGCCCAGCACCTCGGCCGGCTCGAGCGCCGGATCGGCCTTGGGGAAATAGGCGCGGTTGCCCCAGTTCTGGCCGGTGCGGAAGAAAAACACCTGGATGCAGGTCTGGCCGCCTTCCTGGTGGATGGCGAAGACGTCCGCCTCCTCGACCGTTTGCGGGTTGATGCCCTGATGCGCCTGCACATGCGAGAGCGCCGCGAGGCGGTCGCGATAGATGGCGGCGCGCTCGAAATCGAGCTCTTGCGAGGCCTGCTGCATGGCGGCCGAGATCTCGGTCTTCACCTTCTGGCTGCGGCCGGAGAGAAAGTCCTTCGCCTCGGCAACCAGCTCGCCATAGCCCTGATGCGAAATCTCGCCGGTGCAAGGTCCGGCGCAGCGCTTGATCTGGTAAAGCAGGCAGGGCCGCGTGCGGTTCTCGTAGAAGGAATCCGTGCAGCTTCGAAGCAGGAAGGCGCGCTGCAGCGAATTGATTGTGCGCCCGACCGCGCCGGCCGACGCGAAGGGGCCGAAATAGTCGCCCTTGCGCGAGCGCGCGCCGCGATGCTTGTAGATGCCGGGCGAGACGTGGTCGCCGGTGAGCAGGATGTAGGGGAACGACTTGTCGTCCCGCATCAGCACGTTGAAGCGGGGCCGCAGACGCTTGATGAGGTTGGCCTCGAGCAGCAGCGCCTCGATCTCGGTGCGGGTGACGACGAACTCCATCGTCGCCGTCTCGCGCACCATGCGGCCGATGCGGGCGGTGTGGAAACGCCCCTGCGCGTAGTTGGTGACGCGCTTCTTCAGGCTGCGCGCCTTGCCGACATAGAGCACGTCGCCGGCGGCATTCATCATGCGGTAGACGCCCGGCTGATTGGGCAGCCGCTTGACGAAGGTCTGGATCACCTCGGCGCCGACCATGCCGTCGGCGTCGCCGGCATGCGGCGTCCAGTCTATCGCCGTGAAGGCGACATCGGGACCGGCGGGAACCGCCTCCGGCTCGACGATCTCCTCCGCCGCCTCGTCCTCGATATCGATCTCGGGGTCGACATCGGGGGGCAGATCGTCGGCGGCGCCGTTTCGCTTATGTTTTTGGGCAGGACTCATTCCACCATGCCTGTCACATCGGGCGTCTGCCATGCAAGATGCTGACCGCCGTCGAGCGCGATCATCTGGCCGGTGACGGAGCGCGCCTCCCAGAGGTAGCGGATGGTGGCGCCGAATTCCGGCAATTGCGGACCGCGCTTCAGGATCAGGCCCTCGACCTGCTTGCCGAAATCGTCGTCGTCCTGGCGCTTGTTCTTGAGCGTCGGGCCAGGGCCGATGGCGTTGACGCGAATGCGCGGCCCCAGCGCCTGCGCCAGCATTTGCGTCTGCGTCCACAAGGCCGATTTCGACAGCGCATAGGAGAAATAGCGCGGCGTCGGCCGCCAGACACGCTGGTCGATGATGTTGACGATCAGGCCGTCGGCGCCTTCCGGCAAGGCGCGGGCAAAGTTCTGCGCCAAGAGCGCCGGCGCCTTCACATGGACGGCGAAGTGACGGTCCCAGGCCTGCCAGTCGAAATCCTCGACCCGGTCGTCGACGAACTGCGAGGCGTTGTTGACGAGCAGCGTGACCGGGCCGAGGGCAGCCTCGGAGCGGCCGACGAGATCGCCGACGGCGTCCATGTCGGTGAGGTCGGCCGCAACCACGGCGGCGCGGCCGCCCTCGCCCCTGATGCGGCCGGCCAAGGCCTCGGCTTCGTCGCCCGAACGGTTTGCGTGGATGGCGACGGCAAAACCGTGCGCGGCCAGATCCTCGACGATCGCCTTGCCGATCCTTTTCGCTCCGCCCGTCACCAGCGCCACGCCAGCGGCTTGTCTCATGTTGTCAATCCTCAATCGGCTTCACGATTCCGGGAAGCCGGCACAATATGACGGAGCAAGGTGTTAAACACCATTTCCACCTGGGGCGGGAATGTGGCGAAGCGGCCGATACACGCTCTCGCCCGGCCCGGATTCGGGTCCGTCATAAATCTATATATGCTGCTGGACCCCTTGAACCAAGCGGTGTGCAGCGCAACATAATTAGCCTGCTGACATTCGCTGTTGCGAAGATGCAACGTCACCTTTCAGCCTCATTGGTGCCGGGGAATGACCCAAGTTCAGGTTAGCTTCAGCCGCATTTCAGCACGACATTTGGAACCGTTGAACGCCAGACCCGTTTATCCCCCCGGACGGGCCGGGGCATTCATGAACATAAAAAGCCTCGTGTCTTGTGGCTTAAGGAGTAAACAACAATGCAAGCCAATCTCAAGTTTGCGCGGCCGCTGGCGGTTGCGCTCGGGCTCTTCGCCCTCGGCGGTACCGCCTATGCCGCAGACGTGGTCTCGGAAGAGCCGCCGGCCCCCGCGCCGGTCGCCGAACTCCCCGTCGCCTCGTGGGCCGGCCCCTATGCCGGTATCAGCCTCGGCTACGGCTTCAGCGGCCATGCCGATGCCCGCGACGCCGGCGTCAACGTGAAGACCAAGGGCTTCATCGGCGGCGTCTTCGGCGGCTACCAGTGGCAGCAGGAGAACTTCGTCTACGGTGCTGAAGCCGATCTCGGCTACAATGGCGTCAAGGGCGACAGCGCCGGCATCAATGCCAAGGGCGGCCTCGAGGGCTCGCTGCGTGCCCGTCTCGGCTATTCGGTGACCCCGGAAATCCTGCTCTATGGCACCGGCGGTCTCGCCGCCAAGAACCAGAAGATCACGGACAGCGTCACCTCGACCGACGAGAGCAAGGCGATGCTGGGCTGGACCGCCGGCGTCGGCACCGACATCAAGATCACGGACAACGTGTTCGGCCGCGTCGAGTACCGCTACACCGACTACGGCGACAAGGATTTCGGCGCCCTCGGCAACGTCAAGTCGAAGGACAACCGCGTCACTTTCGGCGTCGGTATGAAGTTCTAAGTCGTCCAAGCCACGACACGAAAAAAGCCGGGCCTCGCGCCCGGCTTTTTTTGTTGGCTGTGGACGGTGCTTCTGGAGCTCAACATGTCTCGACAGGCGGGTGAACCGACGGCTGTTGCTGGAAACCGTCATGGGCGGGAATCGACGGCAGCCGGTCCAGCCATTCCATCCGCGAGCGGATGAGGACCTGCGCATCGGGCCGGTAGTCCTCGGGGTTGGTCATGGTGGCGGCGTGAACGTGAATCTCGTGAGGCCATCTGTCGGAGCGGAAATAGAGCCTCGTGCCGCAGGACGGGCAGAAACCGCGAAAGGTGTTCGGACTGCTTTCATAGTGCCGGATGCCGCCGGCCCAGTTCAGTTGCTGTGGCTTCATGCCCAGGAATGCGGTGAAGGGAGAAGAGGTGGCGCGCTGGCAATCGGCACAGTAGCAGACCAGATTGCGTGTGATCTCCCCGGAATATGTCCAGGTGACCGCACCGCACATGCAATGCCCCGCTAGAACTGCCATGGCTCCCTCCCGTTGCCGAGCCGGTCCGACATCGGCCGATGCGGCACAAGATAGACTGCATAGAATGCGCGATCCCCTTACACGCGCTTCTTTGCGACCTCGGCGGACTTGTCTTTCGGCGGCAGTGTTTCGACGAAGGCCAGCGCGCGGTCGAGCCAGCCGGCGAGGTCGGCATTGGTGGCCGTGCCTTCCGGCGCGACATGGACATAGCCTTCCATCGAGCGCCCGCCCATTTCCATCGGCCGCGCATGGGGCTGCGCGGCGGCGGCCGCGTGCGCCTCCTTGCCGACACGCACCAAGAGCCCGCGCTTCGAGGTGCCGATCAGCATGTTGCCGTTGAGCATGAAGCAGGTGCCGCCGAACATCTTTTGTTCGGTGAAGGCGCGTTGACCGAGAAGCGCGCGCAGGCGCTCGACCATGGGGTCGACGGCGCTGATTTTGGTGACCGACTTCGCCATGCTCAGCCCTCCGCGTTTTGCCCCTCCCTTCTCCCCTTGTGGGAGAAGGTGGCCGAGCGAAGCTCGGTCGGATGAGGGGTGTTGGACGGATCTCTACCTTGACGAGGTAGCGATCAAAACCTTTCCACTTTTAACACGCCTCATTCTCTCCAGCACCCCTCATCCGTCTCGGCGCTATCGCGCCGATCCACCTTCTCCCACAAGGGGAGAAGGAGAGGCGCCTTCACCCCGGCACGCATCCCTTCAACTCGGGGAACTTCTCGTCGAAGCGCGCGGCCCAGCGGGTAAGCCGGCCGCGGCCCCTCTCCCACTGGCCGCCAAAGCGCAAGGCGAGATAGCCAAGGGTAGCGCGCAACGCCATCTGGCCGGCGGTGATCTTCTTGGGCAGCTTCGGCGGGTTGGCGTTGAGGAGATCGAGCGCGGCGGTGATCTTCGTCCACTGCCGGTCGAGCCAGGGCTGATAGACCATCGTGTCCGGGCGCGTGCGCCGCTCATAGACCATCGACAGCGCGCAGTCGCAGATGCCGTCGGCCAGCGCCTCCAGCACTTCGGCCTCGAGCCGCTTGTCGGAATTGCGCGGGAACAGCGCGTTCTTCGACAGCCGGTTAAGATGCTGGGTGATCGCCCGGCTGTCATGGATGGTGCGGCCGTCCTCAAGCACCAGGACCGGGATCTTGCCGAGCGGATTGGCCGATATCAATTCCGCCGGCTTGTCCTCCGTCTTGACCGGCACGAGGTCGATGGCGATGCCGGCATAGGCGGCGGCCATGCGGACCTTCGAACTGTAGGGAGAGGAGGAGGCGTAGAGCAGCTTCGGCATGATCGGTTTCCCAGTTTTCTGCGCGCACTGTTGACCGAATGCTCCCGTCAGAGCAACGGCCAGCACCGTGAAACCGGGTAGCCAATGCTCCGACAACAAAGGAAGCCGGGCAACAAAAAAGCTCCCGGAAGTTTGCCGGGCGGCAAATTTCCGGGAGCTTCAGGAAAGGCGTTCGCCGATCCGCTTCGCCCGCTGTGACGCCGAACTGGCGAGAGGGACGCCGACGGCGTCCGCCCCCACCCTTTCCGTGTCGCGAGCGGAGCTACGCGATTACTTCTTGGCCGGCGCCTTCTTGGCAGGCGCGGCCTTCTTCACGGCTGCCGTCGACTTGGCGGCTGCCGCTTTCATCGGCGCCTTGGCGGCGGGCTTGGCCGCAGCCTTCGCTGCCGGCTTCTTGGCGGCAGGCTTCGCTGCTGCCTTGGCGGCAGGCTTCGCTGCTGCCTTGGCGGCAGGCTTCGCCGCTGCCTTGGCGGCAGGCTTCGCCGCTGCCTTTGCGGCGGGCTTGGCTGCTGCCTTGACGGCCGGCTTCTTGGCGGCGGGCTTCGCCGCGGCCTTCGCCGGAGCCTTGGCGGCTGCCTTCGGCGCTGCCTTCTTCACTGCTGCGGGTTTCGCGGCAGCCTTCGGTGCCGCTTTCTTTGCCGGCGCTTTCGCCGCCGGCGCCTTGGTTGTCGTCTTTGCCATGCGATGCCCCTTGCGTTTTGCCGAAGGTCGTGAGTGACCCGGCGTGCTCATGCATATCTGACTCGCGGCTATCTAGCCAGCGAAGCAACACAATGAGTTTCAGTTATTGAATTTTGGTTACACAAGACGTGCTGACAAGGGTAATGACGCAAAAAACGACAGCGAATCTTTGCCGATCGAAGTGAAATTGGGTCTCCGAGAATTCCTGACGCTTTCTATCGCCCGATCATCCAGACATCCTTGGTGCTGCGCGAACAGCAGAATGTGAGCATGCTGCTCACAATGGAGAAGCAGCGGCGCAGCGACAGTTTCATCTTGTCCATTTTAAAGATCTACAGGTCAGGAGGAAACAGAAGCGAGCCAGCTCCCTGGCAAAGCTTGCCGACTCAAAGATGAGCTTATTGCTCGCATTCTGGCAATTGCCGCGTCAGGCGTCGAGCGGCTCCGGCTCACTGCGCAGGCGACGCGACGGCTCGGCCCGATGCAGGTGCACTGCATAGGTGTCCCAAGGCGGCGAGACTGCGATACCGGCAAGCATGCGGCCGACCTCACCGCGATGATAACTGCCGTGCAGGACGACATGGGACAGCATCTCCTGCCTCGTCATGCAGCCTCTGTCGCCGTCGGTGAAGGTGAAGGCGACCGGCTCCGCAAGCCGTTGCTCCGAAACGGTTTCGACATAGTCGAGATACCAGCGGTCGCATTCCGCCATGGCGGTGCAAAGCTCGGCCGGCGCCGGCGTCTCGTCTGTGTTGTCGCTCCGGTAGCCATGCGCGACGCCTGTGAGATGCGCCGCAAATATCCGCGACACGACATGGCTATGGTTCATCAGCCTCAGCGCGGCATGGCGTTCCCTCGCGTTGCGGCGCGGGTCAAGACCGGCGAGCTTCTCCAAGAGTTCGTCATTGGCCCAGGCCTGGTAGGCAAGCAGACCCTTCAGCAACATCCTGGCACTCATCCGTCCGGCTCCGTTTGCGCTGGAAATAAATGTGAGTATCTTGTTTATATTCTCGGGAGACACGGCAGGATGTCTACTCGCATTGCAAAGCCAGCCCCGCGCATGCGCAAGGAGCCGCGCCAGGCGCGCTCGGTCGCCACCGTCGAGGCGATAATTGAAGCAGGTGCTCGCGTTCTGAGCGAGATCGGCTGGGCGGGCTTCAGCACCAACAAGGTGGCCGAGGTCGCGGGTGTGAGCATCGGCTCGCTTTATCAGTATTTCCCGGACAAGCTCGCACTGGTCGACGCGATCCGGCGCCGCCACTTCGACCATGTGCTGTCGGTCATCCGCGAAGCGGCGGCCGAGGAGAAGCCGGTCCGGCAATTCGCGCGCGAGCTTGTGCGCGGCATGATCGCCGCGCACAGCATTCACCCGACGCTGCATCAGGTGCTGCTCGACGAGGCGCCGGGCGACCGCGGCTCGCGCGCCGCGCATGCCTCGTTCCAGGCCCGCTACCTCGAGCACTATGCATCGGCGGTCGCGCAATACCGCCGGCGCAAGAAGGATACCGAGACTATGGCGCGCGTGCTCTCCTCGGCCGTCGAGGGCGTCATCCACAATGCGGCCCGCCGCAACATGCTCGATGCGCCGGAGATACAGAAGCAGCTCGCCGAACTGATCTGCGCCTATCTGTCCGGTCAGGGCGCGCGGGCGTGACGCCGGCGAGATCCCGCGATCGGCGCAGGCAACTCTGATAGCCGAGGCAGATCGCGCCCAAGCGGACCGAACTTAATTTTTCGCGCGCCGTCGATTCCGACGGGCCTCGTTCGTCATAGGATCGAAGCAACCCAACCGAAAGGAAAATATCCATGCGCTTCATGATGCTGATGATCCCCGGCGGCTACGCGACCGCGGCTCCCGACGTATTGCCCAGCGCCAAGGCGGTGGAGGAGATGATGAAATACAATGAGGAGCTGAAGCGGGCCGGCGTGCTGCTCGCGCTCGACGGGTTGCATCCACCGTCCACGGGTGCGCGGGTCAGCTTCAAGGGCGGCAAGCCGGCCGTCACCGACGGCCCCTTCGCGGAGGTTAAGGAAGTGCTCGGCGGCTACTGGATGATCGACGTTCGCTCACGCGAGGAGGCCATCGAATGGGCGCGCCGCTGCCCCGCCGGGGAGAACGACGTGATCGAGGTCCGCCGCGTCCAGGAGATGAGCGATTTCCCCGAGGACGTACAGAAGGCGGCCGAAGGCTTCAGCGGGCTGAAGGCTTGACCACAGCCGCAACCATCGAAGCGGTCTGGCGGATCGAGCAACCGAAACTCGCCGCCAGGCTCACCCGCTACCTGCGCGATGTCGGGCTGGCCGAGGAGGTCGTGCAGGATGCCTTTGTGCTGGCGCTGGAGCGCTGGCCCCGGAACGGCATCCCGCGCCACCCGGCCGCCTGGCTGTCGCGGGTCGCCACTAACCAGGCGCTCGACCGGCTGCGCCGCACCGTAATGCTCGACGGCAAGCACCGCGAGCTTGCGATCGACCTCGCCGAACTGGAGCGCAAGATGCCGGACATCGAGGCGGCGCTCGACGAGGATATCGGCGACGACCTGTTGCGGCTGATCTTCACCACCTGCCATCCGGTGCTGCCGGCCGAGCAGCGCGCGGCGCTTGCCCTGCGGATGCTGGGCGGACTGACGACGTCCGAGATCGCTCGCGCCTTCCTGGTATCGGAGGCCACCGTCGCCCAGCGTATCGTGCGCGCCAAGCGGGCGCTGCGCGATGCCGGCATCGCGTTCGAGACACCGCGCGCGGAAGAGCGGCGCGAACGTCTCGCCACCGTGCTGGAGGTAATCTATCTGATCTTCAACGAAGGCTATGTGGCTTCGGCGGGATCCGACTGGCTGCGTGCCGATCTCTGCGGCGAAGCGTTGCGCCTCGGCCGCCTGCTGGCGGCGCTGATGCCGGAAGAGCCGGAGGCGCTCGGGCTGGTCGCCTTGATGGAATTCAACGCCTCGCGCTTTGCCGCCCGCACCGACAAAGCAGGCAATCCAATCCTTTTGCTCGACCAGGACCGTAGCCGGTGGAACTGGTCGCTGATCCGGCGCGGTCTCGACGGCCTCAATGGGGCGATGGCGCTCACGCCGACGCCGGGCCCTTATCTGCTGCAAGCGATGATCACCGCCTGCCATGCCCGCGCGGTAAGCGTCGCCGACACCGACTGGATCGCGATCGCCTCCTACTACCAGGCGCTAGCGCTCGCAGCGCCCTCGCCCATCGTCGAAGTCAACCGCGCGGTGGCCGTCGGCATGGCGTTTGGACCAGCGCAGGGCCTCGCCATCGCCGATGCGCTGCAAGACGAGGCGCGTCTCAAGGACTCGCATCTGTTGCCCACTGTGCGCGGCGACCTGCTGGAAAAGCTTGGACGGATTGCCGAAGCCCACGCCGAATTCCGACGCGCAGCGGAACTTACCGGCAATGAGAGGGAGCGCGCGCTGCTGCTAGCGCGGGCTGGTGGCGGAGAGGCCAATTCAAGATAGGTCGGCGGGACAGCGCCCCCCTCTGCCCTGCCGGGCATCTCCCCCTCAAGGGGGGAGATCGAATGTCGCGCCGGCTTTCGCCAATCGTCAACATTGCAGAAATGAGCCGAATGAGCCGGGCGCCGAAGCGGCCAATCTCCCCCCTTGAGGTCCGGCAGGACAGAGGGGGTGCCGTAGAGCGTCTACCTTGACGGTCTATCAGCCAACGAACTTACCGAAGCACGCGGCAGCGGCCGTTGTAGACCATCCAGCGGTCGAAGCCCGAGACGCAGAACTCGACATTGTCGCCGATGGAGGCAAAGCCCTGACCTTCCTCGATCAGGTACCAGATGGTGCGGTCGCGGCCATCCGACAGGCTGACCGTGGCGCCGCAATAGCGGCGGCCGATCGGCCATTCGTCGCTGGCCGGCAGGTAGCGGTGCTGGTGGATGCGATGGAAGTCGGTGATCGCGACATCGGGCAGATGCGGCACGTGCCTGACCTGATAGGCGAAGCGGTCGGTGATCTTGTCCAGCACCCAGGCCTCGCCGCAGACGCTGCCGTCATCTTCGGTGTAGACGCCCAGATCGGCAGCGTGCGCGGCCTGGGTGAAGCCAAGCGACGTGCCGAGCGGCGTCAAAAGCGAAATCAGCGCGGCAAGGGCGGAGTGGGCGAAGCGAGTCATGACAGCCTCTCAAGGTCGATTGCGCGCACTGTGCGGATTCGCTTGGCAACGGTCAAGCGGTTGCGAAGACAATGGTTTCCCAAATGATCGTTGCGGATGCAGTCCGCTTGTCAGACGGTTCCCGCTACCAGCAGACCGCCGATGACCGCGACGTTGATCAGGAAGGCATTGCGCAGCACCTGCCGCTCTGGCTCCTCGCAGGCCCAGAAGCGCAGCAACATGACGTTCGTCGCCAGCGTGAACAGAACCAACGCGCCGGCGGCGAAAGGCACGGCCAGGCCGAGCGCCAGCATCAGGCCGGCGCCGATCTCGAGCGCCGAGCCGGCGGCCAGCATAAGAGCGGGAGCCGGGAATTCCCGGCTCGCCAGATAGTCGCGCATCGCCTTGAATTTCAGGAAGTGCTCGATGCCGGCGAAAACGAACACGCCGCCGATAAGAAGCTCGCCTATCGCCTGAACGGTATCAATGGGCATGTCGGTTTCCCCGGATTCGTCGTTCAGTCCTTCGGGATGAAAGCGGGGTTGTAGACGACCTCCCAGAGATGATCGTCGGGATCCTGGAAGTAGCCGGCATAGCCGCCCCAGAAGGTCTTTTGCGCCGGCTTGACCACGCGTGCACCCGCTTTGACGGCCTCGGCCATCACCGCGTCGACCTCGGCCTCGCACGCCACATTGTGGCCGATGGTGAACTCGGTCGGGCTGCGGCCGCTCTCTGGCACCGTGGCGTCGTGGGCGATGCTCGAGCGTTCGAAGATCGCGAATTTCAGGCCGCCCGTAAGCTCGAAGAAGGCGACGGCGCCGTGCTCGAATTCGCGCCCGATGATGCCTTCGGTCGGCAGGTCCAGACCGTCGCGATAGAATTTGAGCGAGGCTTCGAGATCGTCGACGCCAAGCGTGATGACGGTGATGCGAGCTTTCATTTCTCTCACTCCTTTCTATATTCGTGACCACATTCAGAAACGGACGCGGTCTGATAGAAGCGCATGAAGCGCCGTAAGGCTGCATTCGTTTTGCCACGGACAACGCGGCCGGCATTGAAGATTTCGGCCAAAATGACCGTCGCATCGATTCCGGCGGAGCAGATCGGAGAAATGATGGAACCGGTCCTGGCGCAGACCACCGGCTTCTTTCGGGAGCGTCCCGTGACGCGAGGCCTGGCCGGCGCCTTCTCCGTGGTCTGGGTGCATCGTCTCGATGATCACGCCGCCCCGCCGATCATCATCACGCCGGACGCGACCATCGACCTGCAGTGGATCGACGGCCGGCTCCGCATCGCCGGGCCGGACAGGGAGCCACAGGTCGAAAGGCCGCCCGCCGGGGCGGTGATCGTCGGCTTCCGCTTCCGGCCGGGAGCCGCCGCCGGCTGGCTCGGTGTGCCGGCCAGCGAGATCGTCGGCGGGCGGCTCGATCTCGGCGAGCTTTGGGGCACACGCGCCCGCGAGTTGTCGGACCGCATCAAATCCGCGCCGGACCTCATCGCCATGGTGCGGCAATTGGAAGAGGCGATCGGCATGCACACGGAAGGACGCGAGACGCTCGATCCGCTGATGGGCAGAGCCTTCGACGTCGTCGATGAAGGGCTGCCGCCGGAAACGCCGCTGGTTCCCTTCCTGCAGCGCCACTTGCATATGAGCGAGCGGACGCTGCGCCGGCGCTTCGAGAACGCCTTCGGCTATGGTCCCAAGACGCTCGACCGCATCCTGCGCTTCCACCGCTTCCGGCGCCTGCGCGAGAAGGCAGGTGACGCCTCGACCGCCGTGCTGGCCGTCGAGGCCGGCTATGCCGACCAGTCGCATCTGATCCGCGAGAGCCGGCGGCTGACCGGCGTCACGCCCTCGGCGCTGGCGGGCGGCGCGCCATAGAAGCGCCGCTCAGCCTTGCGACATCGCCGACATGTCCATCCACATCGTCTCGAAAATGTGGCCATCCGGGTCGGCGAGATTGCGGTTGTACATGAAGCCGAGGTCCTGCGCCGGATTGACATCGGCCGTGCCGCCATTCTTCGCGGCCGCATCATTCATGGCGTCGACCTCGGCCCGGCCGTCACAGGAGAGCGCAATCATCACCTCGTTGGCGCCGGGAGGTGCGATCGGCCGAGTGGTGAACTGGCGCCACTTGTCGTGGGTGAGCAGCATGACGTTGATAGCCTCGCTCCACGCCATGCAGGCGGCGGTGTCGTCGGTGAACTGCGGATTGTTCTCAAAACCGATCGATTTGTAGAAGGCCATCGATTTGGCCAGGTCGGTGACGGGTAGATTGACAAAGATCATCTTGGGCATCGGCAAGTCCTTGCGGCTGGGGTTTTGGGTTGGGAAGTTTCTAAGGCGCCGCCGGCGACCCGGCCGGGCGGGCGGCTTATGCGTTGACCGGTGATGCTATCCGCCTCGTTACGGCGGGGGCGAGAAATGTCAGGGCGCCCTTCTCCTCCCTTGACGCAATCGACAACCACCCGTTGCCGCGGATGCATCGACGGCAGGAAGTTTATTTCGATAATCGTATAATTAGATATCTAATATCGGTTTGCCAATGCAGTGTCAACGGATACCTGGACGGCACTGCCATCTCCTGACAAAGGGAGAATTTACTCCCCCGCCAGCCAGTCCAGCGTCCAGCGTGACGGCTGGCCGACGGCCAACACCTTGTGCAGGGCCGGGAGCATCAGCCGCAACTCGCCCTCCAGCGTGAAGGGCGGATTGACCACCACCAGGCCGCTGCCATCGAGGCTGGGCTCGCTCGAGGCCGGCCGGATCTCGAACCCGATGTCGAGCAGTTTTGGAATGCCCGTCTCCTTCAGCGCCGCGCGGAAAGCGGCGACCGCCTTGCGGTCCTTGATCGGGTACCAGAGCGCGTAGATGCCGCCCGGCCAGCGCCGGTGCGCGCGTCGAAGGTTTTCGACGAGACGGGCGAACTCGCCCTCCTCCTCGAAAGGCGGGTCGACGAGGACCAGGCCGCGCTTCTCCTTCGGCGGCAGATGCGCGCCGAGCGCCATCCAGCCGTCGAGCTCGATCACCCTGGTCTGGAAATCGCCGGCAAAAACGGCTTTGAGCCGCGCCGCGTCCTGCGAATGCAATTCGATCGCCGTCAGGCGGTCCTGCTTGCGCAGCAGATGGCGCACCACCAGCGGCGAGCCCGGATAGCAACGCAGGCCGCCATCGGGGTTTTCGGCGCGCACCGCTTCGAGATAGGGCTGAAGGAGCGCTGCCGCCTGTGGCTCGAGCGTGACCTCGAGCAGCCGGCCGATGCCGCCCTGCCACTCACCCGTTTTGCCGGCCTCGACTGAGGCGAGATCGTAACGGCCGATGCCGGCGTGGGTGTCGACGACGCGGAAGGCCTTGTCCTTCTGCTTGAGATATTCGACCAGCCGGCTGAGCACGGCATGCTTGACGACGTCGGCGAAATTGCCGGCGTGATAGGCGTGGCGATAGTTCATGCCGCCCTCACCTTTGCGAACCGCCGCGGCCCCAGCGCGGCGGTGGCGGCTGCGAGTTGGGGTTTTGCGAATCGCCTGAGCCGCGACCGAAGACCAGCGAGAGCACCAGCCCGACGAGACCGATGCCCATCAGCGCATAGCCTGCCGGCCGCGCCCTTTCGTCGATCGAAGTGGTACCGGCGCGCAAGATCAGGTCGACGGCGCGCATGTCGATGCCGTCGGCATCGCCCTGACCGAGGGTGAAGACGTAAGGACCGGGAGTGACCTTCCCGATAACGCCGGCCTCGTCGCGAAAGATCTTGTCGGGCAGTTGCGGGCTCACCTGGCGTGGATTGTCGGTGTGGTTGAAGGAGAGCGTCGAGGCGAGCGCCGTGCGGCCGCCGCTCGCCGCGGTCAGCGTCAGCACCGTGCGCTGCTGGGAGGCGACGCGCTCGGCCCGCGCGGTGAGGTCGACCAGCACGCGGACTGGCGCATCGCTTGCCGCGAGCTGAACCGTGACCGGCCGAAAGCGGCTACCATCGTAGACACGGTATGTGCCGATCGCGTGGCCGGAGAAATTGCTCATCGCCCAAGGGTAGAAGACGCCGACGGCGGCGCCGGCGATGAGAACAAGAACCGATAGGAAGCGCATCGAAAGTCCTGGTTATTTCTTCGTCTGGCCGCGGTCGCCGCCGCTCCTTGCGGCTTCGCGTTGGGCAGCTTCGCGGATCCGCTCCATCTCGTCCAGAAACATCTCCAGGCCAAGCTCGAAAGTCTTGTCGAAGCCGGCGGCGCCAAAATAGGCGCCGGCGGCCACGACGCTGGGATAGTCACGCGCCAGTTCCTCGTCGCTGACCGTGGTGACGGCCGACGGACCCTTGG
The DNA here is from genome assembly GCF_003952385.1 of Mesorhizobium sp. M1D.F.Ca.ET.043.01.1.1. Lineage (NCBI taxonomy): Bacteria > Pseudomonadati > Pseudomonadota > Alphaproteobacteria > Hyphomicrobiales > Phyllobacteriaceae > Mesorhizobium > Mesorhizobium sp. M1D.F.Ca.ET.043.01.1.1. Next base: position 948,305 of record NZ_CP034444.1, read on the forward strand.
CGTAGCCGGCGGTCTCGTCGAGGATCGCGCCCATCAGATAGTAGCCGGCGGCGCGGAACAGACGGGCGCTGAGCTCGGGTCCGAAGCCGCCGTCCTCGAACAGGCCGATGATGGCGTTCAGCTTGGCGAGGCAGGGCGGCGAGTTCATGCGATAGACCACGAGGAACGGCGCGAAGGCCGGATGCTCGGTCGCGACACGCCGGAATTCCTGCATGCCGATGCGTGCCCGCTCGCGCCAGGGCAGGCTGTCGTCGGGAACGACAAGCCCGCTCAGCTGGCGATCGACCAGCGCCTCGTAGAGATGCGCCTGCGAGGGGAAGTGGTGGTAGATGCTCATCGCCTCGCAGCCGAGCGCAGCGGCGAGCTTGCGCATCGAAAAGCCGGAGAGCCCTTCCCGCTCGACCACCTCGAAGGCGGCGTCCTCGATCATCTCCCGGGACAGCCGGCCGCGTGTTCGCTTTTTTTTGATCGACGAGTCCATGGCGTCGCTTGACAACTTACACTGTAAGGTTCATCTTCCGCACCACCTTACACCGTAAGGCTAACAAAAACCAGAGGAGAAAAGCATGTCGGTCTCTCGCATCGTCTCAGCCGCGCATTCCAGCCTTCGTTCCACCTCGCTGCTCGCCGCGGTCGCGCTCACCGCGACCTTGGCCGCGCCGGCCAGCGCCGACGACTATGACGCCGCCATCAAGGACATCCAGTCGACCATGGGCGGCGTGCCCGGCTTCGTCAAACAGTTCCCGAAAGCCGGTCTGCCCGGCGCGTGGGCCGAGATCAAGGCCATCGAACTCAGCGACAAGACGGCGTTGCCGCCGAAGGTGAAGTCGCTGATCTCGCTGGCGGTCGCGGCGCAGATCCCCTGCAATTATTGCATCTGGTCGGACACCGAGAACGCCAAGCGCGCCGGCGCCACCGACGAGGAGATCCATGAGGCCGTCGCCATGGCCGCCTTGACCCGCCACTGGAGCACCATCTTCAACGGCATGCAGGTCGACTTCGCGCAGTTCAAGAAGGATATGGGCGGAGAATAGGATCGAGGCGGCAAGAGTCCCCGAAGGAGACGCCATGGCCCGCAAGGTTGCGGGCCATGCGCGGCTCGCGGGTCCGCGAGCGCCGGCGCCCGGACCGGCAACCAACGGGTGCCGCCCCGCCTCCTCGGGCGCACCCTTGCCGGGCAGCAAAAATTTCCAGCCGATCAATCAGCTATCGCTAAAATTAACCAAGTTTGCCATAGTGTTTGCCGAGTGGGGTTCCGGCTAGTGATTCGAAACAGAGCGTCTCGCACGCTCCAGAGGATTTTTGATGCTCATGGCTCACGAGAAGAAAACCAAACCTTCCTCCAACAACAAATTTCTCAGATCCAGTAAATTTCTCAATACTTTTTTTATTCTTGGCACAGCTTTAGCAATTTCCGGTTGCCAATACTTCAACTTTGGGCAGCCGTCGGCATTCAGCGCCTCCCAGAGCGGCAGCGCCGCCTTGATCAACTTGAAGCCAAATCGGGTTGCTCAGACCAGAACCGCGCCCGCCGCAGTCGCCAGCGTGAGCGCCAACCCCTATTTTGGGAACGCCGCGCATATCTGCAGCCCGAGCGGCTTCGGACAGCAATCGCATTGCTTCACGAGAGGTCCCGTACCGCTTTCAGCCCAGAACATCTAGCGTTCGGCGGCCCATCGAAACAAAACGGGGAAGCTTGGCGTCCCCGGCGAGATCTCTTGTAAGCGCGTTTCTCTCTTATACCATGAGATCGGCAGCGCTTTTCATCTTCCAGCCCTGGTTGTCCTCGCCCTTACGAGTGCCGGCCCATAGCGCATGGGCGGTCGACGCCGCAGCGTTACTTTGGACCGCCGAGACCCGCATTCGAGGCGTTCCTGGTTAACCACTCACAAACAAGTGGGGTTAACAAAACGCTAATTTAGTTGACTACGCGGTCCACAGGTATATTTTTATATGCGTTGGGTGTGCAATTTGGGCGAGCAGTCCGCGGTGGTGGCAGCCATATTCGTGGATCGCGACTTAGGGGCGAAGGGACGCTAAGCGGCGAAAACAAGCCGTATAGCAAGAGCTCCGCGAACTCAGAAAAAAACACATCGGTGAGGGCGATTCCGTGCGAGCGGAAATCGTCGTGGTGTTTTCCTGACGTGGCCAGGCGACGTGCCTTGCCGCGATGGGATGGTGTTCGCGGCGCGTATGAGGAAACCATGAGTAGGGTCGTCAAGGTTCTGAAGCTCGACAGGGGGGACGTCGCAGGGGGGGCAATTTCGATCGGGGCCGCGCCCTGGTCGCGGGGGGAGCTGGATTTCTAGGCTCGCATCTTTGCGAAAGGCTCTTGTCCGACGGATATGAGGTCATCGCGCTCGACAATTTCCACACCGGCAAGGGCTACAACCTGGCCGGAATCGCGCGAGACGGGTCCTTCACCTGCATCAGGCACGACATCATCGATGCGCTGCCCACGGATCTTGCGGTCGACGAGATCTACAATCTCGCCTGCCCTGCTTCTCCGCCGCACTATCAGGCGGATCCGATCCACACCTTCAAGACCAGCGTGCTCGGCTCGATCAACCTTCTGGAGCTCGCCAGGCGCCATAACGCCAAGATCTTCCAGGCCTCGACTTCGGAGGTCTACGGCGATCCGCTGGTGCATCCGCAGCCGGAAGGTTACTTCGGCAACGTCAACACGCACGGCCCGCGCTCCTGCTACGATGAGGGCAAGCGGTCGGCCGAGACGCTGTTCTTCGACTATTCGCGGACATACGGCATCGATGTCCGCGTCGCGCGAATCTTCAACACCTATGGTCCGCGCATGCGGCCCGACGACGGCCGCGTGGTGTCGAACTTCATCGTCCAGGCGCTGCGCGGCGATGACATCACCGTCTATGGCAGCGGCTCGCAGACGCGCTCCTTCTGCTTCGTCGACGACCTGATTGAGGGCTTCGTGCGCCTGATGAACGCCGGAGTGGCCCCCCAGCACCCGGTCAATCTCGGCAACCCTGTCGAGTTCACCATCATGGAATTGGCCGAGTCGGTCATCGACTATACGAATTCACGCTCGCGCATCGTGCACCGACCGCTGCCGGTGGACGACCCCAGGCAGCGTAAGCCCGATATCTCCTTTGCCAGGCAGCATCTCGGCTGGGAGCCGAAGGTTGCGCTGAGCGAGGGGCTCGCCCATACCACGTCCTATTTCGACGCCCTTCTGGGCGGCCGCCGGCCTGTCGTCCCGCGCGACGTCAAGGCATCTTCCGCCAGGGAGGCAACGGCATGACGACCCGCCACCCGGTTCTGGTGACGGGTGGCGCCGGCTTCATCGGCAGCCACACCTCAAAGCTGCTCTCGGCGGCGGGCTACCTGCCGGTGGTCTACGACAATTTGAGCCGCGGCAACGAGAAGGCCGTCGGCTGGGGTCCGCTGGTCGTCGGCGACATCCGCGACCGCGAGGCGCTGCAGCGGGCGATCGACGCCCACCAGCCACGGGCGATCGTCCACTTCGCCGCCCTTGCCTATGTCGGCGAGTCGGTCAGCGAGCCGGCGGACTATTACTCGACCAATGTCGCCGGCACCGTCGCGGTGCTGGACGCGGCGCGGGCAAACGGCATCGACAAGGTGATCTTCTCCTCGAGCTGCGCCACCTACGGGGTGCCCGAGGCGCTGCCGGTCAGCGAAGCCTCCTCGCAGAAACCGATCAGCCCCTATGGCCGCAGCAAGCTGATGGGCGAAGAGATCATCAAGGACTGCGCCGCGGCCTACGGCATGAAATACGCGATCCTTCGCTACTTCAACGCCTGCGGCGCCGATCCCGAAGGCGAGCTTGGCGAGTGGCATACGCCCGAAACCCACCTCATTCCGAGGGTGCTGATGGCGGCGTCCGGCCTGATCGAGGCGATCGAGGTGTTCGGGACCGACTACGGGACAGCGGACGGCACCTGCGTGCGCGACTACATCCATGTCAGCGACCTCGCCCGCGCGCATCTCATGGCATTGATGCATCTCGAGGCCGGCGGCGCCAGCCTGTCGGTCAATCTCGGCACCGGCCGGGGCATCTCGATCAAGGAGATCCTCGAGGCCGTCGGCCGCATCACGGCCCGGCCGGTCCCGGTCTCCTACAAACCGCGCCGGCCGGGCGACCCGGCCGGACTGTTCGCCGATCCCAGCCTCGCGCGCGAGCAGCTGGGCTTCGTGGCGGAACTTTCCGATATCGACACCATCGTCAGGACAGCCGCGCCCTTCTTCGGGCTGCAGCCGGCCCAGACACCCAAGGCTTTCAACGCCTCCGCCGCCGTCTCGCGCGCAAAGCGCGCGCCGCGCGGCACGAACGCCGCTGAAAAACGCCAGCCCGCAAGGCTGGCAGTCGTCCCTGTGAGTACTGTGTCGGGGCGCGGGCTCGCTGAGCTGGGTTGAGGGCTTGTCTCAGCGAGCCTCTTCTATTCGGGCGCGGACCGAAGCGGTTCGGCTTTCCACGGCAATGCCGACCCGCTCCAGGTGCCGGCCCCTATCCCTTGCTGTCGACCAGCTTGCGGGTTTCGTCGAACTGCGCGCCCTTGGTGTTGCCGGTCTGGAATTTTTGATGCTCGTCGGCGGGATCGTCCTTGGCGTGCTTGAAATCGTACCACTCGCCGTCCGGATCCTTGCGCTGCTCGATCTTGCCGCTCTCTATGCGGTGGCTGTAGCAGGTGCGCTGCGGCTTGGTGGTGTAGGTCTTGGATCTCCAGGCAAGCTCCATGCACATCTTGCCGGTGTCGGTCAGCAGCCAGCGGCCTTCGGCGACGGCCGGCTTGTCCTCGCCGGCCGTCCAGGCCTGCAGGCGCCGGTCGAGACCGAAATAGGCCGCACCGTTCGTCCAGTTCCAGGTGCGGTCGGCATAGAGAAGCTGCAGTTCGAAGGCTGTCGGCGCGATTTCGGGCTTGGCGGCGGCTTCGACCGGTGGCGCGCTGCTCTTGGCGGCCGCCGTGCCGGCCGCGCCGGAAAAAGCAAGCTGACCGCAAACGGCGATGAAGGGCACGAGCCAGCCGCAGCCGGCGAACCGGCGGGACCCCCTGCCCGGCTCCGATCGGGATATGGTTTTCACTGTCGTTCCGATGCGCGATCGCATGTCAATAGCCCCCTCTCGAACCCAAGCCAACGGGATCGAGCAACCATGATGTGGAAGATGTTTCTTCGGGCTTTCCGCGGTCCGTCACGATGCCCGGGCGCTGTCTGCCCGATGGCGGCGCGGTGAGCGCCCTTGAAGCCATTAACAGCCCAGCGAGGCGCGATGTCAACAGAGTCCAGACCCAAGTCATCGCGGCAAGACGTTATTTAACCATGGGTATTACAATCTTGTGATATTTTCACAGTTATTGGCGATTACGTGCCACAGTAGCTGCGGTGGGAGGGAGCGGCTCAGGATGACCGGCAACACGGAAACGGCTGATGTCCCGGGCGTGGCGCTGCCTCGTCGGCGAGGCGTGGGCGTGCGCATCGAGGTCCATACGCTGATTTTGCTGGCCATCCTGCTGGTGGCTGCAATCGCCCGTTTCCACAATATCACCCAGCCGCTCGTCGACGCTTTCAGCTGGCGCGAGACGAGCACCGCGATGATGGCCGACAATTTCCAGCAGCGCAGCTGGAACATCTTCTTTCCCGAAGTGAGCTGGACCGGCCCCGGGCCGAGCTATCAGGGGCGGGAATTCCAGATCGTCAGCTATCTCACCGCCCTGCTCTATCAGCTTTTCGGCTGGCACGACTGGTTCGGCCGGATGATCGCGGCGGCGTTCGGCATGGTGACGGTGTTCTCGCTGCACCGGTTGACCGCGCTCTGCTGGGACGAGGCGCATGCCCATGCTGTGGCGCTCGCCTATGCGCTGATGCCCGGCCCGGCGATGATCGACAGCTCGTTCCTGCCCGACCCCTCGATGCTGGCGCTGGTGACGCTTGGCGTGTGGCTGTTCGCGAAATACTGGGTCGGCGGCAAGGCATGGCTATTGCCGCTGGCCACCCTCTCTTTCACGCTGGGGGCGCTCGCAAAGCCACCCGGACTCGCCGCCGGCGCGGTCATCTTCTACCTGATGGTCTGCTGGATCGTTGCCGGGAAAAGAAAGCACGCGACCGGGGTGTTCGCGGCTGGGCTGGTAAGCCTCGCCATCATCGCCGCCTATTTCAGCTGGGCGATCTATCTCGGCCGCTCCTACCCGCCATATCATGTGGCAGGCAGCGGCTATATCTGGGATTCCGGCTTCGCAACGTTCTTCAAGAACAGCTTCTATCTGAAGTCCGTCTGGAACACGTCGGTCTGGTGGTTCTACGGCTATCCGTTCATGGCGCTGATCGCCGTCGGATTATGGATGCCGCCAAAACCTGCCGAGACCAGCGAGCGGGCCCTTTCGGCCATTCCCTATGTATGGCTTGCGGCGGCAGCGGTCGTCTATATCGCCGCCGCGCGCGAGATCACCAGCAATCCATGGAATTATCACATCTTCAATGTACCGCTGGCGATGTTCTGCGGCCGCGGGGCGCTGGTGCTGGCGACGCTCGGCACCGGAACAGCACTGACTCCCGCGGTCATTCTGCGCTCGGCCTTCATCGCGGTGCTGACCCTGGCGCTGTCGACCGTTCCCCTGCTCAAGACGATGAAGGCGCCGATCGCCATGAACGGCAAGCTGCTTGGCGAGGAGCTGGCGCGCCTGGTCCAGCCCGGCGAGCTTGTCGTGGCCATCGCGCCGGAAGCCGGCGACCCCGTCGCGATCTATTACAGCCGGGTCCGCGGCTGGGTATTTCCGCCCGGCGGCGGCGATGTCGAATGGTCGAAATTCGCCGAAGACGACACCACCGCGATCGCCCAGCTCGAGGATCTGCGCACCCAGGGGGCGGATTATTTCGGCACCGCCAAGAACGCCGCCGACAAACGGGACCGTCTGTTCGTCGAACATCATGACGGGGTGGTCGACTATCTCGACAAGACCGCAACCAAGCTTGTGGATTCGGACAAGCTGCTGGTCTATAGGATCACCCGCCCGTGAGGAAGCCGCGGCTTTTGAGGCCGGGCCATGGTCTTTCGGCGGCAAACGGCAGACCAGGCTGTCGGCAGACGGCCGCGTTACCGATGAACGTTGCGCCGCAGCCGCCGACGCGGCAACGGAAGCCGGCGGAGAACTGGTTGAAAAAAGCATTCTCGATAATCGTCACCCTGGCGCTGCTGGCATGGCTTGCCGGCGACGCGCGCTGGAAGATGGTGGGCGACGCCTTCGCCAGCATCACGCCGGGCGCCTTCGCGGCGGTGACCCTGGCGCTGTTCGTCACCTATGTGCTGCGCGCGCTGCGGGTCTGCGACGAGTTCCGCGACGAGGTGAACGGCCGCTTCGGTGCCTGCCTGCGCGTCATCCTGGTCCACAACGCCATGATCAACGTGGTGCCGTTCCGCGGCGGCGAAACCGCTTTTCCGATCCTGTTGCGCCAGGTGTTCGGCATCTCGATCGTGCGCGCCAGCGCCTCGCTCCTCTGGTTCAGGCTGCAGGATGCCTTCGTCGTCGGCGTGCTTGCCTGCCTGGTCTGGCCCGGCCTCCATCCAGCGCTCAGGGCCGCGGGCATCGCGGCGCTGATTGTCGTCGCCTGGTACCTGCCGCGCTGGGCGCGCGCGCCGCATGACTGGGCCGGGCGCGGCAGGATCGTTTCGAAGCTCGGCAAGCTGCGCGACATCTTCACAGAGGCGACGGGACGCTCTCGCTACGGCTGGTGGTGGACGGTGGCCAACTGGACGCTCAAGCTTGCCGTGCAGGGGTGGCTGCTCGCCATGCTGCTCGGCACCTCCTTCCAGACCGCCTTTCCCGGCGCCGTCGGCGCCGAGGCCGCCGCCATCCTGCCCGTCCAGGGTGTCGCCGGTTTCGGCACCTACGAGGCGGGCGCCGCGGCGGCGCTGCTCTATTCCGGCATCGCCATGAAGGACGGCCTGCAAGCAGCGCTTGCCCTGCATCTCTTCATCCTCTGCTCGGCCGTCGCCACCGGTGCGATCGCCTGGCTGTTTCCCTCGAAATCGACGCTGCCGGACAACCCGGCCACGGGGCCCGCAAGGAAATGACCGCCATGAACGTGCTTCCCATTCCGCTCTCGGGACTGCCCGAGGGCGCCGTCATGCCCGAGCACAAGCTTTCCATCGTCATTCCGATGTACAACGAAGCCGACAATGTCGAGCCGCTGGTCGTGCGCATCCACCAGGCGATGGAGAACTACAGCCAGCCCTGGGAGGTCGTGCTGGTGGACGACGGCAGCACCGACGCCACGCCGAGCGAAATCCGCCGGCTCGCGGCCGAGTACGGAGCGCATGTGCATGGTGTGGAACTGGTGCGCAACTACAAGCAGACCGCCGCCATGCAGGCCGGCCTCGACGCCGCCCGCGGCGATGTCATCGCGACGCTCGACGGCGACCTGCAGAACGACCCTTTCGACATACCGCGGATGGTCTATCGCCTGCTGACGGAGGATCTCGACCTCGTCGCCGGCTGGCGCAAGGACCGCCAGGAGGGGTTCTGGATGCGCCGGCTGCCGTCGCGCATCGCCAACTCGCTGATCGCGCGCGTCACCGGCGTCAAGCTGAAGGACTATGGCTGCAGCCTGAAGATCTTCCGCGGCAGCGTCATCCGCAGCGTGCGCCTCTACGGCGAAATGCACCGCTTCATCCCGGCCTGGCTGGCGACGGTGACGACGCCGCGGCGCATCGCCCAGGAGGTGGTGACGCATCACGCCCGCATCCACGGCCAGTCCAAATACGGCATATCGCGCACCTTCCGCGTGGTGCTCGACCTCGTCTTCATGTTCTTCTTCATGCGCTACCGCACCAGGCCCGGCCATTTCTTCGGCGGCATCGGCATCGTGCTCGGCGTGCTGGGCTCCCTCGTCCTGACCTACCTGTTCGGCCTGAAGGTGTTTTTCGGGCAGGACATCGGAACGCGCCCGATGCTGTTCACCGGCTTCTTCCTGGTCATCGCCGGGCTGCAGATGGTGACGTCGGGCGTGCTCGCCGAAATGCTGTCGCGCGTCTATCTCGAGGCGAATGTCTCGCTCGCCTATGTGGCGCGCCCGCAGCCCGCGCATGGCGAAGGCGATGGCTGGCGCTGGCCGAGCCCGCCGGCGGAAGCCAAGAAAGCCCCGCGCCGGAAATGATTCCGCCGCTGCCCTCGTCCGGGGCCGCGCATGTCCGCCCTCGTGACGGGAAACGCCGGCCTCATCGGCAGCCATGTCTGTCAACGTCTGCTGGATCGCGGCGACACGGGAGCGGCGTCGATGGCGTGAACGCCTAAAGCAGGTCACGTGAAAGAGATTCACGCGACCTGCTTTAGGTCTTTGATTTCAAGTGAACGCCTGTGCCGGTTCAGCGCGCGCGGCAGGCGGAGCGCTGGCCAAAGCCGCTCGGCCCGCAAATCCAGGGCGAGTGGCCGAGCAGCGGCCCGGCGCTGCCTGGGCTGAAGGAGACCTTGACCGGCGCCGGCGTGCGGATGCGCTGCGGCCGCACGAAGGCCGCATAAGCCTCTTCTCTGACCCGCGTCACGCTGGTCGTCTGCGTCGACGGCTTGCGATGGACGCGGTAGAGCCGCTTCCCCTTGACGTAATAGACCTTCTTGGCGAGCGCGTTCGCCACCGGCTTGTTGCCGGCGATCGAGCTGGTCTTGCCCGCGTCCATGCTCTGGCATCCAGACACCATCGAGACCAGCGCAATAGCGACAAAGACGCCGGCATGTTTCTTGGCGAGCGCCGCCGCGCCATTCACGAATTTCTTCATTGTCGTCCCCTGTCGTGAAATAATTCTCTGGAGCGCGGAGATATAGTTTCTCTCTGCTTCTTTCCGCACCCTGCAAGCGGTCTATTGCCACTTGCTTCATGTGAGCAATATTAGAGGAGACTTATTAAAATTCATGCAAACGACACAATGAGCGCCGTCTTTCCGGGTTCGATCGATTATTATTAAAATTTGAATCTTTCCGGCTGCCGCCTGCAGCAGGTCGCTGTCAGGACGTCAGGTCAAGCGAGCACGATGACGTGGAAGGCCTAGAGCGCGTCGGCCTGACACGGATTCAGGCGACACGCTTCTAGTCCTGTCTTGATGATGTCGTTTTCCAGAACTGCCGCGCACTTTGGGCGACATGCATCAGCGCGGGGTTTCCCAGCCGGGGTCGAAGTAGAATTTGCGCGCACCGATGTCGCCCATGCCGGCGCCTGAAATCACGTAGGCGATCCTGACGATGCGGAAGCCGCCGGCACCCTGCTGCAGTCCGTAGACGCCCTCCAGTCCGCGATCGTAGAAGCCCGCGACCGGCACACCGAGCGCGAGCAGCGCGAGCGAAGCGTGCAACGCGAATTTCGCGGCATTGGCGCGCAGCGATATCCTGTTCTCGGAAATGTGCTTGGCGATGATGACCACGACGAGCAGGCCGTAGAGGAAGGCATTGAATGCGGCGAACCAGTAGAAACCGGTGGCGTCGAAGGGGTGCTTGACGAGCAGCACCGGCAGAGCCGCCCCGATCGCCAGGACAACATAGGGCGCGAATGCCCGCGCGGGCAAAAGCTGCTTCGGACCGCTGCCTTTAGGGGTGACGCGGAAATCGACGAAGGATTTCGTCACATAGTCGCGGATCGCCGACAGCGTCCCCCACAACACCCAGGGCCAGCGGGCGAAAAACAGGAACAGCGTGCCCTCCCAGCTCAGCGTCTTGGCGGTCAGGGGCCGGGACAGGCCGAAGGCCTTGAGCATCATCACCAACCCGACCAGCGCCACGGAATTGGGCAGGTAATAGAAGATGAAGTCGGCGTACATGACGTTGGCGAAGTTGCGCCCCGTGAACAGCGCGTAGATCGGCATGACGTACATCATCAGCGCAAACAGCGCGAACAGCGGGTACCAGAGCTGGCAAAACAGGAACTGGAACTTCAGCCGCAGCGGCAGCTTGTGAAAATATTGCGGCGTGTATTCGAGCAGGATCGTCACCAGGCTCCGCGACCACTGGAATTCCTGCGTGACGAGATCGGCGAAGGTCTGCGGGCCGTCACCGTGGGCGATGGCGTCGATGGCGTGCACGCCGCGCCAGCCCGCGGCGTTGATCAGCATGGATGTGGAATGGTCCTCGGCGAGTTCAGGGCCAAGTCCGCCGGCCTCGCGCAGCGCTTTGGTCCTGACGGCATAATGCGAACCGATGCAGAGCGGCGCGCCGCCCCCGGTATGGCCGGATTGCAGGGGGCCGTGGAACATGCCTTCCGGGAACAGGCGGCCCCGCGCCGCCCAGCTTTCATCGGCGTTGTTGTCGCAGATGCTGGGCGCCGAAACATAGCCGACCGAAGGGTCGGCGAAAGGATAGAGGATTTCCCGCAGATAGCTCGGCGACGGCACGTGATCGGCATCCATCTGCGCGACGAAATCGTAGCGTTCGTAACCGTAGTGATCGTAGAAGAAGGCGAGGTTGCCTTCCTTGCAGCGGGTCCTGCGCGGCCAGGCCTTGCGGTGATAGTCCTCGCGGCCGCGCCGCGTCGAAATCAACACGCCATGCGCATCGCACCAGCGAATTGTCTCCTCGGCCGGATCCTCGTCGGCCAGCCAGGTGTCGTGCGGATAGTCCTGCGCCAGCATCGCCTCCAGCGTGCGCTGGACGACTGCGAACGGCTCGGATGGCGCCTTGGTGACCACCATGGCGACGCGCGAGCGCTTGGGGACGGTGCGCAGCTTCGAGGATTTGCGCGAGGCATGAACGTTGAGCAGGAAATACATCGGCATCAGCGTCAGCCAGGCCAGCACGAGGGTGGCAAAGGCATAGGGCCCGATATACTCGACATGTTGCGGCCGCAGCCACCAGGACCAGAAGAAGATCAATGTGACGAACCAGGAGGCGAGGCCAAGCCGGAGGATCAATTGCTGCCGGGAGGTCAGCACCGGCACCAGATAAGCGCGTTTCGGGCCAACACCGGCGCCAGCCCCGCCCGACTTACCCGCACGCCCCCTATTGCCGCCGACAACGCCGGCACCCACCGAAACGCTCATACTACCCGCCGCCGCTTCCGCTCCCGTCCCTGCGGCCGAGAGCTTTCACATCCCCACGGTAGAATCAGCGTCTCCTAATGGATAGTCAACAGAATTAAGCCTCCCTTAACCAAGCTTCTTGAGAACTGGTTAACCTCGTGCCGAGGCGGGACAGCCGTTGCGGCCTGGCGCGCCGCGCCAAGGATTCCCGACGAAAGCCAAGCGGCCCTTTTTGCAACCGTCGCGTTAACCATGTCCGGCCCGATAGGGTTAAGTAACGGTTAATTGCTCTTGACTCTGGCCAAGCATAGGCTCTTATATCAGGAAGGGTTAATATCGTAATGTTGACGCGAATTTGTGAGTATCGCGGCGACAGTCTCCGGGGACACCAAGGTTCAGGCACCCGAGGGATTATTCTGATGGACGGCCTCGCGCCAAAGCTGTGCCCGTCCCAGTCGCTCAAAAACCCACAGTTCACGTCGGCAGACCGATTGGGTTTGCGTGCCGATCCCTGTCGGCACGCTGTGGCGAGCTTCAACATCCTTCGTTGAGGCTATGGAGGTTGGGCATGAAATACTCCACAGCAACCGCACTTGTGTCGGCATTTATCGTCGGCGGCTGCCTTGTGCTGCCGGCATCGGCGGGATCGCCGCCGGGAACGGATCCAGTGCAGACGAGTTCGGCCGCGTCGGCATTCGGCTCCTATGATCCTTATGGCGACTTCAGCAATGACAAATCGGCCACCATCGAAGAGCTCTTCCTGCCTTGGGAAGACGTCGATCTCTCGACGCTGCCGCTGGCTGACGCCTACGCCTTGCAGCGCGGCCGCTCGCTGCTGATCACCATCGAGCCGTGGACGTGGTCGAAGGACTGGCGCATCACCCCACCGGAGCTGCGCAACGGCATCCTGGGCGGCAAATACGATGCCAACATGCAGGCAATCTGCAACCTGGTCGGACAGATGAAGAGCCCGGTGACGATCCGCTGGGCGCAGGAAATGGAAGACACCAACGGTCGCTTCACCTGGGCCAACTGGGCGCCCAAGGACTGGATCGCCGCCTACAAGCGCGAGGTCGATGTCTGCCGCAAGGCTGCGCCGGCGGCCAAATACATGTGGTCGCCCAAGGGAATGGACGGCCTCGAGAAATACTATCCGGGCGACGACTATGTCGATGTCATCGGCCTGTCGGTGTTCGGCCTGCAGAAGAAGGATAATGACGAAGCCGGTCGCGACCGGACATTCGCCGAAACGCTGAAGCCCGGCTACGACCGTGTCGCGAAATTCAACAAGCCGGTGATCGTGGCCGAGCTCGGCTATGTCGGAAACCAGGACTATGTGACGAAGTGGGCGGACGAAACCCGCAAGTCCTATGCGGAGTTTCCGGCCCTGACCTCGGTGGTCTACTTCAACCAGAAGGAAACCTGGCCGTGGCTGAACGGCTACGGGCTGCCCGACTGGCGGGTGACGCAGCACGTGCTGCCGTAAGACCTAGAGATCAGCCCGTCCCGGCACCCGGGACGGGCCTCAGCTTCAAGTTCGAAAGTGACAAGCTCCAAAGCCCGGCTTTGGAGACGGGCGTAGGCGTTGCGTAACGGAGTAGTGGCGTGAAACGGGTTTCGGGGAAATTTGTCGGAGCAGCGCTTGCCTGCTCCGTTCTTATTGTCGGCTTGCAGGCCCCTGCGATGGCCAAGGCCGCGACAGTCGACGACCAGGCGTCCAGGGCCGCCGTCGTCTCCGACGAAGGCATCTACCAGCTTTATCAGAACCATTCCTGGCTGTGGGGCAAGAACGGCGCCGCGTTCTTCGCAGTGAAGCAGCGGCAGCTTGACGCCTGGACCTCCGACAAAGGCAAGCCCGGCTATGGCGACGGCATGTGGTTCATTCCGGGCGGCGGCAAGCTCTGCTATCGCGCGGCGTGGTACGGCTCGTGGGGATCTAAGAAGTCCACGACCTGCTTCGAGCACCGCCAAGCGGGCAAGGTCGTCTACCAACGCAAGCTGCCTGACGGCGAGTGGTACGCATTTAAGGATCGGCACGGCAAGTCGAAGCTGCGCTATGGCGACTATGCCAGCGGCAAGATGAAACGCATCAAGGCCAGGCTGTAGCGCACCGCAGCGACACCGAAACGCCGGGTTTACGCCGCGGCGCGCCAGGCGCCCGGCGACAGGCCCTTGATCGTCTTGAACACCCTGGTGAGATGGCTCTGGTCGGCGAAGCCGGTCGCCGCCGCGATCTCGGCCAGCGGCATGTCGGTCTTGATCAGTGCCGAGGCCACTCGGATGCGTCGGTCGCGCAGATATTGGCCCGGTGTCATGCCGGCGGCGCGGTGGAAGTCGCGGATGACCCGGAAGCGGGTGACGCCGGCGGCTGCGGCCAGATGCGCAAGGTCGAAGCCGGCCGCAAGATCGGCGGCCATCAGCTCGCCATAGAGGCGGAAGCGCCGCGCCGTTTCGCCGCCGTCCGGCGCGCTGTCGCGGTGCCTGCCGTTGCCGAAGCGGCTCACCAGTTCGCGCAGCACCGCCAGCATCGCCGCTTCCTGCTCAAGCGCCTGTCCTGCCAGGCGATGCGCCCGCACGAAGGCACGTGCCAGCTCAGGCGCCTCCACGGTCCCCTTGCCGAACATCGGCAGGGTCGGCAGGTCCAGATCCTCGGCGATTTCGGCCATCAGCGCGGCGTCGGGATAGCAGGTGCGGTAGGCCCATCCGGCGGGCGCCCCCCTTTCGCCGTCATGCGGCTCTTCCGGATTGACGATGATGATCGTGCCCGCCGGCGCCAGATGCTGGCGTTGGCCGATCCTGAGCTTCTCGACGCCGGCCACCACGACGCCGAACACCCAGGTCGGATGGGTGTGCAAGGAATAGGCATGGTCGCGATAGCGGGCGGCCAGCATTTCGAGACCGCCGAGGCCTTCATGCCGCGTCAGCCTTGCAGCTTCGCGCTCCCTTTGCTCGCTGGCATTGCTCATGGACGCAGCCTTTCGCGAAAGCGCCCTGCCCGTCAATCCCGTTCAAGACGCTCGCCGAAGATGCCGGCTAGATGGGCGCATTCGAATGCGGAGACAGAGCGATGCGGAAGAACGACAAGGTGGCGGCGATCGTGCCGGAGGTGATCGGCTGGCGACAGGCGATCCACGCCAATCCGGAACTCGGCTTCGCCGAGGATGAAACGGCGGCTTTTGTCGCGGCAAAGCTCAAAGAATTCGGCCTTGCCGTCCATACCGATGTCAGCGCCACGGCGGTGGTGGCGACGCTGACCAAAGGCGCGAGCGGCAAGGCCATCGCGCTGCGCGCCGAGCTCGACGCGCTGCCGATCAAGGAAGGTGCCGATATCGCCTACGCCTCGCGCAAGGACGGCGTCATGCATGCCTGCGGCCACGACGGCCACACCGCGATGCTGCTCGGCGCGGCCAGGCTGCTCGCCGAAAACGAGGATTTCGACGGCACCGTGGTGTTCGTTTTCCAGCCGGCCGAGGAGGTGCTTGGCGGCGGCAGGAAGATGATCGAGGACGGGCTGCTGAAACGCTTCCCGGTAGAGCAGGTGTTTGCCGTGCACAACTGGCCGGGCTTTCCGGAAGGCCATATCGGCGTGCGCGCCGGGCCGCAGATGGCCGCGGTCGACGATTTCGAGATCGTCTTTCGCGGCAGCGGCTGCCACGCGGCGATGCCGCATCTGGGCGACGATCCGCTGCTGGCCGCGGCGAGCTTCGTCACCGCGATCCAGCGGCTGGTCTCCCGCAGCGTCGATCCGCTGTCGCCGGCGGTGCTGTCGGTGACGCAGATCCATGGCGGTCGCTTCAACAATTTCGTGCCGGGCGAGGTGAAGGTCGAAGGCACCTGCCGCTTCTACGACCTAGCGCTTTCCGACCATAGCGCGGTCGAGATCGAGCGCGTGGCGCAGGCTGCGGCCGCCATGCACGGCGCCAGGGCTGAGCCCACCTACAGGCGCGGCTATCCGCCCGTGGTGAACCCGGCAAGCGGCGCAAAGCTTGCGGCGCAAGCCGGCGCGGATACGGTGGGCGCCGAACGCGTGGTCGACGAATTCCAGCCCAGCATGGGCTGCGAGGATTTCGCCTTCCTGCTGCAGGGCGTCGGCGACGGCGCCTATGTGTGGATCGGCGCCGGCGATGTCGGCCCAGGCGCGGGACTGCATGGCGACCGCTTCGTCTTCAACGATGCCATCGTCCCGATCGGCATCCGCTTCTTCCTCAATGTCGTCCAGCGCGCGCTGCCAGTCGGCGGAAGGTAGCGCAATTGCCAAGTCCGCCGATTTCACGCAACGGTCTTCACGACGGAAACGATCGCGAGACCTGATGCCGGGGGCTGACAAAACCGTGCTCATCACCGGGGCGCGCGCGCCGGTGGCGCTGCATCTGGCGCGCCTGCTCCATGGCGCCGGCCGCCGGGTGATCTTGGCCGACGCGCCGGCGCGCCCAATCGCCGCCACGAGCAAAGCCTGCGCGCGCTACCATCGGCTGCCGCCGCCGCGCTTCGAGCCGCGGGCCTATGCCGAGGCGGTCGAAGCGCTGGTTCGGGCGGAAGGCATAGATCTCGTCATTCCAACCTGCGAGGAAGTCTTTCATCTCGCCATGGCTTGGCGTGGCCGGGCGATGCCGGCACGATTGTTCGCCCCCGGCATCGAGCTTCTGGCGGAAGTCCACAACAAGCATGCCTTCATCCGGCTGGCCGAACGGCTTGGGCTCGCCGTGCCGGAAACAGTGCTGCTGCAATCGACCGCCGATCTTGAGGCGGTGCGCGGCCGGTCACGCGAGCTGGTGTTCAAGCCGGTCTGGTCGCGCTTCGCCAGCCATGTGCTGCTGCGTCCGACGCCGGATTTTCTCGACGCCATCGCCCCCTCGCCCGCCATGCCGTGGGTGGCGCAGCGTTTTGTCGATGGCGACGAGATCAGCGCCTATGCGGTTGCGCGCGAGGGCAGGCTCAAGGCGCTGGCGCTCTACCGCTCGCTCTACCGCGCCGGCAAGGGCGCCGGGATCTTCTTCGAACGGGTCGAAGATCAGGCAGCGCGCGAACTGGTCGAGCGCATCGTCACCGCAACTGGATGGACTGGCCAAATCTCCTTTGACCTGATGCGCGAGGAGGACGGCCGCGTGCTGCCGCTGGAGTGCAATCCGCGCGCGGTGAGCGGCCTGCATTTTTTTCGCGACACGGCGCGGTTTGCCGATGCGGTGCTCGGTGACGGGCCGGAAGTGATCCCCGACGTCATCGCGCCGCAAACGGTGCGGCTTGCGATGTGGATCTACGGACTGCCGGCAGCGTTGCGTTCTGGTGGCCTCGGCGGCTTTCGGAAGGCCATGCGCGATGGCCAGGAATTGCTCGACTGGCCGGGCGACCCTGCACCTGTGAAGGCGCAGTGGCCGGCCTTGGCCGAGATCGCCGGAGTGGCCTGGCGCCAAGGGATCAGCCTGCAGGCGGCGGCCACCCGGGATATCGAGTGGAACGGGCCGAGCGACCGTTCTTGAGGTGTGAACTTCCTGCTGTCCGCGGCCGATCACAATTCGATCTGATGCACCCTTGGCTCACTCGCCGCCACCGGCATCTTCCCTTCCATGATCGCCGTAATATCCCGGCGCAGGAAATCGAGCGGGCCGATCACCGGCAGTGCCCGGGGCGCGAAACGGGCGTTGTCGCTTGCGGACTTCAGCACGCGGCGATCCTGGTGCAGCGCGATGGTGAAGAGCGGCTTGAAGGCGAGCGCCTTCAACTCACCGAGCAGGCCCTGGCGGCGGCCGATCAGCCAGCCGACGCCCTCGACGGTGCGGTCGTCGGCCTGCCGCAGGTGGAAGGTGGTGGCGAGCACCAGCCCGTCCTTGCCCCAATATTCGAGCTCGGCGATGCCGGGATGGCGGAAGCGGCCGATGGTTTTCGCGCGCTCGCCTTCCAGCAGCCGGCTGATCAGGCCTTGCTGGCGATCCTCGCCGGTGTAGCGGGCTTCGACCCAGCCTTCGCCGCCGGTCACCTCGACCTGCACCAGATGCCGCTTCGAGGTCAGGCCGCGCAGCAGGCCCTTGTGCGTGAAATGGGTGTGGGTGGCGTCGAGAATGTTTTCTGCGACATCGATGACGGTCGACTGCGTCGATGAGCGCAGCCGCCGCGCGATGATGTCCTTGCCTTGCATGCAGTGGAGATAGGGTTCGCCCTGCGGCGTGCCGGAAGAGACGAAGACGACGTCGTCGCGTTCGATCGCGGCGTAGCGGCGCACGCGGTAATGCGGCATGGTGCCGACATGGCCGGGAATGGCGGTGCAGCGGCCTTCGCCGTCATAGCGCCAGCCGTGGTAGGGACATTCGATCTCGCCGCCGACGACCTTGCCGATCGAGAGCTCCACCAGCCGGTGCGGGCAGCGGTCGAACAGCGCGGCAATGCCCTGCGCGGAGCGGAAAAGCACCAACGGTGAGCCATCGAGAAGGACGCGCTTCGGCCGCTTTGCTATATCGGCCGACAGCGCCACCGCCTGCCAGTGATCCTTCGCATGATCCCGGCGCTCGCTCACAATTCGAACCTCCTGAGCAGAGGAATGCCTACCAGCGCCAGCACGCTCTCCATGATGCGGATCGCCAGGCGCCGGCGGCGCGGAAGGTGATCGGCATAGACGGCGATGTACTCGATCGCCGCAACCGCGCCGCGCAGGCGCTTGAAGCCCGCCGCGCCGGCGCTCATGTTGAAGAACAGGCCGCGCGCCGTCGCATGGTCCTGCCCCATCGCCATCACCATGCGGTAGAGCCCCTCGCCGAGCGGCAGGCGGGTATCATAGCCGACGATCGGCTGGGTGAGCGTGGCGCCATTCTCGAACAGGCCGGTGACCGCGACGAGTTCGCCGCCCGGCCGGCGCAGACCGGCAAGGCTGATGACGCCGCGCCGGTGCATCTCGGCGATGTAGCGGGCTGTGTAGCGCGGATTGAGCGGCGTGTATTTTTCCAGATAGAGCATGTTGTAGAGCTGCTCGGCGCGCGCATAGTCGGCCCCACTGAAGTCGGCGTCACCAACCCGCACGAAATGCGTGGTGCCGAGCTGCTTGCGGTCGCGCTTCAGGTTCTTTGTCATGACAGGTGCTGCGCTGCGGTCGGCGAAGATGTAGACCTGCCGCGCCGCCAGCATGCGGAAGCCTTCGGCCTTCAGGGCCGCGATGCTCGCAGGATCGGCGATCTCGTTCAACGAGCGAATGACGATGGCACGGTCGGGGAAGCGCGCGACCAGCGCCGAGCGAAGCGCCGCGATTGTCCGCCGATCGAGCAGCGGCACCGGATTGGTGGAATAGAGCCAGTTGTTGACCTGCACCTGATGGTCGAGGCCGCTTGCCCTCACCAGCGGCGCGCAGGCGCCGATGAGGGCCCGGAGCGCGCGCCGCAGCAGCGGGTGGGCGGCGAAGTTGCGCGTCTCGTCTATCGCATAGTCGATATAGGCGCTGGAGGGGCAGCAGATGTAGCAGTTCGGCGCCTCGCCGGCGTCGTTGAGCGTCAGCGGAAAGCTCCGGCCCGCGACCTCGAGGGTTTCGACTTTGGTCGTCAGATTTGCGACGAGGTCGTTTACCGGCACCTCGTTGAACAACCGGACGAAAGCCTCGACGTTGGCCGGGATGTTTTCGACGCGGTCGGCCTGTTGGACCGGCATTTCCGTGGCGATCGCCCGGCTCACGGAGCCCGCTCCGGCCGGCGTTCGACGCGGCGCAGCTTGCGGCTCGTCTCCAGCGGCAGCGGCGCGCGAATGAGAGTGACGGCCGCGGTTGCCTTTCGTGCTTCAAAAAGCGCGCGCACCGCCTGATGTGCGGAGGCGGCAGCTTCGTCGGCGAGCGCCGGAAGCAGTCTCAGCTCGATCGCATCGGGCGCGGTCTGCACGAGCCGAAAATCGTCGATGCGGCGGTCGGCCTTGAGCACGGCGTTGCGCAGCACATCCGGCGTGACGAGGATCGGACCGCATGGCGAATCCAGCCGGAAGACATCGTCCATGCGGCCGATGATCTCGTCGACGCAGCGCAGCGGCGAGCCGCAGCGGCAGGGCCGCTCCGAAAGCCGCAGCAGGTCATTCATCCGGTAGCGCGCCATGATCTGCGTGCGGCGGCGGAAAGCAGTGACCAAAGGCGTCACCAAACTATCGCCGGCCGGCTCGAATTCGAAGAAGACCGAGTCTTCGGCAAGATGCAGGCTGCCGTGCCGGCAGGTCACGGCAAACAGCCCTTCGGTCGCCATGTAGATCTGGTCGAGCGGCAGCCGGAAGAAATCTTCGATAACCGGACGGTCGACCGGATCGAGCGTCTCGGCGGCCGAGAAGATGCGTTTCGGCTGGAGGCGGAAGCCTTGGGCGGCGAAATGCCTCAGCACTTTCGGCGGCGCGATGATCACAGTCGCATCGAAGGTTTCCAGCGCCCTGCGCCAGCGTTCCGGTCCGAGCGTCAGGTCGAAGAAGGCAAGCTTGATCAGCCGCGACCTGCGGGCGCTGTCGTAGAGGCCGGTGTTCTGCGGCAGGATGACGGCGACACGCATGCCGCGCCACAGAAGATCGGCCGCCGCCTTAGCGAGGATCGTGCCCAGCCAGCGGTATTTCTCCGCCTCCGAAATCACGAACAGGCCGCGATTGCCCGATGTGCCGGTGCTTGCGCCGACAGTGAGCGAACCGACGCGCCCATCGCGGGTCAAAGTCGCCCAGGCTTCGGCCGTGGTGATGCCGTGGATGTTGAAATCCTCGAAGCGTGCCATCAGCAGCGCCTTGTCGGTCACCGGCAGGTCGGTGAGACGCGCCGGCGCGTGGCGATAAAAAGGCGCGAGCGGCAGGTCGCGGTCGAGGAAACGGCGCAAGGCGGCCGCCTGCCAGCGCTCGAAGTCGGCGCGGCTCTTGCGCGAGACCCAGCTCGTCAGGGCGAAAGAGCCGATCGCTTCCGCCAAAGCGTTCATGCGGCCTCCGGATCACTCAGTGCCAGATCGTAGGCCGTCGGCACCGGATCATGGCAGAGAACCACCTCGCCGCCAGCGGCCATGAAACGCCGCAACATAGCGCTGGTCGGCTCGATTGCCACGGCATCCTCGGCGATCAGCGTGGCCGGGAAGCCGGGCGTGCGGCTTTCGGTCAAGGCTTGAAGCAGCCATTGCACGTCGACGGCATAGAAAAGCGGCCGATCGAGGCCGGCAAACAGCAGGCCGAACTGCCCATCGGCATGTCCAGGAAGATCGACCGCGATCACGCTGCCGTCGCCGAAGAGATCGCCGCC
Organism: Mesorhizobium sp. M1D.F.Ca.ET.043.01.1.1; assembly: GCF_003952385.1. Classification (NCBI taxonomy): domain Bacteria; kingdom Pseudomonadati; phylum Pseudomonadota; class Alphaproteobacteria; order Hyphomicrobiales; family Phyllobacteriaceae; genus Mesorhizobium; species Mesorhizobium sp. M1D.F.Ca.ET.043.01.1.1. The sequence continues at coordinate 969,502 of NZ_CP034444.1, forward strand.
GCCGGGCACGCCATCGTTCGCTTTGACACGCGGCTTGGAGGACAGACCGTCCAAACGCGTCTCGAAATCCGCCGGAAAGAGCTCGGTGAAGATGCCGTGGCGCAAATTCCGGCGCGGTGTTCGCGCCTTGACCCGCGTCCAGGCGGCATCGCTGGCGATGAAGCGCGCCTTTGGAAACAGCGACAGGCCGGAAATGTGGTCGGCATGGAAATGGGTGACGATGACGGTGCCTATGTCATCCGGCGAAAGGCCGAAATACTTCAGCACCGGCAAGACCTGTCCCGCGGCGTTGAGCTCGGGTTTCAGCAACGCGCCATAGAGGCGCAGCATCCGGCCCCGTCGCTCTCCCGAAAGCGCTTCTTGCGTATAGCCGGTATCGACCAGCACCGCTCCGGCGAGGGGATGCAAGATCAGCCCGTAACGCACGCGCAGCCGCACGCTTTGCCAGCTGCCGCCGCGCAGGATGAGCCGTTCGGCGGCGTTGACCCAGGCGCTGTTGGCGAAGACGATCTTCATAGCCTGGCCCTGCTGAAGAAGGTGCGGTCGAGCCCCTCTTCGAGAGCGATCTTCGGCGTCCAGCCGAGCATGCGTCTTGCCTTGGAGAGATCCAGGCTCTGGGCGTAGGCGAAGAGGCCGAGTCCATAGCGGGTGACCGGCGGCTCCGGGCTGCCGGGCAGCCTGAGCGCCACCGCTTCCATCAGACCCGCCGCAAGCATTGCCGGCTGCAGCGGCATCGGCCGCCAGCGCGCCTCAAGGCCGGCGCGGGCGCAGGCCTCATCGGCGATGCGGCGCACCGGCAGCACCTCGCCGCCGGAGATGTTGAAGATCTGGCCTTCGGCCTCTTTGGGTGCCGCAAGCGCCGCCATGATGGCATCGACGACATCGTCGACATGGGTGAGATCGATCGCGGCCCGACCGCCGCGGAAGAGTGGCAGCGACCGGCTCTTCGCCGCCTTGATCAGGCGCGGCAGCAGCGCGCGATCGCCGGTGCCGTAAATGCCGCGCGGCCTAAGCACCACCGGATGGATTTCGGCGGCGCTGAGCACGATCCGCTCCGCCTCGCGCTTGGTGCGGGCATAGTGGTTGACCGGGTCAGGCAAGGCCACGTCCTCAGTCAGGCCGAGCTGGTCGCGAAAGGCAAAGCAGACGGATGGGCTGGAGATGTGGACGAAGCGGCTGACGCCCTGCTGGATCGCGAAATCGCGGAGGTTCCGCGTCGTCGAGACGTTTGCCATCTCGAAATCCTGCGGACGGCCGAACGGCGCGGAAAGCGCGGCGCAATGGATGACCCGCTCGACCCTGCCCAGTCTCGGATCGAGCGCTCCGTCGAGCGGCTGAGAAAGATCATGGCGGATGATGCGATGACCGGCGGCTTCCAGCGCGGCGCAACGGGCCGCGTCGCGGCCAAGGCCGAGCGCCAGCGTGCCCGTCGCCGCCAGCCGCTCGAGCACATGGGAACCGAGGAAGCCGCTGGCGCCGGTGACGAGGACAGCCATCGTCAGGCTTCCAACGCCATGCCGCCGAACGAGACGCCGGCCGAGGTGCCGAGGACGAGCAGCTTCATGCCCGGTGCCACACGGCCCTCGCGGCGCGCGATATCGAGGGCGAAGGGAATGGAGGCGGCGATCTGGTTGCCGAAGCGGGCGGCAATGTCGACCAGCTTTTCCGGCGCGAAGCCGGTCTGGCGCGCCATGTGCGCAAGTGCCAACGGGCTTGCCTGATGCGGCACGACGAGGTCGATATCCTCATGCCGCCAGCCGGCACGCTCCAGCAGGTCTCCGACAAAGCTGCTGAAATGGCGCGACGTCAGGCGGAACAGTTCCTTGCCGTCCATGTGGAAAAGGCTGTGCTCGGCGAACTCTTCCGGCTGACGATGGAAATCGAAGCGCGTGCCGCCGGCGCCGATGCCGCAGGCTTCCCAGCCGGATGGATAAGTGCGCATCAGGCTCGCCGCCACCCTGCTGCCCTCGCCGGCCCCCGCCCTGCGCAGCACGGCCGCCGCCGCGCCGTCGCCGAAGAGTGCCGCGACCTCCGGCGCTTCCCGCCACGGCAGTGCGCGCGAAGCCACTTCGGCGGAGAAGACCAATGCCGTCTCGCATTGCCCGGCGTCGATCGTGCGGCCTGCCGTCTCGAAGGCGGTGAGGAAGCCAAGGCAGGTGCTATTGACGTCGAAGGCGGCGGCCGAACCGTCGGCGAGGCCGAGACGCCGCATGACCAAAGGCGCGGTGGCCGGCAGCGGCTGGTAAGGCACGCCGCAGCCGCCGATGATCAGATCGACGGCCTCGGCTTCGAGCCCGGCATCTTCAAGCGCGACCCGCGCGGCAGCGCAGGCGAGATCGATCTGCGATTCGGCCTCGCAGACGTAACGCTCGACCACACCGGTGGCGGCTTCGAGCGCACCCCGGCCGAGGCCCAGCCTCTCCTCCAGGGCGCGCGTGGTGATGCACTCTGCCGGCACCGCCCGGCCGGTTCCGACGATCCTGATCCGCATCCTCCCCCGCCGCGTGAGCTTGGCGTCTATCTAACTCAAAATGCGGTTTGGAGCGACGCCCATCATCAAGCCGAACGAATGCCTGGTGCGGGGATACCCCGTTGATTGCAGACAAATCTGCTGTAAGTATACTTTGCGGGGGTGATATCGCAGGCCAGATTCACCGGCAGGTAAAAGACCTCCCGCCTGGCACGAAAATCAACAAAGTGACGATCGGCGACCGCTAAGACCTCAGGCCTTGCGTTCCCACCGCCGGTCGGGCGTCTGCTGCCAGTAAGTGACGGCGTGGCCGGCTTCCTTCATCGTCTTCCAGTGGCCGCGCGCGCCTTCGAGCTGTGCCGCGTCATGGCCGTCGAACAGAAAGACGGCGCGCTCGTAGCCGGAAAGCTCGGGCGGCACGGCGCCGTCGACGAGGAAGCGGATCTGCGCGGCATTGGGATTGCCCTCGCCCGTGGTGAGCAGGACCGGCTGCTCGGCCGGATAGGCCTCGCGGTCGGTGGCATGCGCCAGGAAGGAATCGTCGCGGAAAATCCACAGATGCTGGTCGAGCGCGTCGCGCCGCTCCTCGGTTCCGGTCTGCACCACCGCGCGCCAGCCGCGCTCCACGCTGCGCTCGAGCAGGCCCGGCAGCGCCTCCTCGAGCGTCGATTCCGTCAAATGGTAGAAGAGGATGTCGGCCATCCTTCGAAGCCTACCCCTCGTAGTGGTCGCGCACCAGCCGGTCGAGCAGGCGCACGCCGAAGCCGGAGCCCCAGGACTGGTTGATCTCGCTCGCCGGCCCGCCCATCGCGGTGCCGGCGATGTCGAGATGCGCCCAGGGCGTGTCCTTGACAAAACGCTGCAGGAATTGCGCGGCGATGATGGCGCCGCCATAGCGGCCGCCGATGTTCTTCATGTCGGCGTTCTTGGAATCGATCAGCTTGTCGTATTCGGCGCCGAGCGGCATGCGCCACAGCCGCTCCTGCGTCGCCTGGCCGGCGCCGGTCAGCCTGACTGCCAGCTCGTCATTGTTGGAGAACAGGCCGGCATAGTGCTGACCGAGCGCGACCATGATGGCGCCGGTGAGCGTCGCCAGGTTGACCATGAATTTCGGCTTGAAGCGATCATTGGCGTACCAGAGCGCATCGGCCAGCACCAGGCGCCCTTCCGCGTCGGTGTTGAGCACCTCGATGGTCTGGCCCGACATCGAGGTGACGATGTCGCCGGGCCGTTGCGCGTGGCCGTCGACGGCGTTCTCGACAAGGCCGATGACGCCTACGACATTGGCCTTGGCCTTGCGCGCGGCCAGCGCGTGGATCAGCCCGGTGACGGCGGCGGCACCGCCCATGTCACCCTTCATGTCCTCCATGCCCGAGGCCGGCTTCATCGAATTGCCGCCGGTGTCGAAGGTGACGCCCTTGCCGATGAAGGCGATCGGCGCGTCCTTGGCCTTGCCGCCCTTCCATTGCATGACGGCCATGCGGGCACCGCGCGGCGAGCCCTGCGCGACGCCGAGCAGCGAACCCATGCCGAGCTTCTTCATCTCCTTCTCGGTGAGAACGTCGACCTCGACGCCGAGGGCTTCCAGCTCCTTCGCGCGCGCGGCAAACTCCACCGGTCCAAGCGCATTGGCCGGCTCGTTGACGAGATCGCGCGCAAGCAGCACGCCGTCGATAACGGCCTCTTCACCGGCGAAGGCCTTCCTGGCGGCGGTCGGGTCGGCGCAGTGGATGGTTATCTTGGCCGGCTTCGCCGCTTCCGCCTTTTTGGTCTCCGACGCCTTGGCGTCGGCCCCGTTGGCGTTTGATTGGCCTTCGTCCTTGTCCTTCCTGGTCTTGTATTTGTCGAAGCCGTAGCTGCGCAGGAGGATGCCTGCGGCAAGGTTCGCCGCCTGCCGGCCGTCCGGCTGGAACTCGGGCATGTCGAGGATCACAGCGACTTCCGCAGTCTTGCGCAGCGCGGCAGCAACCGCGCCGCCGAGCTTCAGCCAGGCGTAGTCGTCGAGGCTTGCGACCTTGCCGGCGCCGATCGCCACCAGCCGGTCGACAGACGTTCCTTCCGGCGCCAGCACCTCCACCGTGCCGGCGAACTTGCCGGAGAAATCGGCGACCGGAAACGCGCGCGCCAACGCGCCGGCCGGGTCGCAGACCTTCGCTGCATCGCCAAGGCCACCGCCCTCGGCCGCAAGCACGAAGACGCTGCCTTTTTTGGGCGCGGCGAATTTAGCGAAGGCAATCGAAGGTCTCGAAGTCATCAGATCCTGCTTTCGGGGTGAGGCGCCGCGAACCGGCTTTCAAAGCGTGCGCGACATTTGGTCGTTTTCGGCCATTTGGCAAGACTTTGGCCGAAATCGCCGTCTATATCAGCGCTGCAACCACCGAAGGATTCGTCGCGGCAAGACATAAGCTTCGTGCCGCAACCTATTGTTAACCATCAATGTTCTGCATTTCTTATCCATTGACGCGGACACTCCGCCGCGCCGGGGGCGCATGGCGTGGAGCGACAAACCAGATGAGCCGCCCATGGACCCGGTTGTACGAGCGTCGGCGGATGACTACCTTGTCGGCGGGCATGATGCCGTTCGGCACAATCGAGAAAAGCCTTCATGAAGGTCGTTGAACGCTACATCATGCGTCGCACCACCGCTATGTTCGTGGCGGCGCTGGTTTGGACACTGGCGATCGTGTGGACAACGCAGGTGCTCGCCAAGATCGACCTCGTCACCGACAGCGGCCAGTCGGCGCTGACCTTCTTCGAAGTCGCAGCCCTAATCATCCCCTCGATCATTCCGATCGTAGTACCGTTCGCGCTGGTGGTCGCGGTGGCGCAGACGCTGAGCGCCATGAACACGGATTCGGAGCTCGCGGTGATCAACGCCGCCGGCGCCTCGCGCTGGACGATCGCGCGGCCGATCCTCTTGCTGGCGCTGGCGGCCAGCGTCTTTTCCTTCGCCGTCGACAACGGCGTCGATCCCTACGCCAGGCAGAAGAACCGGCAGCTGGTGGCGGCCTCGCGCGCCGACCTTCTGTCGCTCATCATCCAGGAAGGCACGTTCCGCAAAATCGACGACGGCCTGTTCCTGCAAATCGGCGAGCGGCTCCCCGACAACAGGCTCGGCGGCATCTTCGTCGCTGATTCGCGCGAGGAAGGCGCCAACCTCACCTATTATGCCAAGACCGGCAGCATCGTCGAAAAAGGCGACGAGAAGGTGCTGATGATGAATGACGGCGTCATCAACCGCAAATCGGTGACCGGCGACCTCTCCGTCATCCGCTTCACCTCCTACGCCTTCGACCTGTCGGCCTTCATGTCGGCGGCGAACGAGATCACGCTGCTGCCCAAGGACCGGACGACGTCATACCTGCTCAACCCGGATCCCAACGACAAGATGTACCAGCGCCAGCCCGGCAGCTACACGGCCGAGCTCAATCAGCGCTTCTCCGAATGGTCCTATTCGCTGGTCTTCGCGCTGATCGCGCTTGCCGTCGCAGGCGACGCGCGCTCGCACCGCGAGGCGCGCATCCATCCGCTGATCACCGCGATCGCAATCGCCCTTTTCGTGCGCTGGCTTGGCTTCTTCGCCGCCGGCAAGGCCGACAAGGTCTGGTATTACGCCTATATGGTCTACGCGGTGCCGATCATGGCGTCGGCGGTCTCCGTCTGGTTCATCGTCTCCTCGCGGAGCATGGAACTGCCCACCGCCTGGGCCGACTGGATGACGAATCTCGCCGGCCGCGTCAGCGAGGGCTGGACCGCGCTCAAGCTGTGGTTCGCTCGGCGCGGCACCTCCGGCCAGGGAGCCTGATCATGGGCTGGACGCTGGGCCGCTATTTCTTCTTTCGCTATGTGACGATCACGGTCTGGTTCTTTCTGGGCCTGCTGGCGCTGGTGTTCCTGATCGATTTCACCGAGCTTTCGGGCCGCACGACCGGACTACCGGGCTTCACCTACGGCACCGCCTTCGCCATATCGGCGCTGAGGATGCCGATGATCATGCTGCAGACGGTGCCGTTCGTCGGGCTGTTCTCGGCGATGGCGACGCTGGTGTCGCTCAACCGCCGCTACGAGCTGGTCATCGCGCGCTCGGCCGGCGTTTCGGCCTGGCAGTTTCTCTTCCCTTGCTGCGTCGGCGCGCTGATGTTCGGCCTGCTGTCGGTCGGGGTGCTCAACCCGATCGCCGCGCACGGCTTTTCCTGGTCCGAGCAGATGGAAAACCAACTCAGGGCCGGCAAGTCGAACGCCGTCCCGGCGGACACGACGCCGTGGCTTAGGCAAAAGACCAGCTCCGGCGACACCATCATCGGCGCCCGCGCCATCCTCAACCAGGGGCTGGAGATGGCGGACGCGGTGTTCTTCGTCCTCGACCAGCAGGGCAATATCGTCGAGCGCAAGGACGCCGCGCGCGCCTTCCTGCGCGACGGCTACTGGGAATTGCAGGACGTCAAGGTGTTGAAGGACGGCGTCATCCGTCCCGAGGCTTCCGACCGCGTGCCAACCAACCTCAAGCCGGAATTCGTGCAGGAACGCCTGGCGCGCCCGGAAACCATCCCGTTTTACGAGCTGCCGGCCAAGATCGAGGTTGCCCGCTCCTTCGGGCTGAAGGCAAATGCCTTCGCCATGCAGTTTGATTCGCTGGTGGCGCTGCCGTTCCTCCTCGTCGCCATGACGCTGATTGCGGCAACAGTTTCAATGCGATTTGCGCGGATGGGGCAGTCGGCGACGATGATTCTGGGTGGCGTCCTGGCCGGCTTTCTGCTTTATGTCGTTTCGGTACTGGTCAAGGCATTCGGGGTCGCCGGATTCGTGCCTACAATGGTGGCTGCATGGGTTCCGGTTGTCGTGGCTATGTTCTTCGGGGTGACTTTTCTGCTATACAAGGAAGACGGCTAGTGAGGGAGGCTGGTTTGCGCAGCCATAGGCAGGCCGGTTTGGCACGCCTTTATGGGGCGACAGCTTTGGCATGTCTGTTTGCTTGCGTGGTGCCATCGGTACCGGCGCTGGCGCAGACCATCACGGCGAAGCCGGTTCCCTCCGGCACGCAGATGCTGCTAGCCGCCGATACGCTCGTCTATGACAACGACAAGCACACGGTGACCGCCGTCGGCGGCGTCCAGATCGACTATGGCGGCAACAAGCTTGTCGCCCAGCGCGTGGTGTACAATCGCGACACCAAGCGCCTGGTCGCCAGCGGCGCGGTCGAGCTCATCAACAGCGACGGCACCAAGATCAATTCCGACCATATCGACATCACCGACGACTTCGCGGACGGTTTCGTCAACGCGCTGCGGGTCGAGACGGTCGAGAAGGCTTATTTCGCCGCCGAGAGCGGCGAGCGCATGGGCGGTGTGCTGACGACGTTCCACAACGGCATCTACACCGCTTGCGAGCCCTGCGAGGACAAGCCCGATTCGGCGCCGACATGGCGCGTCAAGGCGAGAAAGATCATCTGGAACGGCGAAAAGAAGACGGTTCGCTTCGAGAATGCGAATTTCGAGTTCTTCGGCTTCCCCCTCGCCTACCTGCCAGCCTTCGAGATTGCCGACCCGACGGTCAAGCGCAAGAGCGGCTTCCTGATCCCCGGCATCGTCTACAACAACCACCTCGGCGTCGGTCTCAAGGTTCCCTATTATTTCGCGCTCTCGCCGACCTATGACCTGACCGTCACCGGCAGCGGCTACACCAAGCAGGGCTTCCTCGGCGAGGCCGAATGGCGCCAACGCTTCAACAATGGCGAATACAGCCTGAAGATCGCCGGCATCAATCAGCAGGATCCCGACGCCTTCATCGGCACGGGCAATCGCTTCACCGTCGATTCGGGAGAGCCCAACGACCCCAACAAGTTCCGCGGCATGATGGGCACCAAGGGTCAGTTCGCCATCAACGAGCGCTGGAACTTCGGCTGGGACGTGCTGCTGCAGACCGACAAGAATTTCTCGCGCACCTACAACATCGACGGCTACAACGACCTCGTCCACCAGTCGTCGATCTATCTGACGGGCCTGAGCGACCGCAATTATTTCGACATCAGGGCAATGCGCTTCGAAGTGCAGGAAGACACGCTGTCCAGCGACCCGACGGCGCGTTCCGCCAAGCAGCCCTGGGTGCTGCCGTCCTTCGACTACGCCTATATCCCCGACATGTCGGTGGCAGGCGGCCAGTTGTCGCTCAACGTCAACGCGCGCGTCATCAGCCGCGACCGGCTGGACGCTGTGCTGGCCGACAGCGGCGATACGAATTCCATCAACAACGTGCGCGGCCTCGAGGGCCAGTCCAGCCGACTGACGGCGGAAGCCGAATGGAAGCGCACCTTCACCACCGATGGCGGCCTGCAACTGACGCCGCTGCTCGCGCTGCGCGGCGACACCGGATACAGCTCCGAGACCGCCGCCTCGCTGGTCGCCGTCAACCAGATGGCGTCGAATCTGGGCGAAGCCGTCGACATGCGCTCCTCGCTCGCCCGCTACATGGCCACGCTCGGCCTGGAGGCGCGCTGGCCGCTCTTGTTCTCGATGCCGAACTCCAGCCACGTACTGGAGCCGACGGCGCAGATCTTCGTGCGCCCGAACGAGCAATATGTCGGTGGCCTCGCCATTCCGAATGAAGACGCGCAGAGCTTCGTCTTCGACGCAACCACGCTGTTCGAGCGCGACAAGTTCTCCGGCTACGACCGCATCGAAGGCGGCACGCGCGCCAATGTCGGCTTCCGCTATTCGGGCGCCTATGAAAGCGGCTGGGGCACCGACGCCATCTTCGGCCAGTCCTATCAGTTGGGCGGCGAGAACTCCTTCGACGCTCCGGACCTTGTCAATGTCGGCGCCTATTCGGGCCTGCAGACGGCGACATCCGACTATGTCGGCCTTGTCGGCTTCAACAGCCCAAGCGGTTTCTCGGGCTCGCTCAGCGGCCGTTTCGACGAGCAGACCTTCGAGGTCAGGCGCGCGGAGATCAAGGCCGCCTATTCCGGCCTGCCGGTTTCGCTCAGCGCCAAATATGCCTTCATCCAGGCGCAGCCGCTCTATGGCTTTGCCACGGATCGCCACGAGGTCACGCTCGGCGCCTCGACGCATCTGGCCGAGAACTGGCGGGTCTTCGGCACCGGCACCTACGATCTCCAGACAAGCGTTCTGGTCAAGGATGGCGTCGGCTTCGCCTACAACGATTCCTGCTTCACCTATGTGATGACGTTCTCGCAGACGCGCGATACGGTCACCAAGGAGGTGTCGCAGAATATCGGTTTCAACCTGTCGTTCCGCACGCTCGGCGATTTCGGCTCGTCGACCGCCGCTGTCGATACGATCCAGTAAGCGGCAGCCGCGGACCACGGCGTTGCGCGTCGGGCGCGGGCGATGCCATGAACCTTGATTTGGTGCATGATCGTTCGAAAATGCGGCCGATTCCCGGGGTCATGCACCGGCGACATTGTTTCGCCGCATAGGACGGGCATGGGGTCGACCACATAGCGCACGCGTTCGGAGGACGTGCGGCGCCGTCGTGGCGGATAGGAATTGGGAAGGTGAGATGAGGAAATACCTGTTTTCGGCAGGATTCGCGCTGCTGGTGGCGGCGACCTCGGTTTCGATCACGGCGATGACGCCGCCGGCATTCGCCAGCCAGATCAAATATGTCGTCAACAACATACCGATCACCACCGGCGACATCGCGCACCGCGCCGCATTTTTCAAACTGCAGCGCAAGAAGGGCGATGCGGCGCAGGAGATGATCGACCAGACGCTGCGCCTTGCCGAGGCCCGGCGGCTCGGCATCCGCATCACCGACCAGCAGGTCGATGCCGCTTATCAGCGTTTTGCCTCCAACAACAAGATGCCGCTGGCGAAGCTCGACGCCGTCATGGCCCAGTCGGGGGTCACCAAGGAGCATTTCAAGGAGTTCATCCGGGCGCAGATGGCCTGGAACCAGGCCCTTGGCGCGCGCTACCGCTCCGGCGAGGGCGGCTCGGTGACCGAGCAGGACGCGGTGCGCCGCATGCTCGACAAAGGCGGTTCCAAGCCGTCCGCCATGGAGTATATGCTGCAGCAGGTCATCTTCGTGGTGCCTGCTTCCGAGCGCGCCGCGACGCTCGCCAAGCGCAAGCGCGAGGCCGACGCCATGCGCGCCCGCTTCAACGGCTGCAACACCACGCGCGAATTCGCCAAGGGACTGCTCGACGTCACGGTGCGGGATCTCGGCCGCGTGCTGGCGCCGCAATTGCCGTCGGATTGGGCCGAGCAGATCAAGGCGACCAAGGTCGGCGGCGCGACGCCGACGCGCGAGACCGAACGCGGCGTCGAGTTCATCGGCATCTGCTCCTCGCGCGAGGTTTCCGACGACAAGGCCGCCCAGATGGTGTTCCAGGCCGAAGGCGGCAGCAACGACAAGGACGCCGACGAGCTCAGCAAGAAATATGTCGAGGAACTGCGCAAAAAGGCCAACATCGTCGAGCGCTAAAGCGCGTCGCGATCTTTCAGATTCGCTCCGTGTGCTTTAGTTTTTTGATTTACGCATGTCTTTGTCCCGAAACCGGTTCCCACTTTCGGGAGACATGCTTTAGGGCGTTTCGCCGCATGACAGGACACAGCTCGAGCCTTCCGCCCTGCCCCGAAGCAGGCGCGGCGCCCCGCTGGACGCCATGAGCGCGCGCAGGACCGATGCGCCGCTGGCGCTCAGCGTCGGCGATCCGTCCGGCGTCGGACCGGAGATCGCCATCGCCGCCTGGCAGGCAGGCGACAGCGCCGGTGTGCCGCCTTTCTATCTGCTCGCCGACCCGGCCCTTGTTGCGGCGCGGGCGCGCGAAATCGGCGCAACGATAGCGATCGTGGAGACCTTGCCGGGGCAAGCGGCGCATCACTTTCCCGGCGCCCTGCCCATCGTTCCGCTCTACGCCCGCCATATCGACAGTCCCGGAAAGCCGAATCCGGCCAATGCCGCGGGCACCATCGAGGCGATCGACCGCGCCGTCGCCGACTGCCTCGCGGGACACGCCGCCGCGGTGGTCACCTGCCCCATCGCCAAGAAGCCGCTCTATGACGCCGGCTTCCGCTTTCCCGGCCACACCGAATACCTGGCGCATCTGGCCTCGCGCCATACCGGCGCCGAGGTGACACCGGTGATGCTGCTTGCCGGACCCGAATTGCGCACCGTTCCGGTCACCATCCACATCGCGCTTGCCGAGGTGCCGAGGGTGCTGACGAGCGAGCTGATCGTCAGCACGGCCCGCATCACGGCCGCCGACCTCCACAGCCGCTTCGGCGTCGCGCGGCCGAGGCTCGCCATTGCCGGTCTCAACCCGCATGCCGGCGAAGGCGGCGCAATGGGTTCGGAGGATCTTTCCATCGTGCAGCCGGCCGTCGAGGCGCTCAAGGCCGAGGGCATCGACGCTTTCGGGCCGCTGCCGGCCGACACCATGTTTCACCCGCTGGCACGCGCCGGTTATGACGCAGCGCTTTGCATGTATCACGACCAGGCGCTGATCCCGGCCAAGACGCTGGCCTTCGACGAGGCCGTCAACGTGACGCTCGGCCTGCCCTTCATCCGCACCTCGCCGGACCACGGCACGGCCTTCGACATCGCCGGCAAGGGCATCGCGCGCGCCGACAGCCTGATCGCTGCGCTGAGGCTCGCGCGCCGGCTGGCCGACAGCGGCCGCCAGGCCGCGGCCGCATGAGGCTTGATTGAGCGGGGGGCGCGTGACCATCGACGGATTGCCGCCGCTGCGCGAGGTGATCGAGCGGCACGGCCTGCAGGCGAAGAAGGCGCTCGGCCAGAATTTCCTGCTCGACCTCAACCTGACGAGCAAGATCGCGCGCACGGCCGGCGAGCTCGGCGAGGCGACGGTGATCGAGGTCGGCCCCGGCCCCGGCGGGCTGACCCGGGCGCTGCTCTTCAACGGTGCCAAGCGCGTGATCGCCATCGAGCGCGACGAGCGCTGCCTGGAAGCGCTGGCGGAGGTGTCCAGCCACTATCCCGGCCGCCTCGAGGTCATTCCCGGCGACGCGCTGAAGACGGATTTCGCCGCGCTTGCTAGCAAGGCCGATGGCAGCCCTGTGAAGATCGCCGCCAACCTGCCCTACAATATCGGCACGGAGCTTCTGATCCGCTGGCTGACGATGGCCGAATGGCCGCCTTTCTACCAATCGATGACGCTGATGTTCCAGCGCGAGGTGGCCGAGCGCATCACCGCCGGCCCGGGCAGCGACGCCTATGGCCGGCTCGGCGTGCTGGCCGGCTGGCGCACGGAAGCAAAGATCGCGTTCGACGTGCCTCCGCAGGCTTTCACGCCGCCGCCCAAGGTCACCTCCTCGGTGGTGCATCTGGTGCCGCGCGCCTCCCCCCTGCTCGCCGACGGCAAGCGGCTCGGCCGAGTCACAGAAGCCGCCTTCGGCCAGCGCCGCAAGATGCTGAGGCAAAGCGTGAAGAGCCTGGGCGGGGAAGCGCTGCTCACCCGCGCGGGCATCGATCCGACGCGCCGCGCCGAGACGCTCAGCGTCGAGGAATTCGTAAGGTTGACGAACGCGATTTGAGCTACGCCCTTCCCTTCTCGCCTTGCAAGGGGAGAAGGAGAGCTGCCTTACTCCGTCTTCTCGTCAAGCAACCCGGAGATGAAGTCGAACAGGCCCGGCCGGCGGTCGCGGCGCAGCCGTTCGGCGGTGACGATGGCACGGACCTCGGCGAAGGCGCGGTCGAGATCGTCGTTGACGATGACGAAGTCGTATTCCTTCCAATGCTCGATCTCGACGCGGGCATTCTTCAGCCTGGTCTCGATGACCTGCTCCTGATCCTCGGCGCGGCGCTTCAGGCGCGCTTTCAGCTCCTTCATCGAGGGCGGCAGGATGAAGATCGAGACGATGTCGGCGCGCATCTTCTCCTTGAGCTGCTGGGCGCCCTGCCAGTCGATGTCGAACAGCATGTCGCGGCCTTCGGCCAGCGCCGCCTCGGCCGGCTCGCGCGGCGTCGCATAGAAATTGCCGTGCACCTCGGCCCATTCCAGCAGCGCGTCGGAATCGCGCAGCCGTTCGAACTCGCGCATGGAGCGGAAATGGTAGTGGACGCCTTCGATCTCCGAGCCTCTGCGCGGCCTGGTGGTGACGGAAACTGACAGCTCCAGGCTGGAATCGCTTTCCAGAAGATTGCGCGCGATCGTGGACTTGCCGGCGCCCGACGGCGACGACAGCACCAGCATCAGCCCGCGGCGGCGGATGCGGGACCCCAAATCCCTGGCGGCCGTCGGCTCCTTGGCAACCATCCCCGTCACTCCAGATTCTGAACCTGTTCGCGAAACTGGTCGACCACCGCCTTGAGCTCCAGCCCGATCGCGGTGACCGCGGCAGCGTTCGACTTGGAGCACAAGGTATTCGATTCGCGATTAAATTCCTGCGCCAGAAAATCGAGCTTGCGGCCGACGGCGCCACCGCTGGAAAGCAGCGTGCGCGCGGAAGCGACATGCGTCTTCAGCCGGTCGATCTCCTCGCGGATGTCGGCCTTGGTGGCGAGGAAGGCCGCCTCCTGATGCAGCCGAACCGCGTCGAGATTGGCCGACGCGTCCATCAGCAGACCAACCTGTTCGGCGATGCGCTCGCGGATCGCCGCCGGCTCGCGCGAAGGGTCGGCCTCGGCCTTGAGTGTCAGCGCCTCGATGGCGGCGATATGGCCGGACAAAAGCGTGCGCAGCGCGGCGCCCTCGCTCTGCCTTGCCTGCTCCAGCCCGGCAAGCGCCGTGTCCAGCGCCGACAGGATCGCGGCGTCGAGGGCGGTTCTCTCCTCGTCGGCCTCGACGGCTTCCGGAATGTCGAGCACGCCGCGCAGCGCCAGCAGGCCGTCAGCCGTCGCGGGAGCGGTACCGAACTGCTCCTGGAGGCGCCTGGCCAGCCCCGCCAGATCCTTCAGAAACGCCTCGTTGACCACCGGCTGCGCCTGCTGGGCGGCGGCGCGGGCGACGGTCAGCGTCGCCTGGAAATTGCCGCGCGCGAAGCGCTTCTGCACGGTCTGCCGCACGAGGAGTTCCAGCCGGTCGAAGCCCTGCGGCAATCTCAGCCTGACCTCGACGCTCTTGCCGTTGACCGATTTCACTTCCCACGCGATCGAGGTGCCGTCGCGTTCAGCAACGGCTCGCGCGAAACCGGTCATACTCTGCACGTTCATGATGCGTGTCACCCCTGTCGCAGCCCGGGCGCGATTGCCTGAACATACGCCCCTTGCAAGACGCCGAACCTCTGGCCAGCGTCGGAAGTCCCCTCAAAACATGAATACGGCCCGGCGTCAAAGGAGGCGGGCCAGTTCCGGTAAAGGCCGCGGCCTACTGGGCGGCGTCGCCGCCCGCGTCGCCGTTCTCGCCGGCATCACCGGAATCGGGACCGGCATTGTCATCGGGAGCGGCCGGCGCCGTCGTCTGGCCCGAGGCCTTGGCGGCGGCGTCCGCCTGCTTCTTCTGCAGCGCCCGGTAGCGGGCGACATTCTGGTTGTGCTCGTCCAGCGTCGCGGCAAAGACATGGCCGCCATTGCCGTCGGCGACGAAATAGAGGTCGTCGGTCTTCGACGGATTGGCCACCGCCTCCAGCGCGGCGCGGCCCGGATTGGCGATCGGCGTCGGCGGCAGGCCCTTGATCAGATAGGTGTTGTAGGGCGTCTGCTTGTCGATGTCGGACTGGTAGATCGGACGGTCCGCCGGTTTACCCTTGCCGCCGAACAGGCCGTAGATGATGGTCGGGTCCGATTGCAGCCGCATGCCCTTGGCCAGCCGGTTGAGGAAGACGGCTGCGACCCGCGAGCGCTCGTCGCCCTTGCCCGTCTCCTTCTCGACGATCGAGGCCAGGATGACGAAGTCCTCCATGTTGGCGATCGGCAGGTCGGGCGCGCGATGCGCCCAGACGTCGTCGACCAGCTTCTTCTGATCGGCGACCAGCTTGTCGACCATCTGCTGCCGGGTGGCGCCACGGGTGAAGCGCAGCGTGTCGGTGGCGATGCTGCCCTCGGGCGGCATGGTCGCCGGCATGTCGCCGGTCAGCGCCTCCTGGTCGGCCACGCGCTGCAGCGCCTGCTCGACCGTCAGCCCCTCGGGGATGGTCAGCGAATACATCACCGACTTGCCGCTCTTGAACAGTTCCATGATGTCGCGCATCGAGGCGCGCGGCTTGATGGCGTATTCGCCGGCCTTCAGCGCGGAATCATTGCCGGTGGCGCGAACGCCCAGCCTGAAGATGCGGGCATCGCTGACCAGGCCGCGACGCTCCAGCTGGTCGGCGATCTCCTGCACGCCGGTGTTCGGCTTGACCATGAAGGTATCGCCATTGGCGGACGGGCCCGGCTCGACGAAGGCCTGCATGCCGAAATAAAGCGCAGCACCCGAGGCGAGCACGACCAGGATGACCATTGACAGGAAGAAATTCAGGAACACGACGACCTGGCTGCGCGACGCGCGCGAGCGCTTCGACGGCGGCGGCGTGCCGGCCTCGGGGCGCAACGCTTCGGCGGCTGTCTTGGGCACGATCGGTCCTTGCGTCTGACGCTGTCCGAATTCCCCACCGCCGCCCGGATTTGTATTCATGGCGCCCTGCCGTCTGATCTTGCAACGAATCCCCTAGCCGGAGCGTAGGGACAAATTTGGCAAAAATGACGGCAGGCGGCGGACCTGCCGGTGGGCTGAATGCTCAGCCATTGTAACGCTGGAAGACGAGCGAGGCGTTGGTGCCGCCGAAGCCGAAGGAGTTCGACAACGCCACATCGATCTGGCGCTGGCGCGGCTTGTTCGGCACGAGATCGATCGCCGTCTCGCGTTCCGGATTGTCGAGATTGATGGTGGCGGGGGCAATGTTGTCGCGGATGGCGAGGATGGAGAAGATCGCCTCCGCGGCGCCCGCGGCGCCCAGCAGATGACCGATCGACGACTTGGTCGACGACATCGAAATCTTGGAGGCGGCATTGCCGACCAGCCGCTCGACGGCGCCGAGCTCGATCGTGTCGGCCATGGTCGAGGTGCCATGCGCGTTGATGTAGTCGATATCGGCCGGCGCGAGTTTCGCCCGGTTCAGCGCCGCCGTCATGCAGCGGAAAGCGCCGTCGCCGTCCTCGGCCGGAGCGGTGATGTGATAGGCGTCGCCCGTCAGGCCATAGCCGGTGACCTCGGCGTAGATCCTGGCGCCGCGCGCCTTGGCGTGCTCGAGCTCTTCCAGGACGACGACGCCGGCGCCTTCGCCCATGACGAAGCCGTCGCGGTCGCGGTCATAGGGGCGCGAAGCGATCTCGGGCGTATCGTTGCGCTCTGTGGAGAGCGCGCGGCACGCCGCGAAACCTGCCATGGAAAGCCGCGTGATCGGCGCCTCGGCGCCGCCGGCCACCATGACGTCGGCATCGCCCCAGATAATCAGCCGCGCGGCATCGCCGATGGCGTGCGCGCCGGTCGAGCAGGCAGTGACGACAGCATGGTTCGGGCCTTTCAGCCCGTGCCGGATGGAAACCTGGCCGGAGACCAGATTGATGATCTGTCCGGGAATGAAGAACGGGCTGATGCGGCGCGGGCCGCGCTCCTTCAGGATCATCGCGTTCTCGGCGATGCCGTCGATGCCGCCGATGCCGGAACCGATCAGCACGCCCGTCGCGCACTGATCCTCATGCGTCTCGGGCTTCCAGCCAGAATCGGCCAGCGCCTCGTCGGCGGCCGCGATGCCGTAGAGGATGAAGTCGCCGATCTTGCGCAGCTCCTTCGGCTCGAGCACGGCCTCGGGATTGAAGGTGCCATTCGAACCGTCGCCGCGCGGAATGACGTGGGCGATCTTACAGGCAAGATCGTCCACCTCGAATTCGGTGATGCGGCGGGCGGCGCTTCGGCCGGAAAGCAGTTCCTTCCAGCTGTGCTCGACGCCCGTGCCGAACGGCGAAAGCAGGCCAAGGCCCGTGACGACGACTCGCCTCATCGCAGGTCCTCCCCGGTGATGCCCGTGGAAAGCCTCAGGCCGAGGCCTTGTCGATGTACTTCACGGCATCGCCGACGGTCAGGATGGTCTCGGCGGCGTCGTCCGGAATCTCGACGCCGAACTCTTCTTCGAACGCCATGACGAGTTCGACCGTGTCGAGGCTGTCCGCGCCCAGATCGTCGATGAAGCTCGCCTGCTCCGTCACTTTGTCGGCATCGACGCCGAGATGCTCGATGACGATCTTCTTGACGCGCTCTGCGGTGTCACTCATTTGGGGCCTCGTCTTACGTTGTGTTGTCTTCGTTAGCGGGCGGAATGCCGCTAATCAAGCTGAAAGATGGTCTTGTGGGAAACGCAACGCCACAGGACCGGTTTTTGCCCGAACCGCCGGGTTGCCGGCCGCATTACACGAAAAAAGCCGGGCGTCCAAGCCGAAATGGCTGTTTTCACAGCCGCCGACTTGGTCGATCAAATCATCGCCATGCCGCCGTTGACATGGATGGTCTGGCCGGTGACGTAGGCGGCTTCGTCCGAGGCGAGATAGGCGACCGCGGAAGCGACCTCGGCGCCGGTGCCCATGCGCCGGGTCGGAATCGCCGCCATGATCGCTTCCTTCTGCTTGTCGTTGAGCTTGTCGGTCATGGCCGATTCGATGAAGCCCGGAGCGACGCAGTTGACGGTGATGTTGCGGGTGGCGATTTCCTGTGCCAGCGACTTGGAAAAGCCGATCATGCCGGCCTTGGAGGCGCAGTAATTGGTCTGGCCGGGATTGCCGGTGACGCCGACCACCGAGGTGATGTTGATGATGCGGCCATGGCGGCGGCGCATCATCGGGTGCGTCAGCTCGCGGGTGAGGCGGAACACCGCGGTGAGGTTCACCTCCAGCACGGAATCCCAGTCGGCGTCCGACATGCGCACGAACAGCCCGTCCTTGGTGATGCCGGCATTGTTGACCAGGATGTCGACGCCCTCGAGATCGGCCTCGGCCTTCTGGCCGAGCGCCTTGACCGCGTCGCGGTTGGTCAGATCCGCCGGAAACAGCTTCACGCGTTCGCCCATCTCGCCGGCCAGCGCTTCAAGCTTCTCCACACGGGTGCCGTGCAGGCCGACGATGGCGCCCTGGCTGTGCAGCACCCTGGCGATCGCCTCGCCGATGCCTCCCGATGCGCCGGTGACGAGGGCCTTGCGGCCGGTCAGTTCGAACATTTCTTTAAACCTCTCTCTTCCGGACGCCCCGCTAGCGACCCTCGTTCTGTATTCGTCATGCCGTCTAGGCCATACCAGAAGTTCTCGGCGCTCACGACCGATTCTTCGCCGAGCCTAATCGGCTCCAGCACTTCCGCGGCTAGATAGTAGTCCTCAAGATCTTCAAGTCTGCGCCCAACGAAATCTCGCAGGCGTTGAGCATTGCTTCGACCCGTCTTCCGCGCCAGATCCTTTAGGGCGTTGCTCGATTTCGGGAGAAAGTCGATGTGGGCACGCCGCACCTGCGGATGAAATTGAAAAGCCCCTGCTTACCCCAGCGCCGCCAGCGCCGCCTCGACTTCCGCCGCCGTGCCGACGGCGCCGGTGGCGATGTCGCGGTTGATGCGCCGCGCCAGACCCGACAGAACCTTGCCGGCGCCGACTTCGTAAAGCGTCGAGACGCCGTTCTGGCCAAACCACTCCACTGTCTCGCGCCAGCGCACGCGGCCGGTGACTTGCTGGACAAGGCGGCGGGCGATCTCGTCCGGGTCGCTCGTCGGGGTCACGCTGATATTGGAGACGACCGGAATCACCGGCGCCTTCTTCGCCACCCCGGCCAGCGCCTCGCGCATGATCTCGGCCGCCGGCGCCATCAACGCCGAATGGAACGGGGCCGAGACCTGCAGCATCAGCGCCCGCTTGGCGCCCTTTTCCGTGCAGAGCTTCGCCGCCAGCTCGACGGCCGACTTGGCGCCGGAAATCACCAGCTGGCCGCCGCCATTGTCGTTGGCGACCTGGCAAACCGCCTCATTGGCGGAACCCTGTGCCGCTTCCGCGCAGGCGGCTTCGACATCGGCCTGCTCCAGCCCGATGATCGCCGCCATGGCGCCCTCGCCCGCAGGCACTGCCGCCTGCATGGCATTGCCACGGGTGCGCAGCAGCCGCGCGGCATCGGCGACCGAGACGAAGCCGCAGGCGGCAAGTGCTGAATATTCGCCGAGCGAATGGCCGGCGACGTAAGACACCTTGTCCCTCAACGAAAAGCCGCGCGCTTCCAGCGCCCGCAGCGCCGCAAGCGACACCGCCATCAGCGCCGGCTGCGCGTTGACCGTCAGCGTCAGCGTTTCCTCGGGTCCTTCCCAGATCAGCTTCGACAGCTTTTCGCCAAGCGCCTCGTCGATCTCCTCGAAGACGCGGCGCGCCTCAGGAAAGGCATCGGCGAGGTCCTTGCCCATGCCGACGGCCTGGCTGCCCTGTCCCGGAAAGGTGAATGCGACGGCCATCTTAGCGTCTCCAGCGGCTTGTTTTTCCCTGCCTCTGGCGCAAGGCGGACGGCCAAGTCAAGCCCGCTGTCGCCCGCTCAGCACCTATTTCGGCCGGAAAACCCTGCCGAGTTGCCTGTTCCAAAAGGCTTTTTGGCGATCACACCTGATGAAAACCGCTCACGAATCGTTTGCTGGCTCTTCTTATTTCCGCCACAGGCGCTAGCTTTGCGTGACATTTCGATGACAGTGGCGTGACGCGAGTGGAAGACGCGTAACATGGGCCGGGGAAGCAAAGTGGCTAGGATCAGGAAAGGCGCGGCCAAGCCCGCGCCGCAATTTTTGGAAGACGATCCGTCCACCGGCTATCTGCCGGGGCGGAGATGGCCGATTGTTCGCTACGGCCTCGCAACGCTGCTCGCCTCCGCCCTTCTGGTGTTCGCCATCGAATGGATCGTGCGCGGCGACTTCTTCGGCACGGTCGACTTCTTCCTGCAGCCCTTCAAGCCCGGCTGGACCACGATCATCGTCTTTGCGCTGGTGCTGATCGGGCTCGACGCCATACTCGGCCGCAGCCATCAGAGCCTGATGATCGTCGCGCCGCTGACCCTGGCATTGGCCTTTGTCGGTCACCAGAAATCGCACTATCTCGGCGATCCGCTCTATCCGACCGATTTCCTCTATGCCCGCCAGATCATGGCCTTGATGCCGCTTCTGGTGCGCGAGCGGCCCTGGACCGCAGTGATGCTCGGCGCGGCCATCGTCGCCAGCCTGACACTGCTCGTCTATGGCTGGCGGCTCTGGCGCCGGCGCGTGCCGATCCTCAGCCGCAAGGGACGGCTGGCGCGGCTGTCGCTGGCCGTGCCGCTGCTCGCCTTCTTCGTCTCGATCATGGACTACGCCACCTTCTCGTGGACGCGCGACAGGCTGCAGATCATCCCGATCATGTGGGACCAGAAGGAGAACTACGCCTCCAACGGCTTCGCGCTCGCCTTCGCGATGAACGTGCCGATGGCGCATGTCTCGGCGCCGCCCGGCTATGACGACAAGACGCTGGACGCGATCACCCGCCCGGAGGTTGCCGCCTCGGTGCCGGACCAGAAGCCCGACATCATCGTGGTGATGAGCGAATCCTTCTGGGATCCGACGGGGCTTCCCGGCGTCAGCATCAAGCCGGATCCGATCCCGACGGTGCGCGCGTTGCGCTCGGGCTCGATGTTCTCGCCGGAATTCGGCGGCATGACCGCCAATATCGAGTTCGAGGCGCTGACCGGCTTCTCCAACGCCTTCCTGCCGGCCGGCTCGATCCCCTACCAACAGTACGTGCGTACGCCGACGCCGTCGCTGGCGACCTTCCTGAAGAGCGAAGGTTATAGGGCGCGCGCCATCCACCCTGGCACCAACTGGTTCTGGAACCGAGGCGCCGTCTATGCCGATTTCGGCTTCAACGACTTCCGCTCGGAAGAAACGCTGCCGCCTCTGGAAAAACGCGGGCCGCTGGCTTCCGACGCGGCGATGACCGACGAGATCATCCGCGAGGCCGACGCCAGCGAGGACCCGGTGTTCCTGTTCGCGGTCAGCCTGCAGAACCACGGGCCCTACGAGCCCTACCGCTATTACAATCCAACCCATGCGGTCAACGCGCCGATCAGCACCTGGGCACGGGAATCGCTGCTCTCCTATGCAGAAGGCTCGGCCGATGCCGATCGCGGCCTGCAGCGCCTGATCGAGTGGGCGAAAAAGCGCGAGCGGCCGACCGTCGTCGCCTTCTTCGGCGACCATCTTCCGCCGCTCGGCCCCGTCTATGTCGAGACCGGCTTCCTCAAGGACAATGTCGCGCCACGCAAGGAGCCGACGCCAGAAGCCGCGCTCGAGCATCACGACACGCCGCTGATCATCTGGTCGAACCGCTCCGGCCCGGTAGAGAACCTGGGCTCGGTAAGCCCGGCCTTCCTGCCTTACCATATCCTCACCACGGCGGGGATTTCCCACCCCTACTACACCGGCTTCCTCGGCGCGCTGCGCGAACGCTACCGGGTGGTCGACCGCAACCTTTTGCTGTCGCGCTTTGGCGAGGCGACGCCCGAGTGGGCGAGACAAAAGAAAATCGATCCGCGGATCAACGATTTCCGGCTGATCCAGTACGACATGATGTTCGGCAAGCGCCGCGTCGCGCCCGACTTCTTCCCCGAAACGGTCGTCCCGCTCGTCGCGCATACGAGCTGAGCCTGTCACTATTTGCGCGAGCGCCGGAGATTTCCGGCCATGCGGCATCGTGGATTCGTCGTTCCTGTCTCCCGCCCTTGCCTTCCTGGCGAATTGCTGTATAGACGCCGGCAATCTGCCGGTCCTTGCTGGGGGCTGAACGGAGGGCCGTGGCTTTTCGAAGGCCACGTCATGAAGCCAGAAGCGCTTTTGGCCTCCCGTGTCTCCGCTCTCGACCGTCTCGCGATGCTCCTTTCTTCCCCGCTCCTTCGCGTTCGGGTCAGACAAGTTGCAGAGGCTTAGCCGCGAGGGCCGGTAAGAGAAACGAAGAAAGGCAGAAAAACATAATGGCTCTTTACGAACATGTGTTTCTTGCCCGGCAGGACCTGTCGCAGCAGCAGGTCGATGCGCTTGTCGAACAGTACAAGGGTGTCATCGCCGCCAATGGCGGATCGGTCGGCCGGATCGAGAACTGGGGACTGAAGTCCCTCACCTACCGGGTCAAGAAGAACCGGAAGGCTTACTACACGCTGATGGACATCAACTGCCCGCCGGCGGCGCTCAACGAAATGGAGCGTCAGATGGGCCTGTCCGAGGACGTCCTTCGCTTCCTGACCATCAAGGTCGAGGCGCATGAGGAAGGTCCCTCGGCGATGATGCAGAAGCGCGAGGAACGCTCCGAGCGAGGCGGCTTCGGCGACCGCGACCGCGGCGACCGTGGCCCGCGCTCGTTCGGCGACCGCGACCGCGGCGATCGTGGCCCGCGTTCGTTCGGCGACCGTGACGGCGGCGACCGTGGTCCGCGCCGTCCGCGCGAAAACGTTGAAGGGGGTGCAGAATAATGGTCGACATCAACCAGATCCCGACCCGGCGCCCGTTCCATCGCCGCCGCAAGACCTGCCCCTTCTCCGGCGCCAACGCCCCGAAGATCGACTACAAGGACGTGCGTCTCCTGCAGCGCTACATTTCCGAGCGCGGCAAGATCGTGCCCTCGCGCATCACCGCTGTCAGCCAGAAGAAGCAGCGCGAGCTCGCCAAGGCGATCAAGCGCGCCCGCTTCCTCGGCCTGCTGCCCTACGTGGTTCGCTGATATTCTCGAGCGGGCGGCTTGCCGCCCGCTTCTTCCCGGCCGTGACGGGCACGACCGGTTCGAGCATCAAATCCCGAGTTGGGGTCAAAAGCCCCTAACTGCCGCGACAGGCAGGACAGCGACACCGGCGGCAACGCCTCTTTGCTTCCTGACCTGTTCCGAACAATCGGCGCCGATCGCGCATCGGCTGCCCAGACGAAAGGAACGAAACCATGGAAGTCATTCTCCTCGAGCGCATTTCCCGCCTCGGCCAGATGGGCGACACCGTCAAGGTCAAGGACGGGTTCGCCCGCAACTTCCTGCTCCCGCAGGGCAAGGCGCTGCGCGCCAACGAAGCCAACAAGAAGAAGTTCGAGGGCCAGCGCGCCCAGCTCGAAGCCCGTAACCTCGAGCGCAAGTCGGAGGCCTCGCAGATCGCGGAGAAGCTCGACGGCAAGAGCTTCATCGTCGTGCGCTCGGCCGGCGAGACCGGTCAGCTCTACGGCTCGGTATCGACCCGCGACATCGCCGAACTGTTGACCGCGGAAGGCTTCACCGTCAGCCGCAACCAGATCGAGCTCAACCAGCCGATCAAGACCATCGGCCTCTCCAATGTGGCGATCGCGCTGCATCCGGAGGTCGAGGTCACCGTGACGCTCAACGTCGCCCGTTCGGCCGACGAGGCGGAGCGCCAGGCCAAGGGCGAGATGCTGACGACGGCCGAAGCCATCTATGGCGAAGACATCAACGACAACGCCCGGCCGGAGAACTTCTTCGACCCGAGCGCCGAGTTCGAAGGCGGCGAAGACAACGCCTGATCGACAACATCCTTGATCAACCCGGCCGAGGCCCAGTTCCGGCCGCTTCGTTGTTCAATCAATACTGGACTAACGCCCGGGTCTCCGACCCGGGCTTTTTTATGCCAATCGGAACTTTTCTAGTCCCTATATCTTGTTGCAGACTACAGCCTGGCGCGTCGATTGGACGCGGGCGATGCGCTGTGGCACTTTCGATTTGGCGTTCGGTCCGGCCGCCGGATGGTCCGTTCGAGGGGACATTTGGTCATGAATATCCTGTTGAAGCGCATTCTCGATCGCCTGGTGCGGGTCGGCAACCTCAAGGTTACAGGGCCCAAGGGCTCGGCCGTCACGTTCGGCGACGGCAGCGGCGAGCCGGTGCACATGCACATCAAGACCAGGCATGCCGAGCGCGCCATAAGCTTCGACCCGATGCTGGCAGTGCCGGAAGCCTATATGGACGGCGAGCTCGACATTCTCGAGGGCGGCGTGCTTGGCTTGATGCGCATCGCCTTCCAGAACATGGGCAGCGGCGGCATCGACGCGACCTGGTCGAAAGCGATCGAGGGCCTGCGCCACGCCTTCCGCCGACTGCAGCAGATCAATACAGCCTCGCGCTCGCGCCGCAACGTGCAGCGCCACTACGACCTGTCGGGCGAGCTCTACAAGCTCTTCCTCGACGAGGACATGCAGTATTCTTGCGCTTATTTCGAACAGCCCGACATGACGCTGGACGAAGCGCAGGTTGCCAAGAAGCGCCACATCGCAGCGAAGCTGCGGCTGAAGGCAGGCCAGACCGTGCTCGACATCGGCTCGGGCTGGGGCGGGCTCGGCCTTTATCTCGCCAAGGCTTTCGATGTCGACGTGCAGGGCGTGACGCTGTCGACCGAGCAGCACGGCGTCGCCACCGACCGCGCGCATGCGATGGGCCTGCAGGGCCGAGTGCATTTCGACCTCAAGGATTACCGCGCCCTCAACGAACGCTTCGACCGCATCGTCTCGGTCGGCATGTTCGAGCATGTCGGCGTCAACCACTACCGCACCTTCTTCGACAAGGCGGCGACGCTGCTGAAACCCGACGGCGTAATGCTGCTCCACACCATCGGCCGTTCCGGCGTGCCGTGGGCAACCAGCGCCTTCGTCCGCAAATACATCTTCCCCGGCGGCTACATCCCGGCGCTTTCCGAGGTGATGCCGGCGATCGAGAAATCCGGCCTGGTTGTCACCGATATCGAGGTGCTGCGCCTGCACTACGCAGAGACGCTCAAGCATTGGGGCCAGCGCTTTGCCGCCAATCGCGACAAGGCGAAGGCGATCTACGACGAGCGCTTCTGCCGCATGTGGGAGTTCTACCTCGCCGCCTCGGAAGCCGCCTTCCGCTGGCAGGACCTTGTCATCTTCCAATTCCAGATCGCCAAGAAGAACGACACGCTGCCGATGACGCGCGACTACATGGCCAAATGCGAGAAGGCGCTGGAGCTGCGCGATCTCGGCCATCAGGAGCCGGCGAAGCCTGCGGCCAAGCCAACGCGCAGACGGAAGGCGGTGGAGTAGAACCGCCACCGATTTGCCGCTTGCCATTGCGGCCTGACGCCACGAAAAAGGTCTCGTTCGCGAGGCCTTTTTCATGACCTATCTCATCTACATAGCAGCCGCGGTTGCCGAGATCGCCGGCTGCTTTTCCTTCTGGGCCTGGTGGCGGCTGGCGAAGTCGCCCCTGTGGCTGGTGCCGGGCCTCGTGTCGCTGGCCTTGTTCGGCTTGCTTTTGGCGTTGGTCGACACGAATGCCGCCGGTCGCGCTTACGCCGCCTATGGCGGCATCTACATCGCCGCCTCGCTCGGGTGGCTGTGGCTGATCGAGGGCGTGCGTCCAGACCGTTTCGACCTGTTGGGTGCCGCGCTCTGCATCGCCGGCGCTTCGGTCATCCTGCTCGCGCCAAGGGGAGCCTGACATGGAGCTCCCCGCCCCGCTGCGGCAAGGCGTCGACAGCCTGCTCGAGAAGGTACCGCTGCCGGCGCTGAAACAGGCCGCCAAGACGCTGTCCGAGCGCTACCGCGCCGAGCTGCGCGACGGCCGCCTGCACATGGCGGAAGACATGGCGGTGAAGGCCTACCTGGCGACCAGGCTGCCCGCCACCTACGCCGCCGTCCGCGCCTGCGCCGACGCGCTGACCGAAGCCCGTCCCGATTTCCAGCCGAAAAGCCTGCTCGACATCGGCGCCGGGCCTGGGACGATGCTCTGGGCCACGACCGACGCCTGGCCTGAGCTCCAACAGGCGGTGCTGGTCGAGGCGAGCGCCGCAGTGCGCAAGGTTGGCCAGTCGCTGGCCGCCGGCGCGATCGCCGTCCCGACCGACTGGATTGCCGGCGACGCCACCATCGATCTCGATGGTTTCGAGCCCGCCGACCTCGTCAGCGCGACCTATGTCCTGGACGAGATCGCACCGGCCTCGCTGAGGAAGCTGGTCGACCGGCTCTGGCGCCTGACGTCCGACACGCTGCTCGTCGTCGAGCCCGGCACGCCGGCCGGCTGGCAGCGCATCCTTGCCGCGCGAACGCAACTTGTCGAAGCCGGCGCGCATGTCTCGGCGCCCTGCCCGCATGACGCGCCCTGCCCGCTCCTGCCGCCCGACTGGTGCCACTTCTCGCGGCGCGTCGCCCGCTCGCGCCTGCATCGGCTGGCCAAGGATGCCGACGTGCCGTGGGAGGATGAGAAGTTCATCTACCTCGCCGCTTCGCGTCATCCCGCGCCGGCGCGCGCGGCGCGGGTGATCGCCCCGCCAAAGACGGGCTCCGGCAAGGCGGTGCTCAAGCTCTGCCGGCCGGACGGCGATGCCGGCGAGCGCCTGTTCAGCAAGCGCGACGGCGACTTGTTCAAGGCAGCGCGGCGGGCGGACTGGGGCGATTCGTTCTCGGAAAACGGGGCATAAACCGCAAATTGTTCTTGATATGTTCCAGCGAGTCGGATAGGAGTTTGCACCTTTCCGAGTCAACCGGAATCGGGGTACGCGAACACTCTCCTGTGGACGGTTCGCCGTCCCTGTGAACAACGGGCATCAAGGCCGGTTGACCGAGCAGGTGATGCAGAAAGGTCAGCACCCCGATCGTCCCGTTCTGATATCGAGAGGCCGGGATCAGCATCGGGGACATCATGGCAGAAGCAGCGCGCAAACTCGGCGTGGCGGAGCAACCGCTTTATCGCGAGGCACCGAACAACATCGAGGCCGAGCAGGCGCTGCTTGGCGCAATCCTCGTCAACAACGACGCCTTCTACCGCGTTTCCGATTTCCTGAAGCCCGCGCATTTCTACGAGCCGCTGCACCGCCGCATCTTCGAGGTCGCGGCCGAGCTCATCCGCATGGGCAAGATCGCGACGCCGATCACGCTGAAGACCTTCCTGCCGGCGGAAGAGAAGGTCGGCGACATGACGGTGGCGCAATATGTCGTGCGGCTAGCCGTCGAGGCCGTCACCGTCGTCAACGCTACCGACTATGGACGCGCCGTCTACGACCTCGCCACGCGCCGGGCGCTGATCACCGTCGGCGAGGACATGGTCAACATCGCCTATGACGCACCGGTCGACATGTCGCCCTCCGACCAGATCGAGGACGCCGAGCGGCGTCTTTTCGAATTGGCGGAAACGGGCCGCTACGACGGCGGCTTCGAAAGCTTCAACGACGCGGTCAAGACCGCCGTCGACATGGCCAACGCCGCCTATATGCGCGACGGCCATCTGTCGGGCATCGCGACCGGCCTGCGCGACCTCGACCGCCGCATGGGCGGCCTGCAGCCTTCCGATCTGATCGTGCTTGCCGGACGCCCCGGCATGGGCAAGACCTCTTTGGCCACCAACATCGCGTTCAACATCGCCGAGGCTTACGTCCCGGCGCAGCAGGCCGACGGTTCGTTCAAGGCGGCCAATGGCGGCGTCGTCGGCTTCTTCTCGCTGGAAATGTCGTCGGAACAGCTCGCCACCCGCATCATCTCCGAGCAGACCGAGATCTCGTCATCGAAGATCCGTCGCGGCGAAATCTCCGAAATGGATTTCGAGAAGCTGGTGGCCTGCTCGCAGACCATGCAGAAGATCCCGCTGTTCATCGACCAGACCGGCGGTATCTCGATCGCGCAGCTCTCGGCCCGCGCGCGGCGCCTGAAGCGCCAGCGCGGCCTCGACCTCATCGTCATCGACTATATCCAGCTGATGCAGGGCTCTAGTGCCCGCGCTTCGCAGAACCGCGTGCAGGAAATCACCGAGATCACCACCGGCCTGAAGGCTTTGGCCAAGGAACTCGGCGTGCCGATCATCGCGCTGTCGCAGCTGTCGCGTCAGGTCGAAAGCCGCGACGACAAGCGCCCGCAGCTCTCGGACCTGCGCGAATCCGGCTCGATCGAGCAGGACGCCGACGTGGTGCTGTTCGTCTACCGCGAGGAATATTACCTCAAGAACCGCGAGCCGAAGCTCGGAACCGAGGAATACGTCAAGTGGGAAAACGAGATGAACGAGGCGCGCGGCAAGGCCGAGTGCATCGTCGCCAAGCAGCGCCACGGACCGACCGGCACCGTCAGCCTCGCCTTCCACGGCGAATTCACGCGGTTCTCGGATCTGGCGGAAGAGCATCATCTGCCAGAGAGGTTTGAGTAGGTTTCGGAGTACCCGATTGGATTTCAACGACATCTATCAGCGGATGAAATTCGAGGCTTACGAAATCTCCGAGGAAGAACGAACGCAACTGACTGACTATCTGAAAAAAGCTGGCTCAACTTCTCGGTTGGAATCCAACACCGCCCTGCTGGTATTCTGTTATTCGAGCGACCCGCTCCCCCAGAATGTCGAATTGGTGAGGAAATTCCTTGCCAATCGAACCGACGACTACGTCCGCAGTGCAGCGGTAACTGGCCTATATCGGATTTGGCGCTTGAACACCCCATCCGACATCGACGAGCTGAAAGGCCTTTTGGCACTGTGGTCCGTAGAGTCCCGGTATGAGAGCTCTCTTGCCGCTATCGGGTGCGCATTCGATCTGATGCACCGGCTTCAGGATCGCCGCCTATCTGTTGCACTTCTGCAATTATTGGAGACGCTCCACGAAGGAGTCATGCGGGAGAACGATTCAGCGGTCGGCTTATTCGTCCACGCGTGCTGGTCAGCGTACGACAATTGGGCTCTGAACAACCAACAACGTCGGATCCATTTCGATACGATCGAAGAGGCTTTGCCGATTTACTGGGATCGCCAGAAATACCTGTTGGAATCGATAAACTGATGGCCAAATCCCGCGTCCAGTTCATCTGCCAGAATTGCGGCGCGGTGCATCAGCGCTGGGCGGGCAAATGCGATGCCTGCGGCGAGTGGAACACGCTGGTCGAGGAAGGCACGGCCGGCGGCATCGGCTCAGGGCCGGCGAACACGCGCAATGCGCGCAAGGGCCGCGCCGTGGTGCTCACCAGCCTCTCCGGCGACATCGAGGACGCGCCGCGGATCGTGTCGGGCATCGGCGAGCTCGACCGCGCCACCGGCGGCGGCTTCGTGCGCGGCTCGGCGCTTCTGGTCGGCGGCGATCCCGGCATCGGCAAGTCGACGCTGCTTACGCAAGCAGCGGCGGCCTTGGCCTCGAAGGGCCACCGCATCGTCTACGTCTCGGGCGAGGAAGCGGTCGCGCAGATCAGGCTGAGAGCGCAGCGTCTCGGCGTCGCCTCGACGCCGGTGGAGCTCGCGGCCGAGACCAATGTCGAGGACATCCTGGCAACGATAGCCGACGGCAAGCGGCCGGACCTCGTCATCCTCGATTCCATCCAGACGCTGTGGACCGACCTTGCCGATTCGGCCCCGGGCACCGTCACCCAGGTGCGCGCCGCCGCCCAGGCGATGATCCGCTACGCGAAATCCACAGGGGCGGCGATCGTGCTCGTCGGCCATGTCACCAAGGAAGGCCAGATCGCCGGCCCTCGCGTCGTCGAGCACATGGTCGACGGCGTTCTCTATTTCGAGGGCGAGGGCAATCATCACTTCCGCATCCTGCGCACGGTGAAGAACCGTTTCGGGCCGACTGACGAGATCGGCGTCTTCGAAATGTCGGACAAGGGCCTGCGCGAGGTCGCCAATCCGTCGGAGCTGTTCCTCGGCGAACGACACGCGAAATCGCCGGGCGCCGCGGTTTTCGCGGGCATGGAGGGGACAAGGCCGGTTCTCGTCGAGATCCAGGCGCTGGTCGCGCCCTCCTCGCTCGGCACGCCGCGCCGCGCCGTCGTCGGCTGGGACGGCGCGCGGCTCTCCATGGTGCTTGCGGTGCTGGAAGCGCATTGCGGCGTCCGTTTCGGCCAGCACGACGTCTATCTCAACGTCGCCGGTGGCTACCGCATCTCGGAGCCGGCGGCCGACCTCGCGGTGGCCGCGGCACTTGTTTCGTCGCTCACCGGTCTTGCCCTTCCCGCCGATTGCGTCTATTTCGGCGAAATCAGCCTTTCGGGCGCGGTGAGGCCGGTTGCGCATGCGCAGCAGCGTCTCAAAGAGGCCGAGAAGCTGGGTTTCGGAAGCGCGGTGCTGCCGCTCGGCAGCGAGGAAGTCGTTGGCGGTAATGGGGCCGGGGGAATCGCGGCCGGCGCTTTCCAGCCCACCGAGCTTGCCGACCTCGTGGCGCGCATAGCCGGCTCACGGCGCAGCCGCGCCGATGAGGAGGAGTGATGCGGCTCATGATGTGGGGCGAAAGACATGCCGATTACGCTGCTTGACGGAATTCTCGTCGGCTTCACCCTGGTCTCAGCAATGCTTGCCATGGTGCGCGGCTTTTCCCGCGAGGTGCTGTCGGTGGTTTCCTGGGCAGCGGCGGCGGCGGCGGCTTTCTTCTTCTACAAGCCGGTCCTGCCCTACGTTCAGCCCTATGTCGACAACGACAAGATCGCCATGGCGGCTGCCGCCGGCGTCGTCTTCGTCATCGCGCTGATCGTCGTTTCGGTGATCACCATGAAGATCGCCGACTGGATCATCGATTCGCGCATCGGCGCTCTCGACCGCACGCTCGGCTTCCTCTACGGCGCTGCCCGCGGCATCCTGGTCGTGGCGGTGGCGCTTCTGTTCTTCAACTGGCTGGCCGGCGCCAAGGCGCCCGCCTGGGTCGCCAACGCCAAGTCGCGGCCGCTGCTGGAGACGATCGGCGCAAAGCTCGAAAGCGTGCTGCCCGAGAACACGGAAGAACTGGTCAACAAATACACCCACAAGGGCACGGCCACGACCGAGACGCCGCCGACCACGGACCAGCCCCTGGCCGAACCGCCGGCGACCGGCGAAGACAACGCGCCGGCGCCCGACGACAGCGAGGGCGAGGCTCCGGCCGACAACGAGCCGACGCCGGCCCCTGCCCCGGCTCCCGCTCCGGCGCCGGCAAATTGATTTCAGGCCGGCCGTGACGGCCGGCCTCGTGCTCTTTGTGAATGCGTTGCTTTCGACGAGCGATCGCCCTATATGGCGATTTTAGCGGAGCTTGAGCCCGACATGGCAGACCCGAAGGCAGACGCAGGCGACGTGCTTTCCGCCGAGGCCGACGATCATTTCCACGACGAATGCGGCGTGTTCGGCATCTTCGGCCGGCAGGACGCCGCAGCCATCGTCACACTCGGGCTCCACGCCCTGCAGCATCGCGGCCAGGAAGCGGCCGGCATCGTCTCCTATGACGGTACCCAGTTCCACGTCGAGCGCCATGTCGGCCTGATCGGCGATACCTTCACCAAGCAGAACGTCATCGACCGTCTGCAGGGCAACCGCGCCATCGGCCACACGCGTTACGCCACCACCGGCGGCGCCGGCCTGCGCAACATCCAGCCTTTCTTCGCCGAGCTTGCCGAGGGCGGCCTGGCGGTCGCCCATAACGGCAATCTCACCAATGCGCTCACCGTGCAGCGCGTGCTGCAGAAGCAGGGCTCGATCTTCTCGTCCACCTCCGACACCGAGACGCTGCTGCACCTGGTCGCGACCAGCAAGGAACGCGATCTGAATTCGCGTTTCATCGACGCGGTTCGCCAGGTCGAAGGCGCCTTCTCGCTGGTGGCGATGACGGCCAAGAAGATGATCGGCTGCCGCGATCCGCTGGGGATCAGGCCGCTGGTGCTGGGCGACCTCGACGGCGCCTGGATCCTCGCTTCCGAAACCTGCGCGCTCGACATCATCGGCGCCCGCTTCGTGCGCGACATAAAGCCCGGCGAGATGGTGGTGGTTACCTCCAAGGGCATCGAGAGCCTGTTCCCCTTCGAGCCGCAGAAGACCCGCTTCTGCATCTTCGAATATGTCTATTTCGCGCGGCCGGATTCCTCGGTCGAAGGCCGCAACGTCTATGATGTCAGGAAGCGCATCGGGGCGGAGCTGGCGCAGGAGAACCCGGTCGAGGCCGATATCGTCGTGCCGGTGCCGGATTCCGGCACGCCGGCGGCGATCGGCTTTTCCCAGGCAGCGGGGATTCCCTTCGAGCTCGGCATCATCCGCAACCACTATGTCGGGCGCACCTTCATCCAGCCTGGCGATTCCATTCGCCACATGGGCGTGAGGCTGAAGCACAACGCCAACCGCCGCATGATCGAGGGCAAGCGCGTGGTGCTGGTCGACGATTCGATCGTGCGCGGCACCACCAGCCAGAAGATCGTGCAGATGGTGCGCGACGCCGGCGCCAGGGAAGTGCATATGCGCATCGCCTCGCCGCCGACAAGCGCGTCGTGCTTCTACGGCGTCGATACGCCGGAGAAGTCGAAGCTCCTGGCATCGCGCATGTCGGTCGAGGAGATGGCCGAGTTCATCCGTGTCGACTCCCTCGGCTTCCTGTCGATCGACGGGCTCTACCGCGCCGTTGGCGAAGCGCGCCGCGACAACGACCAGCCGCAGTTCTGCGACGCCTGCTTCACCGGCCAGTACCCCACCCGCCTGCTCGATTTCGAAGGCCACGACAATGTGCGCACGCTGTCGCTGCTGGCGAGCAGCGGGTCATAAGCCGGGCCACCTCACGGAAGCTTTCACATGACCCTCGACCTCTCCGGCCGCGTCGCGGTCGTCACCGGCGCCTCGCGCGGCATTGGCTATTTCATCGCTAGGGAACTGGCGGCGGCCGGCGCGCATGTGGTTGCGGTCGCCCGCACCGTGGGCGGGCTGGAGGAACTCGACGACCAGATCAAGACCGACGGCCGCGGACAGGCCACGCTGGTGCCGCTCGACCTTACCGACATGGCCGGCATCGACCGGCTGGGCGGCGCGATCCATGAGCGCTGGGGCAAGCTCGACATATTGGTGGCGAACGCCGCCATTCTCGGCGTTGTCTCGCCGATCGGCCATGTCGAGGCGAAGACTTTCGAGAAGGTGATGACCCTCAACGTCACCGCGACCTGGCGGCTGATCCGCTCGGTCGATCCGCTGCTCCGGCTCTCCGATGCCGGTCGCGCCATCATCATGTCCTCCAACGCGGCGCATTCGGCGCGTGCCTTCTGGGCGCCTTACGCGGCCTCGAAAGCCGCGGTCGAGACGATGATGCGGTCCTGGGCGCATGAGACCGAGAGCCTGCCGCTGCGCGTCAACGCCGCCGATCCGGGCGCCACCCGCACGGCGATGCGCGCGCAGGCCATGCCCGGCGAGGATCCCGAAACGCTGCCGCATCCTTCAGAGATCGCCAAACGCATCGTGCCGCTGGCAAGCCCGCGGCTCAAGGAGACCGGGCTGATCTTCCAGGCCAAGCACAACCGCTTCGTTGCCTACCGCCAGCCGGAATAGACCGCACCTTGGTCCAACACATGTCATTTTCCCAAAACCGCTGGGCACTTTTGGGCGACATGCGTTGGGGATGAAAAAGGCCTCCGGCTACGTTTCTTCGAATGTAGACATTCGAAAACCGGAGGACC
Source organism: Mesorhizobium sp. M1D.F.Ca.ET.043.01.1.1 (assembly GCF_003952385.1). Classification (NCBI taxonomy): domain Bacteria; kingdom Pseudomonadati; phylum Pseudomonadota; class Alphaproteobacteria; order Hyphomicrobiales; family Phyllobacteriaceae; genus Mesorhizobium; species Mesorhizobium sp. M1D.F.Ca.ET.043.01.1.1. The sequence continues at coordinate 1,003,263 of NZ_CP034444.1, forward strand.
GACATGCGCAGACTTCTTCTCGTTGCCGCCACCGCGGTGGCCGCCGCTCTTGCCGCAACAGCAGGCGCGGCGCTGTCGCAAGACGCCAAGATGAGTTTCTTCGTCACCAGTGTCGGCTCCGGCAAGGGCGCCGATCTCGGCGGCCTGAAGGGTGCTGACGCGCATTGCGCCTCGCTGGCGGAGGCGGCCGGCGTCACCGGCAAGACCTGGCACGCCTATCTTTCCACCAGCGCCGAGGATGCGCGCGACCGCATCGGCAAGGGTCCCTGGTTCAACGCCAAAGGCGAGAAGATCGCCGACGATGTCGCCGCGCTGCACGGCGACGCCAACGGCATCACCAAGCAGACGGCGCTCAACGAGAAAGGCGAAGTGGTCAACGGCCGCGGCGACAAGCCCAACCGGCATGACGTGCTGACCGGCTCGAAGCCCGACGGCACGAAGATCGCCGACCAGACCTGCGGCGACTGGACGATGAGCGGCGCGGAGGGCGCCGCCATGATGGGCCATCACGACCGCACCGGGTTGGACGATTCGGCGGCGGCGAAATCATGGAACTCCTCGCATCCCTCGCGCGGCGGCTGCAGCCAGGAGGCGCTGAAAGGCACCGGCGGCGACGGCCTGTTCTACTGCTTCGCAGTCGAATGAGCACTCCGGATCGGTTCGTCGTCTCGCGGAACGAAGAACCGATCCATCGTTCTTGGTTTTGCTCGCAATTCCTGACCGGAAAACCGCTTCACACTTTCCCGGAATTGCTTTGTTTGACGCAATTCCTGACGGAAAACCGCTTCACACTTTTCCTGGAATTGCGTTGTTTGACGCAATTCCTGACGGAAAACCGCTTCACACTTTTCCTGGAATTGCTTTGGGCGAAAGCCCTCTTCACGGGTCTGTGAACGGGTTGGCGGAAGCGTGTTCCGCCGCCCTGCTTTCGCCATTTGCGGGGAGTTGCTAGGATCGGTCCGACTCCCACATCGAGCAAAGAGGAATTCCCATGGCTGCCACTCCCAGCGTCGCGTTGGTCTGGTATCTGGTGATCGCCGGCCCGCAAGGCGGCATGGTGGTGCTGCCCAGCACCTTCGACACCCGCGAACAGTGCACCAATGCGATTGCCGAATATCAGAAGCAGCCGACACCGCAGGGCTGGGCCGTGCAATGCGTGCCGAGCGCCTCGCCGTTTGCCGACGAAGGCGACGCGGAGGAGCCGTCGGCGCAGTAGCGCGAGCCAGTCCCTCCTCGAAGGGGAGATCAGCGCCCCGCGCTCACCGTCAACGCCGGCTTGCTGTTGATCGTCTGGAACACCACGCAGTAGCGCTCGGTGAGCTTCAGCAGCGAATCGATGCGCTCCTGCGGCTCGTCGCTGTCGAGGCCGAATTTCAGCCGGATCTCGCGAAACCCGACCGGCGCGTCACGGGCGACGCCGGGCGTGCCGCAAAAATCGACGTCGCCCTCGGCCTCGACGGTGGCGTTGCGGCGCTTGAACTCCAGCGCCGTCGCGACCGCCTTCAGCGTCACGCCGGCGCAGGCGACCAGATCGTGCGAAACTCGAACGTCCTTCGGCCGTTGTCCAACAGAAAGGAGACCCAGCATGGCCAAGGTGACCTCGCATCTGTGGTTCGAAAAGGAGGCGCGGCAGGCGGTGGAGTTCTATGTCGCCACCATTCCCAATTCGGCGATCGGCCGCACCACGGACGTGGCGGCGGACAATCCGAGCGGTCCCGCCGGCAGCGTCAAGATCATCGAATTCGTGCTCGACGACCAGAATTTCATCGCGCTCGAAGCCGGTCCGCTCGACCCGTTCAACCATTCCTTCTCGATCCTGGTCGAACTCGAGAGCCAGGCCGAGATCGATCGCATCTGGAACGCCTTTCTCGACAAGGGCGGCAAGCCCGAGCAATGCGGCTGGCTGAAGGACCGCTGGGGCCTGTCGTGGCAGATCGTGCCGAAAATCCTCGGCGACATGGCCGCCCATCCCGACCGCGAGCGCGCCAGACGAGCCACGGAGGCGATGCTTGGCATGGTGAAGATCGATGTCGCGGCGCTGGAAAGGGCGTTTGGGGGATGAGTGTCGTACGCGGTTTCAACGCATCATCGAAGGCGGCCGGCATATTCCAGCCTGGGTTCCTCGCCCCCACGACAGTGGGGCAGAGGCGGCTCGGCGTAGCCGAGAAGGGGGAGCGCCCTACGAAGGTCCCTCTCCGTCCGCTTCGCGGACACCTCTCCCCCGCTTTGCGGGGGCGAGGAACCCAAGGCTTGAGACGCTTTCTGTTCCATCCCCTTTGACTTCGCCCCTTCCGGCCATACCTTTGCGGAGGTCGTTCGCGCGGAGGTCTCATGCGGTCCAAGTTGAAGCTCGTCCCCCTCGTCCTCCTGGCGCTCACAGCCTTCGCGCAGCCAGCCCCGGCCGAAACACCGGAACGGCCGGCGCCAGCCGGCGGCGTCTTGTCGCTCCTGCCGCCGCCGCAGGTGACCGAGCATTCGATCACGCTTGGCGAGCGCAAGCTCGACTACCAGGCCAAGGCCGGCACACTGTCGCTTCTGTCCGGCAAGGGCGAGGTCACGGCGGAAATCTTCTACGTCGCCTACACGCAGCAATCGCCCGCCCCGGCGAAGGAGCGTCCGATCACCTTCGTCTTCAACGGCGGGCCGGGCGCGGCGTCGGCCTATCTGCATCTTGGCGCGCTCGGCCCGCGCATCGTCGCCACCGCGGCCGACGGCGAATTCCTGCCATCGCCGCAGAAGCTTATCGACAATCCGGACAGTTGGCTCGACATGACCGACCTCGTCTTCGTCGATCCGGTCGGAACCGGCTACAGCCGCGAGGCGCCGGACCAGGACACGAAGGCGTTCTGGGGCGTCGACCAGGACGCCAGTTCGGTCGGCGCCTTCATCCGCCTCTATCTGGCACAGAACGGCCGCACAGCTTCGCCGCTCTTCCTCGCCGGCGAAAGCTATGGCGGCTTCCGTGCCGCGCTGCTCGCCAGGACGCTGCAGGACGACGTGGGCCTCAGCCCCAGCGGCATCGTCCTGATCTCGCCGGCGCTGGAGTTCATGCTGGTGCGGCCGGACCAGTTCGACCAATTGCATTGGGCGCTAGAACTGCCCTCGCTGGCGGCAGTGCGACTTCGCGCCGACGGCGTCAGCGGCGAAGCGTTGCGCGACAGGCTGGCCGAGGTCGAGCACTATGCGCTTGGCGACTATCTGACGGCGTTGGCGAGCGGGCTGGAGCAAGGCGGAAAGCTGGCCAGCGGGCGGGTGGCGGAAATCACCGGCCTGCCGCTCGATCTCGTCGAGCGCAATTTCGCCCGCGTCCGGACCGGCCTGTTCGCGCGCGAATTCCAGCGCGCCAAGGGCAAGGTGCTCAGCCCTTACGACGCCATGGTCGCGACCAGCGACATCGCGCCGGAAAGCGCCCAAATCGCCGGCCCCGATCCGGTGCTCGACCGCAGCGTGCCGGTGCTGACCTCGGCCTTCGTCGCCTATGCGCGCGATGAACTGAACTACCGCACCGATGTCAGCTACCGTTTGCTCAACGGCGAGGTCAGCCACAATTGGGACTACGGCACCTCTGGCCAGGGTTATGCCGGGGTGATGAACGATCTGCAGCGGGCGCGCTCGCTCAATCCGTCGCTCGGCGTCGTCATCGTCAACGGCTACACCGATCTCGTCACGCCCTATCTCGCCTCGCGCTATCTGGTGAACCAGCTTCCCACGCTCGCCGACGCCAAGCCGATCCGTCTCGATGTCGTCGAGGGTGGCCACATGATGTATCTCAGGCCGGACGGCAGGCGCGCACTGAAGGAAGCGGCGTCCGAACTCTACCAGGCGACGCAGTAAGGTGGTGGCACGCGCTCGAGGTCACGAACCGGTTCCACCGCCGGCCGTTGGCGGACGCCGCCCGGAGAGGGCTTCAACCGCGTCTTCGATGCCGACAACCTGCCGCTCGACGTCCTCCAGATACAGCCGCCCGGCCACAATCTGATCGTCGATGATTTCGAACAGCGTGACACCGCGCACCTCGAAGGGTTGCCCGTCGGAGCGAGTACCCGACCAATGCCATTCGACCCAGGTCGTGTCACCGTCCCGGACCGAGCGCGTGACCGCCGCGTGGAAATCAGGAATTCCCGCGAACATGGCCTGCCAGTTGGCGCGCATCTGGTCGCGCCCGACGAAGGCTCTGCCCGGGTGCGCCGGCTGGACGCTGCGATAGTTCTCGTGGATGAGAGCGGTGAAAGCGTCGAGATGATGCGCGTTCATCGCGCTCACCAGTCGATCGATCACGTCAGTCATCGAAGCTCCCGGACTTATGCAACGCACGCACTGGCGCACGCCCTGATATGAGCCACGCCGATGAATCCGCGAGCCTCAAAATTACTGGATTGGGCTTTGGCCGTCCAGCATTGCAGGCCCGAACACGCTCGCCTGCTCCTGCCCCAACGCAAGGGTGGAGCTGGTGCAGAGGCGCGCCGGCTGCGCCATGGGATGGTAGCTGCTGCTGACAGCAGGGTGTCAGGGCGGCAAGCGTAGTCTGGTAACATGACGGATTCTCTCGACAGGCCCGACACGCTCAGGCACGCCGCGGCCAGCATCGCGGCCGAACGCACGCTCGGCATCGCGCTGGTCTCTGCGTCGGCGGTCGCCTTCGCGCTCACGGGCGTGCTGACCAAGTCGATCCATGCCGATCCGCTGACCATCACCTGCTGGCGCGGCTTCTTCGGCTCGATCCTGATCACCTTTTATGTGCTTTGGCGCAGGCGGCGTTCGGGCGGGCGCGAGAGTCTCACGCTGGGCTGGCGCGGCTGGCTGCTGGCCGTCGAAGGTGCGGCCGCCAGCATTGCCTTCATCTCGGCCTTCAAATTCACCTATGTCGCCAATGTCGCGGTGATCTACGCGACCTCGCCCTTCATCGCGGCGCTGCTCGCCTTGCTGCTGGTGCGGGAGAAATTCCGGCTGCAGACGATGCTGGCGGCGGCCATATCGCTTTTGGGCGTCGCCATCATGGTGGGCGGCGGCCTCGGCAGCGGCCACCTGTTCGGCGACGGGCTGGCGCTTTTGATGACGGCCGGCAGCGCGCTCTACATGATCATGGTGCGCGCCTTCCGCGATTCGCCCGTCGTCTGGGCCGGCGCAGTGTCGGCCTTCCTGCTCTTCGTGCTCGGCTGGTTCGTCACCGACCCGCTGGCCGTCTCTGCCCGCGACGTGGTGCTGCTTGCCAGCTTCGGCTGCTCCTTCGCGCTGGCCTCGATCCTGTGGACAGAGGGCTCGCGGCTGATCCCTGCCGCCGAATCCGGCCTGCTGGGCTCGGCCGAGGTGCCGTTCGCCATCCTGTTTGCCTTGCTGTTCCTCGGCGAAATCCCGCCCATCGCCAGCATCGTCGGCGGCGCCATCGTGCTTGGCGCGGTGTTCGCGCATGCCGGGCGCGACTGGATGAAGGCGAAATCGGCGCGTTCGTAAATTATTTTCGCGGTCACGGAACCATCATCCGACTCATGCATTGTTAGGTCGACGGGTCACCCCCAAGTCCCCCCAAACCCCTCGACCCGTCCGACTAGAAGCCGACCCGCAAAAAGGTCGGCTTTTTCTTTTCTTCAGGACGCAAGGCCGCTGCCGAGAAGCTCGGCCAGATCCCGCACCGGCCGGCCTGCCTCGCGGCTGAGCCGGATAGCAAAATCGGCGAGCGGCAAGGGTGGGAGGTCGAGGTCGGGAGACGCCTCCAGAATACCGGAATGCGCGAAGCGCCACGTGCGCGGCGTCAGCGCGATGCCGGCATTGACCGCCGCGCGCAGGCCGGCAAGGCTGGCACTGCCGGCGGCGATGCGATAGTGGCGGCCGGCGGCGTCGAGCGCATCGAGCGCAGCCTCCCTGAAGCCGCAATAGGGGTCGAGCAGCGCCAGCGGCACCGCTTCCTGCCGCGTCGCCAGCCCTTTTTCCGAGGAGAGCCACAGCATTGGCTCGCTGATCAGCGCGACTTCATCGGGTGATGGCGCGTGGCGCATGGTGATCGCAAGGTCGATCTGGCCTGCCTGCAGCGCCGATCCGAGCTCCAGCGAGCGGCCGACGCGCAGCTCGATCCTGACGCGCGGATGGCTGGCGGCGAAGGCCCTGAGCAGCTCCGGCAGGCCATGATCGGCAAAGTCCTGCGTGGTGCCGATGGCGATGCGACCGCCGGCCCGCGCGCCTTTCAGCGCCAGCCAGGCTTCGGTGTGGACGGCAAGGATGCGCCTGGCATGGCCGACAAGGTCCTCGCCGGCCGGCGTCAGGCCGCGCCCCCTGCCCTGGGGGCTGAGCAACGGCTCGCCGACGATCTCCTCCAGCCGCTGCATCTGCGCGGTGATCGCCGATGGCGATCGACCGACAGCGGAAGCCGCCTTGGCGAGCGAGCCGCCCTCGACAAAGGCAAGGAAGGTCTTGAGCAGATCGGGATCGAGTGTTTCCATAGTTCGACAATATCGAAGCGTTTATCAAAAACAATTCGATTTTTTTGATTCAATGATGATGACATGATCCTTCCATCGACGGCGCGACGCCGCCGAACCCGAAGGAGAAAAAAATGCCGATCATCAATATCAGCGTCACCGGCAAGCCGGATGCAAAGCTTTCCGCCGCAATCGCGAAAGACGTGACCGAGATCACGGCCACGCATTTGCGCAAGGACCCCACCATCACCGCGGTCGCGGTCAGCTATATCGACCCGCAGCACTGGTTCGCCGGCGGCAAGTCGCTCGCCGAGCATGGGGCGAGCACCTTCTGGCTCGATATCAAGGTGGTGGACGGCACCAACACCAAGCTCGAGCTCGAAGCCTATCTCAAGGCGATCTTCGACGCCTTCGGCCGCCTGCTCGACGGCGTGCACGAGGAAAGCTATGCGCTGGTGCATGAGGTGCCGGCGGCGGCCTACGGCTTTGGCGGCAAGTCGCAGGAATTCCGGTTCATCAGCGGGCGGTTGAAGGCGGCCTAGCCCCGGCGCCCACTTCTCCCGCAAGGGGGAAGGAGAGCGCATTGACCTTCCCTCCACTTCCGCTACCCTCTGCCACCGAAGCGGCCGCCAAGAGCCGCGCCCTGGAGGACGTTGGGAGAGCGGCATGATCCTGACATTGGCGCTGCTTGCCGGTGTTGCCTTTGCCTGGCTGCTGATCGGCGTGATCGAGAGGTTCAGGCTCGACCTGCGCTTCACCCAGGCGCTGCTCTACGTGCCGTTCAAGCTCGCCTACCGCATCGCCGACAACCGCATCCGCATTGCCCGCAATGCGCAGACGCCGGTCATCTATGTCGTCTCGCACCAGTCGCGCATCGAGCCGGCGCTGATGCTGTCGCTGTTGCCCGACGACACGCTGCACATCCTGGACGAGGCCTCGGCGCGCTCGCCATGGCTGGAACCGTGGCGCGAGCTTGCCCGCACCATCGCCTTCAACGCCGAGCATGTCTTCGTCAGCCGCCGGCTGGTGCGCGTGCTGAAGGGCAAGGGCCGGCTTGCCGTCTATCTGCCCGACACGGTCGAGCCTGACGTCAAGTCGTTCCGGCTGTTCCGCGCCATCACCCGCATCGCCATGCAGGCCGACGCCCGAATCGTGCCGATCTTCGTCGCCGGTTCACGCGACCTGCCGGTGTCGCTGACGCCGGCCGACAAGGCGCCGCGCCACTGGTTCCCGCGGCTGTCGCTCAGCGTGCTGGAGCCGATGACCGTCGCCGAACTGGTGGCGCGCAACCCCGACATGGCTTCGAACACCAACGCGCTGTTCGACCGTTTCGCCGAAGCGCGGCTTTACGGCAGCAATCTCGACCGTGGCCTGTTCCTGGCCATGCGCGATGCGGCGGATCGCGTCGGTGCCTCGCATCCGATCATCGAAGACGTCATTTCGGGCGCGCTCAGCTACCGCAAGATGTTCATCGGCGCGCGCGTGCTCGGCCGCCGCTTCGAGGCGGCGACCGCGCCCGGCGAAGCGGTCGGCCTGCTGTTGCCCAACGCCAATGGCGTGGTGCTGTCATTCGTCGGTCTGATCTCGGCGGCCCGCGTCGCGGCGATGATCAACTACACCGCCGGACCGGCGAGCGTGACAGCGGCGATCCGCACCGCCGTCATCCGCACCGTGGTCTCATCGCGCGCTTTCATCGAGAAGGCGGGCATCGACGATATTGTCGCCGCCGTCGAAGCGGGCGGGGCGAAGATGCTCTGGCTCGAGGATGTGAGGGAGAGCGTGACGGTGCTCGACAAGGTCGCCGCGGCGCTTTTCTGGCGCTTCCCTCTGCAGCGGCAGCAGGCGTCGAAACCGGCGGTGATCCTGTTCACCTCGGGCTCGGAAGGCACGCCCAAGGCAGTGGTGCTGTCGCACCGCAACCTTCTTGCCAACGCCATGCAGGCCGAGGCGCGCATCACCGTCTCGCCATCCGACATCCTGCTCAACGTGCTGCCGGTGTTCCATTCCTTCGGGCTGACCGGCGGCACCATCCTGCCGCTGGTGACCGGGGTGAAATTGTTCCTCTACCCTTCGCCGCTGCACTACAAGATCATTCCGGAGATCGCACGCAAGGTGAAGCCGACGGTGATGTTCGGCACCGACACTTTCCTTGCCAATTATGCCCGCACCGCCAAGGACGGCGACTTCTCGAGCCTGCGCTTCGTAGTGGCCGGCGCCGAGGCCGTGAAGCCGGAGACCAGGCGCGTCTACCGCGACCGTTTCGAGGCGTCGATCATCGAAGGCTTTGGGCTGACTGAGGCGGCGCCGGTGGTGGCGGTGAACACCGCGATCCACAACCGCGACGGCACGGTCGGCCGGCTGCTGCCGGCGATCCGCATGAAGCTCGAGCCGGTCGAGGGCATCAGCGACGCCGGCCGGCTGTGGCTCGACGGGCCGAACATGATGATGGGCTACATGACCGCCGACCGGCCGGGCGAATTGCAGCCGCTCGAAGGCTGGCACGATACCGGCGACATCGTGTCGGTCGACCGCGACGGCTTCATCACCATCCGAGGTCGCGCAAAACGCTTCGCCAAGATCGCCGGCGAGATGGTGTCGCTGGGCGCGGTCGAGATGCTGGTGCAGTCGCTGTGGCCGGAAGAACGCCACGCGGCGGTGGCGGTGCCCGACAAAAGGCGCGGCGAGCGCATCGTGCTGGTCACCACGGCCGACGACGCCAATCCGGAAGAGCTGCGCCAGTTCGGCAAGAAGGCAGGCGCGGCGGAGCTGATGGTGCCGAACGACATCGTCAAGGTGGAAGAAATCCCTGTGCTGGGCTCCGGCAAGACCGACTATGTCTCGGCCCGCAAGCTCGCGATCGACCGGCTGGGGCTGAGTGCCGCGGCGTAGCGCCTACCCGATATCCGAAGGCGGCACCTTCTCGCCTTCGCGCATGGCCCGCTTCGAATAGGCGCGCACCGAGAACGGCAGGAACAGCAGGTAGCCGGCGACCGACGCGGTCAGCGTGTACCAGGGATAGGCCATCAACAGCAGGATATAGAGCACGACGCCCAAGATGACCGGCAGCACCCTGTCGCCCGGCACCTTGACGCTCTTGCCCGAATAGACCGGCAGCCGGCTGACCAGAAGGAAGGCGACCAGCACGGTGAAGCCGGTGGCGATGAAGGCCGCAGGCCGGCTGGGCTCCAGCCCGAGCCGCAGGAAATAGAGATAGCAGGGCAGCATCACCAGCACCGCGCCGGCCGGCGCAGGCACGCCGACGAAATATTCTGTCTGCCAGGCCGGCTGGTCGGTGTCGTCGGCCAGCACGTTGAAGCGGGCCAGCCGCATGCCGCATGCGATGGTGAAGAGGAGCGCGGCGATCCAGCCCGGCGAGCCGGCGCGGTCGAGCAGGAAGGCGTAGAGCACCAGCGCCGGCGCGACGCCGAAATTGACGATGTCGGCCAGCGAATCCATCTGCGCGCCGAATTTCGAGGTCGCCTTCAGCATGCGCGCCAGGCGGCCGTCTATGCCGTCGAGGAAGGCAGCGAGCAGCACCATGACGACGGCCGGCTCGAAACGGTCCTCGAAGGCGAAGCGGATGCCCGACAGGCCCGCACAGATGGCAAGCACGGTAACCAGGTTGGGCAGCACCATGCGCATCGGGATCTCGCGGATGCGCGGGCCGCCGCTGGCGTGAGCCTCGAATTTCTTGAAGGGCGCGCCCACGTCTCAGGAAATCCTGACCAGCGGGGCGACGGCCACGCCGCCGAACTCCGCTAGCACCGTCTCGCCGCCCACGGCCGTCTGGCCGACGGCAACGCGCGGCACGGCGCTCGCGGGCAGGAAGACGTCGACGCGCGAGCCGAAGCGGATCAGCCCAAAACGCTCGCCGATTCCGATCGAGCCGCCCTGCTCGGCCCAGCAGACGATGCGGCGGGCGACCAGCCCGGCGATCTGCACCGCGGCGATCGTGCCGTTGGGGCTGTCGATGACCAGGCCGTTGCGCTCGTTCTCGGAGCTTGCCTTGTCGAGCTCGGCATTTAGGAATTTGCCGGGACGATGCTCGATGCGCGTGATCCTGCCGCGCACCGGCGCGCGGTTGATGTGGCAGGAAAAGACATTCATGAACACCGAGATGCGGGTCATCTCGGTGGAACCCAGGCCAAGCTCGCCGGGCGGCACGGCAGGCCCGACCGCCGAGATCACGCCGTCGGCCGGACTCACCACCAGCCGGTCGTCGACCGGCGTGACGCGCTCGGGATCGCGGTAGAAGTAGATGCACCAGGCGGTGAGGATCAGCCCGATCCAGAACAGGACGGAGGAGAAATAGCCGAGGAAAAGCGTTGCCGCGCCGAAGGCGGCGATGAAGGGATAGCCCTCGCGATGGATCGGAACGAACGTATTCTTGATCGTGTCGACGAGGCTCATCGGGCTGGGGCGGTTCCTGTTTCAGGTCCGGCCTCAATAGCCGAAAGCCCCCCTCCCCGCAACGCAACAATGGCAGAGAGGCGGGCTCTGATGCAGGCGCGGCGCGCGGCAATAACTTTTGCCTCTACTGTCGGAACTCGGCCCTTTCACTCGTCCTTGGCTAGACAACACTCCAAGGAGCCGCCGATGCCATCGCCGAAATCGTCTGCAAGAAGTGCCAGGGTCATCACAGAGGGCCTCGCCTTCGGCGAGTCGCCGCGCTGGCGTGAGGGGCGACTCTGGCTCTGCAACTGGGGCACGGGCGAGATTGTCGCCGTGGACGAAGAGGGCAAGAGCGAGGTCATGCTCACCGTGCCGGCCGTCCTGCCCTATTCGATCGACTGGCTGCCCGACGGCCGGCTTCTGGTGGTCTCCGGTCGGGAGGGGCTTCTGCTCCGGCAGGAACGAGACGGAACGCTCGCCACCCATGCCGATCTGAGAGACCTGTCCAAGAACCCATGGAACGAGATCGTCGTCGACGGACGCGGCAACATCTATGTCAATGGCGGCGGACCGGCGCCGGCGCCGGGTGAGCATTTTGGGCCGGGCACCATCGTGCTGATCACGCCGAACGGCGCGGTCCGACAGGTGGCCGAGAACATTGCCTTCGCCAATGGCATGGCGGTGGCACCGGACAACCGGACGCTCATTGTCGCCGAATCCCACGCCAACCGCCTCACCGCCTTCGATATCACGACCGACGGCAGCCTTTCCAACCGCCGCGTTTGGGCGGATCTCGGCAATGATTATCCCGACGGCATATGCATCGATGCCGAGGGCTGCGTCTGGTACGCCGACGTGCCCAACCGGCACTGCGTCAGGGTGCGCGAAGGCAGTGCGAAAATCGACAAGGTCGAGGTCGATCGCGGCTGCTTTGCCTGCATGCTGGGCGGCGCCGGCGGCAGGACGCTGTTCATCGTTGCCGCCGAATGGCGCGGTTTCGAGAACATGGTGAGCGACGCCCGCACCGGTCAGGTGCTGAGCGCCGCCGTTTCCTCGCCTGGGGCGGGATGGCCGTCTTATGATTCCGGCACGCGCTGGTAGTTGGCGATGTCGGCCTTGACGCCGAGGCGGGCGATCGTCTCCTGCGGGCTGAAGGCGATGCGCTGATGCGCTGCCTTGACTATCGGCACCACCTTGTCGACGGCCGCCTGGCTTTCCCATTCGACCATGGTGACGATGTTGAATTCGCCGGGGCCGGAGAACTGCTCGAGCAGGAAATCCTGCACGAAGCCTTCCTGCCGGCGCAGCAATTCATGCGTCATGAATACCTTGGCGAGGATCTCGTCACGCGCTTCCGCTGGGACGACGAACTTGTCGACCCGGAACACGCTGCCATCGCGTTGATTCTTATTGCTCATTTCGATCCGTCTCCGTTCTTTAACGACTTGTTTCGCAGGGGCTCGGAGACGGTTTGCAAGCTCAAGATAGGTTGAGGTCAAGGAGAATTTCGCGAGACGTTGACACTGCTGATCTCCCCCACAAGGGGGGAGATTGGCGCTTCGCCGCTCCTACGAAACCTCCGACGTCCTCCGCCGCACGATCACACCAAGCTCGTCGCCTTCTCTGGCGATGCGCAGGCGTTCCTCGGCTTCGGTCGCTTCGCGCTGGCGGTCCCACATAGAGGCGTAGAGGCCGTGCTTGGCGAGCAAAGCCGCATGGGTGCCGCGCTCGGCGATCTGGCCGTCTTTCAGCACGATGATCTCGTCGGCCGAGATCACAGTCGACAGCCGGTGGGCGATGACGATGGTGGTGCGGCCCTTGCTGACGAGGTCGAGCGCCGCCTGGATTTCCTGCTCGGTCTGGGTGTCCAGCGCCGAGGTCGCTTCGTCCAGCATCAGGATCGGCGGCGCCTTGAGGATGGTGCGGGCGATCGCCACGCGCTGCTTCTCGCCGCCGGACAGCTTCAGGCCGCGCTCGCCGACCATCGAGCGATAGCCGTCGGGGAGTTTGTCGATGAACGGCCCGATCTGGGCGAGCTCGGCCGCCTTGCGCACCTCCTCCTCGCTGGCGCCGACGCGGCCGTAGCGGATGTTGTAGGCGATGGTGTCGTTGAAGAGCACAGTGTCCTGCGGCACCATGCCGAGCACGGCGCGCAGGCTCTGCTGCGTCACGTCGCGGATATCCTGGCCGTCGATCAGCACCTGGCCACGCTGGACGTCATAGAAGCGGAAGAGAAGCCTGGAGATGGTCGACTTGCCGGCGCCCGACGGGCCGACGATCGCCACCGTCTTGCCGGCCGGAACCTCGAAGGAGACGCCTTTCAGGATCTTGCGGTTCGGATCGTAGGAGAAGTGCACGTCGCGGAATTCGACCTTGCCGGCACTCACCTTCAACGGCCTGGCATCCGGCTTGTCGACGATCTCCTGCGGCACGTCGAGCAGGTCGAACATGTGCTCGATGTCGGTCAGGCCTTGCCGGATCTCACGATAGATGAAACCGATGAAGTTGAGCGGCACCGAAAGCTGCATCAGCATGGCGTTGATGAAGACGAAATCGCCGACCGACTGCGTGCCGGCCTGCACCTCGAGCGCCGACATGCACATGACGATGACGGTGCCCATCCCGAAGATGACGCCCTGGCCGAAGTTCAGCCAGCCGAGCGACGTCCAGGTTTTCGTCGCGGCGGTCTCGTAGCGCGCCATCGAGCGGTCGAAGCGCTCGGCCTCCATGCGCTCGTTGGTGAAATATTTGACCGTCTCGAAATTCAAGAGCGAGTCGATCGCCTTGGTGTTGGCGTCGGTGTCACTGTCGTTCATGTCGCGGCGGATCGAGATGCGCCAGTCGCTGGCCTTGACCGTGAACCAGACATAGATCCAGACGGTGACCGCGACGACGCCCACATATTTCCAGCCATAGGTATAGGCGAAGATGGCGGCCGTCAGCGCGAATTCGAGGATGGTCGGCGCCGTGTTCAGCATGACGAAGCGCACGATCGTCTCGATGCCCTTGGTGCCGCGCTCGATGATGCGCGACAGGCCGCCGGTGCGGCGCTCCAAATGGAAACGTAGCGACAGCTGATGCATGTGGACGAAGGTGCGGAAGGCGAGCTGGCGCACCGCATACTGACCGACGCGGGCGAACAGCGCGTCGCGCAGCTGGTTGAAGCCGAGCTGCACCAGCCTCAGCACGTTGTAGGCGATGACCAGCATCACCGGCGCCAGCATGAAGGCGGGCAGTGGCGGCGGCGTCTTCGAGCCGTGCGCCAGCGCATCGGTCGCCCATTTGAAGAAATAGGGGCCGGCGACCAGCGTGAGCTTGGCGACGACCAGCAGCAGCGTCGCCCAGGTGACGCGGGCTCTTAAGTCGGCGCGGTCGGCCGGCCACATATAAGGCCACAGGTTGCGTAGTGTGGTGAGGGTGCCGGATTCGGCGGAGACTGTCTTGTCGGCCACTATTTCTTGCCTTTTGGGTGAGAGGGTTCAGCGGCTGGCGCAGCAGGAGTTGACGAGGTCATGGAGCGAGGCGGACACGCTCGCGAGCGCCGCGTGATCGACCGCGTAGCGCGAGCGCTGGCGGTCGGCCTCGAAGCGGACCAGCCCGGCCTCGACCAGGATTTTCAGATGTTGCGAGACCGTCGACTGGGCGAGGTCGAGATGATCGACCACCTCGCGGCAGGAGCAGCAGCGGCTGGCCGAGAGACGCTTCAGGATCTCGATGCGCGCCGGATGCGAAAGTGCCGCAAACCGCGCGGCAACGGCGCGGCTGTCGGGGGCGCGGTTGTGAGATTGGGATTCGGTCATCGTTCATCGGCGATAGACGATGAACGATGAGAGGGCAAGCTAGGCGGATGGGTAGATCGTCGGAACTGGTAATCTCCCCCTTGTGGGGAGATGTCCGGCAGGACAGAGGGGCGCGAAGGAACGCGGCCTCTCCCAATCTGGCCAACATACACAGCCCACCGTTTTATGCAGACTGAGAAGCCGGCGGGACAGCGCCCCCCTCTGCCTGCCGGCATCTCCCCCACAAGGGGGAGATCAGCTAGTCGCCACCCTACTCCGCCTTTGGCGTAGTCATCTGGTCGCCCATGGCCTTCATGTCGGCCGGCTCGCCTTCCTTCGACTTGCCGGGAACCTTGAAGACCTGGCCGGGCCAGATGCGGTCGGGGTCACGGATCTGGTCCTGGTTGGCGAGATAGATGGTCGAAAAGCGCACGCCATGACCGTAGACGCGGCGCGAGATGCGCCAGAGCGTGTCATTGCGGCGGATGATGACCGAGCCGTCGGCGTGTTCGAGCTTCGGCGCGACCGTCTCCGCCACACCGGCCGACGGCGTCGCTTCCGCGACTTTGGCCGGAGCCTGGGCTGCCGGCGCCGTCGTCGTTGTCTCGGCGGGCTTGGTCTCGGTCGCCGCAGCAGTCTCGGCTGGCTTGGCCTGCCCGGCCAGGGACCCGGCACCCTGGACCTGCGTGAGCTTGGTATCAGCCGGCTTGGTCTCGCTCGGCGCGATAGCGGCGATCGACTCACCGGGCTCGCGTTCGAACGGCACGGCGGCGCGGGCGACGACCTTGACGCCGTCGTCATCCAGGCCGTCGACATGGATGGTGTGGCTGCCGACCGGGATGTCGCGCGCCGCCTCGATCAGGAAATGGCCGTCGGGCGAAGTCTTGGCCTCGCCAAGCAGGATGTCGTCGGCATAGGCGCGCACCTTGCGGCCGGGGTCCGCAGTGCCGGCGACAAAGATCTTGCTGCCGTCGATCTCGACCGCCTCGACGGCGATCTTGGGCTCGCCTGCTGCGGCGGTTGGGGTCTGTGTTGCAGGGGCGGCAGCCTGGTCGGTGGCGCCCGGAGCAGTTGCGGCCGGCGCGGCCTCGGTATTGGGGGCGGTCGTGGCAGCGGCCGGGGCCTGCGCCGCCGGGGCGGCAGCCTGGTCAGTGGCGGCCGGTGCGGCCGGCTTGGCCTCCGGCTGCGGAACGGTGAGCAGTTCGGACGGCTTGCCCGGCTCCTCGACCATCGCCAGCACCTGGCCGGTCGGACTCTGCGGCACCGAGACGACGGCCGTCTGCACCGACGCAACGGCGACGCCGCCGGCTGTCGAGCGCAGCGTGATCGTGTAGTCGCCGGGCTTCAGCGGATCGTCGAGCACGATGGCGAAGGCGCCGTCGGGGCCGGCATCGGTCGAGCCAAGCACCGTCCCGCCATTCAGGATCTCGACCTTGGCGTTGGGCGCGGCGCTGCCGGCGACGACGATCGAGCCGTCGCCTTCGACGCGCACGACATCGAAGGTCGGCAGCACCGGACCGGCGGCGGGCGCCTGAGCGGCCGGCGCCGAAACTGCCGGAGCCGTCGCATTGTTGGCCGGTGCCATTGCGTTGTTGGCGGGCGCCATCTTGTTGGCCGGCGCCATCGTGTTGGCCGGGGCTTGCGTCTGCGGCAGGCGCCCCTCGGTGGACGTGCTGTTGGATTCAGCTGGTTTCGTATCCGCCTGCGGAAGCGCCGCGACCTGTGCCGGTTTCTGGTTGTTGATATACGGGTCGAGCGCGCCCGATCCGTAGGCGACCGCCGCGACGACGGCAACACCGCCCGCCGCGAACAAGAACGCCTTTGAAGGATTGATAGCCATAATCTTTTCTGCCCCCTTAGCCACCTAACGCCGGTCTAGCGTGTTTTAACCAGTGCTACAAGAAAAAGCCCGCCCATGGGCTTGACCGCGCCAACTGGTCCCATCACCAATCATCCCATGAACACGATTCGATCCGTCTGCGTCTATTGCGGTTCGTCTCCGGGCCGCGACGACGCCTATGTCAAGGCCGGCCACCTGCTCGGCCGCTCGCTGGCCAAGTCAGGCCTGCGCCTGATCTATGGCGGCGGCACAAAGGGCATCATGGGCGCCGTCGCCGACGGAGCGATCAAGGCCGGCGGCCAGGTGACCGGCATCATCCCGCGCTTCCTGATCAACAGGGAGGCAACCCAGATCGCTCTCGACAAGCTCGACGAGCTGTTGATCACCGACAACATGCACGAGCGCAAGCACCGGATGTTCGAGAAGTCCGACGCCTTCGTGGCGCTGCCGGGCGGCATCGGCACGGTCGAGGAGATCGTCGAGATCATGACCTGGGCGCAGCTCGGCCATCACCGCAAGCCGATCGTATTCGCCAACATCAAGGGCTTCTGGGACCCGATGCTTTCGCTGATCGAGCACATGTCGGGCGAAGGCTTCATCCACACCGCACATAGGGTGAAGCCGCTGGTGGTCAACGACCCCGAGGCCATCGTCGCCGCCATCATGGTCGCCGGATCGTCTGTCGACGCGCCGACGGAGGGTATGCAGGCGGTGATCGACAAGATGTAGGGCGCGTTCAGCGGCGCTCGACGCCCTTTGCCGCCAATATGTCGTCAACGGCTGCCGACATCAGAAATTCCGATAGCTGCCTGGCAGCTTCCGAATGTTTTGAATCGGCGCCGATGCCAATGGCAAAGTCGATATAACTTTGAAGTTCTGCCGGGAACTGACCGACAAGCATGACCTCAGGAGCGGCTGCGATAATCGAAGTCACGGGAACGACCCCCAACTCTGCTTCGCCGCGGCCAACGGCAAGCGCTGTCTGCCCTCCCGATACGGCCACAAGCTTGGGCTTCACCTCATCCACTATTCTCAAGCGTTCCAGCAAACCGGAGAAGTAGCCCCCGCTGGTTCCTTCGCTGGCATAGGCGATTGAGCTGGCGCTCTTCAACGCATGTACGAATGCTTCCACGGATCCAATGTTGGGTGGTTGACTGCCTGCCTTGGCCGCCACCCCCATATCAGATCCCGAACCAGGTTCGGATTGGTGATAACAAGGTCAAAGGGTTCCCCAGCCTCAATCTGCTTCTTTACTGTCGGATTGAGTTCCCACTTTGCCGCGACCGTGAACCCTGCCGCTGCTTCGAACTGGGATACGAGAGCAAGGACGGCTGGGCGAACTGCAATAGCCCCAAACAGCCGGATATCCTGATTCATGGCCTAACCTGAAATCGGTCGAAACGACCTTCCTTACACGTATCCGAGCCTGCATTCCAAGGTGGCCCCGGCCAGCGTGTCGTCGTGCCGGCCTCCTGATCAAACCGACAGAACGTGTGAATTGCCTGGAACTAGCGCCTTCCTCAAATCCCCAACCACCGCCCTCCGATCATTGCGGCGCCACGCGAGATGGATGGCGACACTGCGCCCGAACCACGGCAGGTCGCGGAAGACGATCCCCGGCGGCGCTGCGGCGCGCAGACTGTCCTGGACCGTCGCCAGACCAAGGCCGGCGCTGACCAGGCCGAGCGAGGTCAGCGGGTCGGCTGTCTCATAGGCGATGTCGGGCACGAAGCCGGCCTCGACACAAGCCGCCAGGAACTGCGCGCGATTGGTGTCGTCGGGCTGACGCACGACAGTGATCCAGACGCGGCCGTCGAGATGATCCGGCCGGATGTCGGGGACATCAGCAAGCAGATCACCGTCGGGGATTGCCAGCACCAGCTGTTCGCGCCGCACCAGCATGCTCTCGATATCCGGATCGCCCTTCGGCGCCGGCGCATAGACGAAGCCGAGGTCGAGCGCACGCTGCCGCAGACCTTCGAACTGCGCTGCCGTGCGGCCGCTCCTGAGTTGCAGATGGAAATCCGGCCGCTCGCGGCGGAATTCCTTGAGCATGGCGGCGACCAGACCGGCGTGCACAGCGCCCTCGACATAGCCGATGGCGAGGCTGCCGGCCGCGCCGGTCGCAAGATTGCGGCCGAGCTCCTCCAGCCGCGCGGCGCTGGCGAGCAGCGCCCGGGCTTCGGCGAGGAAAGCCTTGCCCTCGGCGT
This sequence comes from Mesorhizobium sp. M1D.F.Ca.ET.043.01.1.1, assembly GCF_003952385.1. NCBI lineage: Bacteria > Pseudomonadati > Pseudomonadota > Alphaproteobacteria > Hyphomicrobiales > Phyllobacteriaceae > Mesorhizobium > Mesorhizobium sp. M1D.F.Ca.ET.043.01.1.1. The sequence goes on from NZ_CP034444.1 coordinate 1,021,897, forward strand.
TGAGATGGACGCGCTGCTTCGCCCGCTCGAACAGGACAACGCCCAGCTGCTCCTCGAGCTGCATGATCTGCCGGCTCAAGGGCGACTGGGAGATGTGCAGCTGCTCGGCGGCGCGGCCGACATTGCCGGCCTCGGCGACGGCGACGAAATATCTGATCTGGCGCAGGTCGAGCATCTTCCAAGTCCTGTCAGGTCTTAACTTTAGCCTAATCAGTCTTGGACTGTCTGACCAGCCGGCGCGATATCTCGTGACATCAACCGGCCACGAAGGAGACCGCCATGCAGTTCTTTGCCCTGCTTACCCGCAACACCCAGAAGTTCAGCGACGCCGATTTCGCGCCGCTGCTGCCCGGCGAGGCCGAGCAGCGGCGCACGCTCTATGCGCAGGGCGCCGTGCGGCAGGTCTGGAACCGCGGCGACATTCCCGGCAGCGGCGTGATGTTCGAGGCGGCCGACGAGAAGGAGGTGCGAGGCCATCTCGCCACGCTGCCGCTGGTCGAGGCCGGCATGATGGACATCGCGGCGATCGTTCCGCTCAGCCCGTATCCTGGGTTCGGTCCGAAGCGCTGAGACCGCGTGAAGATCGGTGCTGCCGCTTGGCCGGCAACACCTATGAGCGACCGAAGATGCGACGCAAAAGGCCCACCCGCGACGCGCCGACGTAGCGCTCGGGCAATGGGCGGGTGAGCAGGAACTGATCGCGCCCTTCGACGGTCTCGGTGCCGCAATAGCTGCATTGCAGCGACCTTGCCAACGGGACGATTTCTCTCAACACGGCGCTAAACCCTTCGCCATCGATCGGCACGTTCTTTGCCATCCGCAGTTCACGGGAGAACGCCTCGAAGCTGAGGAAGCGATAGCCGCGCTTTTCGAGCTCGGCGCACAGCTTTTTCAGTGCGGGCTCCGCGCCCCAGAACTCGAAGCGTGTCGGCCGGATGCGGGCATCCGGAGCGATTTCCAGGTTGAGGTCGCCGATCGCCTCGGCAGGAAGAATGAGCGGCGCAACCGCTGCAAGCGAATGCTGTTCGAGAATGAGCGGAAAGGCAAACGCCTCGGCCGCCATGCGGGCTATCTGCTCAAAGCCGGCTACGTCTTCCGTGGTGAAATAGAAATCCCGACGCCCCTCGCCATGCCGCTCCGCCAGGTAGCAGGCAGGACAGCCGGCGGTTGCCAGATCCTCGCAAAGCTTTTCGAGGAAGGCGTAATTCCGGATTGATCCCTTGGGAGACAGCAGAGCGTCGCGCGGCGTCAGTTCGTTCGCGCGCGGGGTGAGCTTCAGGAGCAGGATCGGCAGCGAAGCGGCGGCGCGCAGAAGCGCCATGTTCACGCGCGTATGAACGAACAGCTCGCCGCCATCGGGACGGTAGCGCACCAGGCCACGATGCGGTTCCGCCTCGCGGATGACCTCTTCGGTCTCCTCGTTCGAGACCTGTTCGCCGGTGACTGCGAATTGAAGCAAAGTCATCGCCCACCCCTCGCCCGCGACATTAAGCCAGGCCATCTTGCCAGTTCACGGAGCCGCCGCCCAGACCTCACGGCCAGGCGTTCTGCATCGCGTTCACCGAGAGCCAGGCAATCCAAGGCAGCGCGACTAGAAGCGCCAGCCGCAGGCCGGCCAATCGCGCCTGGTCCGCCTCCTGGCGCTGAAGCCGGCGCCAAATCTGGACGGCAGCGGCAAGAACGAGCACCGCGTAGAGCCCGCCCAGCGCCCATAGCACCGCCGTTCCGCTCACCGGCATGCCGGCCTGCTCCAGCACCTTGCCGAGCAGCAGAGCCGGCCCGGCGACGAAGAAGGCAATGGCGATCCCGAACAGGAAGCCGATCATCGCGCCCGGAAAGGAAGTCGCCGACAAAGCGACAAGCACTGCAAGCAAGATGAGCAGAGAGATGAATGCGCGCTGGCCCACGGCAACCCCCTTGCCCCAACAGACACAGCTTAAAGTAGCAGTCCGGAATTAATGGCGGGTAACGGGGCAGGTATGGAAGCCTAAGCCGAGCATCGGCTCCCGTCGCCAGTGCCCAGTGCAGCATACTCCCGACCGGGAACCAAGCCAGCACGTTAGCGTTGCCTCATATAATGAGATTGTGGAGATCGTCATGCTGCGAGGCGCACTGCTTTGGCTTATCGGGATTCCTTTGCCCATCATCCTCATTCTTTGGCTGCTGGGCTATTTACACTAGCTCTGCACTTGAATCCCAACACGTTTTAGTCTGGCTCAGTCGGCGCCATCAGATCGATGCTGCCAGACGCTTGCACTTCATCGAGCCGCGCGGCACGCTGGCGACGGCCGGTGAGCCCGCCGGCGACAATCGATGAAGGTGCAAAATTGCGTTCGACTGATTATCTCGGCCGCCTGTTCGGCCTCGAGGGCAGGCATGCCTTCATCACCGGCGCCAGCCGAGGCCTTGGTCTTGCCTTCGCGCAGGCGCTTGCCGGGGCCGGCGCGCGTGTCACGCTCGGCGGCCGCAAGGCGGACGAACTCAAAGCTGCCGGCGATCGCCTGCGCGCCGCGGGCTGCACGATTTCAGAATCGGTGATCGACGTCACCGACACGCAGTCGGTCGATACCGCAATTGCGGCGGCGGAGGCCGGCACCGGTCCGATCGACATCCTGGTCAACAATGCCGGCATTCAGCGCCGGGCACCGCTGGAGAGTTTCAGCGACGCCGACTGGGACGCGCTGATGGCGACCAACCTCGACGGCGTGTTCAAGGTGAGCCGGGCGGTGGTCAAAGGCATGATCGCGCGCCGCAAGGGCGTCATCATCAACGTCTCCTCGGTGCAGAGCGTGCTCGCCCGCCCCTCGATCGCACCCTACGCTGCAACCAAGGGAGCGATCACCATGCTGACCAAATCGATGGCCGGCGAATGGGGCCAGCACGGCGTGCGCGTCAACGCGATCGCGCCCGGCTATTTCAAGACCGAGCTCAACGCCGCGCTGGTCGCCGACGAGACATTCTCCGGCTGGCTTACCGGGCGCACGCCGATGCGGCGCTGGGGCGACGTCGAGGAACTGGCCGGCGCTGCCGTGTTCCTGGCATCCGACGCCGCGAGCTTCGTAACGGGACAGACGCTGCTGGTGGATGGCGGGATCACGAGCGTGTTGTAGCGGGGCCTCGCCCCCTCTCAGATCGGTAGGCTGGACTCGCCCACCGACAGATGCTGCTCGATCGGCGCGGCATCGGCCTTTGGGCCTTCGCACGCCCTGCCCTTCGCCATCCCTACAGCACCCTATCCACCGACAGCCTGCCGGACCCGCTGAGCGCCAGGATGAACATGCCGCCGGCAATGGCGAGATCCTTCTCGAAATGCAGGAGCTCGTTCTGGCTGGCGAAGCTTGCGTGGAAGAGGCTTGCCGTCATCAGGCAGAACAGGCCGAGCGCTACCGCGCCGAGGCGCGCCAGGACGCCGAGCGCCACGGATAAGCCGGCACCGAGCTGCAGCGCGATGGTGGCAAGGAGCAGCGGCGTGCCGACGCCGAGCGCGGCCATCGCTTTCTCAGCGCCCTCGAAATGCGTCGTGAGCTGCAGGCCTTCATGCACGAAGGTCAGCGACAGAAGCAGGCGGCCGGCAAGCAGGACGACGTCCCTGGCGTGAAGTCTTTGCGCGAGTTCGATCGGTGTCATGGTCGGCTCCGAAAAGTTATGTCGCTGACGAGGGCCATCTCATCAGGGTGGGCAACTTGCCAGCGCGCCGCAGACCTTTGCGAGCGACTGCTTCGCAAAGGCCTCTTCGCCGCCGTCTCTCCCCACTTTGGGGAGCGAGGATCAGGGCATGGCGCCTACTTCGTCACCTTGGTATCGATGGCCTGCTTGAGGTCCGAAAGTTCTTCGCAGCCCGCCGGGCAGAGCTTCTGCAGCGAGGCGAGCTGCTCGTTGGCCTTGGCCATATCGCCGGTCTCGACATAGAGCTCGCCGAGATATTCATGCGCCGCCTTGTGGTCGGGCTTAAGCTCCAGCGCCTTGGTGTAGTAGGTGAGCGAGGTCTGGTAGTCGCCGGTCTTGCGCAACGTGAAGCCGAGCAGATTGTAGACGTCGGACTGCTGGGTGTCCTGCGCGAGATCGCGCAGGTCGGCCAGCGCGCCCTTGTAGTCCTTGGCGTCGATCTTGGCTTTCACGGCCGTCAGGTCCGGCGCGTCGGCGCCTTCGATGTCGTCCACGGCATAAGCCGGCACGGCGATGGCGATCGGGGCCGCGGTCAGCACCGCAATGGCGCCGAGCACCGCGAAAAGTGCATGTTTCATTGGCGTTGTCTCTTTGTCTTCAGAACTCGATTCAGATCTGGGTTGGGGTGAAGGCGTAGGCGTTGCCGTCCTTGACGAAGCTGCCGGTGCCCGGGAACGGGAAGTGTGAGCCGCAGATGCGGACATTGTCGGCGATCACCTGGTCGACGATCTTGTGCCGCGTGGCGATCGCCATCGGCCCGTCCTGGTCGTAGGCGCCCTGCCATTCGGGATGCGGCGCGAGCAGCGCCGGCACGTACATGGTGTCGGCCGAGACGAGGAACTGCTCGGAGCCGGCATCGACATGGTAGACGGAATGGCCGGGCGTGTGGCCGGGCGCCGCCATGATGCGGATGCCGGGCACCACTTCCGTGCCGTCATCCACCAGCTTCCAGTTCTTCCACTTCGGGAAGTTTTCGGCGATGCGCTTGCCCGCCGGCTTGCGGCCTTCGGGCAGCTTGGCAAGCCGGCTGGGGTCGGTCCACCAATTGTATTCGGTGGCATTGACGATCAGCTCCGCATTCGGAAACACCGGCGCGTTGGTGCCCTTCTCCATCAGGCCCCAGACATGGTCGGGGTGGAAATGCGAGATCATGATGGCGTCGATCGCCTTGTAGTCGATGCCGGCGGCCTTCATGTTGGCCGGCAGATGCGTGGCGTTGGCCTGCCACTGGCCGACGCCGGAGCCGGCATCCATCATGATGGTGCGGCCGTTCATCTTGAGCACCACGACGGTGAGCGGGATCGGCATGAACTCGGTGGTGAGCCCCGCCTTGGCGAGTGCCGCCTTGGTGTCGTCGACGGAAACGTCCTTGATGAAGGCCGGGTCGTGGGGCTTGCGCCAAATGCCGTCATAGACGGCGGTGACCTCGAGCGAGCCCACCTTGTATTTATGGAAGCCGACCAGCGGCTCGACCGGGGTGTCGGCGTGAGCCGCGGACGCGAATTCCAGCTTGCCGGCAATGCCGAAGGCGGCGGCTGCCGCCGCGGATCCAAGCACCATGCGGCGTGTCATGTTGAACATCAGAAGTCTCCTCTAGTGGCCATGAGTGGCTGCGAGTTGCGGACGGAAGTTCATTGGCTTGCTGCCTTGGGAGGATGGCCTCGCTACACAGCAAGACCCGGAAGGCACGGGCTTTATTCCCGGACGGACGCAGAATTTTTTGAAAAGCTGAAAGAACGCAGCCTTGGCAGCAACCAAGCCGCCGTTAGGCAAGGCTTCAGTTTGCTGGCCAGAATGCGGAAAATCCGAGTGCAGATGCTGAAACTTCGGCCCGACGCGGAAGTTATAATTTAAGCACTTTCCATTAGCGTCGACCGATGGACCATTGTCCAGGAAAGGTTATCGGGTCGATTTGACCAGCAAGGGTCTCAATCTCGGCCGAGTCAGCCAGGCCGCTTTCTCTTCCGCCAACTTGCCGGCGGCGATCGCTGCCGTCGTGCTTCTGATCTGCGCCATATTCGTCGACCAGCAGAACAGGAGAGTGGCGGATCAATTGACCCGCGCGGACGTGCTGGCCAAAGTCAACGTCGTTCGCGCCAAGCTGGAAGGCAACATAAACGGCAATCTCCAGTTGGTGCAGGGCCTCGCCTCGACCATCGTAACCGAGCCTTATATGGGGCAGCAGAGATTTGCCTCGCTGGCCGCCAATCTGTTCAAGCAGAATTCGCAGTTGCACAACATTGCCGGCGCGCCCGATCTCGTCATCTCGCTGATGTACCCCATAAAAGGCAACGAGAAGGCGGTAGGGCTCGACTACCGCAAAAACGAGGCGCAACGCATGGCGGCGCTTCGCGCGCGCGACCAGCGCGCGCTGATCCTCGCCGGTCCCGTCAACCTCGCCCAGGGCGGCCGCGGCTTTATCGGCCGGATTCCGATCTTCGTGCCGACGGCGGGCGGCGGCGACCGCTTCTGGGGCATAGTCTCTGCGGTGATCGACGTCGATCGCCTTTATGCCGCGAGCGGTCTCACCGATCCCAGTCTCGACATCGACGTAGCGCTCATCGGCAAGGATGCGCTGGGTGGCGGCGGCGAACGCTTCTTCGGCGGCGAAAACATCGTCAACGCCAATCCGGTGACGGCCGAGGTGCGATTGCCGGTAGGTTCCTGGCAGATATCGGCGGTGCCCAAGGGGGGGTGGCCGACCACGCCAGAGAACGAGGCCTTCCTGCTGGCGACGATGGCGTTGGCCGGCACTCTGGTGGTGCTGCCTATCCTGGTCGCCGGCTGGCTTTTCGGCGAAAGGCAGAAGAACTACGCCGAACTCAGGCGGCTTTCGCAGCGGCTGGAGCTTGCACTCGACGCATCCGGCATCGGCGTGTGGGAGCATGACCTCTCCACCAACCAGCTGGTATGGGACGATCGCGTCAACGAGATCTACGGCAAACCGGCGGACGGCGAGACGCGCGCCTATCACGATTGGGAACGAACCATCCACCCCGACGATCTTGAACGGGCGAGACGTGATTTCGACACCGCCGCCGCGACCAAGGGCCGCTATTCCTCGCAGTACCGGCTTCTGTTGCCCGACGGCACGACCCGTCATGTGCGCGCGCGAGCAACCTTCCTGCAGGATATCGGTGGCACGCCCAAGATGGTCGGCGCCGAATGGGATGTGACCAGCGACGTGCTCCTCAACGAGAACCTGATGCGGGAACGCCAGCTGTCGGAATCGAAGAATGTCGAGCTGGAAGCGGCGAAGGCGCGCATCGAACACGTCGCGCTGCATGATTCGCTAACCGGCCTGCCCAATCGCCGCTATCTCGACGAGATGCTCGCCGAAGGCGGCACAGTCGACGGCCGGACGGCGCTTCTGCATCTCGACCTCGACCGCTTCAAGCACATCAACGACACGCTCGGCCACGCGGCGGGCGACGCCATGCTGATGCATGCCTCCAAGGTCATCAAGGCCGAAGCCGGTGCAACCGATTTCGTAGCGCGTATCGGCGGCGACGAATTCGTGGTCGTGAGCCACGGGCGTGACGACGACGAACTCGCGGCGCTTGCCGACCGTATCATCGAGGAGATGCGCCAGCCCGTCGACTACCAAGGTCACCAATGCAGGTTCGGGGTCACAATCGGCATTGCAGCCAATAGCGGCGTCGACGCGAAGCAAGTGCTCATCAACGCCGATCTTGCGCTCTACCGGGCCAAGAGCCGCGGCCGTAACCGCTACGAATTCTTCAACGAGGAGCTCCAGAGCGAGATCGTCCGGACCAAGCAGACCGCCGACGAGATACTCGGCGGGCTGGAGCGCAACGAGTTCGTCGCTTATTACCAGCCGCAGTTCGACGCCGAGACGCTGGAGATCGTCGGCGTCGAGGCGCTGTCGCGGTGGCGGCATCCGCGGCGCGGCATCCTCGCCCCCGACATCTTCCTCAATGTGGCCGAGGAACTGAACGTCGTGTCGCTGATCGACCGCACGGTCCTGGAGCAGGCGCTGGAGAATTTCGAGCGCTGGTCGACTGACGGGCTCACCATCCCGCGCGTGTCGGTCAATGTCTCCGCGAGGCGCCTGGAGGACAAGGATCTCATCAACGGCCTGCGCAAGCTCGCGATCAAGCAAGGAACCGTGTCGTTCGAGCTGGTGGAGTCCATCTTCCTCGATGAGAACGACGATCTCGTCGCCTGGAATATCGAACATATCAAGGAGCTCGGGATCGACATCGAGATCGACGATTTCGGCACGGGCTATGCGTCGGTCGTCAGCCTGCTCAAGCTGCAGCCTCGTCGCCTCAAGATCGACCGCCAGCTTGTCACGCCGATCATCGGCTCCGGGGCGCAGCGGCGGCTGGTATCCTCTATCATCGAGATCGGCAAGTCGCTCGGTATAGAGGTCGTCGCCGAAGGCGTCGAGACGATGGAACATGCGCGCATCCTGAAGGAGCTTGGCTGCGACATCCTGCAGGGATATGCCTTCGGCCGTCCGATGGACGCGAAATCCTTCAGGACCTTCGCCCAGTCCCGCAAATGGCTGGCAGCCGGGTAAGCGAAACGCCTCCACAATTGCCTTTCTGGCCGCGAAGACGCGGCGGCTGGGTCTGCGTCCGGCCGTCATCGAACTGTCACACGCGGCGAGATCGCTCATGTTAGAAACGGCGCCTGGCCGCCACCGCGACCCCTTCCGCATCAAGAGCCGGCGAAGCCGCCATGAACATCGCTGTTCCCGACGAAGGCACCGACCTGTCGCCCTATTTGCCGGACGAGCACGGCCTGTTCTTCATCTATCATTTCACCGCCGAGGGCTTGCGCACCAAGGACCCGGCCGAGGCGTGCTGGACGTGGCGCAGCTACCAGATCACGGACATGCGCGCGCGCAAGGAAATCGGCACCGAGCAGGCGCTGCCGACGCTGGTGCGCGAAGCCTTCCTGTCTCCCAGCCACGGCTGCCACATCGATTTCGAGGACGGCTTCCTCTACGGCGATCTGCCCGACCTTAGGCACGACTTCGCCGAGGCGCGCGGGCTCACCCATTTCCGCTTCGCCTTCAACGAGACGATGCTGGTCGGGGCTCGCAAGCAGCCGTTGGAGTCGGTCGACAAGATCCGCAAGCTGGTCGAGAGCGGCGCGCGCAAATTCCGCTCACCGGCCGAATTGATCGAGGCGGTGATGGGCCAGTCGCTCGACGGCATGGCCGGCGAGCTCGACAAGATGGGCGGCACGCTGGACGGCATCGAGGATCGCATCGTCTGCGACGCATGGCACAGCGAGCGGCAGGCGTTGGTCGACGCGCGCCGGCACCTGGTGATCATCCACCGCCAGATGGCGACGCTCACCAACCTCTTCCGCCATCTCGACCATTCGCATCGTGACGACCTGCCGGACCCGATCAACGACATGGCCACGCGCCTCTCGCACCGGGCGCACACGCTGCATCACGACGGCGAGCAGTTGCAGGCGCGCACTCGCCTCCTGCAGGACGAGCTGATGGCGAAGCTGACCGAACAATCGAACCAGCTGCTCTACATCCTCTCCGTGATGACGGCGGTGCTGTTGCCGATGACCATCATCTCGGGCCTGTTCGGCATGAATGTCGGCGGGTTGCCGCTGGTCGACACGCCGCTGGGTTTCTGGGTGGTGACGGCGATATCGATCGCGATCGCCGGCGTCGTCTATATGATCGTGCGGCGACTCGGGCGGGTTTAGAGCCGTCCGGAATTGCGTAAAAACAAATACTTAGAGCGTTTCACGCGCCTGCGCGCAGATCCTCGACGAGAGTGCCGGCGGCGTGGACTTCCGCCTCATGGCCGGGCTCGCGCCATGTCTCGGCGAGGCCGGCCTCGTACCATTCGCGCATGGCCGGGAGATCGAGCAGCCGCTCTGGGTAGGCAGCGGCGGCGCCCTCGAACGTCAAGCCATAGGACTGCACCCGGAAGGCCACCGGGGCAAAGAAGGCATCGACTGCGGTGAAGCGGTCGCCGGCCAGGAACGGTCCGCCGAAACGGGCGAGGCCATCATTCCAGAGGTCGCCGAGGCGGAAGAGATCGTGCTTCAGATCATCGGACATCGGGAACGGCTCGACGCGGACGCCGCAGCTCATCGGGCAGTCGTTGCGCAAGGCGATGAAACTCGAATGCATCTCGGCGGCGGCCGAACGCGCCCAGGCGCGCGCCCTGGCGTCCGCCGGCCATACGCCCTGATGACGCTCGGCCAGATACTCCGCGATGGCGAGCGAATCCCAAACCGCCCAGCCGTCGTCGATCAGGCAGGGCACGCGGCCGTTCGGCGAGAACGACCGGAAGAGGCTGAAACTCGATCCGGCCGGGAACGGCGTCAGCCGCTCCTCGAAGGGAATGTCGAGGGTGCGCATCAGCACCCACGGCCGCAGCGACCAGGACGAATAGTTCTTGTTGCCAATGTGCAGAACGTACATCAGGCACCCCTTCGCGTATAATGCGGACGGAAAACCGTCTCACCCTTCTTGCTTACCTTGTCGAGGATGCCGGCTGCCGGACCTCGCGGCCCTTGAACATCGACCAGCTGTACATGGCCAGCGCCGTCCAGATCAGCGCGAAGGCGATCGCCTGGGTGGTGCCGAACGGCTCGTCGAAGATCAGCACGGCGATCAGGAACACCATGGTCGGCGCGATATACTGCATGATGCCGATGGTGGAGAGGCGCAGCAACCTCGCGCCGAAAGCAAAGAGCAGCAGCGGCACCGCGGTGATCGGGCCGCAGCCGATCAGCAGCGCGGTGTCCGTGGCGGTGCTGGAGACGAAATGGTCCTGGCCGGTGGCGATCAGATAGGCGATGTAGCCGAGCGCCGGCACCGAGAGCAAAAGCACTTCGAGCAGAAAGCCCTGGCTCGGGCCGATCGGCAGGGTCTTGCGGAAGAAGCCGTAGGCGGCGAAGGAGAAGGCGAGCGCCAGCGACACCCAGGGCAGCTTGCCGGCCTCGACGGTGAGCACCGTCACAGCGATCGCGGCCAGCGCCACCGCGACAATCTGCAAGCGGTCGAGCCGCTCGCCGAGCAACACCGCCCCGACGACGATAACCACCAGCGGATTGATGTAGTAGCCCAGTGCCGTCTCGACGGTGCGGCCGACCGAGATCGCCCAGACATAGATGCCCCAGTTGACCGAGATCAGCACCGCCGTCAGCGCCGCCATGGCGATCGAGCGAGGCGAGCGAATCGCCACCTTGAAATCGGCGGTGCGGCCGGCCCAGACCAGCACGCAAGCTGCGATCGGCACCGACCAGACGACGCGGTTGGCGATCACCTCGGCGAGCGGCAGATGCGCCACCGCCTTCATGTAGAAGGGCAAGAGCCCCCGAAGGAAATAGGCGCCCAGCGCCAGCAGGAACCCTCGGCGGGCCCTGGCGTCTTGATCGAGATCGGCTGTTGTGGTGACCATGGCCCAACGCTATGGCCCAGCGCATCGTCCAAGACCATCACAAAATTATGATGGATCAATCGACTTTTGGTGATGGTTCAAGCGGTTGACTTCGCTCCAGTTGCCGTCGACAGCGGTGCCTGCTCATTGCTGGGCGGGTTTTTCGACAAGCTCGAAGAAGACCCTGTCGGGTGCTCCTCGTCATGCCTGAAGCCCGTCAACTCCGCCGCCAGATCGAGAGGAATGTCGAAGACATAATCGACATCACTTTCCTTGTCCTGTTTTGAAAATGCCTGCTGCCTCGAGGATTCAAAGGAGGCTGAAGATCGCCCGTGATGTGAATTTCCCTGACGTCTTTGTCGCCCCTGTGCCAAACCCTCCAGATATTCTTTCCGGAGCTCCAGAGCTCGGCGCGAGCAAACATCGTCTGTTCTTCTATATGCACGACGACCATTTCCCTGCCTTGCGAAAACGCAGACAAATAGCTGTCTGGAGGGTTGGGAAAGCTGCAGTAGCCGAGGATGATGATCGCCCAGTTCTTGTCGCTTCGATAAGCGCTTATGGGAGCATCGAAATCTTCCGACGATTCGCCGACGTCCCTGCCGAACAGGGCCGCCGCGTCCTTAATCTCGTAACCGCGAAAGCCAAACCAGCTTATCGAAAAGCCCACGCGTCTACTCCGCCGCCACCAATCCCGCCATCTCGCGGTTCTTCATCAGCTTGTAGATGATCGAATCCATCAGCGCCTGGAAAGAGGCGTCGATGATGTTTTCCGAAACGCCGACCGTCCACCAGCGGGCACCGGTGGAATCGTGCGATTCGATGAGAACGCGGGTGATGGCCTCGGTGCCGCCGTTGAGGATACGGACCTTGAAGTCGGCGAGCTCGAGATCGACGATCTCGCTCTGGTACTTGCCGAGATCCTTGCGCAGCGCGATGTCGAGCGCATTGACCGGGCCGTGACCTTCGGCCACCGACATCTTCTCCTCGCCGTCGACCATCACCTTCACGATCGCCTCGGACACCGTCTTCAGATTGCCGTTGGCATCGAAGCGGCGCTCGACCATGCAGCGGAAGGAGGTGACGTTGAAGAACTCCGGCAGGCCGTGCAGCATCTTGCGCGCCAGGAGCTCGAAAGACGCGTCGGCGCCCTCATAGGCGTAGCCTTCGGCCTCGCGTTCCTTGACCACGGCGATCAGCGCGTCGAGCCGGCGATCGTCCCTCGGCACTTCGATGCCGCGCCGCTTCAATTCGGCGAGGAAATTCGCCTTGCCGCCCTGGTCGGAGACCATGACGCGGCGGCGATTGCCGACGGCCTCCGGCGGCACATGCTCGTAGGTCGCCGGCTCCTTGGCTAAAGCCGAGGCATGGATGCCGGCCTTGGTGGCAAACGCCGAGGAGCCGACATAGGGCGCCTGGGCTTCCGGCGCGCGGTTCAAGAGTTCGTCGAAGGCGCGGGAGAGCCGCGAGATTCCGGTCAGCGCCTCGGCCGAAATGCCGGTCTCGAAGCGATCGGCGAAGGCAGGCTTCAGCGAAAGCGTAGGCACGATCGAGATCAGATTGGCGTTGCCGCAGCGCTCGCCGATGCCGTTCAGCGTGCCTTGGACCTGGCGCACGCCGGCCTCGACGGCGGCGAGTGAATTCGCCACCGCCTGGCCGGTGTCGTCATGCGCATGGATCCCGAGATGGTCGCCCGGGATGCCGCCAGCGATGACCTTCTCGACGATGGCACGCACTTCCGAAGGCTGCGTGCCGCCATTGGTGTCGCACAGCACCACCCAGCGCGCGCCAGCGTCATAGGCGGTCCTGGCGCAGGCCAGCGCATAGTCCGGATTAGCCTTGAAGCCGTCGAAGAAGTGCTCGCAGTCGACCATCGCCTCCTTGCCGGCGGCCACCGCAGTCTCGACCGAGGTCTTGATCGACTCCAGGTTCTCCTCGTTGGTACAGCCGAGCGCGACGCGCACATGATAGTCCCAGCTCTTGGCGACGAAGCAGATGGCGTCGGACTTCGACTGCACAAGGGCCGCAAGCCCCGGGTCATTGGAGGCCGAGACCCCTGCCCGCTTGGTCATGCCGAAGGCGACGAAGCTGGCCCTTGCGGTGCGCTTGTTCTGGAAGAAGGCGGTGTCGGTCGGATTGGCGCCGGGATAGCCGCCCTCGACATAGTCGACGCCGAACTCGTCGAGCAGCTTGGCGATCGCGATCTTGTCCTCGACGGAAAAGTCGATGCCCGGCGTCTGCTGACCGTCGCGAAGCGTGGTGTCGAAGAGGTAGAGGCGTTGCTTTGTCATGACAGTCGCTCGAAATGCCGCGCTCCTTCACCGTGGAGCACGAACGTGCATCACTATTTCCCCGCAAACCCATCCGTCGCGCGGATCAGCCGATCCAGGATCCTGGGCTCCGAATAGGCATGGCCGGCGCCCTCGATCAGGTGGAAATCGGCCTTCGGCCAGGCCTTGTGCAGGGCCCAGGCATAGCGTGCCGGGCACGGCATGTCGTAGCGGCCGTGGACGATGGTGCCAGGGATGTCCTTCAGCTTCCAGGCGTCGCGCAGCAGCTGACCTTCCTCCAGCCAGCCGGCATGGACGAAATAATGGTTCTCGATGCGGGCAAACGCAACCGCGTAGTCGTCCTGGCCGAAGGGCGTGCTGGTTTCAGGCTCCGGCAAGAGCGTGATCGTCTCGCCTTCCCAGAGACTCCAGGCAAGGGCGGCCTCGACTTGAGCCTTGCAGTCCGTGCCCACCAGCCGCTTGCGGTAGGCGGCCATCATGTCGCCGCGCTCGGCCTCCGGAATCGGCGCGAGAAACCGCTCCCACTTGTCGGGGAACATCTCCGAGACGCCGAACTGATAGTACCATTCCAGCTCGGCGCGAGTGAGCGTGTAGATGCCGCGCACGACGAGCTCGCTGACGCGCTCCGGATGCGTCTCGGAATAGGCAAGCGCCAGCGTCGAGCCCCACGAGCCGCCGAACACCAGCCATTTGTCGAAGCCCGCCATCTCGCGCAGCCGCTCGATGTCGGCGACCAGATGCCATGTCGTGTTGGCTTCAAGCGAAGCGTTGGGCGTGGACTTCCCGCAGCCGCGCTGGTCGAACAGGATGACGTCGTAGAGTTTCGGGTCGAACAGCCGACGGTGTTTCGGCGAGATCGTGCCGCCCGGGCCGCCATGCAGGAACACGGCGGGCTTCGCGCCCTTGGTGCCGCAGCGCTCCCAATAAACGGTATGGCCGTCGCCGACATCGAGCATGCCGGTCTCGAACGGCTCGATCTCCGGATAGAGGCTACGCAAGGAACTGGCGTGGATGGTCATAGTTTCAGGCCCTGCTGCGGCCAGTTGGCCGTCTCGTGGTCGGGATGCTGGAAGGAGATGATCTGCTCCTGCCTTCGATAGTAGTCGGGGTCGTCGTGGATCGGCGCCTCGAAGATCTTCTCCACCCAGGGCAAGCGAGCTGCGTAGTTGACCTGGATCTGTGGCGCGAGGTCCGAGCGGTCGTCGAAGGCGCCGATGGCGATCTCCAGCGCGCCCGGCTGGCGGTAGGTCAGCGGCGTGCCGCAGCGGCGGCAGAAACCGCGATCGATGTTGACCGAGGACTGGAAATAACTCGGCTCCTCATGCGTCCATTCGACGCCGTCCTTCGGCACCGTCACCAGCGCGCCGAAGAAATTGCCGAATTGCTTTTGGCACATGCGGCAGTGGCAGATGGACGGGCGGCCAAGCTTGCCCCTGATGCGGAAGCGCACGGCGCCGCACTGGCAGCCGCCTGTTCGAACCTGGTCGGTCATGGTCTTTCCTCCGGCGGCCATTGGTCGGTGTCGTGGTCGGGATGCTGGTAGGAGACGAGCTCGGCGAGATAGGGCGCGGACGAAATATCGGCCATCGTGGCCTCGGACGGCAGCTTTGGAATGCTGTCGACATAGGGCAGCTTCGCCTCGACGCCCCATTGGATCGTCGGCGCGATGCCGGTCGGATCGTCGAAGGCGGCGATCGCCAGCGCCACGCCGTCCGGCGCCTCGAAGGTCAGCGGCGTGCCGCATTCGGCGCAGAAGCCGCGCCATGCGGCGCTGGACGAGCGGAAGCGCTTCGGCTCGCCGCGCGTCCAGTCGAGCCTGGCGCCACGCACCGAAACCAGCGGCAGATAGAAATTGCCACTCGCCTTCTGGCACATGCGGCAATGGCAGACCGAGGCATCGCCGAGCGTGCCCTCGACGCGGAAGCGCACCGCTCCGCACTGGCAGCCGCCCGTATAGACCGGCCGGTTGTCGAGGCTCATGGCTCACTCCCAGTCATGGGCCGATTCATGGTCCGATTGATGGGCTCACTCCGGGTCATGGCAGACCGCCTCAACATTGTTGCCGTCGGGATCGAAGACGAAGGCGCCGTAGTAGTTGGGGTGATAGTGCGGGCGCAGGCCGGGCCGGCCATTGTCCCTGCCGCCGGCGGCAAGCGCCGCGGCATGGAAGGCGTCCACCTCGGCGCGGTTGCGCGCGGTGAAGGCGACGTGCTGGCGGTCTCTCGGCTTCTCCTTGCCGCCGGTCACCCAGAACACCGGCCGGTCGCGGCCATAACCGCCGACCTTGGCGCCGCCGGTATATTCTTCCGGCACCATGTAGAGCAGCGAGGCGCCCAGCGGCGCCATCGCCTTGTCGTAGAAGGCTTTCGATGCGTCGAAATCGGAAGCGGTGATGCCGAGATGGTCGATCATATGACGAGCTCCTTCGTTGGTGGCGCGGGCGCATCGGCCAACCCGGCCACGATGACGATGTGCTGGCAGACATTGTCGATATCGCGGATGACGTCGTCGTTCCAGAAGCGCAGGATGGTCCAGCCGCTGGCACCTAGGTAAGCGCTTCGAGCCTCGTCATGCCGTAAGTGCTCTGCGTCGGCATGCTGACTGCCATCCACCTCTACGATGATACGGTGCGCCGAGCACGCGAAGTCAACGATGTAAGGCCCTATCGGCACCTGTCGCCGAAAGCTCATGCCCATGAGCCGGTGAGCGCGCAACTCGTTCCAAAGCTTCAACTCTGCATCGGTCATCGCGCGCCGCATCGACTTGGCGTTTTTGCGCTGACGGGATGGAACGAGGTCGTGACCCATGGCTAGGCAAGCTCACGCCGGAGATTAGCGAAACCGCGAGCGAGAGCTAATCTCCCCCCTTGCGGGGGAGATGTCCGGCAGGACAGAGGGGGGTGCTGTCCCGCCAGCGTGGCAACTGGGGAGCGCTCGACTTTCAGAAGAGGTACGCTGTCACCTACGGCAAGCTGATACGATGGCGTTCCTTCACACCCCCCTCTGTCCTGCCGGACATCTCCCCCGCAAGGGGGGAGATCGGCCGTCGCCGGCGCCTCAGCCAGCCTTGCAACGATGTCCCGCACCACCCTCACCGCCTGACCTCCCACGTGGTCACGCGCTGGCCGGTGACAGGATCCTTGCCGTCCTTCAGTTGCACGCCCTGCGCCAGAAGCTCTTCGCGCACGCGGTCGGCTTCGGCCCAGTTCTTGGCTGCGATCAGCGCCAAACGCCCGGCGATCGCCTTGGCGATCGCGGCCTCGTCCACCTTGGCAGCGCCGACGTCGAAGCCGAGGAAGGCAAGCGCGGCCTTCAGCGAAGCGGCGGCAGCATTGTCACCGGCGCCGCTGAACTCGATCGCCTCGCCGGCAAGCTGCGTCAGCCGCTGGAAGGCGGCGTAAGTGGCGAGGTCGTCGGCCAGTGCTTCCACCACATCGGCCGGCAGATCCTTCGCTCCCTCCGGCGCAAGGTCCGCCGCGCGCTTCCATTTGCGCAGCGTGTTTTCCGCCTCCTCCAGCTTGCGCACGGAGAAGTCGATCGGCTCGCGGTAATGCGTCATCAGCATCGCCAGCCTCAGCACCTCGCCCGGCCAGCTGCGGCCGCCGAAGGTGTTGGTCTCCAAGAGCTCGTGGATGGAATAGAAATTGCCGAGGCTCTTCGACATCTTCTGGCCCTCGACCTGCAGGAAGCCATTGTGCATCCACACATTGGCCATGACCCTGGTGCCGTGGGCGCAGCGCGACTGCGCGATCTCGTTCTCGTGGTGCGGGAAGATCAGGTCGAGCCCGCCGCCATGGATGTCGAAGACCTCGCCGAGATAGGCGGCCGACATCGCCGAGCATTCGATGTGCCAGCCAGGCCGGCCCCTGCCCCACGGGCTCTCCCAGCCCGGTTCTTCCGGGCTCGAGAGTTTCCATAATACGAAATCGCCGGCGTTCTTCTTATGCTCGTCGACGGCGATGCGGGCGCCGGCCTGCTGCTCGTCGAGATTGCGTTTCGAGAGCTCGCCATAGTCCGGCATCGAGGCGGTGTCGAACAGTACCTCGCCGCCGGCGGCATAGGCGTGGCCGCGCTCGATCAACTGCCGGATCAGCGACAGCATGTCGGCCTTGCCGTCCGCGCGCGGCGCAACGAATTCGGTGGCGCGCGGCTCGAAAGTCGGCTCCAGGCAGCCGAGCGCAGCGACGTCCCTGTGATACTGGTCGGCGGTCTTTTCGGTGACCTTGCGGATCGCATCGTTGAGCGAGAGTTTTCCGGCTTCGATCTCCGCGCCGAAATCGCGAAGCGCCCTGGCGTTGATCTTGTCGTCGACGTCCGTGATGTTGCGCACATACGTGACGCGGCTTTCGCCGTAGAGTTGGCGCAGCAAACGGAACAGCACGTCGAAGACGATCGCCGGCCTGGCGTTGCCGATATGGGCGAAGTCATAGACGGTCGGACCACAGACATACATGCGCACATTTTGCGGATCGATCGGAACGAAACGCTCCTTCGCCCGCGTTAGCGTGTTGTAGAAGCTGAGGCCCTTCGATGCGTCAGACATGCGTGCCTTCCCGGTCGGTTACTCGCAAACCCACGTTGCGCCGAAGCGCAAAGCGGACTCCAGCCTGCTGGCCGGGGCGTTTGTCCAATCTGGGGGAAGATAAGGCGAAAACGTCCGGACCAGCGCGAGGCTAGTCAATAATGCAAATGCCACAAATGGCGAAAGACGTTTTCATGGGCGGCTTTATCGCGCCACCAGGTGTTGCCGTCAAGCCGCTCAACTCGCGAAAGATGTCGATGGATCACAGGTAAAGACGGGGCGAAACATTTTATTAAACATGTCGGCACAGTGATGAAACATTCGCCGGCTAGACCAGCCGGGTGTCACGATTTGGTCCGAATCGACCGGCAAACGCGGGACACGAAAACGTTACCAGGGAAGAGAACAATGTCACGAAGCAAGCAGGAACAGAGCCGACCGCCGCAACAGCCGCTCACCAAGCACTACCGCGCGATTGGCCCGGCGGCCATCGTCGCAGCCCTTCTGCATACCGCGAAGAAGAAGAAGCCGGCGCAGAAGATCGTTTCGCCGCGCGCCGCCTGAAACGGCACGACCGGCGCAACAGCCGGCGATAAGGGCGCCGATACGCGCCCTGGAATTGAGGCCGACGACAAGAGCGCGCCTCGCTAAAACAGGGTCATCTGGTTTTCGTCCGCGCCGGGTTTCTGGCGCCTGACCTTCTCGGGTTCTGGCCCGACGATGCCCCGCTCCTGAATCTCTGGCCCGGTGTTGGCGACCCTGTTGACAAGGTCGGAAACCGGAATGGCCTCGAAGAAATCGGGCTCTGCGGGCTTGAGGAGATCGAGCACGTCGCGCGGCTCCTGCGTGCGGCAATCCAGCCAGCGGGCGAAGTCGCGCTCCTCGATCACCACCGGCATGCGGTCGTGGACATGGGCGATGCCGGCGTCGGCGCGCGTCGTCAGGATAGCGCCGGTATCCATTTCGGAGCCGCCCGGCTCGGCGTAGGTGTCGATCAGCCCGGCGAAGGCGATTACGCCGCCGCGTTTCGGCCGGATCCAGTAGGGCTGGCCCTTGGCGCCGCCGGACTGCTGCCATTCATAGAAGCCGGAGGCCGGCACAAGAGCGCGGCGATGGCGCATGGCGGTCTTGAACGAGGCCTTTTCCAGCACGCCCTCCGAGCGGGCGTTGAAGAGCAGCGGAAATTCCCTGGTATCCTTGACCCAGGCCGGGATCAGGCCCCAGCGCACCAGCATCTCCTGACGGTCCGGCAGGTTGGAGCCCGGCGCGCGCGGCGGACCGGCAAGGATCATCAACACGGGCTGTGTGGGGGCGATGTTGTAGCGGGGCGGAAACGCCTCCAGCTCCGCCAGGCCGAGATAGGCGGCGGTCTGGACCGGTGTAGCGGTCAGGGCAAAGCGTCCGCACATGAATTCGGCTCGTCGATTTGAGTTCCCGTGAAAGTGGCGATGGAACAGCCACGCCGCAACCGCTAAAGCTGGATCCGGCCGGTCGGTCCACAACAGGCTGCAGAAACGCATGGAACCACGCAGGACAATTCCCGCCGTCTCCGTCGCGGTCGTGCGCGGCAGGTCGGTGCTGCTGGTCAAGCGGGCGCGCGCGCCCTCGCAAGGGCTCTACGCCTATCCGGGCGGCAAGGTGGAGCCGGGCGAGACGCTGGAAGAAGCGGCGGCGCGTGAGCTCGAGGAGGAAACCGGGCTCGAGGCCAAGGACTACCGCCCGCTGCGCGCCATCCATATCGACGGGAGCAGCGAGAACCACGCCGTCGACTATCTGCTGACGGTGTTCGGCGCGGCCTATGCCGGCGGCGAGCCGATGGCCAGCGACGATGCCGAGACGGCGGCCTTCTATACGCTTGCGGAAATGGCGGAGATGCCGCTGGCGGGCGATGTGCTCGAGGTGGCCGAGGAATTGCTAGGGTCTGCGCAAGACAACGGGCGGCAACTCTCATAAATCGCCTTGCAGGCGACAAAATGTTTCGTCACAAAGACTTAGCTCTCTCACGCCAAGGCCCTGATGACCCGCGCCTCGCCTCTCCTCGCCGCGTGCCTCGCCGTCAGCATGGCGGTCACGGTGTTGCCGGCGCCGGCCGCCGAGGCGCCGTTCGAGCCAGGGCTGATGCGGCTCGCCGAGGTGCTGGGCTCGCTGCATTTCCTGCGCAATCTGTGCGGCGAGAAAGGCAACCAGTGGCGGGTCGAGATGGAAAAGCTGCTCGAATCGGAAAACCCCGATCCCGACCGGCGCGCCCGCTTCATCGCCTCCTTCAACCGCGGCTACCGCTCCTTCAGCGGCACCTACACGCGGTGCACGCCCTCGGCCACCGAGGCCATTGCCCGCTACATGAAGGAAGGCGAGACGCTGTCGCGCGACATCGCTTCCCGCTATGGGAATTGACGGGCGACAACGGTCGCGACTGCCGCGTTATGCACACATTCCACAATAATCACCGCCAATGTGAGCTGGCTTATTGTGTCAGACTGCGCCTTGGTGCAATCATGGTGTTGCGCTTGTGCAACAATGTTAATGAAACGTTAGCGCACGAATGCGGAATTAACTCAAACTGAAGGTTTTGATGCCGCAAGCCCGCCTAATCGGCTAAGCTCGGCACGGATTGAGCGCAGCCTTGCTCGAAATGTAGATAGCGACCGTAAAAATGTCGTATTTACAATGGCTTATTGAAGGCTGCGGAGAACGGACAGGTCAAGCCCGATCCATCGCCGGATCGCCGCTTGAAGAAGGTGGACATCGCAATGGAACATGGTGTCAGCGACATCGACGCATTGGTCAGGGAAGAAAAGCGCCTGACCGCCGTCGAAAGCCACAGCGAAGCCTGGGCTGAAGGCTTGTCGGCCGGCATCGAGCCCGAAATCATCGCCGAAGCCGCCCTCGAGACCGCTTTCGGCGAGATGCTGCGCGCCAATGGCGAGACCTCCGCGCTGGCCCTGCTCGACCGCATGCGGGAAAAGGTACTTTCCGGCGTCTTCGAGCCGGAGCGGCTGAAGCACTAGCCCGCCCGCTTTTGTGCCTTTTGACGGCGACGCGCCATTTCTGCATCATGCCTGGGTGCCTTAACAGCTCAAAAGCGCTGTCCGGACCGAGCGAGCCCGGAAACCATGGAGAGGCAAGGGGTGAGATTTTCGTTGGTAGGCCGCCCAAGCGGGCTGATCCTCCGCATCTGGATTGCCGCTTCCTGCTGCGCCGTTCCGCTGGCGATCTGCCTCGCCAGCACGCCATCCTACGCGCTGAGCGAGATCCAGCGCGGGGACCTGCCCTCGCCGGTCACGCCGCCTGCCGGTAACGACACCGCTCCGGGAACCACCGTGCCGATGCCGGTCCCTCCCGGCACCAAACCCTCCGACACCGGCCAGCCGGCCGACGACACGGACAAGACCGAGCCCGAGGCGCCAGCCGGCAGCGGCGGCGTCACCAGCCCGCGCTCCGATCCAGATGCGCCGCCGCCACCGGTCGTCTACGACCTCGACAAGCTTCCCGAACCGGTCAAGCGCATGCACGGCCTGATTATCGAGGCCTGCAAGAGCGGCGACATCGAGAAAATTCGGCCGCTGATCGGCTCGGGCGAATCCATGACGCAGTTGTCGCTCGGCGACATCGACGGCGACCCGGTCACTTTCCTCAAGGGGCTCTCGGGCGACGGCGACGGCCAGGAGATCCTCGCCATTCTGGAAGAGGTGCTCAGCGCCGGCTATGTCCATGTCGACACCGGCACGCCGCAGGAACTCTATGTCTGGCCGTATTTCTTCGCGCTACCGCTCGACAAGCTCGACCCCAGGCAACGGGTCGAGCTGTTCAAGCTGGTCACCGCCAGCGACTATGACGACATGAAGCAGTTCGGCGCCTACATCTTCTACCGCGTCGGCATCACCCCGTCCGGCCAGTGGCTGTTCTTCGTCGCCGGGGATTGAAGGCTGTTGTTTTGGCGCAATCGCGGACGGAAAACCGCCTCACACGTTCCCTGGAATTGCTCTGGCTAGGCCGGCAGCGCCTCGGAGAACTCCACCGCCCTTCCCTGGCTGGGCGTGACGATTTCGCCCTCCCACATGACGCGCGTGCCGCGCACGATGGTGCCAACCGGCCAGCCGGTGACCGGCTTGCCGTCATAGGGCGTCCAGCCGGCCTTCGAACCCGCCTGCGCATTGGTGATGGTCTCGCGGCGCTTCATGTCCACGACGGTGAAATCGGCGTCGT
Source organism: Mesorhizobium sp. M1D.F.Ca.ET.043.01.1.1 (assembly GCF_003952385.1). Taxonomy (NCBI): domain Bacteria; kingdom Pseudomonadati; phylum Pseudomonadota; class Alphaproteobacteria; order Hyphomicrobiales; family Phyllobacteriaceae; genus Mesorhizobium; species Mesorhizobium sp. M1D.F.Ca.ET.043.01.1.1. The sequence goes on from NZ_CP034444.1 coordinate 1,043,972, forward strand.
AGCCGGCGGCGATGCGGCCCTTCCGCGCCATGCCGAAAATGCGCTGTGGGCCGTGGCTGGAGAGGTCGACGAAGCGCTGCAGGGTGAGCCGGCCGGCATTGACGTGATCGAGCATGATCGGCACCAGCGTCTGCACGCCGGTCATGCCTGACGGCGAGGCCGGATAGGGCTTTGCCTTCTCGGCGAGCGTGTGCGGCGCATGATCGGAGCCCAGCACGTCGACGATGCCTTGCGCGATGCCGTGCCAGACGCCGTCGCGGTGGCGCGGCGCCCGCACCGGCGGGTTCATCTGGATCAGCGTGCCGAGCCGCGCATAGTCGTCGGCCGAGAGCGTCAGATGATGCGGCGTCGCCTCGCAGGTGGCGACATCCTTGTGCTGCTCAAGGAAGAGGATTTCCTCGGCCGTCGAGATGTGCAGCACGTGGATGCGGGCGCGCGCCTGCCTTGCGATGCGCACCAGGCGCTCGGTGCAGCGCAGTGCCGCGATCTCGTCGCGCCAGACCGGATGGGACGAGGGATCGCCCTCGACGCGGAGCCCAAGCCGCTCGCGCAGGCGGAACTCGTCCTCAGAATGGAAGGCGGCGCGGCGGTGCGTGTTGCGCAGGATGGAAGCGACGCCTTCGTCATCCTCGACCAGCAGGTCGCCGGTGGACGAGCCCATGAACACTTTTATGCCGGCAGCGCCCGGCAGCCGCTCCAACTCGCCGACATCGCCGGCATTGTCGCGCGTGCCGCCGACCCAGAAGGCGAAGTCGCAATGCATGCGGTTCGTGGCGCGCCGCACCTTGTCGGCAAGGGCGGCCGCGCTGGTGGTCAGCGGATTGGTGTTGGGCATCTCGAAGACGGCGGTGACGCCGCCGAGCACGGCGGAGCGGGAGCCGGTCTCCAGATCTTCCTTGTGCTCCAGCCCCGGCTCACGGAAATGCACTTGGCTGTCGACGACGCCGGGCAGGATGTGCAGGCCCTTGCAGTCGACGGTCTCGCCGGCCGATGCCTGGCCGAGATCGCCGATTGCGGCAATGCGTCCGGCCTTCACGCCGACGTCGCGCCGGCCTTCGCCGTCATGGTTGACAACCGTGCCACCTGTCAGGATGAGATCGAAGGTGGTTGCCATGGACAGGTCCAATCTCTTGCGGGGGGAGTGTGGCCGGCTTACGTAATGACCGAACGTTTTGCAAGATCAGGCCGCTCATGCCCTTTGCCCCGCTGAAAGACCGCGCGCTCATTTCCGTGTCAGGCCCGGATGCCGAGCATTTCCTGCAAAACATCCTCACCACCGATCTCGATGCGCTCGGCCCGGGCGAGGCAAAGCCGGGCGCGCTGCTTTCGCCGCAAGGCAAGATCCTGTTCGATTTTCTGGTCTCGCGCGCCGGTGAGGACGGCTTCCGACTGGAGTGCCGGGCCGACATTGCCGACGATTTCGTACGCCGGCTGATGCTCTACCGGCTGCGGGCAAAGGCCGAGATTGCCAAGCAGGATCAGGTGCTTGTCACGATCGCATGGGGCGATGATTCAACCGCTTCACATCTTGATTCAATCGGGGCTGATTCAACATCGCTCGTCGACTCTCGTTTCCGCGACGTGGCGGTCAGACGCGTCCACGGCGGTTCGGCGGAGGGCGGCGACCTCGATGCATGGCTGGCCCTGCGCATCGCCAACGGCATTGCCGAGAGCGGCAGCGACTACGCGCTCGGCGACGCCTTCCCGCATGACGTTCTGCTCGACGAGACGGGCGGCGTCGGCTTCAAGAAGGGCTGCTATGTCGGCCAGGAAGTGGTCTCGCGCATGCAGCACCGCGGCACCGCGCGCCGCCGCGTGCTGATCGCCGCTGCCGCCGGCGCGCTGCCCGCGACCGGCACGGAGGTGACCGTCAATGGCCGGCCTGTCGGCACTCTTGGCTCGGTAAGCGGCGGACGCGGCCTCGCCATCGCCCGCATCGACCGCGTCAAGGCGGCGCTTGATGCCGGCCATGCGATCATGGCCGGAAACGTCCCGGTGACGCTCGCGATTCCCGCCTGGGCCAAGTTCTCCTTCCCGCAGGATGCCGTCAGCGCGGAGGAAGCCTGATGGCGGCCGACAGGGCCGGAGCGCCGCCGCGCGCCTGGCAACGCATGCTGTCGGGGCGCCGGCTCGACCTGCTCGACCCCTCGCCGCTCGACATCGAGATTGCCGACATCGCGCACGGGCTCGCCCGCGTCGCCCGCTGGAACGGTCAGACCAGCGGCGATCACGCCTTTTCGGTGGCGCAGCATTCGCTGCTGGTCGAGGCGCTCTATGGCGACCTGGTGCCGACCGCTTCGGCCGAGGCGCGGCTCGCCGCGCTGCTGCACGACGCGCCCGAATATGTCATCGGCGACATGATCTCGCCGTTCAAGTCGGTGATGGGCGGCTCCTACAAGGACTGCGAGCTCAGGCTGCAGCGCGCCATCCATCTGCGCTTCGCGCTGCCGGCCGAGCTCGGCGCGACCTTGCGCAAGGACATCAAGCGCGCCGACCAGATCGCCGCCTATTACGAGGCGACACTGCTCGCCGGCTTCTCGACGGCGGAGGCGACCGAATATTTCGGCCGGCCGCGCGGCTTTTCGGCCGAACGCTTCGACTTCACGCCGCGCTCGGTGACGTGGGCGCAGGCAGCGTTTCTCAAGCGTTTCGCGACGCTTGAGGCTAAACGCCAGCCTCTTCGTGCGATGAATTCCACTGCACAAAAAACGCTTACTTGATATGCGGCCGTCACCGCACCGATAGCTCGCCGGCGAGACGAGCCGCGCCTAAAATCTATCGGCCATCGAACAAATCGCAGCAGATATTCAACCATCTGGCCGCTCCGTGGATTGAGCACGAAGGCAGCGAGTTTTGGCGTAATCTGCTACTCTGATGGCGTGCTTCGTCAATGAAAAGGCGCGTGCCCGATTTTAGATTTTGGTCAAGCAGATGAGAGGCAATCATGTTTGACAGACAGAAAAAGACAGCCCTCGTGACCGGCGCATCGTCCGGTATGGGCAAGGAAATCGCAAAGCACCTGATCCAGGACGGCTTCCAAGTCTACGTGGCCGCGCGCCAGACAGACAAGATGGAAGACCTCGCGGCGCTCGGCGCGCGCCCACTGCGCATGGATATTTCCAAGAACGAAGAGATCGAGGCGGCCGTCTCCAGCATCCTCGCCGAGGTCGACGGCGTCGATGTCCTCGTCAACAATGCGGGTTTCGGGCTCTACGGGCCGGTTGAGGATATCGGCATCGACGAAGCACGTTATCAGTTCGAAGTGAACGTCTTTGGCCCAGCCCGCCTGACGCAGCTCCTGCTGCCGGCGATGCGGAGGAAGAAAGCCGGCACGATCGTCAACATCACCTCGATGGGCGGCAAGATCTACACCCTGCTCGGCGCGTGGTATCACGCGACGAAGCACGCGCTGGAAGGCTGGTCGGACAGTCTCCGGCTCGAGCTCGCGCCCTTCGGCATCAAGGTCGTGGTCGTCGAGCCGGGACTTATCGAAACCGGATTCGGCGATGTCGTCGCGGACGGGCTTTTGAAACGATCCGGTACCAGCGCCTATGCAAAGGTGGCCCAAGTGGTGGCGAAGACGACGAAAGCGAGTTACGGCCATGGACTTGGCAGCCACCCACGCGTCATCGCCGACGTGGTCTCGACGGCCGTGCGTTCGGCCAAGCCGCGGACGCGCTACGCCGCCGGCAAGTATGCGAAGATGATGATCTGCGTCAGGAAGTGGTTGGGCGATCGCATGTTCGACCGGCTTATCCTCAGCCAGATGCGGTGAACGGCGTAGGGCTCGCCGACCAAAGGAGACCGGCATGAGCGGCGTCCCAGGCGACAAATGCAAGGTGCCTCGCGCATTCTGGCGCGCCGTGGAGCGTCTTGGCCTGCCCGCGTCGGCCGTGTTGCGGCAGGCCCGGCTTCCCGCCACCCTTCATCTCAACGAGCAGGCCTTCGTCACGACCACGCAATATTTTGCGCTGTGGAGGGCTCTCGAGGAACTCTACGCGAAACCGGCCCTAGGGATCCGGCTGGTCGAGGTCGCCGACACTGCGATCCACCCGCCCTCCACGCTCGCCGCGTTCCACGCGCGAAACTATCGCGAAGGCATCGCCCGGATTGCTCGCTTTAAACGACTTTGCTCGCCCGAGCAGTTGCATGTTGCCGACGAGAACGGCGAATGCATGATAAGTTCCGAGTGGCTTTACGCCAACGAGCCGACGCCTGCAGTCGCCACCGACGTCGCCTTTGCCTTTCTCGTCGAGCTCGGCCGGCGGGGAACGGGTCAGCATCTTGTCCCCCTCCGTGTCGAGCTCACGCGTTCCCACGACAAGAGTGGCGTGCATCGGGGCTATTTCGGATGCCCGGTCCGCTACGGGGCAACGCGCGACTTGCTGGTCCTGCGTTCCGCCGATCTCGATCGTCCGTTTCCAGGCCACAATCCCGAGCTTCTCGACATCCTCACGCCCGCGCTGGCCGCCGCGCTCGGTGAGCTTAGCGCGCAAAGCTCGCTCAGTGAGCAGGTGAAGGTCGTATTGAAGCGAAGCCTGGCGAGCGGAAGGCCGGAGCTTTCCGACATCGCGCGCGAGCTTGGGATGAGCGAACGCACCCTGCAACGGCGCATCACTGAGGAAGGAACCAGCTTCCGCGAGCTTCTCATCAACGCACGACAGGAACTCGGCCGGCAGCTGCTGTTGGATCCGACGGCCGACATTGACGAGGTCGCCTGCCTGCTCGGTTATCAGGATGCAAGCTCCTTCTATCGCGCCTTTCGCGAGTGGGAGGGCACGACTCCCAATCGCTGGCGGGAACTCAATTTCGATAGCTCGAAACCGGCGGTTCCGGGCAGCTTCCTGCAATAGCCAAGGCTGGCCAGCGGCGCCACGTAGTTCCGCTCGCAATCCTGAAATGCCATTGGCGTTCTCCGCAAGTTCGTTGGCGTCCTCGGTTACTGCGACGCACCCTCCCCATGCGCCATCCAAATCCCCCTCGAATGCTCACTGGCCTTCTTTCGAGGAGAACGATGCAAGGCGATTTCTGGATGTTTCTCCGGTCCTGGGCGGCCGCGCCGCTTCGAGTGGCGGCAATCGCTCCATCCGGCAACGCGCTTGCGAAGATCATCACGCAAGACATTACGCCGGGGATAGGACAAGTGATCGAACTGGGACCGGGCACCGGCGTCTTCACAGCTAGACTGCTTGAGCGCGGCGTTCGGCCGGAAGACCTCACCTTGGTTGAATATGGCGCGAACTTCACGATGCACCTGAAATTGCGATTTCCTCGGGTGCGCGTGCTTCGAATGGACGCCGCCGAAGTTGGTGAGATCGAATTGCCGAGCGGCGCGCCGGTCGGCGCAGTCATAAGCGGCCTGCCTCTGCTAAGCATGCCCGATCAGAAGGTGATCGCGATCCTGGACGGCGCATTTGCGCACCTGAAACCGGACGGAGCATTCTATCAATTCACCTACGGCCCGCGATGCCCTGTCGCGCGATCGATCCTTGAGGGGCTGGCTCTCCAAGCAACACACATTGGTCGTACGATGCTGAACATCCCACCCGCGGCGGTCTACCGGATTTCGCGGCGACGAGCCTTCCACCAACACTGAAGACTGGTCCAGCAAGCATTCCACGACTCGGTGGTGGGTTTTCATTTTCAGGCGACTGAATGCGCCAGAAGCCAAGCGTCAGGCTGTTCTTGCTGTGAATCCCGTCAAGTAAAAGAACGCTAAATTAACCGGCAGTCGCGACAGTAACGTGTTCAGTCACGGTCAGCAGGCGCGCACATGCCCGTCGCTCATGTCAAGGCTGGTTCGGCCGCAGGCAAGCGGAAAGCAATCCGTATTGGCCCGGCCCGGCGAATAGCCGAGGAACTGCGCGCGCAGAACGAACGCTTTTCGGCCGCCGTCGAGAACATGTCGCATGGCCTGTGCATGTTCGACGCCGAAGAGCGGATGATCATCTGCAACCGCAACTATATCGACCTCTTCCGCCTCGACGCCAAGGTGATGAAGCCCGGCATCGGCTTCTTCGACATCCTGCAGCACAGTGTCGATATCGGCATCGCCTCGCAAAGTGCTGCGGAACTCTATGCCGTCCGCAAGCCCTATATCGACGGCGCGAAGCCCTCGACCTATGAGGAGACGCTGGCGGACGGGCGCATCATCGTCATCTCGCACCGGCCGCTCGCCTCCGGCGGCTGGGTGTCGATCTATGAGGACGTGACCGTGCAGCGGCGCGCCGAAGAGGATCTGAAGGAGCAGCACCGCCGCTTCGACGCCGCTTTGGCCAACATGTCGCAAGGCCTGCTGATGTATGACGCCGACGGCAAGATGATCGTGCGCAATCAGCGCTTCCTGGAGCTTTACAAAGTCGCCGCGGCGGATTTCCCGTTTGGGACGACGCACCGCGACGCGCTCGAACGATTGCTGGAGCTCGGCATCTATACCAAGCTCGACGTCGACAGCGAAGTCGGCAAGACCGAGGCCTGCCTGCAGGCGGGCAAGATGCATTCGACTTACCGCTATCTTTCCGACGGCAGGACGTTCCTCGTCGTGCGCCAGCCGATGGGCGGCGGCTGGGTGGTGACTTTCGACGACGTCACCGAGCGTCGCCGCACCGAGGAGCGCATGACGCACCTTGCGCATCACGACACGCTGACCAACCTGCCCAACCGTTCGATGTTCCGCGAACGGCTCGACCAGGCGCTGAGCGAGGCCAAGGGCGCGCCGCTGGCGATCGTCTCGCTCGACCTCGACCGCTTCAAGGCGGTCAACGACACCTTCGGACATCCGGCCGGCGATTGGCTGCTGAAATGCGTGGCCGGGCGCCTGCAGCGCTGCCTGCGCAGCGAGAAGGACGTGGTGGCGCGATTCGGCGGCGACGAATTCGCCATCATCCAGTCCAATATCAAGGGCACCGCCGATGCCGAAAAGCTTGCCAAGCGCATTATCGAGGTGATCGGCAGGCCTTATCGCGACAAGGGCCGGGAGATGCATGTCGGCGTCAGCCTCGGCATCGCGCTCTATCCCGCAGACGGGCAGGATGCCGACACGCTGCTCACCAATGCCGACATGGCGCTCTACCGGGGCAAGAGCGAAGGGCGCAACATCTATCGTTTCTTCGAGCCGGGCATGGACGCCATGGTGCGGGAGCGCCGGGCGCTCGAGGCCGATCTCGAAGCCGCGCTCCCCAGGCGCGAGTTCGAACTGGACTACCAGCCGATCCTCGACATCGCTTCGGGCGACGTCGTCGGCGCCGAAGCGCTGATGCGCTGGCGCTCGCCCTCGCGCGGGCGGGTATCGCCGGAGGATTTCATCGCGGCGGCCGAGGAAACAGGCCTGATCGTGCAACTCGGCGACTGGGCGCTGCGCAAGGCCTGCGGCGTGGCGGTGGGCTGGCCGCAGGAGATGCGCATGGCGGTCAACGTCTCGGCGGCCCAGATCAAGAGCGGCGGTTTCGCCCGCAGCGTCATCTCGGCGCTTGCCTTTTCCGGCCTGCCAGCCAGCCGGCTGGAACTCGAAATCACCGAAACGGTGATGATGGATGAGAGCGATACGGTGCTGAGGACGCTCGGCCATTTGCGCGGGCTCGGCATCCGCATCGCGCTCGACGATTTCGGCACCGGCTATTCCTCGCTCGGCTATCTGCGGCGCTTCCCGGTCGACAAGATCAAGATCGACCGCTCGTTCATCCGCGACCTCGACAGGCGCGAGACCGCGGCGATCGTGCGCACCGTGATCGGCCTTGGCGCGGAGCTCGGCATCACCGTCACCGCCGAAGGCGTCGAGACCGAGGAACAGCTCGGCATGCTGCGCAAGGCCGGCTGCGGCGAGGCGCAAGGCTATCTGATCGGCGTGCCGGCCAAGGCCTCGGAGATGACCCGGCTGCTGCGTTCGCAGGCGCAGCTGCGCCGGTCCGGCTGACGGCGGAGATTTCCGTAGCCCGTCAGCGCAGCGTCTCGATATATTTCTCGTGGAAGCTCACATAGCCGGACTCGACCACCTTGAGATGTCGCGCGATCAGCCGATGGAACGCCGGCAGTTGGTGGAATGGCACGCCGGGATAGGCGTGATGCTCGGCATGGTAAGGCATGTTCCAGGCGAGCTTGCGCACCAGCCAGTTGGTCAGCGTCGTCCTGGTGTTTTCCAGCATGTTGGCAACGAAGGGGCAGCGGCCATGTTCGGCCAGCAGGTAAAGCCTGAGGAAGGGCTGCCCGAGCAGCGCCGGCACGATCCAGACGTAGAGCAGCACGGTTGCCTTGAACCAGACGGCTAGCCCGAGGACCACGACATAGAAGGCGATCATTGCCCGCGCCTCGGCCTTGACCTTCGGCAGGCCCTTCGGCGGCACATAGCTGTCGCGGCAGCGGCCAATCGCATTGGTGTAGAGCGTCTTGAGATGCCCCCACCACACCGGCAGGCCCGAGACGTGGACAATGTACTGCCGCAAGGTCTCCGGCTTCGGGAAGGCCAATTCCGGATCGTTCTGCGGATCCTGGGTGAAGCGGTGATGGGCGAAGTGAAAATAGCGGAACCAGTCGGCGGGCAGGGCGATCGCTAGGCTGCAGAGCCGAGCGACGGCATCGTTCAGCCACTGCGTCTCGAACGCCGTCCTATGCACGGTCTCATGCAGCAGCGTGAACAGGAACACGATCAATATCCCCTGCGGCAGCATCAGGAGAGGCCAGAACGGCATCTTGGCCGCGATCAGGGTTCCGAGGACGACGATGGCGCCGAGATGGGCGGCGAACTGGATGACGCCCGGCGCATCCGACTTGCCGGTCAGGCGGCCGCGTTCCTCGTTGGTCAGCGAGGCGATGATTTCGCGGTGGTCCACGGGTTCGGCGCGGTCGATTGCGTTCATGAAGCCAACATACTTCAGCAAGAAACCTTTCGAAAAACGAGGATTTCTGTAAAATAGATAAGCTTACCTTATCTTTTGGATCGCCATGGTCGCACTTCCATCGCTCAGGGGACTTCAAGCCTTCGAGGCAGCGGCGCGCACCGGCAGCTTTGCCGCGGCGGCGGAAGAGCTGTCGGTTTCGGCGGCCGCCGTCAGCCAGCTCATCCGCACCGTCGAAGAGCAGATGGGGCGAAAACTGTTCCACCGCGTCAACCGCCGCGTCGTGCTCACCGAAGCCGGCGTCGAAATGCTGCCCAGGCTCACCATGGCCTTCCGCGAGATCGGCAGCGTCGCGCGCGATGTCGGCGGCGATGCGTTCCGGCCAAGGCTCGTCATCTCGGTGCCGCCTTCGATGGCGATGGGCTGGCTTTCGGAACGCCTCGCCGGCTTTGTCGCCGGCCACGGCGCCGCGGACATCTCGCTCAGAGGCGAGGACGACCCGGTGCCATTCGACCATGAGCTGATCGATATCCGGCTTTCCTACGGCCCGCATTATCGCGAGCACCCGACCGAAGAGATCGTCCATGACGCGGTCTATCCGATCTGCGCGCCGGGTCTGGCCGGCGCAATCCGGCCGGAAAGCCTCGCAGGCCTGCCGCTGATCCACACCGACTGGGGACCGACCGGCGCCTCCTTTCCATCCTGGCGCAACTGGTTCGAGGCGGCGGGCATCGAGCCAGGGCGCACGGCGCAGCGCGGCCTTTCCGCCAACTCGTCGCGGGCAGCACTCGACCTCGCCATATCGGGGCTCGGCGTGGCGCTGGCGCAAGGCATTTATTGTGCCCAGGCGCTGGAAGACGGCAGGCTTGTGCGGCCGATCGCCCGGGCGTTGGACCTGCGCCAGCCCTACTGCCTGACGATCCCCGAGCGCAGCGCGAGGCGCGATGTGGTGGCGGCGTTCCGCCAATGGCTGATTGCGGAATGCGTGCGCGCCGTCAGGTCTCCGGCGCTGATCGCCTAGAGCGTTTCAGCGATTCATAGAATCGCCGAACCGCTCTAAGTATTTGTTTTTGCGCAATTCCGGACGGAAAACCGTTACACACTTTTCCTGGAATTGCTCTAGCAGTCAGAGATGTCCCGCCAGCGCCGCGACCATGTCCTTGCTGGTGGCGACAGGCACGATCTCGAACTCCACCAGATCGGCCCATTCGACGACCCAGCGCTGCAGCAGCGTGACGTCATCGGCCTCCACCAGCATGAAGCAGCGGCCCATGTCCCCGGCGATCCAGCTGTGGTGCACGACGAGCTCGTCCAGCTTCAGCCGGCCCTTGTCGCGGAAGCGGCGGTAGATCTCCTTGCGATCGCAGCCGGCAAAATCCTCGATCACGAAAAACAGCATTCTTTGCCTCAGTTCGAACGACCGGGAATTGGGGAACTGGAGAACTGAAGAATTGGAGCAGTTAGGGGTGCGATCAGCCCTCACTTCATCAGTTTATCAGTTCTTCAATTGCTCAATTCCCCAGTTCCTCAATTCCGCTTGTCCGCTACTTATCCGGCCGTTCCAGGCGCTCCAGGAACCATTGCGTCAGCCGCACCCAGAGCTCGTCCTTCTCGCCGGAATCCTCCCAGCCATGGTCGAGATTGGGATTGTCGTTGACCTCGATGACGAAGACGCCGTCCTTGGTCTCCTTGAGGTCGACGCCGTAGAGCCCGTCGCCGATGCATTTTGCCGCCTTGACCGCGGTTTCCACGACATGCGGCGGCGTCTGCTTCAGCGTGAAGGTCTTTATGCCGCCCTGGTCGGGCTTGCCATTGGCCTTGTGGTTGACGATCTGCCAGTGCTTCTTGGCCATCAGGTAATGCACCGCAAACAGCGGCTGGCCGCCGAGCACGCCGACGCGCCAGTCATATTCGGTCGGGATGAACTTCTGCGCGATGAGGAGGTCGGAATCCTCCAGCCACTCGGTCGCGAGCTTGGTGAGCTCGGCCAGGTTCTCGCATTTCTTGACGCCGCGCGAGAAAGAGGAATCCGGGATCTTCAGCACCAGCGGGAAGCCCAGCGTCTGCGCCGCGACTTCGAGATCCGAGGTGCCGGCGATCATCACGGTCGGCGGCACGGGCACCTTGTTGTAGGTCATCAGCTCGTTGAGATAGACCTTGTTGGTGCAGCGGATCATCGACAGCGGGTCGTCGATCACCGGCATGCCTTCCTGCTGGGCGCGGCGCGCGAAGCGGTAGGTGTGGTTGGAGATCGACGTCGTCTCGCGGATGAACAGCGCGTCGTAGTTGGCGAGCTTGGCGAGATCCTTCCTGGTGATCGGCTCGACCTCGACGCCCATCTTTTCGGCGATCCTCGCCCAGTAGCGCAGCGAGGAAATCTCCGACGGCGGCAGTTCCTCGTGCGGATCGACCAGCGTCGCAAAGGTATAGCGCGCCGGCGTGCGGCCCTTGGTGTCGCGCCATTCGCGGTTGGTGTAGGTCTCCAGGCACTGCAGGAAGGAGGCCTCCTCCTCGTCGTTCATGCGGGCGAGCGGCAGGAAGCCGATCTTGCGAATCGAGGCCCATTCGGCGCTGTCCTTGATATGGACCTCCAGCGCCGGGGCGCGGAACCAGTCGAACAGGAGCTTGGTGAAGCGATCCCACACTTTCGACGGCCCGATGCCGAAGAAGACCGCGACCTTCGACGGGAAGGTGCCGCCGAGATCCTTGCGGCATTTGTTGAGTGCGAGCTCAAGTTCCGGCAGCGCATGCTCGTAGAGCTTGCGCTCCGAGAGATCGATCATGGTCTCGACGGTCGGGATCACCTTGTGGCCGCGCGAGCCGGCAAGCAGCGAAGCATAGTAGCCGCGGCTCTGGTAGCCGTAATTGTTCGACAGGTTGATCACTTTCGGCCGCTGGCCGCGAAACAGCGCCGGGTGCGCGAGATAGTCGCGGTTGGTGATGATCTTGTGCGGCGTCGCCACCTGGTCGAGATCGTTCTGCCTGCCTGTAAGGATGACCCAGGTCATTGTTTCAACGTTTTCCCAGAGTGATCGCGGCGCGCAAGCCGTCACGGCCGAACTGCGCCATATTCATGAAGATGCCGTAGGGCACGGGGATGTTGGCGGCGTCGAGGATGGTCTCCTGCCTTTCGTCCTCGACCCAGGGATCGTGGATGAGAATATGGTCGCCGTCGTCGCCGATGGCGAGCACCCAATGCGGCACCTTCTTGCCGAACATCAGGAAGCCGCTGATCAGCACCAGCACCAGCTTGCCCTCGCCAAGGGCCGAGCGGATGTCGTCGATGCCGAACGGACGGTAATTCACCGGGATGCCGTAAAGTTCCGCGCGGCGGCGGAAGTCGACCTGGGCGAGCTCCATCACCCGGCGCTTCTCCCCGCTGCGCACCGACTGCAGGAAGAGCGCGCCGTGGAAGGAGACGAAAATCTCGGCGGCGAGCCCGCTTTCATAGCCGGCAACCGCCAGGCCGAAAGGCTCGCAGCCGCCCGGCCCCGACATCATGAAGACGGTCGTCGCTTCGCGCCACAGGCGGATTTCCATGACCGGGTCGGGCACGAAACCGCGGTCGAAATTGGCCATCGCCATCATCAGGCAGCACGGGCCGCAGGTGAACTCGCAGGTCTGCTGGTAGAATGGCACCCGGGTGGCGGTCGGGACATCGCCGCGCAGCGTCTTTTCATAGCGCAGCGCCGTGGCGCCGTCCTCGTAATAGTCGGGCTCGCGGCCAATCTTTCGGTAGCCGGCCTGCTCATAGATCCGGATGGCGCGCTGGTTGTCCTCGCGCACTTCGAGCCTGAGCATCATGCGGTCGTGCTCATAGGCCGCCTCCTCGGCCGCGGCCAGCAGTTGCCGGCCGATGCCGAGATTGCCGAAGAAAGGACCGACGGCAATGGAATAAAGCCGGGCCACGCCGCTGCCCTTGCGAAACAGCACCACCGCGTAGCCGGCGACATGGCCGTCATTCTCGGCCACCAGCATCTCGGCGGTCTCGCGCTCGATGAACTGGCGAAAGGAACGGCGGGAAAGCCGGTCGCCCGAGAAAACGGCCTTCTCGATGGCGGCGAGGTCATCGACGTCTGACGCGCGGGCCTTGCGGATCTCGGCAGGCATGCGGGCTTTGGGAGAACCTCGGATTGGGTTTAATGAAATGGCCCCGGCAATACCAGCCGAAGAGCCGGTATTCATCAAGCGCTATCGCTCCTTGATTTGGGCTGAATTGTGACACTTTCGGCGGCGGCAAGGAAGCCCGAAGTGTTTGAACAAGATCGCTGTTTGGATGGGCTGCCGGCTGCGGAAAATGCAGCCGGTCTCAGCTCGAAATACCGGCCAGAAGCTGGCCATAGGCTCTTTTTGCGACCGCCGACAGGCGTTCGGGCGGCAGCGAGCCGACGACGGCGCAGCCATAACCCTTGTCCAGCCAATAGACCGCCTCGGGTCCGTCCGCCTCGGCAGTGTACGTGCCCTTGGTGGTCTGCGACGATTCGGCGGTGACGAAGAGCGAGATGCGCTCGCCCTTGGCGTCCTCGTAAAGCAGCATCGCCGCCTTGCCCTGGTCGCCGGCGGGCAGCAGCCGCCCGCCGACAAGCTGGAAGCCTTCCGCTGCGAGATCGGGCGCGACCAGCTTCAACCCTACACGGTTGGACAGCCAGGTCTGCAGATGGTCCTTCTCGCTTGCCGGCACCTCGACCGCATGACGCTTCTCGGCGGCGTAGATGACATGGGCGGCGATCGCCTGCTCGGCAAGCTGGTCGTCGCTCTCGTTGATTCGGCCGATGCCGTCGATGCCCGCGACATAGCCACCGAGCACGCCGACCATCAGCACGGCGGCGGCCGCGGCCGAAAGCCACCAGCGCGAACGCCAGGCGGGCGCCCTCGCCGGCGCTTCGCCCAACACCGCCTGACGGAGCCTCGCCGGCACCGGTTCGTCCATCACACCGGCCAAGGCGGCGCGGAGCGCCACGCGGTCGGCGATGTAGCGGGCGCTCTTCGCCTTCATCTCGGGATTGGCCTCGAGCCAGGCGTCATAAGCCACGCGCTCCTCGCCCGGCAGCTCGCCATCGAGGGCCATGTGGATATCGCGTTCGGAGAAATCGCGCCGGGTCATCGCTCGACAATCCTTATCGAGCGGCGGCGCGAGGAATCGTCCAGCAGGCCGCGCAGTTCCTCGCGGCCGCGCGCGATGCGCGACATCAGCGTGCCGGCCGGCACGCCGAGGATGTTGGCGGCCTCGGCGTAGGAAAAGCCTTCGATGGCGACCATGACCAGCGCCGCGCGGCGATCGGGGCTGATCGCCTGCAGCGCATCCATGATCTCGCGCGAGGCGACGGTCTCGACCTGATCGGCGGGCGCGGACTGGGCTTCGCCGGCTTCCAGAGGCAGCATCGCCGCCTCACCGCGCCGGTTCACCTTCCGCATCTGGTCGATGAACAAGTGATGCATGATCGTAAACAGCCACCTCCTGGGGCTTTCTCCAGTCTGCCAGTTGTCGAGCCGCACAAGCGCGCGCTCCAGGCAGTCCTGGACGAGATCGTCGGCGGAATCGCGGTCGCGCAGCAGCGAGCGCGCGTAGCGCCGCAAACGCGGTATCTCGCTCAGGATCGCTGCCTTCTTGTCGTCCATGACGGCTTGTTTCGAGATCGTCTTCCATCCGATTGAACGCGCCTTTCCGGCGCGGCGCAAGCAGCCAGCGCGAAGCGGCCAACCCGCTCCGGTACCCAAGCACCTTAACAACGCCGGCGGATGGCGGTTTATTCCCGGTTAGCCAGTTGTTCCTGCTGGTTTTCGACCTTCTCCCTAGCAGCCCTTGTCAGCAGCCGCTGATAGAACAGGCCGATGCCGATCAGCACGGCGCCCAGGCCGATGAACGACAGCGCGCGCAGCACGCCTTCCAGCTCCGACATGTCGAAGAGGAAGACCTTCAGCACCGCGACGGCGATCAGCACGGCCGACGCAATGCGCAGCACCTGCGACCTCAGCCAGACGCCGGCGGTGAGCAGCGCCACGCCGATGGCCAGCCAGAGCGCCGAATAGGTGTAGGTCTCAAGCTGGCCGAGCCCGCTCCACAGGCCGATGAACTCGCCCTTGAACAGGCGCCGCACCGACAGCGTCGCATAGGCGAAGGCGAGCAGCGAAGCGATAAGCGCCAGCATCGCGGCGTACCATCGCGGGCGCTTGTCGCGGACGTATAGCGCCAGCGCGCCGGCAGCGACAGCCGGCAGCAGATAGGCGATGAACAACAGGTTGAACACGGGGATGGTGCCGGTCGATTCGTCGGTCAGCAGCGGGTTCAGCACCACGAAATGCCGGATGACGATGAAGGCGACCGAAAGCACGCCGGCGGCCATCGAGCCATAGCGCAGCACCGAGCTCGGCGAGCGCATGTCGATCGCAACCAGGATCCCGCCGGCGCCGAGCGCGATCAGCGTGTAGATCGCCTGCTCGCCGAGCGTAACGGCGCCGGTGTCGATGACGCCGCCATGCATGGCGTGGCGCACCAGCATCGCAACGGCAAGCAGCGCAAACAGTGCTGACGCCGCCTCCATGGCGAGACGCGGCCTTCCATTGGTGGTGCGAGCAAGCTGCCAGGCGGCAAAGCCGAAGGCGAGCGCCGGCACGCCGTAGCCAATCAGCAGCCAGTTGAAGACCGGCGTTCTCGACAGTGTCGCCGCGCCGACGATGGTCGGGTCGAAGGCGACGCGACCGAGCACGGCAACCGCGGCACCCACCGCTATCCAGCCAAGCACCGGATAGGAGCGCCAGCGCGTCGCAAGCGCAGGCACGATGGCTGCGGCGCCAAGAAGCATGGTCGTCCAGCCGGAACCAAAGGCCATGTGCAGCATCAAAAGGCCAGCGACGCCGGCGCCGGCAAGCGCGAAGGAGACGGCGGGGCCGCCGCCGAGCGGCGGCTCTTCGCTGCGCGCGATCCACTCGCCGCCGGCGGCAAAGACCAGCCCCAGAAGCAGCCCCGGCAGCGCATAGCCGAGGTCGCGGTCGATATCGCCGAAGGTGAGCCAGAGCGCCGTGAGCACGACCAGCGGCGCAATGACGCCCCATGCCGCCCATGAGGCGGCAAGGGCGGGCGCGGCAGCCGCAAAGCGGCGCGCGGCCCAGAAGCCGGCCCCGATGAAGACAACGGCGAGCGCGATGCCGAGGCGGAAGGTCAGCGTGTCGGATGTCGCCAGCGGCTCGGCGCCCAGGCCGACATCAAGCGCGTCGGCGCCGATGGTGGCGGGCGGAATAATGCCGAGATAGATCAGCACCGTCGCCAGGCCGGCGGCGAAGACCAGCGGTAGCGCGCGCGGCCGGTAGAGCGCCACCGCCACAAGCGCCGCGAGCAGCAGCGCACCATGCAAGGCGTCGCCCGCCTTGGCAAAGACCGGATCGACCGAGAGCCCGAGCGCGGTCAGCGCAACGAAGAAACCGGGCGCGATCGAAGGCCAGTCGAAGCCAGACTCCGCCTCGTCGCGCCGACTGAGCCAGACCAAAGCAAGCACGGCGAGCGTGGCCAGGCTGACGAACACCACCGCGGCGAGGTTCATCTCCGGCGCATCGGTCATGTAGAGGATGGTCCAGATGCCGGTGCCGGCGAAGGCCGCCGCGACCAGCGCCTTCCAGTCGCGGATGCGGGCTATTGCGGCGGTGGCGGCAAGCACGATCGCCAGATAGACGAACAGCGCCCAGGGGTTGGGGGCTTGCGAGGCGACCAGCGCCGGCGTGACCATGGCGCCGACGAGGCCGATGCCGGCCAGCGCCAGGCCGTGGACCAGCGAGGCGGCGATAGCCGCGACGCCGATCGCGCCGAGCAGCGTGAAGGCCAGCGCCGGGCCGATGAAGCCATAAATGCCGTGCGCGGCATAGACGGTGCCGAACAGGATGAAGGCGCCGGCTGCCGTCAGGATCGACGGGATATAGGCGCCGGCGGCGCCCTGCACCGGCACCCTGAAGCCGGTGCGGCGGATGAACTCGGCGCCCGCGATCAGCACCAGGCCGAGGATGCCGGCCATGGCGAGGCGCACGCCGGGCCCGAAAATGCCGGCTTCGATGGTGTAGCGGATCAGGAACAGGCCGCCCAGCGCCAGCGCGATGCCGCCGACCCACACCGCCCAGCGCGTGCCGAGCGCGGTCTCGACATCGGTCTGGCGTGCCGCCGCCGCCGGCGGCGCAGCCTCGGTCGGCGCGGCAGGTTGCGCCGCTTCGGCCGGCTCTGGGGGTTCGGTGGGAGTCCCCTCGCCCGCTTCTTCCAGCGCCTCGACCTTGGAAGCGTCGGGCGTCGCGACAGCGGCTTCGGCTGGGGCAGCCTCACCAGCCATCGGCGAAACACCGTCGGCCACTGTGGCGGGCGCCCCTGCCGGCGCGCCTTCCGTGGCGGCGCCCGTCTTGGGTGCGGGCTGCGGAACACCCGAAAGCACCAGGCTGCGCAGCGCGCCGAGCTCGCGCTCGATCAGGCCGATGCGGGTTTGCTGGCGCGAAATGATGACGAATAAGGCGATGACCGCGGCAATGGCAATCAGGCTGAAAAACATGGCGGTTCCCCTCAAAACCGTGCCGGTCGTCGCCGACAAATGCGGCAATGAGACGGCTATTGAAATCAGCGCGTTGCCGGCCTGCAAGATCGAGCATGTTTCGGCGTCGATTGCCAGCAACTTGACGCTTTGTCCAAAGGCGATAGGTCTAAACGGCTGAAACTCGAGCCGGAAAATTACCTGCCGCTGGCCGCGAAATACTCATGCTATTCTCTGACGCTCGCTGAAATTGCCAAGAGGATGACCGATGCCGCAGCGAAGCGCGGGCCTGCTGATCTATAGGCGAACCGCCGGTGTGATGGAGTTCCTGCTGGTTCATCCCGGCGGCCCGTTCTGGGCAAGGAAGGATGAAGGCGCCTGGTCGATCCCCAAAGGGCTGATCGACGACAATGAGGATGAACTGGAGGCGGCCCGTCGCGAGGCCGAGGAGGAGCTCGGCGTCGCCATCGACGGCGACTTCCAGCCCGTTGGCAGCTACAAGCAGCCGGGCGGCAAGATCGTGATTGCCTGGAGCGTCGAAGCGGACATCGATGCGGATGCCGTCAGGAGCAATATGTTCACCATGGAATGGCCGCCAAGGTCCGGCGCCAAGAAGGAATTCCCCGAGGTGGACAAAGCCGGCTGGTTTTCGCTTCCCGAAGCCGGCCAAAAGATCCTGAAAGGCCAGCGTCCCATCCTCGACGATTTTCTGGAGCGGCGAAGCGCCGGATAGGGCCGTCCTACCGTCCGGCGATTGCCTTCACCGCCACCTGATGGCGGCGCAGCGCGGCCAGGAAGCCGGCGCGGGCGTCAGGCGGCTCGATGCCGCGCGGCTCATAGACATGGCGGGTGAAGAAGAAGCCGGTCAGCCGGAAGGCGTCCTCCAGCGCCGCTTGATCGGCGCGGAGCCCCGAGCCGCGCTGCAGGAAGGCAGGCAGCGCCAGCATCTTGTCGCGCCAGGGCTCGCCGGCGGCGCGCGAGACGGCGCGTCCGGATTTCGGCGAGACATAGGCGAGGTCCTGCCTCGAACCGGTCGCCGCGCATTGGCTGAGATCGAGGCCGAAGCCGAGCTCGTCGAGGATAAGCAGCTCGAAACGCGCCACCAGCTCGCCCGCGGCATCGGCGTCGTCGAGATGGGAGATCATCACGGCCAGCGCCTCGTAGAGGCCGCCATGGGCATCGCGCTCGGGCAGGAGCCGCAGATGCGCGGCCATGGTCTGCAGCCCGTAGACTGCGACGGCGCTGTCCATCAGCCGGGCGGCGTTCATCTCGATCGCCTCGGCTTGGAAGACGCCGAGATGCTCGTCGAGGCGGGCCCGCCACAGAAGGTCGACGCGGTTGCCGGGCTGCAGCACCGGCTGCTGCTTGCGCGAGCGGCCGCCGCGCACGAGACCGAGATGGCGGCCATGCGCACGCGTCATCACCTCGAGGATGGCGCTGGTTTCGCCATGCTTTCGGGTGCCGAGAATGATTCCCTCATCGCGCCATTCCATGGGCCAGAGCTTTTCACCTGTTGGGTGGCGAAATCAAGATTTCGGCACGCGGCGCGCGATATGTGCTGACAAAGGAATGCCGATGCATCACGCTCAGCGTTCGTGATCGGCGAGCACTTCGTCGATCACCCGGCGCTGTCTTCCGACCTCGGCCTGGTTGCCGTCGTGTCCGGCAACGACGATGAGCGCCTTCCACAACGTCCAGCCGCGGCCGCGCGCCCAGGTGGGTTCGTCGACGGCGATGCGGGCGCGAAACGCCTCGCGGCTTTCGCCTTCGAACAACGTCCAGGCGATCGCCAGGTCGCAGGACGGGTCGCCAACGCCGGAGGTGCCGAAATCGATGACGGCGCTCAGGCGGCCGTCTTCGACCAGCAGATTGCCTGAGGCGACGTCGCCGTGGAACCAGACGGGCGAACCATGCCAGGTGGCGGCAAGCGCCGCCTCCCAGACGATGGCAGCGGCCTGCGTGTCGATCTCGCCTTCGAGCGCGGCGATGGCCTGCCTCGCCTCGCCGTCATAGACCGTCAGCGGTCCGCCGCGATGAAAATTGTGCTGGCCCGGCGCTGGCCCGCCGATCGGATCGATTCCCTCCAGCGCGACCAGGAAATCGGCGAGTGTTGTCGCGAACGCGCTGAGATCGGCGATGCGTGCGGTCTTCGCCGTCTCGCCTTCGATCCACTGGTAGACGGACCAGTGCCACGGATAGCCCGCCGCCGGCTCGCCCATGGCGAGCGGCGCCGGAATCGGCAGCGGCAGATGCGGCGCGAGCTTCGGCAGCCAACGATGCTCCTTCTCGACCTGCAGCGAATAGGGAGCCGCACTTGGCAACCTGACCGTCATTTCGTCGCCGAGATGGAAGGTGCGGTTGTCCCAGCCGCCGAACGCGACCGGTTTCACCGGAAGATGCCGCCATTCGGGAAACTGCGCGTCGATCAGCCGGCGCACGAGATCGGTGTCGATGGCTGGTTTGGGTTCATGCATGTCGTCGTCTCAATGCTGACGAGGCATTCCTAGACGACAAGGACCAATTTGGCTTCATGCATGTCGTCATCCCAAAACCGCTTCGCACTTTTGGGCGACATCCATGTTTGTCTTAGGCATGTCGTTATCCCAAAACCGCTTCGCACTTTTGGGCGACATGCCTCAGTTGGGAAACTCCAGCCCCATCTCGCGGTAGCGTTCGGGGTCGTCGCCCCAGTTCTCGCGCACCTTCACGAACAGGAAGAGGTGCACCTTCTGCTCGAGGATCTCGGCGATCTCGGCGCGCGCCGCCTGGCCGATGGCGCGGATCGTCTCGCCCTTGTGGCCGAGCACGATCTTCTTCTGGCTGTCGCGCTCGACATAGATGACCTGCTCGATGCGCACCGAGCCGTCCTTCTTCTCTTCCCATTTCTCGGTCTCGATATGCGAGGAATAGGGAAGCTCCTGATGCAGCCTGAGATAAAGTTTTTCCCGGGTGATCTCGGCCGCGAGCTGGCGCATCGGCAGGTCGGAGATCTGGTCCTCCGGATAGTACCAGGGGCCGGAGGGAAGCGTCTCGGCGAGGTAGTCGAGCAGGTCCTTGCAGCCTGAGCCGGTCAGCGCCGAGACCATGAAGGTGCGCTTGAACGGCACGCGTTCGTTCGCTGCCGCGGCCAAGGCCAGAAGCGTCTCCGGCTTGACACGGTCGACCTTGTTGAGGACGAGCAGCATCGGCTGCTGGACGTCCTTCAGCCGGTCGAGTATGGCGTCCGCGTCGCCTCTGATGCCGCGCTCGGCGTCGATCAAAAGCACCACGACATCAGCGTCCTTGGCGCCGCCCCAGGCGGTGGTGACCATCGCCGTGTCGAGACGTCGCTTCGGCTTGAAGATGCCGGGCGTGTCGACGAAGACGATCTGCGCATTGTCGTGCGTGGCGATGCCGCGCACGATCGCGCGCGTCGTCTGCACCTTGTGGGTGACAATCGACACCTTGGCGCCGACCAGCTGGTTGACCAGTGTCGACTTGCCGGCATTGGGCGCGCCGATCAGCGCGACGAAGCCGGAGCGCGTGGCAGGCGTTTCTGAACGTTCGGTGCCGGTCATGCAGCGCTCCATACGCCTTCGCGCAACAGCAGCACCGCAGCGGCGGCCTGCTCCGCCTCGCGTTTGGAACGGCCGCTGCCGATGGCCGGCGCGAAGGAGCCGACCTTGACGCTGACGGTGAACAGCGGATCGTGGTCGGGCCCCTCGCGGCCGTCGACCCGGTAGGCCGGGACGGCGCCCGACGCCGCTTGGTGCGCCCATTCCTGCAATTCGGTCTTGGCGTCGCGGCGGGCGGCCCCTATCGCCTGCGAGCGCGGCTGCCAGTAGCGATGGATGAACGCTCGGGCAGTCTCAAGGCCACCATCCAGATAAAGCACGGCAATCAGCGATTCCAGCGCGTCGGCGCGCAGGTTGGTGCGCTTGCGGCCTTCGAGGTTGCGCACATCGGAGCCGGCGCGGACCAGTGCCGGCAGGCCGATCTCCTCGGCGATCCCGGAGAGCGCCTCGGCATTGACCAGCGCGTTGAGGCGCAGCGACAGCTCGCCCTCGGCGGCATCGGGGAACGCGGCCAGCAGCATGTCGGCCACGACAAGGGCGAGGACACGGTCGCCCAGGAATTCGAAGCGTTCGTAGTCGACGCCGGCATGGGTCGAACGCGCGCTGGCATGGGTCAGCGCGCGCTGCAAACGCTGGCGGTCGGCGAAGACGTGGCCGGTGCGCTCGACAAGCGCTTCGGCAAGGGCATCGGCGGTCAAACGCTTGGTGGCCACCATGACCTTAGTGGACGAGATGGAACAGGCGCCCGGCGCGCATCAGCGACGGCCACTTCCAGATTTCCAGGGGGCTTGCGCCATCGGCAATCGAGAAGAAGATGATATTGGCACGGCCGACAAGGTTCTCGGCCGGCACGAAACCGACGGTGAAGCGGCTGTCGGAGGAGTTGTCGCGGTTGTCGCCCATCATGAAATAGTGACCGGGCGGCACGTCGAACTCGCGCGTGTTGTCGCCGATCGAATTGGGCGTCAGGTCGAGCGTGTCATAGGTGACGCCGTTGGGCAGCGTCTCGCGATAGACATCGACGGGGCGGTCCACCTCGGTGATGTCGGGATTGTCGATCTGGCCGACCTTTTCGCGCGGCACAGCGGTGCCGTTGATGAAGAGCTGGCCGTCCTTGACCTGGATCTTGTCGCCAGGCAGGCCGACGACGCGCTTGATGTAGTCGACGGACGGATCCGGCGGGAATTTGAACACCACCACGTCACCGCGCTTGGGCTCCGAGCCCCAGATGCGGCCGGAGAAGACGTTGGGTCCGAAAGGCAGCGAGTAGCGCGAATAGCCGTAGGCCCATTTGGTGACGAACAGATAGTCGCCTTCGAGCAGCGTCGGCCGCATCGAGCCGGACGGGATAGAGAAGGGCTGGAACAGCAGCGTGCGGATGACGAGCGCGAGCAGCAGAGCCTGGATGATAACGGAGAAGGTTTCGCCAAGCCCGCCGGATTTCTTCTGCGATTTTTCAGCCACGCTCATGTCGTCCTCGATTGTGCGTTGGTTGGTATAGAGTCTCGGCGCGCGCTGGGCAACGTCATGCCGCCCGTGGTCAGATGGAATCAATGTGGCGCTTGTTCGGCGGGCACTGCCTCGATGATCACAAAGGCTTGAGCAAGCGGAAAATCGTCGGTGATGGTGAGGTGAATCAGCGCGCGTTGGCCCTTGGGCAGGATTTTTTCCAGCCTGGCGGCAGCGCCGCCGGTGAGCGCCATGGTCGGAGCGCCGCTCGGCAGATTGACCACGCCCATGTCGCGCCAGAACACGCCCTCGGCCATGCCGGTGCCCAGCGCCTTTGCGCAGGCCTCCTTGGCTGCGAAGCGCTTGGCGTAGGAAGCGGCGCGGGCCGCGCGCTTTTCGGACTTCGCCTGCTCGACCTCGGTGTAGATTCGCTGGATGAACCGCTGGCCATGCCGTTCCAGCGACTTCTCGATGCGTCTGATGTCGATCAGGTCGCTGCCGATGCCGATGATCATTCCGCGGGCACTTCCCGTCCGCCTTGTCCCGCCTTCTTGGCTTGCTCGGCCATGCGTTTCTTGCGCTGCTCACGAAACACCGTCATGCCCCATCGGGTGACGCCGTAGAACAGAAGCCCGAAGACAAGGCCGAGCGGCACGGCGCCGATGAGCATCGGCTCCAGGATGGGGTGCCACAGCTTGGCGAAGGAAAGCGTATGCATCATTTCGCCCAGATGCTCAGGCGGCCCGTGCTTGGGCAGGCGCTCATGCAGGATGAGCTTGCCGGTCTCCCAGGACGCGCCCCACAGAAGCGGGAAGGTCAGCGGATTGCCGAAGAACACCGCGCCGAGCGCCGCCGCTACCAGATTGCCGGCAATCACCCAGCAGAGCACGGCGGCGATGACGAAGTGGAAGCCAAGCGGGAAGAAAGAGGCGAAAACGCCCGCCGCGACGCCGGCCGCGACGGAATGGGGCGTCGCCTTCAGCCGCAGGATGCGCTTGGAGAAATACTGAACGGAGCGCGAAAAGGAGCGGCGCGGCCACAGGTAAGTACGCACCCGCTCCAGGAGGCCATCAGGCTCTCGGCGTCGAAAAAGCACTCTGTTTCAGTTCCTGGTCCAACACGCGCTCCCCTGCAACAGGGTCGCGCCGACATATCTTGCGCTTCGAGGGCGCAGGAAGGCAACAAAACTTTGATATAGCGACGGCCAGGCCGCGGAACAACGAACCTGGCCGCGATGGTCTGCCGCAGCCTGCCTGGTTCGCCCGTCCTGCGCCAGACAGCGAACATGGCCTCGCCGCTCGGCTCACCGTTCATCGAGGGACGCGAGTTTCCGAAGGCTGCGGCCAATTATGCTCAGGCTCACACCCAGCAGCACGACATCCTTTATCAGGAAGGAACCTAGACCGTTGAGGAAGGGAAATCCTCCCGAGCCGGTTTCCCAGATAGGCAGGATGAGCATGGTGGACGATGTCAGCGCAAAGGTGATTGAACCCAAGGCGCCTCCGACGAGGCCAGCCCAGGCGCTGCGAAGTGATGCAATCAGCAGAAGCGCGGTGCCGAGTTCGACCACACCCAGAAAGTAGGACGCTCCTGCAAAACCAAAGACGGCGTAAAGCCATGCGAGCCACGGCGTGTTCTCGATCAATGGCTTAAGCGCCTCGATTTCGATCGAGGTGAATTTCAAAATGCCAATCAACAACAGCGGGAGCACCACTCCCAAAAGGGTTACCGCGCGGCCAACAGCGGCAAGCCAGCCGGCGGCCAGATTGACGTGCGTCCCGAACGGCGTGGTCGATGTTACAGGGGTAAACATAGCAAGCATCCTTCGGTTGTATGCATGAAGCATATAATATTTCGGCCTTGATGTATATGCGCCAAGCATATATTTTTCACAAATGACTGATTCCAAGATCGAAAATGTGATTGGCGCTCTGGCGCTTGCATTCGCGGACACATTGCAGCGGGACGCTCAGGCCGAGGCGCCGGAGGCTGGTCCCGCGGCTGCGGCTGTCACCCTCATTGGCCACGTACCGGGCCTGTCGATCGAGAGGCTGCGCCGCGCCCTGAGCTTGTCGCATTCGGGTGCCGTTCGCCTCATCGATCGATTGGTCGCGGAAGGATTGGCGGCTCGGTTCGCGGCGCCCGACGACCATCGCGCCGTAGCACTGAGGCTCACGCCTTTGGGCGAGACAACCTGCAATGCCATTCTTTCCGCCCGCCAGAGCGGGCTCGCGTCAGCGCTCGCCGTTCTGGATCCGCAAGAGGTGCAGGAATTCGGCAAACTTGCCGCCAAGGTGCTGCGGGGATTGGTCGGCAGCGAGGATCAGGCATACCGTATTTGCCGGCTCTGCAACTATATCGCTTGCCTCGAATGTCCGGTGGAAGCGGAACTGTCTTTGGCGATGGCTACGCCGGATACTCGCTGACCTCGACCAGATTGTCGTCGGGATCGCGGAAATAGACCGACGTCATCCTGCCCCGCGCGCCGATGCGCTCGACCGGGCCAACTTCGACCGCGACACCGTTGGCTGCGAGGCTGGCGAGGATATCGGCAAGTGGCACCGCCGCAACCAGGCAGAAATCGCCGGAGCCCGGCGTCGGCGCCTTTGCCTTAGGCTCGAAGGTGCGGCCGACCTCGTGCAGGTTGACCTTCTGCGATCCGAACAAAAGCGCCGTCGGCCGGCTCGGTTCATCGAGCCGCCGCATGCCCAGCACGCGCTGGTAGAAGTCGCAGGTCGCTTCGACCGAGCGGACCGTCAGCACGAAATGATCGATGCCAGCGATCATCGCGATCGCCACGCGCATCGCTGGCAAAGAGACTCAAGCAGCTCGCTCAAGTGCTTGTTCTTGCGCATGGCGACTTCAGATGTTGCGGCTACCCGGCTTGACGGCTGGAATAGCGGCAAGCTCGGGCGGCAGGCGATCGGGTGGATAGGCCGGAACCTCGTATTCGGCGAGCGCGATCAGCGGCACGCCGACGTCGGTCTTGCCAGCCGAGCGATCGATGATGCAGGCGGCCGCCACCACCTCCGCGCCGAGCTCGCGCAGACAGTCGATGGTTTCGCGGATCGAGAGGCCGGTGGTGACGATGTCCTCGACGATGACGACACGCGCCCCCTTGTCGATCTCGAAGCGGCGGAGCCTGAACTCGCCGCCTTCCCGCTCGACCCAGATCGCCGGCGCGCCGAGGTGGCGCGAGGTCTCATAGGCCGGGATCAGGCCGCCGATGGCCGGGCCGACGACATAGTCGATCCTGCCCGGCACGCCTTCCCGGATCTTCTCGGCCAGCGCCTTGCACAGACGCTCGGTCTTGTCGGCATGCATGAAGACGCGCGCCTTCTGCAGGAAGATCGGACTGCGCAGACCGGACGTCAGGATGAAATGGCCTTCGAGAACCGCGCCGGCACCGCGGAATATGCCCAGCACTTCGTCGGTGTTCATTGTTCGCTCCCTGCCCTTGGCGAGTGGTGAATGGTGAGTGGTGAACGGTAGTGAGAACACCTTCTATTCACTATTCACTATTCACTATTCACTATTCACTATTCACTATTCACCCATTGACGCGCCGCGCATCGCTGACGCTCGAATTGTCCTTAAGCTGCGACAGCAGCCGGTTGAGGTGCTTCAGGTCCCAGACCTCGAGGTCGATCAGCATCTCGGTGAAATCGGGCGCGGTGCGCACCATCGACAGCGTATGGATGTTGGCGTCGTTGGACGCGACGACCTGCGCTATGTCGGCGAGCGATCCCGGCGCATTGATGGCGGTGACCGAGATGCGCGCCGGAAAGCGCTCCTTGGTGCTCTCGTCGATGTCCCAGCGCACGTCGATCCAGCGCTCGGGCTGGTCGTCGAAGGCCTGCAGCGCCGGCGACTGGATCGGATAGATGGTGATGCCGGTTCCCGGCTGGATGATGCCGACGATCCGGTCGCCGGGCACCGCCCCTTCCGGCGCGAAGCGCACCGGCAGGTCGCCGCGCACGCCACGGATCGGCACCGCGCCGTCGCGTTGCTGGTCCTTGCCCTTGCGCGCGGCGCGGCCGGGCATCTGGAAAAGCATGCCGGCGGCGTTGCGGATCTTCGACCAGCCCTCCTCGCGCTGCTTGGACGCCGCGACCGTGACCCGCTCGTCCTTGTAGTCGGGGAAGACCGCCTTCATGACGTCGGTCGATGCAAGCTCGCCGCGCCCGACGGAGGCCAGCACGTCCTCGATGTCCTTGCGCGCCAGCCGGTGCAGCACCGGCTTCAGGCTTTCCTTGGTGAAGTTCTTGCCGGCGCGCTCGAAGGCGCGTTCGAGGATGCGGGCGCCGAGCCCGGAATATTGCTTGCGGATGGCGTTCTTGGTGGCGCGGCGGATGGCGGCGCGCGCCTTGCCGGTGACGACGACCGATTCCCAGGCGGCAGGCGGCACCTGCGCCTTGGAGCGGATGATCTCGACCTCGTCGCCGTTCTTCAATTCCGTCATCAGCGGCATGATGCGGCCGTTGACCTTGGCGCCGACGCAGGTGTCGCCGACATCGGTGTGTACGGCGTACGCAAAGTCGATCGGGGTGGCGCCGCGCGGCAGCGCGATCAGCATGCCCTTGGGCGTGAAGCAGAACACCTGGTCCTGGAACAGCTCCAGCTTGGTGTTTTCCAGGAAATCCTCGGGATTGTCGCCTTCGGCCAGCTGCTCGATGGTGCGGCGCAGCCAGGCATAGGCGTTGGTCTCCTTGGAGATCGCGTGCGCGGCGCCATTCGTCTTGCCGCCGGTATCCTTGTAGATCGAGTGCGCGGCGACACCGTATTCGGCGATCTTGTTCATCTCGCGGGTGCGGATCTGCAATTCGACGCGCTGGCGCGACGGACCGACGATGGTGGTGTGGATGGAACGGTAGTCGTTCTGCTTCGGGGTCGAGATGTAGTCCTTGAAGCGGCCGGGAACCATCGACCAGGTGGTGTGGATAGCGCCGAGCGCGCGGTAGCAATCCTCGACCGTGTCGACGACGACACGGAACCCGAAGATGTCGGAGAGCTGCTCGAAGGAAAGCGCCTTGGCCTCCATCTTGCGGAACACGGACCACGGCTTCTTCTGCCGGCTTTTGACGCTGGCTTTGATCGAATGCTTTTCAAACAGGCCCGACAGCGCCTTCTCGATCTCGTCAAGCACGCCTTTGTTGCGCTCGAAGATTTCAGCCAGCCGCGCGGTGACGGCCCGATAGGCCTCCGGATTGATGTAGTGGAAGGCGATCTCTTCCAGTTCCTCGCGCATGCCCTGCATGCCCATGCGTCCGGCGAGCGGCGCATAGATGTCCATCGTCTCCTCGGCGATGCGCAGGCGCTTGGACTCGGGCATATGGTCGAGCGTGCGCATGTTGTGCAGGCGGTCGGCGAGCTTGACCAGGAGAACGCGGATATCCTCGGAGATCGCGAGCAGCAGCTTGCGCAGGTTCTCCGCCTGCTCGGCCTTCTTGGAGACGAGGTCGAGCTTCTTCAGCTTGGTCAGGCCTTCGACCAGCTTGCCCATTTCGGGGCCGAACAGTTCGTCGATCTCGGCCCGGGTCGCGGTCGTGTCCTCGATCGTGTCGTGCAAAAGGGCAACCGCGATGGTCGCCTCATCCATATGCATTTCGGTGAGGATGGCGGCGACTTCCAGCGGGTGCGAGAAATAGGGATCGCCCGAGGCGCGCTTCTGGTGGCCATGCTTCTGCATGGCGTAGACATAGGCCTTGTTGAGCAGCGCCTCGTTGACGTCAGGCTTGTAGCGCTGCACGCGCTCGACAAGCTCATACTGACGCATCATGGGCGGGATCTCGCGGTGCTGAAATGAATCATGCGCCGCAGTTGCTTGCGGCGCATGCCATAGATAGCCACGAAACTGACGATACGGAAGTGCCGGATGCTTGATCCAGACGGGTTCCGGATGCGCTTAGTAGTCGTCGCTCTTTTCCGGCGGCACCAGACCCTCGATGCCGGCGAGCAGGTCTTCCTCGCTCATACGGTCGAAGGCGATGTTCTCTTCCGCATCGTCGGTGTCGGCGGCAGCGGTGGCGGCGCCGGTCTGATCGGCGATCGCCTCGCCGTCGGCCTCCGGCTCGTCGACCTCGACATGCTTCTGCAGCGAGTGGATCAGGTCTTCCTTGAGGTCGTCGGGCGACAGCGTCTCCTCGGCGATCTCGCGCAGCGCAATGACCGGATTCTTGTCATTGTCGCGAGGAACGGTGATCTGCGCGCCCTGGCTGATCTGGCGGGCACGGTGGCCAGCGAGCAGCACGAGCTCGAAACGGTTGTCGACCTTGTCGATGCAATCTTCAACGGTTACGCGGGCCATGGACTGCCCCTTTCATGCGTGGATTTAATGGAAAACTGGCGGGCTCCATAACAAGGACGCCACCGAAACACAAGCTTTATGGCGGCAGCGACCAAAGCATAAGCCCTTGCCCGGCTCAACAACCGGACATCGCTCTGCTCCCACATAGTGCCGATCACAATTGCTTGCAATGCGCGTCCGCGCCCTTGGATATCCACAAATCTGGCGCTATCTCGGATGAGACGGCAAGAGGGACCATTTCCGAGCCTGTCCGTCACGCCCAATTTAGATGACAGAAATTTTTGAAAAGGGATATTTTTCAATGTTCGATCCTCGTGAAAAGATCGCCCTTTTCATTGACGGCGCCAATCTCTACGCCACCTCGCGGGCGCTGGGCTTCGACATCGACTACCGCAAGCTTCTGTCGAGCTTCCAGAAGCGCGGCTACCTGCTTCGGGCCTATTACTACACCGCGCTGGTCGAGGATCAGGAATATTCCTCGATCCGGCCGCTGATCGACTGGCTGGACTATAACGGCTTCAAAGTGGTGACCAAGCCCGCCAAGGAGTTCACCGATTCGACCGGCCGCCGCAAGATCAAGGGCAACATGGATATCGAGCTGACCGTCGATGCGCTGGAACTCGCCGATGTCGTCGACCATTATGTCATCTTCTCCGGCGACGGCGATTTCCGCACGCTGGTCGAGGCGCTGCAGCGGCGCGGCCGCAAGGTCTCGATCATCTCGACCATGGCTTCGCAGCCGCCGATGATCTCCGACGACCTGCGCCGCCAGGCCGACCATTTCATCGATCTGATGACACTGAAGAACGAGGTCGGTCGCGACCCATCCGAGCGGCCGGTCCGCCGGCCCGAGCCGGCCGAGGTCGACGAGGACGATTATTGAGAGCGGCAGCGTTGAGCGCCGCGCCCTCCCCCGAACCCAGCCGTGACTGTCCGCTCTGCCCGCGGCTGCACGACTTCATCGCCGGCTGGCGCGAGCGCGAGCCCGGCTGGTTCAACGCGCCGGTGCCGACCTTCCTGCCGCCGGAGGGCGAGGCTTCGGTCAAGCTTCTTATCGTCGGGCTGGCGCCTGGGCTGCGCGGCGCCAACCGCACGGGGCGTCCCTTCACCGGCGACTATGCCGGCGACCTGCTCTACGGCACGCTGATCGCGCAGGGCCTGGCGCGCGGCGAATTCAAGGCAAGGCCCGATGACGGGCTGGAACTCGTCGGCACCGCGATCACCAATGCGGTGCGCTGCGTGCCGCCGGAGAACAAGCCGGTCGGCGCCGAGATCGCCACCTGCCGCACCTTCCTCCAGCCGACGATCGCAAGGTTCGCCAATTTGCGCGCCATCCTGACGCTGGGCTCGATCGCGCATCAGTCGACGGTGCGGGCGCTGGGGGGACGTGTCGCCGCACTTCCCTTCCGCCATGGCGGGCGGCAGGAAGCCGGCGGCATCACACTGTTCTCCAGCTATCACTGCTCGCGCTACAACACCAATACCGGCGTGCTGACACAAGAGATGTTCGTCGACGTCTTCAAGGAAATCGCGGCGTTCCTGCACGGCTGACAAGACTGCCGGCGGGGTTCATACCGGCAACAGCGCGTCGGGCTTGACGTCGCCGATCGAGGCATAGGTGTGCGTTTCCTTCACGCCCGGCAGCGGCAGGATGACCCGCTTCAGAAAATCCTGATAGGCGCCCATTTCCGCAATTCGGGCCTTCACCAGATAGTCGAAGCCGCCGACGACCATGTGGCACTCCAGAACCTCGGGGGCCCTGATCACGGCCTCGGCGAAGCGGTCGAAAATATGGGGTGCCGTGTGATCGAGCCGCACCTCGATGAACACAAGGGTGCCGCGGCCGATCTTTCGCGGATCGAGCACGGCCCTGACCGCGGTGATGAAGCCTTCACGAAACAGACGCTTCACCCGCTGACTGGCGCCGGTTGGCGACAGGCCTACTCGGGCAGCGAGATCGAGAGTCGTGTGCCGCCCGTCCTCCTGCAGCAGGCGAAGCAGGCTGCGGTCGATATTGTCCAGATCGCCGTCTTCAGGATTCACGCCGGAAATGCCCTTCATCGGTGAATCTCACTCAAGTCTTGCAAAAACAGCGTATTTCATCGCGGATTTTTCGACAATAGCCTGTGCTTGACCAAGCGAGGCCGAGGCAGTTTCCACTTCATCCAGCGAGAACGACAGGCAGGTACCTAGATGGCACGGGACCGCAATACGAGGCTGGCGATCATCGCGGGCTTGGCCATGATCGGCATCTACGCCGTGCAATTTGTTGCCGCCCGCTTCAGTCTCAGGGAACATGTGACGTCAACCGATCTGGCAACCCTGCGTTTCGTCGGCGCCGGCATGGTCTTGCTGCCAATTACTTGTCGAAGCGGCGTGGCGACGATGCAAATGTTGGGTTGGAAGCGCGCCCTGGCGCTGGCGGCTTTGGCCGGACTGCCATATCCGATCATCATCAACTGGGGCCTGACCTATGCGCCGGCCGCGCATGGCGCGGCGCTCTGTCCGGCGTCGATTGTCTTCTTCTCGTACCTGCTCTCGCAAATCGCGACCACCGACCAGGCCTCACGCCAACGAACCATCGGCATCGTCGCCATCATTGCCGGCCTGATGCTCTTCATTTCGCCCGCAGATACAGGCCTCGGCATGACGGACGTATTCTTCGGCGATCTCCTGTTCATCGGATCGGGCGCGATGTTTGCCAGCTACGCCGTGCTCGTGCTGCGATGGCGCGTCGATCCGGTGACGGCGACCGCCAGCGTCGTGCTGCTGTCATGCCTGCCGCTGCCCCTTGTCTACCTATTTGCGCCGACCGGCCTTCATGCAGCGCCGGCCGCCGAAATCGCCAGCCAGATCGTCATCCAAGGATTTCTGGCAGGTGCGGCCGCCATGTTTCTCTACACCTTTGTTGTCCGGCAGTTGGGATCGCAGACGGCATCGCTGTTCATGCCCTGCGTGCCGATCGTGACCGTCATCGTCGGCATGGCGGTGCTCGGCGAAACGCCGACAAGTGCCCAGCTTGCCGCCATCGCAATCATGGCGGCAGGCATGGCATTGTCAGCTTTTGCCAAGCCCATGGCCGAAGCCGCCCGACCGCGAACGGGACAAAGCCGTCCAGGCGGTCACGGCGTTCCTGAAGCGCTGGATTGAGGCGCCGGCGCGAACAGTTCGGTCAGCCTCGCCGGTCCGCCCTTCAGCACATTCAGGTCGACATCGCCAACGATGCCGTCGACACGGCCCGTGTCGAGATATTGCCAATAGATCCAGTCGTCGTCGTTGAGCGGCCCGCGCAGCGAGCGCAGCCAGCGCTGGCGAACCGCGATATGGGCGGAATAGGTCGGCGCCATCTCGTCGGTGATATAGATGATGGCCGGCTTGCCGTAGGCTGCCTCGACCGGGCCCAGGAATGCAAGCAGCTCCGCGTTCAGCTCGGCGGGCGACGGGCGCCGCGGACAATTGCCGTGGAACTCGATGTCGACGACCGGCGGCAAAAGCTGCTCGCCACGCGGCACCGCCGAGATGAAGTTCTTCGCCTGATCGGCGCCCGGACGGCAGAAGGTGAAGAAATGATAGGCGCCGACGGCGAGACCCGCCGCGCGGGCCTGGCGCAAATTCTCGGCAAAGGCGTCATCGACATGATCGCCGCCTTCCGTGGCCTTGATGATGGCGAAGGCGACATCGTCAGCCGCGACGCGCGGCCAGTCGATCCTGCCCTGGTGATGCGAGACGTCGATGCCCCTTATGGGAAATTCACCGCGATCCGGCGGGAAAGCGCGAGGCCGGAAAAAGCCTTCCGGCCAAATGGCGAGCGCCAGAAAGACGAGAGCCAGGGCCAGGACAATCAAGCGGTTCCTCAAGCCTTGGCTCCCCTGCCGCCCTGCCTGGAATAGCCGGCGTCGCTACCCGCGCTCCTTGAGGAGCCGCCCCTTCTCGCGCGACCAGTCGCGCTGCTTTTCCGTCTCGCGCTTGTCGTGCAGCTTCTTGCCGCGGGCAATGGCGAGCAGCAGCTTGGCGCGGCCGCGGTCGTTGAAATAGATTTTCAGCGGCACCAGCGTCATGCCTTCGCGCTCGACGCTCTGCGAGAGCTTGGCCATCTCGCGCTTGCTGACCAGCAGCTTGCGGCGCCGGCGCGGCTCATGGTTGAAGCGGTTGGCCTGGAGATATTCCGGCAGATAGGAATTGATCAGCCAGATCTCGCCGCCTTCGGCCGAGGCGTAGCTTTCCTGGATGTTGGCCTGGCCCTGGCGCAGCGACTTGACCTCGGTGCCGGTCAGCACCAGGCCGGTCTCGATCGTGTCGAGCACCTCGTAGGAAAAGCGCGCCTTGCGGTTTTCGGCGACCGTCCTGTTGTTGGGGTCGGCTTTCTTGACTTGATTCATAATGCGGAGAGGTGGCGCCTCATCCCTAATTTATCAAGCCGGCATGCTTCATGGCCGCGTCGAGCTTCTCCGCGGTCGAGGCCTCGACCGTCACCAGCGGCGAGCGGACCACGTTCTCGACCTTGCCCAGCTTCGACAGCGCGTATTTGGCGCCGGACACGCCGGGCTCCATGAAGATCGCCTTGTGCAGCGGCAGGAGACGGTCCTGCAGCTCGAGCGCCTTGGCGCTGTCGCCGGAGAGCGTCGCTTCCTGGAATTCGGCGCAGAGGCGCGGGGCGACATTCGAGGTCACCGAAATGCAGCCGACGCCGCCATGCGCGTTGAAGCCGAGCGCCGAGGCATCCTCGCCGGAGAGCTGGATGAAATCCTTGCCGCAGGTCATGCGCTGCTCGGAGACGCGCTCGACCTTGCCGGTCGCATCCTTGACGCCGGCGATGTTCTTGAAGTCGTGGCGCAGCCGGCCCATCGTCTCCGGCGTCATGTCGATCACCGAGCGTGGCGGAATGTTGTAGATGATGATCGGCAGCCTGGTTGCCCTGGCGACAGCGGCGAAATGCTCGTAGAGGCCGCGCTGCGTCGGCTTATTATAGTAGGGCGTGACGACCAGGGCAGCATCGGCGCCGGCCTTTTCGGCGTATTGCACCAGCCCGACGGCTTCCTCGGTGTTGTTGGAGCCGGCGCCGGCCACGACCGGCACCCTGCCCTTGGCCACCTCGATGCAGACCTTCACGACTTGGCGGTGCTCGTCATGCGACAGCGTCGGCGACTCGCCGGTGGTGCCGACCGGGACGAGGCCCTTGGTGCCCTCCGCGATCTGCCATTCGACAAACGCCCGAAAGGCTTTCTCGTCGAAACGCCCGCTCTTTTCGAACGGTGTGACGAGCGCGGTCAGCGAGCCTCTCAGCATATTGTCCAAACTCCCTTGGGACTTTTTGGGGTTGTTGATCCGTTAGTTCGCGCGCCTTCTAACCGAAAGCGAAGCCGCGCACCATAGTCTCGACATGGTTCAGCGGCAAGCATCGCAATAATGCCAGCAGGGGGAATTCGAACGGCCTCCATAACCTTTTGTTTACGAGCCTTTGACGACCTAAGTTTAGGCTTCGGGACCGGACCTTCAGCGTCCCTGCCTGCTGACAACGTGCTGGGGTAAGAAACAATGCCGACGGGGCGGCCTCATCTCTTCGCGCTTCTCAGCGCGGTCGTCGCGCTGATGCCGGGGATGGCAATCGGCGGCAGCGTCGACGTGCGCGTGACGGCGGCGATCCCCGTTCCCGAGGCGTACGCCTCGGGCGAGACGCAGCCCTCCCCGGCCAGCATAGCCCAGTTGAAGAGCGGCCTCGACGCCTTGGCCGCCAACAACATCGCCGGCGCCCGCAACGCGCGCGACACGCTGCCAGCCACCTCGCTCGACAAACATATCCTGGCCTGGGCGATCGCGCTCTATGGCGGCGGCCAGGTGCCGAGCGGCGAGATCGCCGACGCGGCCAAGATGCTGCCCGGATGGCCGGGCACGATCGCGCTGCGCAAGAACAGCGAACGCGCGCTCTATCGGGAGAACCCGCCGCCGCAAATTGTGATGCAGGCCTTCGGCCGCAGCCAACCGCTGACGCCGGAAGGGGTGATGACCCTCGCCCGTTCGCAGGTGGCGCTGGGCAATGCCGCGGCGGCGCGCGCGGTGCTGGTGCCTTTCTGGCGCAGCGAGAAGCTGGAAGCGAAGGACGAAACCGCTTTTATCAAGGAATTCGGCGCGCTGATCCCGGCGGCCGATCATCGTTACCGCATGGAGCGCATGTTCTATGCCGACAGGCCGGACTCGGCGCTGCGCGTCGCCGCCCTTGCCGGCGCCCAGCCAATGGCGGATGCCTGGGCGGCCGCCGACAGGGGCGACAAGAACACGGTGAAGCTGTTGAAGGCGGTGCCCGTGGGGCAGCGTTCGGCCGCCTATTTCTTCGCCGAGACCGAATATCTGCGCAAGCAGCAGAAGTTCGCGGAAGCCGCGGCGGTTCTGATGAAGGCGCCGACCGACCGCGACGCGCTGGTCGATCCCGATGCCTGGTGGGCGGAGCGCCGCGTTCTTTCGCGCGAGCTGGTCGACCAGGGCGACGTGAAAACCGCCTACAAAATAGTCTCCATGCATGCGTCAGAGAGCCCGGCAAGCGCCGCGGAAGCCGAATTCCATGCCGGCTGGTACGCGCTGCGCGGCCTGAACGACCCGGCGACCGCGGCCACGCATTTTTCGCGCATCGCAGACATGGCGCAGGGACCGGTGTCGCTGTCGCGCGCCTATTACTGGCTTGGCCGCGCCGCGGAAGTCGGCGGTCCGGGCAATGCCAAGGACTACTTCACCCGCGCGGCCGCTTACGGCACGACCTTCTATGGCCAGCTCGCCGGCGAGCGCGTGGGCTTGAGGACCCTCAACATCGCCTATCCCAAGCCCAGCGCCGCCGACCGCCAGAGCTTCGAGGGCCGCGAGGCGGTGAACGCGATCAAGCGGCTGCAGGAGGCGGGCTACGATCGCTACGCCGAAACGCTCTACCGCGACCTTGCGGGACAGCTGACCAGCCCCGGCGAGCTTGCGCTGCTGGCGGTGCTCGCCGAAAAGCAGGGCAATCATTTCATGGCGCTGAAGGTCGGCAAGATCGCCGCCCAGCGCGGCATCGATGTCGGCGCGCTGTCGCATCCGCTCGGCGTCATCCCCGATTCGGCCAATATCTCGGGCTCCGGCAAGGCGTTGGCCTATGCCATCGCCCGCCAGGAAAGCGAGTTCAACATCGGCGCGATTTCCAGCGCCGGCGCGCGCGGCCTTCTGCAATTGATGCCGGGCACCGCCAAGCAGCTGGCGAAGAAGGCCGGCATGACCTTCTCGCAGGCGCGGCTGACGACCGACGCCGGCTACAACGCGACACTCGGTTCAGCCTTCCTCGGCGAGCAGCTCGACCGCTTCAACGGCTCCTACGTGCTGACCTTCGCCGGCTACAATGCCGGCCCCAACCGCGCCGCCCAGTGGGTGGCGAAATACGGCGACCCGCGCGGCAGGGACGTGGATGCCGTCGTCGACTGGATCGAGAGGATTCCCTACACGGAAACAAGAGGTTACGTGCAACGCGTGATGGAGAATTACGAGGTCTACAAGATGCGTATTTCAGGCAAGTACGACATCGTCGGAGATCTGGTGAACGGGCGGAGTTGAGCGCCTCTCCTTCTCCCCTTGTGGGAGAAGGTGGCCGCGAAGCGGCCGGATGAGGGGTGTTCCAGCTTGGCAATGCCCTTTTCCAGCCAGGATATATGGCGACAGATCGCCGCCGCATTCCTTCCAGCACCCCTCATCCGTCTCGGCGCTGCGCGCCGATCCACCTTCTCCCACAAGGGGAGAAGGGAAAGCCTGCCATTTGACGACGCCTGCCCTCGCCTGTAGCTGTCGGTCACCTCAGCGAGGAGCAGCATCGCGATGTCGAACGACGACGGCTTTTCCGACTTCTTCTACGCCGCATCCGATGGGCTGAAGCTCCATGCGCGAATCTATAGCGAAACGAACACCGATGGCTGGCCTGTCGTCTGCCTGCCCGGCCTGACGCGCAATGCCCGCGACTTCCATGAGTTCGCCCTCTACCTTTCCAGCAAGGCGAAGGGACCGCGCAAGGTCATCGCTTTCGATTATCGCGGCCGTGGCCAGTCCGACTATGATCCCGACATCACCCACTATAATGTCGGCATCGAGGCCGGCGACGTGCTCGCTGGCTTGTCGGAGCTTGGCATCGCAGAGGCTGTCTTCATCGGCACCTCGCGCGGCGGCCTGATCATCCACGTGCTCGGCGCGTTGAAACCCGCCGTGCTGAAAGCGATTGTCCTCAACGACATCGGCCCGGTGATCGAGGCGCAAGGCCTCGCCCAAATCCGCGCCTACCTTGACCGTGCGCCGAAACCGAAGACATTCACCGAGGCGGTCGACGCTCAGCGGCGCGTGCATGGCGCCAGCTTTCCGGCACTTACCGATGCCGACTGGGCGCGGATGGTTAGCGCCATCTGCCGCGACACGGATGCCGGACTGGTACCGGATTTCGACCCGGCGCTGGTCGATACGGTGGCCGACGTCGACTTCAGCAAGCCGCTGCCGGACCTGTGGCCGCAATTCGACGCGCTTGCCGCCGTGCCGATGCTCGCCATCCGCGGCGACAATTCGAAGCTGTTGTCCGCCGCGACGCTCGAGGCGATGGGAAAGCGTCATCCCGGCATGGAGGCAATCACGGTCGAAGGCCAGGGACACGCGCCCTTCCTGGAAACCGGCAACCTGCCGCAGGAGATTGCCGATTTCCTCGATCGCGCTGAAGATAAGTCAAAATAAGTAAAGCCCGAGACTAACTCGGCCTCAGGCTCGTCGCTGAAATATAGTTTTTCGCTTGCGTGCCGGCGCGCGGCGTCCGCCTATTTGCCCTTCGAGCTCTTGCGACGCGCCTTCGCCGGCTCCGG
The DNA here is from genome assembly GCF_003952385.1 of Mesorhizobium sp. M1D.F.Ca.ET.043.01.1.1. Lineage (NCBI taxonomy): Bacteria > Pseudomonadati > Pseudomonadota > Alphaproteobacteria > Hyphomicrobiales > Phyllobacteriaceae > Mesorhizobium > Mesorhizobium sp. M1D.F.Ca.ET.043.01.1.1. The sequence goes on from NZ_CP034444.1 coordinate 1,081,460, forward strand.
TCCGCTCTCCTTGCGAGCGGCTTTGGGCGGCGACGACGTGGTCAACGGGGACGCAAAGACCGAGCTCTCCGCCGGGCGCGGCGCCTCGTCGGCGCGCGGTTTTTCGAGCACGACGACGCAACCGTCGAGGTCGTTGGTGGCGAGATGCGCGTAACGCATGGTCATCGACAACGTCTGGTGGCCGAGCCACATCTGCACACGCCGGATGTCGATGCCGCCCTGAACAAGTCGCGAAGCGCAAGTGTGGCGCAGGATATGCGGCACCACCTGCTCGTCGGCGCCGAGACCGACCTCGGCCTTCGCCTCGTTCCAGATGGCGCGGTACTGCGCCTGGCTGAGCTTGGTGAATGGGCCCTTCGGCCGGCGGCCTTCGGTCGTCGGCGGCAGCTTTATCACTTCCTTGACGCGTTCGGTCATCGGGATGGTGCGGCTGCGGCCGGATTTGGTGATCCAGAAGGAGACGCGATGTTCCTGGATGTCGTTCCAGATCAGCCCGAGCGCCTCGCCGAGGCGGCAGCCGGTATCGACCAGAAAGACCGAAAGCCTGTAGGCATCCTCGCTGCGGCTCCTGATGGCGGCGAACAGCCTTGCTTCTTCGTCCCTTTCGAGGAAACGAATCCGTCCCGCCCGCTCCTTCTGGCGGCGGAACTCGGGCAGGCTGTGGATATCTCCCATCTTATGAGCCTTGCGCAGCAGCTTGCTGAGTGCAGCCATCTTGCGATTGATGGTTGCGTTGCTGTTCCCGCGCTGACGCAAGGTACCGATAAGATTGTCCAGGGTGTTCTGGTCAAAGGTGCTGAAACGCTCTCCCAGAAGGATCTCGTCTATTTCACCGATGAACGAGCTGACATTGTATTTATGCCGCCCATCATCCCAGAGTATGTCCCGGTATGCTGTAAAGAGCTCACTGACCCTGTACGATCTTACTTCTCTGATCTTGTTGTAGGTGTACCTAAACTTCGAATTCTGAGAAGAAAATACCGCAAATTGACCAGAGGGCTCCCCCTCTTGAATCGCTTCGTTCGACATTTTTAGCCACACCCCCTGTGGTTAAGCCTTCAGCCCTAACCGTTCGGAGATGTCCTTTCAAGAGTTTTCGAATCTTGCAGCCGACCACATCCGCCAGTGGCGGATCCCACAAAGTCGCTCCACAGACCCGATCAGCTTACCGTTTCACCCCCATCCTTTCGTTTGCCTCGACCAATCGCGAAAACAAAAACGGCCCGGGCGTTGATGCGCCCGGGCCGGATTTCAGATGTAGCAGTCCAGCCCTTAGAAGGAGCGCTGGAAGCGGAGCATGCCACCGATGGCGTCGTCGCCACTAGCAATACCGGTCCAGTTGTGATTCGTGCCAAGGGTATCGGGATCGCCGATTTTGCCTGCATTGACGTAGTCAACTTCGGCCGTAACCGTGAGGCCGGGAACGATGTCGTAGGCGATGTTGGCGGCGATGCCGAGGTTCTCACCTTCGTCATACGACACCTGAGCGTTGAACGAGGTCTTCTCGTTGAACTTGTAGGTGCCACCGCCCCAGACTGCCCAGTTGCCGTCCCACTGCTTGTAGAAGCCGCGGCCACCAGCCGGGAGCGCATACGTCGGGTCACTGTAGTTGTCATCGGTGCCGTAGCCGCCGATGATGAACAGCGAGATCGCGTCGTTGACGTTGACGTCCAAGCGGACCTTGCCGGCAACTTCTTCATAGTTGCTGTCGTAGGCAATGACGCCGGTGATGGCGCCCCAGCCTTGGGTCCACTTCACGCCGCCGACGACATGCGGAACATAGCTGTCGATCGTGCCCACGCCGTACTGACCAAAAGTACCGTCGCCCGCGCCTTCTTCGAGCGAGATCACGGCCGAGAACCCGTTGCCGGCGTCGAAGTAGTACTGGACGACGTTGGTGTCGAAGTCGCCGTACGGAACCAGCGTATCCTGGATGACGTTGCCGGCATAGCCGATGAACGTGTTGAAGGCCGATTCGTCCTTACCGACGCGCAGGCCACCGAGCTGGATCCAGGCGAAGTTCAGCGACACCGTGTCGCCGTTGCCGGCCGGATTGCCATAGAAGGTAGCGTAGCGGTTGTTGTTCTGGAAGTTGAAGCGGGTCTCGGTGTAGGTCTTCAACGTGCCGAGCTCGGTTTCCTGACCGGTCCAGGTCTTCAGCGCGAAGCGAGCGTGCTTAAAGAAAGTGTCCTGCGTGTCGCCATCCTTCACGTCACGGGACTCCGCGCCGTCGAACGAACCGACGTCGCCAACGCCGATGTCGTAACGGACATAGCCGCCGATGCGCAGGCAGGTCTCGGTGCCGGGGATGTAGAAGTAGCCCGAACCGTACACGTCGCAGATCTTGACGTATTCAGCCGGTTCCGGCTCGGCGACGGTCACCGCGTCGGCGGCGCGGGCGCCCGAAACTGCGATCAGGGCCGCAGCTGAGCCGAGAAGAAGGCTCTTGATGTTCATTTTCTGACCTCCAGTCAAAAGTTAAAAAACGGGTCTGGGTATTTTTTGCTGAAGGACAGCGTTCCCTGCCCCATCCCCACTTACCGAAAAAGATGCGCACCGCGCCGCTCCTTCGAACGTGACCTTTACCCAGGCGGCGGCGGCGTTCAACCATGATCGTATCGGCGAAAGCCCCATCCGGGCGCTATCCCCGGACGTTGTTGCACAAATGACACGATTTGGCCTCACTCCGAAAGTTCTCATTAACCAATAAGGCCTTGCAGCCCGTCGAATCCGGCGATGGGCGGCCGAAATTGCGGCGCCAGCTGCGAGTCGCCGGGCAGGGAATCGCCATGGAATCGCCGCATGGCTCCGCCCGCCTGGCTGCACCATGCCGAATTTTCGGCGATAATAGCGCCGGCTTGTTGATTGTGCCGGCGCTTTTCTTTATCCCAGCGGCGCGACGGAGAGGTGGCCGAGTGGTCGAAGGCGCTCCCCTGCTAAGGGAGTAGAGGTCAAAAGCTTCTCGTGGGTTCGAATCCCATCCTCTCCGCCATCCTGCTTCGCTCTCCGAGCTACGCAGGACAAGCTCCAACCGTTCGTGCGAAGCAGGATGGCGGAGAGGATGCCCTCCGAAGCCTTGGCGAAGGAGGGCCGGTCCGTGTGGTACGTCTATCTGCTTGAGAGCGAGGCTTTGGAAGGCGAGCGCTATATCGGCATAACGTCCGATTTGAAGAAGCGGATTGCCGATCACAACGCCGGAAAGTCCAGTCACACTTCCAAATTTCTCCCCTGGCGAATCGTGACCTACGTGGCCTTTTCAAGCCGAGCAAAGGCGACTTCATTCGAGCGCTATCTCAAATCGGGATCCGGACACGCGTTCGCCAGCAAACGCCTTTGGTAGGATTCACCAGAGCAAAAAATGTAGCAATAGCAAAGCACTGGCAGTGATGGCCGTCGAATGAACTCGGCCCTTCCGTTCGATTCTGACTGGAGGTCAGAAAATGAACATCAAGAGCCTTCTTCTCGGCTCAGCTGCGGCCCTGATCGCAGTTTCGGGCGCCCGCGCCGCCGACGCGGTGACCGTCGCCGAGCCGGAACCGGCTGAATACGTCAAGATCTGCGACGTGTACGGCTCGGGCTATTTCTACATCCCCGGCACCGAGACCTGCCTGCGCATCGGCGGCTATGTCCGCTACGACATCGGCGTCGGCGACGTCGGCTCGTTCGACGGCGCGAGGTCGTTCGACCACCAGGACGGCGACGACCAGGCCACCTGGTACAAGAACACCCGCTTCACGCTGAAGACCTGGACCGGCCAGGAAACCGAGCTCGGCACGTTGAAGACCTACACCGAGACCCGCTTCAACTTCGGCAACCGCAACGGCTACGGGGCCTTCAGCACCGATGGCGATCCGATCGGCAATCCCGCCGGCAACAAGAACGTTTCGCTGAACTTCGCCTGGATCCAGCTCGGTGGGCTGCGCGTCGGCAAGGACGAATCGGCCTTCGATACGTTCATCGGCTACGCCGGCAACGTCATCCAGGATACGCTGGTTCCCTACGGCGACTTCGACACCAACGTCGTCCAGTACTACTTCGACGCCGGCAACGGCTTCTCGGCCGTGGTCTCGCTCGAAGAAGGTTCGGGCGTCGTCGGCACCATCGACAGCTACGTTCCGCATGTGGTCGGCGGCGTGAAGTGGACTCAAGGGTGGGGCGCCATCACCGGCGTCGTGGCTTACGACAGCAACTACGAGGAAGTCGCCGGCAAGGTCCGCCTGGACGTCAACGTCAACGACCAGATCTCGCTGTTCGGCATGTTCGGCTACGGCAGCGACGACAACCTCAACGACCCGACCTATGCCATCCCGGCCGGTGACCGCGGCTTCTACAAGATCTGGGGCGGCAACTGGGCGTTCTGGGCCGGCGGCACCTACAAGTTCAACGAGAAGACCTCGTTCAATCTCCAGGTGTCGGGTGACCAGGACAAGAACTATGGGGTCGCCGCGAACGTCGCCTACGACATCGTTCCCGGCTTCACGGTCACCGCCGAAGTCGACTACGATCACTTCGGCAAGTTCGACGAGTGGACCGCCGACCCCACCTCGACCGTCAACTTCACTGGCGCCAACAAGAAAAACAGCGTCGGCGGCCTGCTCCGCTTCCAGCGCTCGTTCTAATGGGCTCTGCCTGATTGAATCGAAAACCCGGCGGGCGACCGCCGGGTTTTTTGTGTGGGTGGCCATTAGATCAAGTTGCTGCGACAGCACTGAATGCCTGACGGGCTATCATCCGCTGGAGTCGGATCGCAGACTGAAGCTAAGCTCAGGTGTCGGCCAGATCTCCCAACGCTTCGATCAGGGGCTGGATTTCGCTTTCGTAGTTCTTCCATCGCTTGACCGACGACTTGTAGATCGGCTGGCGGACCTGCCAATTGCTATAGGTGTTTACTGAGCCAGCCCTGTCAAAAAAACGCAAGCAGGCTTCGTCCCAGGGCAGCCCGAGATAATCGATCAAGCGGTGCGACTGCTCCTCTTGATTTTCAATCAATGTCTCATACCGGTTTTCAAAGATGCGCCCCGGAAGGACCTTGCTCCAGTGCCGCATCAGGCGATCGTATTCCCGGTAGTAGAGTCCAAGAGTCTGAAGATCGCCGCTGTAGCTATGCGCCTCGTTGAACTGCAGGACGAAGCAGGAGATGCAATTGTCGATGGCATCGCGGCGGCAATGAATGATGCGCGCATTCGGAAACAGAATGCCGATCAGGCCAATCTGCTCGAAATTGTGAGGCATCTTGTCGACGATCCGAAGCGCCTCGGGAGCACGCTCGCGCAGATAGGCGAGATGCCCGTCGGCCAGCGTTCTGGTCAGTTCGGGCGTCATCGCGGCGATCGATTTGCCGAGGTCTGGGTTGGAGCGATCATTCAGGCCAAGCCCACTGGCAGTTCGTGCAAGCTTGCTGAGCTCGCCGGCGCCGTGGACGCCAGGATGACTGGCGCAAATCTGCTCGGTCAGCGTCGTGCCGGAGCGAGGCATGCCAACGACGAATACAGGCGCCTCCGAGCGATTGCCGAAAGCGGCCATTGAAGCCACCAATTCCGGTGTGAAGGTCTCGATCGTGGCATCGACCCAGCGACGGTGCGCTTCCAGATCGAATTTACCAGTTCCGTATTGATTGCCTTGCTTGAAATGATCCATCGCCCCCCGGTAGCGACGAAGGTCGTTGAGCACCTTGCCGGCGGCGTGATGGAGTGGTGGCGCTCCCTTCGATCCATGTTCCGGGCTCTGAAGCTCGGTCAGGATTTCAGCCAGCTCCGGCGGCTCTTCAAGGTATTTGCGTGTGTGCACAAGTGCATTGTACGCAGCCGGCACCGCAATGCGCCGTTCTATCGCCGCTTTCAGATGAACCGCCGCTTCGTCCATTCGGCCGAGGCTTGCAAGCGCGCGGGGGAGCCCTAGGCGGGCTACAGGATGATCCTCGTTGATCCTGAGCGCCTTCTCGAAGAGCGGCAGCGCCAACTCCCCCTTGTCAAAAGAATTGTAAGCGTCGCCCAAGGCGCAAATCGCTTCCACCAGATCCGGCTTCAGAGCCAGGGCGTGCTTGATATGCTCGATCGCCGGCGAAAATTCGCTGAGCTGCAAATAGGTTTCACCGAGGCTAAGGTGGTAATATGGATTTTGCGGTTCCTCGGCGACCGCGCGGGCAAAGTACCGCAAGGCCTTCTCGTTGTCGTATCCGATGCCGAGGGTTCCCAGGATGTAGAAAGCCAAAGGATGGTTTGGCGTACGAGCCAGAACCTTGAGGCAGAGTTCCTCGGCCTCCGGCAATTGCTTGGCTTTCTGCAGCTCGAGCGCCTGCCTCAACAGCATATCGTCGGCCTGATTACTGGACGGGATGGCCTTCGGCTGGGCTTTGGGTGATACAGCTTTCGGCGATACCGCCCTCGCCGAGGGCTGCGTCTTGAGGTGCTTTGCCCAGGCGGGCGGCAATCGATTGCTCATTCCTGCCTCGCTAGCAAAAGCCGCAGGCAGAATCCAGCCATACGTCGTCCGCCTCGAACTCGGGGCCGACAGCAAGCATCCGCCGCGACGTTCACCAAGCCCATGTAAGCGGCAAACATCCAAAAGCTGGCGGCCGGCTGCCGGTCAAGCCAGGCCATTCAGCTTTTCAACCAACTTGCACCCACCCTTCGCCCGCGCTAGCAAGAACCTCCTCTCAAACCGAGCCCATACCATGCGCCTTCGCCCTCCCCTTACGCCGATCGTCGGCGCGCTTCCCACCACGGTGCCGTTCGTCGGGCCGGAGGCGCAGGAGCGCGAGCGCGGGCGGCCTTTCCGCGCCCGCATCGGCGCCAATGAAAGCAGTTTTGGGCCCTCGCCGCGCGTCATTGCCCGCATGGAGAGCGTCGCCCGCGACCAGTGGATGTATTGCGACCCCGACAATTACGAGTTGAAGGTCGCGGCGGCCGCGCATCACAATGTCGGTCTCGAGAACGTGGTGGTGGGCGAAGGCATTGACGGACTGCTCGGCCTCGTCGCGCGCATGTATGTCGCGCCGGGCGACGCCGTGGTGACCTCGCTCGGCGCCTATCCCACCTTCAACTTCCACATAGCCGGCGTCGGCGGCCGCCTGGTGACGGTTCCCTACGCCAACGACAAAGAGGACCTCGACGGGCTGCTCGCCGCCGTTGCCAAGGAGAAGGCGCCGCTGGTCTATCTTTCCAATCCGGACAATCCAATGGGAAGCTGGTGGGAGGCGCCGGACGTCGTGCGCTTCATCGAGGCGCTGCCGGAAACCACCATGCTGGTGCTGGACGAAGCCTATGGCGAGTTGGGGCCACCCTCGGCGCTGCCGCCGATCGATGTTTCGCGGCCGAATGTCGTGCGCATGCGCACCTTCTCCAAGGCTTACGGACTGGCCGGCATTCGCTGCGGCTATGCGGTGGCCGAGCGCGAGGTGATCCGCGACTTCGAGAAGATCCGCAACCATTACGGCGTCAGCCGCATGGCGCAGATCGCCGGCCTGGAGGCGCTTGCCGACCAGGATCATCTGCATTCGGTGGTGGCGCGCGCGGCGGCCGGGCGCCAGCGCATTGCGACCATTGCCGAGCAGAACGGCCTGACGCCGCTGCCGTCAGCCACCAATTTCGTCACCATCGATTGCGGCCGCGACGGCGCCTTCGCGCTGAAGGTGATGCAGGCGCTGCTGTCGCGCGACGTGTTCATCCGCAAGCCGATGGCGCCGATCCTCGACCGCTGCATCCGTGTCAGTGTCGGCCTCGAACACGAGCTCGATATCTTCGCCGAGGAATTGCCGGGCGCACTGGCGACGGCAAGGGGGAATTAGGGCGGGCTCGTCGGGCGAAGAGCGGTCCTATAAGAGCGGGCGAAGGAACGCAGCCGAGCCTTTCTTCGACCCATGTCCGCATTCCGCAAGCCCGTTGCATTTGTCAGGTCCTGCACCAGATTCGCTTGAGGGACGGAGAAATCGATGGCCGAGCGGAAAAGAGTCGTGCGGGCGCGCATAAGCGGCATGGTGCAAGGCGTGAGCTACCGAGTGTGGACGCACGGCGAAGCCATGCGTCTTGGCGTGACGGGCTGGGTGCGCAACGAGGCCGACGGCTCGGTGACAGCACTCATCGCCGGCGCCGATGCCTCGGTCGACGCCATGATCGACCGCCTTTGGCAGGGCCCGCGGGGCGCGCTGGTCTCGGCCGTCGAGGTCGAGGAGGCAGCTGACGACGCGCCTGCAGACTTCAGGATTGTCGACTAGGCCAGCGAAAGCTGCTTGCGACATTGCGGCCCTTGAATTAATTGAACGTTCGTTTTATTAACCCTCGCACAGAGGCGAACATGGCGCGCACTACAGGTTCCGACGGCGAAAGAACCGAGGCGGCAGTCCGCGATGCGGCGGTCAGCCTGATCGCGCGGCTGGGCTATGAGGCGATGTCGATGCGGCAGCTAGCGGCGGAGGTCGGCGTGCAGGCGGCGGCGCTCTATCGCTATTTCCCGACCAAGGAGGACCTGCTGTTCACGCTGATGCGAGAGCATATGGAAGGCCTGCGCAAGGCCTGGGACGCGGCGAGGCCGGCGCGAGAGGATCCGGTCGCCCGACTTGGCGCCTATGTCGAGAACCACATCGCCTTCCATATCGAGCGGCGCCACGCCACCCATGTCTCGAACATGGAGCTGCGCAGCCTCTCGCATGAGCGGCTGACGCAGATCCTCAAGCTGCGCGCGGCCTATGAGAAGGAATTGCGCGCGATCCTGCGCGATGGTGTGGAGGCCGAAGTCTTCGAGATCGACGATGTCGGGCTCACCGCCATGGCGCTGATCCAGATGATGACCGGGGTGATCGTCTGGTTCCGGCCGGGCGAGCGGCTGTCGATTGATGAAGTCACCACGACATATCTTTCCATGACAATGCGGCTCGTCGGCGCGAAGATCGCCGACAGCGCCGCGCGTTCCTTCGGACGCGCAAAGGACGCTGTCGCATTTTGATTTTCGCCCACGATCCGAAAATCGAAGGCGATTTTCGGGGTCATGCGCCAGGGAGGAAGGCCATGTACACAAATACGCTCAGCTTCGGGCTCGACGCTGATGTCGAAGCGTTGCGCGATACCGTAAGGCGCTTCGCCCAGGACAGGATCGCGCCGATCGCGGCCGAGATCGATCGTTCCAACGAGTTCCCGGCGCATCTGTGGGGCGAACTCGGCGCGCTCGGCCTGCTCGGCATCACCGCCGACCCCGATTTCGGCGGCAGCGGCATGGGCTATCTCGCGCATGTCGTGGCGATGGAGGAGATCTCGCGTGCGTCGGCCTCGGTCGGCCTTTCCTACGGCGCACATTCCAATCTCTGCGTCAACCAGATCAATCGCTGGGCAACGCCGGCGCAGAAGGAGAAGTACCTGCCTCCGCTCTGCAGCGGCGAAAGCGTTGGCGCGCTGGCGATGTCGGAACCAGGTGCCGGCTCCGACGTGGTGTCGCTACGCCTGCGCGCCGAAAAGCGCAACGACCGCTATGTGCTCAACGGCTCGAAAATGTGGATCACCAACGGGCCGGACGCCGAGACGCTGGTGGTCTACGCCAAAACCGATCCGGAGCGGCAGTCGCGCGGCATCACCGCCTTCATCATCGAGAGGACCTTCGCCGGTTTTTCGGTGGCGCAGAAACTCGACAAGCTCGGCATGCGCGGCTCCAACACCGGCGAGCTCGTGTTCGAGAATGTCGAGGTGCCGTTCGAGAATGTGCTGCACGAGGAAGGGCGCGGCGTCGAGGTGCTGATGTCGGGCCTCGACTATGAGCGCGCGGTGCTTTCCGGCGGGCCGATCGGGCTGATGGCGGCCTGCCTCGACGTGGCGGTGCCTTATGTGCATGAGCGCAAGCAGTTCGGCCAGCCGATCGGCAGTTTTCAGCTGGTGCAGGGCAAGCTCGCCGACATGTACACGACGATGAACGCCGCCCGCGCCTACGTCTACGCCGTGGCCGCCGCCTGCGACCGCGGCGAGACCACGCGCAAGGACGCCGCCGGCTGTGTGCTGTTCGCGGCCGAGAAGGCGACGCAGATGGCGCTCGATGCCATCCAGTTGCTCGGCGGCAATGGCTATATCAACGACTATCCCACGGGGCGGCTTTTGCGCGACGCCAAGCTCTACGAGATCGGCGCCGGCACCAGCGAAATCCGCCGTTGGCTTATCGGGCGTGAGATCATGGCGGAGGGGGTGTGATGGTCCCCTCCGCCATCTCAGCCGAAGGCCTTGGGCAGGTCGTCGGTCGGCTTGGCGACGATCTGATGCGCATCGCGCCACAGAATCTCGCGCTGGCGCGCCGACGTTATCGGCCGCACTGGCAAGCCGCCCTCCTCGATCAGCCAGGCGCAATAACGCGCGCGGCTGATCGCCTCCCTGGCGTCCGGATGAAACCAGCAGACGCCCCAGATCGAATTCCGGCGCTTGAAATGCCGGCCAACCCGGCCAGGAATGGGCAAATGCCGATTGAACCAGTCGAACTGATCCTCCAGTTCGTCATGGATCCAGTCCGGGCAGCCGTTCCGGTACAGATACCAGGACGCATGGAAAAAGCCGGTCTCCACCCGGCTCTTCGGATGGATCAGCGGCGTTACAAACCGCAAATACATTGTGACGCCCACAGCGCTTGCGGGCGCCGTGTTCCTCTTGCTCAAATTCGGGACGTGGAAAGCCGCCCTTCGGCGGCGTCAGGCCATGGCCGAAGGGAGACATCTGGTGAAACGCATATCCATGCCTTTCATCGTCGCCTCCTGAGGGTGTCACTACTAAAAAGGATGCCATGCTTGGCGCGCGGCATCCGGGCGCGGGCTGTTACACTGGTTCCGTCGCGGCATCAAGAGGTGTGAGGAACAACGTGGCCACATTGCAATCCCAAATCTCCCCCGCCTCCGACACCTTCCGCGCCAATGCCGAGCGCATGCGGGCGCTGGTCGCGGATATCGCCGAGAAGGCTGCAAGCATCGAGCGCGGCGGCTCGGACGAGGCGCGCGAGCGCCACCAGGGCCGCGGCAAGCTGTTGCCCCGCGAACGGCTGGCGCAACTGCTCGACACCGGCTCGCCCTTCCTCGAGGTCGGCCAGTTCGCGGCATGGTCGATGTATGGCGAGGACATCCCGTCGGCAGGCATCATCACCGGCATCGGCCGCGTCGAAGGCAGGGAGGTGATGGTCGTCGTCAACGACGCCACGGTGAAGGGCGGCACCTATTATCCCGTGACGGTGAAGAAGCATCTGCGCGCCCAGGAGATCGCGCTGCAGAACAATCTGCCTTGCGTCTACCTGGTCGACAGCGGCGGCGCCAATCTGCCCAACCAGGACGAGGTGTTTCCGGACCGCGAGCATTTCGGCCGCATCTTCTACAACCAGGCCAACATGTCGGCGGCCGGCATCCCGCAGATCGCCTGCGTCATGGGTTCCTGCACAGCCGGCGGCGCCTACGTGCCGGCGATGTCGGACGAGACGATCATGGTGCGCAACCAGGCAACCATTTTTCTGGGCGGCCCGCCGCTGGTGAAGGCCGCCACCGGCGAGGATGTCAGCGCCGAGGAGCTCGGCGGCGCCGATGTCCACACCAGGCTTTCGGGCGTCGCCGACCACTATGCGATGGACGACGAGCATGCGCTGGCCATTTGCCGGCGTATCATCAAGAACCTGAATCGGAACAAGGCCGTAAGCCTGAACTTACAGAAACCTGTGCCACCGCTTCACGATCCGCATGAACTTTATGGCATCGTGCCGACGGACCTGCGCCAGCCCTATGACGTGCGCGAGGTGATCGCTCGTCTTGTCGACGGTTCCGAGTTCGATGAGTTCAAGCAGAACTACGGCACCACTTTGGTCACCGGCTTTGCCCATCTCTACGGCATGCCGGTCGGCATCCTCGGCAACAATGGCGTGCTCTTTTCCGAAAGCGCACTGAAAGGCGCGCATTTCATCGAGCTCTGCTGCCAGCGCGGCATTCCGCTTATCTTCCTGCAGAACATCACCGGCTTCATGGTCGGGCGGAAGTACGAGGCCGGCGGCATCGCCAAGGACGGCGCCAAGCTGGTCACGGCGGTCGCAACCGCACGCGTGCCCAAGCTTACGGTCATCATCGGCGGCTCCTTCGGCGCCGGCAATTACGGCATGTGCGGTCGCGCCTATTCGCCCCGCTTCCTGTGGATGTGGCCGAACGCGCGCATCTCGGTGATGGGCGGCGAGCAGGCGGCGACCGTGCTCGCCATGGTCAAGCGCGAAGGCATCGAGCGCAAGGGCGGTGAATGGAGCGCCGAGGAGGAAGCAAAGTTCAAGAAGCCGATCCTGATGAAATACGAGCATGAGGGCCACCCGCTCTATTCCTCGGCAAGGCTCTGGGACGACGGCATCATCGATCCTGTCAGGACGCGCGAGGTGCTGGCGCTGAGCCTCTCGGCGGCGCTCAATGCCGGCATCGAGGAGACGAGGTTCGGCGTGTTCAGGATGTGACGATGAGCAAGATCGGCGACAGGATCCGCGTCCACACAGGCGACATCACCAAGCTTGCGGTCGATGCCATCGTCAATGCCGCCAATTCCTCGCTGCTCGGCGGCGGCGGCGTCGACGGCGCCATCCACCGCGCGGCAGGACCGGAGCTGGTCGCCGAATGCCGGACGCTGAACGGCTGCAATACCGGCGATGCCAAGCTGACCAAGGGCTACCACCTGCCGGCACGTTACGTCATCCACACAGTCGGGCCGGTCTGGCAGGGCGGCGGCAAGAAAGAGGCAGAGCTGCTCGCCTCCTGCTACCGCCGCTCGCTCGAAATCGCCAGCGACCATGGCTGCCGAACGATCGCCTTCCCGGCGATCTCGACCGGCATCTACCGCTACCCGAAGGACGAGGCGACCGACATCGCCGTCGCCACCGTAAGCGATTTCCTGCAACAAAGCGCGCTGCCGCAGACTGTTACTTTCTGCTGCTTCGACGAGCAAACCGCTGAACTATACCGGCGCGCCGTTGCTGCCCTTGGAGGAAGCTGAACTTATGGACCAGGAGATCCTTCAATACAGGCGAATGGGAATCGTGGCCAAACGGCTGGCGCCGACGAAAAATATTCGCTATTGCTCACCCTGCATTGGGCAATTGGGGTGGGGTGGATATGATTCTGAAATATTGCCACAGGGCGTTCGGCTCGATACTTGCAGGACTTCTAATATTCTCGGCGCCAAGCGCCGGCGTGGCCGGCTCATTGGCGGGGAGCGTGGGAGACAAGCGCTTTTCTCCGACCTTGTCCCTCGATCCGAAGGAGGCCTGCTACAAATCCTACCTCGCCTATATCGCAGCAAGCGGTCATTCGGCCTACGCCACGACGTTTTATTCGCGTGTCGTCGATCTTCACATTTTCTGCAGCGTGAAGCTGAACGCGCCTTCGCAGAAGGCTGCGGAGGAGATCGCGCTGCACGCCTGTCAAACCGGCTTCACGAGGTGGAAGGTCAAAACCGCAAGTGGCGGCTGCGCCATCGCGGCGTCGAAATAGGCAGGCGCCTGCCGGACTGGCGCCGCCCGAAGACAAAACGGGAGGCTTCATGTTCGGCAAGATCCTGATCGCCAATCGCGGCGAGATCGCCTGTCGCGTCATCCGCACCGCGCGCAAGCTCGGCGTGCGTACCGTAGCGATCTACTCGGATGCCGACGCCCGCGCCCTGCATGTCGAGATGGCCGACGAGGCGGTGCATATCGGCCCCTCGCCCGTCGGCGAGAGCTATCTGCGCGGCGACCGGATCATTGCCGCGGCGCTTGCCACCGGCGCCGAGGCGATCCATCCCGGCTACGGCTTCCTGTCGGAAAACCCCGATTTCGTCGACCAGGTGACGGCGGCCGGGCTCGTCTTCATCGGCCCCTCCGCCGCCTCGATCCGCGCCATGGGGCTGAAGGACGCCGCCAAACGGCTGATGGAAAAGGCAGGCGTTCCGGTGGTGCCCGGCTATCACGGCGAGGCGCAGGAGATCGTGCTTCTTGCCTCCAAGGCGCGCGAGATCGGCTATCCCGTGCTGATCAAGGCGCGTGCCGGCGGCGGCGGCAAGGGCATGCGGCGCGTCGACCATCCGGACGATTTCTCCGAGGCGCTGTCAGGTGCGCGGCGCGAGGCCAAGGCCGCCTTCGGCGACGACCGCGTGCTGGTCGAAAAATATGTCGACAAGCCGCGCCACATCGAAGTTCAGGTGTTCGGCGACAATTTCGGCAACGCCGTGCATCTTTACGAGCGCGACTGCTCGGCGCAGCGCCGCCACCAGAAGGTGATCGAGGAGGCGCCCGCCCCCGGCATGACGCCGGCGCTGCGCAAGGCGATGACGGAGGCCGCGGTCAAGGCGGCCAAGGCAATCAACTACTCGGGCGCCGGCACCATCGAGTTCATCGTCGACGCTTCCGCAGGTCTCAAGCCGGACCGCTTCTGGTTCATGGAGATGAACACGCGGCTGCAGGTCGAGCACCCCGTCACCGAAATGGTCACCGGCGTCGATCTGGTCGAATGGCAATTGCGCGTCGCTTCGGGTGAGAAATTGCCGAAGACGCAGGGTGAGATCGCGCTTGCCGGACATGCCTTCGAGGCGCGCGTCTACGCCGAGGACGCGGCCAAGGGATTCCTGCCGGCGACGGGCACGCTGCATCACCTGAAGTTTCCAGACGTCCCGCCGGAGGGCGCCGCCATGCGCATCGAAACCGGCGTGCGGGCCGGCGACGCGATCTCGCCCTTCTACGACCCGATGATCGCCAAGCTGGTGGTGCACGGCAAAGACAGGACCACGGCGCTTGCAGCATTGCGCGATGCGCTCGCCCGGACCGAAGTTGCCGGCTCGACGGTCAACACCGCCTTCCTCGCGGCGCTTGTCGAGGACGCCGATTTCACGGCGGGCGATGTCGACACCGGCCTGATCAGCCGACATCAGGAGACCCTGATCGCCCTGCCCGCGCCGAGCGATGAAGCCATCGCCGCGGCGGCGCTGGCGGCGACCGACGCAGGGGCGCCGGGTCCGGCCGCCGATCCGTGGTCCACGCTTCTCGGCTATTCGCATTTCCACACGCTCGCGCGCCGCACCAGGCTGCGTTTCGGCGAAGAGAACATACTGGCGCGGGTCTCGGCACGGCCGGACGGCCGCTTCCAGGTGGCGCTTGAGGCGCCGCATGACGCGATCAACGCGCATGACCTCAGGACCTTGCCGCGTGCCGCGCGCTGGCCGGGCCATGTCACCGTGTTCGAAGGCGCGATCGGCTACACATTCGCGGTGCCGGATCCGCTCTCCAAGGCGGACGAGGCCGCGGCCGCCACGGGCAGCCTGCGCGCGCCAATGCCGGGGCTGGTCAAGCTGGTGCGCGCGGCGGCGGGCGATGCTGTGTTCAAGGGCCAGCCGCTCTTGATCCTCGAGGCGATGAAGATGGAACACACGATCGCGGCACCCCATGACGGGGTGATCGCCGAGATCGCGGCCGAAGGCGCGCAGGTGAGCGACGGCACGGTGCTGGTGCGCTTTGTCGAAGAGGCACTGGGCTGAAAATGGCCGGGACAAGCCCGGCCATTTCCAGTTGCCTGCCAGAACCGATTACGGCTTGATCGGCGCGTATTTGCCGTCGTGCCACTGGTTGATGTCGTAGCTGGCGTTCTTCAGGTCGCCCTTCTCGTCGAAGATCACGTCGCCGACGACGGTGCTGATCGGCTGCCCGTTCTTCAGCGCCTCGGCGACCTTGCCCGGATCGTCGGTGCCGGCGCGCTTGACGCCTTCGGCGACGGCCTGGATCACGGCATAGGAAAACAGCGTGAAGCCTTCCGGGGTGAAGCCGCCTTCTTTGATCTTGGCCACGGCATCCTTCGCCTCAGGTTTGGCCTGCGGGTCCGAGGGGAAGACGAACATGGTGCCTTCGCCGGCGGGGCCGGCGATCTGCCAGAATTCCGGCGAGGCGATCGAGTCCGGCATGATCAGCTGGAACTTGACATTCTGCTCGGCCGCCTGGCGCAGGATCAAGCCGGCCTCCGGATGGTAGCCGCCGAAATAGACGACGTCGGCCTTGAGCTGCTTCAGCTTGGTGACCAAAGCCGAATAGTCCTTCTCGCCGGCGTTGATGCCTTCGTAGTCGACCTCCTTGAGGCCGCCGGCATTCATGGTCGCCTTGACAGCATCGGCAACGCCCTGGCCGTAGGCGCTCTTGTCGTGCAGGACGACGACATTCTTGCCGGCATATTTCTTGGCGATCCATGGACCGATGAAAGCGCCCTGCGCATCGTCACGGGTATAGAGGCGCATGATCGTCGGCCAGCCGGCCTTGGCCGCAGCGTCGGTCAGTTCCGGATTCGACGAGGCCGGGCTCATCATCAGGGTGCCAGCTTCGGCATAGACGGCGGAAGCCGGAATGCTCGAGCCCGAGCAGGCATGGCCGTCGACGAACTTGACGCCGTTGGCGACGATGCGGTTGGCGACGGAGACGGCCTGCTTCGGATCGCATTGGTCGTCTTGGATGTCGATCTTGATCTTGTTGCCGTTGACACCTCCGGCGGCGTTGATGGCATCCGCAGCCGCCTGCGCGCCCTGCTTGAACTGGTCGCCGATGTTGGCGAGCTGGCCGGTCATCGGGCCGACCACAGAGATTGTGATGTCGTCGGCGAAGGCAACCGATGCGCTCATCATCAGGCCCAATGCGGCCGCGCTCAAAATACCCAATCTTTTCATGACAATAGAACTCCTCCACTTGCGCGCTGCCGTTCCGGCCACGCTTCTTCCAGAGCCGGGACAATTTCACCCTTCGCCGGACCTGTCGAGAGGACAGCGGCGCGGATTTTGGTTCATTCCGGTGAGGATTTCTTGGGCCAAGCCGCGATGAAAACGGAAAATGCAAAAGCCGCGCCGGCCTTGTTCCGGCCGGTCGCGGCTTTCGCTGTCGAGCTTCCCCGGCGCCCCGCGCGCCTGAACCCGCTCGCTTCCCTGTTTGTCGCGCGGCTTAGGTTCGTTGACCCGCCGCGTTCTTGGTTTTGCTAACCGGCCGTCTTTTCGCGGCCTTGTCCCCTGAAAACTCTTGGCCTCAGGCCGCAAGGTCAGTGCATCGTCATCCATTCGCGCGCTTCGCGCAGCGCCCTGGCGATATCGGCCTTCGACATCGTGGCCGACAGTTCCGAGCGCAACTGGGCGGCGCGGGTCGAGCCTTTGATCGCGGCGATGTTGAACCATTTATGGGCGGCGACGACGTCGGTCTCGCAATCGCGGCCGGTTGCATACATCATGCCCAGTTCGAAGAGAATGTCGGCCTGGGCAGTTGCCCCCATGGCGCCGAAGCCGGCTTCAAGCATTTCAAAACGTGCCATCTCAATCCCCTGTCTGGCTCCCGAGAGCTGCCTCCTTCTGTCCCAGTTGTCCCTTGGGGCGGGCCGCTCTTTCGATGCTTTCGAGGATGACGGCTCGCCTTGAATCCGTCGTTAAATGGCTTGCTTAATTTGAAGAAAACAAAGCTAAAACAAGAAGTAAACGCGAAGATTTGTTAAGCATGGAAACCCAGCAATTCAGCCGATTTGCGCAAAATTCGACGAAAATTTCAGATGCCGGAATCAAGACTTCGCTAACCACGGAAACCGAAGCCTTTTTCGCCACCCGTTCATTTTCGGCGACCCGCGCGGCCAAAATCCTTGCAAGCTTCCGTGGCGGCACCGCTTTCGTTTGGGCGGCGGCTGGATTAGCTTACGTTTGCGTAAGGGGCGGAGAGGCGGAGCGAGTCCCGCCGCAACCTGTAGGGAGGAGGACAGTATGTTTCGAAAAGTTAGCCTGGCCCTGGCGGCCACCTTGATCATGGCGGGCGCCGCATGGGCCGACCCGATCGAAGGCAATTGGAAGACGCAGGCCGGCTCGACGGCGGCGATCGCCGGCAGCGGCTCGTTTTCCATCACGCTCAAGTCCGGCAAATATGCCGGCAAGACGATCGGCTCCTTCAAGGCGGCAGGCGACAACAAGTACACCGGCACCATAACCGACCCGGAAACCGACAAGGCCTATTCCGGCAAGGCGACGCTTTCGGGCGCCTCGCTCAAGATGAGCGGCTGCGTGTTTGGCGGCCTGATCTGCAAGAGCCAGACCTGGCACAAGCTCTGAGCGCCGTTCAAATGACGATGTGAAAACGGGGCCCGGCGGCCCCGTTTTCTTTTTGGGCGCTGCTTGGGAGCGGGCGGCGGCCAGCAAGGCCGTTGCAGCGCTTGGCCGGCCTATCAACCAATTTGAACGTCAGATGAATACCGGTCTCAGAACCGGTTCAGAGGCATTCGGGCATTCTCCTCGCCATTGAAGGAGAGACCAATGCTTGTCCGCCGCTTCACCATCGTCTGCCTGCTGATGAGCTTGTTCGGCATGGCCTTCGCCATCCTGGTGGCCGAAGCCGGCCGCCCGGCGCGCTCATCGGGAATGGCCGACACCTGCCGGCTGGACTGCATGAACCATTTTGACCGCTGAAACGACCAATACTCGAAACCGGAACCACGACCATGAACCGCATCGCCGCCTCCACCCTCAAGACCCTTCGGCTCCTGCCGCGGGCGGTGCTCATCCTGATGCTGCTTGCCGCCCCGGTGCTGGCGGTGCCGATGATGCGCGCCGACACCGGCTCGATCATCGAGGCGCCGACACCGAAGAAGGCTGGCGTCGGCTTCGTGCTGCTGGTCAGCCTGCAGCGCGGCTGACACGGTCTCCAGAAAAATACATGGCGGGGCCAGCTTCTGGCCCGCCACCCCTCCCAAGCGCTCCTCCAAGTCCCTATATTGGGCCATGGAAAAGCGAATCTATCCCCAAGCTATCGAATCGGTCGTCATGCCGGAGCCTTTCGGTAGGCAAAGCTTCGACGACGCGAAAAAGGCGGTCGCGGCGCTGGAGATGCTCTACGACCGCAACACCAAGTTCCTGCGCGATTCCTTCGCCCAGCTTGCCGCCGGCGGCGACGAGAGCAAGCGCTTCCGGGCCTTCTATCCGCAAATCGGCGTCACCACGACCTCATTCACCCAGATCGACTCGCGCCAGGCCTACGGCCATATGCCGACGCCCGGGCATTTCGCCACCACCATCACCCAGCCGAAGCTGTTCGAGAACTATCTCGTCGAGCAACTTCGACTGATTATGCGCAATCACGGCGTGCAGGTGACAGTGTCGGAATCGACGACGCCGATCCCGCTGCATTTCGCCTTCCTGGAAGGCACCTATGTCGACGGGGCGGCGGCGGAGCGCATCAAGCGGCCGATCCGCGACCTGTTCGACGTGCCGGACCTCGACGGCACCGACGACCAGATCGCCAACGGCACCTTCGAGGTGGCATTCGGCGAGCCGAGGCCGCTGGCGCCGTTCACCGCGCAGCGCATCGACTATTCGCTGCACCGCATGACGCACTACACGGCGACCAGCCCGCAGCATTTCCAGAACTTCGTGCTGTTCACCAACTACCAGTTCTACATCGACGAGTTCGTGGCGCGCGCCCGCGACTTGATGGCGAAGGGCGGTGGCGGCTACACCGAATTCGTCGAGCCGGGCAATGTGGTGACGAAGGCCGGAGCCGCCGTGCCAGGCGAAGGCACGCCGCCTCCGCGCCTGCCGCAAATGCCGGCCTATCATTTGAAAAAGCCGGGCCATGGCGGCATCACCATGGTCAATATCGGCGTCGGCCCTTCCAACGCCAAGACCATCACCGACCATATCGCGGTGCTTCGCCCGCATGCCTGGGTGATGCTCGGCCACTGCGCTGGCCTGCGCAACACGCAGGCGCTGGGCGACTATGTGCTGGCCCATGCCTATGTGCGCGAGGACCATGTGCTGGACGACGACCTGCCGGTCTGGGTGCCGATCCCGCCGCTGGCGGAAATCCAGGTGGCGCTGCAGGAAGCGGTCGCCGAGGTGACGGGACTTTCGGGCTATGATCTCAAGCGCATCATGCGCACCGGCACCGTCGCCACCATCGACAACCGCAATTGGGAGCTGCGCGACCAGCGCGGACCCGTGCAGCGCCTGTCGCAGTCCAGGGCGATCGCGCTCGACATGGAATCGGCGACGATCGCCGCCAACGGCTTCCGTTTCCGCGTGCCTTACGGAACGCTCCTGTGCGTCTCCGACAAGCCGCTGCATGGCGAGTTGAAGCTGCCCGGCATGGCGACGGAATTCTACAAGCGACAGGTGGCGCAGCATCTCACCATCGGCATCAAGGCGATGGAGAAGCTCGCCGAAATGCCGATGGAGCGGCTGCATTCGCGCAAGCTGAGAAGTTTTTCCGAAACGGCCTTCCAATAGTGACCGGCCAGGGGCCTGCAGGGCAATCCGTCGTCTTGCTAGGGCCGCAATTTGGCCGATAAACAGGCCTGAGCGAGATTGTCTCGCTCCAACAAATTGCCGGCGGCATTCGGCAGATCACGACTGAGATGGCAACAGGCGGCGCGCGCTTGAAGATGACGGCAGGGGTGGCATTCCTGGTGATGATGGCACTCTCGGCCGCGATGCTGGCCGGGTTCTTCGGCGCATTGCATCCGGCGCTCGATTCCCTCTCGCATTTTCGCATTCATCTGAGCGTCTTGACGGCGCTGCTGGCGCTCCCGCTGCTGGCCAGCTCCTACCGGCTTCAGGCGGTCGCGGCTCTGCTCTTCGCCATTGCCAGCCTCGCCACGACAGCGGGCGCGTTGCCCCGGCTGTGGCCGCAGCAGGCGGTCGCCAAGCCGGCCGACGGGATCGTCTACAGCCTGCTGCAGATGAACCTGCGCTTCGACAATCGGACGCCCAAAAAGGTGCTGTCGCTGATCGGCCGTACCAATCCCGACGTGATCACGCTCGACGAGGTGTCGGGGATGTGGGCAAGAGAACTTGGCTATATCACCAGCGCCTATCCCTACCGCATCCTTTGCCCCTATCCGAACGGCATATTCGGCGTCGCGCTGCTGTCGCGGCGGCCCTTTGCCGCCGGCACCGCTCCGCATTGCGAGCCGCGCGGTGCGATGGCGACCGGCACGATCGATTTCGGCGGCACCGGCGTCGACGTCGCCGCGATCCATCTGAGCTGGCCCTGGCCGCGCGAGCAGTATTGGCAGATCGGCGAACTCGCGGAGCCGCTTGCCGCGCTCGGCGAAACGGCAATCATGGCCGGCGACTGCAACGCCGTGCCGTGGAGCGCGGCGGTGCGTCGCGTCGCCTCGCTCGGCCGGTTGACGGTGATGCCGTCGGCCGGGCCGACCTGGATCCACAGGAAGCTGCCCGACTTCCTGCGGCGCTTCGCCGGCCTGCCGATCGATCAGGTGTTCAGCAAGGGCGGGGTGACGATCCTGTCGTCGAGGCGGTTGGAAGACGACGGCTCCGACCATCTGCCGGTGCTGGTCGAGTTCTCGTTGCAGCCCGACGGCCGAAAGCCCGAGGATGAGCACCAGTCGGCGCTGGCGGCGAACGGCCTTTAGGGCGAGCTCGCCGCGCATTTCAAGTCGATGAACACAACACTGCTTGCGCTGCTATCCGAATTTTTCCATGAATCGAGATGGAACAAGTGGGGGTGGCACCATGGCAGCAAAGAATACAATCAAATGGCTTGGCGTGTCTTCGATGGCGATCTTTCTGCTGGCCTCGATCACACCATCGCACGCCGAATCCTTTTCGAGCCTGCAGGCCAGCGGCTACAAGACCAGCAAGCTGACGCGCGGCGCATCAGGGTCGCTGGGCTGGATCGTTTCCAACGGTGAGAAAAAGTTCTTCTGCCGGATGCGGGCAGCAATCGCCTATGTCGGCAAGACCGGCATGGTGGGCTTCACCGCTTCAGGCAGGGAAGTCCCTATGAGCCGGAAAGTGTATGAACAGCGTGTCGGGTTCGATCCTACCGCCCCCCAGCTTTCAGACCTGAAGGCCGGCAGGCCCAATGCCAGGGACGTCGGCAGCTGCGCTCCTGCGAAATAGCCTGCGATGCCGGCTGGGAGACGCTTTTCGACCTACCTCCCCATCAACGCCGCGACCAGGTGCTCGACATGGCCGCCATCGCGGTGCTCCCGGGCATCGAAGGCGTTCTGCCTGGCTTCGTATTCGGCATAGGCCGCCTGGATACGCCGGCGCGCCTCGCGGCGCGTTTCGTAGCAATAGGGATCGTCGGCGACCTTGAGGCCGGTGATCGACCGCTCGGTGGCGCGCATCATTTGCCTGGCGATCCGCCCATGGGTTTGCTCATGGGCACGCACGCCGGCGAAGAACCGGTCCCAGCGCTTCTTCAGCGCCGGTGTGGCCGGCGAAGCGACGCGCGGAAAGGTGTAGAAGAGATGGAGCGTGCCGTTTGCCTGCTTGAGCCGGCACGAACCCTTGTCCTGGATCACGCCGAGCTCCCAGTCGACCGTGTAGGCGGTCTGGGCAATGGCATGCGTCATGAAGCCGTGCTTGGGACCTTTGCTGTCCATGGCCTCGACCAGAGCCGCGCCGGAATTGCCGGCAATGTCATAGCTGCGCGTCTGCACCAGCACCCTGGTGCCGGCCGAAGCCTGCGGCGCGTACAGCGCGCCGATGGCGACAAGGCATGCCAAAACCGCCAAGCGCATGGCCGTCTCTCTCCTATCCTCACGGAAAGAAAACACAAGCGAGCGGTGGTTTCAACGGCCTTGGGGTTGCGCCGGCGCAACCCGGCACAGCCCGCATCTACATGCCCTGATAGACCGGGCCTTCGCCGCCTTGTGGCGGCACCCAGTTGATGTTCCGGTTCGGGTCCTTGATGTCGCAGGTCTTGCAGTGGACGCAGTTCTGCGCGTTGATGACGAAGCGCACGTCCTTGGCCGACGGATCGGCCGCGGCATTGCCGTCCTTGTCCACCCATTCATAGACGCCGGCCGGGCAGTAGCGCGTCGAGGGCCCGGCAAAGACGTCGTGCTCGGAGCGCTGCTGCAGCGCCATGTCGCCGACGATGAGATGCACCGGCTCGTTTTCCTCATGGTTGGTGTTGGATAAAAACACCGAGGAGAGCCGGTCGAAGGTCAAGACGCCGTCCGGCTTCGGATAGGCGATCTTCTGATGCTTGGAGGCGGGCTCCAATGTCGCATAGTCGGCCTTGCCGTGCTTCAGCGTGCCGAAGGGCGAGAAGCCGAACAGCGTGTTCAGCCACATGTCGAGACCGCCGATGCCGACGCCGACGATGGTGCCGAAGCGCGACCACAGCGGCTTTACGTTGCGCACCTTCTTCAGGTCCTTGCCGATGTCGCTGCCGCGCCAGGCTTGCTCGTAGGAGGAAAGCTCGTCATTGGCGCGGCCGGCGCCGATCGCCTGGGCAACATGCTCCGCCGCCAGCATGCCGGACAGCACCGCATTGTGCGAGCCCTTGATGCGCGGCACGTTGACGAACCCTGCCGCGCAGCCCATCAGCACGCCGCCCGGGAAGGACAGCTTCGGCACCGACTGCCAGCCGCCCTCGGTGATGGCGCGGGCACCGTAGCCGATGCGCTTGGCGCCTTCGAAGGTGCCTTTGATCGCCGGGTGCGTCTTGAAGCGCTGGAACTCCTCGAAGGGCGAGAGCCAGGGGTTCTTGTAGTTGAGGTGGACGACGAAGCCGACCGCCACCTGATTGTCTTCCAGATGATAGAGGAAGGAGCCGCCGCCGGTCTTCATGTCGAGCGGCCAGCCGAAGGAATGCTGCACCAGGCCCGGCTTGTGGTTCTCCGGCTTGACCTGCCACAGTTCCTTGAGGCCGATGCCGAACTTGCCCGGTTCGCGGCCGTCAGCAAGCTTGTATTTGGCGATCAGCTGCTTGGCCAAGGAGCCGCGCGCGCCCTCGCCGATCAGCACGTATTTGCCCATCAGCGCCATGCCGGGCGCATAAGCCGGCCCATGGGTACCGTCCTTCTCGACGCCCATGTCGCCGGTGATGACGCCTGTGACGGCGCCCGCATCATTGTAGACGAGGCTCACCGCGGCGAAGCCCGGATAGATCTCGACGCCCAACGCCTCGGCCTTGGTCGCCAGCCAACGGCAGACATTGCCGAGCGAGACGATGTAGTTGCCGTGATTGTTCATCAGCGGCGGCATCAGGAAATTGGGCAGGCGGAACGAACCGGCGGGGCCGAGCACCAGGAAATGATCGTCGGTGACCGGCGTCTTGAACGGATGGCCCTCCTCCTCGCGCCAGCCCGGCAAAAGGCGATCGATGCCGATCGGATCGACGACGGCGCCGGAGAGGATGTGGGCGCCGACCTCGCCGCCCTTTTCCAGCACGACGACGGAAAGATCGGGGTTGAGCTGCTTCAGACGGATCGCCGCGGCAAGGCCAGCCGGACCGGCGCCGACGACAACCACGTCGAATTCCATGCTCTCGCGTTCGATCTCGCTCATCGACTCCTCACTGGCTCGCCATATTCTCGCATTTTGCTGGCTCACGCGCTGCATAGCGCATCAATTCGCGACGCGAAACCGGCGCTGACGTAACAACGCCGATTTCGACAAAAAGTCGCGGTTTTCCGGCGATGCAAGCCCATTCGATCGGGCCAGGGAAAGCATCCGACAGGGCCAATCGATTGCAAGGGAACCAGCGGACGCATGTTTTTAATTGTTCGACGGCTTGCTTATCGGCAATACTTGGCCTCATGCGCACTCCCGAGCCTACCGGCTTTTCATCGAAGCGCTTACTCTTCACGCTCGGCGTGCTCTGCCGCGCGGTTCTTCCGCTCCTCTTCCTGATCACCCCGGCGCAAGCCGATCCGCAGAAAGTGTGGGCGGCCGGCGCCTACTCCTTTTCCGACGAGCTTGGCGGCTTCCGTATCACCGGCGCTTCCGGCATCGGCACCAAGGACGACCCGCTGGTCATTACCGAGGAGTTGAATTCGGCGACGCCGGTGACGCTGACCATCCGCGCCAGAAGGCCGATCGAAGCCTTCGGCAAGGCAGGCGACGTCGTCAATGGCGTGATGTATATGCGTATCGACGTGCTCAACAACAGCGCGCTGCCCTGGGTGGAATTCCAGTTCGAGCTGCAGGAAATCCTCGACCAGCCAAGCGTGTTCGGCGACGGCCTGTCCTTCGATCAGCGCAACAAGACGCCCGACAACATCGTTTCCAGCAACTTTGCCGATTTCGACCGCCAGTTCGAACCCTATGACCGGCTGCTGTTCAAGAACGGCAAGGTCGACCCGCTGAAGACGGCGACATTCGAATTCCTGATCACCGACTACACGCCGCGCTGGACGTTCTATTTGGTGCAGGATCCGCGCATTCCCACAGGCTGACGGACGTCGCGTCGGATGGCGAATGGCGGTTGCAAATCATCGCCACGCGGACGATGGTGCCGCCATGACTGCCACCTCTCCCAACAATCCGTTCGACATCGCCGAGCTGCTGGCCTTCTACGCCAGCGCCGGCGTCGACGAGGCGCTGGAAGACGCGCCGATAAACCGCTTCGCCGAGGCCAGGCCTAAGCAAGCCGAGCGCTCGCCGGCTGCGGCCGCGCCCGCTCGCGAAACCAGGCACCAGGAGCGGCCGGCATCGGTTCCCGGCTTTGACGCAAGCCGGGCCGCGGAACGGCCGGCCGCATCAACCGGGCTGGACGCAAGCCAGGTGCCAGATGCGCCGAGGCGCCCGACGCTCACCACCGCGACGGTCCCCGACGAGGGGCAGATCATGCTCGCGCGGCAACTGGCGGCCAGCGCCTCGACACTTGACGAGCTGCGCCAGCACATGGCGGCCTTCGACGGCTGCAACCTCAAATTCACCGCCAAGAACCTGGTCTTCGCCGACGGCAACCCGAATGCCGACCTGATGCTGGTCGGCGAGGCGCCGGGCCGCGACGAGGACCTCGAAGGCCTGCCCTTCGTCGGCCGCTCGGGACGGCTGCTCGACCGCATGCTCGCCGCTATCGGCCTCGACCGGACTTCGGCCTACATCGCCAACGTCATCCCGTGGCGCCCGCCCGGCAACCGCACGCCGACGCCCCACGAGACGGAGATCTGCCGCCCGTTCATCGAAAGGCAGATCGAGCTGGTCAATCCGAAGGTGCTGGTCAATCTCGGCGGCCCGTCGGCCAAGACGCTGCTCAACACCACGGAAGGGATCCTCAGGCTGCGCGGCAACTGGCGTGTGCACACGACCGCGTCAGGCATAGCCATTCCCGCCATGCCGACGCTGCATCCGGCCTATCTCTTGCGCACGCCGGCGCACAAGAAGCTGGCCTGGCGGGATTTCCTCGAGGTGAAGGCGAAGCTGAGGGGGTTGGCGTGAGCCTCCCCTTCTCCCCTTGTGGGAGAAGGTGGATCGGCGCGCAGCGCCGAGACGGTTGAGGGGTGTTCCAGCGGAGTGAGAGGCTGGCGAACTTGCCGTCTCCTCCGGCGGCGCCAAGCTGGAGCACCCCTCATCCGTCGCCTTCGGCGACACCTTCTCCCACAAGGGGAGAAGGGGGAGCTATGACCTCCCAGGTAATTGAAATCCCTCCCTACCCGGCCTAGTCCTTCCCCCATGACCACATCCGAAATCTCCGCCGGCACCCTCATTCGCGAATGGCGCACGCGCCGGCGCATGAGCCAGCTCGATCTTGCCATGGAGGCCGATATTTCGCAGCGGCATCTCTCCTTCGTTGAAAGCGGCCGCGCTCAGCCGTCGCGCGAGATGGTGCTGCATCTGGCCGAGCAGCTTTCGATCCCGCTGCGCCAGCGCAACCAGCTCTTGCTCGCGGCGGGCTTCGCGCCAAGCTTCAGCGAGAGGCCGCTGACCGATGCGACGCTGGCGCCGGCGATGGCCGCGGTCGAGGCGGTGCTCCGGGGACACGAGCCCTTCCCAGCGCTCGCCGTCGACCGGCACTGGAACCTCGTTTCCGCCAACGCGGCGATCGGCCCGTTCCTGGCCGATGTCTCGGAGCCATCGCTGCTCAAGCCGCCGGTCAATGTGCTGAGGCTCAGCCTGCATCCGGGCGGCGTCGCGCCGCGCATCATCAATCTTGCCGAATGGCGGGCGCATCTGCTCGAGCGCCTCAAGCATCAGAACGACGCCACCGGCGATCCGGTGCTGATCGAGCTCGAGCAGGAGCTGCGCGCCTATCCGTCCGGGCTGAAGAGCAGCAGGCCGGCGCCGGTCGAGCCGAGCGGCATCGTGCATCCGCTGCGGCTCGCGCATGGCGACGCAGTGCTGTCCTTCATCAGCACGATCACCGTGTTCGGCACGCCGCTCGACGTCACGCTGTCGGAGCTGGCGATCGAGTCCTTCTTTCCCGCGGACGAGCAGACACGGACGGCGCTGGTGCGGCTGGCGAAGGAGCGGGCGACGTAGGCGTCTCGGCTAGACGCTGCTTTCAGACGTTCGGCGGGACAGCACCCCCCTCTGGCCTGCCGGCCATCTCCCCCGCAAGGGGGGAGATTAGCAGCTTTGCCGACGGCGCTCCTCCTGCAACGTGGGCGATTGGCGAAACCGCGGCTACATCCAATCTCCCCCCTTGCGGGGGAGATGTCAGGCAGGACAGAGGGGGGTGTGACGGAACTCGGCCTTTGCGGCTTTCTTTTTTTGAACAGTTCACCCCTGCGGCGGCGCGGCTCTCCTGGTACGCCTGCGCTCCAGGCCGAGCTGCCGCTCGCGCCAGATGATGAAGATGCCGGCGGCTACCACGATCACGCCGCCGATCAGCGTGTTGAGCGATGTCACGTCGCCGAAGACAAGATAGCCGATCACGACACCAAGGATCATCGAGGTGTATTCGAAAGGCGCCACGACGGAAGCCTCGGCGTGGCGGTAGGCGGCCGTCATCAGGATCTGGCCGAGCCCGCCGCAGAAGCCGGCCACGACAAGGAGCGCGGCCTGCATCGGCGTCAGCGCCTGCCAGCCGAAGGGCAGCGTGAGCAGCGCCAGCACGCTCGCCGTCGAGGAGAACCACAGCACGATCGTCGCCGTCTTCTCGGTCCGAACGAGATTGCGCACCAGAAGCATGGCGACGGCCGAGATCGCCGCGGCGATCAGCGCCGCCATGACGCCAAGCACCTCCTGGTCGTCGAGCGCCTCGTCGGAATTCAACAGCGTCAGCTCCGGCCAGGAGATGATGAGCACGCCGATGAGACCGACGGCGACAGCGCTCCAGCGATAGACGCGGATCGTCTCGCCGAGGAAGACCGAGGAGAACACCACGACCAGGAGCGGCTGGGCATAGTTCAACGTGATCGCTTCGGGGAGCGGCAGCCTGGTCAGCGCGAAGAAGCCGAGCCCCATGGCGCCGACGCCGACAAGGCCGCGCGCGACGTGGTTGAACGGCCGTTTCGTGGTGAAGGCCGTGCCCAGCTGTCGCTTGAAGGCCAGGAAGGCGACGATCGGGAAGATCGCGAAGAACGAACGGAAGAAGACGATCTGCCCGGCGGGCACGTCGCCGGCCGCCTTGATGCAGGTCTGCATGCCGACGAAGACCGCCACGGAGACGATCTTCAGCGCAATGCCGCGCAGCGTGTTGTGGCCGACGGCATGATCGACGGTCATCTTGCCTCGTGACGATGGTCGGAAACGAAGCCCAGAAATAGACCCTGGCGCGGTTTTGTCGAGTGACCGTTTCGTGTAAAGAGCGCGGACTTCAAAATTCTTGGGTCAGCAACCTCCGCTGTCCGCCCGAAATCGACAGGAAAACCGACGGAATGCGCACCGATACCGGCCATGTCTTCAAGCTTGAAGACTACCGCCCCAGCGACTATCTCATTCCGCGGACCAGCCTCGATTTCCGCCTGTCGCCGGATGCCACGCGCGTCACCGCCGTGCTCACCGTCGAGCGGCGCGAGGGCGTCGCCGCTTCCGCGCCGCTTGTGCTCGACGGCGACGGGCTGACGCTGCTCGGCGTCGCCATCGACGGGCAGCCCCTCTCACAGGCCGATTATCAGGCGACGCCGGACCAGTTGACCATTCCGGCGCCGCCGGCCAAGCAGCGCTTCGAGCTTCGTCTCGAGACCGAAATCGCGCCGTCCAGCAATGAAGCGCTGATGGGCCTCTATCGCTCCAACAACGTCTATTGCACGCAATGCGAGGCCGAGGGCTTTCGCCGCATCACCTATTTCCTCGACAGGCCGGACATCCTGTCGGTCTACACCGTGCGCATCGAGGCGCCGCACAACGAAGCGCCGCTGCTGCTGTCGAACGGCAATCCTGTCGAAAACGGTGTGCTGGCCGACGGCCGGCACTATGCCGTCTGGCACGACCCCTTCCCCAAGCCGTCCTACCTGTTTGCGCTCGTGGCGGGCGCGCTCGGCAAGGTGGCGGACAGCTTCACCACGCTGTCCGGCCGCGAGGTCGCGCTCGGCATCTATGTCGAGCCCGGCAAGGAGAGGCTCGCCGGCTACGCGATGGACGCGCTGAAGCGCTCGATGAAATGGGACGAGGACGCCTTCGGCCGCGAATACGACCTCGACGTCTTCAACATCGTCGCCGTCTCCGACTTCAACATGGGCGCGATGGAGAACAAGGGCCTCAACATCTTCAACGACAAATACGTGCTGGCCGACGAGGAGACGGCGACCGACGCCGACTTCGCCAATATCGAAGCGATCATCGCGCATGAATACTTCCACAATTGGACTGGCAACAGAATCACTTGCCGCGACTGGTTCCAGCTCTGCCTGAAGGAAGGGCTGACGGTTTACCGCGACCACGAATTCTCCGCCGACCAGCGTTCGCGGGCGGTCAAGCGCATCGCCGAGGTGCGCACGCTGCGCGCGCACCAGTTCCCCGAAGACCAGGGGCCGCTGGCGCACCCCGTGCGGCCGCGCCGGTACCGCGAGATCAACAACTTTTACACCGCCACCGTCTACGAGAAGGGCTCGGAGGTGGTGCGCATGATCCGCACCATCCTCGGTCCCGAACTCTTCCGCGCCGGCATGGACCTCTATTTCGAGCGGCATGACGGAGAGGCCGCGACCATCGAGGACTTCCTCAAGGTGTTCGAGGACGTTTCGGGCCGAGACCTCGCGCAGTTCGCGCTCTGGTACCACCAGGCCGGCACGCCGAACCTGACGGTGAGTTCCTCCTACAACGCCGCGGCCAAGGCCTTCACGCTGGAGATCGAACAGTCGGTGCCGCCGACGCCGTCGGAAAGCCGCAAGCGGCTGATGCACATTCCACTGGCCTTCGGCCTGGTCGGCGCCGGCGGCAAGCCCGTCGCCTGGGAAACCGTCGACGGCGCCACCGTCGAGGACGGCGTCATCCATGTCCGCAAGCGGCGGCACACGGTGCGCTTCTCAGGCGTCTCGGAGCGGCCTTCCGTGTCGCTCAACCGCGGCTTCTCGGCACCGATCACGCTGTCGGCACAGCAGAGGGCCGACGATCAGTTCTTCCTCGCCAGCCACGACGGCGACTCTTTCTCGCGCTGGCAGGCTTTCAACACGCTGCTTGCCGATGCGCTGATCGCGGCGTTCCGTCAGGTGCTGGGTGGCAAAGAGCCGGCCTTCGCAGCAAGGCTCGCCGAACTGGCCGGCAGGATCGCCGTCGACGAGGCGCTGGAGCCCGCCTATCGGGCGCTGGCGCTATCGCTGCCCGGCGAGGCCGACATCGCCCGCGACATCGGCAAGGGCATCGATCCCGACGCCATCTTTGCCGCGCGCGAAATGCTGGCGCGGACAATCGCCGCCGCAAACCGCGAGGTCTTCTCGGCGCTTTACGACAGCCTTGCAGACAAGGGGCCATTCACGCCCGACGCAGCAAGCGCCGGACGGCGGGCGCTGCGCAACATCCTGCTCGATTACCTATCGCTGTTGCCCGAGGGCGCGGCCCTTGCTGCGCGGCACTTCAACGCCGCTACCAACATGACCGACCGCGCCGCCGCGCTCACCGTGCTTGCGCACCGCCATGCGAACTCTCGTGAAGCGGAGGAGGCGCTGGCGGCCTTCGAAACAAGATATCGCGGCGATGCGCTGGTGCTCGACAAATGGTTCCAGATCCAGGCCGGCGTGCCCGGGCGGCAGACCGTCGAAAAGGTGCGCGCACTGATGCGGCACCCCGCCTTCTCGATCGCCAACCCGAACCGGGTGCGCTCGCTGATCGGCACCTTCTCCAGCGCCAACCAGACCGGCTTCCACCGGGCCGACGGCCAAGGCTACCGCTTCTTTGCGGAGACCGTGCTGGAAGTCGAGAAGCGCAATCCGCAGGTTGCGGCAAGACTGGCGACGGCGATGCGGTCCTGGCGCTCGCTGGAGACTGTCCGGCAGGACAAGGCAAGGCAGGCGCTCTTGCAGATCGCGAATGCCGAGAACCTGTCGGCGGATCTGCGGGATATCGTCGAGCGGACGCTGGCGTAGCGATGGAGCGCCAATCTCCCCCCTTGTGGGGGAGAGATCAGCTGTTTCGACGAATTTCAATCAACTTTTAATCTTTTTTGGCCGCGCCTCTGGACAAGGCGAATCACCTTTGATTCCTTAATGACGATTCGGGCGTGCGGCGTAGCCGGGTCGTCAAGTATGCGGCAAATCGGGGAGTGCCATTTATGGCCAAGACGGACGCGTGGGGCGCGCCCGGAGGGAAGGCTTTTGCGCGTCGCGAGGCAAGGGGCGACGGGCTTGCCGGCAATGCGCGCCTGATCGCCGAGCCCGCCTACCAGCGGCTGGTGGCGGCGGAGCCGCTGCTGCGCCGCTCGATCCCCGCGCTGATCATCATCTTCCTGATTGTCATCGCAGCACTTCGCTTCCTGTCGCTGGTGAACGACCGCGACGCGGTCGAACGCGACGCCAAAGCGGTGCTGGCTTTGGCCGCCGGCCAGATGGCGCAGGCGATCGCCGCCGACCCGAACGCGGCTGGCGCCAATGCCGTGGATCTCCTGGAAAACACCAGCCGCCAGGGCGCCATGGGCCGCAGCCATGTGCTGGCGATCACCGACGGCGCCTTCAAGATCATTGCGGTGTCGCCATTGTCGACCGGCTGGCAGGGGCGCTCGCTGGACAGCCTCGTGCTCGGCGGCCAGCCGCTGTTCATGTTCGGCAACCGCGCCGGCGTGATGGAAGTCAGCATCGGCGGGAAGGACTGGCTTGCCGCCGTCAGTCTCACAGGCGACCGCAAGAACGCCGCGGCGGCGCTGGTGCCCAAGGAGGCGATGTTCGACGGCTGGCGCAAGACGGTGTCGCTCAACGTCACGCTGTTCGTGCTGACGGCAGGCGTGCTGATCGTCATCCTCTATGCCTATTTCGGTCAGGCGGCGCGCGCCCAGGCAGCCGACCGCATCTATCTCGAGGCGCATCAGCGCATCGACATGGCGCTGGTGCGCGGCCGCTGCGGGCTGTGGGACTGGGACATGGTGCGCGGCAAGATGTACTGGTCGCGTTCGATGTACGACATGCTGGGCTATGAGCCCTGCGATACGATGCTGTCGTTCGGCGAGGTCGACGAGATCATCCATCCCGACGACGGCGATCTCTTCGAGCTCGCCAACCGCATCGTCGAGCGCGAGATCGACCATATCGACCAGGTGTTCCGCATGCGCCATGCCGACGGGCAGTGGGTGTGGATGCGCGCCCGCGCCCAGGTGATCGACCCGGAGGCGCCCGAGATCCAGCTGATCGGCATCGCCGTCGACGTTACCGAGCAGCGGCACCTGGCGCTGCGCTCTGAAGCGGCGGACATGCGGCTGAGGACCGCGATCGAGAACATCAACGAGTCCTTCGTGCTGTGGGATGCCGCCGAGCGGCTGATCATGTGCAACTCGAAATTTCAGAAGGACAACGGGCTCTCGGACCGCGACGTGGTGCCGGGCGCGACCCGCGACATGCTGGAGGAGCGCATGCTCGCCTTCGCCTCGGAGCGCAGGCTGGCCAATGCCAACGGTCCGCACGGAGGTGTGACGCTGGAGCGCCAGCTTGCCGACGGCCGCTGGCTGCAGGTCAACGAGCTCAGGACCAGGGACGGCGGAATCGTCTCGGTCGGCTCCGACATCACCCAGATCAAGCTGCACCAGGAAAAGCTGGTCGACAGCGAGCGCCGCCTGATGGCGACGATCCACGACCTCAGCCTGGCGCGCCGCGCCGAGGAGGAACGCGCCAAAGAGCTGGTCGAGCTCAACCGCAAATACATGAAGGAGACGGAGCGCGCCGAAGCGGCCAACCGGGCGAAGTCCGAATTCCTCGCCAACATGTCGCATGAATTGCGCACGCCGCTCAACGCCATCATCGGCTTCTCGGAACTGATGGAGCAGCGGCTGTTCGGGCCGCTGGGTTCCGAGCGCTACGAGGAATATGCCAGCGACATCAACGGCAGCGGCAAATATCTGCTCGGCGTCATCAACGACATACTCGACATGTCGAAGATCGAGGCCGGCCAGTTCTCGCTCGATCGCGAGGAGATCGACCTCTGCCCACTGATCAAGGAAACGGTTCGGGTCATCTCGCTGCAGGCGGCGGAAAAGTCGATCACCGTGGAGACTCGCATCGCCGACTCGATGCGGCTTTACGCCGACCGCCGCGCCATCAAGCAGATCGCCATCAACCTCTTGTCCAATGCAGTGAAGTTCACTGGACAGGGCGGCAAGATCACGGTCAGGGCGCGCAGCGCGTCGGGCGCGCTGGTTCTCACCATCGAGGACAATGGCTGCGGTATCCCGAAGCAGGCGCTGAGCAAGCTCGGGCGGCCGTTCGAGCAGGTGCAGAACCAGTTCTCGAAGAACCACACCGGCTCAGGCCTCGGCCTCGCTATATCGCGCTCGCTCGCCGAACTGCAGGGCGGCGCGCTGAAGATCCGCTCGACGGAAGGCGTCGGCACCATCGTGTCGGTGCGCATCCCGCTGAAGAAGTCGCCGCCCACGGTGAAGGCGGCGGCCTAAAGTCCGCCCGAAATTGCGAAACGTCGGCGAGACAGGGGGCGCGAGGGAGTGAGACGCAATCTAGAGCGTTTCAGCGATTCATAGAATCGCCGAACCGCTCCAAGTATTTGTTTTTACGCAATTCCGAACGGAAAACCGTTACACACTTTTCCTGGAATTGCTCTAGCCGCGCGAGGCCGCGTCCGCGCGAAGCAGAAAGTCGAAATCCTTGCGGACCTTCCGGGACGTCTCCTTGAGATGCGCTTCCAGCACGCCGAAAACCGGCAGGTCGGTGACCGCCAGAAGCAGATCCGAAAGCCCCGGCGGGACATCGTCGCGCTGGAACTCGCCGGTAAGGCAGAGCCTGATCATCTGGGTCAGCGCCAGATAGAGCCGCCAAGCCTCGCAAAGCTCCTGCCTGACATCGGCTGCAGCGAATCGCGGCGCAAGCCGCGCCAACACGTCCGCGGTCGCCGTCACCCGCCGACCAGGTTCGACAGCGCCGGTGATGACCGCGACCTGGGCGATGAATTCAAGGTCGATTAGGCCGCCCGGGATCAGCTTGATGTCCCAGAGGTCGCGCGGCGCCTTTTCCTTCTCGATCAGCGCGCGCATCTCGGAGGCTTCCGCCTTCACCTTGGCGCCGTCGCGCGGCTGGGCGAGCACCGCAGCGACATCACTTTCGACTTCGGCGCAGAATTCGGCATCGCCGCCGATGGCGCGTGCTCTGGCCAGCGCCATGTGCTCCCAGGTCCAGGCATCCTGGCGCTGGTACTTCTTGAAGGCGTCGACATGCGTGGCGACGGGCCCCTTGTTGCCGGAAGGACGCAGGCGCAGATCGAGCTCGTAGAGCACGCCCTCGGCCGTCGGCGCGGCGACGGCGGCGATCAGCCGTTGGGTCATGCGGGTGTAGTAATGCGAGGGTGCCAGCGGTTTCTCGCCGTCTGATTCCTCCGCATCCGCGTCGTGGTCGTAGAGCAGGATTAGGTCGACGTCGGATCCGGCGGTGAGCTCGCGGCTGCCGAGCTTGCCCATGCCGAGCAGCGCCACCCTGCCGCCTGCGATCCTGCCATGGCGCAGCGCGAACTCGGCAATGACCGCTTGAAGCGCCGCCTCGATGGTGAGATCGGCGAGGTCGGAGAAGGCGCGCCCTGCCCGCACGGGATCGATCGAGCCGGCAAGCAGGCGCATGCCGATCAGGAACTTCTGCTCGGAGGCCAAGATGCGCAGACGGTCGAGCACGTCCTCATAGGCGCGGTCGCCCTCGATAAAGGCGGCAAGCCTGGCCGAAAGATAGGCGCGGTCCGGCAGCTCGGTCAGCAGCGCCGGGTCGAGCAGGCCATCGAAGACATGCGGCCGGCGCGTGATGATGGCGGCGAGTCGCGGGGCGGCGCCCATGATCGTCGCCATGAGCTTGAGCAGCGCCGGATTCGACTGGAGCAGCGAGAAGAGCTGGATACCGGCAGGCAGACCGGCGAGGAACTCGTCGAAGCGGATCAGCGCCTCGTCGGCGCGGCGCGTCTGGCCGAAGGCTTGCAGCAGCGCCGGCGTCAGTTCCGTCAGTCGCTCGCGCGCTTCCGCGGACTGGGTGACGCGGTAACGGCCGAAATGCCAGCCGCGGATGACGCGGCAGATGTCGCTCGGCCGCTGGAAGCCGAGGCGATGCAAGGTCTGCAGCGTATCGGGATCGTCGACGTCGCCGGTGAAGACCAGGTTGCCGACGCCGGCCGACAGTTCGGGCGCCGTTTCGAACAGCGCCGCATAATGGCGTTCGACCTGGTGCAGCGAGGTGCGGAAGGCTTCCGCGAACGCCGCCTCGCCAGCAAAGCCCAGCATCAGCGCGATGCGCTCCAGCTCCTCGTCCTCTTCCGGCAGGATATGCGTCTGCTCGTCGGCCACCATCTGGATGGCGTGCTCGACACGGCGCAGGAACCAGTATTGCCGGGTCAGCGCATCGCGCGCGTCCGCCGTGATCCAGCCGCGCGCGGCGAGCGCGCCCAGCATCGGCACCGTCTCGCGGCCGCGCAGCTCCGGAAAGCGGCCGCCGGCAATCAGCTGCTGCGTCTGGACGAAGAACTCGATCTCGCGGATGCCGCCGCGGCCGAGCTTGACGTTGTGGCCCTTGACCGCGATCTCGCCATGGCCCTTGTGGGCATGGATCTGGCGCTTGATCGAATGGACGTCGGCGATCGCGGCATAGTCCATGTACTTGCGCCAGACATAGGGCTGCAATTCTTTGAGGAAGGCGGCGCCCGCCGCAAGGTCGCCCGCCACCGGCCGCGCCTTGATCATGGCGGCGCGCTCCCAGTTCTGGCCTCGCGCCTCGTAATAGCGCAGCGCCGCCTCGACCGGAATCGCCAGCGGCGTCGAGCCGGGATCGGGACGGAGCCTGAGATCGGTGCGGAAGACATAACCGTGCTCGGTGCGGTCCTGCAGGATGCGCACGAGGCGGCGGGTAAGGCGTGAGAACAGTTCAGTCGCGTCGAGCGGATCGATCACGGCCGGCGCCTCCGGATCGAAGAACACGACGAGATCGATATCGGAGGAGAAATTCAGCTCATGCGCGCCGAGCTTGCCCATGCCGAGCAGGATCCAGCCCGAGCCCCGCGCCGGGTCCTTTGGATCGGGCAGCTTGAGCTTGCCCTGCCCATGCGCGTCGAGCAGCAGGAAATCGACCGCGGCGCGCGTCGCGGCATCCGCGAGGACGCTCAGGCGGCGCACCGTCAGCGCGGCCTCGGCCTCGCCGGAAAGGTCGGCGAGCGCGATCAGGAAATGCGCTTCGGCCTTCCATTGCCGGAGTTCCATCATCAGGCTCGTTTGCGAAACAGTCTCGGCCCGCGCCGCGCGATCGATCGCCTTGCCGATCTCGTTGAGCCGCGCTTCGATCGTCTGGTCGAACAGCGTGTCGAGAATGGCCGGACGGCGGCGCGCCGTATCGCGAAGGAACGGCGACAGGTCGAAAATGGCGGCGAGCAGGTCCTGCAGCGGCCCCTCGCCGGCAAGGAACGTCGCCAGGCGGGTAAGGCCGTCTTCCTCGGCGGCGTCCGCGATCTCGGACAATTCCCGCCGGGCATGGTCGCCATCCAGCGGGCCAAGCGCCAGCGTCGGGCGGAGCTGCCATCCGGTCTCGATCTTTTTCTTTGCCATCCTCGTCGCCATCAATGTGTCTCCCGCGTCGGGAAGCTCATGACCACGGACAATCCGGGATTGGCGGGCACAAGATCAAGCCTGCCATTGTGGAAAGTCATGATCGCCTTGGCGAGGCTGAGGCCAAGGCCCGAACCCGGCTGCGAGCGGCTCTTTTCCAGCCGCACGAAGCGCTCGGTGGCCCTGGCGCGGTCGGTATCGTCGGGAATGCCATGGCCATTGTCGGTGACGGTGAGCTTGACCTCGCCGCCGGCGCGCGCCAGCGAGACCAGCACTTTCGGGCTCTCGGCGGCGCCGGTCGAGTATTTGATCGCGTTGTCGACGATGTTGGACAGCGCCTGGCCGATCAGCTCGCGGTTGCCGTTGATGGTGACGGCTTCCGCCACCGTCGCTTCCAACGCAACGCCCGCTTCCTCCGCAACCGGCTCGTAGAGCTCGACGACA
Source organism: Mesorhizobium sp. M1D.F.Ca.ET.043.01.1.1 (assembly GCF_003952385.1). Taxonomy (NCBI): domain Bacteria; kingdom Pseudomonadati; phylum Pseudomonadota; class Alphaproteobacteria; order Hyphomicrobiales; family Phyllobacteriaceae; genus Mesorhizobium; species Mesorhizobium sp. M1D.F.Ca.ET.043.01.1.1. Next base: position 1,118,702 of record NZ_CP034444.1, read on the forward strand.
TCGCTCACCGTGGCGGCGAGGTCGACCGGACTGGTCGTCTCGGAGGAATAGCCGGCCTCCAGCCGCGAGATCATCAGGATGGCGTTGAAGGTCTTGATGAGCTGGTCGGACTCGGCGATCGTTCCCTCCAGCGCCTGGCGGTAGTCGGTCGTCTTGTGCTTGCCGGCGAGTGTCGCCTCGGCGCGGTTGCGCAGCCTGGTGAGCGGCGTCTTCAGGTCGTGGGCGATGTTGTCGGAGACCTGCTTCAGCCCCTCGTTCAGCGTGGCGATGCGGGCAAGCATCGTGTTGAGGTTTTCCGACAGGCGGTCGAATTCGTCGCCGGCGCCTGTCACCGGCAGCCGCCCGCTAAGGTCACCCCCCATGATGCGCCGGCTGGCGTCGGAGACGCTGTCGATGCGCTTCAGCGCGGCGCGCCCGACAAAGAACCAGATCAGGAGCCCGCCAAGGCCCATCATGCCCAGCGCCAGCATCAGCGACCGCTTGATGACGGCGCGGAAGCGTTCGGGTTCGCCGAGGTCACGGCCGACCAGCATGATCATCTGGTTGGGCAGCCGTAGCACCAGCGCAATCGCATTGTGGCCCTTCTCGCCTTCCGGCTGCGCGCTACTGTCGCCGGACTGGGGTGTCGTGCCCTGGTCCGTGGTCCCGCTGCGCAGGCGATCGAGCTCGCCTTCGCCGAAGCGCTGGTAGGAAAAGGGCTCGGTGGTCCAGCCCTCAGTCTCGATGACCCCCGGCGCCAGGCTCTGCACGTTGCCGGTCAGGATCTGGCCGTTGGTGTCGGCAATCAGATAAAGGTTGGCGCCGGGCTGGCGAGAGCGGTTTTCCACCACGCGCACCAGCACCGGCAGACCGCCGCGCTGGTAGGCCTGGGCGAGGCCCAGCACCTCGTCGTTGATGGTCTCCTGCGTCTGCGCGGTGAGCATGCGCGCCGACAGCGAGGTCATGTAGAAGACCAGCAGCACTGCGCAAAGCGCGAAAAGCAGGAGATAAAGCGCCGAAAGCCGGGCTGCCGTCGTCCTCATGATGGCCGGCAGGGAAAGGGCCATTTGCCGCTAGATCAGAATGACGATCGGTTGAATCGTCATTCTGATCTAACTCCTTGTTGTAGCATGACCTTCACCGAAAACCGGTTCCCACTTTCAGGGATCATGCTCTAGCCGCCTTTCAGCATGTAGCCGGCGCCGCGGATCGTGTGCAGGATCGGCTTGTCGAAGCCCTTCTCGATCTTGCCGCGCAGGCGCGAAACGTGAACGTCGATGACGTTGGTCTGCGGATCGAAATGATAATCCCAGACATTTTCCAGCAGCATGGTGCGCGTCACCACCTGGCCGGCATGGCGCATCAGATATTCGAGCAGGCGGAACTCGCGCGGCTGCAGCGTGATCTCGCGGCCGGCGCGCTTGACCGAATGGGAAAGTCGGTCGAGCTCGAGATCGCCGACACGGTAGACGGTCTCGGCCTCGCGGGCGCCGGCGCGGCGGTTGAGCACTTCGACGCGGGCGAGCAGTTCGGAAAAAGCGTAAGGCTTGGTCAGGTAATCGTCACCGCCGGCGCGCAAGCCGGTGACGCGGTCGTCGACCTCGCCCAGCGCCGACAGGATCAGCACCGGGGTGGTGTTGCCGCGCGAGCGGAGCGCTGCGATCACCGACAGGCCGTCGCGGCGCGGCATCATGCGATCGACCACCATCACGTCATAGTCGCCGGCGTCGGCCAGCGCGAAGCCGGTCTCGCCGTCGCCCGCGACATGGGCGGTGTGGCCCGCCTCGGCGAAAGCCTTCTTAAGGTAATCTGCTGCCTCGCGATCGTCTTCCATGACGAGAATCTTCATGGAACCTTTATACGCGATTTCATCGGAAGATTGAGGAGCAGCCATTGCCTTGGTCTTTCAGTTAAAGCGGCAGCGGGTGATGGGAAACCCGCTGCCGCCAGGAGCGAAACACGGTGACTGACTGACGTGCTCGGCCCCATGTTTTCCCGACGGCGGATCGGGGGTGTTGAAACCGCCGCTAGGAAAAGTCGCCAGAGCAATTCCAGGAAAAGCGTGAAGCGGTTTTCGGTCCGGAATTGCGTAGAACAAGGCGATAGAGCGGTTCTGCGTTTCCGTGAAACCGCTCTATCGGATCAGCCCTTGCCGACCGGCAGCGCGACGAAGCGGTTCGCGTCGTCGCGCGTGATCTGCATCAGCACGGCCTTGCGGCCCGACTTGGCGGCGTCCGTCATTGCCTTGGAGACGTCGTCGGTGGTGTTCACCTCGTTCGAGTTGATCGAGGTGATGACATCGCCGGGCTGGATGCCGCGGTCGGCCGCATCGCTGTCCGGGTCGACATCGGTGACAACCAGGCCCTTGCTGTTCTCCGACTTGGTGACGGTGAGGCCGAGATCGGCAAGCGTATCGGCCTTGGCCGGGGCCGCCTGCTTGTTTTTGTCGTCGTTCGAGGCCTGCTTGTCGCTCGAAGGCAGCGTGCCGAGATCGACCTTGACCGTCTCGTTCCTGCCGTTGCGCCAGACGGTGACATCGACCGACTTGCCGGGCTGATAGGCGCCGATCACGCGGGCGAGTTCCTTCGGCGAGGCGACATCCTTGCCGTCAACCTGGGTGATGACATCGCCGGCCGTGATGCCCGCCTTCTTGCCGGGGCCGGCATCCTGGGCGCTCGAAACCAGCGCGCCCTTGTCCGACTTCAGGCCGAGCGACTCGGCGATGTCGGAAGTGACCGGCTGGATCTCGACGCCGAGCCAGCCGCGTTGGACGGAGCCGTTCTTCATCAGGTCTTCGACGACCTGCTTGGCGGTCGAGGCCGGAATGTCGAAGGCGATGCCGACGCTGCCGCCCGAGGGCGAGAAGATGGCGGTGTTGATGCCGATCACCTGGCCGTTGAGGTTGAAGGTCGGACCGCCGGAATTGCCGCGATTGACCGAGGCGTCGATCTGGATGAAGTCGTCATAGGGTCCGGCGCCGATGTCGCGGCCGCGGGCCGAGACGATGCCCGCGGTGACGGTGCCGCCGAGGCCGAACGGGTTGCCGACGGCCACCACCCAGTCGCCGATGCGGATCTTGGAGTCGTCGGCGAAGTCGACATAGGTGAACTTGCCGCCGCCGTCGACCTTCAGCACGGCGAGGTCGGTACGCGGATCGGCGCCGATCAGCTTGGCGTCGAGCTCCTTGCCGTCATTGGTGACGACGGTGAAGTCCGAGCCTTCCGAGACGACGTGGTTGTTGGTGACGAGGTAGCCGTCTTCGGAAATGAAGAAGCCCGAGCCTTGGGCAACCGGGCGCGGCTCGCCATTGCCGTGGTTGCGATGACCGAAGGGCCGCATGCCGAACTGCTGGCCACCCTGATCGCCGAAGCCGCGGAACTCCTTGAAGAAGCGGCGCAGTTGCGGATTGTCGGGCAGGTTGTCGAAGCCGTCCTGGTCATCGGAGCCGTCGTCGGCCGTCGGCTGGATCTTGGCCTTGACCTTGACGCTGACGACCGCCGGCGAGACGCGCTCGACGACATCGGCGAAGCTCGGGACCTGCGGGGCCTCGACGCGCACGGCATCGGCCAGCACAGGGGCGGTGCCGGTTGCGAGCATGCCCGCGCCGACGGTACCAACGACCGCCAGGGAAGCGACGGCCGCCATCAGGCGCTTGCGGGTGCGGGAATATGAATTGGGGGCAATATTCATGGATTTCGTTTCCTCTTTCGAAGGGATGCGCTCGGGCGAAGCATCCTCGGGCAAGAGGATTAGACAGCCGCACATTACGGCGCCATTTCCGGTACATGAAAGTTTTGTAATGTGCCGGCGGCCGGACGGCGGCTCAGTCCCGATGCAGCATCTTGTCCAGCGCCGCCTGTTCCTCGGCGCTGAGGGTGCTGTCCGGCGCCGGCCGGCGCGAACGGGCGCTCAGCACGATGAAGATGCCGCCAGCCAGAAGCAGAAGCGCCGGCGTGCCCCACAACAGCGCGTTGCGCAGGCTGAAGCGCGGCTTCAACAGCACGAACTCGCCATAGCGCGAGACGATATAGTCCATCACCTGCTGGTCGGTGTCGCCGGCGACGAGGCGCTGGCGCACGAGGATGCGCAGGTCACGCGCCAGGTCGGCGTCGGATTCGTCGATCGACTGGTTCTGGCAGACCATGCAGCGCAGGCCTTCGGAGAGCGCGCGGGCGCGGGCCTCCAGCGCCGGATCGGCCAGCACCTCGTCAGGCTTCACCGCCTGGGCCGTACCGGCAAAGAGCAGAGCCAGCAGCAGGATCAGCGAGGCGAGCGAAAACCTGGCCTTCATGTCGGGCTCGCGATTACGGCTGCAGGCTTACGGCGGCTTGCCGGCGCGCCGACTCGCAGGCGGCGGTCGAACAGCGACATGGCGGCGCCCGCCATCATCACCAGCCCGCCGCCCCAGATCAGCGTCACCAGCGGCTTCCACCACAGACGCACGACGACGGAACCGTCATTGCCCTCGTCACCGAGCGACAGATAGAGCTGGCTCAAGCCCAGCGTCCTGATGCCGGACTCGGTCGTCACCGTCTGCCGCACTGGATAAAAACGCTTGGCGGAGGTGATTTCGCCATCGGCATTGCCGTCAGAGCCAATCAACTGAAAGCGGCCGCGATCCTCGGTGAAGTTCGGGCCTTTCCGCGGGGAGAGCCCTTCGAAGCGCAGTGTATGACCGGAGAGTTCCACCGTCTCGTCGGGGCGCATGGCGAGGATCTTCTCGGTGCCGAAGGACAGCGTGCCGACGATGCCGAGCAAGGTGAGCCCAAGACCAAGATGCGCAAGCGCGGTGCCGAAGACCGAGCGCGGCAGGCCGACAAAGCGCCGCAGCATGACCGTCGGCGCCACCGAGCCGATCCCCGACTTGACGGCGAGGTCGGTGAGCGCGCCGGCGACCAGCCATACGGCGAGGCCGACGCCAAGCGCGGCGAAGACAGAGGCGCCATCGATGAACAGGCCGGTGACCAGCACCGCGGCAAGCGCCAATGCGAAGGCAGCCATCAGGCGCTGGGAAGCGGCGACGACATCCCCGCGCTTCCAGGCCAGCAGCGGCCCGAACGGCACGATGGCCAGCAACGGCAGCATCAGCGGACCGAAGGTCAGGTCGAAGAACGGCGCGCCGACCGAGATCTTGCCGCCTGTGAGCGCTTCGAGCGCCAGCGGATAGAGCGTGCCGACGAGCACCGTCGCGGTGGCGGTAGTCAGGAAGAGGTTGTTGAGGACCAGCGCGCCCTCGCGCGAGATCGGGTGGAACAGACCGCCGGCCGTCAGCGTGGACGCGCGCAGCGCGAACAGCGCCAGCGAGCCGCCGATGAACAGCGTCAGGATGCAGAGGATGAAGACGCCGCGCGCGGGGTCGGTGGCGAAGGCATGAACCGAGGTGAGCACGCCGGAGCGCACCAGGAAGGTGCCGAGCAGCGACAGCGAGAAGGTGAGGATCGCAAGCAGCAGCGTCCAGATCTTCAGTGCCGAGCGCTTCTCCATGACGATCGCCGAATGAAGCAGCGCGGTGCCTGCGAGCCAGGGCATGAAGGAGGCGTTCTCGACCGGATCCCAGAACCAGAAGCCGCCCCAGCCGAGCTCGTAATAGGCCCAGTAGGAGCCCATGGCGATGCCGCCCGTCAAGAACATCCAGGCGACCAGGGTCCAGGGCCGCACCCAGCGCGCCCAGGAGGCGTCGATGCGGCCTTCGATGAGTGCCGCGACCGAGAAGGAGAAGCAGATCGAGAAACCGACATAGCCGAGATAGAGCAGCGGCGGATGGATGGCGAGGCCGAGGTCCTGCAGGATCGGGTTGAGGTCGCGGCCCTCGATCGGGGCCGGGTTCAGGCGGATGAAGGGATTGGACGTCGCCAGGATGAACAGGAAGAAGGCGGCGCCGATCATGCCCTGCACGGCAAGCACGTTGGCCTTGAGCGTCGCCGGCAGGTTCGAGCCGAAGGCAGCGACGAGCGCGCCGAAGAAGGTCAGGATCAGCACCCAGAGCAGCATCGAGCCCTCGTGGTTTCCCCAGGTGCCGGTGATCTTGTAGATCATCGGCTGCAGCGAGTGCGAATTCTCCCACACGCTCGCCACCGAGAAGTCGGAGCCGGCATAGGCAGTCGCCAACGCGGTGAAAGAGAGCGCGGTGAGCGCGAAGCCGGTGACCGCGACCGGACCGCCGACCGCCATCAGCCGCCGGTTGCCGGTGCGGGCGCCGACCAGCGGCATCAGCATCTGCACCAGCGACAGCGCGAAGGCGAGGACTAACGCGAAATGTCCGGTCTCAACCATTATTGACTCGCACTTTCCTGCCAGACGCCCTTGGCCTTCAGGCCGTCGGCGACCTCCTTCGGCATATAGCGCTCGTCATGCTTGGCTAAAACGCTGTCGGCGACGAAGACGCCGTCCGGGCCGAACGCTCCCTCGGTGATGACGCCCTGATCCTCACGGAAGAGGTCGGGCAGGATGCCGGTATAGGTGACCTTGACCGACTTCTGCTTGTCGGTGACCGAGAAGGCGACGGTGGCGCCCTCGCCGCGCACGATCGTGCCCTTCTCCACCAGGCCGCCGAGGCGGATGCGCTGCCCAGGCTCAACGGTTGCGGTGGCGAGATCTGCCGGCATGTAGAAATAGGAGGCCTTCTGGCCGAGCGCATAGAAGGTGAGCCCGGTGGCGGCGGCCAGGAAAGCCAGCCCCGCCACGATCACCGACAATCGCTTCTGCTTGCGCGTCATGTCCTACTCCGTCGCCGTCACGCCGAGGGAGGCGGCAAAGGCGGTGAATTTTTTTGCCTGCTCGCTATCGGCGCCGAAGGCGGCAACAGCTCGGCCGAGCGCGTCGCGCGCCTGGTCGGCCTTGCCGAGCACGACATAGGAACGAATGAGCCGCATCCATCCTTCCTCGTCGCGCGGATTTTGCTTCAGCCTGTCGTCGAGGCCGGCGACCATGGTTTCGATCATCGCCTGCCGGTCCTGCGGCGACATCTGCTGCGCCGCCTCGACCTGACCGGCATCCGGGCCGTTCGCCGGCTTGCCGGCCGCGACCGCCGGCTCGGCCGTTTCGGCAAGCGCCTGCTGGACGGCGCTGCGCCAGGGCGAATTCGGCGAAAGCTGGCCGAGCATCTTCTGCCAGGCAGCCGCGGCTTCGGTCTTCCTGCCTTCCTGGGCGAGGCCCATCGCCAGATAGAAGCTTGCCTTGGCATTGGCGGGATCGAGCTTCAAGGCCGCGTCGAAGGCGCCTTGAGCATCGGCCGTGACGATGCCGCCGGCGGCGTTGGCGATCGCCTCGCCGAGGCCGGCCTGGCGGACGGCGCTGTCGCCGTCGAGGCGGATGGCGTTGCGATAGGCTGTGACGGCGTCGGTGTAGCGCTGCAGGCGCAGGTAGACAGGCGCCAGCACGTCCCATCCCTTGCCGTCCGAAGGATTGGCGGCGAGATGGGCCTCGGCGCGCGCGACCAGTTCATCCACCGAGGAATCGGCCGGGTTCTTGGCGAGCCGTTCGGCCAGCGGCTGCGAGGGCAGATCCGGCGAGCCGAGTGTGCCGTAGAGCCCCCAGCTTACCAGCGGCACCGCCAGCACGGCGGCGGTGGCGACCAGCCTTGCGGCGCGCGAGGGGCGCGGCGCTTCCTTGCCGGGCTGGCTAGTCGAGCCGAGACGCAGGATGCGGCGGCCGATCTCGGCGCGGGCCTCCTCGGCCTCGCCCGGCTGGATCAAGCCGCGCGCCATGTCGCGATCCAGCTCCGAAAGCTGGTCGCGATAGACTTCGAGGTCGTGGTCGCCGGCCGCCGACGCACCTTTCGTGCCGCCGGCCAACGGCAAAAGCACCGCCAGGCTGGCGCCCAGCGTGAGGATTGCGGCTATGACCCAGAACAGCATGGCTATTCCAATAAAGGCAGAGCCCTGCCCTGCCAACACAAGCATACTGCGACGCTTTGACGGCAGACGCGAAGCACGGCCTTGATCGATATCAAATGCCGGCTGTTGCCTGACTTAAGTCAGCGGCGTCCAGCTGCCGTCGGCATTGCGGCAGGCGGTGCCACGCGCCGTGACCCCCGCGCCGCTCGTGTAGACGGTGTGGGTGTACTGGCGGCAGTCCTGCGAGCCGACCCGATAAGGCTGGGCGGCAACGACCTCGCCATAATGGGTCGAGCTGTCGCCCTTCCACGTCACCTTCTGGCCGCTGGCGTTATATTCCAGCGCCTTGTACTCGGCCTCAAGACCCTTGCGCTTCTCGGCATCGCTCAGACCCGAACCGATCGAGCCGCCGATGAGCCCGCCATTCATGGCCGCGACGATGCTGGTTCCAACCTTGCCGGCGGCCGGCGGCGTGGCGACGGGCGTGACCGGCGAGGTCGGACCGCCCCTGCCCAGCGTGGTGCAGCCCGAAACGGCCATCAGGGCGGAAACGAGCGCGACGCGAATCTTCATGCCAGCAACCGGTTCTCTTGAGCGAAATGGACTTGTTGAGCGAAATGGACTTCTTGAGCGAAATGAACTGGGGGCCGCGCCGTCCGGGAGGACGGCAAGCCCATAGTGTTGATGTTTGTCGGAAATTTGGCTGCAGCCAGCCGCACGCAAATCGATAAAAAACATTACTGAAGGCTCCGCAATCTCACCACCGCCCTCAAGCCGCCCATGCCTGACCGTTCCAGCGCCAAGGCGCCTCCATACTCGTTGACGAGATCAGCGACAATGGCCAATCCGAGCCCCGTTCCCGGCTTCGTCTCGTCCAGTCTCTTGCCACGCTTCAACACTTCCCGCGCGCTGTCCTCAGGGATGCCGGGGCCGTCATCCTCTACAACGATTTCGAACAGGTTGGCGCTTCCGGCAACAGCGGCAACCGAGACCGCGACGGCGCTCTTTGCCCATTTCATGGCATTGTCGAGCAGATTGCCGAGCAATTCCTCCAGATCCTCGCGCTCGCCGGCAAAGACGATCTCGGCGGGCGGCGGCGACAGCGTCATCTTCGTCCGCGGGTTGAGCTTTTGCAGCACCCGCACCATGCGCTCGACCAATGGCTTCACCGGCGTGCGGAAGACGACGCTGTCGCGCTGGGCGGCGACGCGGGCGCGCTGCAGATAATGGTCCACCTGCTTCTGCATCGAGGCCGCCTGCTCGGCAATGAGCTGGCCCTTGGCACCGCCGAGCGCGCGACCCTCGTTGATCAAGACGGCCAGCGGCGTCTTCAGCGAATGGGCGAGGTTGCCGACCTGAGTTCGGGAGCGCTCGACGATGCGCTTGTTGTTCTCGATCAGCGCGTTGGTCTCACTGGCCAAGGGCTCGATCTCGGCGGGGAAGCGTCCGTCGAGCCGCTGCGCCGTGCCCTCGCGCACCATGGCGAGCGCATTGCGCACCCGGCGCAAGGGCTGCAGGCCGAGCAGGATGGCGATGGCGTTGATGGCGATCATGCCGACGCCGAACAGCGACAGATAGGTAAGCAGCCGGCGCTGGAAGCTGCCGATCTCCCGCTCCAGCTCACTGTGGTTGCCCATGACGCGGAAGCGCGCGGCGCGGTTCTTGGCATCGAGCACGAACTCGCTCTCGAAGACTTCGAGCTCCTCGCCCTTGATGCCCTCGGTCGCGTAGCTGCGCTGGAAATTCGCGTTGAAGGGCACCTCGGCGACGCTTGGCGACAGGATCGAGGTTGTCATCGAGGAGGAATGGATTTCGCCGTGGACGTCTTCGGATGCCGGCTCGACGGACCAGTACCAGCCGGAATTCGGCTCGGAGAAGCGCAGGTCGCCAAGGTCGGGCGAGCCGGTGAGCGCGCCGCTGTCGGAAATGCCCACGGAGCCGATCAGGTTGAACAGATGCGCCGAAAGCAGGCTGTCGAAGCCGCGCTCGCTGGCCTGCCGATAGAGCGTGGTGATGAGGGTGAAGATGACGATGAGCGTCAGGATCGCCCAGACCGTCGAAAAAGCGATGACGCGGAAGGTCAGCGAGCGCGGCCAGAGCCGCAGCCTTGAAAGCCACGTTCCCATCGTCGGCTTCAGCGGTTCCGAGTCACGCCTCCGGCTCTCGCATGCGATAGCCCATGCCACGCACGGTTTCGATCATGTCGATGCCCATCTTCTTGCGAAGCCGGCCGACAAACACCTCGATGGTGTTGGAATCGCGGTCGAAATCCTGGTCGTAGAGATGCTCGACCAATTCGGTGCGCGACACCACTTCGCCCATATGGTGCATCAGATAGGCGAGCAGCCGGAACTCGTGCGAGGTGAGCTTCAGCGGCACACCGCTGACGTCGGCCTTGGAGGCCTTGGTGTCGAGCCTGAGCGGACCGCAGGTGAGTTCGGACGAGGCATGGCCGGCGGCGCGGCGGATCAGCGCCCTCACCCTGGCCAGCACCTCCTCGATGTGGAACGGCTTGGTGACGTAGTCGTCGGCACCGGCGTCGATGCCGGCCACCTTGTCGCTCCAGCGGTCGCGAGCCGTCAGGATCAGCACCGGCATCTTGCGCCCGCCGCGGCGCCAGCGCTCGACGACGCTGATGCCGTCCATCTGCGGCAGGCCGATGTCGAGGACGACGGCGTCGTAAGGCTCGGTGTCGCCGAGGAAATGCCCCTCCTCGCCGTCATAGGCGCGGTCGACCACATAGCCGGCATCGACCAGCGCGTCCGCCAGCTGCCGGTTGAGATCCTTGTCATCCTCGACGACGAGCACGCGCATGGGTTGAAGCCTGTTGTTGCGTAGAGGTATAGGCCGATTCCGCCGGCCAGGGAAACGATGGGCTCAGTTCAGCGGCACCACGATCTCGGAACGGCGCGGACGCTGGCCGTCCTTGCCGGGCACCAGCACGACGATGACGCAGACCTGCTGGCCGCCGCGCGTCGCCTGCGAGGCCTTGGCGAGCGTGCCGCCATTCTGCGCGGCGACCTGCTGGCCGATCGCGTAGCAATCGCTCGCGGCAAGCACGATCGGCTCGTCGGCCGACGGCTGGGTGACCGGCACCGCCATCGCCCGCGACGCAAAAAGGGCGGCTGCGGCAAGCATCAGCGTCGCGGCGCGGATATGGGAGCGGAACGTTTTCATGATCACGGTTCTAACGCATCGGTGCTGAACGTGAAATGAACGGTGAACGGCCGAAAATCCATGCCCCGCCATGCCCCCATGATATTTGTTCTTGCTGCCCAGGCCCCCTCCGGCCGTGCCCTGAATTCATAGCCGGAAAAGCACCGGCGCGGCTACGGTTTTCGCGCGCGTGATCGTGCTCTAGTTAGCGCCCGTAAAGAGAGCGACCACGGGAGAATGCCATGACGCGCAATGACCTTGCCGACCGCTACAAAGGCTACATCGCCTGCCTCAACGAACAGGACTGGGACAATCTCGGCCGCTTCGTCGGCGAGGAGGTGCAGTATAACGGCGAGACGATCGGGCTTTCGGGCTACCGCCGGATGCTGGAAGGCGATTTCGAGTCCATTCCCGATCTGCGTTTCAACATCGAGCTTCTGGTATCGGAACCGCCGCGCGTGGCGGCCCGACTGCATTTCGACTGCAGGCCCAAGGGCATGCTGTTCGGCCTGCCGGTGAACGGCAAGCGCGTCTCCTTCGCCGAAAACGTCTTTTATGAATTCCAGGATGGGGGGATAGGCGAAGTCTGGTCGGTCATCGACAAGGCCGCCATCCAGGCTCAGCTTTAGAAAGTTGATCTGCTCCCCTCAGGCGCTTTCCTGCGTCAGCGCGCGAAAGCGCAGCAGCCCATGGTGTACCGCCAGATCCTCGTCATAGCGCGCCTCGGCGAATTCCAGCGACAAGCGTGTCTGGCCACGCGGGCCGATCGAAAGGGCCGCGCCATCTAGGCGCGCCCTGATGCTGTCCATGATAAGACGCGCCTCGGCCTCGCCTTGCGACTTCGACCAGACATGCAGCGTGATGAGCTGATCATTGTCATTGTCGGCGCCGGTTTCGAGATCGAAGGCGCTGGTGCGGCCGTAGGTCACGTTGGGAAAGGCGGCCTTGTCGCTGGCGCGCTCGAGCAAGCCGGCGCCGCCCAGCAGCGCCGACAGCGACGCATCAGTCTTCAGTCGCAGGAACAAGGCCTGCATCAAATCGCCAGGCGCCGTCATCTATCGTCTCCATTCGCCTGACACGCCTTGAACAAACCGCCGGCAGTTTCGCGCGCACCGTAACCGCGTTGCGATCACTTCGCCAGATCGATGGGAGCGGTTCGGGAACCGCTTTCGGCAAGCCGGCGCGGCTCGCCACCGATCAACGCCGCATGGTCCTTGATCACAGCGGTCACGAAGCGGATCACGGCGCGTACCGGCGCCTCATTGCCGATCTCGCGGCGACAGACAAGCGAAACCGGGTGACTGCCGAGAATATCGGGCGTGAGCCGCACCATACGCGGTTCTGGTTCCGCCAGCATGCAGGGCATCACGGCCAGCCCGGCGCCGCCCAGCGCCGCCGCCAGCATCTCGGTCATCTCGGCCACGCGAAGAACGATCGTCGCGCCCTCGCCATGGGCTTCGATCCAGCGGGCGCCGGGCACGCCCGCGAGGTTCTCATGGAAGCCGATAATCTCGTGCCCTGATAGGCTTCGTGGATCGATAGGCATCGGATGGCGGTCGAGATAGGCGCGGGACGCATAGAGCGACCAGCCCGAGACGCAAAGCTTGCGCGCGACCAGCGTTTCATCGGTCAGGGTGCCGATCCTGACCGCCAGGTCGGCCTCGCCATGGCGCAGGTCGACGGGGCGGCTGCCGCTGGTCAATTCGAGGCCGATGCCGGGACAAGCCTTGCGGAAAGCCGCCATGCGCTCGGCAAAGATGGGACTGAACCCGGTCGGCAGCGCCAGCCTGACGCGGCGCGTGCCCGGGCGGGCCAGGGCCGTAATCGCCTCAATGGCGCGTTCCAGATCCTCGCCGAGCGGCAGCAGTCTCCGTCCCAGCGGCGTCACCTCGACGCCTTGCGGCCCGCGCAACACCAGCGAGGCCCCGAGCGCGGTTTCGAGGGCCGCCAGGCGTCGGCCGATCGTGGTGTGCCGCACGCCCAGCGCGCGCGCCGCGCCCGACAGCGTTCCCGCCCGCGCGGCGGCAAGGAAGAAGCGCAGATCGTTCCAGTCCGGTTCGCCGATTGTCATCACCCAAGCATTCTAGACCAACCCGGCGGCGAATGCTTGTGCGGTTTTGCACAGGCTTGCGCGAAAATCGCGAATGGCCGGGCGGGGCCGCCCGCGCGAGGATCGGCCGATCCGTATCAAGGAGCAAAGCTATGGACATCGAAGGCCTGCGGGCGGTGGTGGCGCGGCACGCGGCATCGGTCAATGCGCTCGCGGCGCTCGGCCTTGCGCTGGATTCGCGGCTGCGCGGCACGGCGATGGACGGCGAGACCGCCAGCCGCACCGAAGCCGTGCTCGGCAGCCTCGGAGTGTCCGACCTGGTCGCCGACGCCAGCGCCGCCGAGCTTCTGCCCGTGCTGGCGGGCATCAAGGTCGATCTCTTGTCGGGAAGCAGGCTGCTGACGGCGCCTTCCGCCGGCGCGCAGACCATGGAAGCCATCCTAAGACAGGCCCTCGGCGACGTTTCCACCGGCTTTCCGGCGCTGCTGAAGCGATCGATCGCGCCGCAGCTTGCCGGCCTGCCGGAGAGGCTCGAAACGCCGGGCGCCGCCTTCCTCGATATCGGCGTCGGCGTCGGCGCGCTGTCGGTGTCGATGCTGCGGGAATGGCCTGGACTGCGGGCCGTCGGCATCGACCCGTCGTCCGAAGCCATCGCCCAGGCGCATGCCAATGTCAGAGCGGCCGGACTCGCCGACCGCATCGCGCTACACACCGGGCTCGCCCAGGAGGTCACCCTCGATGAGATGTTCGACCTTGCCTTCGTGCCCAGCGCCTTCATTCCGGAGGCGCATGTCAGGGCGATCGTTCCGCGCTGCCAGGCGGCGCTCAAGGCGGGCGGCTGGTTGCTGCTGGCAATGATCAATCCCAGGCCGGACGCGTTGGGAGAGGCGCTGGCCGGTTTCCGCACCACGATGTGGGGCGGCACGGTTTTCGAGAAAGGCGCGGCGCAGGCGCTGGTCGAGCATTGCGGCTATGTCGACACAAGGCTGCTGTCCGGCCCGGCCGGAGCACCGGTCGCTTTCGTCGCCGGACGCAAGCCGGGCTGACGACAACCGGGAGGCTGATTATGAGACTGCTGATCTTCGGCGCCTCCGGCGCGACGGGGCGCGCCCTCGTCTCGGCGGCGCTGGCGAAAGGCCATATGGTGACCGCTTTCGTCCGCACGCCGGGCAAACTCGCCATCAGCCACGAACATCTCAGCTTGCTCGTCGGCGACGTCGCCGACCGCCAGGCGGTGGAAGGTGCCATTGCCGGCCACGACGCGGTGTTGAGCTGTCTCGGCGTCGGCGTGCCGCTGAAGCACGATGCGGCGGTGATCGCTGGCATCGGCTTCATGATCGAGGCAATGCAGCGGAGCGGGCCCGCCCGGCTCATCTACCTGTCCTTCCTGGGCGTCCGCGACAGTCGCCGGCAACTTGGGCCGCTGCTCGGCGGCATCATCGTGCCGCTGGTGCTGCGCCATGAGGTGGCGGATCACGAAGCCAAAGAAGGGCTCATCGCGCAGTCCGGGATCGACTGGACCATCGTGCGGCCGCCCAGGCTCGGCAACGGTCCGGCAACCGGCACGTTCCGCCATGGCGACGGCATCCAGGCCAGATCGCTGCTGCCAACGCTGTCGCGCGCCGACGTGGCCGCCTTCATGCTCGATCAGGTCGGCGACGCCACATATTCGCGCAAGGCGGTCGCCCTGTTGCCTTGATGTTCACGACACCGGCGCCGCGCCGCCCTCCTCGGTGCGCCGCGCGATGAATTCGTCGAGCACGCCTGCTGTGGCGGTGGCGGATTGCGGCGCCTGGAAATCGGAAAGGATCCGCTTCCAGATGCCGGTGGCGCGCTCGGTCGCGCTCTTCGAGCCGGATTGCGTCCAGTTGCCGAAATTCGACCAGTCGGCGACCAGAGGCTCGTAGAAGGCGGTGCGGTAGCGCGTCATGGTGTGGGCGGCCGAGAAGAAGTGACCGCCGGGCTGAACCTCGGCGATGGCTTCGAAGCCGATGGCATCGGCGTCGCCGGGCGTCTTCGCGCAAAGCTCGGCGACCGTCTGCAGCGCTTCGACGTCGGTGATCAGCTTCTCGAAGGACACGCTCAGGCCGCCTTCCAGCCAGCCGGCGGCATGGATGCAGACGGTGGCGCCGGCAAGCACCGAGCCCCACAGCGCGAACTGCGTCTCATGCGCGGCCTGCGCGTCCGAAATATTGGCGGCGCTGCCGCCGCCGGAGCGCCACGGCAGGCCGGTGAAGCGCGCGAGCTGGCCGGCGCCCAAGGTCGCCTTGACGTGCTCCGGCGTGCCGAAGGCCGGCGCGCCCGACTTCATGTCGACATTGGAGGAGAAGGAGCCGTAGACCACAGGCGCGCCGGGGCGCACGACCTGGGCCAGCGTCAGCCCGGCCAGCGCCTCGGCGTGCTGCAGCGTCAGCGCGCCGGCGACCGTGATCGGCGCCATGGCGCCCGCCAGGCAGAAGGGCGTGATGATCGAGACCTGGCCGGCCCTGGCGAAGTCGATGATGCCTTGCGCCATCGGGATGTCGAGCTGGCGCGGCGAGTTGGTGTTGATGACGGTGTAGCAATAAGCGCCGGCCAGGAATTCGTCCTCGGACAGGTCGCGCGCCAAGCGAACCATCTCGAAGCTGTCCTCGACCTGCGGCGTGCCGCGCGCGAAGACGAACGGCACCTTGTCGGACAGCGTCAGCTGCGCCCGGCCGGTGGCATAGTGGCGAAAGCGCGTGTCGACGTCCTGCGGCTCGACGCAGGGCCCGAGCATGTGCAGCACGTCGAAATGCTGCACCAGCCGGATGAAATCCTCGAAGGCTTGAAGCGTGCCCGGCCGCCGGCCGCGCTCGAGATCGGTGACGTTGGGGGCGCCGCAGCCGGCGAGGAAGGTCATCGTGCCGAGTTCGAGATCGAGATCGCGGTAGCGGTCACCACCCCGCGCCGGGATAGAGCGCGGCGCCGAGGCAAGCGCGGCCGTCACGATGTCGCGGCCGATCTTCACCATCTGGCTGTCCTCATCGACCAGCGCGCCGGCCTGGGCAAAGATGGCGCGGGCTTCGGGCAGCAGCACCTTGATGCCGAGCTCCTCCAGCACGCGCAGCGCCGTGTCGTGGATGGCGACGACCTGGTCGTCGGAGAAGACCGGCTGCGGCAGGAACGCGTTCTTCAGGGAACGGTAGTTCGGGCGGCGGCTCGACTCGCTGCCGGCCTCGCCGGTGCGTCCGCGCCGGCGTTCGCGCCTCAGATCGCGTGCGGCCTCGTCAATCATGCCTGGTCCTCCCTATTGCCGCATTGCCTCGCCCTTGGGGTCGTAAGGCGAGGCCGCGATGACGCGACCGGGCCGTTCGACGCCGACAATGTGTACGGAAAGCTCCGTCCCCTGCCCGGCGAAATCGTCATCCAGCAACGCCAGGGCGACGCTCTTGCCGACTGTGTAGCCATAGCCGCCGGAGGTGACGAAACCGACGCGGCGCCCCTTGTGCCAGACCGGCTCGAAGCCGCTGGCGTCGGCGTCGACCGCATCGACTTCCAGCGTCACGATGCGTCGCGTGACACCGGCCTCGCGCTCCTCGAGCGCGGCCTCACGGCCGATGAAACCGCCCTTGTCGAAGGCGATGAAACGGTCGAGCCCGGTCTGCCCCGGCGTGTAGCCTTGGGTGAACTCGCGCGACCAGATGCCGAAGCTCTTTTCCAGCCGCAGCGCATTGAGCGCGTAGTAGCCGATCTCGGCGAGGGCGAGATCCTCGCCGGCGGCAAGCAGCGTCTCGCGCAGGGTCGAATGCAGGGTGGCCTGGCAATTGATCTCGAAGCCGAGCTCGCCGGCGATCGACAGCCGGGCGACGCGGGCCCGCACCATGCCGATGTCGAACGCGCCGCAGGCCATGAACGGCAGGGTTTCGGCGGAGATGTCCTGATGCGTCGTGCGTTCGACGATCTTGCGTGCGTTGGGGCCGGTGACGAGGAAGCCGGACACCGTGTCCGAAATATCGGTGACGGAAACGCCGTCCGCCATATGCGCTTCGAACCAGCGCATGTGGAATTCGCGCAGGTAGTAGGAGCCCATGATCCAGTACTCGCCGTCGCCCCAGTTGAGCACCGTGAGATCGCCCTTCAGCCTGCCGTCAGACCCAAGCATCGGCGCGAGCTTGGCGCGGCCGGGCTTCGGCAGCCTGCAGGCGAGCAGCCGGTCGAGCCAGGCCTCGGCGCCAGGACCGGACACGGCGTATCGCGAGAAGGCCGTGGTATCGACGAGGCCGGCGCCGCGGCGCACCTGCAGCACCTCGTCGCCGACGATATCGAAGGCGTTGGAGCGCTTCAGCGTCGTCTCCTCGCGAAAACCCATCGGCGCGAAATAGGCCGGGATCTCCAGACCCCATGAGGCTGTCCACTCGGCGCCGGCGGCGCTCATGCCGTCGTAAGCGCCGGGACGCTTCAGCGGCCGGCCGGCCGGCAGACGCTCGTTGGGGAAGGTCATGACGAAGCGCCGGGCGTAGAACTGGCCGGTCGTTTGCCGCAGATACTCGCGATTGGCGGCGAAGGCGCCGTAGCGGGCGATGTCCATGCCGAAGATGTCGGCCTGCGGCTCGCCATGGATCATCCATTCGGCCAGCGACTTGCCAACGCCGCCGCCCTGGCTGAAACCGGCCATGACTCCGCAGGCGACCCAGTAGTTCTTCAACCCTCGCACCGGACCGACCAGCGGATTGCCGTCCGGCGTGAAGGTGAAGGCGCCGTTCACCCATTTGCGAATGCCGGCCTTCGCCAGGCATGGGAAGCGCTGATAGGCCTTGGAAAGCTCCGGGCTGATGCGGTCGATGTCCTCCGGGATCAGCTCGATGCCGTAATCCCAGGGCGCGCCGTCCATGTTCCAATGTTTCGGGTTCTGCTCGTAGACGCCAAGCAGCACGCCTTTGCGCTCCTGCCGCAGATAGGAGAAGCCGTCGAGATCGACGGCAAGGCCGAGTTCCTTGTCGAGCGCGGCGACTTCCGGAATGTCCTCGGTGACGAAATAGTGGTGCTCCATCGGCGTCACCGGCAGGTCGACGCCGGCCATCAGCCCGACCTGCTTGGCCCAGAGGCCGCCGGCGTTGACGACATGCTCGGCGACGATCGTGCCCTTCTCGGTGACGACGTCCCAGCCGCCGTCGGCGCGCTGCTTCAGCTCGACGACACGGTTGCGCAGGATCACGTCGGCGCCGCGCTTCTTCGCGGCGCCGGCATAGGCCTGCGTCGTGCCGTAAGGGTCGAGATGGCCTTCGTTGGAATCGTAAAGGCCGCCGAGCACATCGCTGACATCGACGATCGGGCACATGTGCTTGATTTCTTCAGGCGTCACCAGGCGGGCCGTCTCGATGCCGACCGACTGGAATACTGCCCAGGCCGATCTCAGCCATTCCCAGCGCTGCGGGTCGCTCGCCATGTTGACGCCGCCGGTCATGTGCAGCCCGGCATTCTGGCCGGATTCGGCCTCGATCTCGCGATAGAGCTTGATCGTGTAATCCTGCAGCGCCGCGACGTTGGGATCAGCATTGAGAGCGTGGAAGCCGGCGGCCGCGTGCCAGGTCGAGCCGGCCGTCAGTTCGGCGCGCTCGATGAGCGCCACATCGCTCCAGCCGAAGCGTGTCAGGTGGTAGAGCACAGAGGCGCCGACCACGCCTCCCCCGATGACGACTGCCCGGTAGTGCGATTTCACGAGCCTCTCCCTCTCGTTGGAAGCCCGTACGATATACCTCCTGGACATATGTGTCTAGACACTTCTGTCCAGAGCTTGCGCAGAGTTTCGCGCCGTGCCTATTGTGCGGCCATGATCATGACCGCTCCGCAGTCCGAGCCGGCGCCCGCCAACATCAAGGTCACGCGCTCGGACTGGATCAATCTGGCGCTCGAGACGCTGATTTCAGACGGCATCGAGAGCGTGCGCGTGCTCACCCTCGGGCAGAAACTCGGCGTGTCGCGATCGAGCTTCTACTGGTATTTCGAAAGCCGGCAGGACCTGCTCGACCAATTGCTCAAGCATTGGCATGAAACCAACACCACGGCGATCGTCGAGCGCGCCTGGCGCCCGTCCGAAACGATCATCATGGGCGTGATGAACGTCTTCGAATGCTGGGCTGACGAGCGCCTGTTCGACCCGCGGCTCGATTTCGCCGTCCGCGAATGGGCCAGGCGCTCGGCCGACGTGCGGCGCATGATCGACCAGGCCGACGACGAGCGCCTTACCGCCATCCGCGACATGTACCGCCGGCACGGCTATGACGACGAGGACGCCTTCATCCGGGCGCGGGTGCTCTACTACATGCAGATCGGCTATTACGTGCTCGACCTCAAGGAGCCGGTCGAGGCCCGCGTCAGCCATCTCGCCGCCTATCTGCGCTCCTTCACCGGCCAGGAACCGACGGAGGCGGATGTGGCGCATTTCATGCGTTTCATCGCGGCGCGGTGATATCGCCGCCCAGCCACGATCAACCTTAGCGTTCAAACAAAGCCTGGGTGTGGCTTCGCTGCCCTTGTGAGCGGTGATAAAATGGTCGATTAGTCTTGCAGGGGGTCGCCCGAAATCGTCGATGCGATTTCGGTCGAAAGTGCGTTGGGGCGGAAGTCTGGAATGGCAAGTCCTTCGAAACCACGCAAGAGAAGAGGCCGGATCGCCTCGGCGGCTCTTGCTGTCGACGCGTGGCTCGATTCCTCGCTATATGAAATCGGCTTCAAGGCGCGCGAATTCTGGGAAGCGGCAACCATCTTTTCCCGCCGTTTCCGCCTGCATGGCTGGCGGCGCGCCATCATCGAGGTGCTGAGCGAAGGCTTCACCATGGGCGCAGGCGGCTTCGTGGTGCTTTTGGCGCTCGCCATGCCGGCCTTCGAGATCACCGGCGGCGATTGGCGCAACCAGGGCGACTTCGCCGTCACCTTCCTCGACCGCTACGGCAACGAGATCGGCCAGCGCGGCATCATCCAGCGCGATTCCGTGCCGGTCGACGAAATGCCGGACATCGTCATCAAGGCGGTGCTGGCGACCGAGGACCGGCGCTTCTTCGACCACTACGGCATCGACGTGCTCGGCCTGTCGCGGGCGATCTTCGAAAATGTGCGCGCCAATTCGGTGGTCCAGGGCGGCTCCAGCATCACGCAGCAGCTCGCCAAGAACCTGTTCCTGTCCAACGAGCGCACCCTGGAGCGCAAGATCAAGGAAGCGTTCCTCTCGCTGTGGCTGGAGGCCAACCTTTCCAAGAAGGAGATCCTGCAACTCTATCTCGACCGCGCGTATATGGGCGGCGGCACGTTCGGCATCGAGGCGGCGGCGGATTTCTATTTCGGCAAGAGCGTCAAAGACCTGAACCTCGCCGAGGCGGCAATGCTGGCCGGCCTGTTCAAGGCGCCGACCAAATACGCCCCGCACATCAACCTGCCGGCGGCGCGCGCGCGCGCCAATGTGGTGCTCTCCAATCTTGTCGATTCCGGCTTCATGACCGAGGGCCAGGTGCTGCAGGCGCGGCTGCATCCAGCCGATGTCGTCGACCGCGGCGAGCAGAAGAGCCCCGACTATTTCCTCGACTGGGCCTTCGACGAGGTCAAGAAGATCGCCAAGCCCGGCCAGCATTCGCTGGTCGCCCATACAACGTTCGACGCCAACATCCAGAAGGCGGCGGAAGAGTCGGTTGAGTTCCACCTCCGCCAGTTCGGCAAGGAATACAACGTCACCGAGGGCGCGGTGGTGGTGATCGAGACGAACGGCGCGGTGCGCGCCATCGTCGGCGGCCGCGACTATGGCGCGAGCCAGTTCAACCGCGCCACCAAGGCGCTGCGCCAGACCGGATCGTCGTTCAAGCCCTATGTCTACGCCACCGCCATGGAGCACGGCTTCACCCCGGACTCGGTGGTTTCCGGCGGTCCGATCAGCTGGGGCAGCTGGTCGCCACACAATTACAATGGCGGCTCGGCCGGCAACGTGACGCTGATCACGGCGATCGCCAAGTCGATCAACACCGTGCCGGTGCGGCTCGCCAAAGACCATCTCGGCATCGGTCCGATCAAAGCGATGGCGGAATCGATGGGCGTCGAGTCGCCGCTTGAATCGCACAAGACCATGGTGCTCGGCACATCCCTGATGACGGTGATGGATCAGGCGACCGGCTACAGCGTCTTCGCCCAGAACGGCTTCGTCGGCTCCAGGCACGGCATCACCCAGCTCGTCACCCGCACCGGCGACGTTGTCTATGACTGGACCAAGGACGCGCCGCCGCCGCACCGCGTGCTGTCGGAGAAGGCGCTGAAATACATGAACACGATGCTGGCGGCGGTGCCGGTGATCGGCACGGCCAGGCGCGCCCAGCTTCCCAACATCGTCGTCGCCGGCAAGACCGGCACCACGCAATCCTACCGCGATGCCTGGTTCGTCGGCTTCACCGGCAACTACACGGCCGCCGTCTGGCTCGGCAATGACGATTTCACGCCGAGCAACAAAATGACCGGCGGCTCGCTGCCGGCGATGGTGTGGCAGCGGCTGATGGTCTATGCGCACCAGAACATCGACCTGAAGCCGATCCCGGGCCTCGATCATCCGTTCGTCGACCCGGAGGTCGCCGCCAAGGCCGAGGAGGCGGCCAAGAAGGAGGCGGCGGATGACGCGGCGCAGACGGAAGCCGAGCGCCCGCCGGTGCTCTCCAGCCGCACCACCCAGATGCTGCGCGAGATGACCAGGACGTTCGAGGCGGCGCCCGTGCTCGACGCGCCGACTTCGCCGGAGACGCTGTCGGCGCTTTAGGATTTGATCCTGCACACGCCCTTGTCCCGAAGCTGGTTCCCGGGAGCATGTTTTAGTGGAGACTGGGCAATCTGAGACGGGCCCATTCGCCGGGTGGGATTTCAGCGCCGACACGGAAGTTGAACGACAAGACCCTCGTCGCGTCGGCGTCGACCTCGCACCGGAAGCTTAGGCGGTACCACGTGGTTGTGGTGCTGAAGGCGGTCTGCAGGGGGCTAAGAACGTTGCCCACCTTCAGCGGAATAGATGGCAGCCATTTGGGAGAATAAGAGGCGTCCTGCAATTCCTGGTTCAAAACGCTGCCGCAAAGGTTGGCAACTCGCTGATCGCGAGGCACGCCGGACATCGAGCTTGTGGCCAGCGCATCGCCGGTAGCGCCCTGCGAGTAGAGCTTTCGAACACCCGGAAGGCCCGAATAGATCGGCGACCCAGCAACGGCGGCGTTGGTGGAACTTGGCGTCCCGGCGTTCCTGCTTCGGGACTTCGATCCCTTTGCAGGCTTGAACTTCAGCGCGTTTGCGGGTTGGGGCTTTGGCTTGTCGGCGGTTTGCGCGCCTGCCTCTTGCCCGTCTGCCTGTTGTTTATTCGTGTTTTGGGCTGCCCGCTTTTCCTCGCTCTGCGTGGGCTTGGCGTCCGTCCCGGCGGTTGCCGGCTTGTCGTCAGCCTTGCTTGGATCTGCCTGCTGATCGGCGTCTGCCGGCGCGGCAGATTGCTTCTCCGCCGGCTTCGGCGCGGCAGGCGGCTTGGAATTGTCATCCTTGGCCGGCGACGGCGCATTGTCTCGGTCGCCGCCTCCATCCAGGGATTTCCTCGGGCCGGTATCCTTGTCGCCGTATTGAAAAACGGGCTTCAGCACAGCGATTGGCGGTGGCCTCGGTGGCTGCTTTTCCGGCAGAGGCGGCTTTTCGACTTTCTGCTCGGGCGGTTTTTCAGCCTTCGGCTCCTTTGGCTGCGGCGCGGGCTGAGGCTTCGGTTTCGGCTGCTCGGGCGGAGGCACGAGCGCGACATTGACCGGCTGGTCCTGATCCGGCGGTTGGGCAGGTCTCGGCAGGCCATGGACCAGAAACGCCGCGATGAGCACATGCAGGATCAGCGACGCGGGCAAGGCCCAAGCCAAATTCCAACGCCGTTCTTCCGTCTCGCCCTTCATCCCGGTCGATGTGGAACCAAATGGCGGCCGCTTCAAGCACAGGCACCCGATTGAATGGCCACCTGCGGCACGGCGGGAGGGAACCTTGTGCTGCTTGTCCGGCAGAAAACGACTTGGTGGCCGTATGCCATCGCGTGAGTTCCGGAAGCGCGGCAAGCCGCCATTTGGATGCCGGTTTCACCTGAATATCGCCACGCCTTCGAGCGAGCCGGCTTGCCACGCCACCCCGCGCCGCGATATCCCGAACAACCTCCTCAGTTCCGGCCCTGCATGCTCAAGACCGCCTTCCTCACGCTGCTTTCGCTTGCAATCGCCATCGGCCTCGGCGGCGGCAGCGTCTGGTACGCCCTCAACGCGCAGGATGGCGTCGGCGCGATCCGCATCGGCCAATGGACCGCTTTTCCAGAAATCGGCACCCAGACCGCCGACCCCTATTCCAAGGCCCGCGTGGCGCGCGAGGGCGTGCTGGCGCTCGGCCGGGCGGAGGGGCTGTCCTTCGTCGCCGAGCGCGACGAAGCCGGCGAGCCGCTGAAACGGCAATGCGCCTATACGATCGAGGGGGGCTATCCGACGGCCCGGTTCTGGACGCTCTATGCCGCCGACCAGTCGCTCGGCGTCATCGACATCGGCAAGGCAAGGCAGGCCGCGCTGCAATCCTACGAGGTGTTGCGCCAACCCGACAATTCGGTCGTCATCTCGGTCGGCGACCGCCCTGCCCCCGGCAACTGGCTGCTCACCAGCGGCTTCGGCAAGATGTATTTCGTGCTCACCTTCTACGACACGCCGATCGCGTCGAGCACCGGGCTTTCCGACGTGACGCTGCCGCGCATCCTGAAGGCCGGCTGCCATGCGTAGGCTGCTGCATGCCCTGATCCTCGGGCTGCTCGGCGCCGGCATCGTGCACATCGCGGTGCTGTTCTTGGTGCCGGAATTTTCCGAACGCGATGCCTGGTCGCGGCTGGCAATGGCTTCCGACCTCTACAAGATGACGCGCCTGGACGCCGAGGCCGGCGGCGCGCCGGTGGTGAAGTCGGTCGACCCGATGTTCTATGCCGCCGCCTGCCGCTTCGATCTCGCCGACGGGCTGGTGCGGGTCAGGGCGCCGGGCAACGTGCCATTCTGGTCGGCCTCGGTCTATGATCGCAGCGGCCACAACATCTATTCCTTCAACGACCACAACGCCAACAGCGAGAAGCTCGATGCCGTGGTGCTGACACCGGCGCAGATGATCGATGTGCGGCGCGATCTTCCGGAGGAGCTTCAGGGCGCGATCTTCGTCGAGGCGCCCATCGAGGAAGGCATCCTCGTCGTACGTGCCTTCGTTCCCGACGACAGCTGGAAGCCGATCGTGTCACGCTTCCTCGAGCAGAGCGCCTGCGAGTTGCAGGACTATTAGCATTTGCTGCGATTCCGGACGGAAAACCGCTACACACTTTTTTCCTGGAATTGCTCTGGCGAGCAAGCTCAGTGATGCGGCACTGGAGGCCGCGGCGGCTTGTCCGGAGAGTCCTGGCGCCCCGCGCCGGCTTGCGGCTGCGGCTCGTAGCGGACGCCGGGGAAGATGATGACCGCGGCCGCCGTATCGGCAGCGTGATTTACTCGATTGACCGGTGCCGTTCTCGGCACAAAAGACAGGACCATGCCCATGGTTCGCGCATTCCTCTCGGTTTGACCGGAGCACAACGCAACGCCTCCAAAGTTGATTAAGGCGGGCAGAGGGTTAACGGAGCGCTAACGGATCGCGGCTAATTTGATCTTTGTTCCCTGGAGACGCGGAACCGGCCCGACCGGATTGCGCGGGGCCAGTTCTGTGTCGAGTATCGGGCGTATCCTCCGTGTCTTCTTCGGATTTCAGGCACATCGCTATCCGGACCGAAGCGGGAAAAGCCGAAAGGCTTTTCCGCGCCGCCGTGTCCGCATTCTGCTCGCTGACGCGCCCCTCGCGCCGCGAGATCGCCCAGCTCGAGGATCTGACGCTGCCGCTGTTCGACGAGGTGTCGGTCGAATCGCGCCGCTATGTCGCCGCCGCGCTTTCCGAATGCGAGTATGCGCCGACCGCGCTGGTGCGGCGGCTGGCCGAGGAGCCGGTCGAGATCGCCGCGCCGCTGCTCACCCGCTCGAACGCGCTGAGCGACATCGACCTCATCGCGCTGATCGGGCGCCACGGCCTGCCGCATGCGCGCGCGATCGCGCGGCGCAAGCAGCTCAATGCGACCATCGCAGACCTGATCCGCGCGCTGGAGAAGCCGACGCTGGTCAAGACGCGACCACCGGAGACGGTCACCAAGCTCGCGCCGGTGAAACCGGAGCCCGCTTCCACGACCGAAGACCGTCGCCCGGATCCCGGCGTGGCCGAAGAGGATGCGCGACGCCGCCTGCGCTCGATGATGCGCCCCGCCGGCGAAGGTGCCACCGTCAACCTGTTCCTCGGCCAGCCGACCTATGTAAGGCTGCGCGAGACGGCGCTGACCGGCAACGCCGCCTTCTTCCAGACGGCGCTTGCCGATGCGCTCGACATCGATTTTGCCACGGCCCGCTCGGTCACCGGCCAGTCGGGCTACGCCGCACTGCTCGCGGCGCTCAAGGCGCTCGACCTCAGCGAGGACAGGGCCTTCCTGATCGCGGTCGCGGTCTGTCCGGCCGAATTCCCGCATCCGCAAGCGATCCGGCTGTTCCTCGACCGCTACCGGCTGCTGCATCGCGAGGCGGCGCTCGACAGGGTGCGGGCCTGGAAGGCCGAGGCTCTGTCGCGGGCGATCCGCGGCAACGCCGCCGAGACGGCAAGCGCCGGGCGCCGGGCATCGAAGGCCGATGACAAGGCTGCCGGCCGCAAGGCGTCCTGACCGGCTTAAAGCGCTTCGCGCTGAAAGGATCCAGGCGACGCGCTTTTCAAGTCTTTGTTTTGATATCGTTGTCCCAGAGCCGCAGCACACATCCGGGTGACATGCCCAAGAGTAATTCCAGGAAAAGTGTGTAACGGTTTTCCATACGGAATTGCGTAAAAACAAATACTTAGAGCGGTTCGGCGATTCTATGAATCGCTGAAAACGCTCTCGGCCATGAACCCATAAATGCGGCATGAGCAACTTTGGGTGAAAAGCGGCCAGGCCGCTTTAGGGCTGGCAGAGGGTAAAGCGGCGCCCCGGTGTCGCAAAAGTCGTCGCGTAGGGTGGACTTTTGTACCCGACATTCCGCGACAGATTTTTCGCTTGAAAATCAACGAGCCGATGTCGTCGCGAAACTCGGCATTTCCGCGACACGACAAAGTGACAAGCGCCTCTTGACTTAGAGCGCACTCTAACTCGTAGCTTTCTGCGCGTCGTGACGAAAGATGGGCGTTGATGAAGATTGGCGAGCTGGCGAAGCGTTCGGGACTGTCTGCCTACACTATCCGTTACTATGAGCGGATCGGGCTGTTTCCCCATGCCGACAGGGACCAATCGGGCCAGCGCGACTACGACGCATCAATCCTGACCTGGATAGAATTTCTCGATCGTCTCAAAACGACCGGGATGCCCATTCGGGAAATGCTGCGTTACGCGGCCTTGCGGGAGCGCGGCGTCGACACGGAAGCGGAGCGCAGCGCGTTGCTCGAACAGCACCGTGAGCGTGTCCGTGCGCATGTGGCCAAGCTGCAAGCCTGCCTTCTCGTCCTCGACACCAAGATTGCCGGATATGCCGGCAAGGAACAGAGGATGAAGGACTATGACGCACCAATCCCCGAACGTCGGCGAAAGCCGGCTGGAACGCGGCAAGCGGGCGCTCGCTGAAATCGACGGCCAGGCCGGCCACAATGTCATAGCCGCCCTGGCTGACATTGCCCCCGACTTCGCAAACTACGTGTTCGAGTTCTCGTTTGGCGACATTTACAGCCGCCCCGGCCTGGATCTGCGCGCCCGTGAGATCGCGACAATCGCGGCACTGACAGCGATGGGAACCGCGACCCCGCAACTGAAAGTCCATATCGAGGCGGGACTGAATGTCGGGCTGACCAAGGTCGAAATCACCGAAACCATCATACAGATGGCGGTTTATGCCGGCTTTCCCGCGGCGCTCAACGGGCTGTTTGCGGCCAAAGAAGTCTTCGCCACCCGGTTTCCCGTCCAAAAGGGGGAAGCGGCATGATGAACCTTCACTGCATTCGCGAATCCGACCACGCCTGGAAGGCTTTGGGACGGGTTCACCTGGCGGCCAATGTTCTCGCAATAGTCCAGCCTGCCCTCAGTGCGGCTGTGGCTGCGCGCACATGAGTCTACGGCCTAGTCGGTCTTCACCGAAAGAAGCTCTTCGACCGGAACAGTTCCAGCCTCGATCTCGACAACCCAGATGTCGGGGTCGAATTTCTTCTCCCGCTCCAGCCGCGCATCGAAGGCCGAGCCATCCTCGCTTGTATCGAACTGGATGAAGAAGCGCTCCTCGGGTTTGGCCGAATCGTAGCTCGTCTGCGGCGCCGGCCCATAGAGGACCACCTCTCCCATCCGCCCGCGCGACAGCACGAAGACGGCGCCCGCCTCGGTGGCGCCGCGCTTGACCACGGCCGCGAAACCGCCGGCGCCGAAGACGCGGCGCACAAGGGCCGATACCCAAAGGTCGGTGGTTACGCGCATGAGAGGGTTCCGAGCGACATGCGCGGTCCTTACAGCATCGGCAGCGGAACCGGAATGGCCGCAGAGGGCCTCAGTTCGTCAGGCCGATCTCGCGCATCTTGACGTAGACCGCTTCGTCCGGATCGCCGGTCTCGGGCAGGCCGAACAACGCCTGGAACTCTTTGATCGCGGCCTTGGTGCGGGCGCCGACGACACCGTCGAGCTGCATGTCGTCGTTGCCGAAGGCCTTGAGGCCGGCCTGGATCTTGACGATGCGGGCGTCCGGCGTTTGCGTCGCGCCATTGGCTGGGGCGGAGACCGGGATCGGCACCGGCGCGGCCGCCTGAGCCGCAGTTGCCGGTCTCGGCGCCGGATGCGGAATGGCCGCGGTCGTCTGCCGGGCGCCGAGCTGGTCGAGCAGCGCGTCGTCGATCTCGCCGGATGACGGCAGCCCGACCTTGACCTGATAGGCCTGGATGGCTCTCCGCGTGGCCGGACCTGTGAGGCCGTCAACGGTGCCGTCGTAGAAGTTGAGATCCTTCAATATGCCCTGCACCTGCTGGACGACCGGGTCGGGCTTGGGAGCCGGCTGCGCCGGCGCCTGCCGCACGATGTTGATGGTGGTCTCCGGCTCATTGGAGACGGCATGCGGGAAATTCTCGATGCTCCTGGTGGCGAAGAAGGCTCCCGTATGCGGGAAAGGCTGGTACCAGAGCGCGTTGGCCGAAACGTAGAAGAGCGTCACAAGGAAGGCGGTCGAGCCGCCGACCATAACCGGATTGCGCGACATCATCTGGCCGACCGCCACGGCGCCCTCGGCAAGGACGCCGCGCTCGGGTTCGACCACCTTAGGCCGTCTTGCGGAGCGAGCCATTGCTGTCCCCATCTGCATCCCCCTTCGGCTTTGCAACCGGCATCGGCAGCACGCCGGACGGCGCGCCCGAGCGCCGCTTCGGTCCGTTCACCGGCAGGCTGATCGTCACCGTCGTGCCCTCGCCCGGAGCGCTCTCGATCGACATCGTGCCCTCGTGCAGCGCCACCAGGCCCTTGACCAGCGAAAGGCCGAGCCCGGTTCCCTCGAAACGGCGCGTATAGTCGTTCTGGATCTGCATGAACGGCTTGCCGAGATTGGCCATATCCTCCTCGGCGATGCCGATGCCGGTGTCGCTCACCCAGAAATGCAGCCGCGAGCCGACGCGCTTGGCGCCGATAACCACGCTGCCGCCGTCGGGCGTGAATTTCACGGCGTTGGAAACCAGATTGATCAGGATCTGCTGCACCGCCCGGCGGTCGGCGTTGATCTCGCCGGCGTCCGGCGCGATCTGCCCACCGAGAGCGATGCTCTTGGCGTCGGCCAGCGGCCGCATCATCGAGCGGCACATATCGACGGCATCGGCGAAGCGGAACGGTTCGAGCTCCGTCGTATAGGCGCCGGCCTCGATGCGCGAGACGTCGAGGATCGAGGTGACGACGGACAGAAGATGCTGGCCGGACTCCCTGACCAGCCCGACATATTCCTTCTGGCGCGGATCGCGGAAGGCGCCGAACATTTCGTGCAGCAGCATGTCGGAAAAGCCGATGATGGCGTTGAGCGGTGTGCGCAGCTCGTGGCTGACCACCGCCAGGAAACGGCCCTTGGCCACTTCGGCGGCAGCCGCAGCCTCCCTGGCCGAGGCAAGTTCTTCGCGCAGCATTGCGACGTCGTCGTTCTCACGAAGCACGAAGGTGAAGATGTCCTGCTCAAGCGCGCCGCGCATCAATTCCAGGCGGAACGGGCGGAAATTGTCGGCCGCGCCGCCACCGTCGCGCGGCAGCCGGATGCGCAGGTCGAGCCGGCGCTTCGGCGCGCCCTCGCGCATGTCGGCGAGCGCGGTGAGATAGGCGACGCGGTCGGAAAGATGGACGCGCTCGAACAGGCCCGTGCCGAGCAAGAGCTCCGGCGCCAGCTTCAGAACGGAGCGCGCCTTGGCCGAAGCGTCGAGCACTTCGCCCTGGCGGCCGACGCGCAGCACGACGGCGTCGATGATCTCCTCGAGACGGTCGGCTGCAGGTTGCGCCTGGCGCGCGTTACCCGGGTTGGCGAAGGCCGCCGCGCGCGGCAAGAGCGTAAGCGCCCAGGCAAGCGGCAGCAGCCAGTGCCAAGTGGCGGTCCCGCCCGCGCCGAGCGGCAGGACCTGATCCGCGACAGGCTGCAGGAGAATGGCGGCGACGGCAGCCAGCGCACCCGAAAGGGCAGCGCGGCGCGATCCGGCGATCCACCAGGCCTCGAGCGGGAAAGCGACGGCAAGCAGCGCGACCGGCGAGGCAAGGCCACCTGCCGCGGCAATCGCGCCGGCAAGGGCGAGGCCACCCATCGCGACTGCCGCACGGCCGGCGAACGCCATGCGGCCCGTGGCGGCAACGAGAAGCGCCGCGAACCAGCACAGGCCGAAAGCGCCGAAGATCGCGGCCACGGTGACGGCCGCACCGAGGCTGGAGGTGACCAGCGTCACCGCCGCGCCCGCGGCGAGAAAGGGAGCGGCGAGCATGACACCGATGAAGCGGCGCTGGCGCAGGCGCTCGGCCTCGCCCGTGACGGTCGGATGAACCATGCGTTCGCAGCCGGCGGCAACCGCGCCAGGCAGATGAACGTATCTGGCCGTAATCGAACTCAACGCACTCGTACCCGGTCGTGAAGCTGCCCTGCTTTGCAGGTGACTCTTAATTGGCTTGAAATTCGCACCCAGCGTTTAAAGAATGGATAAGGCAGGCGAGACGAGCGCTCCGCCCGCGGTAAATATTGGGACGCCGGCGTGGGAAAGCCCGTCGATCTGCCGCCATGGTAAATGGAGCGTTAGCTGCAACAGCCGCGCCAGGCTTGCCGGAAATCCCGCGCCGACGCTTCTCCCTTTCGAAATTTTCCTTTTAAAACAGAGATATAGATGGTTATCATAAAGTTAATGCAATCGATGAGATTTGAATGAAATCAATCTCGAAAACCAATCCTTTCGAATTTATCTAAAATTTGCAGAAAATTCGCGGCTTCGGCGCAAGCCGTCCTTTGCGCGGCTGTGCCACTATCCCGCCCATAAAAGAGGTCATGCCGATGGATGCATGATCCGGTCACGGACGAGAGGCATTGAGATGGGCTTTCTGATCAGGATGGCTTTCTGGTTTTCGCTGGTGCTCCTGGCGCTGCCGCTCAGCGTCGGCCCGGACGAGGATGGCCGCGAGGCGGTCGGGCCGATCCAGGCGCTGTTTGCGGCGCGCGAGGCGGTCGGCGACATTGCCGGCATCTGCGAGCGCAAGCCGGACGTCTGCGAGACCGGCAAATCTGCCGTGCACACCATCACCGTCCGCGCCCAGGAAACCGCCAAGATCGCCGCAGCCATGCTTGACGACCAGCAGTCCGAAAGGCCGGGAGCGAAGGTGGCGGAAACCTCCGCCGAGACCACCGGCAGCGTCGCCAAGGACATCGTCCTGCCCGCCAAGGTCAACATTCCGAAGATGCTGACGGCGAAGAACTGAGATTCCTTCCAGCCGTTCGCTCGGCTGCTTTAGTTTTAGCGCAATTCCTGGAATTGCTCTAACGCCGCGGGCCCGTCCGACCTCTCGACGCCCGCGGCGTCTTTCTTTTTCCGTGACGCCTTTTTCCGTGACGCGGGGGCGCCGGGTCACTATATGCGGGCAATGACGACCTCGATCGAAACGATCCGCGACGACTTCTCCCTGCTCGACGAGTGGGAGGACCGCTACCGTTATGTGATCGAGCTCGGCGAGGCGCTGCCGCCGTTTCCCGAGGCCGAGCGCACACCGACCAACAAGGTGCCGGGCTGCGTCAGCCAGGTGTGGCTGACCACCGAGCAGGGAGAAGGCGTCGATCCGGTGATCAGCTTCCAAGGGGATTCGGACGCCCACATCGTGCGCGGCCTGGTCGCCATCATGCTGGCGCTGTTCTCCGGCCGGCCGGCCAGCCAGATCCAGAGCACCGACGCGGAGGTCACGCTGAAAGAGCTCGGGCTCGACGAACATCTGTCGCCGCAGCGCGCCAACGGCCTTCGCTCGATGGTCAAGCGCATCAAGCGCGACGCTGAAGCGGCCTTGAAACAGACCGCCTGACTCAACCCAGACCCGGCGACGTACCGCGTCGCCGCGGGTTCACGCGTTCGCGGAAACCACCGCACGCTTTTCCTGGAATTGCCTCAAAAGCAAAACGGCGCCCTGCGGGGCGCCGTCGCTTTGCCGAAGGTGCAAGCCGCTACCGGCGACCCTTGGGCTTACGGCCGAGGCCCATTTTCTTGGCCAGCTGCGAACGGGCCGCAGCGTAGTTTGGAGCGACCATCGGATAGTTGGCGTCCAAGCCCCACTTCTCGCGATATTCTTCCGGGGTGAGGTTGTAGTGCGTCATCAGATGGCGCTTCAGCGATTTGAACTTCTTGCCGTCTTCGAGACAGACAATGTAGTCGTCATGCACGGAGCGCTTCGGGTTGACAGCCGGCTTCTGCTTCTCGGCCGACGGCTGCTCCGTCGCGCCGCCGACGCGGCCGAGCGCGGCATGGACGTCGGCGATCAGGTTCGGCAGTTCACCGACCGGTACCGGGTTGTTGCTGACATAGGCCGCTACGACATCGGCGGTCAGTTCGATTAGCGCGTCGCCATTCCTTGAAGGTGTTTCCACGATATCCATTGTGCTCAGGCCCCAACGAGAGTTTGTTTCTAGACTACGCCCTTTTCTGGATCGGGCATCGCGCGAATTTCATGCAGGCAAGCCCTGCGATTCGCGTCGCCTTGTCTTAATGACGCTGTGCTGTAAGTAAGTCAATTCACCTATTGAGTTATATTCGGCGATATTCATCAAATATTGCTGATTCAGCTTCAAAATTTCGTTCGCCGTGTAACTTAGCGAGATTTTTCTGGTCGGACCAGCGCAGCCTGACGTGGCGTCAAGAATGCTTTTACACCTCAGGTGGCGCTGAACAAGGTTCTCAATGCTTGACTAATGCTTGGGTAGCCTGGGAAGTGAGGACGAAGAACCCTGCGGACCACAGGCCGCGGACATTCGTCGCCCGGTCAACAACCAAGCAGCCTCGACGAACCTCTCAATAGGGTGTGATGTACTTGCCGTAGACCCAGCCGGTGACGAAATGGCCGTTCCGCGCCGGATCGTGCCAGAGCTCGCACCAGCGATAGCGGACCGCCTGCCGCTGCTTCCAGTGCGGATGGCCGGCGATATCGAGCAGGTCTATGCCTCCCGTGCAGCGACCGGTCATCTGCAGGACGGCGCCATTCGGATAGGCCGCCTGCTTTTGCGATGTGTTTGACGGATACTTGCGCGCGCTGAGCGTGTCGCCGAACGGCACGCCGGCCACTTGCCAGGCCGCGAACACGGTTGCATGAGACTGACCGGAAAAGGCCAGGACTGACGAGGCGACAGCAACAGCCACCGCGGCGCGAACATAGGATTTCATCTTTTCCCCCTTCGACCTACTTTCTGCAGACCACCTTGAACCCTGCCCCTTGAACCGCTGCTGAGCAGTGTGTTCATTCGCCATTCAAGTAAATTCCACAGCGAGACGTAATGACCAGAAGCTCCGCCTTCCCGACCGCCAACCCGCCGCGGCCCGAGAAACACCCCATCTTCGACGTGCATCACGGCTTCACCCGCACCGACGACTATGCCTGGATGCGCGCCGACAACTGGCAGGCGATGTTCAGGGATCCATCGCTCCTCGACGGCGCGATCCGCGCCCATCTCGAGGCCGAGAATGCCTACCAGGCAACGCTGATGGCCGATACGGCCGATCTGCGCGCCGAGCTGTTTGCAGAGATGAAGGGGCGCATCAAGGAAGACGACTCCACCGTACCGATGAAGGACGGTCCCTATGCCTATGGCTCGTCCTTCAAGCTCGGCGGCGAGCAGCCGCGCTACTTCCGCACGCCGCGCGATGGCAGCACCGAGCAGATCCTGCTCGACGGCGACGCGGAAGCCGAGGGCAAGCCCTATTTCCGTCTCGGCGGCGTCGACCATTCGGCCGACCATGGCAAGCTGCTCTGGGCCTTCGACGACAAGGGCTCGGAATTCTTCGCGCTGCGCGTGCGCGACATCGCCAGCGGCAGGGACCTGACCGGCCAGATCCCGGACACGGGTGGCGGCGGCGTCTGGAAAGCCGGAGACGACGGCTTCTTCTACACCCGCCTCGACGACAATCACCGCCCATCAAAAGTGTTCTTCCACGCACTTGGCGACAGTCCGCAGAACGACCGGCTGATATACGAAGAAACAGATCCGGGTTTCTTCATGGACGTCAGCGGCACGCGCTCCAACGACTGGATCATGATCGGCATCAACGACCATGAAACCTCCGAATACCGCCTGCTGCGCGCGGACGAACCTTTCGGCGAGCCGAAGCTGGTGGCGGCGCGCGTGACCGGCCTGCAATACGATCTGGAAGAAGGCGGCGACGTCTTCTTCATCCTCACCAATGCCGACGGCGCCAAGGACTTCAAGATAATGACCGCGCCGGTCGAGGACCCGGTGCGTGCCAATTGGACGGAACTGGTGCCGCACGAACCTGGCCGGCTTATCCTGTCGGTGCTTGGCTTCAAGCATCACATGGTCAGGCTGGAGCGCAAGGAGGGCCTGCCGCGCATCGTCGTGCGCGATCGGGCAACCGGCGAGGAGCATCTCATTTCCTTCGACGAGGAGGCCTTCTCGCTCGGCCTTTCCGGATCCTATGAATACGACACCGAGGTGATGCGCTTCACCTATTCGTCGATGACGACGCCGGCGCAGGTGTTCGACTACGACATGCGCAGCCGTGAGCGCGTCCTGCTGAAGACGCAGGAAGTGCCTTCCGGCCATGATCCGGAGCACTATGTGACGCGCCGGCTGATGGCGCCGGCCGTCGATGGCGAACTGGTGCCGATCTCGCTGATCCACCATCGCGACACCCCTCTCGACGGCTCCGCGCCCTGCCAGCTCTACGGCTACGGCTCCTATGGCATCACGGTTCCCGCCGCCTTCAACACCAACTGCCTGTCGCTGGTCGACCGCGGCTTCGTCTACGCCATCGCCCATGTGCGCGGCGGCAAGGACAAGGGCTACGGCTGGTACGAGGACGGCAAGCGGGCGAAGAAGATGAACACCTTCACCGATTTCATCGCCTGCGCCCGCCATCTGGTGGCGGAGCGTTACACGCAACACGACCGCATCGTCGCTCAAGGCGGCTCGGCCGGCGGCATGCTGATGGGGGCGGTCGCCAACATGGCGCCAGAGAGCTTCGGCGGCATCGTCGCCGAGGTGCCGTTCGTCGACGTGCTTACCACCATGCTCGATGAAACCCTGCCGCTGACCCCGCCGGAATGGCCGGAATGGGGCAATCCGATCGCGTCGGCCGAGGACTACGGCACGATCGCGGCCTATTCGCCCTACGACAATGTCGCGGCGCTCGACTATCCGCCGATCCTGGCGCTGGCCGGACTGACCGACCCGCGCGTCACCTATTGGGAGCCGGCCAAATGGGTGGCGCGGCTGCGCGACCGCAAGGCTGGCGACAATCCGGTGCTGTTCAAGATCAACATGGAGTCCGGCCATGCCGGCGCCTCGGGCCGGTTCTCGCGGCTGGAGGAGATCGCGTACATCTACGCCTATGCCTTGAAAGTGACCGGCAAGGCCTGATTTTTCCCTCGCAATCGTGAAGGCCAGGCGTTAGGCAATGCTCGGTTGGGTTCGGTTCTTTGGTGCGGTCTCTCAGGCCGCGTCACCTGTCATCCGTAGGGTTCGTCATGCTGCTCGTCGACGTCTATCTCGACAAATCGTCTATCCAGGGCATCGGCGTCTTCGCCAAACACCGCATTGCGCGGGGCACGCTGATCTGGAAGCTCGATCCGAGGTTCGACCGGCGCATTCACGTCGACACCTATGAGGGCGAATCCGGCGCGGTGAAATCCTATCTCGACCGCTATTCCTATCCAGACCGGCGCGATCCCAACTTCATCGTCTTCGAGGCGGACGACGCCCGCTATATGAATCACGCCGACGAGCCGAACTGCGACGTCTCCTCGCCCGAGGAAACCTACGCGCTGCGCGACATCGCGCCGGGCGAGGAACTGACCTGCGACTACAACCACTTTTTCGAAAACGGCTTCGATTTTCTGGGCGACCGCCACCCGTAGCCCGGGACTATTTGGATGGCTTGCGCGCCGGATAACCGTTGGGATGCGGCGGGATGGCCTTGAGGTAGGCGGCGATCGCGGCGCGGTCATCGGCTGTCAGCTGGGCCATGTTGCGCTGCACGTCGACCATGGCGCCGCCGACCGAATCGAAATCCGGTGTGAAGCCGGTTTCGAGATAGTTGGCGATGTCGGCTTCCGACCAATCCTTGGGGCCGCCCTGCGGGGTGATGTTGGGCACGACGCCGGAGCCTTCGGCGGCCACGGCGCCCGCCAGCCATGCGGCCTTCTTGACGCCGCCGGCAAAATCGCGCGGCGTGTGGCATTCGCCGCAATGGCCGGGCCCCTCGACCAGATAGCGGCCAGCCAGCACATTGGCCGGCGCGCCGTCAGGCAAGGCAATCACCGGTTCGGGGCTGAGATAGAGAAGTTTCCAGAGGCCAATGCCGCGGCGGATGTTGAAGGGGAAGGAGAGCTTGTGGCCGGGCGCCTCGCCGGCAACTGCCGGCAGCGTCTTCATGAAGGCATAGAGGTCGGCGACATCGGCCGGCTTCATGCGCGCGTAGGAGGCGTAGGGAAAGGCCGGATAGAAATGCTCGCCGGAGGGCGAAACGCCCTTCAGCATCGCATTGGCGAAGTCTTCCTCGCTCCAGGCGCCGATGCCGTCCTTGATATCCTGCGAGATGTTGGGCGGCACGAAGGTGCCGAACGGCGTCTTCAGTTGCAGCCCGCCGGCAAGCTCCAGGCGGGCATCGCCTTTTGATCCGGGTTTGGCGTGGCAGGAGGTGCAGCCGCCGGCATTGAAGATGCGCTTGCCCTTGGCGGCGTCACCGCGGCTGAGTTGCGCGACGGCCGCGGCATCGAGCCTGACCGGCGCGGACAGCGCCCAGCCGGCGACGGCGCCGGCGCCGCCCAAAACGACGACGACGCCGATGAGTTTCCTCAGCCAACCCATGGCCGACTGTCAGCCCTTCTTGATCCTGTAGGTCTGATGGCAGGTGCCGCAGTCGCCGCCGATGGTGTTGAGCTGCGCCTTCAGCGCATCGGCATCGGCCGGCGGCGAAGCAACCGCGGCCTTGACGTCGGTCAGCAGCTTGTCTTCCGCCGTATTGAAGCCGGCCTTGTCTTCCCAGATCTTCGGCGCAGCCGTCGTGTCGCCCTTGTCGCTGCCAGCCGGGAACAACGTCTCGGCATCGAATTTTTCGGCATTAGCCTGCAAGGCCTTCAACGTCGTCAGCACCGCGGCGGCATCGAAATCCTCCTCGCCCTTGACCACTTTCGACAGCTGGCCGGCGAGCTTGCCGCGCTCCTTCATCAGGGCCTGGCGATCCTTGATCGGGTCGGCATACGCGACCGAGCCGGCAAAGGCGAGCAAGGAGATGGCGATGACAAGCTTTCTCATTCGATTGGCTCCATGGTGAAGAGAGTTCGCGACCAGACGTTAACGGGCGTCGCAGTGGAAATATTCCCTTCGACCCCAAGTGATTTTCCCCTGTCGGGATGAAGTGTTGTGCCGCTGAAAAAAAAGCCCCGGAGTGCCGGGGCTTTTCGTCGAATGGTCAACCTTTCGCCTTTTCATAAAGCTCAAGGACATAATCCCAGTTGATCAGGCTATCGACGAAGGCTTCGAGATATTTCGGCCGCGCATTGCGGTAGTCGATGTAATAGGAATGCTCCCACACGTCGACGCCGAGGATCGGCGAGGCGCCGTGGACCAGCGGGTTCTCGCCGTTGGGGGTCTTCGAGATCGCGAGCTTGCCGTCCTTGACCGAGAGCCATGCCCAGCCGGAGCCGAACTGGGTGGTGCCGGCGGCGATGAAGTCCGCCTTGAACTTGTCGTAGCCGCCAAGATCGGCATCGACGGCCTTCTGCAGCGCGCCCGGCAGCTTGTTGCCGCCGCCACCCTTCTTCATCCATTTCCAGAAATGAATGTGGTTGTAGTGCTGGGCGGCATTGTTGAAGAGCCCGGCATTCTTGCCGAAGGACTGCTTCACGACCTCTTCGACCGACAGGTCGCCCATTCCAGCCTCGGCGGCCAGCTTGTTGCCGTTATCGACATAGGCCTTGTGGTGCTTGTCGTGGTGATACTCCAGCGTCTCCTTCGACATGTAAGGCTGCAGGGCCTCATAGTCGTAGGGCAAAGCGGGCAACTCGAAAGCCATGGGTGGTACTCCCTCAGGAAAAAGTCCGGTGCAACTACCGGACTAAGATAGGTCTGGAATGGATGGGGGCAACTCCGGAATGAAGCGCCGGCGGCCTTTTTATCCGCTCAGGCAGCGGAAGTCGAATGCGCCCAATCCCAATAGAGCTCGCGCGCCTTCTTGGCCACCGGCCCGGGCTGAAGGTCGCGGTCCTCGATGCGCGTGACCGGCACCACCTTGGAATGGTTGCCGGTCGAGAAGATCTCGTCAGCTTCGAGGAATTCCCGGATCGACAGCGCCTTCTCGGTGGTCCTGAAGCCGTAGTCGCCGAGCAGGCTGATCGTGCGCGAGCGGGTGATGCCGGAAAGGAAGGTGCCGTTCGCGGCCGGCGTCATCACATGGCCGTCCTTCACCAGGAAGATGTTGGACGTGCCGGTCTCGGCGACGTTGCCCAGCATGTCCAGCACCAGCGCGTTGTCGAAACCGCGCATCTTGGCCTCGAGGATGGCGCGGCCGTTGTTGGGATAGAGGCAGCCGGCCTTGGCGTTGGTCGGCATCGTCTCGATGGTCGGCCGCCGGAACGGCGAGACGCCGATGGAAAAGCCGGAAGGCGGAATCATCGGCGATTCGTACAGGCAAAGACAGAAGCGGGTCGAGGCCGGGTCGGCCGGCACGCCCATATAGCCGCCATGCTCGGCCCAATACATCGGCCTGATATAGACGGCGGTGTTGCCGTCGAATTTCTTCAGGCCATCCCAGGTCAGCCCGACGATCTGCTCCGTCGTCATGGAAGGCTTCAGGCCGAGCGCGATCGCCGAGGCGTTGACGCGCGCGGCATGGCGATCGAGATCGGGCGCCACGTTTTCGAACCAGCGGGCGCCGTCGAAGACGCTGGTGCCCAGCCACATGGCATGGCTGCGCGGCCCGAGAATGGCGACGTTGCCCTCGTACCAGTCGCCGTCCACATAGGTCCATGTCGCGGATTGCGCCGCCGCCGCCAGAGTCATCGCTTGCCGTCCATTTGGATGATTTCAGGCCGCCATAGGACGATACTTTGGCGGCCGGCGTCAACCGACTTCGGGAGAAATCGTTGAGGCCAGAGGCACTTGACCGCAATCAACGCTTGCACGGCAAGCCTTCGCGCCGCAAAACTTACGCCATGCATCATGCGGCCTATGTCTTCGACGCCTACGGCACTTTGTTCGACGTGCACGCCGCCGTGCGCAGGCATGCCGGCGAGATCGGGCCTGACGGCCAGCTTCTCTCAGAAATCTGGCGCGCCAAGCAGCTCGAATATTCCTGGGTGCGGACGCTGATGGGCGCCTATGCCGATTTCTGGCAGCTCACGGAGCAGGCGCTGGATTTCGCGCTGAAGAAGGTGCCCTCGGCCGATCCGGCGCTGAGAGCAAGGCTGCTCGAGGCCTATTGGCAGCTCGACTGCTATCCGGAAGTGCCGGCGGTGTTGAAAGCGCTGAAAGCATCCGGCGCGAAGCTTGCGATCCTGTCCAACGGGTCGCCGGAAATGTTGCGGGCTGCGGTGAAATCCGCCGCCCTCGACCAGATTCTGGACGACCTCTTCTCGGTCGACGAGATCAAGCGCTTCAAGACCGATCCCTCGGTCTACGACATGGTGGTCACCGGCTGGCGGCTCTATCCGGAGGCGGTGTCGTTCCAGTCCTCCAACCGCTGGGACGTGGCGGGCGCCGCCAAATTCGGCTTCCGCACCGTCTGGATCAATCGAACCAACCAGCCCGACGAATACCGGGACTTTCCGCCGGGGCTGATCCTGCCCTCGCTCGAAGGTCTTCTGGCGGGCGCGTAAAGCAATTCCGGGAAAAGTGTGAAACGATTTTCCGTCCAGAATTGCGTCAAAATAAAGAGACAGGACGGTTCGGCGTTTCCGTGAGACGCTGTACCGCTCCGACGCTGCTGTTGCTGCAGCGCAACGGATGTGCCGTGGTCACAGCTTCGCCTTTGTTTGTCCACCCTGAGGCCAGAATTGGAACCGCCTATCACCGCCGACTGTTATTGGGGCTGCCGGCGGCCAAGCCTGCGGATTCATGCTTTCTTGCGAATTAAGACCTAGAAAAGGCAACCATGTCAGACGCTTCCTTCCGCATCAGCCGTCGTGGCTTCCTCAATCTCACAGCCCTTGGCGCTGCTTCGGCCGCGGTTTCAGCCTGCTCCACCACCGGTCCAGGCCCCGAGCCGGTCCAGCCGCCACCGCCGACCTATGTCGAGCCGCCGCTCGGCGATTACGAGACGATGTACGGTCCGATTTCGGATAACGGCTTCGACCTGCCAGCCATCCCGGTGAACAAGATCGATCACAGATTCCTGCGCCAGATCGTTCCCGATCCGACTGGACAGCGGCCGGGCACCATCGTGGTCGATACCACCAACCACTTCCTCTATCTGGTGCGCGAAGGCGGCCAGGCGATCCGCTACGGCGTCGGCCTCGGCCGCGCCGGCTTCGAATGGTCGGGCGACGCCGTGGTGCAGTGGAAGCAGAAGTGGCCGAAGTGGACGCCGCCGGACGAGATGGTCGCCCGCCAGCCGGAACTGACGCAATTCAGCGCCAAGAACGGCGGCATGCCGGGCGGACTGAAGAACCCGCTCGGCGCCCGCGCGCTCTATCTGTTCCAGGGCAACCAGGACACGCTCTATCGCCTGCACGGCTCGCCGGAATGGTGGTCGATCGGAAAGTCGGTCTCCTCGGGCTGCGTGCGCCTGATCAACCAGGACATCATCGACCTTTATGATCGCGTGCCTAACAAGACGCCGGTCGTCGTGACCGCTGATATCGGCGAGCCGATGGCGGATATGCCCGAGCGCCGGGCCATCCCGATCGACAACGGTGTGCCGACCGGCTCGATCCTGCTCGGTCCGGTACGCCGGATCACCAACGAGATCTTCTGAGTTTTGAACGCTTCAGCGGTGCTCGGCGAGTATGGTCGCCAGCACCGCAACGCCGCGTCGCAGCGCCTCCGCGTCGAGCCCGGCATAGCCGAGGATGAAGCCGGCCGTTTCAGGTCGCGGCTCGCTTGGGTCATAGAGCGGTGACACCGGATAGAGACCGATTCCGGCGGCGTGTGCCGCCGCAATGATTGCCGGCTCGCGCCCGGCAGCGATGCCGTTCATCCAGGCAACAACATGCAGTCCGGTTTCGGCCCCCGCGACAGCGACCCTTGGCCCCAGATGATCCGCCAACGCCTGCAGCAGCACTTCCCTGCGCTCGGTGTTCTTTCTGCGAATGCTGCGGACATGACGCTCATAAGCGCCGCTCGTCAGCAGTTCGGCCAACACGTCCTGTTCCAGCATCGGAGCGTGCCGGTCGGTCAGGCGCTTCGCCTCGCTGAACGCGCGGCACAGGCCGGCCGGGGCGACGAGATAGCCGAGCCTTAGGGTGGGCGAGAGCGTCTTGGAGAAGGTGCCGACATAGATGACCGACTCCGCGTCGAGGGTTTGCAGCGGCGGGATGGGGGCGATGTCGTGGCGGTACTCGCCATCATAATCGTCTTCGACGATGTAGGCGCCCGTCGCCGTGGCCCAGGCCAGCAGGGAACGACGCCGTGCCGCCGAAAGCACGCCGCCGAGCGGGAACTGGTGCGACGGCGTCACGCATGCCAGGCGGGCCGGCGGCAGCGAGTCCGTCCTCAGCCCCTCCGCGTCGACCGCAACAGGCACAGCCACGCCGCCCGCCGCCGCGAAGGCATGGCGGGCCAGCGGATAGCCCGGGTTCTCCATCACGAACGGATCGCCGGGGTCGAGCAGCAGCCGCGCGCAGAGATCGAGCCCCTGCTGCGATCCGTTGACGATGACGATCTGGTCCGGTGCGCAGTTGATGCCGCGAGCGCGCCAGAGATAGCTTTGAAGCGCGTTGCGGAGCGCAAGGGATCCCTGGGCGTCGCCATAGCGCAGACGAGCGCCGCGCCGGAGAATGGCCTTGTTCGACGCCCGCCGCCAAGCCAGCACCGGGAAGTCCGCCCCCGACAGGTCGCCATAGCGGAAATCCGCAACCCTGGCCGGCTGCGCTCCGGCCGGCGAAGGCAAGGCAAGCAGCCGACGGGCGAATGCCGAGAGATTGCGAGGCTGGGCAGCCGTGTGGGACGCTCCCTCTGACGTCATCTCCAGTCCGGCAGCGACGATGGCGCGCGCGCCCTGCCGGATGATCAGATAGCCTTCGGCTGCGAGCTGGTTGTAGGCCGCCGTCACCGTGGTCCGCGAAGCGCCCCATTCAGCCGCGAGGGCCCGCGTCGACGGAAGGCTGTCGCCCGGCCGGTTGGCACCGCTGTGAATCCGCTGCTTGATCGCCGCAATGATCCGGCGCGCGATGCCGTCCTGCTCCAACTGGACCACTGAAACTCCTCAAAACTGGACGTTTTATGTAAACCAGAATTGCGGCATCTTCAGTTACGACGCAAGGAGTTCCACCCATGTACATACCGCCCGCATTCCGGGACGACGACACGGAGAGCCTGAGAGCAACGATCCGCGCGGCGCGGCTGGCGACGCTGGTCACCGCCACCGCGGAAGGGCCCCGGGCGACGCCGTTGCCGCTTTTCCTCGACGACAGCGAGGGCGAGCATGGCGTGATCTACGGCCATGTGGCGAAGGCAAATCCGCAGTGGCGCGCACCGGTACTAGGCGATGGCCTGGCGATCTTCATGGGACCAGATGCCTATGTGACGCCGGCGTGGTATCAGGCCAAGCAGGAGACCGGAAAGGTCGTGCCGACCTGGAACTATGTCGCCGTCCATGCCTATGGGCCGATCGAATTCTTCGAAGACGCCGACAGGCTGCTCGACGTGGTGACGCGTCTCACCAATCTCCACGAAGGCGGGCGCGCAGCACCCTGGTCCGTATCGGATGCGCCGCCGGATTTCATTCAATCGCAGCTCAAGGGGATTGTCGGCCTGCGCCTGCCGATCACGCGGCTGGAAGGCAAGCGCAAGATGAGCCAGAACCGCAACGCGGCCGACCGCGCCGGCGTCGTGTCTGGTCTCGCGGCGAGCGATCGGCCT
Source organism: Mesorhizobium sp. M1D.F.Ca.ET.043.01.1.1 (assembly GCF_003952385.1). Classification (NCBI taxonomy): domain Bacteria; kingdom Pseudomonadati; phylum Pseudomonadota; class Alphaproteobacteria; order Hyphomicrobiales; family Phyllobacteriaceae; genus Mesorhizobium; species Mesorhizobium sp. M1D.F.Ca.ET.043.01.1.1. Next base: position 1,161,523 of record NZ_CP034444.1, read on the forward strand.
TCGGACCGCGAGGTCGCCGCGCTCATCCCGTCGTGACACCCAAGGCCGTCCAACTTACACTCAAGTCCGTCATGCCCGATCTGACCCAGTTCGCTCTGTACTTCGCCGCCGCGTTCCTGCTCGCCATCACGCCCGGGCCGGGTATCTTCTACGTCGCCGCGCGCACGCTCGCCGGAGGACGCGCGGAAGGCATCGCCTCGAGTTTCGGGACGGGCCTCGGCGGCATGGTGCACGTGCTTGCCGGCAGCCTGGGCGTTTCGGCGATCGTGCTCGCAAGCGCGGAGCTGTTCACGGCGCTGAAGCTGATCGGCGCGGCCTACCTCGTCTGGCTCGGTTTCCGCACCTTCCAGGCCGCACGACGCGAGGCAACGACAATACTGGAGGGCGGCGCGCCCGCGCCCGCGGTCGGCGCGGGCAGAGCGTTTCGCGAAGGGGTGCTGGTCGAGGCGCTGAATCCGAAGACGGCCGCCTTCTTCCTGGCCTTCATTCCGCAGTTCGTGGACCTCAGCGCCGGCCATGTCGCCTTGCAGTTCATGGCGCTCGGCTTCGTGTCGGTGACGCTCAACACCCTTGCCGATGTCGTGGTCGCTTTCGGGGCGAGCCGCATCCGGGACGGCGCGGCAGGCCGGTTCGGCATGATACGTCGGCTGCGCGAGACGTCAGGCGGCGCGATGATCGCGCTCGGCATCGGCCTCGCCATAGCCAAGCGCCCTGCCTGATTGGCTACCAGGCCGGTTGCCCGACCGCCGAGAAGGCTTTCTACCGCCCCCTGGCCAGGCTTCCCAGTATCCCGCGCACGATGGCGCGGCCGACGGAGGAGCCGACCGAGCGCACCACCGATTTGATCGCGGCTTCGGCCACCGTCTGACGGTTGGAAGACCGCCGGCCCGACGTTCCCAAGACGTCGTCGAAGCCCGGAATGGTCCAACGCGAGCCGCCGCTGCCCGCCTGTTGCGCCTGCGCCTCGGCGTCCTGCGCCTCCTTGGTCTTCTTCTGCAGGATCTCGAAGGCCGATTCGCGATCGACCAGCTGGTCGTACTGGCCGGCGACCGGGCTCGCGGCAATGATCTTGCGGCGCTCGTCCGGCGTGATCGGCCCGAGCCGCGAGGACGGCGGCCGGATCAGCGTGCGCTGGACCATGGCCGGCACGCCCTTGTCCTCGAGCGTCGAGACCAGCGCCTCGCCGGTGGCGAGCTGGGTAATCGCGGTGGCGCAGTCGAAATCGGGGTTGGGCCGGAAGGTCTCGGCCGCTGTCCTGACCGCCTGCTGCTCGCGCGGCGTGTAGGCGCGTAGCGCGTGCTGGACACGGTTGCCGAGCTGGGCCAGCACCTTTTCCGGAATGTCGAGCGGGTTCTGGGTGACGAAATAGACGCCGACGCCCTTGGAACGGATCAGCCGCACCACCTGCTCGACGCGGTCGACCAGCACCTTCGGCGCGTCCTCGAACAACAGATGCGCCTCGTCGAAGAAGAAGACCAGCTTCGGCTGGTCGAGGTCACCGACCTCGGGCAGTTCCTCGAACAGCTCCGACATCAGCCAGAGCAGGAAGGTGGCATAGAGCCTGGGGTTCATCATCAGCTTGTCGGCGGCCAGAACGCTGACCGCGCCGCGGCCGTCACGGGTCGTGCGCATGAGATCGGCGATGCGCAGCGCCGGTTCGCCGAAGAAGTTCGCGGCACCCTGCTGTTCCAGCACCAGGAGCGTGCGCTGGATGGCGCCGACGGACGGTTTGGTCACATTGCCGTAGCGGGCGCTGAGCTCGTCGGCGCGCTCGGCGATGTTGGCAAGCAGCGCCTGCAGGTCCTTGAGGTCGAGCAGCAACAGGCCCTCCTCGTCGGCGATGCGGAAGGCGATGTTCATGACGCCCTCCTGCGCTTCGGTGAGGTTCATCAGCCGCGACATGAGCAGCGGCCCCATTTCCGAGATGGTGGCGCGGATCGGATGGCCCTGCTCGCCGAACAGGTCCCAGAAGATGACCGGGAATTCCTGGAACTGGTAAGGATCGAGCTTCACCTCTCCGGCACGCTTCACGAGAAAATCCTTGGCCTCGCCCATCATGGCGATGCCGGAAAGGTCGCCCTTGATGTCGGCGCAGAAGACCGGGACGCCGGCGTTGGAAAAGCCCTCGGCCAGGACCTGCAGGCTGACCGTCTTGCCGGTGCCGGTGGCGCCGGTGATCAGCCCGTGACGGTTGCCGTAGCGCAGCAGCAGTTCCTCCGCGCGCTGATAGGAATCGTCAGGCTTGCGGCTGGCGCCGATGAAGATGCTGGTGTCGTCCGCCATATGTCCGGTCTCCGCAATCTGTTCCGTCAAACGCCCGAGCCTCATGCGAGGTATAGTAACGCTGTCGCCGGGCGACAATGCCAATCATTGAAACCGAGCCGTCGGCGGAATTCGATCTTTTGAAGCTTGCGGATTTTGAGCATGTTTGGCAATCGGTTAGCGACTGCCGGAATTGCCGCGGCGGATGTCGCATTGTGATATCCGGCCGGGGACCTTAGACTGGTGGATGATGCGGCAAAGAGACGAGGAGTGCGATGGGCGCCGGCGCCTTGACCAGGGATGTCGACCTTCCGAACCCGGACGCCAAGCGCTGGCTGGCGCTGGCGGAAAAGGCGCTGGCCGGCGGCTCGTTCGAGGAAAAGCTCGTTTCGCACACCGATGACGGTATCCGCATCGAGCCGCTCAGCGAACGCTCGGCCGGCGCCGAGCCGCTGGTGCGCACCAACCCGAAGTCGCCCTGGATCGTCAGCCAGCGCGTCGACGATCCGGACATCGCCCGCGCCAGCGCCCAGGCGCTGCAGGACATCGCGCAGGGCGCAACCGGCCTGTCGCTGGTCTTCGAGGGCGCGCCGAACGCCTTCGGCTACGGCCTGCCGAGAACGGCGGAGGCGCTGGAAACGGTGCTCGACGGCGTGCCGCTCAACCGCGTCCAGGTGCGCATCGACGCGCATCCGTGGAGCCGCGCCGTGGCCGACTGGCTGCTCGCCTTCCTGACCCGGCGCCGCTCCGATCCGACGAAGCTCAACCTCTCCTTCGGCATCGACCCGGCGGCGATCTTCGCCGGCACCGGACGGCTGCGCACCTCGATCGAGGCGCTGCAGGAATCGATGCCGCAATCGCTGGCGCATTTCTTCTCGATGGGCGTGCCGGGCGCGCTGCTCGAGGCCGACGGCCGCGTGTTCCACAATGCCGGTGCCACCGAGGCGCAGGAACTCGGCACGATGATGGCGTCGGCTGTCTCCTATCTCAGGATGTTCGAGAAGGCACGCCAGCCGCTGGTCTATGCCGCGCCCTATATCGGCTTCGCCCTCAGCGTCGACCAGGACCAGTTCCTGTCGATGGCCAAGGTGCGGGCGTTGCGCAAGCTCTGGGCGCGGATCCAGGAGGCCTGCTCGATCCCAGCCTCGACGGCAAACGTCCACGCCGAAACCTCCTATCGCATGATGGCGACGGCAGACCCGGAAACCAATATCCTGCGTACCGCGGTTGCCGCTTTCGCCGCGGCGACCGGCGGCGCCGATTCCGTCTCGATCCTGCCGCACACCATCGCGCATGGTCTGCCCGCCGCTTTTGCCCGCCGCGTCGCCCGCAATGCGCAGCTGATCATGGCGCATGAGAGCCATCTCCATCATGTCGCCGATCCGGCCAGCGGCTCCGGCGCGGTCGAGGCGCTGACCGACGAGCTTTGCGCGGCGGCCTGGCAGGAATTCCAGCGCATCGAGGCAGAGGGTGGCGTGCTCAACAGCCTGCAGCAGGGCTATATCCAGAACCGCGTGCAGACGGCCGCCGCGAAGCGCAATGCCGCCTATCGGGCCGGCGAACGCGGCATCATCGGGACGACGCTTTTCCGGGCCGGCAGCGAGCGTCCAGTCGAGACATTGACGGCCGAACGCCGGCCGGCACTGACAGAGGGCGTCGCTGTATGCGAGCCGCTGTTCCCGGTGCGCATCGATCAGTCGATCGGAGCCGGATCATGATCCCGGATTTCAGCCAGATCGGCTGGTCGGCGCCGCGCAGGGCACCGGTCGAGCTCAAGGGCCAGCGGATGACGCCGGAAGGCATCGCCGTAAAACACCTCTACGGCCAAGGCGACCTCAAGGGGCTGGCCAATCTCGACACCTATCCCGGCCTGCCGCCCTTCGTGCGCGGCCCCTACCCGACCATGTATGTCCAGCAGCCCTGGACGATCCGGCAATATGCCGGCTTCTCGACGGCCGAGGAATCCAACGCCTTCTACCGACGCAATCTCGCGGCCGGCCAGAAGGGGCTTTCGGTTGCCTTCGATCTTGCCACGCATCGCGGCTATGACAGCGACCATCCGCGCGTCGCCGGCGACGTCGGCATGGCGGGTGTGGCGATCGATTCCATTCTCGACATGCGCCAGCTGTTCGACGGCATCCCGCTCAACGAGATGACGGTGTCGATGACGATGAACGGCGCCGTGCTGCCGATCATGGCTTTATTCATCGTCGCGGCGGAGGAACAGGGCGTCGCGCAGAAGGATCTCGCCGGGACCATTCAGAACGACATTCTGAAGGAGTTCATGGTCCGCAACACTTACATTTATCCGCCAAAGCCATCGATGCGGATCGTGTCGGACATCTTCGCCTACACCTCGAAGCATATGCCGAAATTCAACTCGATCTCGATCTCCGGCTACCACATGCAGGAAGCGGGCGCGACGGCCGATCTCGAGCTCGCCTACACGATCGCCGACGGCATCGAATATGCGCGCGCCGGCGTCGCCGCGGGCCTCGACATCGACCGCTTCGCGCCGCGCCTCTCCTTCTTCTGGGCGATCGGCATGAACTTCTTCATGGAGGTCGCCAAGCTCCGCGCCGCGCGTCTGCTCTGGTCGAGCCTGATGAAGAAGAATTTTGCGCCGAAAGACGAGCGCTCGCTGTCGTTGCGCACCCATTGCCAGACCTCAGGCTGGTCGCTGACGGCGCAGGACCCCTACAACAACATCACCCGGACCATGATCGAGGCGATGGCGGCGACGCAGGGACACACACAGTCGCTGCATACCAATTCCTTCGACGAGGCGATGGCGCTGCCGACCGATCATTCGGCGCGGATCGCGCGCAACACGCAGCTCATTCTGCAAAAGGAATCCGGCACCACGCGCATGATCGACCCGTGGGGCGGCTCGGCCTATGTCGAGCGGCTGACGCATGATCTGGCGGCCCGCGCGCTCGCCCATATCGAGGAGGTCGAAAGCCTCGGCGGCATGGCGGCGGCGATCGAGAAAGGCATTCCGAAGCTGCGCATCGAGGAAGCGGCGGCGCGCACGCAGGCGCGCATCGATTCCGGCGAGCAGGTGCTGGTCGGCGTCAACGCGCATCGCCCGGAAGCCGATATCGAGGTCGATGTGCTCAAGATCGACAATGCCGAGGTGAAGGCCCGGCAGTTGGCGAAGCTGCAGCGGCTGAAAGGCACGCGCGACGTCGCGGCACTGGAGGACGCGCTTGCCGCGCTGACCCGCGCGGCCGAGAGCGGCGAGAACCTGCTGGAATTCGCGATCCGCGCCGCGCGCGCCAATGCCACCGTCGGCGAGATCTCGCTGGCGCTTGAGAAGGTGTTCGGCCGCCATGCGGCCACCGTGCAGACGATCACTGGCGTCTATCGCGACGCGCTTGGCGACAATCCGGCGGTCGACCGGCTCAAGGAAAAGATCGAAGCCTTCGAGAAGAAATCCGGCGCCAAGCCGCGCATCCTGGTCGCCAAGATGGGACAGGATGGCCACGACCGCGGCCAGAAGGTGATCGCCAGCGCATTTGCCGATCTCGGCTTCGACGTCACCGTCGGGCCGATGTTCCAGACACCGGACGAGATCGCGAAGCTGGCGGTGCAGCACGACGTCGACATCATCGGCGCTTCCTCGCTTGCCGCTGGACATCTGACGCTGATCCCTGAGCTCAAGGATGCGCTGAAGAAGCTTGGCCATGGCGACATGCTGATCGTCGCCGGCGGCGTCATCCCGCCGCAGGACTATGACGCGGTGCTGAAGGCTGGAGCGGCTGAAATCTTCCCGCCAGGCACCGTCATCCCGCAGGCAGCGGATCGGCTGATGGATCGGTTGCTGGCGGCAGGCTGATGCAGTCGGCAGAATTCTGCATCGCAGCGGCGCTCTGAAGATACGCCATGGATCCTTGGGTCTACGCGATACGCTTCGCTTCCCGCTCCGCCCAAGGATGCGCGTTTCGGCCAATCGCCAAGGCATCCGACCGGCCAACACAAGCATAGTCGACCGGTCAAAATTTCTGTGCTCGAAGACTAGTTCTCGGCCTTGTCAGAGAGCTTGGCGATTTCCCATTCCTTGCCGTTGACCTTGACGACCTCGCCTACCTTCTTGCCGAACAGCGCGACCGCCATTGGCGAGACATGGGAAATGCTGCCTTTTGAAGGATTGGCCTCGTCCTCGCCGACAATGCGCCAATGCACTTTCTTGCCGTCATCGTTTTCCAACGTGACGCCCATGCCGAAGCGCACCACGTCGCTGCCCAGCTCGGGCACGGAAAGCTCGGCGCTCTCGCGCCGCGCGGTCCAGTAGCGCAGGTCGCGCGACACCACCGCAAGGCGCTCGCGGTCGCCGCGCCTTTCGGCTTTGGCCATCAAATCGCGCAGCTCGGCGAGAGTCTCCTCGATCATCGCCAGGCCCCGCTCCGTCACCAGATTGCGGTGCGGGCTGATCGGCCGTTCGCCGACGCCGGCGATTGCATTTTCGCTGTCTTCTTCGCGTGTGAAAGCTCTGCTCATGACATGAGCTTAGGCTTGGTCAGGCAACTGCACAAGCGATTTGCCGGTGAGCCGGCCCCTGGCACGAATCCTGCGACAGACAGGGCGAAACACCAGGACCTGTGCCGATGTTGGACAGACGAACGCTGCTTGCCCAGACCGCCGGCATCGCCGTTGCCGGGCTCTTTGCCGGCAAGGCGTCGGCGAAGATGCTGCCCGGCATCGAAAAGGCCGCGATGCGCGGCTCGATCAACGCCATCGAGATCGGCGTGCAGCCGGGCGCGCTGGACGACCAGAGCAAGACCTTCGCCAAGATGCTCGCTGAAGCCAGCGACCGCGACGCGCCGGTGTTCCTGCCTCCCGGCACCTATCTCGTCTCCAACCTGAAGCTGCCGGCGCGCGTGCGTCTGTCGGGCGTGCCGGGCGCGACCCGCATCGTCTATGGCGGCAACGGCCACCTGATGATGGCCGAGCAGGCCGAGCATATCGAGCTCAGCGGGCTGGTGCTCGACGGCAGCAATCGCTGGCTGGCCGACTATACGCAGGGGTTGCTCGATCTGCGCCGCGTCACGCATCTCACCATCGACAATTGCCAGGTTACAGGCAGCGGCAAGAACGGGCTGGCGCTGGAACATGTCGCCGGCCGCGTCGGGCACTGCGACATTTCGGGTGCTGCGGACGCCGGTATCTATTCGGTCGAGGCGGGCGGGCTAGAGATTTCGGGCAATACCGTGTCCGACTGCGCCAATGGCGGCATTCTGGTGCATCGCTGGCAACAGGCGGAGGACGGCACCATCGTCAGCGGCAACCGCGTGCAGCGCATCGGCGCGAGGAGCGGCGGCACCGGCCAGAACGGCAACGGCATCAACGCCTTCCGCGCCGGCAATGTCATCATCTCAGGCAACGTCGTCTCCGACTGCGCCTTCTCGGCGATCCGCGCCAACAGCTCCAACAATTTGCAGATCACCGGCAACACCTGCTCGCGCTCGGGCGAAACCGGGATCTATTCGGAGTTCTCCTTCGAAGGCGCGATCCTCAGTAACAACCTCGTCGACGGCGCCGCCAACGGCATCTCGATCGTCAACTTCAACGAAGGCGGCCGCATGGCCGTGTGCTCGAACAACATCGTGCGCAACCTGTCGACGGTCGGCCCCTACACCGCCGACCCGCCAGGCTTCGGCGTCGGCATCAGCGCCGAGGCCGACACCTCGGTCTCCGGCAATGTGGTCGAGAACGCCCCGCTCTACGGCATGCAGCTCGGCTGGGGGCCCTATCTGCGCAACGTGGTGGCGACGGGAAACATCATCCGCAAGGCGGGCACAGGCATCGTCGTCAGCGTCGTCGAAGGCTCCGGCACCGCCGTCATCTCCGACAATGTCATCGACGGCGCCGCCAACGGCGCCATCATCGGCCAGCGCTGGGCCGACCCGGTGACCGGCGATCTCGCCCGGTCAAGCGAAACGGGTTACGCGCATCTGAGCGTCGAGCGCAACAAGGTGCGCTAGCTCAGCGCGGCCGTCGGCCGCAGCGAGCCGACCTTGGCGCCGATGCGGCTTTCGACCGGCGGATGGGCGAGCTTGGAGAGCTTCGCGGCGGGTGCTTCGTCGCCGCGCAGCAGTTTTGCCAAGACCGCGGCGATCATCACCTCGGCTCCTCTGCCGGCGCCGTCATCGCATTTCAAGGCAATGCCGAGGCCGAGTTCGGGCAACGCCGCGCAATAGACGCCTTCTGCGCCGGTCTTGACGAAGATGCGGCCAGGGGCGGCCTGCATCAGCGCGAGATCCGCCTTGCCGGTGCCGGCGACCAGAAACGGCTCGGCCATGCAGGCCGAGAGCAGCCGCTTCGCCGCCTTGGCGCGTTCGGGCGCGAAGCCCCTGCCCGTCGCCATACGCGCAAAGCCCAGCGCAAAACTCTTCAACGGCACGGCATAGGTGGGGATCGAGCAGCCGTCGGTGGCGCAATGGTCGGCGTCATGGGCGGCGCCCGTCACCGACTGCATGGCGTCGCGCACCATCTCCTGCAAAGCGTGGCCGGCCTTGACGTAGCCGCCATGGGCGATGCCGGAATGCACGCAGGTGCAGAGGAAACCGGCATGCTTGCCGGAGCAATTGTTGTGGAGCGGGTTCGGCATGGCGCCTGCGTGGGCAAGCGCGATCGTCGCATCGTGGCTCGACGGCCAGTGCGCGCCGCATTCGAGCGCGGTCCTGTCGAGGTTTGCCCTGGCGAGCATCGCGGCGGCCAGCTTGGTATGTTCGGGCTCGCCGGAATGCGATGCGCAGGCCAGCGCCAGTTCGCGGTCGCCGAAGCCATAGGCGTCGGCAGCGCCCGATTCGACCAGCGGCAGTGCCTGGATCGCCTTCACCGCCGAGCGCGGGAACACCGGGCGTTCGGTGTCGCCGATCTCCCAGACGGGCTTGCCGTCGGCATCGAAAACGGAGACCGCGCCGCGATGGGCGCTTTCGACCACCGCGCCGCGCAGAACCTCGACCAGAACCGGATTTGCCATGTTTTCTCCCGCCCGCGCGCGCCCAACGGGGCGCGGCGCCTTTGATGCGGGCCGCTTCTAGCGAATCCTGTCGAGGATGGAAACGTAATTGGCGACGGCAGCACCACCCATGTTGAAGATGCCGCCGAGTTTTGCGCCCGGCACCTGGATGCCGCCGGCCTCGCCGGTAAGCTGCATGGCGGTCAGCACATGCATCGACACGCCGGTGGCGCCGATCGGGTGGCCCTTCGCCTTCAAGCCGCCGGATGGATTGACCGGCAGGCGGCCGTCCCTGGCCGTCGTGCCGTCCAGTGCCAACTTCGCGCCTTCGCCTGGCTTGGCCAGCCCCATCGCCTCGTATTCGATGAGCTCGGCGATGGTGAAGCAGTCATGCGTCTCGACGAAGGAAAGGTCGTTGAGCGTGACGCCGGCCTTCTTCAGCGCCTGCTCCCAGGCCCGCTCGCAGCCTTCGAAGGAAAGGATGTCGCGCTTCGACATCGGCAGGAAATCCTGGACATGCTCGTTGGCGCGGAAGGTGACGGCGCGACGCATCTTCAGTGCCGTCGCGGTGTCGGTCAGCACGAGCGCCGCCGCGCCGTCCGAAACCAGCGAGCAGTCGGTGCGCTTCAGCGGACCGGCGACAAAGGGGTTCTTCTCACTCTCCTGGCGGCAGAACTCGTAGCCGAAATCCTTGCGCATCTGCGCATAGGGATTGTCGACGCCGTTCTTGTGGTTCTTGGCGGCGATCATGGCAAGCGCGTCCGACTGGTCGCCATAGCGCTGGAAATAGGCCTGCGCGATCTTGCCGAAGACACCGGCAAAGCCCGCCGGCGTGTCGCCGTCCTCCGGCAGATAGGAGGCCTTGAGCAGGTTCTTGCCGATTTCCGGGCCGGGCGTCGTCGTCATCTGCTCGGCGCCGACCACCAGCACGATGCGGGCAGCGTTGGCGTCGATGGCGCGGATGCCTTGCCGCACCGCGGCCGAGCCGGTGGCGCAGGCATTTTCGACACGCGTCGCCGGCTTGAAGCGCAGCCGGTCGTCGGCCTGCAGCACCAGGCTCGCGGTGAAATCCTGCGGCGAGAAGCCGGCGTTGAAATGGCCGAGCACGATCTCGTCGACATCGTCCGGACCGATGCCGGCATGGTCGAGCGCGTCCACGGCGACCTTGGTGATCAGGCCCTCCAGCGTCTCGCCTTCGAGCTTGCCGAAGCGCGAATGCGCCCAGCCGACGATGCATGCGGTCATAACAGCCTCCATTTGCCGCGCGGCCCCGCGTGTATTGATCTTCAGGTGATGCCGGCCTGACCTGAACCTCAACACGCTAGCACGATCCTGCCGCGGCATGAGATTCAATATTGTTCAACGATGAACCGTTTTCCAGCCTTTGGGATGGGCCAGAGCGACACGATCGATTGATCCCGATGTCGATTTTTTATTGATTGATCCGTCAATAAAAAATAATCTGGCCCGGAATCGGACCTCCCAAATGCCGAAAATCGGAATGGAACCGCTGCGCCGCAGGGCGCTGATCGACGCGACGATCTCGGCGATCGGCGAGCGCGGTTCGCTGGACGTGACCATGTCGGAGATCGCCGGCCGCGCCGGCGTATCCTCGGCGCTCGCGCATCATTATTTCGGCGCCAAGGACGAGCTGCTGTTCGCGACGATGCGGCACATCCTCGCCGAACTCAACGCCGACACGCGGCGTGCGCTCAGCCTTGCCGCGACGCCGCGCCAGCGCGTTTCAGCCGTCGTAGCGGTCAGTTTCTCGGACGACCAGTTCCAGCCCGAAATCATCGCCGCCTGGCTCGCCTTCTATGTCGAGGCGCAGCAGTCTTCCGCCCTGCGGCGGCTGCTTCGCGTCTATGCGCGGCGGCTCAATTCCAACCTGATGAGCGGGCTGACCGGCATCCTGCCGAGGACCGAAGCGGACCGCGTCGCGGAAGCGACGGCAGCGCTGATCGACGGGCTCTACATCCGGCGCGCGCTGAAGGAAGGCGTGCCCGATGCGCGGACAGCGATCGTGCTCATCGAAGACTATCTAGAAACCAAGCTCAAACGGACGGGGCCTGCCTTGACAACCCGACGGACCAATTTCCTGATCGTCATGGTCGATCAGCTCAACGGTACGCTGTTCCCCGACGGCCCGGCGGATTTCCTGCACGTGCCGCATCTCAAGGCGCTCGCGGCGCGCTCGGCGCGGTTCGCCAACAACTACACGGCCTCGCCGCTCTGCGCGCCCGGCCGCGCCTCGTTCATGAGCGGCCAGTTGCCGTCGCGCACCGGGGTCTACGACAACGCCGCCGAATTCGCTTCCTCGATCCCGACCTTCGCGCATCATCTGCGCGGCGCCGGCTACTATACCTGCCTGTCCGGCAAGATGCATTTCGTTGGGCCGGACCAGTTGCACGGCTTCGAGGAGCGGCTGACCACCGACATCTATCCCGCCGATTTCGGCTGGACGCCGGACTATCGCAAGCCCGGCGAGCGCATCGACTGGTGGTACCACAATCTGGGCTCGGTGACCGGCGCCGGCGTCGCCGAGACCACCAACCAGATGGAATATGACGACGAGGTCACCTTCCTGGCGACGCAGAAACTCTACCAGCTCTCGCGCGAGCAGGACGATGCGGGCCGTCGGCCATGGTGCCTTACGGTGTCACTATCGCATCCGCATGATCCCTATGTGGCGCGCAAGCAGTACTGGGATCTCTACCAGAACTGCCAGGCGCTCGACCCTGAAACCTCGTTCATCCCGCATGACGAACAGGACACGCATTCGCAGCGGCTCTACCGCGCCAGCGACTACCAATCCTTCGAGATCACGCCCGAGCAGGTGCGCCGTTCACGGCGCGGCTACTTCGCGAACATTTCCTATGTCGACGACAAGCTCGGCGAGCTTGTCGATGCCCTCAAGCGCACCCGCATGCTCGACGACACCACCATCCTGTTCTGCTCGGACCATGGCGACATGCTGGGCGAGCGCGGCCTGTGGTTCAAGATGAGCTTCTTCGAGGGGTCCGCGCGCGTGCCGCTGATGATCGCCGGCAAGGGCGTGCCGGCCGGACTGGTCAAAGCGCCGGTCTCCAACCTCGACGTGACGCCAACGCTCTGCGACCTGGCGGGCATCGACATCGCGGCGATCACGCCGTGGACCGACGGCCAGTCGCTGCTGCCGCTGCTTGGCGGCGAGGCACGCACCGCGCCGGTGTTGATGGAATACGCCGCCGAGGGCTCCCATGCGCCCCTGGTCGCCATCCGCGACGGCAAATACAAGTTCGTCCATTGCGAGCTCGACGCGCCGCAACTCTTCGATCTCGAGGCCGATCCGCTCGAACGCGACAACCTCGCCGACGATCCGGCAAACGCCGCCCTGGTGGCCGCTTTCATGGACCAGGTCCGGGCGCGCTGGGACATGCCCGCCTTCGACGCCGCGGTGCGTGAAAGCCAGGCGCGACGCTGGGTGGTCTACCCGGCGCTGCGCAACGGCGCCTACTACCCGTGGGACTTCCAGCCACTGCAGAAGGCATCGGAACGCTACATGCGCAATCACATGAACCTCGACAATCTCGAGGAGAGCAAACGGTATCCGCGAGGCGAATGATGGCTGACGTTCTCATTCCCACCCTCGACCACCTGAAGCAGGCCTATGCCGTGACGTCCACGGCCACGCAGGTGACGCCGCTGCTGGAGTCGGCCGCGCTCGCCAGCGAAACGGGCGCCGCGCGCGTCTTCGTCAAGCCGGAATCGCTGCAATGGGCAGGCTCCTTCAAGGTGCGCGGCGCCTATTGGCGGCTGAAGCGACTCTCGCCGGAGAAAGCGAGCGCGGGCGTCGTCGCCTATTCCTCAGGCAATTTCGCGCAAGGGCTCGCGGCCGCCGGACAGGCGCTCGGCATTCCCGTCACCATCGTCATGCCGATCGACGCGCCGGCCGCCAAACGCGATGCGACCGCAGGCTATGGCGCGCGCGTGGTGCTGACCGATCATGGCGATCGCGCCCGCGAGGAAGTCGCGGCCGCCAAGGCGCGCGAGATCGCCGAGACCGAGCACCTCGCCTTGCTCCACCCCTTCGACGATCCGGAGATCGTCGCCGGCCAGGCCGGCGCGGGACTCGAGGCGCTTGAGCAGTTGGCTGCAAAGAAGGCGCATGCCGATCTGGTGTTCTGCTCGGTCGGCGGCGGCGGGCTGATCGGCGGCGTCTCGCTCGCCTTCCACTATCTGTCCCCGAAGACCGAGATCATCGCCGTCGAGCCCGAGGGCTTCAACGGCATGGGCTCCTCGCTCGCGCATGGCGCAATCGAGACCATGCCGATCGGGCCGAAGTCGATCTGCGACGGACTGATGGCGCGCAAGCCCGGCGAGGCGCCCTTCGCGGCAGTGAGCGCGGCCGGCGTTCGCGGCGTCACCGTCGACGACGCCTCGGTGCGGCGCGCAATGAAAATCGCCTTCGAGCGGATGAAGCTGGTGCTGGAGCCGTCGGGCGCGGCATCGCTCGCGGCGCTGCTGGGCGGCAAGGTGAATGTGGCGGGCAAAACCGTCCTCGTAGTGGCTACCGGCGGCAATGTCTCGCTCGCCGATTTTATGGCGCATATGAACAATGCTTGAAGCGGATTTCGTCATCATCGGCTCCGGCTCCGCCGGCTCGGCCATGGCCTACCGGCTGTCCGAGGACGGCAGGCACTCGGTGATCGTGATCGAGTTCGGCGGCACCGATATCGGGCCGCTGATCCAGATGCCGTCGGCGCTGTCGATCCCGCTCAACATGAACCTTTACGACTGGGGGTTCGCCAGCGAGCCGGAGCCGCATCTCGGCGGCCGGGTGCTTGCCACGCCGCGCGGCAAGGTCATCGGCGGCTCGTCCTCGATCAACGGCATGGTCTATGTGCGCGGCCATGCGCGCGATTTCGACCATTGGGCTGAACAAGGTGCCGCCGGCTGGGGTTTTGCAGACGTGCTTCCCTATTTCAAGCGGATGGAAGAAGCCGACGGCGGCGAGGACGGCTGGCGAGGCAAAAGCGGCCCGCTGCATGTGCAGCGCGGCACGCGCAAGAACCCACTCTATGGCGCGTTCGTCGAGGCGGGCCGCCAGGCCGGTTTCGAGCTCACCGACGACTACAACGGCTCGAAGCAGGAAGGCTTCGGGGCAATGGAGCAGACCATTCTGGGCGGACGGCGCTGGTCGGCCGCGAATGCCTATCTAAAGCCGGCTCTCAGGCGCAAAAATGTGAGGCTGGTCAAAGGTTTCGCCCGACGCGTGGTGATCGAGAATCAACGCGCCGTCGGTGTCGAGATCGAGGCTAACAAACAGATTCAAGTCGTTAAGGCGCGACGTGAGGTGGTCGTTGCGGCATCGTCGATCAATTCACCGAAGATCCTGATGCTGTCGGGCATCGGGCCTGGCGCGCATCTCCGGGAAAACGGAATTGCGGTGATCGCCGACCGGCCGGGTGTCGGCGGCAATCTGCAGGACCATCTGGAGCTCTACATCCAGCAGGAATCGACCAGGCCGATCACGCTGAATTCAGTGCTCAATCCCTTCTCCAAGGCCATGATCGGCGCGCAGTGGCTGTTCTTCAAGACCGGCCTCGGCGCCACCAACCATTTCGAGGCGGCGGCCTTCGTGCGCTCGCAGGCGGGCGTCGACTATCCCGACATCCAGTATCATTTCATCCCGGCGGCGGTGCGCTACGACGGCAAGGCGGCGGCGAAGTCGCATGGCTTCCAGGCGCATGTCGGCCCGATGCGCTCGAAGTCGCGCGGCTCCGTGACGCTGCGCTCGCCCGACGCACGGGCTAAGCCGGTGATCCGCTTCAACTACATGTCGCATCCGGACGACTGGAGCGAGTTCCGCCACTGCATCCGGCTGACGCGCGAAATTTTTGGCCAGAAGGCCTTCGATGGTTTCCGCGGCAAGGAGATTTCGCCGGGCAGCCATCTGCAGTCCGACGACGAGCTCGACGCCTTCATCCGCGAGCACGCCGAGAGCGCCTATCATCCCTGCGGCACCTGCAGGATGGGTCGCGCCGACGATCTGACAAGCGTCGTCGATCCGGAATGCCGGGTGATCGGCGTCGAGGCCCTGCGGGTCGCCGACTCCTCGATCTTCCCGCGGGTGACCAACGGCAATCTCAACGCACCCTCGATCATGACCGGCGAGAAGGCATCCGACCACATCCTCGGCCGCACGCGGCTGGCGCCATCCAACCAGGAACCATGGATCAATCCGCGCTGGCAGGTGGCGGACAGATAGCGCATGATCCGGCGGGCGCCCTCCCCCGCCCCAGCGATTACGAACGGAGAAGACCCATGCGCGCCCAGCCCACGGCATCGCATTATGTCAACGGCCGCTACATCGAGGACGAAGGCGGCGCGCCGCTGCCGGTGATCTATCCGGCGACCGGCGAGACCATCGCCACGCTGCATTCGGCGACGCCGAACGTACTGGAGCTGGCGATCGAGGCGGCACGCGCGGCGCAGCCGGCCTGGGCGCGGCTGAAACCGGTCGAGCGCGGCCGCATCCTGCGCCGCGCCGCCGACATCCTGCGCGCGCGCAACGCCGATCTCGCCCGCATCGAGACGCTCGATACCGGCAAGGCGATCCAGGAGACGCTGGTGGCCGATGCGCCTTCGGCCGCCGATTGTCTTGAATATTTCGCCGGCGCGGTCGCCGCCTTCAACGGCGATATGATCGATCTCGGCGGACCGTTTGCGTACACCAGGCGCGAGCCGCTTGGTGTCTGTGTCGGCATTGGCGCCTGGAACTATCCGATCCAGATCGCCGGCTGGAAGTCGGCGCCGGCTTTAGCCATGGGCAACGCCATGGTGTTCAAACCCTCGGAGAACACGCCGCTTTCGGCGCTGGCGCTGGCCGAGATCTACTCGGAAGCGGGCCTGCCCGACGGGCTGTTCAACGTCGTGCAGGGCTATGGCGATGTCGGCGCCGGCCTCGTCGGCCATGATGTCGTGGCAAAAGTCTCGGTGACCGGTTCTGTGCCGACGGGCCGCAAGGTGCTGTCGCTCGCCGGCTCGAAGATGAAGCACGCCACGATGGAGCTCGGCGGCAAGTCGCCGCTGATCGTCTTCGACGATGCCGATCTCGAGAACGCCATCGGCGGCGCCATGCTCGGCAATTTCTATTCGACCGGCCAGATCTGCTCCAACGGCACGCGCGTCTTCGTGCAGAAGGGCCTGCATGACCGCTTCGTCGAGCGACTGGTCGAGCGCACCAAGAAGATCCGCATCGGCGATCCGCTCGATCCAGAAACGCAGATGGGGCCCCTGGTCAACAGGGCGCAACAGGACAAGGTTGTCTCCTACGTCGCGGCCGGCAAACAGGACGGCGCGAGTCTCGCCTGCGGCGGCAACGTGCCCTCGCTGCAAGGCTTCGAGGGCGGCTTCTTCGTCGAGCCTACGGTGTTCACCAATGTCACCGACGGCATGCGCATCGCGCGCGAGGAGATCTTCGGGCCGGTGATGAGCGTGTTAAAGTTCGACAGCGAGGACGAGGTGATCGAGCGCGCCAACGACACCGAATTCGGCCTCGCCGCCGGCGTGTTCACGCGCGACCTGCCGCGGGCGCACCGGGTGATCGCCGAATTGCAGGCCGGCACCTGCTGGATCAACGCCTACAATCTGACGCCGGTGGAAATGCCCTTCGGCGGCGTCAAGCAGTCCGGCATCGGGCGCGAGAACTCGCTGGCGGCGTTGGCGCACTATTCGCAGCTGAAGGCGGTCTATGTCGAGACGGGGGACGTGGCGGCGCCTTATTGAGGGCTGAAAGCCAGGAGACGCCGGCGGGACAGAGGGGGCGCGAAGGAACGAGACGTATGGTCTCTTTCTATCACCCTTCCCCCGCCGTCCCATCGAGATACTGCGTCAGCGCGCAGACGAGGTGATAAAAGATGCTGGCCGGCACATCCGCCGCCAGTGAGCGGCCGCGCTCGTTGATGCGGTCGATCCAGAGGCCGAGTGGCGCCGGGTCGATGTGCCAGCGGAACAGCCTGCCGACGCGTGCCTCGATCTCGGGCTTGAGATCGGGGCCACCCGAGCCGTCGAGCGCGATCGCCGCCTTGACCGCCTCTGCTTGCGGCCAGCCGCGCGACACGCGGTCGAGCGGCAGTCCCTGGCGCGAGACGGCGCCGTAGGCAAGGCCGGTGGCGCGATTCAGGCCGTTGGCAACGGCGGAGGCATAGAGCTTGCGGGCGAAGCCGGTGAGCTCGGCCTGGCCGCTGCGGGCGGCAAAATCGACAAGCAGCGAGGCCCATTCGAAATGGTGGCCGGGCTCGGTCCAGGCGCCCTTCTCGCCCGCCACGGGCCTCCAGCCGTCGTCGAAATACTCGCCCAGCGTCCAGCTTTCGGCGTCGAAGAAATGACTGCGAAAGAGGTCGATGACGCGCGCGGCGCGGCGCAGATAGGCGCGCTCGCCGGTGGCCTTGTGCCAGGCAAGGAACGCCTCGAGCAGATGCATGTGGGGGTTGGAGCGACGCTCGCCCGCGCCGTCGGAGGTTTCGAGGAAGCCGGTCATGCGGCTGTCCTCGAGATGAGTATCGAGAAAGGCGAAGGTCTCTTCGCCGAGCCGCAAGGCATCGGGATGACCCGACATATGAGCGTGCGCCAGCGCGAGCAGCACGCAGGAATGGTCGTAGGCGTCCTCTACCGGATCGGCGACCGAGCCGTCGATGTTGAGCGTGCGCACCCAGCCGCCTTTGCCGGTGCGACCTCGGCCAGTCATGAAGTCGATACCATGCGCGATCAGCCGATCCGCCGGACCATCCCAGCCGCGCTCCTTGGCGACCGCGAAGGCATAGACCTGGCGCGCCTGCGTGCGCATGCGCTTGGGCTTCATCAGCGGCGTGGCGTCGAAGCCCAGCGCCTCATGGAAGCCGCCATGGCGTTCGTCGACGCCGATCGTCGACCACAGCGGAAGCGTCTCCTCGAACAGCCAGTGGCGCACGCGCCGTCGCCAGGCGCCGCTCTCGATCACGCGGTCATGCGCCGGCGTGAACCTCGTCTCCAGCCGGCCGGATTTCTCGAGCTGCTCGACGATCTTCTTGACGTGCTGGCTGTGGCTGACCGGCGCGACGAAAGTGGCGTCGGCCGTCGAGACAATGGCGACGTCCTTCATGCCAATCGCCGAAAGCAGGCGGCCGTCGCCGCGGATATAGGAGTTCTCGCAGTCGATGGCGACGACATCGCCGAGGATGACATTGCCTTGCCTGTCGGACGGCCCGACATCGAGCAGCGACTGCCAGGAGCCGAGGTCGTTCCAGCGGAAGCCGGCCGGCACCATGGCGATGTCCCTGGCCCGCTCCATGATGGCGTAGTCGATCGAGGTCGACGGGATCGCCGAATAGAGCTCCAGCGGCATGTAGAGGCCGGAAAGATCGCTGGTCGCCGCGTGATAGGCCGCTTCCGTCGCCAGCCAGATATCGGGCGCAAAAGCCGCGAAGGCGTCGCGCATGGCGCCGGCGCGAAACAGGAAGATGCCGGTGTTCCAGTAGAAACTGCCGGCGTCGAGATAGGTTTGCGCCGTGGCGAGGTCGGGCTTCTCGACGAAGCGCGAGACGTCGGACACGCCGTCCCGGTCGGCGGCGACCTCGATATAGCCGTAGCCCGTCTCGGGTTGCGTCGGCTTGATGCCGAACACCACCAGGCGGCCGGCGCCCGCCGCCTCGGCACCGGCCTCGATGCTCTGCCAGAACTGGCGCGCGGTGGAGATCTCGTGGTCGGAAGGCACCACCAGCACCAGTTCGTCGCCGAACTCGGAAAGCGTGCGCAGGCTGGCCAGCGCCACGGCAGCCGCGGTGTTGCGGCCGGTCGGTTCGAAGAGTGGACCGCCGCCGGCGAGGTCGAGGCCGGCAAGGTCGGCATGGACGCGCTCGGCGTGGCGCTCCGAAGCGATCAGAAAGATCGGCGTCTCGCCCTCGGGTCGCGCCGCCAGCCGGCGCAAGGTCTTGGCCAGCATCGAGCCATCGCCGGAGAGGTCATGGAACTGCTTGGGATTGTCCTCGCGCGACAGTGGCCATAGCCGCGAGCCGACGCCGCCGCTCATGACGAAACTGACGATGCGCTGGCTCATTCGGGTCTCACATTCGGAATCTGGGTCGACCGGGTAGCACGGATGGCCTTAAGCGGTGTTTACCCGTATGGAAATCCGCTCCGTCGCCAGGTCGATAAAGGCTTTGACCAAGGGCGAAAGATGGCGGCTGCTCGGATAAAGGACATAGAGCCCGCCAGCCGGCGTGGTGTAGTCGTCAAGAACACGGGATAGCCTCCCCCCGCCTATCAGCGCCTCGGCCATTCCGTGCGGCATCTGGGCAATGCCGTAACCCGCTAGGGCGGCGGCGACGACGGCCTGCATCTCGTTCGCGGCGAAGCGCCCGGCCACCGTGACCGTTTCCCGGCCATCCGGCCCGTCCAGCACCCAGTGCGCGCCGACGGCCGACGGGCCGGCAATGAGGCAGTCATGGCGGGCGAGGTCCGTCGGGGAGTCCGGTGTTCCGCGACGCGCCAGATATTCGGGGCTGGCGCAAAGCAGTCTGTGCGTGGCGCCGAGCTTGCGGGCGATCAAAGTCGAGTCCTCCAGGACTCCGGTGCGGAAGGCGAGATCGATGCCGTCCTCGACCAGATTGAGCCTCTCGTCGGTGAGGCGAAGCTCGACATTTGCCTTCGGATATATCGCCAGGAATTCCATCACCGTGGATGTGAGAAAGTGCCCCGCAAAGCCGACGGGCGCGGAAATGCGGATGGTGCCTGTAGGCTCCGCCCTGGCTTCGGCAAGACGCAGGTTTGCTTCCTCGATCGTGCGCAGCGCCTGGCTGCTCTGCTCGTAGTAGAGGCGGCCTGCGTCCGTCATACTGAGGCTGCGGGTCGTGCGCTGCAGCAGCCTGACGCCGACCTCGCGCTCGAGCGCGGCGACACGGCGGCTGACAGTCGTCTTGGGCATGGCCAGCAATCGCGCAGCCGCAGTGAAGCTGCCCGCTTCCACGACACGAGCGAACACAACGACGTCGTTCAAATCGAGCATTGTATCTTCCGATGGGACAAAGTTTCTCAATTATAGGCAGTTATGCATCAAATTGACAGCGCCTAACTTTGCTCCATGGAAACCGAAGGAGCAGATAGATGACCAGCAAACGAAGCTTTCTCGTAACCGGCGCCACGGGCCAGCAGGGCGGCGCCGTCGCGCGCACCCTTCTTTCGAGGGGCCACAGCGTGAAGGCGCTGACACGCAGGCCGGACAGCGATCCCGCCCGGCAGCTGGCATCGGGAGGCGCTACGGTCGTTGCCGGCGATCTCGCCGACGCGGCTTCGGTCGTCGACGCAGCAAGGGGCGTCGATACCATGTTCTTGATGGGTAACAGCTACGAGGCCGGGCTCGAGGAAGAGACGCGCCAAGGCATTGTCGCCGCTGACGCGGCAAAGGCTGCCGGCATCGGGCATCTGATCTATTCGTCCGTCGCCGACGCCGACAAGAAGACCGGCATCCCGCATTTCGAAAGCAAATTTCTGGTCGAACGGCATATCGCGGGGCTCGGCATTCCCTACACGATCAGCGCCCCGGTCGCCTTCATGGAAAATGCCGTCGCGCCGTGGTCGGCCGGCGCGTTGAGCCAGGGCATACAAGCCTTCGCGCTGCCTGCCAAACGGCCTCTGCAATTGGTTGCTGTCGCGGATATCGGCGCCTTCGTCGCAGCGCTTGCCGAACGGCGTGAGAGCGTGTTCGGCAAGCGCTTCGACTTCGCCGGCGATGAGCTGTCCGGAGAGGACCAGGCGAAAATCCTGTCAAAGGCCATCGGCCGCCCCATCAGCTATCAGGAAATCCCGATCGCCGTCGCCCGCCAGCAGAGTGCGGATGCGGCGGCGATGTTCGAATGGTTCGACCGTGTCGGCTACGACGTCGACATCGCCACCTTGCGCAAGGATTTCCCGGAGGTGCGGTGGCACAGTTTCGCCGACTGGGCGAAAGCATTCGACTGGAGCGTCCTCGAACAGGCTCCATCGGCCGGCTGACCGTCCGGTCGCTCCCTAGAAAGTCTGGTTGTAGGCGCCGACTTCCGGATTGCGGCGCAGCACGGCGTCGACGGCCTCGAACATCTTCCGGCGCCGGTCGGACGATACCGGGCTCTCCACCACCACGACAAGCTCCGGCTTGTTCGAGGAGGCGCGCACCAGGCCCCAGGTGGCGTCCTCGGCGACGACGCGCACGCCGTTGACGGTGATCAGCGCCGCGATCTTCTGGCCGGCGAAATCAGCAGCCTCGCGCCGCATCGCCTGGAAATCGGCGACGACGCGCTCGACCACGCCGTATTTCACCTCGTCGGCGCAGTGCGCCGACATGGTCGGCGTGCCGTAGGTCAGCGGCAGCGCGCGGTAGAGATCGGCCATCGATCGTCGCGGATTGCGGTCGAGCATCTGGCAGACGGCTATCGCGGTGATCAGCCCGTCGTCATAGCCGCGGCCGATCGGCGGATTGAAGAAGAAATGACCGGACTTCTCGAAGCCCGCGGCGGCGCCGAGCTCGGCAACGCGGCGCTTGATGTAGGAGTGGCCGGTCTTCCAATAGTCGGTGGCGGCGCCGTTGGCCTTGAGCACATGATCGCTGGCGAACAGCCCGGTCGACTTGACGTCGACGACGAAGGTCGAGCTCGGGTGCAAACTGGAAATGTCACGCGCCAGCATGACGCCGACCTTGTCGGCGAAGATCTCGTTGCCCTCATTGTCGACGACGCCGCAGCGATCGCCGTCGCCGTCGAAACCCAATCCGACATCCGCGCCGGTCTCCAGCACCTTTTCACCGATGGCATGCAGCATCTGCATGTCCTCGGGATTCGGGTTGTAGCGCGGAAAGCCATGGTCGAGCTCGACATCGAGCGGGATCACGTCACAGCCGATGCGCGCAAGCGCTTCCGGCGCGAAGGCGCCGGCCGTGCCGTTGCCGCAGGCGCACACCACCTTGAGCTTGCGGGCGATGCGCTTGTCCCTGGTCAGATCGTCGAGATAGGTTTCGCGAAAGCCGGAGACGAACTCGTAGGCACCGCCGCCAACGACGTCGAAGTCGGTTTCGAGCACAATCTTCTTCAATGCGCTCATTTCTTCCGGGCCGAAGGTGAGCGGCCGCGCCGCGCCCATCTTGACGCCGGTCCAGCCATTCTCGTTGTGCGAGGCGGTGACCATGGCAACGGATGGCGTGTCCAGCGCGAACTGGGCGAAGTAGGCCATGGGCGATAGGGCCAGGCCGATATCCCTCACGCGTGCGCCCGCCGTCATCAGACCGGAGACAAGCGCCAGCTTGATCGACAGCGAATAGGAGCGGAAATCATGGCCGGTGACGATGTCCGGCCCGGCACCCAGGCGGCGGATCAGCGTGCCCAGACCCAAGCCGAGCGCCTGGACGCCGATCAAATTGAGCTCCGGCGCCTCCGTCGAGCCGGGATGGCCGAACCACCAGCGCGCGTCATATTCGCGAAAACCCGATGCCTTGATCAGCGCCGAGGTCTCGAATTCGAAGCTGTTGGGCCGGGCTTCGCCAACAATCGTCAGAGGCAATGGTGGAAACTCCAGGGGCGGCCGGAATGCCGATTTATGAACCTGCGGCTTACCACAAAGCCTTTAAGCCGGTCTTTACCCGACGGCTAAATCACATGCCTTTCAGGCAACCTTGGAGAAAGCCGACGAAATGCGACACAAGTGCAGCCATTGGCGCTTGCAGGATCGGAAAGTGGCAGCTATAAGCCCGCCGTCTGGTCACGGAGTGTAGCGCAGTCTGGTAGCGCACATCGTTCGGGACGATGGGGTCGCAGGTTCAAATCCTGCCACTCCGACCAGTCCGAGATTTCCCGAAAATTTTTAAGTTTCGCCGATAATTCAAAGGCTTGGTCAACGTCCGCAAAGGGAACAGCTGCGGAATGTGGGGCTTGTCTCACGCCCCATGCGGGCCTTGCTGTTCCCGGGGCGAAGCCCGCTCGGCCGCCCGGCGCAACCGGGCGGACGCACAAAACGCTTTCGCGAGTTTTCAAACCGGACACGACCGCCATGCTGCCATGGCGACCGCGCTACGGCGCCAGGAAGGACGGGCTTGTCGTCGCGCGCACCGGCTCCGAACGAGCGTGGCCGTCGCGCCGGATGCCGCCATGATCGATCAGGCGGGCGATCACGGCGCGCCGTGCGTGATACGGCGTCAGCGTGTGGTCGGCATTCGGCAGCGAGACCCTGGTCACGCCGCGAATGCTGTCGAGCCGTTCTTCCTCCGCGCCAAAATGGCGGGCGATCTCCTTCAGGCTCAGATCCCCTTCCGAGGTCACCATGAGGACCCGCACGCCCCGGCCGCAAAGGTCGCGCATCCAGCGTTCCACCTGCCGCCGTCCCACCAGAGCGGCCGGATGCAGCATCGACACCGTGGACTTGATCGCCTCCAGCCCGCGCCGGACAATCAGCCGGGCGTGGCGCGAAGCGATCCCCCGCCATGTCTGGGCTGCCGGCTGGCGGCCCTCCTCTATGACGGCCGCGTTCTGCCCGAGCACGGCCTTGGACGTCTCGTAAGTCTTCCAGACCGCCATCTCCAGCGCGTAGGAACTGTTCCAGGCAAAGCAGAGCGGGTTGATCATAGTCAGCGTCCGCACCCGCCGATCGGCCCGTGCGGTGTGAAAAGCCTGGAACGCGCCGGCGCAGGTGCCGACCAGGCCGACAGCAGGATAGCCGGCTCGTTCCATCCAATCGATCGCGCGGCTGACATCATGGCGGGTACGCCCGTCATAGAGGAACAGGCGCCCTTCCTCGGTCTGATCGCTGAGGCCAAGTCCGGGCAGGTCGACGCGCAGCGAAGCGACCCCTTCCGCCGCCAGGTCCCGCGCCGCATCCACCGTGCCGCGCGCCCAGCCGACATGCGGCACGCCACCAGCATTGAGGAAGATCACCGGCTCGGCCGCGGCCTGACGTCCGTGCGGCCGGCAAAGCACGCCGCAGATCATCGGTTCCGGTCCGATCAGGACCGGCTTTTCCGTGTAGTGCGGACCATCCAGGATGTCCGAGGCAAAACGCGGCATGGCCTTTCCCGCGACCGCTTCGCCCGCATGATCGGTCATCCAGACCGCGCAGCGATCGAGAGCAGCGGCCGGAATCCGGTTGGCGGTCGGGTCGCACATCAACAGCGGATAGCCATCGAACTCGGCCGTGGTGATGCCGGCCGCGCATGCCCCATCGCCACGAATTTCGTCGGCGGCAAGCGGCTTGCCGTTCGTAAGCACCAGCATCGGCACGGGTGGAAGGCTTGCCACGGCATGCCGCCAATCGAGCGCCGAAAGATCGGCCAGCGTCTCATGCGAAATCCGGAAACCGGCGGCCTCGCGCCCCTCGGTGAAAAGCCCTTCGCCCGCCGAACGGCTGGCCAGCGGCGCGTCGATCATGCGCGACATGGCCGTGATCTCGCGGACATAGGCCTTGCCGGAGGACGGCGGCGCGAGCAACGCAAGACCGGCAACGTCGTCGCGTCCGGCCGCCGCCAGCGGCGCCAGCAGGCCGCCGAGCCGAAAGCCGACCAAAATGACATCCGCCACGCCGCAATCCTGCTTCAGCCGATCGATCGCTGCGCCGATACTCGCCGTCCACGCACGCACCTGGCCGGGCGTTGAATGATCCCCGGCGGCATTGCCGCAGCCGGGATAGTCAAACTGCAATACCGGCAGGTGGTTTTCGGCCAACTTGTCCGCCAGCAGCCTCAGGAAACGCCGGCTGCACAGGTCCTCGTGGCCATGCGCCCCGACGATGACGACGCCCCGGCCGCGCCGCCCGGCGCCCTTGCCGTCATGAAGCCAGCCGATGGTGCCGGCGAAGACTATCCCCCTCATGCCATGCTCCTCGCCGGCTGCAATGCCCGCATGATCTCCGCCCCGATTTCTGAACTGTAGGCCGCGTCGCGATCGCCATTCAGCGCCGTCACGACACCGGCCGGCGTGGCCGAGGCCGGCCCGTCCAGGCAAATTTCCTTCACCGCGCCCGGCATCAGGTGGAAGCCGTTCTCGCGCGGGAAGAACAGCCCATCCTTGACGGCCACATGATAGGCGGCGCGTCTGCAGGCGAGCTGCAAGCGCCAGCCGTCTTCTCCGCGCACCAACCGCGCCGACAGGCCGATATCGCGTCGCGCGGCCATGGCGCCGGGAAGCACATGAAAGGCTTCAGCCAGGATATCGCCGTCGTGGCCTTCCAGCCGCGCCACGGTTACCTCGTGGCCCGCCGGGCCGAAGCGATAGGCATAGGACACGTCGAAGAAGGCGCCGAGCAGCGAGAACGCCGACAGGGACTGCGCCCCGCGCGCCTGCAGCGTGACCGGCCGGCGCGCCGCCACCACCGGGGTGGCGCCATCGCGCAGGCAGACAAGCGACAGCGTCGCCTCGACGGCCTTTGGCCCGTCGTTGACAAGATGGACGCCCAGCCCGTTGACGCCCTCGTCGCTCAGCGCCAGCCTGAGCGGCGCGAAGGCTCGTCTCAGCGCATGCCAGACCGATTTCGTCCGTCCGGTGGAATCGACGATGCCCCACCCTGCCCCCGGGCGCAGATCCTTCCAGAAGAACAGCAGCGCACCCGCCGTCGACGAGGCCGGTCTGCGCCATTCGTCGATCGTGCGCTCGACGACCTCGGCGGTGACGGCGCGCGAGAGGTCAAGGTAGCGCGCCGGATCCTCCATGCGCAGGCGACGCGCATCGACGCCGAACAGCATTTCGAGATAATGCTCGCGCACGTCTTCGAAATCCCACGACGCGCCCGCGTCGCGCGGCACGCCGGCTTTCCAGCGCGGATCGTGGCCTGGCGGAACAGGCAGATGCTCGTCCAGCGTCGCCTGTTCCGGCACGTTGGCGAAGGCGAGGCACTCGCTGGCGAAACGCACCCCCGCGCGGCGCGCGTCCTCCAGCGGCCGGCAATAGGCGCCGACGCCATAATAGTGTGTCGGACCGCCATCCGCGGCGAAGGGCAGGCTGCCGCCGGAGGGCGACGAGGACACCAGCGCGAGATCAGGCAGGATCGCCTGCGCGGCCGGACGCACGACCGCATCGAACCAGGGCGTCGGATCCATCGCTGCCGGCATACCGAGCATCGCGGCCTGCTGCGCCACCTCGCTGCCGCCGCACAGCACCGCCAGCGACGGCGAATGCCGAAGCCGCTTCAGCAGGTTTTCCACCTCGCGCGACAGCGCCGCCCGCCAGGCCTCGTCTTTCGCCGGATAGTCGAAATTGGCGAGCATCAGGTCCTGCCAGACGAAAATGCCCATCTCGTCGCACAACTCGTGGAAGGCATCGCCCTCGTAGGCGAAGGTGCCGCCGACCCGCAGCATGTTGACGCCGGCCCGGCGCGCGAGGTCGAGATCGGGCTCGATTTCAGCCCGCCCGCATGGCAGCCGCACAGGATCGGAGGGCGTCCAGACCGCGCCGCGGCAGAACACCGGCACGCCGTTGACGACCAGGCGGAAATCGCGTCCGTCGGCGCCGCGATCGATCTCGATGCGGCGGAACCCGACCCGGCCCAGCCGGCTGCGCACCGTGCCGAGTGTCGCGGTCACTTCGTGCAGCGCCGGCTCGCCATGACTGTTCGGCCACCATGGGGCGACATCGGCAATGGCCAATTCCGCCGTCAGCCGGGTAGGTGTCTCGACCTTGAGGCGCGCGCGCACTCCAGCGCAGCTGACATGCGCCGTTTCGGCACCGTCGAAGGGTTCAGCAAGGGTGATCGCAACGGCAAGATGCCCGGTGGCGCCGTCGAGCCCGGCGCGCATGTCGGCATCGAGGATGCGCTGCCCGCCATTCTCGCGGATCAACTTGACGGGACGCCACGGCCCGACGACATCGAAATTCGGACACCAGCCCGGCATATGGCCGATCAAGGTCGTGCGCACCAGCCGCAGGCGCTGATCGTCGATCATGCGCGGACGCCAGCGGGCGCGCGGACCGGTCGCCGTTTCCAGATGGCGGTCGAGACTGCGAAAGACGATGGCAAGCCGCTCGCCACCTGCAAGGGTCACTGCGGCCTCATGGCACTCGAACATCGAGGTCGAGGCGAGCAGCAGCCGGTCGTCAAGCCAGACCTCGGCGATGGTCGCCAGACCCTCGAACACCAGCCGCACCGGACCGATCGCCGCGAGCCTGAGGCAGTACCAGACATCGCGGTCGTGCAGCGGGGCGGGCTGCTTGCGGTCCCAGCGGCCATGCTTTTCCAGCGTGGCGGCCGCCGTGCCGGGACAGGCCGCGTCCAGCCATTCGGCGCTTGCGTCGATATCATGCGGGCAAGCCCAGGCGCCGGCCGCCGAGACGGCCATCCGCCAGCCCTGGTCCAGCAATCCGGCTGTGCCGACGATCGACACAGCGGCGTCCATTCGCACACCCATGCCCAAATGCGCCTCGGCCCGTCCCTAGGCCGCCTTGGAGGCGACGCCCGCCATGCGTGCCTCCAGCACGTCCATCACCGTTTCGTAGGCCTGCGCCATCGGCGTGATTGCCTCGGCCAAGCCGCCGAAACGCTGCCGCGCCATCGCGCGGGCGAGCTTGAACTGCATGACCTTGGCGCCGTCGGCTATATCGCCGGCGGCTTGCGCCGCCTCCGCGAGGCAAGTTTCGCCATGCTGCCCCAGCCATTCGAGATGGCTGCCGAGGAGTTCGAAATTCGCGCCGACCTGTCGCAGCGTGTTGAAGGCATAGGTATGGAAATAGTCAGGCGAGCACGTTGCCAGCGTTTCGGCGTGTCGGCCGAACGCGGCCGCATAGGCGCCGAGCGGATTGCGCTTCGGCCGCCGCTCGAGGTGATGCGCGAGCAGCACCGCCGCGGTTCCGACCGCATCGCGGGCCGGGCGCGTGGCGTCGAGCTTCACGAATTCCGCGTAAGGAAAGAGCGGCAGGCCGCCCGCCGGCACATCGTCCCATTGGCCGAAGATGCCGTCATAGTCCTCGCCCTCGAGCGCGAAATAGCCGTCATTGTGGAAGTAGCGCATCTGCCGTCCCTCGGGATCGAGCGCGTTGATGCCGACCGTGGTCTTGGAATGCCCGCTGCGATAGGTGATGCCTTTGGTGTCGGGCAGGTGGAAGGCGTCGACCTCGACCAGCGGCAGCCGGCCGAGTTCGACCTGCGCCAGCACATGCGTCTCCAGCCGGTCGAAGATCGCCAGTTCCTGGATATCCAGCCCGGCCAGCCGCTGCAGGTCGGCGGTCGGGAACTTGAAGAACGTGAACTGATCGCCCTCGAAATCCTGCGCCACGGTGAAGCCGAGCGCCGCGACCGGGTCGTGGCCGGTCGCGTGCAGGACCTCGATCAGGAGGTCGACATAGCAGTTGGTCTGCGGCCAGCGCCTTTGCGGATCGTGCAGCCAATGCGGCCGGTAGCAGGCCGGATCAAGGCCGGCGATAGCTGCGCGCATGTCACACGCTCCACAGCACGTCGCGGACCGTCGCAGGCCAGGCCTCCGGGTCGGGACCATGATGGCGGAACAGGGCCAGCGCCACACGCTCCAGCCCGAAGCCGATGCAGGCCGAATGACAGAACTCGCCGTCCGCGAACTTCAGGCCCCAGGTCCGGCCAAAATGGTCCTGGTGATAGTTGAAGCTCAAGCAGGCGGTCGGCTTCTCGATACTGGTCACCGGAATCAGCAGCTCGAATTTCAGGCCCTGATCTCTCTGGTTGTTGGCCATCATCTTGCCGCCGCGGCCGAAGAACGGATCGTTGGCGAGATCGACCTCGCAGGGCAGATCGAGCGACTCGATCATCGCCTTGCCGCGTTTCAGCCAGCTTTCGCGGAACGAGTGCACCTGCTCGGCTGTGCCGATCTTGACGAACTCGCGCATGCGGAAGAGCTGCATGCGCGCCGGGTCTTTCGACGGCTCGTGGCGGAAGCAATAGGAGGAGAGCTCGAAAAGCAGGCCGTGCGCCGGCACCGGGCCGCGCGCAGCGATGGTGGGGTAGAGCGGATAGCACGCGGCCGGCGTCAGCGCGAGGTCCGTCGCCTTCTGCAGCTCCGTCCAGTCCCCGCCATCGGCCATCATGCCGAGCAGCTGCGCATGCTCCCGCTCGCCGCCCATGAAGGAATGCACACAGCCGGCAAGCTGCGGAAAGCTCTTCATGTAGCCGCTCTTCTCCAGCGTCGCGCGGCTCATGCCTGGCGGAAAGTGGATGCGGGTGGCCTTGTCGGGCGCGCCGAGCCGCGTGACGAGACGCTCGAACCGCTCGATCACTTCCTCGAATGCGCCCGAACGGCCATAGAGGCCGTCGATGCCGGATTCGAACAGGATGCCGTTCTCGAACAGGCTGTCGAGCAGCGACTTGGAGTCGAATGTCTTGGCGTCCATCTCAGCTCCCCAGGCCGGTGTCGAAGCGGCTCATCAGCATGAGCGTCGCGGTATTGGAAAGGATGCGGTCGTTCGAGATCATCACCGGTGCCGAGGTCACATCGCGCAAGTGCCGGCCGACGCTGAACGGCGTGCCGTTCTTGTAGCCAAGGATGCCGTTGACCAGCATGGCCAGACGCACCACGGCGCCGGCCTTCTCGCTGGCCGCAACCTTCAGCGCGTTGATCTCGGCGGCGAAGCCGATCGAAGACAACGCGTCATCGTCGCCCGCGGCCGCTTCGAAGCGGTGGATGGCGGCCGTCAGGTGCCCTTTCATCTCCTGCAAAAGCGCTGCCGCCTCGGCCAGCCTCAGCGCCCCGGGAGGCATGGCGTCGGGCTGCTTGCGTGCCGCCGCCTTGACGAAGGCCTGCGCCCGATTGAAGGCGTCGGCGGCGATGCCGAACCAGGTCGCCGCCCAGAAGATGTGTGAGCTGGCCAGCATCGACTGCGCCGCGATCTCGGAAAACGGCTTCGGGAATATCTGTCTCGCATCACCCGTGGCGACGAGATGAAAGCCGTCG
Organism: Mesorhizobium sp. M1D.F.Ca.ET.043.01.1.1; assembly: GCF_003952385.1. Taxonomy (NCBI): domain Bacteria; kingdom Pseudomonadati; phylum Pseudomonadota; class Alphaproteobacteria; order Hyphomicrobiales; family Phyllobacteriaceae; genus Mesorhizobium; species Mesorhizobium sp. M1D.F.Ca.ET.043.01.1.1. Next base: position 1,191,630 of record NZ_CP034444.1, read on the forward strand.
GAGCAGGTGCCGCGCATGCCGAGCGTGTCCCACACCGACGTGCGTTCCAGGGTGCGGTCGCCATCGGCCGGTATCACCACCATCACTTGATCGGAGCTTGCCGCGTCGGGCGCGCGCCGCGCCGTGGCGAGGATGGCGTCGGCATAGTTGCCGTAGGAGATGACGGTGGCTTCCTTGGTCAGCGTGAAGCGACCGCCGGCGACCTCGACCGCGCAGATCGAATTGCGCAGATTGCCGCCGATGCCGGCCTCGGTCGTCGCCGAAGCCATCAGCAACTGCTCGTCGGCGATGCGCCGCATATAGGCGCGGTGCCAGTCGCTGGCGCCGCCATGCGTGACGAAGCTCGACGTCTTGATCTGGTGCATGGCATAGATCATCGCGCTCGAGCCGCAGGCCTGACCGAGCTGGACGATGAGGTCGGCGATCCGCATCGTGCCGAGCCCCTCGCCGCCATGCTCGACCGGGATCGCCACGCCGAGCAGGCGCTCGCGCTTCAGCGCCTCGATCGTCTCTGTCGGGAAACGGCCTTCCTTGTCGACGGCATCGGCATGGCTGGCGGCGATCTCGGCGACCCGCCGCATGCGTTCGGTTGCTGCTTCCGGCGCCTCCGCGACCGAAGCGGCCTCGATTTTTCTCAACACGTTCATGGCGCTACGCCGCCCTGCGCGTCAGCTGCGAAACGGCGTCCGCGATGTTGATGAGCGAAGAAAAGGTGCGCCGCGTCAGCATCGTCTCGGGGAATTCGATGTCGAACTCCTCTTCGAGAGCCAGCATCATCTGCACCGAGGCGAAAGAGGTCAGCCCCGCGTCGTAGAGATTGGCATCGTCGGCGAGCGCGCCGAAATTCAGCGGAATCATCGGATGCTGCTCGAGCAGCGAGCGAATCTGGTCGATCATGGAGGCCCCACCCCTTGCGTTTGCATATTGTGCGGGCGGCACTATCGCAGAAGCAGCGCAACCGTGGCGTTAACGCCATCGGCCAGTTTCAACCATGCCTAAGGATCGGTAACGGACCGCCGTATAATTTTCACGGCTTCGGAAACGGATTGACCTGCGACCGGCGTTCGGTCTCTCAGATCAAGTCACCCGGATGGTCGACAACAGGCCCTCACTTTGGCCTAATGAATACCCTACCGTATTTCGGGGTGCTGGACCGTTGAAACGGCAAGAACGGGTAAGAATATGAAATTCACGCCGAGGGCCCTCTTGCCGTTGACTTTGATCGGTGTCTCCCTTGCAGGCGCAGGCTGCTCGTCGACCGTCGCATCGATCGATCCGGGGAAATACGACAAGATGAGCTGCGCCGAGCTCAACAGCGCGCTCGGCGACACGGCCACCGACATCTCGCGGACGGCGATCAGCCGCGGCAAGGTCGCCAGCACCAGCGTACCGAGCTGGCTGCTCGGCGGCGAGCGCGTCAAGACAGTGGTGGCCAACCGCGACACGGCGAAGATCGAGCGGCTGCAGCACCAGCAGCAGGCGATTGTCGCCGCGAGGAAGCAAAGGTGCCCGTCCTCGCAATGAGCCAGCGGCCGCCGGCGGCGGTCTTATGCGCTGATCCGGAACCTGGTCGAATCGATTGCCGCGTTCATCAGCGTCTGCGTGTAGGCCTCGCGCGGATTGCCGAAGATCTCCTCGGTCGGGCCCTCCTCGACGATCTTTCCCTGCTTCATGACGATGATGTAGTCGGCCATGGCGCGCACGACCGCGAGGTCATGGCTGATGAAGAGGTAGGATAGCTGGTGGTCGGCCTGCAGCTTGCGCAGCAATTCGACGATCTGCTTCTGCACCGAGCGGTCGAGCGCCGAGGTCGGCTCGTCCAGCACCACCACTTTCGGCTTCAGGATCATGGCGCGGGCAATGGCGATGCGCTGGCGCTGGCCGCCGGAAAACTCATGCGGGTAGCGGTTGCGGGCGTTGGGATCGAGGCCGACCTCGCGCAGCGCCTCGACGGCGCGCTGGTCGCGCTGCCTGCCGGTCAGCGAGGGTTCGTGCACCAGAAGCCCCTCGGTGATGACCTGGCCAACCGTCATGCGCGGGGACAGCGAGCCGAACGGATCCTGGAAGACGAGCTGCAATTCGCGCCTGAGCGGCCGCATCGCCTGGCGGTCGGCCTCGGAGATGTCGCGGTCGCCGAAGCGGATCACGCCGTCGCTGGGCAACAATCTGAGCAGCGCGCGGCCGAGCGTCGATTTGCCTGAACCGGACTCGCCGACGATGCCGATGGTCTGATTGCGCTTCAGCCGGATCGAGATCTTGTCCACCGCGCGCAGCATCAGCGGCTCGCCGCCGAGGAAACCGCCGCCGATCTTGAAGACGACCTCGACGTTGCGGCCTTCGAGCAGCACCGGCGCATTGGCGGGCGGCGCCGCCTTGGTGCCGGTCGGCTCGGCCGCGAGCAGCATCTTGGTGTAGGCATGCTGCGGGTTGGCGAACAGCGTTTCCGCCTGGCCCTCCTCGACCACCTCGCCCTGGCGCATGACATAGACGCGGTCGGCGAAGCGGCGCACGATGCCGAGATCATGGGTGATGAAGACGATCGCCATGCCGAGCTTGCGCTGCAATTCGGCAAGCAGCGTCAGGATCTGCGCCTGGATGGTGACGTCGAGCGCCGTCGTCGGCTCGTCGGCGATCAGGATGTCGGGATCGTTGGCCAGCGCCATGGCGATCATGACGCGCTGGCGCTGGCCGCCCGACATTTCGTGCGGATAGGATTTCATCCGGCGCTCCGGATCGGGGATGTGCACCAGCTTGAGCAGCTTCAGCGCCTCCTCGCGCGCGGCCGGCGCGGAGAGCCCGCGATGCCGGCGGATCGGCTCGATGAGCTGATTGCCGATGGTGTAGAGCGGATCGAGCGAGGTCATCGGCTCCTGGAAGATCATGCTGATCTTGCGGCCGCGGACCTTGTTGAGCTCACCCTTGGTCATCTCCAGCAGATTGCGGCCGCGATAGTCGACCTGGCCGGTGGCCTCGCCATTGGAGGAGAGCAGGCTCATCGCCGCCATCATCGTCTGGCTCTTGCCGGAGCCGGATTCGCCGACGACGGCGACGGTCTCGCCGGCATTGACCTTGATGCTGATGCCCTTCACCGCCTCGACCGTGCCGTCGAGGGTCTGGAAGCGGACCCGCAGGTCCTTGACGCTGAGGATCGTTTCGGAAGCCATGTCAGCGATCCCCATCTCTATCGATCTTTCGGGTCGAGCGCGTCGCGCAGGCCGTCGCCGACGAAATTCAGCGCAAACAGCGTCGAGACGAGGAAGAAGGCCGGAAACAACAGCAGCCAGTTGGCATAGCCGATGTTCTTGGCGCCAACGGAAATCAGCACACCCCAGCTGGTCATCGGCTCCTGCACGCCAAGACCGAGGAAGGAGAGAAAGCTTTCCAGGATGATTACCTGCGGCACCAGCAGCGTCATGTAGATCACCACCGGCCCGAGCAGATTGGGGATCACGTGGCGCACCAGGATGCCGCGATGGCCGACGCCCATCGCTTCTGCCGCCTGGACATATTCCTGCCTGCGGATCGACAGCGCCTGGCCGCGCACGATGCGCGCCATGTCCAGCCACAGCACCGCGCCGACCGCCAGAAACATCAGCACGAAGTTGCGGCCGAAGAACACCACCAGCATAATGACGAAGAAGATGAACGGTAGCGAATAGAGCACGTCGACAATGCGCATCATAACCTCGTCGACCCTGCCGCCGGCAAAGCCGGCCGTCGCGCCGTAGATCACGCCGATGACGCCGGCGACGACGCCGGCAAGCAGGCCGATGGCCAGCGAAATGCGCCCGGCCATCAGCGTACGCGAAAGCAGGTCGCGCCCTGTGTTGTCGGTGCCGAAGATGAAATATTGCTGCTTGATGGCGGAACTCATCGTGACTTCGAGCCCGTCCGGCGACTTGCTCTCGATCCTGGTGTCGTCGAAGGCGTCGGAACGATCGAGATAACGGGTGTAGCGGTCGTCTATCGGCTTCTTGGACGTGACCGTCACGATCACCCGGCTGCCGTCCTGGTGCCACTCCTTAATGTCGACGCGCATGCGCTTGATGGCGTCGGTCAGCGCGGTCTGGATCATGTCGGGCTTGGGGTAGGCCGAGAGGCTCGGCGGTGTGCGCACGTAGTCGCCGTAGATGGTGGTGTATTCATGCGGCGCGACCATCGGGCCGAACACGCTGATGACGGCAATGAACGCCAGATAGTAAAGGCTGAACATGGCGGCGCGGTTGCGCTTCAGTCGCGCCCAGGCATTGCCCCAGAGCGAGCGGCCGACGATCGGCTCCGGAACGGCTACGGCAAGGTCAGTCATAGCGCACCCTCGGGTCGACGACCGCGTAGAGAAGATCGACGATCAGGTTGAAGACGATGGTGAAGACCGCGATCACCACCACGGTACCCATGACCAGCGTGTAGTCGCGGTTGAGCGCGGCATCGACGAAATAGCGGCCGACGCCCGGAATGGAGAAGATGGTTTCGACAATGATCGAGCCGGTGAGCAGCGCCGCAGCCGCCGGACCGGTAAAGGAGACGATCGGCAGGACGGCGCCGCGCAGCGCATGCTTGACCACCACCGACCAGTCCGAGAGACCGAGCGCGCGGGCCGTGCGGATATGGTGCGAGCGCAAGCTCTCGATCATCGAGCCGCGCATCAGGCGGGCGACGATGGCGATCTGCGGCAGGGCAAGCGTCAGCACCGGCCCGACCTTGTTGATCAAGGCGCCGTCACCCCAGCCGCCGATCGGCAACAGCTTCCAGGACAGCCCGAAGACGAGCTGGATCACCGGGGCGATGACGAAGGTCGGGATAGTGCTGCCGGCGGTGGCCAAGGCAATCACGGAATAGTCGGCTATTTTGTTCTGGTTGAGCGCCGCGATGGTGCCGAGGATGCTCCCCAGCAGCAGCGCCAGCACGAGCGCCGAAGTGCCGATCTGCACCGAGATCGGCAGGCCCTTGGCGAAGAGCTCCGTGACGGTGAAGTCAGGCAGATTGTAGCTCGGGCCGAAATTGCCGCGCAAAAGATTGCCGAGATAGTGGACATATTGCAGCCAGAGCGGATCGTCGAGGCCGAACTGGGCTTCGAGATTGGCCCTGATCTCGGGGCTCAAGCCCCGCTCCTGGTTGAACGGGCCGCCTGGCGCGACACGGATCAGGAAGAACGCCACCGTCACGATGACGAATAGCGTCGGGATGGCGGTCAACAGCCGCCGGAAGACATAACGCAGCATCGGCGCCCCGCTTCAGCCAGGGCGACAGCTCTCCAGACGAGACCGTGGCGCGCTGGCATCTCTGATCTTCGCACCGGGCAGCCTGAAAATCCAATCCGACTTTCGGCCCGGCACGACGACAGACCGCGGCCGCCGCTCCCAAAATAGAGCGGCGGCACGGCCAAGGTTGCTTATCAGTCCTTGGAGATGAAGCGGGACGGATGGATGTCCATCACATTGTCATCGAAGCCATGCAGCTTCGAGGAAACGATGTCGTGGTAGCTGTAGTAGAGCAGCGGGATCTGGCCGACATCGTCGACGAGGATGCGCTCGGCCTCGGCGAGGTCCTTCATGCGTTCCTCAGGCTTGCCGCCGGCGGCGGCCGCCTTGTCCATCGCGGCCTCGTAGGCCGGGCTGTTGTAGTTCGAGTAGTTGTTGCCGCTTGCCTTGCGCGAGATGCCGAGGAAGGTCTCCGGATCCTTATAGTCGGCGATCCAGGCGGCGCGGGCAACGTCGTAATTGCCCTTCTGCTCGAGGAAGCTGTAGTGGGTCTTGGTGTCGGTGTTGAGCAGCGTCACCTCGACGCCGAGCGGCTTCAGCTGTTCCTGGATGGCGACCGCCGTGTTCTTATGGTTCTCCGAGGTGTTGTAGCGGATCTCCATCTTCAACGGATGCTCGGGTGTATAGCCGAGCTTCTCCAGGATCTTCTTGGCCGCGTCCTCGCGGTCGATCTGCGGCATGTCGGCGTATTTGGCCAGTGCCGGCGTGTAGCCCTCGACGCCCGGAGGCACCATCGAATAGCCGGGCAGCATCGAGTTCTGCCAGACCTTCTCGGCGAGGAAGTCGCGATCGATCGCCATCGAGATGGCGTTACGCAGCTCGACATTGTCCCAAGGCGCCTTGTCGGTCTTGACCGCATAATAGTAGGTACCGAGATATGGCCCCACACGGACCTGGTCACCGAATTTGGTTTTGAGATCGGCGAGTTGTTCGGTCGGCAGGTCACCATAGCTGTCGAGTTCGCCGGCCTCGAAGCGCTTCATCGCAGACGAGCGATCCTCGGTCGGGATGTAGTTGACCACGTCGAGCTTGACGCTCGCGACGTCCCAGAACTTCGGATTCTTGACCAATTTCATATGGTCGTTGGGAACCCACTCCGTCAGCATATAGGCGCCGTTGGAGACCAGCTTGCCCGGCTTGATCCAGTCGGCGCCTAGCTTGTCCATGGAAGCCTTGTTGACCGGATAGGTCGCCTGATGGGTCAGCATTTCCAGGAAATAGGGCGTCGGACCCTTCAGCGTCACTTGCAGCGTGTTGGCGTCGACCGCCTTCACGCCCATATCCTCGGCTTTGCCCTTCTTGGTGTTGAAGTCCTCGGCGCCCTTCACCGGATAGAGCATGGAAGCGTATTCGGCAGCGGTGGCCGGATCTTCCAGTCGATGGAACGAGTAGACGAAGTCGTCCGCCGTCACCGGGCTGCCATCCGACCAGAGGCCGTCCTTGCGCAGCTTGAAGGTATAGACAGTGCCGTCGTCGGACACCGTCCAGCTTTCGGCAGCGCCCGGAATGAGGTTCGTCTTCTGGTCATGCATGACGAGACCCTGGAACAGGTCACGTATGATGTCGGCTTCGTAGACCGTCGACGTCTTGTGAGGATCGACCGTCTCCGCCTCGGCGGCGGCTCCGCGGTTGTACACGGTCTCGGCGAAGGCGGGCGTGTAGAAGGCCCCGGTCGCCAAGGCCATGGTGGTGGCGAACACGGTCGCCTTCAGCAGGTTTTTCAGCATGAAGTCTCTCCCTTTTGGCGCGGCCCCTCAACCACGCCTTGAGTGTTGCCGCCCTGGAACCGTCAACGGGTTCCTTTTGAGCGTGCCGCCGGTCCCTTCCGGCAGCTTGGTGGCGGGAGACTAGACAGAGCGAAATCTTATTTCAACTGCCCACTGCTTGACGTTGAGTGAGCAGGGCCTCGCTAAAACAGCGAAATCTAAAGCTTAAACCCGCCGTTCAACTTGGTGCATCTTTCGGTTGTTCCAGCCGTTTTCGGTTTTTGCAGGCAGGTTTTGGCATTCTCCGCAGCATGCTGAAGAACCGAAAATTCCTCGCTCCTTGGTCTTGTTTCCGGGCTGACGCCGCCGGCACGTCGGCGGTCGAATTCGCCATGCTGGCGCCGATCTTCATCCTGCTTTTGCTCGGAATGGTTGCATACGGAATCTATTTCGGCGCCAGTCATTCGGTCCAGCAGATCGCCGCCGACGCGGCACGGACGGCGATTGCCGGCCTCAACCAGACGGAGCGGCAGGCGCTGGTCACCGATTTCATCACCCACGACGTTGCAGGTTATCCCTTTGTCGACCCCAACAAGCTGACGGTCGACGCCAAGGACAGCGCCGTCGACGGCAGCCAGTTCGTCGTGTCCGTCAGCTATGATGCGCGCAACCTGCCGATCTGGAATCTGTTCCGGACGCTGCCGCTGCCGGGCACCACGATCCAGCGTCAGTCGACGATCCGGGTCGGAGGCATATGATGCGCAGCTCCAAGGGGGGACTGGAGCGGGTCATCGTTTCCTGGAAACGCAGAACCGCTCTAGCTCTTTTTTCTGACGCAGTTCCGGACGGAAAACCGTTTCACACTTTTCCTGGAATTGCTCTGGTGGACGCAGCGCGACGGCTGATCGCCGACAGGCGTGGCAATTTCGCGGTCATGACCGCGCTCTGCACGCCGGTGGCGCTGGCGCTGACCGCTTTCGCCGTCGACGAGGGCTCGCTCTACAACGAACGCCGCGCCGCGCAGTCGATCGTCGACCTCGCCGCCATCACCGCCGCCGCCAACATCAACAATGCCCAGCAGGCGGTGCTGACGACGCTGAAGGACAACGGAATCACGTCCGTCGCCGTGCAGCAACAGGGAACCAACATCGCGCCGACCGGCAGCAAGGCGGTCGTGCAGGTCGTGCCCGGGCGCTATTCGGGGGTCAGTTCCATAGCGGCCGGCAGCCGATTCGAGGCAGGCAAGCTACCCTACAACGCCGTCCAGGTGTCGCTGAAGAAGCTGGGCACGCTCTATTTCGCCGCCTCGATGATGGCGCCGCCGGTGATCGGCACGACAGCCACAGCCAGCGCCCAGCCCGAAGCGGCATTCTCGGTCGGGTCGCGGCTGGCCAGCGTCAATGG